>NZ_FNTF01000002.1:3402500-4602500 GCF_900105495.1 Pseudomonas frederiksbergensis | reverse complement strand
AAGGCCAATCTGGCGTATACGCTGACGCTGGACAGCGACAGTTCGGAAGTTGATATCACGGGGGCGAAACGTACGCTGACCGCGCAAAGCGGCACCGTAGACTTGAGCATGAAGGCAAAGCTCGTTGCGACGGGTGCGCTCACCGAGGGTGATTTCAGTGCTTCGACGATGATCAGTATCGAGTACTTGTGATATGTCAATGGTCGTCAGAGTGATGCTGTGGGGGACGTTATTGTCTGCGGTCATGCTTTGCTCCACCAAGACCATAGCCGCCAATACCACCCGTCTCGACATCAGCGGCAGCCTTATCAAGCCACCCTGTACCGCCAACTTTGGGGCGACGCAAAGCGTTGATCTTCCCAGCGTGAGTCTCAACTCATTGAAAATGGGGCTTAACGAGTGGACAGACGTTGCCCTGGGTTTCCAATGTACCCAAGGCAGTAAGGTGCAATTGCGCTTCACTGCCGGCAACGGCGCTTACGACGCCGCTACGTTGCGTACTACGTTGGACAAACTGGGATTGAAAACCCGTCTGAGCGACGTGACAGGCACTGTCCGCGAAGTGGATTTTAACTTTGGCGAGCCACTGACGTTCTTGGTCGAGGCGACAGCGCTCAATCTCAAGCTTTCGGTCAAGCCGGTACTCGGCGCACAGGAGTTACCTGCGGTTGGCAGTTATAACGCAACCCTGATGATGGAGATCGTTTACCTGTAGCGCCAGGCTTTAATTAATGAAATAGGTTGGTCGTTTTTTCCGAGAAACTGCACCTCTTCCCTCCGTTAAAGAGCCCTAATACCGGCGTGCTCGAAAGAAAAAATGTCCCGAACTTTGTAATAGTCTCGGGCGTTTACCCTTGTCAGCGATTTAGCCTCGATTTTATATACGCACTCCGTTCGCCATACTGCTGAGTTAATCGAGCCTCGATCACCCATGGGTCATGATTCTCGACAGCTGTTTGTACCTTGTAGCATCGCCCTGATAAATGTTGCGTTAAGCATCATGTTCACGACAGAGTTGCCGCGTCAAAAGCCTTATCGGTAAAATCGATAAGGCTTGCCGATAATACGGTAAAAAGCCGATAAGAAAATGACTTAAACTACACACCTTCACATCAGGAGGATTGCTATAACGCGTAATCACGCATAAGAAGTATGAGCATCATACGGGTCGTAGTTGTTCTTAATGGCTTTGCTGAGCTCCATTCCTATCGTTCTTGGAAAAATCGAACGTGGGGGTTTTATGGGGCGTCAGTCTCGCGTGGTTTAACACTTATTCACGGGGCGGAGTCTTTAAGTCAAGACTCACCGTGCTCCAATGATTTGCGTGTTGTATTCAGTTCTGGTGGTTGAAGTTTGGTTAATGATCTTTTGCTGATTTAAAAGATTTGAGCCGGCTTACCTTCCGTGATTCTGCGTGCCATCTCGGCAGAGAAAGTACATCGGTAATGTAGAGCGCAGTCACTTATTTAAAAGTGCGGGCGCAGTCATGCTTTATCTGCATACAAGAGGGCAGTTATGTTTAACCTACAGGCATTAGACTTGGCGCGAATGCAGTTCGCATTTACGGTGTCGTTCCATATTCTGTTCCCGGCTATCACCGTCGGTTTGGCTGGTTACCTGGCCGTTCTTGAGGGGTTGTGGCTCAAGACTCGTAACGACACCTACCGTGATCTATACCACTTCTGGTCGAAGATTTTTGCGGTCAACTTCGGCATGGGCGTGGTGTCCGGCATTGTGATGGCCTATCAGTTCGGTACCAACTGGAGTCGTTTTTCGGACTTCGCCGGTCCCGTCACCGGGACTCTGCTTACCTATGAGGTGCTTACAGCCTTCTTTCTTGAGGCGGGCTTTCTGGGCGTAATGTTGTTCGGCTGGGGCCGCGTCGGGCGCAGACTGCATTTTTTCTCGACCGTAATGGTGTCTCTTGGAACGCTGATTTCGACCTTCTGGATTTTGGCGTCCAATAGCTGGATGCAAACCCCTAATGGCTTCGAAGTCGTTAACGGGCAGGTGATTCCGACGGATTGGCTGGCGGTCATTTTCAACCCGTCGTTACCGTACCGCCTCGTACACATGTCGATCGCTGCGTTTGTTGCCACCGCCTTCTTTGTCGGTTCATCGGCTGCCTGGCATCTGTTGCGCGGCCGTGATAACCCGGCGATCCGCACCATGCTGTCGATGGCCATGTGGATGGCGTTGATCGTCATGCCCATTCAGATCATGGTCGGTGATATGCACGGCTTGAATACGCTGGAACATCAGCCGGCAAAAATCGCTGCGATTGAAGGTCATTGGCAAAACCGTGGTAACGAACCGACGCCGCTGATTCTGTTCGGCTGGCCGGACATGAAAGCCGAGAAGACTGGATACACCGTCGAAATTCCGTACCTGGGCAGTCTGATATTGACCCATAGCCTGGAGAAGCAGGTTCCCGCACTGAAATCGTTTGCCCCTGAAGATCGCCCAAACTCGACCATTGTGTTCTGGTCGTTCCGGGTCATGGCTGGCCTCGGCATGTTGATGCTCTTCACCGGATTGTGGAGCTTGTGGTTACGCAAACGCGGAACGCTTTACCAGTGCCGCCCCTTTCTGTACTTGGCGATGTTCATGGGGCCGTCCGGTTTGATCGCGATTCTCGCCGGTTGGCTCACCACTGAAATCGGTCGTCAACCGTGGGTGGTGTATGGCCTGTTGCGTACTGCCGATGCTTCCTCAAACCACAGCGTGGCACAGATGAGCCTTACCCTGGTGCTGTTTGTGGTGGTGTATTTCGCGCTGTTCGGTACCGGTTTCGGCTACATGATGCGTCTGGTGCGCAAGGGTCCGAAGACCAACGAAGGCGCAGAAATCAGCCACGCAGGTCTTGGTCTTTCCGCTACCGACGACACCGTTGAAGGCGATCACCGCCTTAGCCCGAACAAGAAGGGGAACTGAGTGATGGGTATTGATCTTCCATTGATTTGGGCCGTGGTCATCATTTTCGGCATCATGATGTACGTGATCATGGACGGCTTCGACCTGGGGATTGGCATTCTCTTTCCGTTCATTCCGGGCAAGACCGATCGTGACGTGATGATGAACACAGTCGCCCCCATCTGGGATGGTAACGAGACCTGGCTCGTACTGGGTGGTGCGGCGCTGCTCGGTGCCTTCCCGTTGGCTTACTCGGTGGTGTTGTCGGCGTTATATCTGCCGCTGATTCTGATGCTGTTCGGGCTCATATTCCGGGGCGTGGCCTTTGAGTTCCGCTTCAAGGCCAAAGAACATAAACGTCATATCTGGGACAAAGCTTTTATCGGTGGTTCGCTGGTCGCCACATTCTTCCAGGGCGTGGCGCTGGGGGCGTTCATCGATGGTATACCGGTGGTCAATCGACAGTTCGCTGGTGGTGAGCTGGACTGGTTGACACCCTTCAGCCTGTTCTGTGGCGTGGCCTTGATCGTTGCGTATGCCTTGCTGGGTTGTACCTGGCTGATCATGAAAACCGAAGGCAAGTTGCAAGAACTGATGCATAACCTGGCTCGGCCGCTGGTTCTCGTGCTGCTGGCGGTAATTGCTATCGTCAGTATCTGGACGCCACTGACCCATCCCGAAATTGCCGCTCGCTGGTTCACCCTGCCGAACCTGTTCTGGTTCCTGCCGGTGCCGATCCTGGTGCTGGTCACAACCTGGTGCCTGCTCAAGGCGGTGGCGCGTAACGCACACTACACGCCGTTCCTGCTGACCCTACTGCTGGTATTCCTCGGCTACAGCGGTTTGGGCATCAGTCTGTGGCCGAACATCGTGCCACCGTCCATTTCAATTTGGGAGGCTGCTGCCCCACCGCAAAGCCAGGGCTTTCTCCTGCTGGGTACCTTGTTCACTATCCCGTTCATCTTGGGTTACAGCTTCTGGAGCTATTACGTGTTCCGCGGCAAGGTCACCCACGAAGACGGTTACCACTAGCGGAGGGCTGCTCCAATGGACAGTAAGACAATTGTTGAACCGGCCGAGCATAAGCCACTACTGCGGCAGAAGTTGGGCTGGATGCTGGTGATTTATGTGGGCAGTGTGGCGGCACTGGGTGTGTTTG
Organism: Pseudomonas frederiksbergensis; assembly: GCF_900105495.1. Lineage (NCBI taxonomy): Bacteria > Pseudomonadati > Pseudomonadota > Gammaproteobacteria > Pseudomonadales > Pseudomonadaceae > Pseudomonas > Pseudomonas frederiksbergensis. The sequence goes on along the minus strand of NZ_FNTF01000002.1, from coordinate 4,598,428 downwards.
CCATGCTGATCCGACTGTTCATGCAGGCGGCGGGGATGAAGTCGCACTGACCAACATTCTGATACCAGATACAGCCTCTTCAAAGGTCGAGCGTTGCCCGAAGAGGCTGTTATTAGCCGAGCTGCGAAATTGCGATAAGCAACTCACCCAAAAAATGAGCGCACGCTCAGTCACACATACATCAGGAAGATTGTCATGTCGTTTAAAGATCTCGCAACTATCAATGCGGGAGCCAAACCCCTTAGCCATTTGAGTCGACCTCGCGATGCGATACGCCTATTCACGCCGAACTGGTTTGCAGCGACCATGGGCACCGGCATTCTTGCCTTGGCCCTGGCTCAGTTTCCTCTAGCCATCCCTGGCTTGAGGTCCATTGCCGAAGGGCTCTGGATGTTCAACATCCTTCTGTTCTGTACCTTCAGTGCCCTGTACATGGCTCGGTGGATCATGTTTTTTGACGAGGCCAAGCAGATCTTCGGGCACTCCACGGTCTCGATGTTCTTCGGCACTATTCCGATGGGGCTTGCGACCATTATCAATGGTCTTTTAGTGTTTGGCGCTCCTCGCTGGGGCTCAGCTGTCATACCGTTGGCTGAGGCCCTATGGTGGATAGATGTGGTCATGGCACTCGCTTGCGGTGTGCTGATTCCTTACATGATGTTCACCCGTCAAGAGCACAGCATCGATCAAATGACGGCCGTCTGGTTGCTGCCAGTTGTCGCGGCGGAAGTCGCGGCCGCAAGTGGTGGGGCGCTGGCTCCGCACCTGCTCGATACCGGCGCGCAATTCGTTATGTTGATTACCAGCTATGTACTGTGGGCCTATTCGGTTCCTGTCGCGCTGAGCATTCTGGTCATCCTGCTGTTGCGCATGGCGTTGCACAAACTTCCCCACGAAAGCATGGCTGCATCCAGCTGGTTATCCCTGGGGCCTATCGGTACGGGTGCGTTGGGCATGCTGGTCATAGGCAGCGACGCTCCCGCGATCTTTTCGGTGCAGGGATTGCAAGGGATTGGCGAGGTTGCTCAAGGCATTGGCCTGATTTCCGGCATTCTTTTCTGGGGCCTGGGGTTGTGGTGGATGGCAATGGCCACCCTCATCACGGTCCGTTACTTTAAGACGGGTGTTCCTTTTAACCTGGGGTGGTGGGGGTTCACTTTTCCTATCGGCGTCTATGCCCTCACGACTCTCAAGTTAGGCGCTGTTCTCCATTCCATCTTTTTCAATATTTTTGGCGGATGCTTGGTGTTGGTGTTGGCGGTCCTGTGGTTGATCGTGGTTTCCAGGACAATTGCTGGTGCGTATCGAGGACATCTTTTCGTCTCGCCATGCATCGCTTCTTTGGCTAAATAGTCAATTCATCAATAGCTGCCTCAGGCTTGCGAGCCTGAGGTCAGCGACCAACTTGGCCTATTGTATTAACTATCTGACGAACGACGGACGCGTAGAGCGGGCCAGTGGCAGCGCTTGGGAAATAAAGTAAAGAGTTTGATCTTCAATCCTTATTCGTGTTGAGAGTGCAGAATTTATGTCTATTGATAACAGAAACACTATTAAGCGCCGTGTTTTTCTTCAGGGGGCAAGTCTGGTAGCTGCGGGGCTTGCATTTAAACCGTTGCATAGTCGAGCGGCAGAAACTGAGGCTCAGGACTTTGCCAATGGAACCCGAGAGTTGGTGGCTTATCCGCAGAAAAGACCGCTGATGCGTGTCACGGCTCGTCCACCGCATCTGGAAACACCGTTTTCAGTGTTCAACGAGTCGCTACTGACGCCCAATGACGCTTTTTTTGTTCGCTATCACCTTGCTAATCTTCCTACCTCGATTGATGCGGACAACTATCAACTACAGATCAAAGGCCTAGTGGACAAACCGCTCAGCTTGAGCCTCGCTGAACTCAAGGCGTTGGGAAAGACCGTCGAGGTAGTGGCTGTCAACCAGTGTTCCGGTAACAGCCGAGGTTATGGATCGCCGCGGGTATTTGGTGCGCAGCTGGGTAACGGCTCGGTAGGTAACGCGCGGTGGACGGGCATCCCGTTAAAAGCAGTGCTTGAGCAGGCTGGGGTGCAGGCGGGGGCTAAACAAGTTACCTTTCGCGGTCTGGACCACCCGGTATTGCCGACAACACCAGAGTTCATCAAGGCCCTGGGTATCGATCTGGCGCTAAGCGATGAGCCGATGATTGCCTGGGCCATGAACGGCACCGATATCCCTTTTCTTAATGGCTACCCCATTAAACTGATTGTTCCTGGCTACTTCGGTACTTATTGGGTCAAGCACTTAAGTGAAATTGAGGTCATCGACCATACCTTCGAAGGCTACTTTATGGAAAAAGCCTACCGTGTTCCTGACAATGATTGCCAATGCGTACCGCCAGGAACGGTACCAGACAAAACCCGTCCGATTGGCAAGCTGAAAGTACGATCCTTTATTACCAGTTTGCAGCCTGGCGCCAAGGTGAAGCTTAACGTGCCCATTACCTTGAAAGGCTTTGCATTTGATGGTGGGCACGGCATCCAGTCAGTTGAAGTGTCTGAAGATGGCGGCAGAAATTGGCAGTTGGCTGTATTGGGTGAGAACCTAGGCAATTACTCATTTCGCGGATGGACACTGCAGTGGATACCTCGAGAAAAGGGCAAAGTAGGTTTGCAAGTTCGTGCCACGAACGGGCAGGGCGAACAACAGCCAGTGAGAGCTTTGTGGAACCCGGCTATCTATGTAAAGAACAATATTGAAACCACCCCGGTCACGGTTGTATAGGACTCCAGGATGAAAAGTGTATTTGGACACATCAAAGCGTTGCTGTTCGCATTTTGTACCTTTCCGATTTGCGCAGTAGCTTCTCCATTAACAATTGATTTGCCTATTGAGACTATCAGCCTCCGCCCCTCGGACTTGCCGGGTTACTCCATTGCTCAGCAGAAGTGCGGAATATGTCATTCAGCCGATTATATTGAATATCAACCTCCTGGCTTCAGCCCGAAACAGTGGACAGGGTTGGCCAGAAAAATGAAAGAATCCTATGGCGCCCCACTTTCAGAGAGCGAAGTAGGTCAGGTGGGTGAATACCTGGCTGCTACTTATTCAGGTCAACCTGCTGTCGAGAGTAAATCTGCAATCAAGACCATCGAGCGTGTGGCGCCTATAGTGGATAACCCTAAAGTTGCCGATGCGAAGACGCTTCTGGAGCAGAATGGCTGTCTCGGCTGCCATGCGATTGATCGAAAGATTGTTGGCCCCGCGTACCATGATGTTGCAGTGCACTACAAAGGCGATGCCCAAGCCATTTCACAAATTATTGATCGCATCAGTCACGGTGGCGCTGGACGTTGGGGGGCGATACCTATGCCGCCATTCCCAGGTTTACAGCCGGCCGAGCTGAAACAGTTGGCGGACTTTGTTCTGGCGCAGTGACGGTCACAAATACACTTCGATTCATAAAATGAGTGAGATGCTTTGATGCGTAAGTTCTGCTTGGCTTTGGTTATGCCCGCGATATTTTATATTCCAATGGGGATGGCGGCCCCGGTTATTTCATTACAGGCTGGAAAGAATTATACAGTGACGGATGAGCCGGTAAGCCAATCGCCAAAAGTGCTCGAGTTTTTTTCGTATGCCTGTCCTCACTGTCGGCAACTCGATCCGAGCATAACCCAATGGGCTGCCAGGGCTGGAAGCGACGTAACCCTGACTCGTGTCCCTGTCACTTTTGGCAGCAAGCAATGGGAAGGTTATGCAAAAGCCTTTTATGTTGGTGAAGCCCTTGATATTCAAGTCGTCACGAATCATGCGCTATTTGAACTGGCGCATCGCGGCGGGAAGCTGGAGACTGCTGAGGAGATTGCTGACTTTTTTGTTGGGCTCTGCATAGAAAGAAAAGTTGCCGAGCAACAAATCAACTCATTCGCAGTTAAAAGTCGGATGGCTCAAGGCGATAAACTTACCCAGCGCTATAAAATCCAGGCGGTGCCCAGTTTTGTGGTGAATGATAAATACTTCACCGACGCCAGTATGGTGGGTTCCCCAGAGGCAGTGCCTGCCGCTCTCACGCAATTGGTAAAGTTGCACGATTAGATTGTACAGCCTCCAGCATCGTTTGCTTTTTGTTGGGGGCTGTCTGACTGAAGTGGCTGACCAATCACAACGAGATTCCGCTCATTTGTTTGGGCACGGAGCAGCTACAGATCTCATGACCGAATTATTCAGGACAAACACAGCACCATAACGTGCTGGTTTAACAATAACTTATCCGTCCAGCCTGTAAGGCAATGCTTCATCGGAGATGATGGCTGAGCGTTACAATACGCAAGGTTCAGAACAGTTTGCGTAGTTCCGTCAGAGCCACGGACAGGTTCTGGAGACGCTAAGGCAGCAGCATCCCGATCTGGAATCGCTCGCGCCTGATGTCGAGTTGTACGCATCCGCGCAGCAGATAGTGGATTGGCGTGGCTGTTACTTTAACTCCACAGCTATCGGAGTTGGTACCGTGGATAAAATCTGGGGTCTGGTCTGCCACCAAATCCGGGACAGACAAGCTGGGCTTGCGTTATGTCCTCGAGAGGTAATGTCGTAAACACCGTATGGTGCAAGCCAGTGAGACCATTGCGTCAAAGCTTTTTCCCAGTTTGTTGTGGCGTGCACCAATTTGATGTCCAGGAAGTAGCGAATAGGATAATATCATGCACTTATTTAACTTGCTTAGCCATGGTGCCAAGTCAGCGCTGCCCCGTCACTTAGCGCTGACTGCATCGTCCAGATATTGGATAGACTGAGTATCCGCTAGCATTCGCTCATAACTATTCTTTTTTCCCATATATGAACCTTCATCACCTCTTAGTCTTTCATACGATTAGCAAAACTGGCAGCATTACCGCCTGCGCAAAGGCGTTGCACATCTCGCAACCGGCTTTGTCTCGCGAATTGCGCAAACTGGAGGAGCGATTCGGTCTGACACTGTTTGAACGACAACCACGTGGTATGCGTTTGACGCACGCCGGCGAAGTTCTTGCCGAATATGCCGATCGACTCTTTGATATTGTCAGAACAGCTGACCTGGCGATGAAGGAGCTCGCATGCGCCAACATTGGGCACTTATCCATAGCGGCAAGCAGCACCATCGGTACATATGTATTGCCGCGCGTTCTCGCACGTTTTCGGAATAACAATCCAGGTGTAAAGGTAAGTCTTTTCGTGAATAACACGGAACAGGTATCTCAGGCCGTTGCAGATATGCGCTACTCGTTGGGGTTCATTGAAGGTCCTTTGCATATAAACGGTTTGACCGCGACCAGTTTTCGCCAGGACGATTTGTTGCCGGTAGTAGCTGCATGGCACCGGTTGGCCGATGCTACAACCATTAAACCCCGGGATATCAATGACGAGCCATTACTGATGCGCGAGGTCGGATCGGGAACGCGCGAATTGGTCGCGGCAGTACTCGAAGATCTTGGTGTGCAGCAAGGATCGATCATGGAATTTGGCAACACCGAGGCCATCAAGCAGGCAGCCATTCATGGCGGCGGCATTGCCTGGCTACCCTCCATCAGTATCACCGATGAATTGGCCAATGACGTACTCATCCCTCTACCCTGTGCGCAGCTCACGCTTCGCCGAACGTTGAGTATTGTGCGTCGCGCGGCCGTACCTGATGGGCCGGCCGAGCGCGAATTACTTTCCTTGCTCGAGCAGTAACTGCAAACGGCGGGCAAAGGTTCTGCATGAAAAAGATTCTCTATCCCGATAACCATAAGCTATCCGCTTGATCGGTTGTTTATCCCTTCCAACTGCCTTGTGTGCATTGCCAGCGACTCCGACTTACCTTGTCCTGCCGGTAAGTTTTTTGCCGTTTGGTGAACTGGATGAGAACACCTTTTTTTAGATGTGTTGTATGCGTCCGGCCAAGTCATCTACCCAGCCCCGCAAGGCCAAGACATGGTGTGCACTTAAATTTAAGTGGGCACCAGTTCTAGCCTTTTAAGCGGGTATTTCATGCAGCCAACACGCCGTTTCTATTCCAAATCCTTCAAGGCCCAGGTCATTCAAGAGTGTGTCCAGCCCGGCGCTTCGATTGCCAGCATCGCATTCAGCCATAGCCTCAACGCAAACCTCGTCCACAAATGGATTCGAGTGCACGCGCAGAAAAGCACTGCGCTGCAACCTGCATTTATTCCGTTACCCATGCTGCTGGCCGGAGCAAATTCGCAAGCGACATCGTCGAATATCTGCGTTGAGATCCAGCCCCCGCGCGGCACCATCAAAGTGAACTGGCCAACTGAAAGTGCTGCTGCCTGCGCGACTTTTCTTCGAGATTTGCTGCGATGATTCGATGGACATGCGAGCGGGCATCGAAACCGCGTTAGCCAGGGTGATCGCGGTGTTCGGTGCGGCGAAGCCGCACTGTGCTTATCTATTCGCCAACCGTCGCGCCACTCGTATGAAAGTTCTGGTGCATGACGGTTTCGGCATCTGGCTGGCTGCTCGCCGGTTGAACCAAGGCAAGTTCCACTGGCCAAGCATTCGCCATGGCTCTGAAATACAGTTGGATACCGAGCAACTCCAAGCTCTGGTATTGGGCCTGCCATGGCAGCGCGTGGGGTCTGGTGGTGCGATCACACTGCTTTAACGGCTGCCATTAGCCTATCGGTCTATCGCTGCAAAAAAAATGGGCTGAGTAGCGAACTCAGCCCAAAGCTATTCAAACGGAACCTTCAGAACCCGGCTTGGGTTTAACTGTTACCGTCGCCGGTCGTTGATGGATATACCTGGCGACATTGACCACGCGGCTACATAGCGCGTCCTAGATTGGAACCGCCACGCTAGCCATATGGTCACTTCGGCCAACGCGGGAAGACCTTGGCCAGCCAATGGTCTGCGCTGACATAGCGACCTGCACCATAGAAGAACAGCACCATAATCATGATGGCGTAGGTCACCGTGAATTCGATGCCGTTGTTGAGGATTATTGGGTCACCCAATTCCGTAACATAATTGAAGCGGCCCGGAAAGGATTGTTGCAGCCAAGTCATTAGACCACTGAGCCGCATACTTGCTTCGGTGGATTTGTCGGCAATCGCGGCCCAGCCGTGCGACCAGTGGACGGACAGACCGGCGACGGTCATCAATATCGCCAACGGAATGGTGACGATGCGGGTGAACAGACCCAGGGCAATGCAGATGAGTCCTGCTACTTCGGTTCCCGTAGCAAGCGTGGCCATCAGCGTGGGCAAAGGCATGCCGAGACCGCCTTGAGCTGCTGGAGTGGCGAACCACTCGACCAGGCCACTGAAGCCGGTAACTTTGGCGTGGGCGCCCTCGTAAAGGGTCGGCAGCAGATACAAACGGATGGAAAGGAGCGCTACGAAATCCAACTTTTTGGACCTTTCGAGGCCGCGATTCAGAAGTGCGATCAGTTTAGCCATGGTGATGCCTTACTATTCGTGGTGTGAAGTAATGAGTTCGTGCGCAAGCGCGTGCGCGAACCAGTGTGCTGACTCTTTTGGCGATATGAGCCGCTCGCCATCTGTGAAGGAGGACAGTTCTGCGATGTCGTGATTTGAAAGCCTTTGCGTCATGACCCTATGGTCGAATGTGCGAAAGATGGCATAGGCATAAGGCGCATCGTGGTTTAGCAGCGCCTGCGCCGCATGTTGGTCGTCCGCATGCAGATCAAAGGGAGTGGCCAGCCATCGCACAGTGGGGTTGAGGTAAACATGGGTTGGGCGACGCGCCTCCTGTCCATCGGGGCGGGGGACTGGGGTTTTATCGACCTCAACGTCAAACAGAATCCATTCGTACTCGATAAGGGGCCGCCCGATACCTGGCGGTAGGCGCGGTTGCATGAAGCGGACAAACTCGGTCGCGAGGTGAATGAATTCGGCCCGCGTTGCGCCAAAGCATTTGTAGAATGCGTCGATATCTTGGCGCAGGCGCTCGGCACCGCGATGTTGGGTAAACCGTGGGAACATCGTGGTGACTAGCTCTTGCGCGTTCACCCGGACCAACTCGCCATACGGGCCGAGATCACCGCGGCGAACGGCCTGACACCGACGCTCTGCTTCGCTGGCGACATCTGCTGCGATGCGAACGTTCATTGCAGGTTCCCGGTCGAGCCGGTCATGGCCTCATGGATGCCGCGTAGTTCCTCACACAGCTCGTCAAGGCTGGGTATATTGTTGTCGCGCTCCAGCACAATGGGCTGCTCGCCGAACCGATGAACCGCATAGGCACCCAGATTAAGCACGGCGGCCGAAACGTCGGTTCCATGGGTATCCAGGACCCGCTCTTGAGGGCCATTATCCAGATGGCCGGCAACGTGAAAGTAAGTCACCGCATCCGTTGGTAATGCATCTATGAACATGTGCGGATCGAATCCGTGATTGCGCGAGTTCACATACGCATTGTTGACATCCAATAGCAGCCCGCAGCTTGAGGCGTCGATCAGCCGAGCGATGAATTCGCTCTCGGCCATCTGCCCCTCCTCATCGTAGTAGTAGGAGATGTTCTCCAACGCGATACGCCGGGACAGGTAATCCTGCACTGCCTTGATCTTATCGACCATCAGCTGCAGGCTGGCCTGCGTGCGACGTACCGGAATCAGCTCGTAAAGGTAGCCGCAGCTATCGCGTGACATGCTGACGTGATCGCTGTAAATCGCAATGTCGTAGTTGTCCAGGAAGGTCTTCACTGCGCTCAAGTAATTCATATCCAGCGGTTGTGCGTCGCCGATGGACAGGCTCAAGCTATGTGCCACCAGTGGATATTTATCCGCGATGGCGTCGAGTTGTTCCATGCTCTCTCCACCCAACCCCATCCAGTTGTCGGGTACGACTTCCAGAAAGTCGAAGTCATTCCGGATGGGGCCGTTGGCGAGAGACGAGGCAAACTCACGTCGGAGCCCAAGCCCTCGTCCTTGGATAATCATTGGCCACAAACCCCTTCGGAGAGCTTCTTCTGAGTCGTTTCGGCGATGTCGTAACCTTCAGCGGTCAGGCCACATTTACCGTCACGTGTGCGGACCAGGCGACCCTGTGGGTCCTGACTGAGTTTGGTCTGGCCGTAGATCTTCTCGGTGCCGCACTTACCGCTGGCACACTTGCCGCCACCCGTGGTGGTCTTGGCAGTGGCCGATGGTGGGGTTTCGCTTGCGTGAGCCGGCTGGCTGATGACGGCGAGCGAGGCGAGCGAAGCTACAGCGATGGATAGTGCAAGTGTGTGTTTCATTGGATGCTCCTGAGTCATGGCATTTCGAAGCGCGACAGATCACGACCGGCGTAAACCGGGCCGTGGTAGTAGCGTTTGATGATTTCGACGTTGCTATCCTTATTCTTCAAAGACTTACCCATGAAGTGATTGAGGATGAGCATTTTGGGATTGACGGCTGCGGCAATCTTGCCAACGACCGTGGGTGTTGCATGGAGGAATTTAGAGGTGTCGTCGGCATCGTCATCGATGGCAGCCGGCATAACCAGAATGTCAGCGCCCTTGGCAAAGTCGATGAACCCGGCACGGCTGCCGTTCTGATCCGCGGAGATCACGATCGTGCCGCACTTGCCTTCGATGCGAAACGCCAGGGTCGGCACATCACCGTGCGGAATGCCGTACGCATAAACCTTAACCTCGGCGTCTTGATAGACGAGGGAGGCTTTCTCGGCGTGGCGATCCACGTTGATAATCGGGCTGACCTTCAGATTCAGCCCATCACTGCCATCATGCAGACCCTCGAGATAGGCAAATGAGCCCGTCTTGGCAGCAAACGTGTCACGGAAGAATTCCGTCATGCTCGGGAATGAGTCAGATCCATCCGGACCGACCAGTGCGGTTGTGTGGCCCGAGGCCATAAAATACGCGCCCTTCAAGATGGCGGGTAAGTCGACACTATGGTCCGTGTGGAAGTGCGAAATGCCGATGAAGTTCAGGTCTTCCAATCGGGCATGCGCCTGACCAAAGCGCAGGTACGTACCGCCGCCAGCGTCAATGAGCAGTCGCGACTTTCCATCAATCCAGACTATCTCCCCGGATGATGCACGAGCGTCGTCAGAGATGGGGCCACCAGAACCGAGCAGTTGAATGCTCATGGAATGCGATTTGTCACAGCTAGTTGTAGCGGCCAATGCACCGCAGGAGAGTGCCGCCAAGCTAAGAGCGGTGGCGATTCGCAAGATTTTTTTCACAGTGAAGCTCCAAACGGACTGAAGTTGAATGTGCAGGGCACCGAGTGGTGCCAAGCAGCACCAATGAGGTGTGACACATCGTCATCTACAGCCGACATATGCACCATTGCTTGTTTTTGATAGGTCGCATGCCTTTTTGGTATGCATTAAAGCGATGTTGCCGAGTGGGTAGATTTCACTCTCTTGTTGGGCAGGGGGACACAAGCCATGCCAATAGGGCATGGCGCACATGCGAAAAATGTCATCGTGCATATCGGGTGAAAGTGGAAGGATGAATTTGAATCAATCACCGCGCTATCCCGCATTACTTGCTAATGGAAATACCATGGTCATTTCTCGTCCATTTTTTCGCGCTGAACTTGTCCCTGGAGGTCGTTCCCCCGTTTACCCCGATGGGGAATCAGACTTTTCTAGGCGGTATCTCAATTGTGAGTGTCCGGCTCATTAGCCCTATACACATCTCATGCAGTTACGCCTCATGAATCTTAAGGTGGGGCGAGATTGCACTACAACTTTGTCATTGTTCTGTTCGTAGATTGCTTTTGTCGGATTAGTTGCTGTGGGCTAATTGTCAGCTAAAAAAAACTAAACAAATAGAGAGGTAATACAATGAAGTTATTTATGCTTGGATTTGCTACCTTGCTCACCAGTGGTTCAGTTTTTGCCGATACCACCGAGAACTCACCGGTGATTCACGACAAGACTGGCTTCTATGTTTCTATGGATATCGCAAAAGTCATATCAGTTACCGATATCTCGGGCCAGTGCGGTGTGATTCCCGCACGTCTCGATTACCTGGACCATCAGGGGCGGGAGCATGTATTGGACTATCTGGTTCAAGGGAGTTGCCCGAACGAAAACTGATGATCACTAAGCGATCAATTAATAACGACACTTCCTAAAGTGCCATTCATAAATTTCATATAGCCCAAGCGGCACCCTCCGTTATTACCTCAGGAAATTTATTCTATGAAACTGTCCACCCTTGTCATGGCCGGCCTATTGTCCGTCATCTCTGTCGCCGCCTTTGCCGAAGACGGTTCTGACCGGGCCCGCGCCCGTTGGGAGGCGTTCCAGGCCAGCCAAATGGAGGCCCACGCTGAAGCCGGGCAAAAGACCTTGGCAGCCCAGACCAAATACAACGGTTCTTCTGCAGCAGACACTATCGAACAGAATCAACAGCCCGATATTTGATCATTCGAACCGTTCCCGATATTCACTTCTTTTATACTCGGCTAACTTGGATTTGGTGTTTAATTTAGCGCGCGATAATGCGGGCGTTTATTGTTTTCGCGCCAGGCATGGCGCGTTGCGCGTTAGTGCAACCAGCTTGGCTGTGGTGGCCCCGCTGGTGACCTGGTGGTGAAACTCTCTGCACTCCCGGCAAAGGGAAGAAGCCAGAGGCAAGGGTGTCGCGGGTGACTGCGGATCTGAAGGAAGCATGTGAAACGCAGATCATTTTCCAAAAGAAAACTGTTACTTCGAGTCCCGGATGGTATCCGAGGAAGACTCTGACAGAGTCAAGCATCGACGGCGTCCGTGTCGTGGACGAACGCGGAGCCGGACACGCTTATGGCCCGGGTGCTTGCACCCGCCAACCTCAAGCGTGCGTTTCAGCGCGTAGTCAGCAACAAGGGCGCACGGTGTGCCGATGGCATTATTACTTGGGTTGCGGGATGAGTTGGCACCAACAGCCGAGACTAAAAGAGGGGGAACTCAACTAGCGCTAATCTAGTATTAGTTGCTTATGATACGGGATTAGTGCTGATCGTTGTTCTGTGCTCGCTGAGCTTCTTTTTCCTTCCTGTGATTATTTATATCTAGTCTGGCACCCCAAGCGGTGACGACGACTCCAAAAACGACCAACAGAATCAGTTGAGTGCTAAGCATGGCTGTCTCCCTGTAAAGGGTCTATTGGACTTGCAATTGCATTCCATGCCAAGTTGAAGTTGTTACAGTATCTTACAGCGACGGACGCTTTTACGAATTCGCACTAAACCCTGTCAGCTCGACGCTTCTGATTTTAAGAATCTTCTTATATCAACCAGATAATTCAGCTGTCATCTTCTTCTCCATTTATTTCTCCCAACATTGAACGGCAATGAAGATAGATTCAGAAAGAATTACACAACCCTTTTTACGCTGGCTATTTTTTATACTGCGACAGCAGTTGGTGCCGCCCCGTCTTGCGCAACTAAATCGGTTGCCAGTTATGCGCCAGCAACTGCGCAATATTACTGGTCCGCTGCGTCGGCAGGCGCGTGAGGACGTCCTTCAAATAAGCATACGGATCATGCCTGTTGAGTCGCGCTGACTGGATCAAATTCATGATCGTCGCCGCCCGTTTGCCGCTGCGCAGCGAACCTGCATAAGCTAGTTCTTACGACCCACGACCGGATCTGGTTCTCGGCCCAATTATTGGGCAAGGCCCCGTCTTCGAGATAGCGCGACAGCGCAGTCCAGCGTTTCAGGCTGTAGTCCAAGGCTCTGCTGATGGCTCTGCACGTTGTAGCCGATGATTCCCGTGCCGCGCGTCATCATGGAGCGGGCGTCTGGATTGTTCAGTAGCTCAGTGCGGTGCGGCTGAAAGAGAAAATCGCTCAAGCTCAAAACTCAGATGAAGGAGCTTCAGGCTGTCGGGCGTTCATGTTCCTTGGCCACTTAGTGAGATTATTTTGAACGGGGTAATAATCGCTGCTGGCCTGCGGTCAATTCAAACAAGGTTGGAACTACTGAATCGACCTACTTTCGCAAACGTACTGAATGGCTGCTTCTGGCCGATTCTGTTGAAAAAGTCGGCGTTCGGATTCAGTCTCTTCTACAGAGCAGGGTCAGTGTCAAATCTGGCGATGCCTTGATCATGCGTATCGACAAAGCGGCCTCATACGCACTGAGCTTTAAAAGCTATAAACAACCTCCTACACTGCTGAACACCCCCTCACACCGTATCTACGCAGCCTCGCTTTCCTGCCGGCCTCTGCATCGCCTCCCATTAGGATCACCGACATGCGCCTGTCCGATTTCATTCTTGAGAACCTTGAGCCGATTTTGCAGGCCTGGGAAGATTTCGCCAGAACCATTGAGACGCCGGGTGCGGACCTCGATAGTGAAGCTCTGCGAGATCATGCCGAACAGATGTTGCGGGCAATTGTAAGTGACCTGCGAACAAAGCAGACGAAGCGAGAGCAAGCGGCCAAGTCTCAAGGCCAAGCCCCTTCAGATGATGAAGAAACCGCAGCTGAAACGCATGCAATGACACGGCTAATGGCAGGTTTCACGATCGATCAAATGGTGTCGGAATATCGAGCCCTAAGAACGAGTGTCGTCAGTCAGTGGATGAGGCAAGTGAAGGATGGCACGCCGATTAATGTCGACGACATGATCCGATTCCATAAGGCCATCGATCAGGCTCTCGCCGAATCCATCGCCAGTTACTCACGCGCGGTGGAGGCATCGCGCAACGTATTTTTAGGCATTCTCGGCCACGACCTGCGCACCCCGCTTGGAGCAATCTTGCTGGGTGCCGATATGTTGAGGCGCTCAGAAGGGGCCGGAGCCCGGGCTACCAAGGTTGCCAATCAGATATATACAAGCGTGCGGCGAGCGAGCCAAATTGTTGGAGACCTACTCGATTTAACACGCTGCCAAATGGGCCCAGGCATTCCTGTCAAAACGACGGATCTAGATCTCTCGCACGTTTGCGAACGTGTTGTCGAAGAAATCCGAGCGTCTCATCCAGAGGCGATGGTCTTGTTCGACGCGAAGACTCCAGTTCAAGGGCAATTCGATGGCGCCAGAATGGAACAAGTCTTCTCGAATGTAATCAGCAACGCTGTACAGCATGGAGATAATCAACTCCCTATCAAGGTGGAGTTAGAGACCTCAGAAGACTGCGCTATTTTTACCGTCCATAACAGTGGTGAGCCCATACCAGAGGACGTTCTCCCGTTTATATTTAACCCTATGGGTCGTTTCTCTCAGCGATCTGCAATTGATCACGGGCCGACAGAGGGGCTGGGCTTGGGCCTGTTCATCGCGTCAGAGATCGTGGCAACATAACGGTTCAATCGATGTCAGTTCTGACTCAAGTGGAGGCACCACTTTTCTAGTCAAGCTTCCAATTACTGAAGCGCCCCTGATTTAGTAGACACTCGGGAGCTCCCGCTTTTGGCCGATGTCTGCCTGTTCACGACTGACCGAATCAACCCATAGTTGTCGGTGGCGACAGCCAGCAAATCGGCCAACAGCAGTAGTCCCCATGCGACAGCTATTGGTTGTTAATTCAACTGGTCGATGCAAAAGATTGGCTAAATCGTTCAGCGGGCGTTCCGTAGATTAGGTTTCTACATAAAAGGCCGCAGGCATTCGCTCCAATCAACGCCTCAACCGTTCAAGGCCAGTTGACGACGACTGCTTGGGGATCACCCTGACGCATCTGGCTCAGTTCAGCGTCCGCCTTGGCTTGGGTCGGATGACAAAACTCGAAGGCGTTCTGGGTTTTGCCAGTCGGCCCTTTGGCCTCGGCCATGCAAACCACCGCGCCCGGTGCGCAAACGGCGGGGTTGAGTATGAAATTCCCCCAGACGCCGGGTTGTTCCTGTTTCACTTTGGCGATATATCCCTTCAGCGAGGTTTGCATGTCGTTCGCTGCACCGCTGATCAATTTGACCGGGCTGACGGTAGCGCCGTAAGTATGCTGAGTGGACACCACTGCGGTGCAATACAGTGCGTCGGTCGATGACGTAGCCGTTGCGCCGTTTGCCGGCACCGGCGTCACTGATACCTGGGTCCCGCCAGGGCCCACGACAACAGGCACGATGCTAAAAGCGTTGCCTCGCCAAACCTTTAGATTGGCCCGAGAACCGATGGCGATCTTGGCGAGTTCGACCCTGAAATCGATTGAATCACCGATCGGCTTGTTATCGACGGCCACGATTATATCCTGAGGCTGTATGCCTGCCTGTTGAGCACCGCTGCCCGGAACGGTCGCCAGGACCACCACGCCAGCCGGGGGCTGTGACAAGGCCATCGCCCGCTGCGGATCGATAGTGTCCATGCTGATGCCGACCCTGCCGCGAGGCAGGTTGGCGGACTGGCAGTGCTTCTCAAGCCATATCGGGCTGGCCGCTTCTTTACGAGCATTGCCGACCTGTTTCATCATTGGCTCAGCACTAGCCTGGTACATCGGCACCTCGCTGAGGGCCATCTCAATGTAATCGCACGACTTGAAGCGATACCGTTCCGGCGTTTCCCGGGTGACCAGTTTTTGCAAGTCTATGGGTGGCATGCCTTGAGGTGCGGCAATCGTGGAGGTCGCAGGTGAAACGTTGGCGGAGTCCGTACTAGCCACCGAGGAAACGACGTAGGCACCGGCCGCGACGCCGACGGCAGTGGTCACTACGCTGGTGTCCAATCCCGCCGGCATAGGTAGGAGCATCGCGCCGAACAGCGCAGCATCGCCCAGTCCACCATCGGAGGCGCAACCCGTCAGGCCGGTGAGAGACAATGCGAAGGCAAAGCGAGAGCCTGACTTGAGGATATGTGCAAGCATTTCGCTTCCCTGTGATGAGTTCTAACGGATCGTGCCGCATCATGGCAAAGTGCCGTTAAGTTGTATACGCACGAACGGTGTGGCCCGATGCCACTCGTCCAGTTGCAGTGGGCGGTAGATTTCTGAGCCTGGCGTTGGACAGCATGATGGTCAAACGCTAACTTGCTCGGACTTGTCTCAACGCCCCAGCATCAGGGAAGTCCATGTCGACTAAACGCTTTGCCTTAACGCTTGCTCTGCTCCCGCTTCTGGCATCGTGCATCAACCCCATGTACAGCGCTGCGGAGCGCGCTGAAACAGCGGAATACCTGCGAAAGTCAAAAGACCCTGCGACCTACTACGCAATGGATTGTGAAACTTTCCTGGCTACCAAGAGAGGGTGGGAGACTTATCCCAGCATGGCGAACGACCCCGTTAACCTGGTGATTCAGCAGGTAGCGACACAACGCAGTTGCTCTGTCAGCAGCCCTTCTGCTTCAGTTGCGGCTACGGTTCCACCTGCTGCCGTACCGTCGTCGGAAACTCCTGCACAAGGAGCTAATCAGTTGGGAACCCTGGGTTTACACATCACCGCCGTTACACCCAAGGTGGCGAAGCAGTTCGGCTTACCCTCGGCCAGCGGCGTATTGGTCTTGGGGCCAAAGCCGGGAACTGGCGGTGAAAAGGCAGGTATGTTGGCTGGCGATATCGTTTTGCAAATCGCCGGTACGCCGGTTAACAGCCCGGCCGAGCTGGTTGCTGTTGCCAGTCGCATTCGACCTGGCTTCACGGCACCGCTAAAGGTGTGGCGTCACCGGGCTAACATCGACGTGCTGGTTGAAATCAGCGGTTCAACGGATACGGCACAAGGGGCAGTTTCTCAGCTTCCGATCGCCGTCGCACCGACGTCGAGGACACCTGCGATCGCTCCCGATGCAACCCCTGTCAGCAGCGCGACAAACAGTTCGTTCTGTTTCGCCCAGTTCGAGGCCAGACAAAACCAAGGGTTGAGCGATTATCCGTCGAGGGGCCTCATTACGAACGTCTGGCAGGGGCCGGCACTCAGCGGTACACCGGCTCGTCTTGCTATGCCTGAATTCCAGGCATTCACCCGGTCCCAAGGCTATGACGTGGAAATGCAACCGATGTTCTGCCAGCCCATCGGTTCCTTTGAACAATGCCAATCGCTGGGTTCTGAAGACTTCCTACTGACCATGCGAAGCTTTTCCGCGGTGGTCAACTGCGCGGATACCTTGCAAGGCGTAGAAGCTGTGCGCGCCGCAATGCTCAAGCAATGGCCTTTCCTTCAGGCCTCTACGTGGCGACCTGTTGGCACGTAATGCAGCGGCTACTGAGAAGTGATATCGGGGCTGGAACTTTCCCGCAGCGATGTCTCGATTGCACTACCTCGCCACGGGCTGCTTTTGGCCGATTTCTGCCTGTCGCGACCCTTAGTTATGTGGCTTGGGGCTGGCGACCAGTTGAACATTGAGAGTTGGATGGAGTGATGGTGTTAAATCCAGTCCGGGATACGACTACCGCCCGCTAATGTTTGAGGCTTCAATCGACACGAACATGTTCGGTGACCCGCGATAACCGAATTCGGTTTAATGCCAGGTGGGAGAGCTAAGTGAGAGTGCCCACTTGCGTTCATGCTCCTTGGTCACTTAGTGAGATTGTTTTGAATGGGGTAATAATCACTGCTGGCCTGCGGGCCGATAGCTGATATCCACGACTGGCTGCAATCGGCCACGCAAAAAAACTCGTAAAAAATTACAGCCTCTGGGACATGGACGTGCTGGCGCGGCGTGGCCGAGAACGATTGGGTGCGCCGCGCCGATGGGCGCGAACAAGGGCATCGTCCCGCCGACCGCACCGCCCGAATCGGGCTATTGGCTGGCAAGGGAGTGGAGCGCGACCCGCGAAGCGGCCAGGTCCCAAGCCGCGGTACCAACGCTTTTAAATACTAGGGGTCGTGACGAGTCGATTGGACCGCGAATGGCTGCGGCCAGCGATCTGACTTGAGACCAATCCACACCTGCCCGCAGCAGGTCGCCTGCTTCGTGCTGCGCACCGGCAGTATCGTCCGCATAGAGAACGCTACCGTCTAAAGTGACTTTGCCAAGCTCCGCCATCTCTGGCTTGAATGCACCTACACCAATAATCAATCGACCAGGCTTGGCTGGCTCGTTGTAGACCGGTTCTGTGCTGGTGGTTACGGTGATTACCACATCCACGTCGGGAATGCTGTCGCCGCACGGTTGCAAATGCTCGTGCAGGTCTCGATTTTTGTTGCAGAAGTCTGCCGTCGCTTGCGCGTCAATTCCTCGGACCCACAGCTTGCACTGTGGGTGCAGGGCATTGATAGCTTGTACGTGATGACGTGCTTGTGCGCCGGTCCCGAACAGTAAGATCTGTTCCGGTTCACGCTGCAACAGCGTCCGAATCGCTAAAAGGGTTACTGCCGCAGTACGACGCCCCGTGACCTCTGGGCCGTCGAGCAAGCACTTTATTTGTCCGGTCACGGCATCACATACAGTTACCATGCCGTTGATCGTGGGAAGCTGACGCTGCACATTCCCCGGCTGGACGTTAACCAGCTTGTGGATGCCGATGTCCTTGGCGGTGGCGGGCATGCTCAGCAAAACACCGCCGTCACCCAAGGGTACAACCATGCGCTCAGGGCTGAGAATTGAACCTGCTTCGAGCTCGGTTGCGGCTTGGGCAATAGCGTCAACGAGTTTTTTGAAATCTAGCAGTGCCGCTGTCTGCGCTTGATCACAGACGGTAACCGAAGAGGTTTTCGGGGCGGCATTATTCGCCAGCATATTAGTCATTGAATATTCCTTTTGCTGATATCAGTAGTGGCGGATGTCTAAAAGAAACTGCTGTGCGCGCAAGTGTGTTGATAAACGCCTACGCCTGGCGTAGGGACGGCACAGCCAGCGAAGGCAAGCCGTGCTCTTATGTGTCCTCAGTGTAAAATTTGCGCAAGAAAGGCCTTGGCCCGCGCGCTGTTCGGTGCGCTGAAGAAGTCCTGAGGCGGCGCGTCCTCAATGATCTGGCCGCCATCGAGAAACAGCACGCGCTCGGCCACTTGCCGGGCAAAGCCCATTTCGTGGGTCACGCAGAGCATGGTCATACCGCTGCCGGCCAGGTTGACCATCACATCCAGCACTTCGCTTACCATCTCCGGATCAAGCGCCGAGGTGGGTTCGTCAAACAGCATGATTTTGGGTTCCATGCACAACGCCCGGGCGATGGCCACGCGCTGTTGCTGTCCCCCCGAGAGCTGGCTGGGGTACTTGCTGGCCTGGCTGGCGATACCAACTTTTTGCAGGAAGTGCTGGGCCAGTTCCTCGGCCTTCTTGCGGCTCAGACCACGCACCGAAATCGGGGCCAGGGTGCAGTTATCGAGCACGCTCATGTGCGGGAACAGATTGAAATGCTGGAACACCATGCCAATTTCACTGCGGACCTTGGCGGCCTCGCGGCTGGTCTGGGCCAAGTCGGTGTCGTTGACCAGAATGCGGCCTTTTTCGGCGATTTCCAGGCGGTTGATGCAGCGGATCAGCGTCGATTTTCCAGAGCCGGAAGGCCCACAGAGCACGATGCGCTCGCCTTCGCGCACTTTCAGATCGATGTTTTGCAGCACATGGAAGGCGCCATAGAACTTATTCAGGCCGGCGATATCAACCACCACCTTACGGGTGTCCGGGCTTGCGGCGAGCGGCGTGTTTAGAAGGGCAGAGAGGGCATGCATGGTCTTGTCTCCGGCAATCAGTGAAAGCGCTCGGCGCTGTACGGGGCTGGGTTGGTAAAGGGGGTGGCACCGGTCATCAACTCGGCCAGCAGACGGCCGCAGACCGGGCCGAGGGTCAGGCCATGGTGGGCATGCCCGAAGTTGAACCATAAACCTTTGTGTCGTGGCGCCGGACCGATCACCGGGCACATGTCGGGCAAGCATGGACGGCGTCCCAGCCAAGGCACGGCATCCAAGCGTTCGCCCAGCGGGTAAAAGGCGCGCGCCAGCTCTTCGCAGCGACGTAGCTGGATTTCGTTGACCGGGTCCTGGCTGTCGGCGAACTCAATCCCGGTGGTCAGGCGAATGCCGCCGACCATCGGTGCCAGGACATAACCGCCCACCGGGTCAAGCAGCGGTCGTTGCAAGCGCGTACCAGGCAGGGCGGCATAGTGCATGTGATAACCGCGCTTGATCGCCAGTGGAATGTCATACCCTAGTGGCTCGAAAATGCCCCGGGCTTGCGGGCCGAGGGCGACCACGGCTTCGTCTGCAATCACCAGGCCTTGTTCGCTCTGCACTTCCCATTTACCCACGCGCTGGCGCAAGGATAGGGCGTCACCAAGGACGAACACGCCGCCGCGTTTGACGAACAGTTCGGCATAACCGCGTGTCAGGCCGCCGGGGTCGCTGACGGTCTTGGGGTCAAGCCAGTGAATGCCGCCGACCACGCAACTGTGCAAGCCCGGTTGACGGGCATGCATTTGGTCGTGGTCGAGCACTTCGTAATTGAGGCCATAGTCCATGAGCGCAGCAGCGTCGCGTTGGGCCTTGGCAAACGCCAGTGGAGAATTGTAGGCCTCGACCCAGCCACTGGCCTGGATCAAGTGATCCATGCCGGCCGGTGCAGAGAGCAGGTCGTGTTCGCTGACGCAGTGCTCCACCAACGGCAGCATGGCCCGGGTTGCGGCGGCCAAGCCTTTGGTCCCGGAGTGCCGCCAGTACTGCAGCAGCCATGGACTGGCCTTGGGCAGGTATTTCAGGCTGTAGCGCACGTCCGACTGCTGGTTGCCCGCATAGCGCAACAGGGTCGACAGTTGGCGCGGGAACGCGTACGGAATTACGCTGGCGCGCTCGATCAGCCCGGCGTTGCCGTGGCTGGTACCGTTACCCGGCTGCTGGCGGTCGATGAGCACGACCTTACGGCCACGGGCCTGTAACTGGAGCGCGGTACTGACGCCGACAATCCCTGCGCCCAGAACGATGGTTTCGCAATGCATGGTGTATCCCTGATGCTGGGGCGCGCATGGCAGCCCGAGAAAATTGGTTTACTGAAGGTGACGGCCGAGGCGGCCCTCGAGCGCGTTCAGGCTGCGCCGCACGACTTCCACAATCAGCAGATAGAGCACGGCGGCCCAGAGGTAGATCTGGAAGTCGAAACTGCGCGAGAAGGCCAACTTCGTCACTCCCATCAAGTCGTAGATGGTCACCAGCGAGGCAATGGCGCTGGCCTTGATCATCAGGATCAGTTCATTGCCCAGCGGGCCAATGGCGACCAGCAGGGATTGCGGCAAGATGACTTTGCGAAAGGTGGTCCAGCGCGACAGGCTGAGGGCTTTCGAGGCCTCGCGCTGGCCTTGGGTCACGGCCAGGATGCTGCCGCGCAAAATCTCGGCCTGATAGGCCGCGGTGTTCAGGGTGAAGGCCAGCAGCGTGCAGAACCAAGCGTCACGGAAGAACCACCACAAACCCACGTCCTGCCAGAAGCCTTTGAACGAGCCCAGGCCGTAATAGAGCATGAACAGCTGTGCCAGCAGCGGCGAGCCGCGGAAGAAATACACATAGACGCCGGTAAAACGGCTGATAAAGCGGTTACTCGACAACCGGCCCAAGGCGATCACCAGGCCGAGCAGAGCGCCAAGGGTGAAGGAAATGGCCACCAGCTTGGCAGTCACCAACAGACCTTCGATGAAGCGGGGACCGTAACGCTCCAACAAGTCAGGGCTGAGGAACAGATTTTGCAAATCATCGAAGCTCATGGGCGAACGCTCCGTTGATGGCGGCTGAAATACTTCTCCAGGAACTGGAACAGGCGGCCGGAAATGGCCGAGAAAAACAGGTAGCCAAAGCAGGCCACTGTGTAGAACAGCATTGGTTCCTTGGTGACGCTGACTGCCAGGTTGGTCTGGCGCATCAGGTCGACCAGGGAGATGGTTGACACCAGCGAGGTGTCCTTGAGCAGCGACAGCCAGTTATTCGACAGGCCCGGCAAAGCAATGCGTACCAATTGCGGCAGTACCACCTTGGTAAAGGTTGTGCGTCGAGACAGGCCCAGGGCGGCTGCAGCTTCGAACTGGCCCTTGGGCACGGTTTTGAAAGCGCCCAGCCAGATCTGGCTGGAAAACGCGGCGAACACCAGGCTGAAGGCGATCATAGCGGCGACGAAGGGGTTGATCGCGACTTCGGCCTCGTAGCCCATCGCGGCCAACAGTTTTTGCGCACCGATCTGGCAGCCGTAATAGATTATCAACAGCGTCAGCAGCTCGGGTAGCCCGCGGAACACGGTGGCAAACACCGTGCTCATGGAGCGCAACGAGCGTCGTCGGGAACGGGCGGCCAAGGCCAGGCCCAGGCCTAGCGGCAGGCCAATCGGCAGGCAGCTCAGGGCCAGGACAATGGTCACCAGAGCGCCGGCCAGCAAGGCTGAACCCCAGCCGCCGCTGGCGAAGGATAGCAATGACAGGTTTTCGAACATGCTCGAACCCTCTCGGTCAATTACGCTCGCACGCTCTCACCGCGCCCGTGTGTGGGTGCGGTGCAACATGTCGGCAAGGAATGACCCTCAGGCGCGGCTGAGGGCCAGGGGATCAATAGATATCGAAGGCGAAGTAGCGACTGGAGATCTTCTTATAGGTGCCGTCGGCAATGATCTCATCCAGGGCCTTGTTGAAGCGTTCGCGCAGAACATCGTCACCCTTGCGCACGGCGATCGAGGCATCGGCGGTGGTGCCGTTGACGTCGCCGATGATCTTGCAGCACTCCTTGCCAGCGCTTTCGACCCAGGCCAGCAGCGGGAATTTGTCGGCAATCACCCCGTCGATCCGGCCAGTTGCCAAGTCACTGTTGGCTTCATCGAGGGTAGGGTAGAACTTCACGTCGGCGCCGGCTGGGCCGTAATGATCTTCGGCATAGATGGCCTGGGTCGAGGAGGCCTGGGCACCGACCGTGCGGCCCTTGAAGTTCGTCTGGGCGTCGGTGATGTTCGAATCTTTGGATACCGCCACGGACAGGGGGGTGCGGTAGTAGTGGTGGGTGAAATCGATTTTCTGCTTGCGTTCATCGGTGGCGATCATCGAAGCCACGACCGCATCGTATTTCTTCGCCATCAGCGCCGGGATAATCCCTTCCCAGTCCTGGGCGACGATGCTGCACTTCACGTTCATCCGTTCGCACAGCGCGTTGGCAATATCCACATCGAAACCGTGCAGCTTGTTGTCCGAGTCAACATAGTTGAACGGCGGATAAGCGCCTTCGGTAGCGATCTTCAGTACTTCAGCCTGCGCGCTGGTGGCCCCGGCCAGGACCATTGCGCATACACCGGCAAATCGAATGACGTGTTTCATCTAGCACCTCGTTTTATTGTTTTGAGTTTGGTGATGATGTGTATCCAACGAACTCGTTGTGTAAGGTCGCGATGGCTTCAAGACGCTTTTCGACCTCGGGACCCAGCTGTTTGCAGACGTCGTTGACCAGCAGGTGGACCAGCGACAGCATCGCCGCTGTCGATTCCCAGAACAGGTTGAACTCGGTGGGCACGCGGAACACTTCATCGGCGTTCTGTTCGGCCCAGTCGCAAAAGGTGTCGGTAATCAGCGTCACAGGGATTCCGGCATCACGGGCCTTGCGGCACAGGGTCAGGGCGTGGCGGGAATAGCGGCGGGCTTCGAACACCACCAGCGCACTGTCATCAGGAGCACTGAGTAACACGTCGGCGTAATGCCCGGCGGCACCGTCGACCCAGTGCGTGTCATCGCGCAGGTACTGCAGCAGATGCACCATGGATGCCGCGATGCCACGCTCTGTCTGGAACCCGGCGACGAACACCTTGCGCCGGGTGGCCAGGCGCTGGCTGACGTTGTGCCAGGTCGGGGTGAGGCTATATTCGTAAACCTTAACCAGGGCCGCGACTTCCAACTCGAAACTGCGCGGTAGGCCTTGCGGGCCCTGGCTGGCTTGATGGCGAAACTCCTGCAAGCGATCGCCCACCAGCCATGGGCCATCGCCCAGGTCGACCTTGAGGTCGTTTTTCAGGTCTTTGAAGTGGCTGTATCCGAGTGAGCGACAGAAGCGCCCCACACTGGATTCACTGACGTTCAATTTCGCGGCAATATCAGCGGCGGTCTGGAACGGCAGTTCATAGAGGTTGGCCAGCATATAGTTAGCAATCGCCCGGCCAGAGGCGGCGGCGGTTGAAAGACTGCTTTCAAGGCGTTGTTTGATGGGCTGGCTCAAGGCTGCTTCCTGTTGTTTTTCAGCGCTTACGAAAGAAAATGCGTGTTTTCTGGCATTAAGTCAATACGTGACAGATAGCTGTCACGATTGGTGGTGATTTGCTGACCCAGTGCTTCTGGCCGATTGCTATCTGTCGCAAACGGAATTGAACGCCTTATTGCAGCCTTTTGACGACTGCAAATGACCGATTTCTACTTGTCGTGACCGGCTTAAAACGACCCAATAAAGACGATCATCAAAGAAACCTCTAGCGCATAAAGTTGGAGACCTCCAGTGGGTTGCCAACGGGGCCTGCGTTCTCAACCGCGTCCCTTTGGGGTAAAAAGTTGTACGCGATCTGCTCTGATGGCGTAAAAACTATACATTGAGCTAATCTTGTATAGAATTTTAAAAAAGGCCGAGACGTTGATGAACGTGGCTGAGTCCAGACGCTTTCTCGTACATCGCCTGTCGATAGGCTGGCTATTCGCGATGTTACTCGCCGTACCTGCCTGGGCGGATTGGCATCCCGCGCTGCCCGATAGGCGTTTGGTGGGCAGCGGCGACTTTACCTGGTTCGGCGTGAGTCTATACACCGCGCGGTTGTGGAGCTCTGGGTTGCCGCTGACCTGGGATCAGCCCTTTGCCCTCGAACTGACTTATCACCGTGTCTTTTCCCGGGACACGCTGGTGGAGGCCAGCCTCACTGAAATGGCGCGCATGGCAGAGGCTCGTCTAGAGGAGTCCACCCTCCAGCGCTGGTCCAATGAAATGCGTGAAGCCTTCGTCGATGTTCGGCCCGGAATGCGCATCACCGGGGTCTACCATCCCGGCAAAGGCTGCACGTTCTTCGTCGACGGCCAGTTGCACCATCGGGTCGACGACCCTGCATTCGCCCGCGCCTTCTTCAATATCTGGCTTGATCCGCGCACTCGGGACAAGCAACTGCGTCAACGACTGCTGGGGATGGCCGGGCCGGTGGAGTGAGGAGGTTGGGATGCGTCAAATACTGGTAGTGCTCGTTAGCCTGTTGCTGGTCAGCTGTAACAACGTTGGCGTGGAGCACTACGCAAAGGAGCGACCCACGCTGGATCTCGTGGCGTTCTTCTCTCGGCCGGTACAGGCTTGGGGCCTGTTCCAGAATCGCTCGGGCGAGGTGGTCAAGCGTTTCCATGTCCAGATTGAAAGCCGCGTCGAGGGCCAGCAATTGATCCTCGACGAGCGATTTCTCTACAGCGATGGCACGCGTCAGCGGCGCGTCTGGACGCTGCAACCGGTCGGCGCCGGGCGTTGGCGTGGTCGTGCGGACGATGTAGTCGGTGAGGCTAGCGGCGAGGTCGCTGGCAACGCGCTGCGCTGGCGCTATCGCCTTGACCTGCCGGTTGACGGCAGGCATTGGGAAGTGGATCTGGACGACTGGATGTACCTGATGGACGAAGACACGATGATAAATCGCTCGAGTATGAGCAAGCTTGGAGTCGAGTTGGGAGAAGTGATCCTGTTCTTCCGCCGTCAGCCGGAGTCGCTTCCGTAAACCCACAATAACCGGCAAAGCAGGCGATATTCACGCAGGCCGTTGCTTATCAGCGGGACGCAGCCAGTCGCAGGATGATTGGCATCCATACAGCCCACAGCGCTGCAAGTAGCAGGGCCGTGCAAAGGGTGCCCAAGGGCAGGCCTACACCGGCCTGCGTTGCGCCGGCGATGTAAGCCAGAGGTCCACCGAACAGACCCAGTAGCGCCCCGTACCAGATGGGACGTCGAGCCCACGCCAGGCTGTGGCGAAGCCCACTCGCCAGTACCAGCCACAGCATGGCAAGCCACAAGGGAAGGGGTTTCTGGGCAAAATCGAAGACTCCCAATGCACCCAGGCTGGCATCCAGTAAACAGCCTGCCATCCCCACACAGGCCAGAGTGATTGCTTCGTCGCCTGGTCGTGGGCAAGCAGCCACATGCACCAACAGGCCTGCCGCCACGGGGAGTAGCAGCCAAGGATGCCGCTCGCTCAGTACGCAAGCCCACCAGGCGGCCTGCATCCATAGCGCGTTGCCGATCAACCAGGCCCGGCTCAAATCAGGCGCCCGGCAGCGCTGCGCGGCGTGCGGCCGGAGCTGCCCAGAGCAGTTGCGCGACGCCGATAGTACGCTCCTCGAAACCACCCTGGCAGTAACAAAGGTAGAACTCCCAGAGGCGTTGAAAGGTGTCGTCATAGCCCAGCTCGGTCAAGGCGGTGCGCGACTGACGCAAGTTGTCCCGCCAGTGCTGCAGAGTCCGCGCATAGTCCAGGCCGAAGTCCTCCATGTGCACCAGGTTCAACGCGGTATGGCTACTGGCGGTCTGCAGCATGACGCTCAGGGAGGGCAGGGCACCACCGGGAAAGATATAGCGCTGAATGAAATCTACCGACCGCCGGGCCTGTTCATAACGCTGGTCACGGATGGTGATGGCCTGCAGCAGCATCAAGCCGTCATCCTTGAGCAGCGACGCGCAGCGCTGAAAGTAAACAGGCAGATAGCGGTGCCCGACCGCTTCGATCATCTCGATAGAGACCAGCTTGTCAAAGCGTCCGCCAAGATCACGGTAGTCCTCGCGCAGGACGGTAATGCGGTGTTGCAGACCAAGATCCTGGACGCGCTGCAGGGTATGGGCGTACTGCGCCTCGGACAACGTGGTGGTGGTCACCCGGCACCCGTGGTGGGTAGCGGCATGGATCGCCAGGCTACCCCATCCGCTACCGATCTCGAGCAGATGGTCATCGGGGCGCAGCGCAAGTTTGGCGCAGATACGCTCGAGCTTGTTCAGTTGGGCCTGCTCCAGACTCTGCTCCAGACTGTCGAACATGGCTGCCGAGTACATCATGGTCGGGTCCAGCAGCCGCTCGAACAAGGCATTGCCCAGATCGTAATGGGCGAGAATGTTGCGTCGCGCGCCGCGCCGGCTGTTGCGGTTTACCCAGTGCAGCAGGCGTAGGATCGGACGGCCCAGGCGCGCCAACCCGCCTTCAAGGGCGTCGAGCACTTCCAGATTGGCGACGAAGAGGCGAGTGACCGCGGCCAGGTCCGGACTGCGCCAGTAGCCATGGATGTAAGCTTCGCCGGCACCGATAGAGCCGTTGGCAGCCACCATCCCCCAAGCTGCCTCGTCGAAGATCTCAACCTCAGCGTGCAGCGCGCTGCCGACGTCGCCAAACAGCCACTGCCGGTCTTGGTAGATCAGGCGCAGCCGGCCTTGGCGCAAGTTGCGAAGCTGAGTGAGCACGGCGCTCCTGGCCAGGCCGCCGAATAACGGCGCCAGGCCCCACGATTTGCTAACGCTCAGAGTTGGATCGGACATGCTTGGGCTCCTCGTGGATGTGATGGCGAAGGTTTTGGCTGCTCTGACTGGTCTTGTGGGCATAGAGCGGGGTGCGTCTGAGTAACAGGCGCATGGCTTGCCAATAAATCGCACCGAGGGTGCGCAGGCTCATCCAGGGGAAGGCCAGTACGTGACGCTGTAGTGCGGCGGCATCCAGCGGCTGTCGGTGCAGGGACAGGTCGGCCACGAACACTTTTTGTCCTTCGCGGCGGTTTTCCATGTGGATGCGCATGTGCGCCTCATCAATGGAAAAGCGCATGTGGTACTGCATATCCATTGGCAGGAATGGCGAGACATGGAATGCCTTCGTGACCGAGAACTGACGGGGCTGCCCGGGCAGCACAGGCAACACGTAATGAAAACGTTCTCGCCAAGGGGTGTTGCGTACCTCCAGCACAATCGCCGCCAGGAGACCGTCACTGTCGTGGCAAAAATAGAAACTGACCGGATTGAATGAAATCCCCCAACTGCGCGGCTGGGTCAGCAAATGAATGGTGCCGCAGGGCGCCTGGCCCAAGGCCTTGGCCACCACTTCGCGCACCGCTTCCTTCAAGGGGATACCGCGACGAGTCCAGGCTGGCAGGTAATCGGTTTCCCGCCAGCACAACGGCGCCAGGCGAGAAGCACCGAGTAACGGAGACAGGCCCAGCAGCAGATCCTGTTCGTCCAGATCCAGATAAAGCATGCCAATGCGATAACGGAACCCATGGAATCGCGGCGCCAGACGCCGGTGGATGACCCAACCGTAGCAAAGGCTGCTGTTCACAGGCGCTCCCCGAATCTTTGGGCGACGTCCAGTGCGCTGACCACGCCATCCTCATGGAAGCCGTTTGCCCAATAAGCGCCGCAGAAGTAGCTGTGCTGGTTTCCCTGTAGCTCGCCCTGGCGCGCTTGGGCCGCCATGGCGGCAAGGCTGTATTGAGGATGTGCATATTCGAAGCGAGCCAGCACCTGCGACGGGTCCACGCAATCGCCCTGATTGAGGCTTATGCAGAAGGTTACCGGGGCGTCGAGGCCTTGCAGTATGTTCATGTTGTAGGTCACGGCCGCCGGGGCGTGCGCGGGTCCACCGAGGCGATAGTTCCAGCTGGCCCAAGCCTTGCGCCGGCTGGGCAGCAGGCGGGTGTCGGTGTGAAGCAATACTTCGTTGGCGGCATAGTCGAGGGCGCCTAGCACCTCGTGCTCGGTGGCGGTCGGTTTCTCCAGCAGCGCCAAAGCCTGGTCGCTATGGCAGGCGAATACGACCTTGTCGAAACGCTCCTGGCCTGCCGCACTAGTGATCACCACGCCGTTGTCGTCCCGGCGGACGCTCATCACCGGGCAGCTGAGCCGAATGCGTTCGCTGAAGGTCTTGCACAACGGCTCCACATAGCTGTGCGAGCCACCCTCGATCACTCGCCATTGTGGTCGCTGGCTGATCGAGAGCAGTCCATGGTTACGGAAAAAGCGGACGAAGAAGTGCAACGGGAAGCGCAGCATATCGGCCCGTGATACCGACCAGATGGCCGAGCCCATGGGGACGATGTAGTGATGGATGAAACGCTGCCCGTAGCGTCGCGTGTGCAGGTAATCGCCAAGGCTCATGCCCGGCTCAATGCGGTGGCCGTCAAGGTCGGCCACCGCCTGGCGGTTGAAGCGCACGATATCGCGCAACATACCCCAGAAGCCCGGCGACAGCAGATTGCCGCGCTGGGCGAAGAGGGTGTCCAGGTTGTTGCCGTTGTATTCGAGGCCGCTCTCCGGATCGTTCACGGAAAAGCTCATCTCGGTGGGGCGTGAGACGACTCCAAGGCGATCCATCAAGCGGATGAAGTTGGGATAGGTCCAGTCGTTGAATACGATGAAACCGGTGTCTACTGCATAACGCTGGCCCTGCCATTCTATGTCGACAGTATGGGTATGACCGCCGATCCAGTCAGCCGCTTCGAACACGGTCACCTCATTGCGACGTGACAACAGATAGGCACAGGTCAGCCCAGAGATCCCGCTGCCGATAATGGCGATACGCATATGACGCTATTCCTTTTCGGTTCGCGCCAGTCGACGGCCCAGGGCCAGGCGCCAACGCGCTGGCAGGGCGCCAAGCAAGCGCAGGATGAGAATGAAGAAGCGTGGAAAGTTGATCTCCAACGGTCGTCGCGTCAGGCGCGCGACGACATGCCGCGCGGCGCGGTCGGCTGTCCAGAGTTGGGGCATGGCAAAGGTGTTGCGCTGAGTCAGGGGGGTGTCGATGAAGCCGGGGCTGACCAGCGTTACATCGATGCCTTCGGCATGTAGATCCAGGCGCAGGGATTCGATCAGATAACGCAGAGCCGCCTTGGACGCGCCATAGGCTCCAGCCCGGGGTAGCGCCAGCCAGGTTACCGAGCTGCCGATCACTACCAGATGTGGTCTATGCCCCCGGCGCAGCAGTGGAAGGGCCGCCTGCAGGCAGTAGCTGACCCCCAGCAGGTTGGTGCGCATCATCCGCTCGACGGTCTCGGCTTCGAACCTGCCCGGCACAAGGTATTCGCAGGTACCGGCGTTCAGGATCACCAGGTCGAGTGCGCCCCAGGCATGCTCGATGTTTTCGCAGATAGCCGAGACGTGTCGTGGGTCAGTCACGTCGCCGGTAGTGAGCAGGGCCCCAGGGTAGCGCAGCACCAGCGGCATCAGTGCCTCCGCCCGCCGGCCACCCAAGGCCACCTCATGGCCTTGCTCCAGCAGCCGTTCAGCCAGGGCAGCACCGAGGCCGCTGCTGGCGCCTGTCAGCCAGCAGCGGCTCATGCGAGCCTGCCCTTGATCCAGCCAATCACTCCGCCCAGTACGGGAACGTGCTCGTAGAGCAGGGCGCCGGCATCGAAGTAGTCGTGGTGCAGGTAGACATGTGTCGTCCAGCGCAGGTGGCTGCAGCCATGCAGACTGATTGGCTGACCGCGGGACAGGCGCGGATGACGGAAATGCAGGATCCAGCGCAGATAACCCTGGCCGGGGGCGGTTTCATCCGCGTCAAGGAGGTCGTAGCGGATATCCTGTACGTTGGTGTACAGCTTTTCAAAGTACGTGCGCAGTGCGGGCAAGCCATCCAGCTGATGCAACGGGTCACGAAACTGAACGTCGTTGCTATATAGCTCGCCCAGGCGGTCCAGGCAATCAGCGTTCAGCGTTGCGAACGTATCCGCGAAATGGTGGAGATATGCAGACATGGCAGGCTCCAGGTAAAGTTGTACAATTCGAGAAAACTGTACAGATTTATCTGAAGCCTACGGGGAAAATTGTACAAGTCAATATTCTTGTACACTTTTTGTGTAGGTTTTAGTGCTACTCGTCGTTAGCCACCAAGCCTTGCCAGTTTACTGCGAAGCTCGGCCACTTCGGTCTCAAGTGACTGTATCCTTTCCAGAGCGGCAATCTTGTCGCTGACGTCGTGCTGTATGCCAATGTAGTAGGTCAACTGGTCGGCATCATTGTGCACGGGAGTGATAGACAGCTCGTTCCAGAACGGGCTGCCATCCTTGCGATAGTTGCGCAGCACCTGACGGCAGGGCTGACCGAGGCGGATGGCGTCACGGATTGCCTCCAGGCCGGCCTGGGCATGATCGTCTGCCTGCAGGAAGCGGCAATCCTGGTAGAGAATTTCGTCTGAACTGTAGCCGGTCAGGCGCTCGAAGGCAGGGTTGGCATAGATGAGGATGCTGTCATTGCCTTCCTGCTCGGCCACGACGATGCCGTCATTGGAGGCTTCGACCATAAGTTGCAGGAGTTTGGCGTCAATCATGATCTGGGCTCATTGTGATTCATGGGGTTGCCCCACAGCGTAGTCGCCAGCGACAGCCATGCCTAGATGGCAGGACGCAGGACCGTCGGACATCGATTGGTGCTGGTTAAAAAGCGTCATGCCTGGTTTAGAATGCCGACACACTCAGGATGCAACGACTTTCAATGACCGAGCCCATCGAATCCACCTCCGACGACGCATTGCTCCCAATGCGGGAAGTCGCCAGCCTGACTGGCGTCAACCCGATCACCTTGCGGGCATGGGAGCGCCGCCACGGGCTGATCCGACCCGTACGCACTGTGGGAGGGCATCGCCTGTATTCGCAACAGGACATCGAACATATTCGTAGCATCATGCTCTGGACCAGCCGGGGCCTGCCCATCAGCAAGATAGGCGCTTT
Organism: Pseudomonas frederiksbergensis; assembly: GCF_900105495.1. NCBI lineage: Bacteria > Pseudomonadati > Pseudomonadota > Gammaproteobacteria > Pseudomonadales > Pseudomonadaceae > Pseudomonas > Pseudomonas frederiksbergensis. The sequence goes on along the minus strand of NZ_FNTF01000002.1, from coordinate 4,566,987 downwards.
GCTCGTCCGGCAGCAGGACACACCCGATGTCACTGTATCTGGCTCGGCCGAAGCTCCCCTGGTCCAGTGGCAAGAGGCAGTTCATCGTGCCACTCAGGCTTTTGACGGCGCTGAGCTGGAGCGCCTGCACGGGCAACTATTTACGATCTATCCGAAAGCAACTGCACTGGAGGCTATTCTGCTGCCGGTTTGGCGCAGCCTGGCATCCGGTAATAATTTCGGTCGACGCAGCCAGTGGTTGTTCCTTGACGCCTTCTTGCGTGCGCGGATGTTATTGCGACTGCAGATGAACCAGAGCAACGGTGCTTGCGTGCTGCTGGCAGACGGCTCGGGCCATGCGCGCGAATTGGAGCTGTTGTGTGCTGGTTTGTTGATGAGCAGCGACCAGCTTCGCATCGAGGTGTTGGGCACAGGCCAGCCTCTGGAAGAACTGCCGTTGCTATGTGAAGCAATTCAGCCCGCCGCGCTGGTGCTATTGGTCCAGGCGCCACTGCAGGAAGATGCGCTCAAGCGACTGCGCGCCGTTCAAATGGGCGTTACGTGCCCAGTGGCCTTGGCCGGCGACGCAGCTGCCGCTTCGTCGGCAGGGTTGCGGGGTTCTTCGATTGCCATTTTGGGCAATGACGAAGCGAGTATTTTGCCCAGGCTGGAAGCCTTGGTAAGGGGAACACTGCAAATTTGAATCCAGTCATTCCAGCTAAGGAGGGTTATCTCAAACTGCATTGCAAACTTCATCCAGATCCTGCCAAGAGTTGGTACAGAGCCTGACCTGGAACACTGGGATATGGGCTGTGAGAGTCGCCTTCCTGCCAGTTAATCCCACATCAGCTTCTTCTGGCTTTCGGTGTAATTAGATCCGAGGTCTGCTTAGTTCAGCCCTTTCATACGTACATTCGCCCTTTGCACCGCGGCCATTTTTTCAGGCCGCTTCATGCGTTTCCACTTTCTAATGTCTTCCTTGCTCCGCCCACAACTCACACACAGATCCCCCCTAAGTTGGCACACCGAGACGCAGGGATTTTCGATTTCTTTAGCCATCGTCAATAACCTTTAGCCAGGCGCTTCTGCCAATCACCACCATGGATACGCTGGCATTCTTCTTCAGAGTCAAGGCAGACATTGCGATCTGAAAGGTTCAGATCGATGCCGGCCTCATTCAACGCGATGGCCGTCAGCTCAAAGATGTGAGCCTTCGCGTCAACTTGGGCGAGCTTTCTGTCAGCCAGGGTTTCGAACACCCAGATTACCTTCAGGGTTTCAGCCAACGCGTTCAGGTCAGCAATGTGGGTGAGCCAGATAAAGCCTTTGATTTTACCTTTTGCTGTTTCGCACGCTTCGGTCAGCGCGGTTATCAACCGGCGTTCAATTCGCGCCAGTTCACGTTTCCCTGGAGGCATCGCAATTTCCTTTGGAGTTAATGGGGGAGGTCCTGATCAGGCAGGTCGAAATTCGACCGTCAGATGGCTGACCTCGTGAACCGGCTTGAGACGTTCACGAATGCTGTCGGCGTTCGCAGTGGCTTCACCAAGGACGCTGACGATGGCGGCATGGGCTTGCGGTCCAACCCGCCAGACGTGCAAGTCCGTGATGGTGGCATCCCCCGGTTTTTCAACCAGTTCGCGGATTTCCTCGGCAACATGGGCGTCTGTTTGATCCAGCAATACACCTGCGGTGGCCCCCATCAAGGTCCATGCCCACCGCGCGATAACGATGGCGCCGACGATGCCCATGACCGGGTCCAGCCATACCCAACCCAGATACCGACCGGCGAGCAGTGCAGCGATGGCCAGAACCGAAGTCAGCGCGTCTGCGATGACGTGGGCATAGGCCGATTTCAGGTTGTTGTCGTTTCCATGATGAGCATGGGTATGGCCATGATCATCATGATCGTGCCCATGACTGTGCCCGCGGCCCAGCAGCAGGGCACTGACGATGTTGACGATCAAACCGGCAATTGCGATGAGCGTAGCGATGCCGAACTGAACGTTCGTTGGCTGCAAGAGGCGCATGACGGACTCAACGCCAATGCCCAGGGAAACCATACCGAGAATCAACGCCGAAGCGAACCCGCCCAAATCTCCAACCTTTCCGGTACCGAAACTGTAACGCTGGCTGGAGGCGTGGCGTTTAGCATATCCGTACGCGGCTGCCGCGATGCCCAATGCGCCGGCATGAGTTGCCATGTGAAACCCATCGGCCAATAACGCCATCGAGCCTGTGATATACCCGGTGGTGATTTCACCAACCATCATCACAACAGTTAGAGCCACTACCCAAAGCGTACGCTTTGCGTTTTCGTCATGCGCTGAGCCAAGGAACACGTGGTCATGCGTGTAGTTGATGTTCTTGCTGTTCATGAGTGTGTGCCGGGATGTGTTCACTTGGAGTAACGGCGAATGGCTTCAAGAAGCTCTTCGACGCCCGTATTGCGCTCCTCTTCACTGAGTCCAGGGTTCGCAACATGCTCACGCGCGTGATCCTCGATGATTTCCTCCATCAAGCCGTTGATGGCTCCGCGAGTGGCAGCAACAAGGTGCAGTGTCTTTGCGCAATCGAGGTCCGACTCCAGTGCCCGTTCAACGGCCTGTATTTGTCCGGCGATGCGTTTAACACGCTTGAGAAGATCGTCTTTGTTTGCAGCGATATGGCCCATTGGATACCCCCTACCTATGTTGCGCACATGATAGGTATACCCCCTATACCTATGCAAGGGACGACGGACAAAGGGATCATCTACGGCCGTTTAGGGGAAAGAGAGGACTTCATTGGGAACTCAGGTAGAGAGGTGAGGGAAGGGGAATGCCGCCTATGCGGCCTTTTCCTTCAAGGCGCTCATGGTCAGATCACTTTAATGGCCCGGCCAATGAACTGCACCGGACCCGTGGGTTTGCCGGTCTGCGATCCATTTGGATTTTCCAGGGTCAATTCGAAGAGCTGGTTGGGTTCCAGCGGGGGTAATTTATCCAGAGGGACTGAAAGCGTTTGCCCTGGTTTGACCAATCCAAGAGATACCGGTCCTTGCCAGCCGTCCGCTTTGGTCCAGAACTCAAGTGCTTTATCGGTTGGGACTTGCGCTACCACCAAGGGTATCAGTTGGATTTCTCTTGGGTTGCTCGCCTGAATGACCCAGCCGGGCGCCTGGCTTTGTGGAGCCACCAGAACGACCAGGTAGGTGGTCGGATTTACCGGAGCTGTTCGTGTCAGTAGTACTGATCCGAGCAAGAGCGTCGCGACAAGACCTGATCCCGCGAGCCCACGCCATAGGGGAAGAAGGTTCCACCATGAAGTTGGCTTCGCGGCGGCTGCCACTCCTGATGCTCGCCGGTTATTCAAGCTACGCTCGATTCGCCTCCAGAGCAGCGGGGTAGGATTCTGCGGTTCAGCCAATTCGGTCAACGTAAGCAAGCGCTGTTCCCACGCATCTACAGCAGATCGCAAATCGAATTCATGAGCGAGACGCTTTTGTATCTCGATGCGCTGCTCAGCCGGCAACGTGCCTAATACATACTCACTCGCCAGTTCGTCAATGTTCTCGGGATGGTCATCCTCTGGGCTTATGGTCATCCCATGCACTCCCGCAATACAACCAGACTGCGTTTGATCCAGGCTTTGACGGTCCCCAGCGGTGCGTCCAGTTTCTGCGATATTTCAGAATGCGAATAGCCGTCTACATATGCATGAAGGATGCAGTTGCGACGTACCGGCTCCAGTTGTTCAAGACATAAATAAATACGTCCTGAACGGGTTCGAAAATCGAAGGCCTCCACACTCTCTGACGATGTCTCCATGGATGACAAAGCTTGCAGTGCCATTTCACTTTGCTCGCTGACTTGTACCTCTCTGGCGTTATCTCGCATGAAATTGAGCGCCAGATGTCGCGTCACGCTGAAGATCCAGCCACGGGCAGAGCCTCGTGCCGGATCAAAACTGGCGGCACGGGTCCATATTTTGATGAAGGCATCGTGCACAATGTCTTCCGCCAAGGAGTTATTGCGAGCGATTCGCTTGGCAACCCCCAAAAGTCGAGCACTTTCCTGCTCATACAAGTCTCGCAGTGCCTGCTGCTCGCCCCGGGAGCAAGCAGCCAGACAGGCTTCATAGTCAAAACAGGGCTCAGGTAGGGACAAAGTTTTCAGCCGCCAGCTGGTAGAAATTTCCCAGCCATTGGGCTGGAGTTCCATCGGAGCAGAGTAGACGACTTTGTGCGCTAACAACCTGTTCCAGGTAGTTGGCTTAATTGGCTGCCCAAAAAATATAGTCAGCCTGATATTTCACTACCTCACGTTTGCCTTTGTCAGCGGTGGAGCATTCAGTCGTGGGCGCAACGCCGCCTTTTACGGCCACCCGCTGGATAAAACTGACACCGCTCATCGCGCCATTGCCTTCCGCAGGGGTGGCCTTGACCAACTGATAAGGGAGGTCGCCAGTACCTGAGGGTGCAACCGCCAGTTGGGTCCCGGTAATTTTAGACCCGTCATTAGCTTGCCAGGTGGCAGGCGGTCCGAAGTAGGTGCCGACCTGTTTGCCGCTGCGATCATTTAGTACTGCTTTGGGCCCGACGAAAGCCCATTCAGTCTGGCCGGTGGCGTTTGTTTTGGAGCGACACTCATACGTGATTTCGCCTACGCCCACGGTTTCCAGCGCGACCTTATGACCGTCAGGAACCTTGATGCTGTCGGGCAGATCTGACTGGGCGTAGGCAGCTGGCAATGTGACTAACAAGCAGGAGGCAGCAAGCGTAGTACTGACAATGCCCAGAAATCGTTTAGCGTTCATACAAGTCTCTCCAGAAAGGTGATCAGTTCAGCAGCGTTGGCTACTACCTGTACTACCCATTGGAGGACAAACTGGATGCAGTTCTTGAAAAATATCAGTAATGGAAAGTTTGTAGCGATTGCTTAATCGCTGTCGATCTAGTGGCCTTGAAAAGGGTAAGGGCGGGTTTTTCCCCGCCCTCCATTGTTTAGCTCCGAATGAAAGCGAGCAGATCGGCGTTAATCGTATCGGCGTTGGTTGTAGGCATTCCATGCGGGAAGCCAGGGTAAATTTTCAGCGTACTGTTTTGCAGAAGTTTGGCTGACAGAACCCCGGAATTTTCATAAGGCACGATCTGGTCATCATCACCATGCATCACCAGAACGGGGATCTTGATGCTCTTCAAATCATCGGTGAAGTCGGTCTGAGAAAAAGCCACGATCCCGTCATAGTGTGCCTTTGCACAGCCCATCATGCCTTGCCGCCACCAGTTCCGGATGATGCCCTCAGAGGATTTTGCACCTGGCCGGTTGTAGCCGTAAAAAGGTCCCGCTGGAACGTCGTGGTAGAACTGTGCGCGGTTGGCCTTCAGTTGTGCCTGCAAGTCGTCGAAAACTGACTTAGGCAGGCCGCCAGAATTACTCGGGGTCTGGACCATCAGCGGTGGGACGGCACTGATGATGGCGGCCTTCGACACTCGGTCTTCGCCGTGTCGCGCGATGTAATGAACGACTTCACCCCCGCCGGTGGAGTGGCCGACATGGACTGCTCCTTGTACGCCGAGGTGATCAACCACGGCCGCGACGTCGTCAGCATAGTGATCCATGTCGTGTCCGTCCCACACCTGACTGGAGCGCCCGTGACCACGTCGGTCGTGTGCAACAACCCGGTAACCGTTGGCCAGGAAAAAGAGCATTTGCGCGTCCCAATCGTCCGCGCTCAGTGGCCATCCATGATGGAAAAAGATTACCTGGGCATCGTGCGGCCCCCAGTCTTTGTAAAAGATCTCAACACCGTCTCGCGTAGTGACATACCCCATGTTCGCATCTCCTGAATGAAGTGAAGGCCTAAACCGAATCGTGTTTCGATCAAGGCCCTGAATGAACAAAGTGCAGCTCATCCAATAGGCGGTTCAGAGGGCGCGTGTTTCTGGATCTGTCTGCCCCATGATTTCCATGACGGCTGAGCAACACGTGGCACTCGAGCCGCTTGGCCACCCGAAGACTTTAGGTTTAAAGTCAACTTTAAGGTCAATAGACTTCTTGAGGTGGAATATGAGAATAGGCGAACTGGCGAAAATCAGCGGGTTGGCGCCTTCACGCATTCGCTTCTACGAAGCGAGCGGCCTGATCAAGTCGGTCGAGCGTAAAGCCAATGGTTATCGGGATTATGCGCCTGACATCCAGTGGGTTCTGGAGATCATCACCGGCGCGCAGGCGGCGGGCTTTTCATTGGAAGAAATTCGGCAATTGATGCCGATGAATGCGAGTGGCTGGCAGCACGAAGAGTTGCTCAGTGGCCTCAAGCAAAAGGTTGAGGAAATCGAAGTCCTGCAGCAGCGGTTGGCCCAGAACAAAGCGCAACTTCTGCTGGTCATCAAAGGCATCGAGGGTAAGCCCGAGGGCATGGCGTGTGCAGACAATGCGCAATTGCTGTTGCATCGTCTGCGCGATGAGGGGGTGGCAGGCACTTCAGGCCGCCGTGATGCAGCGTCTTCCAGGAAAAAAACAGCCCGTCAGGCTTCCGGGGCCTGACAGGCGCAACAGGTTTCAGCGCTCGCCAACCAGGGTGGCAAGCGGTTTTGGCGCATAGAGCGTGCTCTGGAACTCAGGCACATATTCGTACTTCATCATTTTCCCCAGCTTCAGGGAGCGGATGTAGTTCGACAGACTGTCATCCCAAGAGAAGATGCCTATTTTTGCAAAAATCTGTTTGCGATTACCTCCAGTCAGTAAAGACACAGGCGCAGAAGCTCTTCATCTACCGTTATCCATCGCTCTTCCTATGCGCTGTTTTGCTGAGCCCTATAGGTTGAATGGCACCCGCTTCCAGGTGCCTTGTACTCGCCCGTTAAAGCCAGGCTTTGATTTGCGCACAAACGGCTTGAGTTGAAATGCCGTAACGATCATGCAGCGTCGGCAGCGCCCCGGCATCGAGGAACGCATCGGGCAAGGCGATCTGCCTGAAGGTTGGCGTCACTCCGTTGCGCAGCAGCACTCCGGCAACGGCCTCACCGAGACCGCCAATTATCGAACTGTTTTCTGCGGTGACCACCAGTCGACCTGACTTCCTAGCCTCGGCAAGAATGGTTTGTTCATCCAGTGGTTTGATCGTCGGTACGTGCAATACGGCGACATCGACGCCGTCCGCTTGCAGTTCTTTGGCTGCTTCCAGTGCACGCATGGTCATCAGACCGGTGGAGATGATCAGCACATCGTTACCGGTGCGCAGGGTCTTGGCCTTGCCGATCTCAAATTTATAGCCGTACTCGTCCAGCACCAGCGGTACATTGCCGCGCAGCAAGCGCATGTACACCGGCCCCTGATGCGCGGCGATGGCGGGCACGGCTTGTTCAATTTCCAGGGCATCGCACGGGTCGACGATCATCAGATTAGGCATGGCGCGGAAGATTGCCAGGTCATCGGTGGCCTGGTGGCTTGGGCCGTAACCGGTAGTAAGGCCGGGCAACCCACAAACGATTTTGACGTTGAGGTTTTCTTCGGCAATCGCCATGCAGATGAAGTCATAGGCGCGGCGCGAAGCGAACACCGCGTAGGTGGTGGCGAAAGGCACGAAGCCTTCGCGGGCCATACCCGCGGCCGCACTCATCAGCAACTGTTCGGCCATGCCCATTTGATAGAAACGGTCGGGATGTGCTTTGGCGAAGATATGCAGGTCGGTGTATTTGGACAGGTCGGCGGACAGGCCGACGATGTCTGAACGCTGTTCTGCCAGCGCCGCGAGCGCATGACCGAAAGGCGCGGATTTCGTGGCTTGGCCTTCCGAGGCAATCGAAGCGATCATCGCTGATGTGGTCAGGCGTTTCTTGGTCGGTTCGGCAACCGAAGTCGGAGTGTTGGCGGCGTTGCTCATTGGTTTTTTCCTTCTTCAAGATTGTTCAGTGCCAGATCCCATTCGTGTTCTTCCACGCGGATGAAGTGGGTCTTCTCCCGGGTTTCGAGGAAGGGCACGCCTTTGCCCATTTTGGTGTCGCAGATGATCACCCGAGGCTGAGTGCCAGGATGATTGCGGGCGGCATCGAACGCGCTGACCAGCGCCTCCAGATCATTGCCGTCAATGCGCTGGGTGAACCAGCCGAACGCTTGCCAGCGATCGACGATGGGTTCAAAGGACAGGATTTCACTGGAGTAACCGTCGGCTTGCTGGTTGTTGACGTCGACGATGGCGATCAGGTTGTCGAGCTTCCAGTGTGACGCCGACATCACGGCTTCCCAGGTTGAGCCTTCATTCAGTTCGCCGTCCGACAGCAAGTTGTAGACGAAGGAGGGCGACCTTTTGCGCTTGAGGCCCAGGCAGGCACCGACCGCGATGCCAAGACCCTGACCCAGTGAACCACCGGTGATTTCCATGCCCGGCGTGTAGGCGGCCATGCCCGACATCGGCAGGCGGCTGTCGTCCGCACCGTAGGTTTCCAGCTCGTCGAGCGGGATGATTTCGGCTTCGATCAAGGCCGCGTACAACGCAATGGCGTAGTGACCGATCGACAGGTAAAAGCGATCGCGCTCTTCCCATTCAGGATCTTCGGGCCGATAGCTCAGGGCATGGAAGTAGGTTACTGCCAACAGGTCGGCGGCACCGAGGGCCTGGCCGACGTAGCCTTGTCCCTGAACTTTCCCCATTCGCAGCGCGTGGTGGCGAATGTTATGAGCGCGCTCCACTAGGGTCTTGGATGAAACGTATGAAGGATTAGTCGTCATGGTGAAAACTCCGTAAATCAACGATTGACCAAGGCGGCGGGAATGCGCAGCACCAGGGTGGCTCCGGCGAGCAGTACGCCAGTGATCAGATACATGCCGATAGCGCTGGAACCGGTCAGTGTGGTTATCCAGCCAATCAGGTAGGGCGAGCAGAAGCCGGCGAGGTTGGCGAAGCTGTTGACCGCCGCAATGCCGGCGGCAGCGGATACCCCACCGAGCAGCGTGGTGGGCAGCATCCAGAACATCGACGTCGCGGACAGGATTCCTGAAGCGGCCAGGCAAAGACTCAGGATGGAGAGCATCACATTGCCCCCCATCATGGCCGCGAGGCTCAGGCCGATGGCCCCGGCAATCATCGGAACAATCAGGTGCCAGCGGCGCTCGCGGTGTTTGTCGCCACTGCGTCCGGCATACAGCATGGCGGCAATCGCACAGAGGTAGGGCAGGCTGGTCAGCAGGCCGATTTTCATCGGGTCGGACACCCCTGCGTTGCGCACCAAGGTAGGTAGCCAAAAGGTGATTGCGTACTGACCCATCACGACACAGAAGTAGATGGCGGCCAGTAACCAGAGTCGACGGTCGCGGATGAATTCGCCAATAGAGGCATGCGTTACTTTCTTCTGGTCATCCTCGGCCAGCTCGCGGGTGATCAACGCTTTTTCGTCGTCGTTGAGCCAGCTGGCTTGATGCACGCCATCCTTGAGATAGCTCAACACCAGCAGTCCAACCACAACGGTGGGCACAGCCTCCAGCACGAACATCCACTGCCACCCGGCCCAGCCGTGTACACCGGCGAAGTGAGTCATGATCCAACCAGAGATCGGGCCGCCCACCATCCCCGACAACGGAATCGCGATGAACCACAGTACAGTCATGCGGGCACGACGGTAAGACGGGAACCAATAGGTCAGGTACAACAGCAGACCCGGTGCCAGGCCGGCTTCGGCAATCCCGAGCAGAAAGCGCAACACATAGAATTGCCACGCGGTTTCGACGAAGGCGAACAGGGCGGAGACGATGCCCCAGGTGATCATGATGCGCGCGATCCAGACTCGCGCCCCGACCTTATGCAGGATGATGTTGCTGGGGACTTCGCAGAGAAAGTAGCCGATGAAGAACATGCCCGCGCCCAGCCCGTAGACCGTTTCGCTGAGCGCCAGGTCGTTCATCATTTGCAGTTTGGCAAAGCCGACGTTAACGCGATCGAGATAGGCACACAGGTAGCACAGCATCAGGAACGGCATCAGGCGCCACGCGGTTTTACGGTAGGCGTTGGAGCGCACGGTCGAAACCGCTTCGAGCGACAGGGTAGTCATGATGGTCTGATCTCTTGTTTTTATTGACCGCCAGGCAATCAAGGCTGGCTGTGTCATCGATCCAGAACCGCACGGGCCTTGCAGGCCCGCCCAGGTGTACTCAGTGAATCAGCATGCCGCCGTTCACATCCAGAGTGATGCCGGTCAGGTATGAGGATAGGTCGCTGGCCAGGAATAGCGCCGCATTGGCCACATCCTGTGCTTCGCCGAGACGACCCAGCGGGATGCCGTCGATGATCGCGTGGCGGCGTTCATCCTGCATCAGGCCGCCGGTGATGTCGGTGTGAATCAGGCCGGGGGCGATGGAGTTGACGCGCACCTTGTCCGGCCCCAGTTCCCGAGCCATGGCCTTGGCCAGGCCCAGCACACCGGCCTTGGCGGCGCTGTAATGAGGGCCACCGAAAATGCCGCCGCCGCGTTGAGCGGAAACCGACGACATGCACACGATGCTGCCGCCGGACTGCTGGCGCATGAGCGGAATCACCGCCTGGGACATGAGCAAGGTTCCGCGCAGGCTGACGTCCAACACCTTGTCGTAATCCGAAGGGCGAATGTCCAGAGTCTTGAGGGGTTGGGTGATGCCGGCGTTATTGACGAGGATGTCGATGCGACCGAAGTGCTCGATGATTTTCGCGACAGCCTGCTGCACTTGGGATTCGTCTGCGACGTTGGCGGCGAGGCCGAGATGACCTTCACCCAGGGAGGCGGCGGCATCCCGTGCGGCGGATTCGTCCAGATCGAGGATCACCACACGTGCGCCTTGTTGCGCGAAGGTGGTCGCTGTAGCGCGGCCGATACCACGTGCGGAAGCTGCACCGGTGATGATCGCGACTTTGCCTTGAAGAAGCATGGAAGAGTACCTCTGATTGTTTTTATTGGGTCGATCCTCGAAGAACCGATGACTCAGCTTGTTCTCCACGCTGACCCTGAGCAATAACGCGAATGTCACTCGATGCTGAAAAAAATTCAGCACTCGCCAACCAACTCTTCCAATGTTTGAATAGCTGAACGCCCGGCACAAGCCACCTGCAGCGGAATAGCAATAATCATGAGTTCACCTGGCGATGCACCTCCGATCCTTCCACCACTGAAAGCCATTCAGGCCTTTGAACAGACGGCACGCTTTGGCAACGTTGCCCGCGCCGCCGAACTGCTCGACCTGACGCCCTCGGCAGTCAGTCATCAGTTGGCCAAACTCGAGGCAATGATCGGGCGGCAGTTGTTTATCAGAACGGCCAGGGGAGTGACATTGACCCCGGTCGGCGAGCAATATCTCACTGAGGTTTCCGGCATTCTGCACAGTCTGGCGGTGGCCACCGAACGGGCCACCAGCGATGTCAGCCTCGATTGCCTGCGACTGCACTCGTCACCCAGTTTCGGCCTGTTGTGGCTGATGCCGCGCCTGGAGCAATTTCGCCAGAGCCATCCCGATATCCAGCTCAACCTCTCGTGCTCCTACGAGTCGCTGCACTTCAGTCGCGACAAGATCGATGTGGACATTCGCCACGGCATGCCCAACTGGCCCAGCTACGAAGTACGGACGATCCGCAATGAAAAGATTGCCGTGCTGGCGTCCCCGAAACTCTTGGAAAAACGCCCCATCCTGGCGGTCGCGGATTTACTGGACTGCAATCTGATCCTGTCGGAGGCCACGCTGATAAAGTGGCCGCAGCTGTTTGCCCAACATGGGCTGTCTCGTCCGGAAAAACCCTACACGCTTAGCTTTGACCGCTCCTACATGACGCTGGAGGCAGCCAGCCACGGTCTTGGATTTGCCTTGGAAAGCACGCTGCTGGCGCAGGACTATCTAGCGTGTGGAACGTTAGTCGAGGTAGCGCAAGAGTTGAGCGCCCCAATCACTGCACACCACTTGGTTTTCCCCAGAGCCCATGCAAATTTCCCTCGGGTGAGAAGATTTCTGGAGTGGATGCAGAATGAGTTAGGACATGACTTCAATTACTGATGCCATTTCAACGCAGGCCGATTGCTGCCTTCGTTTCCAGCCCATCACAAAATAGAAAACGTGTTCCAGCGGATACCACCGGCCGAACACTATTAGCGTGTCTACAACCATTAAGATCTGGTGCGGACAACAAAACGCCGGCATGAGCCGGCGTTTTGCTTACTGGGTTTTATCGCAAAGCCTGACGGGCGAACTTAGCGAAACGCCGGTACCACCTGCTTGATGAACAGCTCCAGGGATTTTTTCTTCTCGGAGTGAGGCAAGCTGTTATCGCACCAGAAGCTGAACTCATCGACGCCCAGTTCCTGGTAGTACTTGATGCGCGGGATGATTTCCTCTGCCGTGCCGATCATGGCGGTCTTGTGCAGGCTTTCGAGTTCGAACTCCGGGCGAGCAGCGAATTTCTCTTCCGGGCTCGGCGCCAGGAAGCCGTTGACCGGCACTTCCTTGTTGCCGAACCAGGCATCGAAGGTGCGGTAGAACTTCGAGATCGCCTTGGCACCGACTTTCCAGCCTTCCGGGTCATCGGCCGCATGCACGTGGGTGTGACGCAGCACCATCAATTGCGGACGCGGTACGTCCGGGTTGTTGTCGAGGGCGGCCTGGAACTTGTTCTTCAGGTCGAGGACTTCTTCGTCGCCCTTCATCAGTGGCGTGACCATCACGTTGCAGCCGTTGGCCACGGCGAAGTTGTGCGAGTCCGGGTCGCGGGCGGCGATCCACATCGGCGGGTTGGGCTTCTGGATCGGTTTGGGCACGCTGGTGGAGGTAGGGAACTTCCAGATATCACCGTCGTGGGCATAGTCGCCTTGCCACAGGGCGCGCACTACCGGAACCATTTCCCGCAGGGCTTGACCGCCTGAGGAAGCGGGCATGCCGCCGGCCATACGGTCGAATTCCACTTGGTAGGCGCCACGGGCCAGGCCGACTTCCATGCGACCGTTACTGATCACGTCCAGCAACGCGCACTCGCCAGCTACCCGCAACGGATGCCAGAACGGCGCGATGATGGTGCCGGCGCCAAGGTGAATGGTGGTGGTCTTGGCGGCCAGATAGGCCAGCAATGGCATCGGGCTTGGCGAGATGGTGTATTCCATGGCGTGGTGTTCGCCGATCCAGACGGTGCTGAAACCACCGGCTTCGGCCATCAGGGTCAGTTCGGTCAGGTCTTCGAACAACTGGCGGTGGCTGACACTTTCGTCCCAACGTTCCATGTGCACGAACAGGGAAAACTTCATGACGCTTACCTCGGATCTTTGTTATTGACTGTCGGTTCAGGCGAGGACGGGCAGGGCGCCCATTTTGCCGTGGCAGTACACCAGCGGACCGGCGGTGTGCTGCGGCACTATCAGGTTCTTCACGGCGCCAACCATGATCGCGTGGTCGCCACCTTCATATTCACGCCATAGCTCACATTCGATGACGGCCGTGGCATTGGCCAGAATCGGATTGCCCAGCTCGCTCAACGTCCATTCGATTCCTTGAGCTTTGTCTTTGCCTTTACGGGCGAAGGCATAGGCTTCGCTTTGCTGGCCGCCAGAAAGCACGTGAATGGCAAAGCGTTTGTTCTTGATCAGTACCGGATAGGAATCGGAGCTGTAGTTGGGGCAGAACAGCACCAGGGCCGGGTCCATGGACAGCGAGCTGAACGCGCTGGCGGTGAGGCCGACAATTTGACCCTCATCATCCAGCGTGGTGATCACCGTCACCCCGGACGGGAACGAGCCCATGACTTGTTTGTAGATGGCGGCATCGATCATTGGAGGGTCCTCGGGCGCTGCGGCATGGTTTTTATGAATTTATAGGTCTGATGGTATACCGTAATACATAGTTTGCAAGGGCTTTTTATCTTTGCCGATAAACGCGTCCTGCGGCGATAAGGCTTAATGTTTACGGGGCTTTTAACGCAAGGTTGAGAGCCGGAAGCCCTTGGAAAAGCGGATCAGTTTGCCTTTCAAGCAACGGATCAGTCTTGTGAAAATGTTGGAATACCATAATATGGTGCGCTTCTGAGGGGTTACCAAAGAGCGCCCCCGGTTTGGCTTCATACAAATATAAGATCAGACAAACTCGAGTTCATGCACATGTCCCAGATGTCCCGGCAAGACCCGTTGATCGAGAATCACACGGTCGATTACGTCCCTCTCGCGGAACGCCATGGGAAGGCCCGCGATCTGTTCACTCTATGGTTCAGCACCAATATTGCGCCGTTGCCGATCGTCACCGGCGCGATGGTGGTTCAGGTATTTCACCTTGACCTGTTCTGGGGGCTGCTGGCGATTGTCCTCGGGCATATGGTCGGCGGTTTGGTGATTGCCCTCGCATCGGCCCAGGGGCCGCGCATGGGAATTCCGCAAATGGTGCAGAGCCGTGGTCAGTTCGGCCGTTATGGTGCGCTGCTGATCGTGTTCTTCGCTGCGCTGATCTACATCGGTTTTTTCATCTCCAACATCGTGCTGGCCGGCAAATCGATTGTCGGCATCGTGCCTTCGGTTCCGGTGCCGGCGAGCATCATCATCGGCGCCCTCAGTGCTACCGCGATCGGAGTGATCGGTTACCGCTTCATTCATACCCTCAATCGCATCGGCACCTGGGTCATGGGCAGCGCCTTGCTCGCCGGTTTTTTTTACATCTTCGCCCATGAATTGCCGGCGGACTTTTACAGTCGCGGCGGTTTTAACCTGTCGGGCTGGCTGGCCACGGTGTCGCTGGGGGTCATCTGGCAGATCAGTTTCTCGCCATATGTCTCGGATTACTCCCGTTACCTGCCGGCGGATATCGGCATTGCCAAGCCGTTCTGGGCCACTTATCTGGGCGCGACCCTGGGCACCATTCTGTCGTTCACCTTCGGTGCGGTGGCGGTACTGGCGACGCCGGAAGGCACTGAAGCGATGGATGCAGTGAAACAGTCCACCGGTTGGCTGGGGCCGATTCTGATGGTGCTGTTTTTGCTCAATATCATCAGCCACAACGCCTTGAATCTGTATGGCGCGGTGCTGTCGATTATTACCTCGATCCAAACCTTCGCCAGCCAATGGACGCCGAGCATCAAGCTGCGGGTGGTGTTGTCCAGCGTGGTGTTGGTGGGCTGCTGCCTGGTGGCGTTGGGGGCTTCGGCGGATTTCATCACGCAGTTCATCGGCTTGATCCTGGCGCTGTTGCTGGTACTGGTGCCATGGGCTTCGATCAACCTGATCGACTTTTATGTGATCAAGCGCGGCAGCTACGACATCGCATCGATCTTTCGGGCGGATGGCGGGATTTATGGGCGTTTCAATCCGCATGCAATCGTTGCGTACTTCATCGGCATCCTTGTGCAGTTGCCGTTTGCCAATACTTCGTTGTATGTCGGGCCCTACGCCAACCTGGTCGAGGGTGCGGATCTTTCGTGGCTGGTGGGGCTGGTGGTGACGTGTCCGTTGTATTACTGCCTGGCTACACGCGGGCAAACCCGGCAGAGCAGAGCTGCGCGGTGGGGATACACGGACTGACCCTACAGGGATCGCATTCGATCTTCCTTGGGGGGCAAGATAAGGCTCAACAGCACCGAAGTCAGAATGATCCCGCCGACAATCGCCAGCGACCATTCAACTGGCAGGTGAAACCACGGCATCAGCGTCATCTTGGTGCCGATGAACACCAGTACGATCGCCAAACCATATTTGAGCAAGTGAAAGCGGTCAGCCATGTCGGCCAGCAGGAAGTACAGCGCCCGCAAGCCCATGATTGCGAAGATGTTCGATGTGAACACAATGAACGGATCGGTGGTGATAGCGAAGATCGCCGGGATGCTGTCGATCGCGAACATCAGGTCGCTGGCTTCGATCAGCACAAGTACCAGAAACAATGGCGTCGCCCAGAGTCGACCGTCTTGCACCACAAAAAAACGTTCGCCATGAAACTCACCAGTGACACGCAGATGGCCGCGTATCCAGCGCAATATAGGGTTTTTTTCGAGATCAGGCCGCTGATGCGCGAATGCCAGCATCTTGATCCCGGTGATGATCAATAACACACCGAACACATACAGCAACCACGCGAACTGCGACACCAGCCACACGCCGGCGAAAATCATCGCCCCCCGCATCACGATTGCCCCGAGCACACCGTACAGCAACATCCGGCGCTGCAACTCCGGCGGCGCGGCGAAGTAGCCGGAAATCATCACGAAGACGAACATGTTGTCGATCGACAGCGACTGTTCGATCAGGTAACCGGTGAGGAACTCCAGCATTTTGCGCTGGGCGATTTCGGGACCGAGCTCATCATTCAAGTACCAGCGCAGCAATCCTGCAAAGACCAGCGCCAGCGCGCACCAGGCAATTACCCAGCATGTCGCCTCGCGCGACGATACCCGATGCGCCTTGCGCCCGCCGAAGACAAACAGATCCAAAGCCAGCATGGCGACGACGAAGACGATGAAGGCGACCCACATCCAGGGTTCGCCGATGCTTATGGGCTGCATGTCGCTCTCCTTGGCTGGACGTATTCTGGAGCCGACAGGGCCATGCTAGCGAGAGGATGAGGGTTTAGAAAAATCGATTATTCCTTATCAATGATTCGTTATTTACGAAGTGTCGCCGGGGAATTTTAGGTGAGCTTCCTTTGATCCAAAATGCTCGGCAAAAAAAAGGTCACCACAGCCCGACGCTGTGGTGACCCGAGGGTGATACGCGAATCCGGACCCACCGGGGTGGGCTTTTGCATTAATGCGCGCCAGCGGCCTTGTTCAGATCGCTTTCCGCCCATTCGGTGTACACGCACGCATCCGCCGTCGCCCAGCGCACTCGCACCGGGTCGCCAGCCTTGAGCGGCATACCGGCGGCAGAGAGGGCCTTGACGGTCATCGATGTGCCGCCCGAGGTCACCACACTGCAAGTCTGGCTTTCGCCAAGAAACAGCACTTCAACGACCGTGGCCGACACTTCATTCCAGCCCGCCGCCAAAGGTTCCAGGGCGGCTTGCTCGACGCTCAAGGCCAACGCTTTCTCCGGCCGCACCATCAGCAAAACATCCTGATCGGTCTGCAACCCTGCGGTCAGGCGAATCGACAGAGGCTGACCTTCAAACGAAGCCACCGCATTACCCTGAGCCTTGAGTTTGAGGAAGTTGGAGTTGCCCAGAAACGAAGCAACGAAAGCATTCGGCGGATTCTGATAAAGGTCAAAACCACTGCCCAATCCAACGATCTTGCCGTGGCTGAAAATCGCGATGCGCTGAGACAGACGCATGGCTTCTTCCTGGTCGTGGGTCACGTAGATGATGGTGATGCCCAGACGCCGATGCAGCTGGCGCAGTTCATCTTGCAAGTCTTCGCGCAGCTTTTTGTCCAAGGCACCGAGGGGTTCGTCCATCAACAGAATGCGTGGCTCATAAACCAGCGCCCGAGCGATCGCCACCCGTTGCTGCTGACCACCGGAAAGTTGTGAAGGGCG
Source organism: Pseudomonas frederiksbergensis (assembly GCF_900105495.1). NCBI lineage: Bacteria > Pseudomonadati > Pseudomonadota > Gammaproteobacteria > Pseudomonadales > Pseudomonadaceae > Pseudomonas > Pseudomonas frederiksbergensis. Next base: position 4,549,580 of record NZ_FNTF01000002.1, on the reverse strand, counting down.
GCGATGCGCAAATTGCTCAAGCTGTACCAGTTTGAGCATGGCGTCGACCCGGCGCTCACGCTCGCTGGCGGCCAGTTTGCGGATGGCCAGGGGGAACGCGATGTTCTCGCGCACCGACAAATGTGGGAACAGCGAATAACGCTGGAACACCATGCCGATGTCGCGCTTGTGCGGCGGTACGTTGACCAGTGATTGGCCATTGACCTGGATCTCGCCGCTGCTCGGGGTTTCGAAGCCGGCGAGCATCGACAGGGTAGTGCTTTTGCCAGAGCCGCTGGAGCCGAGGAAGGTCAGGAATTCACCGTCCTTGATGTCCAGCGAGATGTCGTCCACGGCAGCGAAGTCGCCGTAGTACTTGTTCAGGTTGCGCAGGCTGACCAGCGGTTTGTCGTTCTGCTGCGCGGAATCTTTGATGACGGCACTCATGTCGTACTCCTGTGCGCTCAGGCGCTGATTTGATTGCGCCGGCGAACGGCGGCGGCGATGACCATGACCAATACCGAGAGGCCGATCAGCAGCGTCGAGGCGACGGCGATCACGGGCGTCAGGTCCTGGCGCAAGGTGGTCCACATTTTCACGGGAAGGGTTTGCAGGGTCGGGCTGGCCATCATCACGCTCAGTACCACTTCATCCCACGACACCAGGAACGCGAACAGCGCACCGGCGACCATGCCCGGGCGAATCGCCGGGAAGGTCACCTTGAACACCGCTTGCAGTCGCGAAGCGCCGCAGATCACCGCGGCATCCTCGATCGACTGATCGAACAGCTTCAGCGAGTTGATGATCGAGATGATGGTGAACGGCAGCGCCACGATGACGTGGCTGACCACGAAAGCGAACATCGTCCCGGTGTAGCCGAGTTTGAGAAACAGCGCGTACACCGCCACGGCGATGATCACCAGCGGCACGATCATCGGCAGGGTGAACAGACCGTAGAGCATTTCCCGTCCCGGAAAGCGCCCGCGCACCAAGGCAAAAGCAGTTGGCAAACCCAGGGCGACAGCGCAGATCGTGGTCAGCACCGCTACCTTGAGGCTGGCCATGGCGGCGTTCATCCAATCGGGATTGGAGAAGAACTGGCCGTACCATTTCAGCGTCCAGCCCGGCGGTGGAAACACCAGCCACTGGGAGGAGCCGAAGGACAGCAGCACGATGAACACGATCGGCAGCAGCAGGAACAGCGCGATCAAACCGGTCGTGAAATACAGGCCGAAACGCATGCGCCGGCTCATGGCATTGGGGGTCAGGAGCATGACGGTTTACCTCGCGTTGCTGGCACCAACCGGGGATTCCGGCTGGAGCTTCAGGTAGAAGTAGAACAACACCAGCGTGATCACGATCAGCAAGGCTGCGCCGGCGCTGGCCAGTCCCCAATTGAGGAACGACTGCACCTGCTGAATGATGAATTCGGGCAGCATCATGTTCTGCGCGCCGCCCAGCAGCGCCGGGGTCACGTAGTAACCGAGGGACATCACGAACACCATCAAGCCACCGGAGAACAGCCCCGGCCGGCACAGCGGCAGGAACACCCGGAAGAAGTTGGTCCAGGGGCTGGCGCCGCAAATCGAACCGGCCTGCAGAATCATCGGGTCGATGGCCTGCATGGTTGCCTGCAACGGCAGCACGATGAACGGGATCATGATGTAACTCATGCCGATCACCACGCCGGTCAGGTTGTGCACCATTTCCAGTGGTTGATCGATGATGCCCATGGCCATCAGCGCTTTGTTGATTACACCGGACGCCTGCAACAGCACCAGCCAGGAGTAGGTCCGCGCCAGCAGGCTGGTCCACATCGACAGCAGCACAATATTGAGGACCCACCGGCCCCAGCCACGAGGCACCAGCGTGATTGCCCACGCCAGCGGAAAGCCCAGCAGCAGACTGAACAGCGTCACCAACCCGGCCACCGAGAAGGTGTTGAGCAAGACCCGCGCGTAAGCCGAGTTGGCGAACAGTTGTTCGTAGTTACCCAGGCCCGGAACCGGCTCCAGTACGCCCCGCAGCAGCAGACCAATCAGCGGCGCCAGAAAGAACAGGCCGAGAAACAGCAGGGCGGGGATCAGGTTGCTTGAACCGCGCCAGCGCTGTGCCAGGGAAGGGGATTGGTTCATCACAGCCGCCTTGCCGGTAACCGACCCGGTAGCGCCAGCGGCGCTCCCGGTCGGAGTAGGTTGACGGGACGCTGTTGCCGTCATTTTCATTTGACCAGCCATTCGTTCCACCGTGTCGCGATGGCCGGACCGTTTTTGGCCCAGTACGCGAAATCAAGAGTGATTTGATCCTTTGCGTAGGCAGTCGGCAGGTTGGGGGCGAGCACCTTATCCAGGCGCGCTACGCTGTCGACGTTGACCGGCGCATAGGCGGTCAGGTTGGAGAAGTCAGCTTGTCCTTTGGCGCTGCTGGCATGGGCCAAAAACTTCATGGCTGCGGCCTTGTTTTTCGAGCCTTTTGGGATGACCAGAATGTCGGCCATGACCAGGTTCTGTTTCCAGCTCACGCCCACCGGCGCGCCATCCTGTTGCAGGGCGTAGATGCGGCCGTTCCAGAACTGCCCCAGGCTCGCTTCACCCGAGGCCAGCAACTGCTGGGACTGCGCGCCGCCGCCCCACCAGACGATGTCTTTCTTGATGGTGTCGAGTTTCTTGAAGGCGCGATCCAGATCCAGCGGATACAGCTTGTCGGCGGCAACGCCGTCGGCCAGCAAAGCCAGTTCGAGTACGCCGGGGCTTGGCCATTTGTAGAGGGCGCGTTTGCCGGGATAGGTCTTGGTGTCGAACAGCGCGGACCAATCCTGAGGTTTGCCGGCACCGAGCTTGCCTTCGTTGTAACCGAGGACGAAGGAGAAGTAGAACGAGCCGACGCCATGGTCAGAGACGAAACGCGGGTCGATTTTGTCGCGCTGGATCACCGAAAAATCGAGGGGTTCGAGCAAGCCTTCAGCCGCCGCGCGCAGGGCGAAATCAGCTTCGACGTCGACCACGTCCCATTGCACGTTGCCGCTTTCGACCATGGCTTTGAGTTTGCCGTAGTCGGTAGGACCATCCTGGACCACGGTGATGCCGCTGGCCTTGCTGAACGGATCGGCCCAGGCCTGCTTCTGTGCATCCTGGGTGCTGCCGCCCCAGCTGACGAAGTTGACGCTTTCAGCCGCCATCAGCGCCTGACTGGTCATGCTCAACAAACCCGCAAAAAGCATTGCGGTTACACCTTTGTTCAACACCATTTTTACGCCCTCATTTGTTGTGTTTGTGAGCGGGCTGTTGATGCCCGCCTATCGGGAGCAGTAGGTCCATCTGGTCGATTATGATCGTCCGGTCTATGGAATATCATATTATGGTATTCCAAACTTTGTGCAAGCACTTTGCCTTACCGGCTATCAGCCAAAAGCGGTTTTTTGTGGTGGAGGGGCTTGCCCTGTGGCGAGGGACCTTGCTCCCGCTGGGCTGCGAAGCGGCCCCAAAAAATAGGACTGCTGCGCAGCTACAACGGGAGCAAGCTCCCTCGCCACAAAAGCCCTCCGAAAGCTCCGGATTCATCCGGTGAACGGGATGCTCTCGACCACTTCCAGGTCGTAACCGGTCAAGCCTGCGTATTTCAGCGGTGGGCCGAGATGACGCAACTTGCCCACGCCCAGATCTTGCAGAATCTGCGCACCGGTCCCTACTTCAGAATAGATGCGCGATTGCGATCGGTTGAATTGCCGTGGCGGCTGTGTGAGTTGGGGCACGCGTTCCAGCAACGCTTGCGATGACTCATGATTGGCCAGTACGACCACCACGCCGCAGCCTTCTTCAGCGATTCGTTGCAGCGCCGCCCACAATGTCCAGTTGGACGGGCCGTTGTATTCGGCGCCCACCAGGTCCCGCAGCGGGTCGATCACGTGCACCCGCACCAAGGTCGGTTCTTCCCGACGAATGTCCCCCATGACCATCGCCATGTGGACGCCACCTTCAATGCGATCCTCAAAGGTGATCAGCCGGAACGTCCCGTGCACCGTGGGCAATTCGCGTTCACCGATGCGCACCACGGTGTGCTCGGTGCTCAGGCGATAGTGGATCAGGTCGGCGATGGTGCCGATCTTGATCCCATGCTTGCGCGCGAAGACTTCCAGGTCAGGGCGGCGGGCCATGGTGCCGTCGTCGTTCATTACCTCGACGATCACCGATGCGGGAGTGAAGCCGGCCAGGCGCGCGAGGTCGCAACCGGCTTCGGTGTGTCCGGCGCGGGTCAGCACGCCGCCTTCCTTGGCGCGAAGCGGGAAGATATGGCCGGGCTGCACTATGTCCGTGGGACCAGCATCGGCAGCGACGGCGGCGGCCACCGTACGCGCCCGATCGGCGGCGGAAATACCGGTGGTCACGCCCACGGCGGCCTCGATGGACACGGTGAACGCAGTGCTGAACACACTGCCATTGCTCGGCACCATCTGCTCCAGACCGAGGCGCTGGCAGTGCGCGTCGGTCAGGGTCAGGCAGATCAGGCCCCGGGCTTCGCGGGCCATGAAGCTGATGGCCTCGGCGGTGCAACGGTCGGCGGCGAGCAGCAGATCGCCTTCGTTTTCCCGGTCCTCGTCATCGACTAGAAGCACCATCTTGCCTAGTCGGTAATCTTCGATGATTTCTTCGATGCTGTTGAAGGCCATGCTGGAACTCTCAGTGTTGGGTGGGTATATTTATTGGTATACCATAATACAAACTGAGCCAAGAGGTCACTATGAAGGCGTACTGGATTGCTCACGTGGATGTCACCGACCCCGATCAATACAGCCAATACACCCAACGCGCCCCGGCGGCGTTCGCTTTATATGGCGGGAAGCTGTTGGCACGCGGCGGGCGCAGCGAAGCGATGGAAGGTCGGCCGACCCCACAACGCAGCGTGGTCATCGAGTTCGATTCTTACGAGCAGGCGCTGGCCTGTTATCACAGTGAGCAATATCAAGAGGCGAAACGGCACCGCGCGGGCGTGGCCCGGGCCGAGGTGATCATTGTCGAGGGCGTGGCGCCCTAGGAGATGTCAGCGGATGAAGTGGATCTTGCCGGTATCGTCATTGCCGATGTAGATGCCGTAAACCCCGGCCTGGCGTTCCTCGATATAGCGTTCGAGGATCTGCCGGATCGCCGGGTAATAGATGCTGTCCCAAGGAATGTCCTCGGGCGCGAAGAATTTGTAGTCCAGGGTTTCCGGGCCGTATTGGCCGGTGATCTCCAGCGCGATGGCGCGGAAGATGATGTACACCTCGCTGATCTTCGGCACGCTGAAGATCGAGTAGGGCGAGAGAATTTCCGCGCGCACGCCGCTCTCTTCCCAGACTTCGCGCAGCGCCGCCTGCTCGGTGGTCTCGCCGCCTTCCATGAAACCCGCCGGCAGCGTCCAGGTACCGGGACGCGGCGGGATCGCGCGTTGGCACAGCAGGTACTTGCCGTCTTGCTCGATGATGCAGCCGGCGATGATTTTCGGATTGACGTAATGGATATAGCCGCAGCCGCGGCACATCAGGCGCTCGTGCGTATCGCCCGGTGGCAGCTGGTGACCGAGGTCACCGCCACCGCACTTTGGACAAAAGCTCGGGCTGAACATGGTTAGCGACCTATGCGAGGTTCTTTGAGCGCGATGGGCAGCGTGATCTCGGGGATTTTCCCGGTCTCTTCCTGTTTGCGCTTGAGGTAATCGAGTGCAACGGTTGCGGCGGCGCGGACGTGGTCGACGCAAGCCTGGTGGGCGGCCAGCGGGTCGCCGCTCTTGATCGCCTCGACCATGCGTTCCATTTCCTGATTGCTCGCGCCACGGCGGTTTTCCTGGGACACCGAAGTCGCCCGCAGGTAGCTGATCCGTGCCTGCAACTGACGCAGCTGAGTGGCCGCCACATGATTGCCGGAGCCTTCGAGCAGGACGTCGTAGAAACCCTGAACCGAATCGATCACCTGTTGCAGTTCACCTTCCTTGAGGGCCTTGCGGTTTTCCTCGAGGGCTTTTTCCAGGGCCTTGATGTCCTTGGCCTTGGCACGCAGGGTGAACAACTGGACGATCAGGCCTTCGAGCACACAACGCAGTTCGTAGATATCGACGGCATCGGCCAGGGTAATGATCGCGACACTGGGCCCTTTGGCGTCGGCGAATTCCACCAGGCCTTCGGATTCCAGGTGACGCAAGGCTTCGCGTACGGACGTGCGGCTGACGCCCAGGCGATCGCACAGATCGCGTTCGACCAGACGATCTCCCGGCAAAAGCTGGAAATTCATGATGGCGCTTCGCAGTTTATCCAGCACGATTTCGCGCAGGGTAACGGGGTTGCGATTGACCTTGAAGCTGTCGTCGAGTGGCAGGCGTTTCATGGGGTCCGCTCTGAGTGTGGCTGTCCATGCAAAAAGAGCACTTCGATCCAGGATCATCGTGCTCAGGTCATCAAAAACAGCCAAGGGTTAACTGGAGGCCTCGGCATCGGCTTCGGCGAAGGCTTCACGGGCGAGCCGGAAACTGTCTACGGCAGCGGGGACACCGCAATAAATACCGACTTGAAGCAAAATTTCGCGTATTTGTTCACGACTCAGCCCGTTACGCAAGGCACCGCGTACATGCAGCTTGAGTTCGTGAGGCCGGTTGAGGGCCGAAATCATTGCCAAGTTTATCATGCTGCGTTCTTTAAGCGACAAGCCCTCACGGCCCCAGACGTGGCCCCAGCAGTACTCGGTGACCATCTCCTGAAGAGGCCGGGTGAAGTCGTCGGCGTTTTCGATGGAGCGGTTCACGTAGGCTTCGCCCAGCACCTGGGTGCGGATTTTCAGGCCTTTTTCGTACTTTTCATTGCTCATCGCGGTGTGCTCCCAAAATCGTCGAGCCCGCCCATCAAGGTGTATTTGAGCTCCAGATAATCTTCGATGCCGTACTTGGATCCTTCACGACCGAGACCCGAGGATTTGATCCCGCCAAAGGGCGCGACTTCGGTGGAAATCAGCCCTTCGTTGATCCCGACCATGCCGTATTCCAGCGCTTCACTCATGCGCCAGGCGCGGCCCAGATCGCGGGTGTAGCAGTAAGCCGCGAGGCCGAATTCGGTGTCGTTGGCCAACTGCACAGCTTCGGCTTCGGTGTCGAAGCGGAACACGGCAGCCAGCGGGCCGAAGGTTTCTTCTTGAGCGACTTTCATGTCACCGGTCACGCCGGCCAGCACGGTTGGCTGGAAGAATCCGTGCCCCAGTGCATGGCGTTCGCCGCCGCAAAGCAGTCGGGCGCCTTGGAAGAGGGCGTCCTGAACGTGGTCTTCGACTTTGGCCACCGCGCGTTCGTTAATCAGCGGACCTTGAGTGACACCTGCCTCGAAGCCACTGCCGACGTTCAGTTGCGCCACGCGCTCGGCCAGTCGCGTGGCAAAAGCATCATGAATGCCGCTCTGCACCAGGAAGCGATTGGCACAGACACAGGTTTGCCCGGCATTGCGGAACTTGGCGATCAGCGCACCTTCTACGGCACGCTCCAGATCAGCATCGTCGAACACGATGAAGGGCGCGTTGCCTCCCAGTTCCAGTGAGACTTTTTTCAGGGTTGGCGCGCACTGCGCCATCAGCAACTTGCCTATGGCGGTGGAACCGGTGAACGACAGTTTGCGCACCAGCGGGCTGGCGGTCAGCTCGCCACCGATGGCCACGGCGTCGCCGGTGATCACATTGAAAATGCCCGGTGGAATCCCGGCCTGTTCCGCCAACGCGGCCATGGCCAGCGCCGAAAACGGGGTTTCCGGTGCCGGTTTGACGATGCACGGGCAACCGGCCGCCAGCGCCGGGCCGGCCTTGCGGGTGATCATCGCCGCCGGAAAATTCCACGGGGTGATGGCCGCAACCACGCCGATCGGTTCCTTGCTGACCACAATGCGTGCATCGCCTTTGTGGCTGGGAATGGTGTCGCCGTAGATGCGCTTGGCTTCTTCGGCGAACCACTCGATGAAACTCGCCGCGTAGAGGATTTCGCCCTTGGCTTCGGCCAGTGGCTTGCCTTGTTCGAGGGTGAGGATTTCTGCCAGCGCATCGGCATTTTCAATCATCAGCGCGTGCCAGCGTTTCAGAGTCTGGCTGCGTTCCTTGGCGGTCAGAGCACGCCAGGTCGGCCAGGCTTTGTTGGCGGCGGCGATGGCTTGACGAGCTTCTGCGGCGCCAAGGTTCGGCACTTGGCCGATCTTTTCGCCGGTGGCCGGGTTGAAAATGTCCTGACAGGCGCCATCGGGCGCATCCAGCCATTGGCCGTCGATGTAGGCTTGCTGGCGGAACAGTTGCGAGGTTGCTGGGTTCATGCCGGCTCCCAAGAAAGTGGAGGCGCTCTATGTGGGAGTGAGCCTGCTCGCGATAGCGGTGTGTCACTCACATTGATGTTGAATGTGCTGCCGTCATCGCGAGCAGGCTCGCTCCCACATGGACCTGCGCCCTGAAGATAAACATCAGGCCAGGGTGGGCAGCGGGCCCAGCTTGCCTTTGTGATAGATCATCGGCGTGACCGGTTGCTCGGGCAGAATCAGGTTCTTCACCGCGCCGACAATGATCGCGTGATCGCCGCCGTCGTATTCACGCCACAGTTCGCACTCGATGATCGCCGTGGCTTTGCGCAACAGCGGGTTGCCCAGCTCGCTGAGGTGCCAGTCGATGCCTTTGGCCTTGTCCTTGCCTTTGCCCGCAAACGCATACGCTTCGGCAGTCTGGTCGGCCGATAGCAGGTGAATCGCGAACTGCTTGCTGTCACGCAGGATCGGGTACGTGTCCGAGGCGTAGTTGGGGCAGAACAGCACCAGTGCCGGATCAATCGACAGGGCGCTGAAGGCGCTGGCGGTGATGCCGACGATGCCACCGTCCGGGTCCAGGGTGGTGACCACCGTGACCCCGGATGGGAACGAGCTCATGACGTCTTTGTAAATGCCGGGTTCGATCATGTCGGCGGTCTCCTAGCGCATCACGAAGGGGTCAGGCATGGGTGCCTGAGAGAGGTTGATCCACACCGTTTTCAACTCGGTGTAGGCCAGCACCGAATCGATGCCGCTCTCGCGTCCATAGCCGCTGTTCTTGAAGCCGCCGATCGGCGCCATGGCCGAGACGGCTCGGTAGGTATTGACCCAGATAATCCCCGAGCGCACGTCCCGGGCCAGGCGATGGGCACGGCCCAGGTCGCGGGTCCAGATACCGGCGGCGAGGCCGAACTGCGAGTCGTTGGCAATCGCCAGGGCTTCGGCTTCATCTTTGAACCGGATGACCGAGGCCACCGGACCGAAGACTTCTTCCTGCATGATCTTCATGGAGTTGCGGTCGCATTCAAAAAGGGTCGGCTCGTAGAACCAGCCATCGCCCAGATTTTGCGGACGCTTGCCGCCCAGGCGCAGGCGCGCACCTTCGGCGATGGCATCGGCGACCAGGCCTTCGACCACAGCCAGTTGCTGTGCGGTGGCCATGGGGCCCATTTCGCTGCTGTCTTCCTGCGGGTTACCGATGCGGATGCGCTTGGCACGTTCGACCAGACGATCGACGAACTCATCGTAGATTTCGTCCTGCACCAACAACCGCGAGCCGGAAACGCAGCTCTGGCCTGATGCTGCATAGATCCCGGCAATCGCACCGTTGATCGCGCTGTCGAGGTCGGCATCGGCAAAGATAATGTTGGGTGATTTGCCGCCCAGTTCCAGCGACAACTTGGCGAAGTTTTCAGCGCTGCTACGCACCACATGCCGGGCAGTGGCAGCACCGCCGGTGAAGGCGATTTTGCGCACCAGCGGATGGCGGGTGAGGGCGGCGCCGGTGTTTGGGCCGTAGCCGGTAACGACGTTGACCACGCCCGGCGGGATGCCGGCTTCCAGCGCCAGACGGGCCAGTTCGAGAATGGTGGCGGAGGCGTGCTCCGATGGTTTGATCACGATGGTGTTGCCCGCCGCCAGGGCCGGGGCGAGCTTGATCGCGGTCAGGTACAGCGGACTGTTCCAGGGAATGATCGCGGCAACCACGCCCATGGCTTCGTGCACGGTGTAGGCAAACAGGTCCGGCTTGTCGAGGGGCAGGGTGCCGCCTTCGAGTTTGTCCGCCAGGCCTGCGGTGTAGTGGAAGAACTCCGGCAAGTAGCTGACCTGACCACGGGTTTCGCGAATCAGCTTGCCGTTGTCGCGGCTTTCCAGCTGCGCAAGATGCTCCTTGTTTTCAGCGATCAGGTCACCGAGGCGGCGCAACAGTTTGCCGCGAGCGGTGGCGGTCAGACCGCGCCAGGCCGGGCTGTCGAAAGCCGTCTGCGCAGCCTGCACGGCGCGCTCGACATCGGCTTCGTCGGCATCGGGTAATTCAGCCCAGGCTTGAGCCAGGGCGGGGTTCAAACTTTCAAAAGTCTTGCCGGAGAGGGCATCGACCCATTCACCGCCGATGCACATCTGGAAGCGTGCGAGTGTCATGCAACGATCCCCTTTATTTGATTTTGTCGGGAGTGCACCGTGTCGAGAAACTCCAACAGCAGCTGGTTGACCAGGCGCGGTGATTCTACGGGCATCATATGCCGCTGCTCGGCGAGCACGGCAACTGTCGCGCCGGGAATGCGTGCGGCCAATTGCTCGGCCATTTCCGGTGTGGAACCTGGGTCCAGTTCACCGGTGGCGATCAGCGTCGGCACTTGGATGCAGCCCAGATCGTCAGCGCGGTACATGTCCTGGGTCGCAAACAGCTCATAGGTGGTCAGGTATCCCTGCGGGTCATTGTCTGCCAGGGTTTGGCGCAAGGCCGCAATCTGCGCCGGGTTGGCCGCCTGATATTCACGGCTGAACCAGCGCGATAGCGCGGCTTCGGCGTTGGCGTCCGGTCCGTGCTCGGCCGCTTGAGCGGTGCGGGCGATAACGCCAGCACGCTGTTCGGGGCTGCGATTGAACACGCTGTTGAGCACCACCAGGCCTTGCAGGCGTTGCGGGTAATGCAAAGCAAAGGCCCGCGCCACCAGCCCGCCCATGGAAAAGCCGATCACCGTCGCCTGAGGCAGTTGCAGGTGGTCGAGCAGTTCAAGCAACTGGTCGGCATAGCCGAGCAGGGGCGTGCCGCTTTCCGGGCGCGGGCTGGCGCCATGACCCAGCATGTCGTAGGCAATCACACGGTACTTCGTGGCCAGGCCAACGACCTGGCCGCCCCACATTTCTTTGTTCAGGCCCACGCCGTGGATCAAAACCACGGGCTGGCCTTGGCCGGTCGCCAGGTAACTGGTGCCAGCCGGGGTGCGTTCAGCGGTGAGCCGAATCATGGAGCGCTCCTGCATGCCTTTTTGTTGTTCTTACCGACCTTGATTACTGGGCGTTTTCAGCGGCCAGCTCTTCGAGATCGATGTAACGGTTGCCGATACGTGGGTGCAGGCGGCCGCCATCGGCGCAACCCAGAACCACGACGATTTCATCGGCGCGCGGCGCGTCTTCGATCTGCATTTCCAGGGTGATGTAGTGCGAACGCAGGCCTTCGTCGTCCTTGTGCATCATCGGGATCTGAATCGAGGTGCCCGGGCCGCCGCGCTTGTTGGTGAAGCTCAGGTAACTCTTGGCTTTCACCGCTTCGCGGTAATGGTTGCCGAAGCGCAGGGTATGGATCACGGCGGAGGCGTGCTCGATTTCACCGTCGGCGCCCACTACGGCGGCCTTGCCATAAGCCTCGATCTTCTCGGCGCCGCCGATGATGCCCACCAGGCGCTCGACCATCAGCGCACCGAGGTCAGAGCAGTTGGCGCGAATTTCCGGCTTCAGGTCTTCGACAAAGCCGCGACCCAACCAAGGGTTTTTCATCACCACGGCCAGCCCGACCATGGTCACAGGCTTGTCCGTAGCCTTGCCGCCTTCGATAAAGGTTTCTTCGACATAGCTGACGATCTTGCGAATTTCGAAACTCATGGGCTGCTCCGTTGGGGATAAGAGTGTCTGTGCGTATGATGGTATACCATAATATCGGAAGCACAAGTCCTTGAAATGAGTTTCTGGTTCAAAGGCGATAAAAGGGAGGGAGGTATTGCCCGTTGCCCGGAGTACTGCCGGTCACACTGGCTAAAATTAACCTGCGAGATGCTCGCGCTCTGCGTGATGTTGCTTGGGCGCCATACCCGGTGGCCTTTCGGGTTATGGGCGCGGAGCGGACAGGGTTGCGCGCTATTGCCGCGCAGGTGCGCGAGGTCTTGGCGGCTAGTCCCATGATGAGAACCCTGCCAGCGATGTACTCCCTCTGGTTCAAGATCAGAGCTGAGTCTGCAAGTGATGTGGATGCGCGTACTCAATCCGCATGAGCAATGCCAGCCTGGGCCATTGGAGTGTCGCGTGACGGCCGTCGATAACAATCACATCCCGCCATCCCTGCGCAAAGGCCCATTCAACTCAAGCTGAACGCTGAGCGATTGTCAGTAATATTGCGAAGCTCACGAGTAGGCCGCCAAAAATCCGGTCAATCCATTGTCGTGCGGCCATCAATTTCTCGCGCACCCTCCCGGCTGAGAAGCACAGCGCGATGAGGCTGAACCACACCGCGTGCGCCCCAGCGATGAACAGTCCATATGCAATTTGCACTGTCAAGGCGGTGTCCGGCCGTACTACACCAATGAACACACTAACGATGAAGATCGATGTTTTAGGATTCAACGCGTTCGTGAGAAATCCCGTACGCAGAGCTGCCAGATCTGACATGGCGGGTGGCGGTGCGTCTAGCTGTTCAATAGCCGGTTTGGAACGAAGCATTTTGATGCCTAGGTAGACGAGATACGCCGCTCCAGCCAGCTTCAGCGCATTGAACAACCAAGGCGTTTGTTGAAGCACTAACCCTAGTCCGAGCAGCGTATAGCACACGTGGACAAGCACCCCCATACCAATTCCCACCGCTGTGAGGACGCCTGCTCGTCGAGACAATAGCAATCCGTTGCGGCAAACCATGGCGAAATCCGGTCCTGGACTGATGCATGCGAGTATTGTAATGGTGATTACGGCTATCCATTCGCTCATGCTGTACCCTTCTAATTGTGGTGATAGAGAGCGATATTTACAGATGATTTACCTTGGTACTAACGATGATTTCTGAAGGAAATAGTGACTACGACTCACTAATTTCTAAGGCTCGCATGCCTTCTCTACTTGCGTTGCGTTGCTTCGAATCAGCCGCACGGCTCGAAAACTTCGCCCGAGCGGCTGACGAACTGCATCTGACCCCGGGTGCCATTAGCCGCGCAGTGCGCTTGCTTGAAGAGGATTTGGGCGTTGACCTGTTCGAGCGGCGTAGCCGAAGGGTTTTTTTGACGGATGCCGGAAGACACCTGGCGAAAGCGGTTAGTGAAGGGCTTGGGTTGATGAACCAGGCAGTTGGCGAGATACGCACCGATGCCCGTCGTGCTCGTCAGCTTGTCCTGTCCTGTGAGCCAACGCTTTTAATGCGATGGTTGATCCCTCGTTGGAGCGACTTCAAAACACATCATCGAGGGTTAGAAATCCATTTAGTGGCTGGCGGCGGCATCTTTTCATTCGACCATGGCATAGATTTGGCCATTCGACGGGACGATTTTCCTCGCCCCCCCGGATATCATGCCGAGACTCTATTCACAGAGAAGGTCGGCCCTGTATGCAGGCCAGAAAAGGCAGATCAGTGGTTCGGCAAAAGCAGGAAAGATCTGCGCTCCTCGGCTCCATTGCTTCAGACAACTAGCCGGCCTAATGCTTGGCAGGAGTGGGCTGGCGCAAAAGGACTGCCCATTCCTGAGATGGACATGCAATCTTTTGAGCACTTTTATTTCAGCATCCAGGCGGCTGTCGCAGGCCTCGGAGTAGCCATTGGCCCGTGGCACTTGGTGCGCGACGATATCCAGAGCGGTGTGTTGGCCGCGCCATTAGGATTTGTTGAAGACGGCTCCCGCTACTGCCTGTTATCTCCCACAGCTCCTAAGCCAGGCAGCCTGGAAATGGATTTACTTAAATGGCTGCAGGCAATGGGCTGAGGCTTGGCGATCTTCAGTTGCATCCACTGCGGACCAGTAGTTCCTGTGGGCAACAACTGCTATTGCTCGTCAATCGGCCAGCATCGATGAATGCAGCGCATCGATGCTGGCCTCGACACTACTTGACCACCTCGACCTCATAATTCGCATAGCCAAACTCGTTGCTGCGAGCCGCCACGTATTTGCCGTTTTGCTCGAACACCGTGGCCTCGAAGGGCGTGCCGCCGAGTGTTGTCAGCAGATGGCCGTCCTTGATTTCATACTTGGCCGGAACGCCAAACTGGCCGGCATGCAGCATGTTCAGGTATTCCCCTTGTGCAGGCGGCTTGCCGTCGACGCTGGTGACCAGACGTTGGCCGTCGGTGCCATAGACGATCTCAAACGTCTGGCCGGTGACGGTATTGCGCACCTTGATGGTTTTGCCCACCACATAGGTTTGCAGTTGCTCGTTGGTGAGTGCTTTGGCCCCTTCGGTTTTCAGTTGATCGATGGTTTTACCGCCGGCGATGGACTTGCTGTCCTCAGCATTCGGCGTGTACCAGATCGGCGAGGTCCAGGCACGTTCCTGGACGGTGGCCGAGACATCCGCCGGCGGCGGTACTTGCAGCTTGGCCGCGTCATAGGTGCTCCAGCGCGGTGTCGGGATCTGTAGCACGCGGGCGTAGTAGAACGCGTGCTGCGCCGGATCGAAATCCGGATCGACCCAGACTTTTTTCAGCTCGGTGGCACCAATGGTGTTGGTGTAAGTCGCCTTGGAAACGTCAACTGTCGAGCCCACCGACGGCACGTTGCCGGTCGCCTGGTCCGGTTGGCGATCCCCGGACCAGACGACGTCATAGATCTTCTCGAAGGTCTGACCGTTTTTGGTCCAACCCTTGATGATCTGGATGCGGTCGAGGTTGCCGTCGTCTGCATCCTTGACCGCCCACACTACAAAGGACGGCGCCGCTTTACCCGGTTTTGCCGGCAAGTCGCCGCCCATAGGCACGCCCTTGGCGTAAGCAGTTTGAACCCAGTCTTTTTCGTTCCAGACACTGCTGTCGAAACCCCAGCCACCAAACAGGCGCACGGGGATGCGCACGCCGCTGGTGCCATAGACTTCCTTGCGTTTCATGGCATCGAAGATCGATTCACGGGTGTTTTCTTCCGCCCAGACACCGGCCAATCCCGACGTGCTGGTTTGCAAGGCCACCATGCCGGAGTTTTCCTTGCCGGAAATACGCGCCGCCGGGGTGCTGTCGGTAAACCCGTGGGAGCCGAAGTTGTTGCTCTGCGAATAGGGAATCACCCCGTTGTGCGAGTCGCTGGCACCGACCACGCCCATTTTGTAGGGGTTGTATCCGCGGGCTTCCTGCAAGGCCATGCCGTTCTGCCAGGCTTGCCTGATGTAACTGCCATTGAGTTTCGACGTGCTGTTGTCGATACCAAGCAGGAAACTCATGATTTCATAATTGGCAAATTCGTCGGTCGGCGACAGTTCGGGGTGGGTTTCGGAGGTGCCCTTGACCTGATGAATTTCGGTGAGGGATTCATTGCGCATCCGCGTTTCGGCCCAGGCGGCATCGATGGGGCGACCACGATCATCAACATCCACCGGAAACATCAGGCCGTTGCTGAGGTTGCCGTTGTGGGAGATCGCCAGCACCTCATTGCCCTTTTTGCGTTGATCGTCCATCCAGCCCCACAAATCCTCCGGTTTGTCCGAGTCGAGGGCCGTGAAGGGCAGGTCCGGCACCTTCTTCGAATCGCGGAAAAATATATTGCGGTGCATGTTTTGATTGTTCGGTGCCGAGGTCCATTCATAGGCGACGAACGTGGTGAACTTGCCGGGCTTGTAGTACTTGTCGGCGATGGCGATGTTCTGCTGCCAGATGTTGCCGGCCACCTTCGGATCAATCAGCTCCTTGATCGGGTGGCTCAAGCTGCCGGCGATCCATTTGAACACTCGGTTGAAATCTTCCGGGGTCTTGGCAATCAGCTTTTGCGCGATGGGCTGCTTGCTGAAGTCCGACTTCGGATCATTGGCCAGGGCGATCACGCCCACGTATTCCGAGTGGTCGGTCACGCCATGGAAATCCAGCGGTCGGCCTTTGAGCTGCACTTCAACCCCCATCGGATGCTTGACCGGCATCCCAAGTGAGTATTGGTATGTCTGCTCGGGATCGACCTGATGGTTGCCGATCAGGTAGGCATCAATCGACCAGGAGGTATGCGAGTGCGTCTGGCCAAAGTAAACCTCGCGATCAGGGATTCCCTCTGCCAAGGCTAGTGTGCTGAAAGCAAGCACGGCGCTACTTAACAGTGACGGCACGATGATGGGTGTATGGGGTTTCATATTCCACCTCTTGGGAATACGGCAGTGATAGGGGGCAACTCAGGTCCAGAAACTCCAAACTCTCTCGAAAAACCAGAAGGCAGCCAGCGTGCCCAACCCGTAGGACGCAACCGGTTGGGCATACAGAAGCGCGGACCGTGGCAATCGACAATGCAGCAACAGTGCGCGAAGGCTCAGCGCGGCGGCGACAAACATCAGTTGGCCGATCTCGACGCCGACGTTGAAGGTGAACAGCGCCAAAGGCAGGTCGTGCCGGGGCAAGCCGATTTGCGCCAGCGCCCCCGCAAAACCAAAGCCGTGCAACAGACCAAAAAAGAACGCCACGACCCAGGGCCATTGAATGGTGAAGCTGGTTTCACCACGATTCTTGCGGGCGATTTCCACCGCTAGCAACAGAATGCTCAGTGCAATCGTCGCTTCCACAGGCGGGCCGGGAAGCCGCACTGCGCCCAGTGCAGCAAGCACCAGCGTGATGGAGTGGGCGAGGGTAAACGCGGTGATGGTCTTCACCAGCATCCACCCGTTACTCACCAGCAGCAGAAGGCCGAAGACGAACAACAGGTGATCGACCCCCCCGAGGATGTGCTGGATGCCATGGACCAGAAACGCACCGGCCACCGAGAGCATTCCCGGCGTGCCAGTGATGTCTATCCAGGGTTGTGCGGGGTGGACGAGGGTGGTCGTCAGGCTGCCGTCCAGGCGCGAGACACGCACCAGCACATCGGTGATGCTCGCTTGCAGGCCGATAAATTCAATGCGTTGCCCAACCAGTCCCGTGGGACCCGCATCAATGATTCGGCGCTCGATCAGTGAATCGTTCAGTTCGCTTTCAACCGGCTCAACGACAGTGCGCACACCGTCGGCAAACTTCAGCGCAATCGGCAAGCGCATGCCTGAAAGCACCGGGGTGCGCCACATGACGTCATAGCGCCCGGTGGTCGTTTCGTTGATTTCCAGGTAAGCAGGGCGGGACTCATGGGCCATGGCCGTCAGCCCCATGAACCAGAGCAACAACAGCCAGACCATGTGTTTCATCACGGCCGCTCCGTTTGAGCAGCGACAATCCCGCTGGTGGACGTCGGCATCATCACCACGACGTCATAGCGTGCTTTCAGTGCATCGAAACTCGCGCGTTTCGATGCGCTGCGTTGCTCGGACAACCAATCGGACTTGAGCTGCCGGGCCACGGTTTCGAAGGGCGGTGGTGGTGGTTTGGCCAGCGAATCAATCCACACCAGGTGCCAGCCAAAACCGGACTCCACAGGGCCTACCCAACTTCCGGGCGTTTGCTTGAACAATGAAATGGCAAACTTTGAACCAAAGACTCGCGCCACCTGAGTCTGGGATTGTTCGGAGTAGGTGTTTTTAAACATGAAGGCATCGCCTTCTCCACTGTTCTGATCAGTCAGGCCACTTAGCGCAGCTTGAGCCTGCGTTTGTGCATCAGCACCGCGTTTGTCCGGGGCGAAAAATAAATGACGGAAAGTCGCCAATGGTGGCAGGGCATACGCGTCCTGACGCTGGTTATACCAAGCCTCAAGTTCACCGGGTGCAGGCTCGCGAAGTGACGCGACATCTTCGGCGAGGAAATCCATCTTTTGCGCCAGTCGGCGGCGAATGATGGTGTCGTCTTTATCCAGGCCAAGTTTCAGCGCTTCGCGATAGAGGATTTCCTCTTTCACATAGTCATCTATCAGGCCCTGCAACTGTTGCTCCGATGCCGGTCTTTGCCATCGCGCCAGCCACGAGATCGCGATCCGTTGGACAACTTCAGGCGTGATTTCGATGCGTTGGGGATTTTGATCGACGGGGGAACGGTGCAAACCTCCGTACAACACAAAGAGTGCAAAACCGGCGATTAAAAAGTGCAGTAATGGCTGGCGAAGGCATCGTTTGAATGACGAAAGTCGAGATGCTTTAAGTTCGGAGACGGTTAAGTTCATGACTTATTGCCCCACGCTATACTCGGATAGTTTCTAAGCAGAGTGGAGTATTGCTGCTGGATTGGAACTTTCCACCAAGGTTAATCACGATAGGCACTAAGCGTTAGTCGCAATCGGATTAACCTGTTCACCGGGTAGTGCAGTTACGTGGCTGCGCAGCCCGGACTGGAGCGTCCGTATGATGAAAGGACTGCTGGTTTTCGCCGCGATTATCGAGGCCGCCACTGGCGTGGGGCTGTTGTTTGTCCCGTCTCTGGTCGGGCATCTGCTGCTTGGCATCGAACTGACCGGTGTCATCGTCCGCGTGGCCGGCATTGCCCTCATTGCCCTGGCAGTCACCTGCTGGCCAGGCCCTCCCATGCTCGGCATGTTGATCTATAACGCAGCCGTTGCGTTGTATCTCACCTACGTTGGCTTCTCCGGTGACGCGAGCGGGATTCTCTTGTGGCCAGTGGTTATCTTGCATGCAGTGATGACGGTACTTTTGATACGAGCAATGACGAGGCAGGTCACGCATTGAGCGCCGTCATTATCGACGCCATCGTTTTCGCCTGCCTGTTCGCTGCCGCGCTGATAAGAATGCTGCTGCACATGCGATTGCCGATTCATCCCCTGGATGTCGAGTCCAAAGAGCGCGTGCAGAGGCTAAAGCCACGTATTCACCACTCGTCTATCCAGCTCCTCCCAATCCGCCATGCCCAATACACGTGTAGTGTTCAACCCGCGCAAATAGCCGCGTAACTGATTGGCGGTGGCCTGTACAAGCTCCCGGTCGGGCGCTTTTTCGCACAACAGTACGGTTTCGTATTGGGTCAGGTACTCGGCCACCCGGTCTCGGAAATCGGGCAAAACGGCGTCGCGTATCAGGTCAAATGTTCTCAAGGAGAGATCCTCATCAATCTTTCTGGTTGTGATTGAGTGTGCATCCGTCGGCACGGCGCGCAACTATTGCTAGAAGTAATAGTGAACATTACGAAACGCAAGTTCTGCTTTCTCGGCAGCAGGCGGAAAATCGCCTCCATGACGACGTTCGTGACGAAGTCCCGTTGCTTGTTGTACCGAACCTTTTATTTTCAGGATGAGACCGATGCGCCCTTTATTCGTGCCCGCCATGATGTTTGCCGCTTTGCTCGCCGGTTGTGCCTCCACGCCGAACGATCCGACCCTGACCTTGCAGACCAGCAAGACCCCGGCCCAATACGCCGACTGCGTCGTGCCGAAATTGCAGGGCAGTGCGTTGAACCCGACTGTCTCGCAGACCCAGCGCAGCTACCGGATCGTCGTGCCGAGCAAAGTCTCGGCGGATAACGTGCTGGAAGCCTACAAGACCGGGAACGGCGGCAAGGTGTTCATCTACGAACGGCATTTGCTGGCCTCGAACTTCCTGCCTTCAAGTTTTGAACGCGCCGCGCAGGATTGCATCTGACCTGGACCGTAAACGCTTCTCACCGTGCTCCTTTGGTTGGCCGCAACCAACCAGTTTTTTGCCCCGCACCGCATTCGGTGGCGGGGCTTTTTTTCGTCTGCTGTGTCGTATTGATGATGGTTTACATCAGCTGGCTTCTAGCAGGAGGCTGCAATGTCCCACGTCAACATTATCTGGGTGATGGCCGCATCAATGACCTCATGCGGCGTGTTATCACGAGCGAGGATGGAAATGCCCTGCAAGAAACTGTCGAACACCGCAGCCATCGCGGGCGCGTGAGTATTGCCCGGCAACTGACCGGCACTGACTCCCCGCTCGACACACGCCAAAATCCCCGCACGCGTCCGGGCGCGAGATTGGGTCAGGGCATCGACCACCCGAGCATTCTCCGGGCTGGGTGCGCTCATCACACCGAGGGTCACCATGCAGCCCTTGGGATGACTGTCCTCACATTGCATGCGCGCCGACTGGCGTAGCGCAGTCTCGATGGCCTGGTGCGGCGGCAGACTCTCGTCCCACAGACATTCGGTGACCTGAGCGAAGGTCGCCAGGTAACGCTGCACGCACTCATCAAACAACGCTTCCTTGGAACCGAACGCTGCGTAAAAACTTGGCGCGGAAATCCCGCTGCCCAGTCCGGCTTTCAACTGTGCGAGCGAGGTCGCGTCGTAGCCGTGTTGCCAAAACAAATGCATGGCCTGTTCCACAGCGTGGTCGCGGTCGAAGGTGCGGGGGCGGCCCATTTGCGCCATTTCAAGGCTCCTCTGGATGACGAGATAAATACTAGTCGATACATAAGTCGTTGACAACGGACACGGGCAGCCCTCAACATTTGTATCGATCAGTATTTAAATCTGAATCCTCACTCAGGAGCCTCCCATGACACCCTCAATTACATTATCGGCAGCGCCCGACCGCCTGCCCATCGGTGCGTTGCTCGCGCTGGCCATGACCGGCTTCATCTGCATCGTCACCGAAACATTGCCCGCCGGCCTGTTGCCGCTGATCAGCGAAGGCCTGGCAATTTCCCCTTCGATGGCTGGCCAGATGGTCACCGCTTATGCGCTGGGCTCGGTGCTGGCGGTCATCCCCATGACCATCGCCACCCGCGGCTGGCGCCGCCGTAATGTGCTGTTGCTGACTATCGTCGGTTTCTTGCTGTTCAACTCCATCACCGCGTTGTCATCGCATTACGGCGTGATCCTGGTGGCGCGCTTTTTTGCTGGCGTCGCGGCTGGCCTGGCCTGGAGCCTGCTGGCCGGCTACGCCAGGCGTATGGTCGCGCCCCATCAGCAAGGCAAGGCGCTAGCGCTGGCCATGGTCGGCACACCGATAGCGCTTTCACTGGGTGTACCACTCGGCACCTGGCTGGGTGGCCTCGTGGGTTGGCGCACCACTTTCGGCATCATGTCCGTCCTCACACTGGTGCTGATCGCCTGGGTACTGGTGAAAGTCCCGGACTACCCACCTCAAGCCGCCAGCCAGCGCATGTCATTGCGTACCGTGATGACCACGCCAGGCGTGCGACCCGTGCTGGCAGTGGTCATCAGCTGGATGCTGGCGCACAACATTCTCTACACCTACATCGCACCCTTCGTGGCGCCAGCAGGGTTGGCGGATCGGGTGGATGTGGTGTTGTTGGTGTTTGGTATTGCGGCGTTGGTGGGGATTTGGCTGACTGCCAAAAGGGTTGAGGTATCGTTGCGCAAAACGGTGTTGGTGAGCCTGGCAGCGTTTGCGGCGGTGTGTGTAATGTTTGGCCTTTTGGGCCGCGTGCCGGAGATGATCTATGTCGGCGCAGCGGTTTGGGGGGTGAGCTTCGGCGGAGCGGCGACGTTGCTGCAAACGGCGCTGGCGGATGCCGCGGGGGATGGGGCAGATGTGGCGTTGTCGCTGAATGTAGTGGCCTGGAATAGTGCGATTGCCGCGAGTGGTGTCGTGGGCGGAGTGTTGTTGGACAGGTGGGGCGCCGCCTCTTTTCCATGGGCAATGGTGGTGTTGGTCGGGGTGGGGTTCGTGATTGTCTGGGGGGCTCGGGTTCATGGCTTCAAATCGGGCGCGCGTGCGGCTGGAAGGCCTGTGGTTGCGGGGCACTGACCATAAAAAAGGGTTGAAAAGAAGGCTTTGGAAATCGCTAGAAGAAAGCACAAAAAACGTTAGTTAATCGTTCTTTCTGCTGGCTTTCAGGCTCATTCAACCTGGCTTCTACCCGGCATCTCTATACCGTGCTGATGCACCCGCCGATACAGCGTTGCCCGAGAGATGCCCAAAGCCTTGGCGGCGGCGGTGGGTTTCCAGCGATGACGCACCAGGGCATCGAGCAGTGCTTGGCGTTCGGGGCTCGCGCCGCAATCGTTGGTGTCGCTGAAACTTGGGCCGTTAAGCCTGTGGCCTTGCAGTTGCTCGGGCAAATGACTGACCTGAATCAGGTTTGAATCGCACACCGCACAGGCATAACGCAGCACGTGGCGTAACTGGCGAACGTTACCTGGCCAGCGGTAGCCAAGCAGGCATTCCAGCGCCGCGCCTCCCAGGTGCATGGGGTCTGCGCAAAGCGTCGATTCTTCATCGAGAATCCTGTTGATCAGCGCCAAGCGGTCACTGCGTTCGCGCAGCGGCGGTAACTGGAAGCGGGCTCCACTCAAACGAAAGTACAGGTCTTCGCGAAATTCGCCCGCGGCGACCAGTGCTTCCAGATCGCGGTGACTGGCGCAGATGACCTGAAGGTCGATCGCTTTGCGCCGTGAAGCTCCCAGTGGCGCCACTTCACCTTCGGCCAGAACCCGCAGCAGGCGGGTTTGCAAGGGCAGGGGCATGTCGCCGATTTCATCGAGAAACAGCGTGCCGCCGTCGGCCTGCTCCAGCAGACCTTGCATGCCCTTGCTCGAGGCGCCCGTGAAAGCACCGGCGACATAACCAAATAATTCGCTTTCGATCAGGTTCTCCGGGATCGCCGCGCAGTTCACTGCAACGAACGGACGCTCACGGCGCTGGCTGGCCTGATGTAACTGACGGGCGAAGACTTCCTTGCCGGAGCCGGTCTCGCCCTGGATCAGCACCGGCAGGTTGCGGTCTTTGACCCGCACTGCAAGGCGCAGGCTTTCTTCCAGTCGCGGATCGAACTCGGCGGGTGTCAATACAGGACGCAATGGGGTGCGTTTCACCCGACGTGGACCGCGGAGTCGTCCATGCAGCGCAGGGTGGCCTCCTTGGCCGTGAAGCACGCAGAGCGATTCATCGCTGGCCCGATGCAACAACTGCTGATCGAATACCTGGCCGATGTGTTCCGGCAGATGGCCAAAGCTTTGCAGCAGCAGCTGCCTTGCTGCCGGGTTCAGTGCCTGCAAACGGCCGTCATCATCCCAGGCGAGCAAGTAATCGGGTTGGCTGTCGACGTAGCCGGGGCTGTTGTGGGCTCGCAGCACCCAGTAACCCTGGGCACTGTTCATGAAAAACGCCTGTTCGATTTCCCGTGCGCTTTGCACCACCATCTGCCGGATCAAATGTTGGGAGCGGCGGTCGTCCGGGGAACTCACTGCGGACACGTCGAGCACTCCGAGCAATTCGCCTCGCGGGTCGAAGACCGGCGCGGCCGAGCAGGTAAGGCCGATGAACGCGGCGCGAAAGTGATCGCGTTTGTGCACCGTGATCGGTGTTCTCGCTGTCAGCACCGCAGCCACGCCACAGGTGCCTTCTTCGCCTTCTGACCAGCAAGTGCCCAAGTACAGGCCGGCTTTACGGCAGTCATTGCGGATGGAGGTTTCCACGCGATAGTCGATGGTCTGACCCTGGGCATCGGTCAGCAGCACGCAGTAGTTAGCGTCACGCACGCGACCGTGGAGGCGGGCGACTTCTTCGCTGGCGATGCGCAAGAACAACTCGGAACGCTCGCGGCATTCCTGCAGCACGTTCTGCGAAAGGATCCGTGGCCCTTGCAATGAGCCAGGGTCCAGATGGTGTTGCTCCATGGAGCGGCGCCAGGAGTCGAGTATCAAGCCCGGCACAGGCAACTGCGGCAGGTGTTCGGCGTTTTTCAAAACACGGCTGACGCAATCCACATGCGCCTTCGAGTGTGCGGAAAGCATTAAGGCCTCCGGTTCCATCTTCTTTTAGTTGTGCGGCTATTAAGCGCCGTTCATTGGTCGCCGACAAGGGCCGGGTCTCACAGGGTTGGCGGTGAGACGCAACGTCTCACGGTCTCGCCGCCGCCTCGTGCAGCCTGACATGACGCGTCTCATTCGGGCTTGATTCGACCACCCTCGGGTTCTCGCCGGACCGCTCTACGACGGGCTTGTGCAGGTATTTTGGCGGATCTGGCATCGGCCTTGCTCTAGCTCTGGCAACCAGCCCGACTGGCAACCCAAAAATAAAAAGAGGTGCCCGATGTCCTGTCCAGCCCCTTTCCCTGTTCTGCCCGCGGTGGCGTCATGAGTCGTGCGCCGCTGACCGTAGGCATCATCGCCAACCCGGCATCCGGTCGGGACGTGCGGCGCCTGACCGCCAGCGCCGGGCTATTTTCCAGCACCGACAAGGTCTCGGTGATCCAGCGCTTGCTGGCTGCCTTTGGCGCCACTGGCATCGAACGGGTGCTGATGCCCACCGACATGACCGGCATCGCCGCCGCCGTGCTGAAAAACAGCCACGGTCGCCAGGCTCGCAGCAGTCACTGGCCGGCCCTTGAGTTCCTCGACCTGACCCTGCGCCAAAGTGTCGAGGACACCCGTCACGCGGCGCGCTGGATGGCCGAACGCGGCGTTGCCCTGATCGCCGTGCTGGGCGGCGACGGCACTCACAAGGCGGTGGCCGCCGAAGTCGGCGACATTCCGCTGCTGACCCTGTCCACCGGCACCAACAACGCCTTTCCGGAACTGCGTGAAGCCACCAGCGCCGGGTTGGCCGGCGGGCTGTTTGTCAGTGGGCGGATCCCGCCCGAGATCGCCTTGCGCCGCAACAAACGCTTGCTGGTGCGCGAGCCGGGTCGTGGCCTGTGCGAGATGGCCCTGGTGGACGTGGCGGTGTCCTCGCTGCCCTTTGTCGGCGCCCGGGCCATCAGTCGCGGATCTGATCTGGCCGAGGTCTTTGTGACCTTCGCTGAACCGCAGTCCATTGGCATCTCGGCCCTTTGCGGCTTGTGGTTTCCGGTGTCACGTCAGGCTCCGGGCGGGGCCTGGATGCGCCTCGATGCGCAATCACCAGAAGCGCTGCTGGTGCCTCTGGCTCCCGGCCTGCTGCAAGGCTGCGGCGTACTCGCTGCCGCGAGCCTTGAACTCGGCGTCGCCCACGGCCTGTGCCTGGCCAGCGGCACCCTGGCGCTGGATGGCGAGCGCGAGATCGAATTCAACGCCCATGACCGGCCCACGGTCACCCTCGATGCCGACGGTCCGCTGAGCATCGACGTCAATGCGGCCCTGGCCTATGCCGCGCAACAGCGACTTCTGGCCATCGGCCGTGAACACCCGCAACACCCTTTGAACCTTGCACCTTGAAACTTGAGCCTCAAGACACCCTGGAGAATAAAAATGTCGACACAGCTGACCGCTGATCAATTGCTGCATGCCTACCAGGTGATGCGCACCATCCGCGTTTTTGAAGAACGCTTGCACGTGGAATTCGCTACCGGCGAGATTCCAGGTTTCGTCCATCTGTATGCCGGCGAAGAAGCTTCAGCCGCCGGGGTCATGGCCCACTTGGGTGATGACGATTGCATTGCCTCCAACCACCGTGGTCACGGTCATTGCATCGCCAAAGGCGTCGATGTGTACGGGATGATGGCCGAGATTTACGGTAAGAAAACCGGGGTCTGCCAAGGCAAGGGTGGCTCCATGCACATCGCCGATTTCGAGAAGGGCATGCTCGGTGCCAACGGCATAGTGGGGGCCGGTGCGCCGCTGATCGTAGGCGCGGCCCTGGCCGCCAAACTGAAGGGGACTGACAGCGTTGCGGTGGTGTTTTTCGGTGACGGCGGCTCCAACGAAGGGGCGGTCTTCGAAGCGATGAACATGGCCTCGGTGTGGAATTTGCCCTGCCTGTTCATTGCCGAGAACAACGGTTATGCCGAAGCCACAGCCTCCAACTGGTCGGTGGCCTGCGATCACATCGCCGACCGCGCTGCCGGTTTCGGCATGCCCGGGGTCACGGTGGACGGCTTCGACTTCTTCGCCGTTCACGAAGCCGCCGGTGCCGCCGTGGAGCGAGCCCGGGCCGGGGAGGGGCCGTCACTGATCGAGGTCAAGCTGACTCGCTATTACGGTCACTTTGAGGGCGACGCCCAGACCTATCGGGCGCCGGACGAGGTCAAGCATTTCCGTGAGCACAACGACTGCCTGATGCAGTTTCGCGAGCGCACTCTCCGTGCCGGGCGGGTGCAGGCCAGCCAGTTGGACCAGATCGACAGCGAGGTCGACCTGCTGATCGAGAACGCCGTGCGCAAGGCCAAGTCCGACCCCAAACCGAGCGCGGCCGATCTGCTCTCCGACGTCTACGTTTCCTATCCCTGAACACGCCCCCTATAACAAGAATCGAGACCTTCATCATGGCGAGAAAAATCAGTTATCAGCAGGCAATCAACGAAGCGCTGGCCCAGGAAATGCGCCGCGACCCCAGCGTGTTCATCATGGGTGAGGACGTCGCCGGCGGTGCCGGTGCCCCCGGTGAAAACGACGCCTGGGGCGGGGTGCTGGGCGTGACCAAGGGCCTCTATCACCAATTCCCTGGGCGAGTGCTGGACACACCATTGTCGGAATTGGGCTATGTCGGTGCTGCGGTGGGCGCCGCGACCTGTGGTGTGCGCCCGGTGTGTGAGTTGATGTTCGTCGACTTCGCCGGTTGCTGTCTGGACCAGATCCTCAATCAGGCGGCCAAGTTTCGCTACATGTTCGGTGGCAAGGCCTCCACGCCACTGGTGATCCGCACGATGGTCGGCGCCGGGTTGCGGGCCGCCGCCCAGCACTCGCAGATGCTGACCTCGTTGTGGACCCACATTCCGGGGCTGAAAGTGGTTTGCCCGTCGTCGCCTTATGACGCCAAAGGCCTGTTGATCCAGGCCATCCGCGACAATGACCCGGTGATCTTCTGTGAACACAAAATGCTCTACAGCATGCAGGGTGAAGTACCGGAAGAGCTCTATACCATTCCCTTCGGCGAAGCCAACTTTTTGCGTGATGGCAAGGACGTGACGCTGGTCTCCTATGGCCGCACCGTCAACACGGCGATGGACGCCGCGCGCAATCTGGCCGCACGCGGCATCGACTGCGAGGTGATCGACCTGCGCACCACCAGCCCATTGGACGAAGACAGCATTCTCGAAAGCGTGGAAAAGACCGGGCGCCTGGTGGTGATCGACGAAGCCAACCCGCGCTGTTCCATGGCCACGGACATCTCGGCCCTGGTGGCGCAAAAAGCCTTCGCCTCGCTCAAGGCGCCGATCGAGATGGTAACCGCGCCGCACACGCCGGTGCCGTTCTCTGATGCCTTGGAGGACCTCTATATTCCCGACGCGGCGAAGATCGAAAGCGCCGTGCTCAAGCTGATTGAGTGGAGCAAGCGTTCATGAGCCAGATCCATACCCTGACCATGCCCAAGTGGGGCCTGTCCATGACCGAGGGACGGGTCGATGTCTGGCTCAAGGAGGAGGGCCAGGTTATCGCCAAGGGCGACGAAGTGCTGGACGTCGAAACCGACAAAATTTCCAGCAGTGTCGAGGCACCGTTTTCCGGGGTGCTGCGCCGGCAGATCGCCCGCCAGGATGAAACCCTCGCGGTGGGTGCGTTGCTCGGCATCGTGGTCGACGGCGAAGCCAGCGAGGCGGAGATCGATGCGGTGGTCGAGCAGTTTCAAGCCGCGTTCGTACCCGGTGACGGTGCCGAAGAAGACAGCGGGCCGAAACCGCAAAAGGTCGAGCTGGACGGGCGGTTGATCCGTTACTTCGAGCGCGGCGATGGAGGTGTGCCGTTGGTGCTGGTCCATGGCTTTGGCGGTGACCTGAACAACTGGATGTTCAATCACGAAGCATTAGCCGCCGGCCGCCGGGTGATTGCGCTGGACCTGCCGGGCCATGGCGAGTCGACCAAACAGCTGGAGCGTGGAGACCTGGACGAGCTGAGCGGCGTAGTGCTGGCATTGCTCGATCACCTGGAGATTCCCGCAGCGCATCTGGTGGGTCACTCCATGGGCGGCGCGGTGTCGCTGAACACTGCGCGTCTGGCTCCGCAGCGGGTACGGTCCCTGACCTTGATCGGCAGCGCCGGTCTGGGCGAGGACATCAACGGTGATTACCTGCAAGGCTTTGTCGAGGCTAGCAACCGCAATGCCCTCAAGCCACAGTTGGTGCAACTGTTCTCCAACCCCGAGCTGGTCAACCGGCAGATGCTCGAAGACATGCTCAAGTACAAGCGCCTGGAAGGGGTGGACGCGGCATTGAGAATGCTGGTTTCGGGCCTGTTTACCGAGGGCAGGCAACAACTGGATCTGCGCCATGTGGTGCAAGAAGGCCAGCAGCCGGTATTGCTGATCTGGGGCAGTGACGATGCAATTATTCCGATGAACCACAGCGCCGGGCTGAAGGCCCAGGTCGAGGTCCTGCCAGGTCAGGCGCACATGGTGCAGATGGAAGCGGCCGAGCAGGTCAACCGATTGATCCTGGACTTTGTGCAACAGCACTGATGCCTTCTCCTGGCAGCCTCTCACGGGGTGCCAGGACCAACGATTTCAAGGAGATTTTGCTATGAGCCTTTCAATCAATCCGGTACGCAGCATGCGTGCAGCGGTCTGGCATGGCCGCAACGATATCCGCGTCGAAGACGTTCCGCTGCCAATAGCACCGCCCGCCGGCTGGGTGCAAATCCGTGTGCAATGGTGCGGAATTTGTGGTTCCGATTTGCATGAGTACGTGGCCGGGCCGGTGTTCATACCGGTCGACGCGCCGCACCCGCTGACCGGGATCAAGGGCCAGTGCATTCTCGGACATGAGTTTTGCGGTGAGATCGTCGAACTCGGCGCCGATGTCCAGGGTTTCACTGTCGGCGAACCGGTGGCGGCCGATGCCTGCCAACATTGCGGCACCTGCTACTACTGCACCCATGGGCTGTACAACATCTGCGAGAACCTGGCCTTCACCGGGCTGATGAACAATGGCGCCTTCGCCGAACTGGTCAACGTGCCGGCCAATCTGCTGTACAAATTGCCGGCAAACTTTCCTGCCGAAGCCGGGGCACTGATCGAGCCGCTGGCGGTGGGCATGCATGCGGTGAAAAAAGCCGGGAGCCTGCTCGGGCAGAATGTGGTGGTGGTCGGTGCAGGCACCATTGGCCTGTGCACCATCATGTGCGCCAAGGCTGCCGGTGCGGCTCAGGTGATCGCTCTGGAAATGTCTGCAGCACGCAAGGCCAAGGCCCTGGAAGTGGGGGCGAACCACGTGCTCGATCCCAATGAGTGCGATGCGTTGGCTGAGGTGCGGCGCCTGACGGGTGGGCTCGGGGCGGATGTCAGCTTCGAATGCATCGGCAATAAACACACGGCCAAACTGGCGATCGATCTGATCCGAAAGGCCGGCAAGTGCGTACTGGTGGGGATCTTTGAGGAGCCCAGCGAGTTCAACTTCTTCGAGTTGGTGGCTACTGAAAAACAAGTGCTGGGCGCGCTGGCCTATAACGGTGAGTTCGCTGATGTGATTGCTTTTATCGCTGACGGTCGGCTGGACATCACACCTCTGGTGACCGGGCGCATTCAGTTGGAGCAGATTGTGGGGCAGGGCTTCGAGGAACTGGTCAACAACAAGGAGCACAACGTGAAAATCATCGTGTCACCTGCTCGAGTCTGAAGCGGGTGAATCTGGCGATGGTTCAGGTTGTGTGAAAACGCACAACGTTTTGAACGTGTGCCTGAATGTTGGCCCCGCGCAATCTTGTGCCCGCGATCCCTCGATGTCTCGTCGCATCAGGGTGAGGCAGGGCACGCGGGGCTTACATTCCGAGTACAAAAAGGCCAGCAGGAAGGCCCGCGTCGCCATTGCGCACTCCGTCAGAATGGGCTCGCCGTGGGCCGAACGATCAGCTCGCTTACATCCACGTCCGCAGGTTGTTCCACGGCATAGGCAATCGCTCGTGCGATGGCGTCGGCCGAAATCGCGATCTTGCGAAACTCTTTCATCTCGGCGCGACCGCCCTCATCAGAGATGCTCTCGGCCAGCTCGGACTCAGTAACACCAGGAGCGATGACGGTAACCCGAATATCGCCTCCAACCTCTTGACGAAGGCCTTCGGAAATGGCCCGGACAGCGTATTTGGTGGCGCAGTAAACGGCCGCAGTCGAACTCACGGCATAGGCACCAATAGAGGCAATATTGATGATCTGCCCAGCCCGTTGGCGCTGCATCAGCGGCAACGTGGCAGCGATACCGTGCAGAACTCCGCGAATGTTCACGTCAATCATACGGTCCCACTCATCCACCTTGAGTGCCTCAAGTTTGGAAAGAGGCATCACGCCAGCGTTATTCACCAACACATCAACACGACCGAACCGGGTAACGGCGAAGTCGATGAAGTCTTGGACATCCTTTCGGTCCGTGACGTCCAGAGCACGGAATTCAGCGCTGCCGGAGGAGGCGTTGATATCGCCAGCAATCCTTTCAAGTCGGTCAGTACGACGGGCGCCGAGCACTACTTTCGCGCCTTGGCTAGCCAGCAGTCGCGCGGTAGCCTCACCGATACCGCTGCTTGCGCCGGTGATTGCGATGACTTTGTCTTTGATGTTCAACATGATTGGTTTCCTCTTCTGTTTGCCCAGGAAGCGGGTCTGGAAACAAGGTTAAGGACGGGCAACAACTTTCCGTTAGTCGAATACTCCGTAACCTTTGCCTATTTCTGCGGCACGCCTTTGCACTGAGGTTTAGCTCACCCGTTCATAGGGCATCTGTTGTCGCGCAGCCTTCAGGGCTCTCGCCCACCAGTTCAGCTGTACCAGCATTCGAGCCATTGGAAGCCTGGCTTGATCAGGCTGACGTATAACCCCGGCCTCATCGATTAGCGCCCAAGGATTAGGGAAGGACACGAAATTGCAGATGGGTACCGCGTGTTGCTCGGCCAGTGCCTGGCGAAGCTGATCAATCGCGTAACGTCCACCCGACGCCCCGCCGTAGCCGACGAATGCCACCGGTTTTGCGTGCCAGCGAATCGAAACCTGGTCAATGAATGCCTTCAGCTCGGAGTGATAAACATTGGTCAGTTCCGATGTAATGATCAGGAATGCATCAGCCTCGGCCAAATGGCGAAGACTTTCCTGTCGCTGCATCACGGCCTTATTGTCTGGCTTGGCTATGAGGTTGGCAGGTTCCATATACCAAGGCGCGAACTCAGCACGTTGCGCTAAAACATCAGAAACCCATTTCAGCAGTGCAGTGTTCAGTCCTTCTTCATCCTGAGCACCGTGAATCAGGACCAGTTTTATCTCGCTATTCATCTCACCCTCCAAACTTGGTATCCAAGTGGTGGCATGTCGTTTGCTGAATTTCACGTCCGCCTTTCAGGCTCTGGATTAGAGTATGAGTGGCAACGCGGCAGATATAGCCGGTCCTGGGGCATACAACTTGTGACTTGAATTCATATGAGACGGTTGGACATAAACTGCTTCGCCGAAATGAACGTGTTCGTCAGGGTCGTTGAAGATGGCGGCTACACGGCTGCCGCCAAGAACTGTGCGATGACCCCATCAGCGGTCAGCAAGCTCGTCTCAAGGCTGGAAAACCGCTTGGGAACGCGTTTGCTCAATCGCTCAACAAGGCGGCAGTTGCTCACGCCTGAAGGGGCCGCGTTCTATGAGCGCAGCCTGACTATCCTGGCGGCGGTCGATGAGGCTGAGCAGGAGGCAGCAGCCAGCTCCGCACCTCAGGGAACAGTGCGGGTCAATTGCAATGTCGATATCGGGCGTCTGTTTCTGCTGCCTCTATTGAAGACGTTCTTGCAGCACCACCCTGGAGTATCGGTGGAGGTTTTCCTCAGCGACGAAGTCGTCGACCTGATCAGCGCACGGGCTGACGTGGCCATCCGCAGCGGACCGCTCAAAAGCTCCAATCTCGTGGCCAGGCGTTTGGGCGAGACGAGAGGTCTTATCGTGGCATCGCCGGCCTACCTTGCAGCACGCGGCATACCCAAAACTCCAGCCGAGCTTGTAGACCACAACTGTCTGGGGTTCACCTTCAGCCCACCGATGATGGAGTGGAGCTTCGTCAGCGCAGACGGCCAGCTAACACCGGTGTCCGTTACCGGCAACGCACGGACCAGTGACGGTAATGGAGTACGAGAACTTGCAATCCTCGGGCTCGGCCTCGCGCGCGTAGGGTTTTGCCAGGTCGAGCACGATCTGGCGGACGGGCGCCTTGTCCCGGTTTTAGAGGACTTCATGCCCATCGCGAAGACTGAAGTGCATGCGGTTTACGTAGGGCAGGGAGGAAAGTTGCCCACACGTGTCAGAGCCTTCATGGACTTTCTGGCGACAAACCTCAAGATCCACTAATCGCGCAGGGGCTGAGCAGGCGGGGCGGCTTACATGCGCAGGCGGGATACTCGATTCGAGCGAGCGCCTCGCAGAAACGGTAGGGCATGTCACGCTTGGCGGTAGGCGCTGGGCGTGACCCCCACCTCCCGACGAAAAACCTGGGAGAAATGGCCGGGGCTGGAATAACCGACTTCCAATCCGACATCAATAATGCTGCGATTGGTCTCAAGCAGTAGATGCCGGGCGCGACTCATGCGCAGGCGGATGAAGTACTGCGATGGTGACAGCCCCGTGGCACGTTTAAACATCCTGCTGAAGTGATACTCGCTCAAATCGGCGATATGAGCCAAATGGGCAAGGCGGAAGTCATCGGCCAGGCGCTCGTTCATGGCATCGATGACGCGGCGCAGTTTGTAGGCTTGTAGTGCGTTGCTGCGTCGGGTAGTGCTCTGCGGATCGAGATAACGGCGTAACAGATGAACGGTCAGCGCCTGAGCCAGGCTGTGTACGAACAACAGGCTGGGCGTACGCTCCTCGGTTAGCTCGAAGCGCAACTGATCAAGCATGAAATTTACCCGCTCATCCTGGGCACCGGAGATCTCGAGGAAGGTCACCGGATCGGTGTGCTCGCCCAGAAGATCACGGACAGCCCGATCGATCAGTGGAAGGCCGAGATACAGATGCATCACTTCGAAGGTGTCGCACCCCATAGTCTGCCAACGCATCTCGTAAGGCTCGCTTGTGTTGGTGAGAAAGAAGTCGCCAGCCTGCACATTGACGGCTTTCCATTCCCCACCGAGGGAGCGCTCCTCGACCCTGGCCGTTCCTGCCAGGACCAATACCAGCAGCGGCTCGACCACCGCGGGCACTAGTATCGGCTCGACGGTACTGTGATGGCTGAACAACTGCACCATCACATCCTGCATCTGCGGGAGCAGCGCATACACCTGCGGTGTTCCCGGCAGATGATGCGGCATCGATTCGGCCGTGATGCGCTGAGCACCCTTCGGTTTCAGGACTTCATTTTCAGGCTGGTGCACAGGAGGCTCCATCGAAACACCCTCAGATGGGGGGCTGGCGTCGATAGAATACCGTAGCCTCGGCTTCCATCAGAGGCTTTAACGTTGGCGCAAAACTCCGACAGCTTCGGCAAGCCTGCGAAAGCCCAACCCTCCCTATTGCGAGACAGTGAAGCCGTCGATAACGACAGCGCCTCACGGGCGCTGAGCCGCCGAATATCTCGTCGGCTTGCAAGGCAGGAGAGCACCATGACTGAGATCAATCACAGCATTCCCAACGAAGTCGAAGGCAAGGTTGCGCTGGTCACCGGCGCCGCCAGTGGCATCGGCAAGGCTATCGCACTGTTGCTGCACGCGCGTGGCGCCAAGGTCATTGCTGAAGACCGCAATCCCTGCGTCGAAGAACTCGCCCGCCCCGGGTTAGTGCCGCTGGTAGCCGACATCACCGAAGACGGCGTCGCCGAGCGCGCAGTCGGTTTGGCCGTCGAGAAGTTTGGCCGGCTGGACATTCTGGTCAACAACGCCGGGATCATCATCAATAAGTTAGTCATCGACATGACCCGCGCAGACTGGGAGCGCATCCAGGCGGTCAACGCAACCGCGGCCTTCCTGCATTGCCGCGAAGCGGTCAAGGCGATGATGCCCAACAAATCGGGAGCTATCGTCAACATCGCCTCTTACGCATCCTATTTCGCATTCCCAACCATTGCCGCTTACACCGCTTCCAAAGGCGCATTGGCCCAGTTGACCCGCACGCTGGCGCTCGAGGTGATTGAGCATGGCATTCGAGTCAATGCCATCGGTGTCGGCGACGTGGTGACCAATATCCTCAACGACGTGGTTGACGACGGCCCTGGCTTCTTGGCCCGGCACGGTGAAGCTGCCCCCATCGGTCGTGCTGCACAGCCAGAGGAAATCGCCGAAGTTGTGGCATTTCTCGCCTCGGACCGCGCAAGCTTCATCGTCGGCTCCGTGGTCATGGCCGACGGCGGCATGACCGTCACCGCCGGTTGATCAACTGACCCGGCATTTAGCCTTTTGACCGCCATCCCAGGCGCCTGAAATGTAAAGCCCGCAGGAGCGGGCTTTTTTACGAAAGTTGATGGGTTATCGGTTAAACCGCTCGACCAATGAATACTGGGTTTTAGCGGTCTGGGTTAACTCCTTGCTCAGCTCTGCCGAATGCTTGGCTTGTTCAGATGTTTGGTCCGCCAGATTGGCAATGGTCGTGATATTGCGGCTGATTTCCTCGGCGACGGCGGTCTGCTCTTCAGTCGCAGCGGCAATCTGGGTAGTCATGTCCGTGATGTTCGCGACGGCCTCACTGATGCCGACTAATGCCTTGTCTGCCTCGAGCACCCACGTCACGCCTTCTTCGGCCTGTCGATGACCGCTTTCCATGGTTTTAACCGCGTTGCTGGATGAGACCTGCAACTTGGAAATCAGGTTATGGATTTGGATCGTGGACTGAGTCGTGCGCTGGGCCAACTGACGCACTTCATCCGCGACTACCGCGAAGCCTCGACCCATGTCGCCCGCGCGGGCGGCTTCGATGGCTGCGTTGAGCGCGAGCAGGTTAGTCTGATCGGCAATGCCTTTGATGACATCCACCACCGCCCCGATCTCATGGCTGTCCTTGGCTAACTGCGCCACCGTCAGCCCTGTCTCGCCCACCACGACGGAGAGGCGCTGAATGGCTTCTCGAGTGTCTCGGGCCACTTCGCGTCCACGTCCGGTCAGCACATTGGCCTCTTGAGTGGCGTCAGCAGTACGCTGGACGTGGCTGGCGACCTCCTGCGTGGTGGCCGCCATTTGATTGACTGCGGCCGACACCTGCTCGGTCTCGACCCGTTGACGGTCCAGTCCACGAGAGCTATCGGCGGCGAGGCCATCGGATCTCCCCGCCAGACTGGTCAGTTGTTCTGCCGTGTCTTGTAGCCGCGTGAGGCAGGTCTTGAGCCTGGACGCCTGACTGACAAATGCCGTTTCAAGGCGTGCCTGAGCACCGCGTTCATCGCTGTACATTTTGGCCAGTAATGAGTCGGAGGTAGAGGCCTCAGCCATTTCCAGCAGATGCAGCGCCCCTCGGTTTTGCCTGCGGGACACAAGCAACCCGATCGGAATCGATACCCCGACGGCCAAAATGAAAGCCTCAGGTGCGCCGAGGAACATGCCACCCAGCGTCCCCACCAACCCGATCGTGACAACAGGCAACCAGGCGAGCAGGGCGGGTTGCCATTGATCGCTAGCAGGGATGGCTGATTTTCCAAGGCTGATGCGTTTATAGAGGGCTTCGGCGCGACGGATTTGCTCGGCCGTCGGCTTGACCCTGACCGATTCATAGCCAACGACCTCACGCCCTTCGAAAATCGGCGTGACGTAGGCGTTGACCCAGTAGTGGTCGCCGTTCCTGGAGCGATTCTTGACGATGCCCATCCACGGCTTGCCTTGCTTCAGCGCGCCCCACATATGGGCAAAGATGGCGGAGGGTACATCAGGGTGACGAACGATGTTTTGAGGCGCGCCGATCAGGTCGGACTTGTTGAAACCACTGATATCAACGAAGGCGTCATTGCAGTATGTGATGACGCCCCGTGCATCCGTTGTCGAGATGAGTTTTTGTTGAGGTCCAAGGGCAACCTCGCGCTGCGTAACCGGTTGGTTGTTTCTCATTTGTATTGCTCCTATGCCCTATGCTAGAGGCATCGGCAGCAAGGAGTGAAAGATTAAGAAGTAATTCCACAAGGACAGGTTATGCGTCGGAAAAGAAGGTGTTGAGCCAATTTGGCGGTTAAGTCTGGAATGCCGGAAGACAAGTTCCCCGCTGCTATCAGGCTACGTTCATCGCGAGTGCGCTGCCGTGCTCGCGACCACGAGCGTAATTGGGTTGTTCGCGTTGGTGGCAGGGTGCCACAATAGTTTCTTTTGGCTGAGTCATGATCAGGTGGATCACATGGATGGCCCAGGCTCTGGGATTGACCAAGAGTTTTTCATCGCCGAGCAGGTGCGAACTGACCGATTGCATCAACTGTTTCGCCAATCATTTTCTGCGGTTTTTGGTAGTTACCTCGCTGCCATCATGCTGTGCTGGCTGTGTTGGGACCGTTTTGAACACAGCGTTATTTTTTGGTGGCTGGCCTTACTGAGCGGGTCGACGCTACTACGCATCTCGATGTTTGTTGCCTATTTTCGCAGCGACGAAAGTGAACGTACGCCTCAACGCTGGGAAGGCAAGTACTGGAGCACGCTCGTGCTGTCCGCCAGTATCTGGGGAGGCGGCGCATTCGTTGTCATGCCAGCAGACGATCTTTTGTCGCAGGCGCTGGTCATGCTCTTTACTGTCGGGATGTCTGTCAGCGCGGTCTCCTGCTACTCGGCCTACCTTTCTATGACACTAGTGTCCATGGGACTGGTTCTGTTGCCGTGCACCGCCTGGCTGCTGTTTCAATCGTCCACGATTCAAGTCGGCATGGCACTTTCGGTGCTGGTGTTCGCGTCATTTGTTGCCCGTGCGACACGAAAAATGTCCGAAGCACTGGAAACCGCCTTTCGACTAACCCGAGAAATGGAACAGGCGAACAGCATTTCCACCCGAGCAGCACAAACCGATGAGTTGACTGGCCTGAAGAGTCGACGAGCTTTTTTCGAGCATGCCCAGCAGCTGTACAACGAATGTGAAACCAACCGGTCAGGGTTGTGCGCCGTGATGTTGGACATGGATCACTTCAAACATATCAACGACACCTACGGCCATCAGGTTGGGGATCAGGTTTTGCGCCAAATGGGTGTGGTCATCAGTTCATCCTTTCGTGCCACGGATATCCACGGCCGGCTAGGTGGGGAAGAATTCGCCATTCTGCTCCCGGACACCTCCATTGAGGTCGCCGTCAAGATTGCAGAAGAGCTCATCCAGACTGTTGCTGGATTGATGATCGAGCCTGTTCACTGCATAACGGCCAGCCTCGGCGTAGCGTCGACGGATGCCGGTATTCACGATCTGCACAGCTTGATGAACAATGCCGATAAAGCACTGTATCGAGCCAAGGCGCTGGGACGTAATCAGGTCGCTGTTGCCCAACCATCGCGATGACCTTCGCGCAGGATGATCTGCCCGCTTGCATCACCGCGGATGCGCGCTTGGGCATGTCGAAATCAGACTCGCAAGTGGCGCACTCAGGCTATTTTCGCTGGAGCCAAGACGCGTAAGGTGGCGCGTCACTTCATGGCCGTGTGCAGCCGTGATGCCTGATCTAGAAACTCAGGAGCGTTTGAGGTGCGCCGCGTTGGTGAAGCGGCAACAGGAAGCAATGATGATCGCCTGACCCTCAGTCAGTACGCCCTAACGTCGATCACCAGAGAACAAAAAATAACGATGAATAACCCGAACTCCACAGTTTCGAACGGTCAGTTGGCGCAGGGTTTCAAACCGCGTCACGTCACAATGCTTTCTATCGCGGGGATTATCGGCGCAGGTTTGTTTGTTGGTTCCGGACATGCCATTGCGGCCTCTGGTCCGGCGGTATTGCTGGCTTATCTGTTTTCCGGCCTTTTGGTCGTTCTGGTCATGCGCATGCTGGGCGAAATGGCGGTTGCCAACCCGGACACCGGGTCGTTTTCCACCTACGCCGACCAGGCTATCGGGCGTTGGGCAGGCTTCACCATCGGCTGGCTCTATTGGTGGTTCTGGGTGCTGGTGATACCCATCGAGGCGCTCGCGGCCGGGCATGTATTGAACCAATGGTTCCCGCAGATCGATACCTGGTTGTTTGCCTTGCTGTCGATCATTCTGTTGGTCGTGACCAATCTGTTCAGCGTGTCCAAATACGGCGAGTTCGAATTCTGGTTTGCGATGGCCAAGGTCGTGGCGATCATCGGCTTTATCGGCCTTGGTTTTGCGGTGTTGATGGGTTGGATTCCCGAGCGCGAAGCCAGCGGGTTGAGCCGAATCATGGAGGAGCATGGCGGGTTTGCGCCCAATGGCTTGTCAGCGGTCGTAGGCGCGTTCATCACCATCATGTTCAGCTTCATCGGTACAGAAGCGGTGACCATTGCCGCCGCCGAATCCAGCAATCCTGCGCAGAACATCGCCAAAGCCACACGTTCGGTTATCTGGCGCATTGGGGTGTTCTACCTGCTGTCCATTTTCGTGGTCATTTCCGTGGTGCCCTGGAACGATCCGTTGCTGGCGTCGGTGGGCTCGTACCAGCGAGCGCTGGAACTGATGAACATTCCCCACGCCAAGTTACTGGTGGATGTGGTGGTCTTGATTGCCGTGGCCAGCTGCATGAACTCCTCGATCTATATTTCCTCGCGCATGCTGTTCTCGCTGGGCAAACGCGGTGATGCACCGAAGCCGCTGAAGGTGACGTCATCGGCGGGCGTGCCGAGAGCTGCGGTGATCGCCAGCACCATACTGGGTGCCGGCGTGACCTTGTTCAGCTATTTCATGCCTGCCGGACTGTTCCAGTTCCTGCTCGCCAGTTCCGGCGCCATCGCCTTGCTGGTGTATCTGGTTATCGCCGTGTCGCAATTGCGCATGCGCAAGATTCTGCGTCGGCAGAATGTCACGCTGACCTTCAAGATGTGGCTGTTTCCCTGGCTCACCTGGTTGGTCATCGTGTTCATCTGCGCCGCGTTGGCGGTGATGATGGTGACGCCCGAGCACCGTATGGAGGTTTCTTCGACCATCGGTCTTGCGTTAGCCATTTCCTTTATCGGCCTCGTGACCACGCGTCACCATGGGCAGCCGCAGCGGGCGGTGTCGGCGGAAAGTGCATAGCAGCGTTCTCCAGCGTAAATCTGCTGGCGACCTCATCAGTGCTCGAGCAGTGGCGAGGCGGCAAAAGCCGCCTGCGCCACGGGCCATTACCGTCACTGCGAGAATAATCTTCGATGGCATACGACACCTCCAAGGCCGCTCCTCCCCAAACTGTCGGTTTCTTGCTGCTGGACCAATTCACGTTGATCTCCCTGGCGTCAGCAGTAGAGCCTCTACGCATGGCCAATCAGTTGACCGGTCAAGAGCTCTATCGTTGGCATACTCTGAGTTCGGGGGGAGAGCAGGTCTGGGCAAGCGACGGCATGCCGATCACTCCGGACACCTCGATCATTAACGCACCGATGCTTGATACCGTGATCGTCTGCGGTGGCATTGGCATTCAAGGCGCTGTAACCCGGGAGCACGTAACCTGGTTGCGAACCCTGGCGCGACGTTCGAAGCGGATCGGAGGCGTGTGCACTGGCAGTTGGGCCTTGGCCAAGGCGGGCCTGCTCGATGGCTTCGATTGCAGTGTGCACTGGGAATTTCTGGCCGCCATGCAGGAAGCTTTTCCGCTAGTGAACCTCAGCTCCAGTTTATTCACCCTCGACCGAGATCGCTTCACCAGCTCCGGTGGAACCGCGCCAATGGACATGATGTTGCACCTGATCAGTCGTGATCATGGTCATGAGCTATCGGCGGCCATCTCCGAAATGTTCGTCTACGAGCGAATCCGCAACGAGCAGGATCACCAGCGCGTGCCCCTCAAGCACATGCTCGGTACCCATCAACCAAAGCTGCAGGAAGTGGTCGCCTTGATGGAGGCCAATCTGGAAGAGCCGATTGATCTGGACGAACTGGCGAATTACGTCGGCTTGTCCCGTCGCCAGCTTGAGCGGTTGTTTCAGAAATACCTGCATTCTTCACCTTCGCGGTATTACCTCAAACTGCGCCTGATTCGCGCACGTCAGTTGCTCAAGCAAACGCCGATCTCCATCGTAGAGTTGTCGGTGGTCTGTGGCTTCGTGTCCACACCCCATTTTTCCAAGTGCTATCGCGAGTGTTTCGGCATTCCACCCAGCGACGAGCGCTTGGTGGCGGAATCGCAACCCCTCGTGACAGCAAGATCGATTGCGCAGGCATTGCCCTTGGCAAGGCCGATGAGCTTGCTGGATCAGGCACGTGATGAATCAACCTTCGCAAGTATCAAGATTTTGAAATCCTGAACAATGCGGGTGATCTTTTCGGGATGGCTCGGCGTGGCGACATCAACGAAATGGGATGAACTATCAGGGGATTGCTCGCCACTTCGATCAAGAAAGCGAACAATCCTCCTGTTCTTTCAATCGAATCCTCAATCGCTCACCTCATTTGTCATCATGCGTTTCAGGCGCACCCAGTCCTGGAATGCAGCGGCTCGCTTCGCGTCAGCCTTGGCCTTTGCCTCGGTGAATCGTGCCCATGCTTCGGGGCTTCGGTCGTCTTGAATCAGTTTGTACGCTTCCATATCGAGCCGATCGGCTTCGTGGAATTGTTCGGCATTGGTGGCGATTTTATCGTCCCAATAACGCTCATCGGTGAAGCTCAAAATTCGCTCGCTCATTTTCGCGATCCTCTCCTGTCACTCATGAACGAATGATTATGTGCGGTTAAAAAAATTCCTTCGGCAAGACGGTAGGAACTTACGCCTGTACGGGTTGAGACAGATCGCAGGGCAGTCGACACAAAAAAGCACAACGCCTCCACAGTGGGAGGCGTTGCAGTTTCAGCGATACCGCTGGTGTTACCTGAGGTCGAAGCGATCCAGGTCCATCACTTTGGCCCACGCGGCGACGAAGTCTTTCACGAACTTCTCCTGCGCATCAGCGGTTGCATAGACTTCAGCCAACGCTCGCAACTGCGCATTCGAGCCGAAGACGAGATCGACGCGGGTGCCGGTCCATTTCAATTCGCCGGTGTTGCGATCGCGCCCTTCAAACTCCTCATTAGCCTCCGACACCGGTTTCCATTCCACGCCCATGTCCAGCAGGTTTTTGAAGAAGTCGTTGGTCAACGCTTCCGGTTGCTGGGTGAAGACACCGTGCCTGGTTTGTCCGACGTTGGTGTTCAACACACGCATGCCGCCAATGAGCGCGGTCATTTCTGGCGCGGTGAGTGTCAGCAGTTGTGCCTTGTCGATCAACAGATGCTCGGCCGGGACGCTGTATTTGCCTTTGAGGTAGTTGCGGAAGCCATCGGCGATGGGTTCGAGGAAGCCGAAAGACTCCACGTCCGTCTGCTCTTGGGAGGCATCCATCCGCCCAGGTGAGAAAGGCACCGTCACGGTTTGACCGGCATTTTTCGCCGCCTGTTCGACGCCGGCGTTACCGGCCAGCACGATCAGGTCAGCCAGCGAGATTTTCTTGCCGCTGTTGTTGAACTCGCTTTGGATACCCTCGAGTTTCGCCAGCACGCTCGCCAGTTGCTCAGGCTGGTTGGCCTGCCAGAACTTCTGCGGAGCCAGGCGCAGGCGCCCACCGTTGGCGCCGCCGCGTTTGTCGGAGCCACGGAAGGTCGAAGCCGCCGCCCAAGCCGTTGATACAAGCTGCGAGACGCTCAGGCCAGAATCGAGGATTTTGCTCTTGAGCGCAGCGACGTCGCTGTCGTTGACCAAGGCATGATCGACGGCTGGAATCGGGTCTTGCCACAGCAGCTCTTCGCTTGGCATTTCCGGGCCGAGGTAGCGGGAGAGGGGGCCCATGTCGCGGTGGATCAGCTTGAACCAGGCGCGGGCGAACGCGTCGGCCAACTGGTCTGGATTGGCCAGGAAGCGCCGCGAAATCGGTTCATAGATCGGGTCGAACCGCAGCGCCAGGTCGGTGGTCAGCATGGTCGGATTACGCCGCTTGGACGGGTCGTGAGCATCCGGAATGATGCCGGCACCGGCGTTGTTTTTCGGTATCCACTGGTTCGCACCGGCCGGGCTTTTGCTCAGTTCCCACTCAAAGCCGAACAGGTTTTCCAGATAGTTGTTGCTCCATTTCGTGGGCGTGGTGGTCCAGGTCACTTCCAAGCCGCTGGTGATGGTGTCCGGGCCTTTACCGGTGCCGAAGCTGTTCTTCCAGCCAAAGCCTTGTTGTTCGAGGCCAGCGGCTTCGGGCTCGGCGCCGACATTGTCGGCAGGTCCGGCGCCGTGGGTCTTGCCGAAGGCGTGGCCGCCGGCAATCAGTGCCACGGTTTCTTCATCATTCATCGCCATGCGACCGAACGTTTCGCGGATGTCCTTGCCCGCAGCGACCGGATCCGGGTTGCCTTCCGGGCCTTCCGGGTTGACGTAAATCAGGCCCATTTGCACGGCAGCGAGCGGGTTCTCCAGGTTGCGCCCCTGTTCAGTGCGGCTAGCCTCGTTTTCCCCTGGCTCAGCTACAAGTGGGCCTTCGCCGGGTTCTTGCATGGGCTCGTCTTTTTTGCCGTAGCGGGTGTCGCCGCCCAGCCACTTGTTTTCCGAGCCCCAATAGACGGCTTCATCCGGTTCCCAAGCGTCTGGACGACCGCCGGAAAAGCCGAAGGTCTTGAAGCCCATGGACTCCAGTGCGACGTTGCCGGTGAGGACGATCAGGTCGGCCCAGGAAATTTTGTTGCCGTATTTTTGCTTGATCGGCCAGAGCAGCCGACGTGCCTTGTCGAGGCTGACGTTGTCCGGCCAACTGTTGAGCGGCGCGAAGCGTTGCTGGCCGGAACCGGCGCCGCCACGACCGTCACCGGTGCGGTACGTACCGGCGGAGTGCCAGGCCATGCGAATGAACAGTGGCCCGTAGTGACCGAAGTCCGCCGGCCACCAGTCCTGGGAATCGGTCATCAACGCTGTCAGGTCGCTTTTGACCGCTTCAAAGTCCAGGCTCTTGAATGCTTCGGCGTAATTGAAGTCCTTGTCCA
The DNA here is from genome assembly GCF_900105495.1 of Pseudomonas frederiksbergensis. Classification (NCBI taxonomy): domain Bacteria; kingdom Pseudomonadati; phylum Pseudomonadota; class Gammaproteobacteria; order Pseudomonadales; family Pseudomonadaceae; genus Pseudomonas; species Pseudomonas frederiksbergensis. The sequence continues at coordinate 4,506,748 of NZ_FNTF01000002.1, read as the reverse complement.
TGGGGTCGGACAGGGAGGAGTGCTGATGGAGGATCTTCAGATTCAGTTGGTTCGGCCACCAGTCGCGGTTTGTCGTGCCACCGCCAGCGGCGCTAATAAACGGGCATTTCGATTCGTTTGCCATGTGTGAGCTACCTTTGGTCGTATTCATCCGGCTATCCGGCCCAGCGTGGGCGTTAAACAGCAACGGGCGAAACCAATGACACAGGCTGCAGGGCCAGCAGTTTGATCAACTGATTGTTTTTGATCGCACGGGAATTCTGAACAGCGGCAATCGAGTTGCCTGCACGGTGGCCTACGGCAGGTTTAGTCAGGCTTCTGACCCATTCCTATCTCCTTATCAGTTCTTGACCGGCCGGCTTATGGTGCCGACGCTCGGATAAGGTTAGACCCCAGTTGGGAAGTCAGCTAATAGGGGGAGTATTAGGGCGTAATAGGCAGAGTCTTTTACGGGGGGGCGGGGGAAGGCCCCGCGTCTATTTGCAGCATAGACGCGGGAAAGCCGTTACTTGCGCACGTTCTGGTACAGCATCAACCTTGAGGTTTCGTGCATGGCGCGGGTCAGTTGCGACAGGCGTTTGAACTCTTCCGGGTTTTGTTCGGCGACGTTGTCCAGCGGCGTCGGTGAGGCCAGGTCATGGAGGCTTGGCGAGCTGCCGTCATGCTCCATCTGCACCATGTAGTGTTGAGTCACGCCGGCAATCAGCGGGAATGTTCCCTCACGCAGCACCAACGGCACCACGCGTTCACCCTCAGGCGCGGGCTGCTGAATGTCACGGCCCATGCCGCTGTTGCGGAACTCAAGACCGGCCATGCCCGCCACGGTGGGCAGCAAGTCCACCAGGCCGACCGCTTCTTCGACCTTGCGCGTGCCGAGCAAACCCGGTGCGTGGATGATCATCGGCACCGCGTTGCTTTCCAGGCCCAATTGTTCATAAGCCGGTGCCAGGAACGGAATCTGCGCGATGCGGGTGTTGTGGTCGCCAAACAGCACGAAAATGGTGTTGTCGTACCAGCCGCCGGCCTTGGCGATTTCCATCAAGCGACCGATATTGAAGTCCAGCAAGCGCACGGCGTTGTATTGCTCGACACTGCGCGACCCTGCGGCCTGAACTTCGGCCAGGGTAGGGTGCTTGACCTCGAAGCCATCGTTGGTCTTGGGAATCGTGAAGGGACGATGGTTGCCAGCCGTCTGCACATAGGCGAAGAACGGTTTGTCCTTGGGCAGTGCTTGCAGGATCTGGTCGGTTTCCTTGAACAGGTCCAGGTCGGAAATCCCCCAGACATCCACCACCGGGGACTTCCAGTCCCGCTCTTCGAACAAGCGAACGCCGTCGATGCTTTGGCGGATCAAGGCATTCATGTTGGCCCAGCCGGAGTTGCCGCCGATGGTGTAGATCTTCTCGTAACCGGTGAAGGCGTTGATCAGTGTGTTTTGCTTGGTGATCAACGGATTACGCGTCGCGGTTTCCTGGCGGGTGACGTCAGGCACACCGCTGATGCTGGCCCAGACGGTTTTTGCGGTCCCCGTCACCGGCACATAGAAGTGCTCGAAAAACCAGCTCTGCGTGGCCAGACGATCGATATTGGGCGTCGGATTGATCGGGTTGCCGTAGGCCCCGACGGCGCTGGTGCCCAGCGATTCGAGCATGACGAACATCACGTTCGGCGGCCGGGAGCCCGGTATTTTGTAAGGTTGTGGCGCCTGGTGACGAACGAAATCAAGGGTTTGCGGGTCGGGCTTGTCCACGCCCAGGTAGTTGGCCATCACCGCGTAGTGTTCGCGCACTTGCGCTTCGTCATAGCGCGACTGGCCGACCTTGACCGTGTCGTAGAGGAACAACACCGGGTTCAGGCCCAACGCAGCGATCTGGTTATTGCCCGAGAAGAACGCATCGCTCCAGCGCAACGGGACCGGGTTTTCAAGGTTCATGTTTTCGACACGACCTAAAATGCCCAGCAGCACCACCACGACCATCACCGCGCCACCCAACGCCGCAGAGAGTCGGCGTATGACTTTGCGGGGGCGGTCCAGCGTTACGCGTTCCAGACGCACCAAGGCCAGTGTCACCAACGCGACCGTTGCCAGCCAACCCAGTGAAATCCAGATCACCGGGTAGGTCTGCCAGACCATGTCACGGGATATTTGCGCATCCTCGATGAAGCGCAGCACGGTGGCGTTGATCCTCACGCCCAGGTAGGCGTAATGGCCAAAGTCGATGATGTAAATCAGCAGCAGGACGCTCAGTGCTGCGACCAGATACACGCGGGCGATGCGGCGAAGCAGGCGGCTGTTGATCAGGTTCCAGCGCGGAATCCAGGCCAGTAACGCCAACGGCAACATCGCCAGGATGGCCAGGCGCAAATCGAAACGAAAGCCAATCCCCAGGGTTTCCAGGACGTCATTTTTGTCGATCAGGGCGTTGGCGTCGAAACCGGAATAGCCGAAAAAGAACATGACCCGAAGCACAGCAAACAGCGCGAAGGTAATCGCTGTCGCGCCCAGCCAGTAATGTAAACGTCTCGAGTGCAGCCAACCCATCCCTGTTCCCCTGTTAATAAAGTCGTTAAATCTCAAACGGAACCGGACGCTGCACCGCGGCGCTTGGTAGCCCGGCCATACGTCCAGCGTACGGCAAGCATCAGCAGTGCCACGCAGCAATACAGGCCCAGCAGCGGATCAACCAGGTAATCCCAATAGTTTTGCGAAGGTTTGATCCCGGCGATGAAGGCCAGGGTCGCGCTGGCCAGCATTACGACGGCCAGGCCGTTGCGCAGGTAAAACAGGCCCAGGGTCAGCACGCCGAGGAAGATCAACATGACGCGCGGGCTGTAGCCAAACCGATAGGGGTCCAGATCACTCATGCCCAGGGTTGCCGGGTACAGCACCACGGCCATCGCGGCAAAGAGGATCAATACCCCGGTTTTACCCCGCGCAGGGGGCAGGACATCCAGCCGACGCAAGCAGCCCCACGCCATGAACACCATGGAGGTGATCGCCAGGTCATCAATGTAGCTGCGCAAATAGGCGGCTAACGATAACCCGTCCAACGCTATGAAGCTGACGGCCAGCAATGCGGCCAACAGGGCGATCCGCCAGCTCCTGTGCAAGCCGAAAGAAGGCAGCATCAGGAAGATGATCATTGCGAAGCTGACATGGGCTTGCCACAGACTGATCATTTGCGACGCTCGTTGAGCCAGGCATCGTTGAAGGTGACGTGCTTGATGAAGGTGTTGTTCCAGGAATAAACCAAGTGATACATCCCGTCGGGGCTGCGGATGAAGTACGGGTATTCATATTCAAATTCACACCCCTGGCTTTTACAGACACGGTTGTCGAGGTTGTCCAGGAACTGTGCCTCCAGCGGTTGGCGAAGCGCGCCGCTGGAACCGCGAAACTCTTTGCCGATGATTTCCTTGTAGGCCTCGGGCGAAAACGGAGCACCTTCGGGGTCAGGGGACTTGTCCAGGTCCCGCAATGAACGCCAATCGTCCATTTTTGCGTCGGTGCCATACAGGCTCAGCTTGAAGCGCCCCTCCTGCAGGTCGTTGAGCGCCACCAGCAACCCGTGTTCGGGCGTCGCGACGGCGGCCAACGAAGAGTTCGGGTTCGAGGGATCGAGCGGATAAGGCTCGCTCCAGGTTTGACCGGCGTCTTCGGTGCGGGTCGCCAGCACACGGTGGTGGGTGTCGCCGGCATAGCGCAGCAAGGCGATGCCGCGCTGGCCATCCAGTGGAACCACCGTGGGTTGCAATGAGTTTTTGCCATGGCTGATGCGGAATTTGTCGATCACATCGCCGTCTGCGCTCAAGTAGAGGTACTCGGCAAACTTGCCCAGGAACTCGTGGTAGACCGGCAAACCGATGGAACCGTCGGCATGAAATACCGGTGCCGACCGGACCAGGGTGCTGATGTTCAGAAAGGGTGAAGTGATCAACTGCCGCGGGGCGGACCAGCTTTCACCGAAGTCATCTGACACCATCACATTGACCGCGCTGCCGGCCCAGCCACCCATGGACACCGACACGTAGAACAGCCACAGGCGATTATCCGGCGCGAGGGCAACCACCGGATTGCCCAGCTTGCGAATGTATTTTCGCGTGCCCTGTTGGGTCGAATCCCGCGTCGCCAATACCTTTTCTGCCCCCCACTCGCCGGTTTTCGAGTCGAACCGGGCAGAGCGCACCTGCACATCGGCTGCGCCTTCGCGGGAGCCGGCGAACCAGACCGTCATCAGGCTGCCGTCGGGCAGGGCGGTCACTGCCGAGGAATGCACGAAATCCACCAGCCCGGACGAGGCGAAGCGGCTGGTATAAATGGGCTTGGCGACTTGGCCAGCCACTGCCATCACTGGACTTATCAGGGCAAAGGAGGAATGCGTATTGGCAGGATTGACGAACCATGCAGCCGCAAACAGGCAAGAGAGTGAAAGGTATGCACCGAGGGCACGAACGCTAGGAAGTTTGATGCGCATCATTACGGCTTTGGCATCTCATGGCCCGATAAAGCGCACAAACTAACACTCGGTAGTACAAGATCGGATTTAATGAATTTCTAATTTGTAAGCAATTGTTTGTAGCGTGCTGCGTTGTCGAGGAACCATATCCGATCGAGTGGCGAAGACTAGCGGAATAGACGGTTTTCGCTGTGGCCAACGGCTATTTGCCGAGCCTTTGCGCCATTGGTCGCAAAAGCCGGACCTAAGCCGTGGTGAAGCTGAAAAGGAAACTTTTATCCATCCCCTGCAAAAAGTAATCTGTCATCCCGACATTTGGATGGATCCAGACCATGCACTTCACCTACCGCCCCGTCCGCACTGAAGATGTCCTGACGATTTGCGATTTTCCTCAAAATCCCCAAGAGCTGTTTTTTATGTTCCCGAAGGCGCAGTACCCGCTGACGGCAGATCAACTGCAGGCTTCGATTGCTCAACGTTCCGACTCAACGGTGGTTGAGGCGGACGGTTCTGTGATGGGCTTTGCTAACTTTTACAGGTTTGAGCGCGATGGCGTTTGCGCGATCGGCAATGTGATTGTGTCACCCACGGGTCGAGGGAAAGGGGTCGCGAAGTTTTTGGTGCAGACGATGGTGGAGTTGGCGTTCGAACGTCATCGGGCATGTGAAGTGCAGCTTTCGTGCTTCAACGAGAATACGGCGGGGTTGCTGCTGTATCCGCAGCTCGGGTTTGTGCCGTACGGGGTCGAGGAACGATTGGCGCCGGACGGGCGTCGTGTGGCCCTTATACATTTGAGAAAGACCGGGAGCCACGCGGGGCTCTGAGTATTTTCAGGTCTGGTTTGGTCAGGCTGAGCAACCGTTTTAAATCACCGATAAGAACAACCGATCCCCGCTTGAGGATTTGCCGGAGGCGGCTTCCTTCGTGCTTGTGCATCGTGAGATAGACTCAACAGCGAACATCCGACGGTGGGAGTGACAACGGTGGCGGGATTGCGATGGACTCGCTGATCACGGCCGCAGCGCAGGCGCTGGCGGCGGGTGATCCGCTCGGTGCGCTGAACCGGGTCGCGTTGCGCGACGATGCGCCGGCGCTGGCGTTGCGCGGGATTGCGATGGCGCAACTCGGCGATCTGGTGCGAGCCAAGGCGCTGGTGCAGAGGGCGGCGCGGGCCTTTGGACCGAAGGAGGCCTTGGCTCGGGCGCGGTGTGTGGTCGCCGAGGCCGAGATCGCGCTGGCCTCCCGGGAACTGGGCTGGCCGGTGAAGGCACTCGAGACGGCGCGGGTGACGCTTGAGGCACATGGCGATCGGGTGAACGCCACTCATGCGCGGTATCTGCAGATTCGGCGTTTGCTGCTGATCGGGCATCTTGAAGAGGCCGACGTGCTGCTCGCCGAGCTTGATCCCGCGCCTTTGCCGCCGGCCTTGCGCACTGCTCACGAACTGGTCGTGGCAGGGATCGCGATGCGACGACTTGAGACGAACAAGGCGCGGTCTGCACTCATGAGGGCCGAGCATGCCGCGCGCGACGTCGATATTCCTGCGCTGACGGCCGAGGTGGAAAACGCGGCCCTTGTCCTGAACACGCCCGTCGCGCGTTTGCTTGCCCATGGCGAAGAGCGGCCACTGTTGCTGGAGGAGGTGGAAGCGTTGCTCGCATCCACGTCGCTGGTCGTCGACGCCTGTCGCTACGTCGTGCGTGGCGCTGGCATGTCGGTTTCCCTCGCCTCACGCCCGGTCTTGTTCACCCTCGCGCGGGCACTGGCCGAAGCATGGCCGGCCGACGTGTCGAGGGAAGCGCTGGTTGCCCGGGCCTTTCGTTTGAAGCACGCCGACGAGTCCCTTCGCGCACGGTTGCGAGTCGAAATCGGGCGACTGCGTGCGGCGTTGAAACCCTTGGCCGGCGTGATTGCAACCAAACGCGGGTTTGCCCTGGTGGCGCTGGTTGCCTCTGACGTGGTGGTGCTGGCGCAACACGTCGAAGAGAAACACGCGCAGGTGTTCGCGTTCCTCGTTGACGGTGAGTCGTGGTCCAGTTCGGCCCTGGCCCTGGCCCTCGGTGCCAGCCAGCGCACGGTGCAACGGGCACTCGACGAACTGGCCCGGGAGGGCAAGGTGCAGTCGTTCGGTCGCGGTCGGGCACGGCGCTGGATGACTCCGCCGCTGCCGGGTTTCGCGACGACCTTGTTACTCCCGGGGCCACTGCCGGGTGACTAGGATGAACGCCACACACCCGTAACGAGGAATGCCAACATGAAACAGTCAGCAGCTCAAATCCTCCGTGAATATGGACCCTTTGCCGGTGTCGACAAGGTGCATGGCGTCACCTGGGACGGTCAGCACGTGTGGTTTGCCACCGGCGACAAACTCAATGCCCTGGACCCGGCGAGCGGCAAGACACTGCGTTCAATCGATGTCGCCGCCCATGCCGGCACCGCCTTCGACGGCCAGCACCTGTTCCAGATCGCCGAGAATCGCATTCAGAAAATTGACCCGCAGACCGGCCGTGTACTCGCGACAATCCCGGCGCCTGGCGAGAGTGACTCAGGGCTGACGTGGGCGGAGGGAACGTTGTGGGTCGGCGAATATCGGGATCGCAAGATCCATCAGATCGATCCCGAGACCGGCGCGATTTTGCGCACCCTTGAATCCAACCGCTTTGTCACCGGGGTGACCTGGGTCGAGGGCCAGCTGTGGCATGGCACCTGGGAAGAAGACGAGAGTGAGTTACGCCATATCGATTCGACCACTGGCGAGGTGCTGGAGAGTGTGAAGTTGCCGGCCGGCGTCGGGGTGTCGGGACTTGAATCGGATGGCGGCGATCAGTTTTTCTGCGGCGGTGGTGGCAGTGCAAAGGTGAGGGCGGTGCGGCGCCCGAAATGAGGCGCCGCGCAATCACTCAAGGCGCGCCAAACAACATTGTCCAATAAACGCCTCGATCACTGCGTGCGTCAGTGGCATAGGCTGCACCCATCTGGGTAAACATCGGGTTCATCAGGTTGGCGCAATGCCCCGGGCTGGCCAGCCAGCCCGACATGGCCTTGCTCGGTGAGCCTTGGCCGGCAGCGATGTTCTCGCCGATCTGCCGGCCACGGAAACCTGCGGCTCTGGCCCGGTCCGCAGGCATGTCACCGTCGGGGTCCTGGTGGGCGAAGTAGTTGCCGTAGGCCATCGCCTTGCTGTGCCCTTGCGCCGCTGCGCCCAGGGCTGCGTTCCAGGCCAATGGCCGTGCGGCGCCGAAGCGCTGACGACCGCAGAGGCGCGGTTTTGAACGTGCCGCATTGACCTGGGCCAGCAACGCTTTGCTGACGGCTCGCGTATCACCCGCGCGACTGTCCAGCACGGGCTGCGCCAGCACCACCTGCCACTCACTCCGGGCGCGGCTGACGCCAATGTCGGCATATTGAGTATCGAGCAATGCCCCGCAGTAATCGCTCTGGAGCATGTCGAAGGCCTCATCGGCATCCTGCGCACCGACCACGCGAATCGTGCGCACGGTCACCGCCTGATAGCCCGATGCCTTCAATCGATCGCGCAAACCGCCGCCATAGCCGATCGGTAAGGCCAGGTTCGACTTCAATGCCAGCGGCGTTAACGCTCGCCCCGCGCGCCCCAAGCAGCGATCGGGATGAGCGCGGTAGTCGTTGATGGCTTCCACCAACTGCCTTTCGGCACCGGCGTGGGCGGGGTTGGCGAACAGGGAAAGCAAAGGAATGAAACAGAGCGAGGCAACGCGAAAAGACAGGCGGGGTTGGCGCATGGATGAATAGCTCTGAGCGGGCAAGTGGAATTCACGGCTCGGCTATGACTGGCACTTCAATACAAGGTTCACGGACGAAAGAGACATATTTGCGCTGGGATCAGCGCGTCCGCCAATGAGCAGCCGCTGGCCAGCGGGCTAAAGAAGAATGCCAGCGCGCCAGTGGCGGAAACTGGCAGCAACGCTTGTCGCGCCCACTCACTTCGAAAACTTTCGTGCCCCGGCCACGCAAAGGATCACCGCGACGGTAACCCCCAGCATGCCGATGCTGACGTGCTCGTGAAGCAGCGTGGCCGCCAGCGCCAAACCAAAAAACGGCTGCAGCAGTTGCAACTGGCCGACGGCGGCAATCCCCCCTTGGGCCAGCCCGCGGTACCAGAACACAAAACCGATCAGCATGCTGAAGATCGATACGTACGCCAGGCTGAACCACGCCGACGTAGAAATTCCCGAAAACGAAGCCGGAGCCATGAACCAGGTCAACGGGACCATGACGGGCAGCGACAGCAGCAACGCCCAGGAAATCACCTGCCAGCCGCCCAGGGTTCTTGAAAGCTTCGCCCCTTCGGCATAACCCAGCCCGCAGGCGAGGATGGCCAGCAGCATGAGGATGTCGCCGGTCGGCGAAGCGGTCAGGCCCTGAGAGAGCGCAAACCCCACCACCAACGTGCTGCCCAGCACCGAGAAAAACCAGAACACCGGCCGTGGTCGTTCCCCGCCGCGCAACACACCAAACACCGCAGTGGCGAGCGGTAACAAACCAACGAAGACGATGGAATGCGCCGACGTCACGTACTGCAACGCCAACGCCGTCAGCAGCGGAAACCCCACCACAACGCCCATTGCCACGATCGCCAAAGGCATAAGCTGATGCTTGGCGGGGCGTTTTTCTTTAAACAGCACCAGCATGCAAAGCGCCAGGAGCCCGGCAATCGCCGCTCGGGCAACGGTCAGGAACACCGGGTCGAATTCCAGCACGGCCAACCGGGTGGCCGGCAGCGAGCCGCTGAAAATCAGCACGCCGATGAACCCGTTGAGCCATCCGCTCGCGGTCTTTTCCGTCATTGGGTTTTGCAGGGTCCGTTCCATTTCAAGGCACTCTGAATTTGCAGAGATCCATCGTATGAGCGACGATCACTACAATCAAAAAATTGTCATGGATACATCTCGACATGCCTCGCTCACGATACAAGTCATTAGTGGATGCTTTGGCGGCTGACATCCGCTCAGGCCGATTGTTGCCGGGCACGCGTTTGCCGACGCATCGGCAATTGGCGGCGAAAGAAGGGCTGGCGCTGGTAACCGCCAGTCGCGTCTATGCAGAGCTCGAAGCCATGGGGCTGGTCAGCGGCGAGACAGGGCGAGGCACGTTCGTGCGGGAAACGTCGTTGCCGCCGGGCTTGGGCATCGACCAGAAAAGCGTGGCCGTGGGCATGACCGACCTCAACTTTAACTATCCGTCCCTGCCAGGGCAGGCAGAACTCTTGCGAAATGCGCTGCGTCAGCTCGCCTCGGGCGGTGATCTGGAATCCCTGTTGCGCTACCAGCCACACGCCGGGCGCCTGCATGAGCGCGCCTCGGTGGCGCGTCATCTGCTCGCCCGAGGCCTGACGGTGGAGGCCGAGCAAGTGTTGATGGTCAGTGGCGCCCAGCATGGGCTGGCCGTGACGATGATGGCGCTGCTGCAACCCGGTGATGTGATTGCAGCGGATGCACTGACCTATTCAGGCTTCATCGTGCTGGCCGAAGCCTTGCACCTTGAAATCGTGCCTATTCCCGTGACCGAACAAAGACCTGATCTGGAGGCGCTGGACAGCCTGTGCCGGAATCGCCGCGTGCGGGCGGTGTACTCGATGCCGACGCTGCACAATCCACTGGGGTGGGTCATGAGTGCCCATCAGCGCGATTTGCTGGTGACCATCGCGCGCAAGCATGACTTGCTGATCATCGAGGACGCCGCCTATGCCTTCCTTGCCGAGAACCCGCCGGCACCGATAGCGCAACTCGCCCCCGAACGGACCGTCTACGTTTCAGGGCTTTCCAAGAGTGTGGCCACTGGGCTGCGTGTAGGTTTCGTCGCCGCCCCGATCGAAAAAGTGCCCGCGCTGGAGCGCACGATCAGGGCGACCACCTGGAATACCCCAGGCGTGCTGACGGCCATCGCGAGCACGTGGCTCGACGATGGCACCGTCATGCAACTGGAAGCGGAAAAACGCCAGGATGCGCAGGCCAGGCAAATCATGGCCGCAGAAGTGCTGGCGGGCCTTCCATGTATTCGCCACCCGTCGTCGTATTTTCTTTGGCTGCCTTTGTCTGAAGATGCGAGGGCCGACCAGATCGCCGCGGCCTTGCTGCGGGAAAAAGTCGCGATTTCAACCGCTGAGCCGTTTGCCACTTCTGCCCATGTACCGCATGCGATTCGCCTGGCGCTGGGGTCCGCTGAGATGGGCGCACTGCGGGAGGCGCTGGAAAAAGTGAAGTGGGTGATTGGGGCTTATTCATAGCCCGAAGTCGCCCGTCGCCACCTGTTTTGAAAAGTACAGTCGGCTACTGGCCACTCACAACCCGTCGCCCAGCACCTTGAGGTACTCGGGGCTCTCGGATATCGAGTTGTGCCCCGTACCCGGTATGACCTTCAGCGTTGCCACCCCTTTGGCGAAATGTGTGAAGAGCCGCTCGGTGCTGGAGCGCGGTATCACTTCGTCGTGCTCCGCCGCGATCAACAGCGTCGGCACCGTGATGTGGGCGGCGTACTTCCAGGATGCAAAGGTGTCCTTGAGCAACCACTTCACCGGGAAGATGGGGAATTGCCGTGTAGCGAGTTCTTCGACACTGTTGTAGGGCGTGATCAGCACCAGACGTGCCGCCGGGCGCTGACTGGCGAGGCGCACGGCGACGCCCGAGCCCAGGCTGCGACCGACCACCGTGATGTGCGGATGGGTGGCATAGACCAGGTCAAACAAGGTCAGGGCGTCGCGCGAAATCATCTCCTCGGAAGGCGATCCGGAACTGCCGCCGTAGCCTCGGTAGTGCATCAAGTAGACGGCGTGATCGGCAAAGGCTTCGGAAAACGAAGGCAGGCTTCGGGAGACGTCCTCGGCATTTCCGCCGAAATAGATCAATGCTTTGGCCCCCTCGTGCGGCCTGACGGACACCAGCACCTGCGCGTCGTCGACCGACAGCGTGAGCAGCGTTGCCGAGGTGCCGATGGCGCGGGGTTGCGGGAAGTAAATGAGTGCGCGCTGGAACACGAACAGCGCAGCGCAGAGCGCCAGATACACGACGGCGATGATGACGACGATTGACACCAGGATTCGTGGCATTCGGCTAACTTTAGTGGGCGGCATTGACGGCTCTGGCCGAAAGACGGCGATCGCTTGATTGCTGTCAGAGTGTAGTAGACCGCTTGCGCGACGCACCGGGAGGGCTCCAATGCCCATCGCTGTGAAATGGCTCAACGTCCTGCCGTCGGAAAGAGCGGCGCTGAGGCTGGGTTTCGCCTTCCATTTCTGCGTGCTGGCCAGCTATTACCTGGTGCGACCGCTGCGCGATGCCTTGGGCCTGGAAGGCGGCGCCGACAAGTTGCAGTGGCTGTTCACGGCGACCTTCGTGGTGATGCTATTGATGGTGCCGTTGTTTGGCGCATTGGTTTCGCGGTTGCCGGCCACTCGTTTCGTGCCGTTGATCTATCGGTTGATCGCTTTGTCTATGCTGGTGTTTGGCGTGTTGATTGCCAACCACGTTGCGCCGGTGGCGGTCGGCCGGGTGTTTTTCGTCTGGATCAGCATCTACAACCTGTTCATCGTCTCCATCTTCTGGAGCGTGTTGGTGGATCGGTTTTCCAGCGAACAAGGGCGGCGGCTGTTCGGCTTCGTCGCGGCCGGAGGAACGCTGGGTACGTTTATCGGGCCTTTGTTGGCGGCGACCATGGCCACCCGGTTTGGCCCGGTGGCATTGACCCTCGCCGCCGCAGTGCTGCTGGAAGTTGCGGTGCGCTGCTACCGGGCGCTGCTGTCCCGTACCGAAGCGCAATCCGGCCGTCGGTCGCTGGCGGACCGGCGCATGGGCGGCGGCATGCTCGCCGGCATCACCCTGATTCTGCGCTCGCCGTATCTGCTGGGGCTGGTGCTGTTCATGCTGTTGCATACCAGCGCAGCGACCTTGTTGTATTTCGAACAGGGACGAATTGTCGCTGGTAGCTATGCTGATGTGGCCAGCCGGACGCAATTCTTCGCCGTCGTCGATTTGATCGTGTCGGCGCTGACGTTGGTCTTGCAGTTGCTGTTGACGGCGCCGTTGATCCGCTTGATTGGCATCGGCGGGGCGCTGGCAGCCTTGCCGTTGGCGACTATCGTGGCGTTCGCCGCCATGGCCCTGGCGCCCGTGCCGGCAACCGTGGCGCTGGCGCAGGGGCTGCGCCGTGCGGTCGAGTTCGCCATCGTGCGGCCAGCGCGGGAAGTGCTGTGGACCGTGGTCAGCCGGGAAGAAAAGTACAAGGCCAAGAATGTGATCGAGACCTTGGTGTATCGCGGTGGAGATGCCGCCAGTGGCTGGTTATCCGCCGGGTTGACGGCGCTGGGAGCGGGCTTCGGTCTGGTGGCGCTGGTGATCGTGCCGTTTGCCGGGTTGTGGGGCGGGTTATGCGTGTGGCTGGCCAGGCAGCAGGCGCAAAGGGCTGACAGCAAAAATGTGGAAGGACAATTCCATGAGCCACACTGATGGGTACTCGCGTCGAAAAATACTCACACTGGCTGCCGGTGCTTCGGCGGTTTTCACCTTCGATCCAGCGTTTGCAGCATTCACGCCGTCGACCGAAACAGGAGGCAAGAACATGCTGACCCGGGCCATTCCATCCAGCGCCGAACTCCTACCGATTGTCGGGTTGGGCACGTATCGCGGTTTTGATGTCGAGCCTTCAAGTCCGGACTACAAGCAACTGCCTGCGGTGCTGCGTGCGTTGTTCGAGAAGGGCGGGAAGGTGATCGACAGTTCGCCCATGTACGGCCGCGCCGAGCAGACCACCGGTGAACTGTTGTCGGTGCATGAGCCGCGCTCGCCGGCCTTCCTGGCCACCAAGGTATGGACCCGTGGCCGCGAAGAAGGCATCGCGCAGATGGAACAGTCCTTCAAACTGTTGCAGACCGACCGGATCGACCTGATGCAGATTCACAACCTGCTGGACTGGAAAGCCCATTTGCCCACGCTGCGAAAATGGAAGGAAGAAGGGCGCATTCGTTACATCGGCATCACTCATTACACGGCGTCGGCGTATGACGAGGTGGAAGCGGTGCTCAAGGCCGAGCCGTTGGACTTTTTGCAGATCAACTATGCCCTGGACGATCGCGGCGTCGAGAAACGTATCCTGCCGCTGTGTCGCGAGCGGGGCGTGGCGGTGATCTGCAATCGGCCCTTCGGCGGCGGTGATTTGCTCGCCCGTTTGAAGGGCAAGCCACTACCGGGTTGGGCTGCGCAAGTGGGGGTCAACAGCTGGGCACAACTGGCGCTCAAGTTCCTGCTGACGCATTCGGCGGTGACCTGCGTGATCCCCGGCACCGGCAACCCGCGTTACATGGCGGAAAATGCTGGTGCCGGTTTCGGTCCGATGCTGACGGGGGCGCAGCGCGAGCAGTTGATTGATGTGGTGGGTTAAACGAATTGTCGAGGCTTGTCAGGTATTGTCCGAAGGCTATCTGCAATGCCCCCCAACATCATAGTCGCCGTCCGGGAGGGTTAAGCGCGCGGTGCTAGACTTTCAGGGTGGAATAGACGATCGAACAACCTGATCCGGCGGTGCGAGGACGAGAACGCTGGAGGTATGACATGACGACTCAATCGCTGGCTAAAGAACACATCAACGTGGTGGTCCGCAATTATGTGGAAGGCATGGTGTTCGCCGATGAAGCCTTGCTGCGACAAGCCTTTCATCCTTCTTGCCGCATCATCGGCCATTACGAAGACAAGCTTGAATGGTTAACCCTGGAGGAGTTTATCGGCGCGATCAAGGCCGAAGGGCCGGCACCCAAAGAGGTCAAACCGTTTTGGGAAGTGCAAAGCATCGATATCACGGGCGATGCCGCCGCGGTAAAAGTCATTGATGAATATCTCGGCATGCGATTTACCGATTACCTGTCGCTACTGAACATCAACTATCGCTGGATGATTGTGAACAAGCTGTATTACCTGAACGAATAGCGCGCGAGCCGGGAGCCCAAAGGCTCCCGGGTATCGTTATGCAATCAGCGCCGATCCAGCCACACCGTCTGGGCATTGCAGAATTCGCGCACACCGAAATGCGAGAGCTCACGGCCAAACCCGCTTTTCTTCACGCCGCCAAAGGTAACGCGCGGATCGGAGGCGCAATAGCCATTGATGAACACACCACCGGTTTCCAGTTCATCGGCCATCTGCTCGGCAAGCTCGACGTTGCGTGTGTAGATGGTTGAAGCGAGGCCGAACTCACTGTCATTCGCCAGTGCCAGAGCATGGGCCGCATCGCGTGCCGTGATGATCGAGGCCACCGGGCCAAACAGCTCCTGTTTGAACGAGGTCATCTGGTCGGTGACATCACCGAAGACCGTGGGCTCGTAAAAGTTGCCAGGGCCTTCAGCCTTCTTGCCGCCCATCAACAGCGTCGCGCCTTCTTCCAGGGTGTCGCGCACCTGTTGATCCAGTTCATCACGCAGATCAAAGCGAGCCATCGGACCGATGTAAGTGTCGCCGGCCAGTGGATCGCCGACCACCAGTTTTCGCGTGGCTTCGACGAACTTGCGCGTGAATTCCTCGACGATGCCTTGCTCGACGATCAAGCGTTTGGCTGCCGCGCAAACTTGCCCGGTGTTCTGGTAGCGGCCAATCACGGCGGCTTTGACCGCTTCGTCGAGGTCGGCATCATTAAGGACGATGAACGGATCGGACCCGCCCAGTTCCAGTACGCACTTCTTCAATGCAACGCCGGCCTGCGCGCCGATGGCCATGCCGGCTCGCACACTGCCGGTGAGGGTGACTGCCGCGATGCGCGGGTCGGCGATCGCGGTGGAGACGCCGTCCGGCGTGACATTGATGACCTCGAAGACACCTTCAGGGAAGTCGGCCTGCTTGAAGGCCTCATGCAACAGATAGGCGCTGCCCATCACGTTGGGCGCATGTTTGAGCACGTAGGTGTTGCCGGCGATCAACGCTGGAACGGCGCCGCGCAGGACCTGCCAGATCGGGAAGTTCCACGGCATCACGGCGAGAATCGGGCCGAGCGGGCGGTATTCAATGCGCGCCTTGCCGCCTTCCACCAACGTCGGTTCCGCGCTCAGCATCGCCGGGCCGTGTTCGGCGTACCACTCGCAGAGTTGCGCGCATTTTTCGATTTCGCCGCGCGCCTGAGTGATCGGCTTGCCCATTTCCAGGGTGATCATGTTGGCCATCGCGGCGGCGTTGCCGCGCAATGCTCCAGCCAGGGCGATCAACAACTGCGAGCGTTGATCAACCGGTTTGCTGCGCCAGGCGCGGTACCCGGCAGCGGCGCGGGACAGGGCGGCATCCAGTGCCGATGCGGATTCGAAAGGGTAGTGGCCGATCTGCTCGCCGTTGGCGGGGTTGATCGAAATGGCATGGGTGAGGCTGGAAACTTGGGTCATGGCACCGTCCTGCGAGGTGGGGATGCGCTCAGGTTACGGTGGCGATTGTTTTCTGGAAACTGAATAATACTGAGCATAACGTTCACGTTTGGAGAATGATTTGGATCTGGTACAGCTGGAAATTTTCAAAGCCGTCGCCGAGCACGGCAGCATCAGCGCGGCGGCTCAGCACATCCACCGGGTGCCGTCGAACCTGACGACGCGGATCAAGCAGCTGGAGCTGGATCTGGGCGTAGACCTGTTTATCCGCGAGAAGAGTCGCCTGCGTCTGTCGCCGGCCGGCTGGAGTTTCCTCGACTATGCCCGGCGCATTCTCGATCTGGTCCAGGAGGCTCGCGCGACCGTGGCGGGCGAAGAACCGCAGGGATCGTTTCCGCTGGGGTCACTGGAGAGCACCGCTGCGGTGCGTATCCCTGAGCTATTGGCTGCGTATAACCAGAAGCACGCCAAGGTCGAGCTGGACCTGTCCACCGGACCTTCGGGGACCATGATCGACGGCGTGTTGTCGGGACGACTGGCGGCCGCGTTTGTCGACGGGCCGGTGCTGCACCCGGCATTGGAGGGCGTGCCGGCGTTCGAGGAAGAAATGGTGGTGATCGCACCGCTCAACCATTCCCCGATCCATCGTGCGCGGGACGTCAATGGCGAAAACATCTATGCCTTTCGCTCCAATTGCTCCTATCGACACCACTTCGAAAGCTGGTTCGCCAAGGACGCGGCGGTGCCCGGCAAGATTTTCGAAATGGAGTCCTATCACGGCATGCTCGCGTGCGTCAGCGCCGGTGCTGGTCTGGCGCTGATGCCCCGCAGCATGCTCAACAGCATGCCCGGATGCACCACGGTGAGCGTCTGGCCGCTATCGGAATCGTTCCGCTATTTGCGCACCTGGCTGGTGTGGCGCCGGGGGACGGTGTCGCAAAGCCTGACCATGTTTGTACGCTTGCTGGAGGAGCGCGGGGTGGTGCGGGATGAAGCGGTGCGCTAGTGCACACGCCGGCTCATTCCCCGGCTTTCGTCGACTTGATCAGATTGCCGCGCAACTTCACGATCGCCTTCTGCAGGAGCGCGAACTCGTCGAGCGTCAGGCCTGTCGCGTCGGCGAGGCCCATTTCCGGTTGGCTTTCGCGCAGCTGTCGACCGTTCTTCGTCAGGCTGATGCGCACCTGGCGCTCGTCCTCGGGATCGCGCTGCCTTTGCAAAAAGCCCATCGCTTCCAGCTTCTTCAGGATCGGGGTCAGCGTGTTCGATTCCAGAAACAGCTTCTCGCCCAGGCTGCCGACGGTCTGATGGTCTTCCTCCCATAGCGCGACGATGGTGATGTATTGCGTATAGGTCAGCCCAAGCTGCTCGAGTATTGGCTTGTACGCCTTGCCGAAGGCCAGGTTGGTGGAATAGACCGCAAAACACAGAAATTCGGAAAGCTTCAGGTTGTCGGGGACGACGTTGTCGGTGGGTTTCATGTACATCCTCGTTGGCCAAAGACGAATGGCTCGCAAAAAAGTGAAATATAACTCGTGTGCGATTGTATCGGCATGACTCTAACTGAGGTAGCAACCGGTTCGACGGCGAAAGTCGAACCGGTCGTACGTTGCATCACGCGGTCAGGGCGTTGATGACCACGTTGATATTGCCGCGCGTTGCCTTCGAGTACGGGCAGATTTGGTCGGCGGCGTGCGCCAGCTCCGTCGCGACATCTTGCGTCAAGCCTGGCACGCGAAGGGTCAGCCGGGCCTGGAGGAAGTAGGCCGGGCCGGTTTGGCCCAGATCGACCTCAATATCGATGGCCAGATTGGGCGGCAGTGTCACCTGCATATTTTTCGCCGCCAGTTCGACGGCAGCGGTGTAGCAGGCCGACCATGCGCCGGCGAAAAACTGCTCTGCAGTGGGGTGCGGCACAATGGCGGCGAACTCGTGTGCCAGCCGAGGGTTTCCAGGCGACGAGAGCTGCATGGCGAGGCCGCGGGAAGAGTTGTTACCGTCGCTGAATGTGGTGTGGGTTTTGCCTGTAGCCAGGACTTTTTCAATCTTGTTCATGGTTGTGTCCTCAATATTTGGTAGGGGTTGTGATTCGTATGCGCTTAAAGCGTATGCGATATATATGGCGCACTTGAATGCCGATCGAAGCGGTGCGTCAAGCCGTGAGGACGTTCAGGGCCACGTCAATGTTACCCCGCGTCGCTTTTGAGTACGGGCAGATTTGATCGGCGGTGTGCGCCAGTCTCGTGGCGATATCGTGGGACAAACCCGGCACCCGCAGGGTCAATCGAGCCTGTAGGAAATAGGCTGGACCGGTCTGACCCAGATCGACTTCGATGTCGACAGACAGATCCGACGGCAGCACCACATTCATCTCACCGGCCACCAACCCGACGGCGGCGGTGTAGCAGGCCGACCAGGCGCCGGCGAACAGTTGCTCGGCAGTCGGGTGCGGCTGGGTGGCTGCAAACACGTGGGCGGGCTTGGCGATGCCGGGTGTCGACAAGGTGATGTCGAGGCTGCCGTCATGGCCGCGCGAGGTAGTGCCAGCGTGGCTGACGGTGGTGTGGGTTTTGCCGGTGGCCAGTACTTTTTCGATCTTGCTCATGGAATGAATCCTCAATGTTTCAATAGGTGCGGCTTGTGTGTCGTATACGTTTGTATCGTATGCGATTGAAATAATACTCGCGCAGAGCTCAATCAGTGTCAAGGGGCGGTGGCAGGTCCAGCCGACGAATGGCTTATTGGCGGGATATGCCGAATTCGTCGTCGACCGGGCTTAAAGCGATCAAGCCGTGGCGTCAGGAATGGGTCAGTCTGAACGGTCTGTCCAAGGAGTTGACGATGAAACGACTGTCCCTGGCCGAAGCTCACGAGCTGGCCGAATCGATCTTGCTGCACAACGGTTTCAACCTTGCCCACGCTCAGGCGGTGGCCGCCACGGTGATGGCCGGCGAGCGCGATGGCTGCGCCTCCCATGGTTTGTATCGGGTATTGGGGTGTGTGAATTCGCTCAGGGCCGGCAAGGTGGCGGCCGATGCCGAGCCACGGGTGATCGATCAGGCCCCGTCGATCGTGCGGGTCGATGCGGCGGGTGGTTTCTCCCAGTTGGCGTTTCAGGCGGGTCTGCCATTGCTGCAGGAGAAAACCCGGGCAAACGGGATTGCAGCTCTGGCGATCAATCGCTGTGTGCATTTTTCCGCCCTGTGGGTCGAGATCGAGCAGCTCACTGCTGCCGGCCTCGTAGCGCTGGCGTGTAATCCCAGCCATGCCTGGGTCGCGCCGGCGGGGGGCAGTCAGCCGGTGTTCGGCACTAATCCCATTGCGTTTGGCTGGCCGCGTTTGGGCAAGGATCCGTTTGTGTTCGACTTCGCCACCAGCGCGATTGCCCGTGGCGATATCGAGTTGCATCGACGTGCCGGCAAGGCGATTCCCGAAGGTTGGGGCGTCGATGCAGACGGGCAGCCGAGTACTGATGCGAACGTGGTACTCGATGCCGGCGCGATGCTGACGTTCGGTGGGCACAAGGGTTCGGCGCTGGCCGCCATGGTGGAATTGATCGCCGGGCCGTTGATTGGTGACCTGACCAGTGCCGAATCGTTGGCGTACGACGCGGGCAGCAAATCGTCGCCGTACCACGGCGAGCTGATCATCGCCCTCGATCCGCGACGCTTTCTCGGCGAGGCCACCGAGCAGCATCTGGCCCGTGCCGAAGTGATGTTCCAGAGCATACAAGGGCAGGGCGCGCGCTTGCCGTCGCAACGGCGTTACGAGGCGAGAGCGCGCAGCCTGGTGGAGGGCGTGCAGATTCCCGAAGCCTTGTACAACGACTTGAAAGCCCTGCTGGATTGAAGAAACGGAGGGCAACCAACCCCCCTGTGGGAGTGAGCCTGTTCGCGATGGCGGCGGTACATTCAGCACTGCTGCCAACTGACCCACCGCTATCGCGAGCAGGCTCACTCCTACAGGAGGTCGCTACTCGATTGAGTGGTTTTACAGCGGTTCGCGGTGGCTATTGCCATCGACCAGACGGGCAATGCCCAGCGAATTGGCATTTTTCAGCGCGTCGGGCAAGAGCGCATCCGGGCAGTTCTGATAGCACACCGGGCGCAGGAAACGCTCGATGGCCAGGCTGCCGACCGAGGTGCCACGAGCATCGGAGGTGGCCGGGTAGGGCCCGCCGTGTACCATTGCATCGCAGACTTCGACGCCGGTCGGGTAGCCGTTGAACAGCACCCGGCCGACTTTCTGTTCAAGCAGCGGCAGAAGTTCGCCATGGGTTTGCAAGTCACCGGCTTCGGCAATCAGAGTGGCCGTGAGTTGGCCGTGCAAACTCTGCAATGCCCGTTGCAGTTCGGCCTTGTCGGCCACTTCTACCAACACGGTAGTCGGCCCGAAAACTTCTTCCTGCAACAGCGGATCGCCACTGAGCAACAGGCTGACGTCGGCCTTGAACAGCTGCGGCTGGGCCTGCTTGCCCTGTTGTTCGTGGCCGGCCAGGTGGCTGATGTGCGGATGCGCGTGCAGCGCCTGCACGCCCTTGACGTAGCTGGTTAACGTCCCGGCATTGAGCATGGTTTGCCCCGGCTGGTCGGCCATTGCCGCACTGAGTGATTCAACAAATGCGCTGAACTCGGGGGAGCGAATGCCGATTACCAAGCCGGGATTGGTGCAGAACTGCCCGCAACCGAGCACCACTGACGCGGCGAGTTCACTGGCGATTTTCTCGCCCCTCAGTCGCAGGGCTTCGGGCAGCACCAGCACCGGATTGATGCTGCTCATTTCGGCGAACACCGGAATCGGTTGAGGCCGTGCAGCGGCCATGTCGCAGAGGGCACGACCGCCCTTGAGCGAGCCGGTAAAACCCACTGCCTGGATCGCCGGATGCTTGACCAACGCTTCGCCGACACCCGCGCCGTAGATCATGTTGAACACACCCTTGGGCATGCCGGCTTGCTCGGCGGCGCGCAGGATCGCATCGGCCACGAGTTCAGCAGTCGCCATATGCCCACTGTGGGCCTTGAACACCACTGGACAACCGGCGGCCAGGGCGGCAGCGGTGTCGCCACCGGCGGTGGAGAACGCCAACGGGAAATTGCTCGCACCGAACACCGCGACCGGACCGACGCCGATCCGGTACTGACGCAAATCCACACGTGGCAGCGGCTGACGGTCGGGCAAGGCGCGGTCGATACGCGCACCGTAGAAATCGCCACGGCGCAGGACCTGAGCGAACAAGCGCATCTGACCGCTGGTGCGGCCGCGCTCACCCTGAATGCGCCCGGTCGGCAGCGCCGTCTCACGGGTGACCAGGGCAACGAACTCATCGTCCAGCGCATCCAGTTGCGCGGCGATAGCCTCGAGGAATTCTGCGCGGCGGCTCGCCGGCAAATTGCGAAAGGCCGGGTAGGCTGCCGCCGCGGACTGGGCAGCGGCGTCCACTTCCTCAACGGTGGCTTGCGTGAACGAGTAGGGCAGCGCTTCACCGGTGCTGGCGTCATGGCTTTGCACGGTGATGTTGCCGACGGCACTGCGTGCGCCGCCGATGTAGTTGTGGCCGATGATGTGGGGCATGGAAAACTCCCGTCGAAATGGGGGCAAAGGGAAAGGCGCGCCGGACACAAAACTGTGGCGAGGGATGGTGGGGCCGGCGCTGCGATCCGCGATGGCCCCCGCCCGGCAATCACTCAGAGACCGACGTCCGGCAGTTCCGGACGATTGGCCAGGGCCTTGGCCATGATCTGCTCGACGAAAACCCGATCGGCTTCCGGCAGGGCCAGGCGTGGAGGGCGAGTCAGGGCGCTACCGCGACCGGCGATGGCTTCGCACAGCTTGATGCACTGCACCAGGTCGGCACGGGCGTCGAGGTGCAGGATCGGCATCAGCCACTCATAGATCGGCATGGCTTCGGCGAAGCGACCGGCCTTGGCCAGGCGGAAAATGGTTTCGCCTTCTTTCGGGAACACGTTGGACATGCCCGAGACCCAGCCTTCGGCCCCCACGGCGATGCTTTCCAGCACCACGTCATCAAGGCCGGCGAACAGTACAAAACGGTCGCCCACTTCATTGCGCACGTCGATAAAACGACGGGTATCGCCGGAGGAATCCTTGAAGCACACCACGTTGTCGCAATCGGCCAGGGAAATCAGGATGTCCGGGGTCACGTCGTTTTTGTAGATCGGCGGGTTGTTGTAAACCATCAGCGGTACGTCGGCGTTTTTCGCCACGTAGCGGTAGTGCTCGGCGGTCTCGAACGGCTTGGAACCGTAGACCAGCGCCGGCATCAGCATGACGCCGTCGACGCCGACCCGGCGCACTGCGTTGGCCACCTTGGCCGCTTGAATGCTGGTGAATTCGGCCACACCGCAAATCACCGGCACGCGACCACGGGAAGCGTCGACCGCGACTTCGGTCACGGCGATTTTTTCTTCGGCGCTCAGCGAGGTGTTTTCCCCCACCGAACCACACACCACCAGGCCCGACACGCCGTCACGGATCACGTTGGAAATCACCTGATGGGTTTTTTCCAGGTTGATGGAGAAGTCGTCGTTGAATTGAGTGGTCACCGCTGGGAAAACACCACTCCAGTTAATGCGCTTGCTCATTGTTGCCTCCGGTTTGTTAATTGTATTTCGTATACGATATTTCAAGTGAATAGACTCGGCCAGTGCTTTTTTCAGTTACGAGGGGGTTTTTTGCTAGCCGTTTGTCAGAGTTTTGGATGAGGGTTTGTAAGGCTGTGCTCAGGCCCCAGGCCAAGTGTCAGAGAGGCGATAGCCTTGTGGCCACGGATCGCTCTGATCGAGCAGCAATTGGTGAGTGCCAGTGATCCAGGCCCGGCCGGAAATGCACGGGTAGATCGCCGGGCGTCCGGCCACTTCGGTCAGCGAATCGATGCGGCAGTGAAACTCGGAACCGATGATCGAACGGCCGATAAAACGTTCGCCGACCTGCATCAAGCCCTTCGCCTGCAACACCGCCATGCGCGCCGAGCAGCCGGTGCCGGTCGGCGAACGGTCGATCTTGCCAGGTTGGATCACCACCGCGTTGGCGCCGGTGGCGATGCCGTTTTCATAGACGAGGGGCGCCGCGATCTGGCAGAAGGAAATGTGCGACCACTCGGGGTTCAGCGGATGGACGAAGCCCAATTGTTCGTTGGCCGCGCGGGTGATTTTCAGCCCGACCTCGACTAGTTCGGCCGCCTCATCAGGACGAATGGAAAAGCCCAGGCGCTTGGCATCGGCGATCACAAAACTGTCGCCGCCGTACGCGGTGTCGACCTGCAATGAGCCGACGCCTTCAACTTCGATCCAGGCGTCGAGACGGTCAGCGAAGGAGGGCACGTTCTTGATTTCCACCCGTTCGACCTTGCCGTCACGGCAGTCGGCCACCGCTTCGATCAGCCCGCCCGGCGCTTCGAGCACCAGCCGGGTTTGCGGTTCGGTCATCGGCAGGATGCCGCTGTCGAGCAACACGGTGGCCACGCACAGTGAGTTGGAACCGGACATCGGCGGCGTGTCGGCCGGTTCCATGATGATCCAGGCCATCTGTGCCCGAGGATCCTTGGCCGGCACCAGCAAGTTGACGTGGCGGAACACGCCACCGCGCGGCTCGTTGAGGACGAAGTTGCGCAGGGTCTGATCCTTGGCAATCCAGCGCGACTGTTCCCACACGGTGGCCCCGGGTGGCGGCGCGACGCCGCCGACAATCACATCGCCGACTTCGCCTTCGGCGTGGCAGCTGACGACATGGATGACTTTCGATGAGCGCATGGTCTGCTCCTTGTTTTGTTTGTTAGGGCCTCATCGCGAGCAGGCTCACTCCCACACTGATTTTGTGTACACCACCAAACCCTGTGGGAGTGAGCCTGCTCGCGATAGGGCCATTAGCTATTTCACTGATTTCAGAAACGCCGCAGTTTCGGCATGCACCGGATTCCCAATCACCTGATCCGGCGAACCGATCTCATGCACCAGCCCATTGCGAAAGAACGCCACACGATCAGACACATCCCGGGCAAAGCGAATCTCATGCGTCACCAACACCATGGTCATACCGTCTTCGGCGAGCATGCGCATGGTGTCCAGCACCTCGCCCACCAACTGCGGGTCGAGGGCCGAAGTGGCTTCGTCGAACAGCATGTAGTCCGGCGACATGGCCAGGGCGCGGGCAATCGCCATGCGCTGTTGCTGGCCGCCAGAGAGCTTGCCGGGAAAGGCCTTGAGCTTGTCGCCCAGACCGACGTGGGTCAGTTGCTTGACCGCCAGTTCCTCGGCTTCGGCCTTGCTCTTGCCCAGTACTTTGCGCGGCGCCAGCATCACGTTTTCCAGCACGGTCAGGTGCGGGAAGGCGTTCCATTGCTGGAAGACGATGCCGATCTTCTGCCGCAGGCGGTTGAGGTCGGTGGCGCTGTGATGGACCTCGACACCGTCGACGCGGATGTTGCCTTTCTGGATCGGTTCCAGGCCGTTGATGCACATCAGCAGGGTCGACTTGCCCGATCCGGAGCCGCCGATGATCGACACCACCTCGCCCTTGTTCACCGTCAGGTTGACGCCCTTGACCACTTCGAGGTTGCCGAAGGATTTGTGTACGTTGTCGATCTCAATCATTTTCTTGCCACCTTCTTTCCAGACGAGCGCCGAGGCGAGCGACCACCAGGCTCATGACGTAGTAGATGAGGCCCGCGATGCACAGCACCAGCAGCGGTTCCTGAATGCGGGTCACGATGGTTTGCGAGGCGCGCAGCAGTTCGACGATGCCGATCCACATCACCAGCGCGGTGTCTTTCATCACGCTGAGCACCAGGTTCAGCCAGCCGGGAAACGCCACCCGCGTGGCCATCGGCAGGACGATCCAGCGCAGGTCCTGGAGGAAACTCAGGCCCAGGGAACGACTGGCCCGGCGCACGGTGAACGGCACTGAAAGCACGCCGCTGCGCACGATCTCGGTGAAGTACGCGGCGGCATAGACCCCGAGCACAATGCAGCCGACGCTGAAGGCACTGATGTTCAAGCCGACAATACTTTTCAGCGAGTTGAACAACACAAACTGGATCAGCAACGGCACGCTGCGAAACACGTCCAGCACCCACGCCAGCGGCAGGCTGGCGCGTGGCAACAGCGCCCGCAGCAAGCCGAACAGCAACCCGGCGACGGAGCCGAGGATGATCGACCAGAACGTGAGTTTCAGAGTGACCCAGGCACCATCCAGCAAGAACAACAGGTCATTCCAGGAAAAACTGGTGGTCAACATGCTCACCTCCTCAGTAGCGGAACAGTCGCCAGGCCATCAGCCGGGCGACGGCGACGATCGCCTTGGCAATCAGGTAATACAGCACCGCGGCGATGGCGAAATATTCGAAGGTGCGGAACGTCTTGACGTTGTAATCCTGGGTCACGCCGGTGAGGTCATTGTTCAGCCCGACGATCACCCCCAGCGATGTCATCAACACCGCCCAGACCATTTGGTTAGTCAACGGGTAGAACACGATGCGCAGCAGCTGCGGGACGATGATCATCCGGTAAGCCTGGAAGGCACTCATGCCCAGCGAACGCGCGGCGCGCACCTGCGTGCCGGGCACCGCCTTGAGGCCACCGCGAAAGTTTTCCGCCAGGTAACCGGCGTTGTTGAAGGTGATCCCGGCCAGCAGCGCGAACCATGAGCTGACATGCAAACCCAGTGAGCCGAGGCCGAAGTAGAGGACATAGATCTGGAACAGCGACGGCGTGTTGCGGGCGATCGACACCCAGCCGTTGCCGATGCCGCGCAACAACGGCTGTTTGGCTTCGCGCATCACCGTCAGGGCCAGGGCGATCAGCACGCCGAAAATCATCGACAGCGCGGCGGTCTCGAAGGTGACCCAGGCGCCGGCCAGCATGTCCGGCAGGGCGCGCAGGGTCGCGCGCCATTGGAAGGTGTAATCAAACATGCGCGTGGCTCTCCAGTGAGACGGCCGATTGCAGCCAGGCCGGCAAACGACCGCTGGCCGTGGCGCTGCAGGCGGCGTCGACACATTCGGCGAGGTTGGCAAAGTGCACCTTGCGGCCCACCAGGCCGGGTGCGTAATGGGCGTATTTGCCCGAGTTGGTCATCAAGGTTTTGGCGGCCAACGGGATCACCGGCTCGCCGAGCATGCACCAGCAGGTATCGGTGACCAGGGTTGCGCCGAAGGTTTCGATCACCGCGATATGTCCCGCCTCGCGGGCCTGCTCCAGCACCGCACGACCGCAGGTGATGGCGAGCACCACCTCGGGGTGTTTGTGCCGACCCAGACACAGCCGCGCCAGATGTGCGAATTCGCTGAGAGAGAAGTGCGGATTGCCCAGCGAGACCACATCCACCCGGCTGTCGCGGGCACTGTTGAGCTCGTGCCAGCTGAGCAGCAAATCCTTCAGACGGATTTTTTCCACCGGCACGGGGACATTCGCTTCCAGCACCTGCGCCGGGTCGAGTGCTTCCGGGGTCACCCCGGCGATGTGGAACAGCGGCGCGGCGGAGGTAGTGGCGAAAGCGGCGCCGAAGGCTTTCAAATCGTCCAGGCTCGGCTTGCTCTGTTCCAGTCCCAGCACCAGCGGAATCCGGCTGCCGGCCAAGGCACCGATGTGGTAACCGAGCAGCGGGTAGAAGGCATCGTCCAACTCAGGCAAATCCGGCAATTCGATTTGCAGACTCGCTTTACGTTGCGCGTCCAGATGGCAGCCGATCAGCGGCGCGCGGCCGGTCAGGGCGATGCAGATATCCAGGTAATCCGGGTATTTCAGGGTGCGTGCGCCGAGCACGCTATTGGCATACACCACGGCGTTGGATTCGGCCCAGACGATTTGCTCGCCGGCCTTCGGCGCGCTGTCGAGCAGGTAGGGCGCGCAGGTAAAACTCAGCTGCGCGCCCATCGCCATGTACGCATCGCCCAAGGCGCTGGCCGGTACGCCGAGCTCCGGATCAATGCCCAACTCGCGCCAACGGCGCTGGTCGACGGAAATCGAATTGAGGGTGGTCGGCACCCGCACTTTGGCTCCCCACTGCACCAGTTGTTCGGCAAAGCGCAGGCTCGCAGGTCCGGTATAAATGCAGCCGTCGATGTGCGCCTGGGTGACGTCTACCAGACTGCGCGCACCTTGCAGTTCAGCCATGCGCAAGACGATCTGCATCGCCACTTGCGCGGCTTTGCCATGCTCGCCGTCGAGTAGAGCCTGATCGTGTTCGGTGAGTTCGATGGCGGTGGTTTTTTCTACTGTCTGCAACGGACTGTCGAGTGCCTGCCAGGCATCGCCCGGCCGGTGTTCGAACAAGGTCACCGTTGACGCTTCGACCCGAGCAAAGGCCTTGCCGCGCAAGGTGGCGAAGGCCTCCCGGCCGATGCACAGCACCGGCAGGGAACGCTCGAAAATGGTCTGTGCCACAAGCACGCCCAGGGTCAGGATCTCATCGGGTTCGGCCAGCACCAGTGCGGCCGGCGCATGGCCGTTGCTGATCAGTTCCATCAGCACACTGCTGCCGGTGCACGAACCGCGACCACTGGGAATCGCCAGCACCCGGCCGGCCAGATGTTCGCCGCTGAGTGGGTGGTGACGGTCGATGATCTCTCCACTAAATGGATCGACCCCGCCCCAGAAACTCAGCCCGACATCGGCAAACAGCAGGGCGCCTTGTGCGGCGCCGGCGACCAGGCTGCGACCGGTCAGTGAGGTTGGCCTAGGCATGCCGGACACCTCAGTAATAGACCTTGGGCACGGTCAGGTCGGTGGGTGAAATCTCGGTGCCGACCCATTTGGTGAACAACTCGTTGTAGCGGCCGCTGCGCACCTGCTGATTGACGAACAGGTTGAGGTAGTTGAGCAGGCCATACTCGTTACGCTTGGCGCCCAGGGACACGTAGTCGATGGTGTACGGCGCGTTACCGGCAATTTTCAGGTTCTTGTATTTGCCCGACTTGATGGTGGCGGCGGCCACGGTGTTGGTGACCACGGTGGCGTCGATGTGGCCCTGGGCGACCGCCAGCAGCGTGTCGTTCTGCGACTGATAGGCGCGGAAGGTGCCAGTGCCCCAGTTCTTCACGTCTTTTTCCAGGGCGATGGCTTCATAGGTGCCGCTGGTGTTGCCCAGGGCTTTGCCTTTGATATCGGCGAAGCTGTTGATGCCGGTGTTGTCGCGGGTCAGCACCACCATCTGGAAGGCGAAGTACGGCACGGTGAGGCCGACGGTCTTGGCCCGCTCAAGGGTGTCGGAGGTGGAGGCAACGATCACGTCGGCGCGCCCGGAGACCAGTGCCGGAATTCGATCGGGGAAGGGCGTTTCAACCACTTCGGCGTCGACCCCGAGGATTTTCGCCAGGTCGCGGCAGTAGTCCACATCGAAACCGGCCGGGTTGTTGCCTTCATCGCGAAAACCCATTGGCGGGAAGTCCAGGGTCACGGCACACCGCAGCTTGCCCGAACCAATAATGTCGTCGAGCTTGTCGGCCTGGGCGGTGGCGATAAAGGAAGTACTGAGAACAGCGCTGAGGGCTACGGCAAATGCGGGGTTTTTCATAGAGGCCTCGTTGTCGGAAAGTGCTGTTGGATATCGTATTGGGGATTTCGTATACGATATGTGATTAGCAATGAGCGTGCCTGTTTCCGAACTGAGGCGAGAATTATTCGCCAAGCCTTGAGCTAAAGGTCTTACAAGATTGTGGGAACAGGGCTTAGGAGAAGAACGCCTCGGCGGGCTGTATCAGGCGGTGTTACAGAAGGGAGCAGTGGAAACGCCGGGCGCCCCTTAAAGGAACACTCGCCCGGCTTCAGCGACGGCTTTCGCGATACTGACTTGGCGCCAGACTGGTCAAGGCGCGGAACTGCCGGCTGAACGCGCTGTGGTCTGTGTAACCGCAGCGCAGGGCGATCTCGGTGATGGGCAGGTCGGTGTGCAACAAAAGCCGGGAGCCTTCTTCCAGGCGCGCCTTGTGAATCATCTGCCGTGGGGTGAGCTGGAACACTCGTTTGCAGTGGCGCTCCAGTTGCGCCACGGAAAACCCGGCGATCGCGGTCAGTTCGGCGAGGCTGATCGGACGGGCGAAATGGCTGCGGATATGCGCGTCCACCGCTGCGAGTTTCTGGAAGGCCGGATGGCTGGACTGTGGCGCTTGCAGGTCGCGAGAGATGCCGGCCAGGCCGACGATCTGACCTTGCAGGTCACGCAGCGCGAGTTTGTGGGTCAGGCACCAGACCGGCTGGTTGCCGTAATACAGGTGCAGTTCGAGTTGGTCGGCCAGTTCTCGGCCAGTGGACAGCACCCGCCGGTCCTGTTCGGTGTACAGCGGACCGAAGCGCTCGGGAAAGACCATGTCGGCGGTGCGCCCGAGCAGCTCGTCACTGTGTTTGAAGCCACAGCGCCGGGCCAGGGTCTGGTTGACGAAGGCGTAGCGGGCCTCGCTGTCCTTGATGAAAAACACCACGTCCGACAGGGTATCGAGCAGCGCCGCGATCGGCTGCAGACTGCTCAGCAGGGTGGGCAGGTCGCAGGGTTTGAAGGTAGTGAGCGAGGCATACATGGCGCAGGGCGTCTGAAGGCAATGCCCCGGATCATAAAGACTCGGCGACGGAGCCGAAAGCCCCGGGCCGGCATTCAGGCCGGTGGGGTGTCGTCCAGGCACAGCAAGGTCTCGATCCGCGCCGGACTGAACGGTGGCCGTGGCGCCGAAGGTTGCCAGCCGAACAGGTGCTGCAACGCGCCGCCACACACCCGGCCCTGGCAAGCGCCCATGCCGCAGCGACTGGCCAGTTTGGCCTCGCGCCAGTCAGTGTGCCCGGCGAGCGCTGCGTAAGGCACGTCTTCGCAGCGGCACACCAAGGTGTCGGGTTGTGCCAGCGACTTGAGTTGCGGGTCGAGGGTGAATGCTTTGTTGAGGGCGTTGGCGAAACCCTGCCAACGTGTACGACGCGGCCACAATGCTCGGGCCGAATCAAGGTCGCCGACGGCGGCGTGGCCAGCGATGGCGCCTTCGACCAATGCCAGTTCACTGCCACCGAAACCGGTGCATTCACCCGCCGCATAGTGATCGGCGCGGCGAGTGGTCTGCCAGGCATCGACGGCAATCTCCAGACCTTCAAGTTCGCAGCCAAGGGCCTGGCCGAGTTGGGTATTGGGTATCAGGCCGAAGCCACAGGCCAGGCGATCACATTCCAGTTCGACGATTTTTCCTTGCTGTTGCAGACGCACAGCTTCCAGCCGCTCATTGCCCAGGGCGGCCAGTACATGGGTCCCGGGACGGTAATGGCGGTCGAACAACGTGACCGATTGCATCAGCTTGTTGGGCCAGCGTGGCAACTGCGCGGCGAAACCGGCGACGGCGGCCGCGCTGGCCTGCTCGGCGATGCGCAATATCCGGGCGCCGTTGTGTTTTGCGGTGGCGGCGCTGGCCAGCAATAACGGTCCGCTGCCGGAAATCACAATGCGTTCGTCCTGCACCGGCAGCCCGCCCTTGATCAATGCCTGGAGGCCTCCCGCACCCGTCACGCCGGGTAACGTCCAACCGGGGAAGGGCAGCAGTAACTCGCGGGCGCCAGTGCAGAGAATCAGTTTGTCGTAGCCGATCAGCCAGCCACGATCGGCGTCTTCGACCAGCAGTTGTTTCGGCCCGGCGCTGGCAATCACCCGCGTGCCGGAGTGGCGGTAGATGTTGCTGCACGCCTCGAGTTGCTCGCGCATCTGACGCGCTGTATTCGGCAGGTTGGCCTGAGGGCCATCACGCCAGATTTGCCCGCCCGGCAGCGGGTTGTCATCGAGCAGGACGATGCGCGCACCGCTTGGCGCTGCGGCGAGCGCAGCGGCCATGCCGGCGGGACCGGCACCGATGATCAGCAGGTCGGCGTATTCGTTCATGCTTGAGTCTCCACGTGCATGCCGTCACGGCACAGGGTCTGGCAGGCCAGGCGCCGCCGACCGTCGATGGTCACCCGGCATTCCTGGCAAATGCCCATGCCGCACAGCGGTGCGCGGCGTTGGCCACTGACCGAGGTGCGCGCGCAGCCGTCGCCGCTCAGGGCCAGTGCAGCAGCGACGCTGGTGCCTTCGGCGACCCGCAGGGTACGTCCGTCGAGCATCAATTCAGGCATAAACGGGCTCTCCGAGAAAACGTTGCGGCAGATACGGTTGCGCGGCCAGCGGCGGCGTTTCGTCGAACAGCTGCGCGACCAATAGGTCAGCGGTGCCGGGGGCGGTCGTCACGCCGAGGCCTTCGTGACCGACCGCCAGCCATAAGCCTTTGCGTTGCGGGTGCTGACCCACCAGCGGCAAGCCGTCGGGGCTGGCAGCGCGAAAACCGGTCCAGGCGCGGATACCGTTGAGCTGAGCCAGACCCGGCATGTAATCGGTGGCACGCCGGAGCATTTTCGCCAGCATCCAGCCCTCGACTTGCGGGTCGGTGGTGCCGAATTGGCGTGAGGCGCCGATGAACAGTTGTCCGGTCGGCCGGGGTTGAATGTTGCAAGCCGTCGAAGGGCCGCTGGCGTTGTGGGCACTGGTGACGTAACCAAGTTCCACCAGGGTGTGAGTGACCTTGCCGGGGTAGCGGTCGGTGATCAGCAAGTGGCCTTTCTTCGGCTCGATCGGCAACTCCGGGCACAGCGCGTTGGCCTGGACGCCGTTGGCCAGAATCACCGCTTCGGCGCTTAGCCAGTGACCGTCGTCGAGCCGCACACGGTTGCCATCGACTTCGCTGACCCGCGCCCGACGTTGGCTGATGTTCGGTGTGTCGAGCATCCAATTGGCGGTTGCCGGCGCATACAGAATGCCGTCGCCATTGATCAGCAGTCCGCCTTCCAGACCCTCGCGCAGTTCCGGTTCGCGCTGGTACAAGGCACTGCTGGAGATCAATTCGCAGGCCACGCCTTGGGCCTGCAAATTCAGGTATTTACTGTGGGCAACGGCCATTTCTTCGGCATTGGCCGCCAGCCAGAGGGTGCCATTGCACCGGTAGGCGCAGCCGTCGGGCAGGGCCGGCGCCAGTTCGCGCCAGCGCTGCAGGGAATATTGACTGAGGGCCAGTTCGGCCGGGTTGTCGTCCAGGACCAGCAAGTGGCCCATGCCCGCCGCCGTAGCGCCGGGCAGGCCGGCGTCCAGTACCAGCACGCGCAAGCCGCGTCCCGCCAGCGCCTGGGCACACGCGGCGCCGATGATGCCGGCGCCGATCACGATCACATCGGCCACCCGGCCCTCGTTCACGGAAGAATGCCCCAGGCGAACGGGTCGTCCTGTTCGATGATCAGGCTGGCTTCGGCGCTGATAAAGGCGCGGCCGCGAATGGTCGGCACAATGCGTTCGCCCTGAAGTTCGTAGGAACCCTCGAATTCGCTGCCGATGACACTGGCCTGACGCCAGATCTGTCCCGGCTGCAATTTGTCGTCGGCCGCCAGGCACGCCAGTTTGGCGCTGGTGCCGGTGCCACACGGAGAGCGGTCGTAGGCCTTGCCGGGGCAGAGGACGAAGTTGCGGCTGTCGGCCTGTTCGTCATCGGCGAACAGCTCGACATGGTCGATCAAGCCGCCGTCTTCGCCGCGAATACCCTGAGTTTCCAGTGCTTGCTGCACGGCGAAGGTGTAGGCGGTCAGCGCATCGAGGTTATCGCCGGCAATACGCAGACCGTGCTCGGCGATCAAGAAGAACCAGTTGCCACCCCAGGCAACATCGCCGGTCACTTGACCGATCCCCGGCACCTGCAACGATAGCGCTTTGCGGTAACGGTAGGCCGGCACGTTGCGCACGCTGACCGAATGGTCTTCATGCAGCGTCGCTTGCACCGTGCCCACCGGGGTTTCGATGCTGTGCATCCCGGGGCCGATCTTGCCCAGATGCGCCAGCGAGGCCACCAGGCCGATGGTGCCGTGGCCGCACATGCCGAGGTAACCGCTGTTGTTGAAGAAAATCACGCCGGCACAGGCGCTCGGGTCCACCGGCTCACAGAGCAGGGCGCCGACCAGCACATCGCTGCCTCGGGGTTCCAGCACGCAAGCGGCGCGCCATTGATCATGCTGTTCGGCCAGCCGCTGTCGACGCTCGGCCATGCTGCCGTTGCCCAGGTCAGGAAAGCCGGCGGTTACCAGGCGGGTCGGTTCGCCGCCGGTGTGGGAGTCGATCACGGTGATGCGTTTCATGGGATGGCCACGTCCGTTCAGATGAGTGAACGAAAGAGTGGCCTGTGGGAGGGTTTGCCGGCTTGATGGTTTTATCCAGTGCCGATGACGAAATCGGCACAGTGCGGCGAGCGGTCAGTGGTGGTGAGGCAGGTGCTCGAACAGGGTCTTGCAGACGCCGGCAATGTGCTCGTCGAGCAACTTCACCGCCAGGTCCACATCACCGGCGCGGCAAGCCGCAAGGATTTCCCGGTGTTCGTGATCGGCGCGTTCCTTGCCGGCCGACAGGCTCATCTGCATGCGCAGGTAGCGCTCCAGCTTGTCGTTGACCGAGCGGATCAGGCCGACCAGAAACGGTCGTTGCGCCGGCTCGTAAAGGCAAGCGTGCAGTTCCCAGTTGAGCTCGGCCCAGCGGCCCACATCATCTTCGCCGATGAACTCCTGGCAGATGCGTTCGGCACGGGCGAAGGTTTCTTCGGTCATGTTCGGAATGGCCAAGCGCAGCACCTTGTCTTCGAGCAGCATGCGCACTTCGAACATTTGCGCCAGTTCTGCATCGGAAACCCGGGTGACCATCGCCCCGCGATTGCGCTGGAACATCACCAGGCCTTCGGCCTCCAGGCGCTTGAGGGCTTCGCGCACCGGAATCTTGCTGACGTTGAACTGACGGGCGATGTCGTCCTGGCGAATCGGCTCGTCCTCGGCGAAATGCCCGGCGACGATGGCGTCACGCAGATGACGGGTGATGATTTCCGACGTCGAAGGCGAATTGCCAAGGTCGGGAGCGTTGAGTTTGGTCAGGGCCACGGTCGTGATCGTCAGGATTGAATTGCAGATAGGGTATACGAATTTGAACTGGCTGGTCTTCGGCGATGGCCAGAACCTCCAGCCACCGTCTACCCGCCATCAACGTTCGGGAAGGTTCCAGCTCTCGCGAAAGTGCTCGTATTCCGTTTCGGGCATTTGAACCAGCAGAGGGGACTGGCGAGGCTCCAGCCAATTGAACAATCGAGAAATATCCGCTGGATCCATGGCGGTGCAACCCAGCGTCGGCGAGGTGGGGCCGCGCCAGATGTGGAAGAAAATGCACGAGCCCGAGGTGGGGGACGCTGGCGTATTGTGCTCGATGAAAATGCCTTTTCGATAGGTGTCGTCATCGCGACGCATCTGTTCGGAGCTGTCCCAGTCTTTCGAAACAGCCGCTCCGTCGACCAGCTCGTTATAGCGCGTGGAGTGGCTGTCATCCACGCATTCGATGGTCGGGGTGAGTGCCAGGTAAGGCAGTCTGGTGTCGGCCGTGCTGTCGTAGCCAAACGCGGTTCCCAGTTTGAACACCCCGGCAGGTGCTTTGCCGTCACCTTCACGTTTGACCGGACCTTCGCGTTGCTCAACGCTGCTCAGGCCCTTGCCCCACGCCAGCCCGCTCTTGCCGACCACCACCGGAAACGCCCCTTCGTATTTTCGAAAGCCGTTGCCTTGTCGCTCATAGCGCTGGGCAGTGCCCTGAATGTCAGTCCAGTTTTTTGTGGTGACCACAATCAGCTGATTGGCGGTGTCGAGAACATCGCGCGCAGCCAGCGGCGTAATGGGGAAGTCCATGACGTTCTTCGGAGAACCGTCCCCGCTGTAGGTGAAGTGCCACCATTCCTTGGAATATCCGATAAATCCTTCTTTCTCCATGGCCCTGCTGAGCTTCTGGCGATTGTCCCTGGCGGCAGCGCTGATCGTCGGGTTGTCGGTATGTGCGCGCTCATCGAAGCAATCGAACCCCGTGCCCATGTCGAGCGCGCCGTCGCGCCAACGCTGGCCATAAGGGGCGGTGCAATCGACTTGTCCGGCTGAAGGGGTCCAGGTATCGGCGGGCAGGGCATCCGGGCCGGTCAGTGTCAGGTCCACGGTTGAGCCTTTGGAGTGGTTCGACACCCGGGCCACGTAGCCCAGGCGCCAGAAATCCTGCTTGTCCACGCGCGGATAGAACTCGGCCTTGCGCGGGTCACCCGGCTCCGACGCAAAGCGCCCCATATCGGCAACGGCACGGCTCGGTCGATAACAGTCAAACACCTTCAAACCGTAGCCCTGCGCCCGCAATGCCGTTTGTACCCGAGCAAGGGCCTTGGCGGCGTCCAGCGATAACAGACACTGTGGCGCGGCGTAACCGTCGAGTGGGTGCCCGGTGAAGTTGTGAGCGCTGGCATAGCGAATGTCTTGCTCGATGCCCGGCTCAATCGTGCGCAGATACACCATGTTCTCGGGGCGTGTCTCTGCACCGGCGATGCCGGGCACGACAATGCTCAGGCACAGGATCCATCGCTGCCAGGTCCGCGCGAGCCTGTTTGGCTGATCCATTGCGCAACGAGGGTGGTTTGATCTGCCCGTCAGGGTTTTGGACGATCGAATGTCCAAGGCTCGCCTCTCATATGATTTTTTACGCTTTCTTTACGGTGGTCATTTTCGTCCCACACGATACTGGCCGCGTTTTTTAACGTCTTCGTTACGTATAGCACTTCACCTCTTGGCTAAGCGAGGTGTCAACCAAGGTCATCAATAACCGTTTGAATCAATGCCTCTTTACGGCCGCCTGTCTCAAACGGCCTCGGGGAGCCGTCTCGCTCAAGGATGGTATGCACTTTCTCCCCCTTCATTCAGAGAGTCTACCGTGAGCGAAACAACGTCTGTTGCACATGAAAATTCTCAAGCCAAAACCTCAGGTGCAGGCTTGCTCGTCGCCGCTGTCGGGGTGGTTTACGGGGACATTGGCACCAGCCCCCTCTACACGTTGAAAGAAGTATTTTCCGGTCACTACGGCGTTCAGGTAAATCACGACGGCGTGCTAGGCATTCTGTCGTTGATTTTCTGGTCGCTGATCTGGGTGGTCTCGATCAAATACGTGCTGTTCATCCTTCGCGCCAACAACCAGGGCGAAGGCGGGATTATGGCGTTGACGGCTTTAGCCCGCCGCGCGGCAACACCTTATCCGCACTTGAGCAAGGTACTGGTTCTGCTGGGCCTGTTCGGTGCGGCGCTTTTTTACGGGGACAGCATGATCACCCCGGCTATTTCAGTGCTCTCTGCGGTTGAAGGACTTCAGCTGGCGTTTGACGGAATAGAACACTGGGTTGTGCCCTTGTCAGTGATCGTGCTGGTGGCGCTGTTCTTGATCCAGAAACACGGCACGGCTCGCATCGGGATCCTGTTCGGCCCAGTGATGGTGCTGTGGTTTGTAGTGTTAGGTGCGCTGGGGATCCATGGCATTTTGCAGCGCCCGGAAGTCTTGCAAGCGCTCAACCCATACTGGGGCGCTCATTTTTTCATCGCGCATCCGGGGATCGGCGTGGCCATCCTGGGTGCCGTCGTGTTGTCATTGACCGGTGCTGAAGCGCTGTATGCGGACATGGGGCACTTTGGTCGCAAACCGATTTCTCGTGCCTGGTTCATTCTCGTGTTGCCCGGTTTGGTGCTCAACTACTTTGGCCAAGGCGCCTTGATCCTGGGAAACCCGGAGGCTGTGCGCAATCCGTTTTATTTGCTGGCGCCCGAGTGGGCACTGTTGCCGATGGTCGCGCTCTCCACACTGGCTACCATCATCGCGTCTCAAGCCGTGATTTCCGGTGCTTTCTCCCTGACTCGCCAGGCCATCCAGCTGGGTTACGTCCCTCGCATGTTTATCCAGCACACCTCCAGCCAGGAGCAAGGGCAGATCTACATCGGCACGGTTAACTGGGCGTTGATGGTCGGTGTCGTGTTGTTGGTGATTGGTTTCGAGTCGTCCAGTGCTTTGGCCGCAGCGTATGGTGTCGCTGTGACGGGGACCATGCTGATCACAACCCTCTTGTCTTCGGCTGTCGTGCTGCTCTTGTGGAAAACCCCGCGCTGGTTGGCCATCCCGATGCTGCTCGGATTTTTGCTGGTAGACGGTCTGTATTTCGCCGCCAACGCGCCGAAGATTTTTCAGGGCGGTGCGTTCCCGGTGATTGCCGGCATCGGCCTGTTCATTTTGATGACGACCTGGAAGCGGGGCAGGAAAATTGTGGTTGAGCGGCTGGATGAAACCGCGCTGCCTCTGCCGCTCTTCATCAGCAGCATCCGTACGCAGCCTCCTCATCGCGTACAAGGCACGGCGGTGTTTCTGACGGCCCGGGCCGATGCCGTTCCTCATGCGCTGCTGCACAACCTGTTGCATAACCAGGTTTTGCATGAGCAAGTCGTGTTGCTCACGGTAGTGTCTGAAGACAGCCCTCGCGTCAGTGCTGACAGAAGGTTTGAGGTCGAAGCCTATGGTGAAGGCTTCTTCCGGGTCAGTCTGCACTTCGGGTTTATCGAGGAGCCGGATGTTCCCCTGGCCTTGAGTCTCTGTCACTTGGCCGATCTGGATTTCAGTCCGATGCGCACGACCTATTTCCTCAGCCGAGAAACGGTCATTGCGACCAAGCGCATGGGTATGGCTCGTTGGCGAGAGAGCCTGTTTGCCTTTTTACTCAAGAACGCCAACAGCAATCTGAAGTACTTCAAATTGCCGCTTAACAGGGTGATAGAGCTGGGCACACAGGTCGAGATGTAGCGATAAACGAGGCTGTTGGCTCCAGCATCTGGACGGCGACCCGCGCTGTTGAATAGATCAGCTGTCAGGGGAAATGATCGAGTCCGGGCCAGGCTCAGCAGCCAGTTTCAACCGGTCAGCTTTACTAATGTATTTAGACTTACTGGCCGGTGCCAATTTGGCACTGGCCTTTTTTGCGTGAGCCTTTAACAACTGCTGTATTTTTTTACGACGGTTCATGTTTTCTGCTCGGTTTGTAAACTCTTCAATGATGGCAGAGGTTGGTGCACGAAGCCTAGGGCGTGAGACAGGGCTTCACTGCGTCTTCCATGACTAAGATGACATCGGCCCAGCGAATATCCGCTGGACCGATGGGGTTACGTGCGTTCGAGCTTGTGTCTCTCAGGCAAACGCCGCCTCGACAAATGCCTCCAGCGCTTTTTCTTCCAGGATCTCGATGGAGAAGTGCCCGAAACGCTTGGGCAACCAGATGATGCGGGCTCCGGACGGGGATAGCAGGTTCTCGCGGGCCAACGGCGCGCCGTTTTCATCTTCTGGCTGAACATCGGCGACCATCAATTCGTCATAGGCCTTCTCGATGTCCGGTGTCGAGTAGCAATGGCGATAAATCATCCCCTCGCCCGAGGCGTCCAACAGTTCCTTCAGGTTCCCCGCCAACGGCTGAACCAACATGAAACGCTCTTGGCCGATCAGCGCAATCGCGTAGCGCACATGCAGACCACCTCGCTCCCAGACGAGCGTTTTGGAGATTCTGGCTTTCAGTATCTGTGCGTAGTAAGCACAGGCTTCCTCGAGATTCTTGACCAATATATCGACGTGACTGAACTTCAATTCCATTGCATGCCTCCTGCCGGCCCTGCGCCCTGTTGATCCATGGGTACTGATCCTGGGATTGCCCAATCACAGACCGAGGTCAGCATGCCATTAACGCCCTCCCTTGCGTTGCAATGATCCTTTAAAAAATCGCAGTCTGGCGAGAGCAAGCGCCCTCGCCACAGAGTCAACGTCACGCGTAACTAGCAATCAGTTTCCAGCCTGTCTATTCAACGCCGCTTCCGCCGCCGCGATTTCAGCCTGACGCTTGACGATCATGTCGCCTATCGGCGGCCCCTGGAAGCGTCGCGTTTCAAACCCGAACCAGACAATCGCCGTCAGCACCAGAAAACCGAGGGTGATGTACAGCGCCCAATCGTTTGGTGGCTGGATGCCGATGACGAAAATAACCACCATCGAGAGGATCGA
Source organism: Pseudomonas frederiksbergensis (assembly GCF_900105495.1). NCBI lineage: Bacteria > Pseudomonadati > Pseudomonadota > Gammaproteobacteria > Pseudomonadales > Pseudomonadaceae > Pseudomonas > Pseudomonas frederiksbergensis. Next base: position 4,468,015 of record NZ_FNTF01000002.1, on the reverse strand, counting down.
GAGGAGGGCGAACACTGTGTACCAGAAGCGTCCCATGTTCCACGGCCCCATGGTCGGCCACTTCGAAGTCCCATAGGTAAACAGGCCCAGCACGATGGGAATGATGAAGGAGAAGAACAGGAAGATCACTGTGCAGGACACCACGATGGTGTAGACCGGCGTTTCACCGATGGATATCACTGACGATCCCCAGACAAACAACACCGCAAGCGTGGCACCGGTCCAGATTGCTGCCACCGGGCTGCGAAGGGTCGGCGAGACCGAGGACAGCGCTTTGGAGAAGGGCAGGCCACCGTCCCGGGAGAACGCGAAGATCATGCGCGAGACCGAGGTCACGGTCGCCAACCCGCAAAGGAATTGCGAGATGAAAATCGCCACGTACAGCGCCACTTTCACCGTCGGATTGACCTGGGTATCCATGGCCCAGAAGAACACGCTCCAGCCTTGCTTCGCCGCCTCGTCCATGCTCGGCAGCATCAGCACGAACGAACTGAGCATGACCCAGCCGAACAGCAACGACCAGACCACCGACATGACCATTCCGCGAGGCACCGACATGGCCGCATTCCGGGTCTCTTCCGAGGTGTGCGCGGAGGCGTCATAACCGGTGATGGTGTAGATCGGCAGCAACAGGCCGAGCATGAAAATCCAGCCGTTCGATACCTGTGGCCAAACGTTGCCGCCAGCCTCGCCGGAATAGTTGCTGAAGGTCCATAACCGGGCGAACTCATAGCTGGGCGCCGAGATCAGGCAGACGATGGTCAGCGCGAGCGCTGTGGCGAAAATCAGATAGCCCGAGAAATCGGTGAGCTTCGCCGTCAGGCCGATACCCAGGTGATTACACAAGGCCTGGATGCCGGTCAGGATCGCCAGGAAAATCACCCGGGTCGTGGTGGTGTCTTCCATTCCCAGGGCGGGTCCGAAGGCACCGAAAAAGAAGTAATAGGTGCCGACGTTGATTGCACCGAGCACGGTAATCAACCCGAGTAAGTTGAACCAGGCGGTCAGCCAGCCGGTGAAGCGGTTACCAAGAATCGAACCCCAGTGATAGAGGCCGCCAGCGGTGGGGTAGGCCGAGGAAATCTGCGCCATGGCCATGGCGAAAAATCCGGAGATCAGGCAACCGATCGGCCAACCGATGCCGATTGACGCACCGCCTGCACCTGAGGTCCCCTGAGCGAGTGAGTTGATACCACCCGAGAGGATGCAGATGATCGAAAAGGAAATGGCAAAGTTGGAGAAAACGCCCATGCGTCGCGAGAGCTCCTGGGCATAACCCATGCTGTGCAGCAGCTTGACGTCATCGTCTTGCGGCGCGCTCGTGCCAGGCTGGCTTGTTGGCTTCATGTTGTGTGCCCCTTCAGGTTTTGATACGCATCCACCCGGGTTTTTCGGTGCCGGATGGGCTGGCCTTCAACCCCTTGTCGTACTGCTCCTTTTTCTAACGGATAAACCCCGTCCATGCTGCGCGTTCGCACCTTGGCCATGGACAAGCAATGCTCCTACAGACGGCCGTGGTACGCCGCGTCGAAAATCTCTGCCGCGCCATTTCGGGTCAAGGGTAGCGGGTTGCCGCCAGCGCAGGGGTCAACAATCGCCATGTCCGCGATCAGGTCGGCCTGCCGGTCATCCACTCCCAGCTCAATCAGCGTATGGGGCACGCCGATGTCCTTGCGCAACTTGAGGACGAAGGCCAGAAAACTGTCGAAGCCGGGCGAGGGCAGACGCAAATAAGCCGCCAGGCGGGTGATGCGTTCCTCGATGGCCGGGCGATTGAATTTCAGGACATAAGGCATGAAGGTGGCGTTGGTCATGCCGTGATGGGTGTCGTACAGGGCGCCCACCGGATGTGAGAGGGCGTGCATCCCGCCCAGGCCTTTCTGGAAAGCGGTAGCACCCATCGCAGCAGCTGCGAGCATTTCCGCTCGCGCCTCCAGGTCCGAGGGTGTGTGTACGGCTCGCACCAAGGCGTTGGCGACCAGGCGCATGCCTTCAACCGCAATCCCTTCGGCCATGGGATGGAAGCCGGGGGCGCAGTACGATTCCAGGCAATGCGCAAACGCATCCATGCCGGTGCCCGCGGTGACCTTGGCCGGCATACCGACGGTCAGGGCCGGGTCGCTGATGACCACGCGCGGCATCATCTTCGGGTGGAAGATGATGCGTTTGGTGTGCGTACGCTCATCGATGATCACCGCCGCACGGCCCACCTCGGAGCCAGTGCCCGCTGTGGTCGGCACCGCAATGATCGGGGCGATGCTGCCTTCGTCGGCGCGGGTCCAGTAATCGCCAATGTCTTCGAAATCCCACACCGGTCGGGTCTGGCCGCTCATGAAGGCGATAAGTTTGCCCATGTCCAGGCCACTGCCGCCGCCGAAGGCGACCACGCCATCGTGTTTGCCGGCGCGCCAGGCGTCGAGGCCGCCCGCCAGGTTGGCTTCGACCGGATTGGGTTTAAGGTCGCAAAACAGCGCCACGCCAAGGCCGGCGGCACGCAAGGCGTCCACTGCCGAGAGGGTGATCGGGGCACGCGCCAGGCCACTGTCGGTGACCAGCAACGGTCGCTGGATCCCTTGGCTGCGGCAGATCTCGGCAAGTTCGGCGATGCGGCCGACACCGAAGCGGATGCTTGTGGGGTAATTCCAGTTCGCGGTCAGGCTCATGGCTTAGATCTCATGGCGCAAATGGAAGGATTTCGCGCGGGTCAGATGTTCATAACCCAAGCGCGACAGCGTGACGCCGCGCCCGCTGTTCTTCACTCCGGTCCAGGCCAGGGCCGGGTCCAGGTAATCGCAGCGGTTCATGAACACGGTGCCGGTGTCGATCTCGTTGCCCAGGCGTTCGGCGGCGTCAAGGTCTTGCGTCCAGATGGAAGCACTGAGCCCGAATTCACTGTCGTTCATCAAGGCAATGGCTTCATCGTCGCTGGCCACCGGCATAATGCCGACCACGGGACCAAAGCTTTCTTCGCGCATCACCGACATTTGATGGGTGACGTCGACTAATACTTGCGGCGCGAGGTAGGCGCTGCCCGGTGCGTCGGCGGGAAAGGTCTTTGTGTCGATCAGGGCCGTTGCACCTTTAGACAGCGCATCGGCGATCTGCCCGCGGACGAAATCAGCCGCGCCCGGATTGACCAGCGGGCCTAGGGTGGTGGCTTCGTCCAGGGGGTTGCCCAGCACGTATTGGCGAGTCAGCGCGACGAAGCGTTCGACAAACAGCGGGTATATTTTTTCATCGACATAGATGCGTTCAACTGCGCAACAGCTTTGCCCGGAATTGAAGTAGCTGCCGTCCACCAGGTTTTCCACCGCATGTTCGAGGTTGGCGTCTGCGCGGACGTAGGCCGGGTCTTTGCCACCGAGTTCCAGGCCCACGCCGAGGAAACCCCCTACGGCAGCATGTTCCATGGATTTACCGCCCTCGACCGAACCGGTGAAGTTCACTTGCTGCACGCGTCCAGAGGCAATGATCGCTCCGGTATAGAGATGACTCAGCAGCAGGTTCTGGAACAACCCTTCGGGCAGATGGGCGCGGCGAAAGGCCTCGGCGAACCGTTCACCCACCAGCAGCGTTTGCGACGCGTGTTTGAGGATCACGCTGTTGCCGGCCATCAGCGCCGGGATAATCGTATTCACTGCCGTCAGATAGGGGTAATTCCAGGGGGCGACGACCAACACCGTACCCAACGGTTCGCGTTTGATATGGCGTCGAAAACCGTTAATAGGCGTGGGTTCAATCGCCGCCAGGGCTTCAGGCGCGATGGCGATCATATGCCGGGCACGCTCTTCGAAACCGCGCAGTTCGCCAGCACCAAAGCGCACCGGGCGGCCCATCTGCCAGGCCAGTTCCGGCACGATGTCAGCCTTCATGGCCAACATCGCGTCCACCGCGGCGTTGCAGAAGGCGGCGCGTTCGCTCAGTGGCCGGCGTTTCCATTGCGCCTGGGCAGCTTCGGCCGCCGCCAGCGCCTGGTCGATTTGCGCCGCATCGGCGCAGCGGCGTTCGGCATAGACCCGGCCATCGACCGGTGAGATGAGTTGAATGGTTGAAGTCATGATGGTGGTCTCAATAGCGCTCAAACCCGCGCTGCAGTTCCCAGTCGGTGATCCGCCGGTCGTACTCTTTCTGCTCCCATTCGGCGGTGTGCACGTAGTGGTCGATCACTTCATCGCCGAACGCTTCGCGCAACATGGTCGAGCCCTGAAGTGCGGCGCAGGCTTCGCGCAGGGTCTTCGATACCTCGGGCAAGTGTTCGTCGACGTAGGCATCGCCCTCGAAGGGCGGCGCGAGGCTGAGCTTCTCGTCGATACCGGCCAGTCCCGCAGCGATCAACGCGGCGAAGGCCAGATAAGGGTTGAGATCGGCACCGCCAATGCGACATTCGATGCGGATGGATTTGCTGCCTTCTGCGCACAAACGGAAACCTGCGGTGCGATTGTCCCGACTCCACACCGCCCGGGTCGGGGCAAAGGTGCCGGCCTGAAAGCGCTTGTATGAATTGATGTAGGGCGCGAGAAAACAGGTGATGTCGTTGGCGTACTTGAGCTGCCCGGCCACCCAGGAGCGCATCAGTTTCGACATGCCGAACTCCGCCTTGGCGTCGAAGAACAGCGGCTTTTTACCGTTCTTGTCCCACAGCGAATTGTGGATGTGGCTGCTGGAACCGGCAGCGTCATAGCGCCACTTGGCCATGAACGTGATCGCCTTGCCCTGCAATTGCGCGATCTCTTTGCAGGCGTGCTTGATGATGACGTGGTGGTCGGCCATGGTCAGCGCATCGGCGTAACGGATGTTGATCTCTTCCTGGCCCGGCCCCCATTCACCCTTGGAGTTTTCCACGGGAATGCCGCTGGCCTGCAGATGTTTGCGAATCGCCCGCAGCACTGGCTCTTCGCGGGTGGTCTGCAGGATGTTGTAGTCCTCGATGTAATGACCGGCGGTTTTCGGCTTGTGGTAATTGCGCTCGTGGATCGCCTCGTAGCTCTCGTCGAACAGATAGAACTCCAGCTCCGAGGCGAACATGCCGGTGTAACCGCGCTCGCGCAGTCGCTCAACCTGCTTTTTCAGAATCGCCCGCGGGCTGTGCGGCAGGTCGCGCCGATGGTGATGATCGAGCACATCGCAGAGCACCAGCGCCGTGCACTCGAGCCAGGGCACCCGCCGCAACGTGGCCATGTCAGGTTTGAGCACAAAGTCGCCATAGCCTTTGCTCCAGCTGGCCGCGGCGTAACCCGGCACCGGCTCCATGTCGATGTCGTCGGCCAGCAGGTAATTGCAGCAATGGGTTTCTTCATGGCCGCTGTCGATGAAAAACTCGACCTGGAATCGTTTGCCGACCAGCCGGCCTTGCATGTCGACCATGCAGACCAGAACGGTATCGATCTCGCCGGACGCGGCGGCACGCTTGAGTTGATCAAAACTGAGGAGGGGCTCGGTCATCACGTAGTCCTGCGTGAATGGTTTGGACCTGTCTGAAATAGCTGTTGCAGACGCTCTCCAGAACCAACCAAAACCTGCAGACGCGAGCATCGTGTGCAATAAGCTGCTGTAAGCGTAGCCTACTGTTGCAGTGTGCAAGTTTCGCCAATCGCAACCTGATGACTCGGACGCAGAAATGCGAATTGATCGCCCTCCAACGCGAGGAAACAAACATGACAAAGAAGAAAGCGCACAACACCTACCAACGTCTCGAACAGCAATACCCGGATTACCTGGCCGCCGTGGAGGCCTTGGGTACGGCGGTGCGTCATACCGGCCCCCTGGAAGAGATCGTTGTCCAGCTGATCCAGCTCGGTGCCGCGGCGGCCATCCGCTCTGAGGGCGCAGTGCACAGTCATACCCGACGGGCACTGGAGGCGGGCGCCACGCCAGAGCAGATCCGTCACACGCTGATCGCCCTGACCAGCACGATCGGTTTTCCTACCGTCGTTGCGGCCATCAGTTGGGCGGACGATGTGATTGAGACGTGATGATCCTGCTCGACTGTTTGGTGCACCGCCAACTCTATTTGGCAACAGACGAGCAACCTCACTATCAAGCCAGGTACCGCCGAAACCACCCCAGCGTCCGGTCCCAGGCCAGCTTGGCTGCGGCCTCATCGTATCGAGGCGTGGAGTCATTATGAAAACCGTGGTTGGCGCCGGGGTAGATGTACGCTTCATAGGTCTTGCCCGCGGCTTTCAGTGCCTTTTCATAGGCGGGCCAGCCTTCGTTGATGCGTGTATCCAGTTCACCGTAGTGCAGCATCACTGGCGCCTTGATTCGGGCGACATCCTTGGCTTCTGGCTGGCGACCATAAAAGGACACGGCAGCCCCCAGTTCCGGATAAGCCACGGCCGCGGCATTGGCGACACCACCGCCGTAGCAGAACCCGGTGATACCGACTTTTCCGCTGCTCGCGTCATGCTTGATCAACCACTCGATGGCGGCGAAAAAGTCGTTCATGAGCTTTTCCGGGTCGACGGTCGCCTGCAACTCCCGGCCTTTGTCATCGTTGCCGGGATAGCCGCCCACCGAGGTCAGGCCATCCGGGGCGAGGGCGATGAAGCCTGCCTTGGCCACACGCCGCGCGACGTCTTCGATATACGGGTTGAGCCCGCGATTTTCATGCACGACCACCACCGCTGGCACCTTGCCGGTGGCTTTCGCCGGGCGCACCAGATAGCCACGGACCTGGCCGTTGCCCTTGGGGGATGGATAGGTGATGTACTCGGCAACGATGTCCGGGTCGGTAAATTCAACCTGCTCGGCGAGCGCATAATTCGGGCTCAGGGCGGCGAGCAGCGCGCTGGCGGTCAAGCTACCCAAGGTGAACAATGCCGCCCGATCCAGAAACTCACGCCGGTTGATCTTGCCGTGGGCGTAGTAGTCGTACAGTTCGAGCAGTTCCGGAGCAAAGTCTTTGGCAGTGAGACGGGCCATCTGTGCGCTTCCTCTTGGGCGGGTCGATTGCTCTGTCGGTTGGACAGCGTGGGCGATATCTATCGAGCGTAGCTGCTCATAAACAAAAGAGGCCTCGAAGACTGGGTGAAAACGCGGAGTGGTGACTTAAGCAAACGCCCGAGATTGTTTGGGGCGCCCACTTTTGGGTGAGGACGCGGCTGCCTGGAAATTACTGCTATCGATCGCTGCAGCTCACCTACTGCCAAGCTCTAATCGCTAGGAGGGTAGTTAAGTTTTCACACAATCTGTGGTTGTCTATTTTTTTGAAATATTTGTTTTTACTAATTATGTAGCTCTAAGTAAGTTTTCATAGGTTGCTGTTTTTTAGAAGTCAGCAGGGCAATCTGTGGCTTTAAAAGCGGAGGGTCAGGTTTTTAGCTCTATTTGAATATGTGTAGAATTATTTCAAAGATACAATATGAAACAAATAGTCGGTTGAATCGCAATGTAACGAAATTATAGAAGTGTTCCTGTTTTCCAACGAGAAAAGTTGATTCTTCTTACGTCGCGGGTAATTGTCTGAGGTCAAAACATGGAGTTCGACGTCATTGTTGTAGGTGCAGGAGCAGTTGGTGGGTCAATCGCATATGAGTTGTCCACGCGTGGTTTAAATGTCTGCCGAGTTGGTGAGACTGATCGTACAAATGCAGCGTCAAGGGCTGCCGGCGCGATGAATGGATGTTTCGGGGAGGTAACAAGCGGCCTACTGGCAAGTGATTTTGGTCGATTGAAACTAGACATGGACCGACAAGCTCAACACCTGTGGTCAAGTTGGGCGGAGCGCTTGGCAATTTCTTCAGGTGATTCCAGTTCGCTGTTTACCGCGATTGGGACCCATGTGCTGCTCAACACCGCCGGCATGGATGAGGTGGATAGCGTTAACTACGACACCATCGAGAGAACCCTTCGTGAGTATGGTGAGCCGTTCGAAATTGTTGATCCACGCAAAATTGAGTGGCTGAAACCTAACCATCTGGTTCGCCCTTTGCGTGGGCTGTACATACCAAACGAGCACTCCGTGAATTCTCATCTTTTGCTGGAGAAGCTGGATGCTGCATTTACCTCCGAGGGCGGCGCTCTGAAAAATGAGAACGCCCTGCGTGTGTTGGCTGAGGGTGGGGGAGTCACCGGCATTGAGTTATGCAATGGAGAGACTCTATGGGCTAAAAAGGTTGTGATTGCAGCAGGCGTTCAATCTTTAGACCTGCTTAGTGATTTCGACGAACTCGTAAAGAAAATTCCACCGTTGTTCAGTGGATATGGCGTTTCAATTCTCGTGAAAATGCCAGAAGGGATTGAGTTGCCGAGTTCTGTCATACGGACTCCAAATCGTGCTTTTGCGTGCGGCTTGCACTGTGTCCCTCGTGGGGACGGCGTCCTGTATCTGGGAGCCACTAATATAATTTCCGAGCAGCCTAAACAGCAGGCTCTCATATCGGATGTTCAGTTTTTGCTTGACTGTGCTGTTGATCAGTTAAACTTGGACCTTCACGGAGCTGAAATCATTTCCATACAAGTTGGCAACAGACCAATACCGGCAGACGGTTTTCCATTGATTGGCGAGTGCGGTATCGAAGGTCTTTGGCTCGCAACAGGCACCTATCGAGACGGCCTGCACCAATCACCATTGTTGGCGCGGTATATAGCTAATTGCTTGACCGATATAGAGACTCCCGATCTAGATCTGAGCCCTTTCAAACCTGTACGTGCTCCGCTATCTGGCTTTGCCCGCGAGAATACGGTCAGGGAAACGGTACAGCAGATGTTTGCCACAGGATATGAGTATCGTTGGGATATAAAACCTTACTGGTTTCCTTTGCTGGATGAAGGTCTGTCGCGCAATTATGAACAACTTATAAATGACTTGCATCCGTCGTTTACGCCTCCTCCGGAATTGGTCGCATTCTCCTATCTGTATAAGTCAATTTTGAAAAGACTTTCGCAGTATTACAAGGAGTGGTCATGAGTCTTACGGATCGTGAGTATCTTGCTATTAGTCAAGCGCGGGCCATGTTGCAAGCGTCTGGTGTTTGGGACTTGGAAGCTGATTTGAGTTGTCTAATAGATCGCTATATCCAACGGTTGGATAAAAGCCGTGCGCTCGATGAATTTATGTTAGCGGTTAAAGAGCGCTGTAACCGAATTCCTCTCGGGCATATTGTTGGCATGGTGGAGTTTGACGAAATGCCGCTGGTGGTCGGTAGCGGCGTGTTTATCCCCCGTCCTCACAGCCAAATCATTCACAAGTGGCTGGAGACCAGTGCTGCGCTGCGACCGGGAGCAAGTGTTCTCGATTTGTGTGCCGGAAGCGGCGCGATTGGCTTGGCGATCGCACGGCGCAGACCGGATCTGAAAGTGACATGTGTGGAGTTTGATGAGATAGCGATGCAGTACCTCAAACGCAACATTGATCGACTGGCCTGCAAGGGGGGGCAGGTCAATCACTTGCAGGCTGACATTCGCGACAAACAGGCATTTACGCGATTCACAGACCAGGTCGGTTTGATTGTCGCTAATCCTCCGTACGTCCCACAGTCCCAAGAGTTGTTGCCTGAGTGGAGCGATCACCATCCACGGGAATCGGTCTATTCCGGGGTCGATGGGCTTGAACTGATACGGCAAATCATCTCGCTCGCGAACCAGTTACTTAGTCGTGAAGGTTGGCTAGTCATTGAACATGGCGAGGATCAGGCCAGAGCTGTGCGTGAACTGTTCAAACAGAGTCAGCTGACAAATACGCAAACTGTAATCGATAAGGAAGCGTCTGACGCCTCAGGCAGCTCAGTAATGACCATCGGATGCAAATCATATTGATTTTCAGAAAGGAGCTTTAGCTATGGATGTGCAAACCAAACAAGACTGGATGAGCATTCGTCGCGGCAACACCACCGGTGCACTGGCGAAGGCTTACGAGGAAGGGCTTACAGGTTTTACCGTTGCGAGTCGTGTGGGTAAGCACATTACCTTGCAGGACGGAGGTACATTCACAGAGTTTGTTTCCTGTTCGTACTTGGGCTTGGAAACCCACTCTGCATTGATCGAAGCCGCACACCAGGCTATGGAAACTTCCGGACTGCACCTGTCGTCTTCTCGAAGCGCAATGCGCCCAAGTTACCTGCCTCAACTGGAAGAGTTGCTTGCTCAGATTTACAGAGGTTGCGGCGTTGCGGTGTTTACTTCTACCAGCAGTGTCCATTTAGGTGTTTTACCGTTGCTGGGGAGTGGTTCGTTGAGTGGGTATCCGGTCAAAAAACGAATCCACTGGCTGATGGACAAAACCGCCCATGCTTCAATGCAGGTACTTAGGGGGGTTTTGGAGCAGTTCGGACCTGTTTCTAGAGTTGAGTCCACCAGCCAAGAATCAATGACTACAGCGCTGAAAGTTTGCACCGACAAAGGTGAAACTCCTGTGCTCTTGATCGATGGAATCGGTTCGATGAGTGGTCTTGTACCCATCGCCGAGCTATCTCGGCAGCTAGAATCGGCACGGGGATACCTATACGTAGACGATGCTCATGGTATTTCGATCGTCGGACGTCATGGTGCGGGATATGCCTTTTCAGCGGTGGATCACTCATTACCTGCAAATATTATTCTGGCAGGGTCTCTCTCCAAGGCATTTGGTGGCGCGGGTGGTTTTGTCGTAGTTTCAGATCCACGGGATGTTGAAGTTATCCGAACCCTGGCCAATCCGCTGATATTTGGTCATTCCATTATGGTGCCTATGTTGGCGGCAAACGTAGCCGCGGTGAAAATCCATCTCAGTGAAGAGATCGATATGCTGCAACGGCGACTTTGGGAAAATGTCGCCCTTTTAGATTCCCTCACCGACAACCAGTTGCTCAATGCAGGTATTCAGTCACCTGTCAGAGGAGCCTTCTTTGACACAGAGGAAGCCGGCTTGCAGGCCGCGAGAACCCTGCGTGACCAAGGCATGCTGCTCTTTCCGGTGTTTTACCCAATCATTGCCAAAGGCAAAGCGATGCTGCGTTTTGCAATTTCAGCAGACCACAGTTGCAAAGACATTAAGTTATTGGGGACTGCTCTAGGGGTGATGACGAGCAGGGGATTATGGACGCCGGCTATCAATGAGCGGGATCACGCCTGACTGGCGACTCTCTTCCAGAAATTGGCTAACGGAGATGCAAAAGATGAAACAACAGGGACAGTTGTCACAGACAGGCACGTCTAACATTTTGCAGCCGCAGCGGGAGCGGCTTGATTCGATAAATTTGCAAGTCGTCGACCTGCTTTCTGAGCGAATGAAAGTGTGCATGGACATTGCCGAACTCAAAGCCGTCCATGGCATTGCGATGATGCAACCCGGACGAATTTCCTACGTGCTCGATATGATCAAGACTAGATCGGAAGCGGTAGGATTGAGGCCGGAATACACCGAGTCGATATTCAAACTGATTATAGAAGAGACGTGTATTCAGGAAGACGTCCTGATCAATCAGTGTTTGGCCATGGGGCGACCCTCATGAAAATATTACTGATTGATAACTTTGATTCCTTCACCCAGAACATCGCTCAGTATTTGTATGAGGTGACAGGTATTTGCGCGGATGTAGTCAAAAATACCCTTCCGTACAACGAATTGGGTATCGAAAATTATGACGCTGTAGTGCTGTCGCCCGGTCCAGGGCACCCTGGGCAGGAGGGAGATTTCGGTGTGTGCGGTGACGTCATCCTCCGTTCTCCTGTCCCGTTGCTTGGTATTTGTCTAGGGCATCAAGGCATCGCTCAATTTCTTGGGGGGACGGTGGGATATGCTCCCAACCCTGTGCATGGCTACCGCAGTCGGATTACTCATTCAGGCAAAGGGCTCTTTCGAGATCTGCCAGAACAGTTCGATGTGGTCAGATACCATTCGTTGATGTGTACAAGCCTACCAGCAGAGCTCCAATGTACGGCCTGGACGTCTGAAGGTGTGGTCATGGCAATCGAACACATCACCAGACCGGTTTGGGGTGTCCAGTTCCATCCCGAATCCATCGATTCAGAATATGGCCATGCGTTATTGAGCAACTTCATACGCATGGCGCTGGAACACAACGTCAGTGTCAGAGCTCACTTAGAGTCCGACACGGAATGTACGTCGTCAAAAGATGCATATGTCGCAGTAGGGGGGATGCTGAATATGCAGCTTAACTACCGCGAATTTTCCGAATGCACCGGTCCACTAACAGTATTTTCAACGCTCTATGCAGATGATCGCTTTGCTTTTTGGCTAGACAGCGAGAAGTCAGAAAGACCTAATGCCCGCTACTCGATCATAGGTAGTGGGGTGGCGCAAGGAGCGATAAGGCTTGAGTACGATGTCAACGATGAGTGCCTGAAACTTGAGGGCCCCAAGGGCAAAAAAAGCATCAAAGGAGACTTTTTTACACTGATTGCACAAATCTTCGAAGCTGTGCAGGTGGCAACCCCTCAGTACTTGCCGTTTGTTTTCAAGGGCGGTTTTGTTGGCTACCTCGGTTACGAATTGAAAGCACTGGCGGGTGGACGCAAAATTTACCGTTCGATTTATCCGGATGCTTCATTCATGTTTGCGCCGCATTTCTTTGTCTTTGATCATCATGAAGACAAGGCCTATGAATGCCTGATGACTGCGACAGGCGATGCTTTGGAATGGCCATCCTTACCTGATTTTCTCCATCGTAATGATGAGCCAGTTGGTCATTGCAGTTCGTTTATTCCAGGTGCCGTAGATCAGCTGAAGCTCTCGCTTGAGGACGGGCCAGATGAGTACATCAGTAAGATCAATCAATCTCTTAAGTACATCACCGATGGGGAGTCTTACGAGATCTGCCTGACCAATAGGGCAAAAGTGGCTTACAGCGGTGCGCCTTTGAGTGCTTATTGGCGAATGCGTCAGGCTAGCCCCGTACCCTACGGTGCCTACCTCTCGTTTGCAGGATTTTCTGTATTGAGCGCTTCGCCCGAAACCTTTCTCAGAATCGATGACAGCGGATTGATCGAGTCCAGACCAATAAAGGGAACCAGGCCGCGTAGTAATCAAATTGCAGAGGACCAAGTACTGCGGGATGAGCTACGTAGCTCGGCCAAGGACAGGGCCGAGAACCTAATGATTGTAGATTTGGTGCGCCATGATTTGAATCAAGTGTGCCGTCCAGGGAGCGTTCATGTTCCTGAGATTTTCTCAGTGGAAAGCTTTTCCTCGGTCCACCAGCTTGTCTCAACAGTTCGTGGGCACCTTCGCTCGGATATTTCAACGATCGAAGCTATTCGAGCCTGCTTCCCAGGTGGCTCAATGACGGGAGCTCCGAAGAAACGCACGATGGAAATTATTGACGTATTGGAGTCCTCTGCCCGTGGTGTCTATTCAGGCGCATTAGGATGGTTATCTTTCAGTGGTGGAGCGGAGCTGAGTATTGTCATCCGAACAGCAGTGCTCCAGGGTAACGAGGCGAAATTTGGAATTGGTGGCGCGATTGTTGCGCACTCCGATCCACAGCAAGAGCTTGAAGAAACGTTGGTCAAGGCTAGCGTGCCTTTTTACAGTTTTGTCGCAGGGAGCGAATCATGATGAGCGACACGGTTGTCGTGTTGGGGGGAGCGGGTTTGGTTGGCTCATTGATCAGCCGCATTCTTATGCAATATGGATACGATGTCCGGGTGGTGGATCGCAGGCCTTCCGAACAGGAAAGTGGCTTCTATGAAGTTGATGTCACAAGTCCGTTCAGCAATACCGGGCACATCTTCCAAGGGGCCGTGGCAGTGGTCTTTGCGTTGCCCGAAAACGTGGCTATCCGGGCAATACCCTGGGTTGTTGGCTCCGTTTCGAATGATGTTGTATTCATACCGACTTGTTCTGTTCAGGAGCCTTTTTACAGAGCATTGAAGAATGCTTCGTCGAAGCAGCCTTTCGTCGGCGTCAATCCGATGTTTTCACCCAAGCTCTCCGTTCAGGGACGCACCGTCGCAATTTGTCTGGAAGATGGCGACTCGCCTTCGACTTTCATCGAACAGCACTTGATGGGCGCAGGGATGAAGATAAAGCGAATGACGCCGGTGGCCCATGATGAGCTCATGGCGCTATGTCAGGCGCTGCCTCATGCCGCAATTCTGGGGTTCGGTTTGGCGTTGGCAAGGTCTTCACTTGATCTGGAGAGCGCTCTTGAAGTGATGCCACCACCGATGCGGACAATGATGGCGTTGCTGTCCCGGGTTCTGGTCAATCCACCTGAAGTCTATTGGGACATACAACTAGAAAATGACCAGGCCAACCGCCAGCGCGCCGCGCTGGCGGAAGGGATGGAACGCTTGATGAGTAATGTCTCTAATCAGAATTTTGACGAGTTCAGACGTGACTTACAGGGCGTTTCAGATGCTTTGGGTAGTCGTTTGAACCCGGGGGCCGTTGATTGTCAGCACGTTTTTTCATTACTGAACTGACCGAGTCCTCGCCATGGAAGCGCACTGGGTTCGTTTCACGGGTGCATTGCGAAATCTCCCGTGAGTACTTGAGGAGATAAGGAGTTTGGCTGATGTCGTTAATAAGTGAGACCGCGCAATACAGAGCAAAAACAAAACAATGGTCAGCCCTAAGCGTGCTGATGCTGCCAGTACTACTGGTAACCGTAGACAATACGGTGCTTGGATTCGCTTTACCAAAGATTGCCGAGGCCCTGAGTCCGACCGCCAGTCAACAGCTATGGATGATCGATGCCTATTCGCTGGTATTGGCGGGTTTGCTGGTGTCGATGGGTAGTCTGGGCGATCGGATCGGTCATCGAAAGTTGTTATTGGTCGGGTCTTTGGGTTTTGTCATTGTTTCGGTGCTGACGGCCTATTCCCATACGGCCATGCAACTGATTGCCGGACGAGCGTGCATGGGGATTTTCGGGGCGATGTTGATGCCTTCTACTTTGGCATTGATACGTTCGGTGTTTCTGGATCGAGAGGAGCGCAGGGTGGCTGTCGCGATCTGGGCAACAACGCTGACGGTAGGTTCAGCGCTCGGTCCTTTGGTCGGTGGGGTTTTGCTGGAGTTTTTCAGCTGGGAGGCGATTTTCCTGTTGGCGATACCCGTATTGGTGCCGTTGTTGGTATTGGGACCGGTGTTGTTGCCCGAATCCGATAAAGACAGTTCAGGGCCACTGGATCCGCTAAGTATCCTGCAATCGATGGTTGCCCTCAGTGCCATCGTTTACGGCATCAAGCACAGCGCCAGTAATGGGCTCGACTGGATGGCGCTGACAGCATTGGTATTAGGCTTGGTTGCTGGATGGTTGTTTGTACATCGGCAGTTACGTCTGCCTGTGCCGCTGATGGACCTGAGTCTGTTTCGAAGTGGCACCTTTAGCGGCTCCGTACTGATCAATCTGATGAGCCTCGCGTTCCTCGTCGGCTTTGTGTTCTTCACCACTCAGTTCTTACAGATCGTTCTTCAGATGTCACCGTTGAATGCCAGCTTTGCGTTAGTGCCTGGTCAGATCATGGCGATCGTCGTGGGAATGGCCGTCGTGCCTGTTGCGCGGCGAGTACCGGTGCATGTGCTGGTGCCGATCCTGATGGCGTTTGCCGGGGCGGCGTTTTTGTTGGTCGCCAGCATTGGCAGCAGCCTGACCGTTCTGGTGGTGGCTTTTGCCTTGCTGAACATTGGCGTGGGCGCGATCGCGACAGTATCCAACGATGTGATTTTGTCGGCTGCACCGCCGGAAAAGGCGGGTGCGGCGTCGGCCATTAGTGAAACAGCCTATGAGGTGGGTGTGGTTTTGGGGACGACGGTGCTCGGTGGTCTCGTCACGGCCTACTATCGCGGTGCATTGCAGCTGCCGGGCTTTTTGAGCGAGGTACAGACGATGCTGGCGAGTGAGACGCTATCGGGCGCTCACCATGTAGCGGTGCAGTTGTCGCAAGATCAAGCTCAAGCGCTGATGACGCAGGCGGGAAGTGCCTTCGAGGGTGGAATTAATCTGGTGTCGTGGGTGACGTCCGGCTTGGCACTCATGGCGATTTTAATTGCCTGGCGCGCTTTGCGGATACCAGGGACGAAGCTTGCTGAAGGGCAGTAATCGACACCCGCGCCATGCGCTGCAAAATTCCGACGGCCCTGTTCCTGGGTGATCACCCCCGTGTCGCAGCCAGCCATGCGCTGGCTGGAAATGTGTAAGGTCGCGTTCAGTTCATTTCAAGCATTGCGCACCGGCCTTGGCCACTTGCGCATCCTGCTCGGCTTTGACCCCGGACACGCCAACCGCACCGATCACCTGACCGTCGACAATGATCGGCACCCCGCCCTCAAGGGACGTCAGCAATGGAGCGGACAAAAAGGCGTAGCGCCCGCCATTGACCATCTCTTCATAACCTTTGGATTCGCGCCGGCCGAGGGCCGAAGTGCGGGCCTTTTCGGTGGCGATGTAGGCGCCAATCGGAGCGCAGCCGTCGAGGCGTTCGAGGGCCAGGGGATGGCCGCCGTCATCGACAATCACGATGGTCACGGCCCATTGGTTTTTCTGTGCTTCGGTGCGTGCAGCCGCGAGGATTTGGCTGACTTCGGTCTGGCTCAGTACGGCTTTGCTTTTCATGGGGACTCTCCAGTACTCGGTTAGGGCAAGGCGGCTTCGACCAGTTCGATCCAGTGCCTGACAGGGGTTCGGCCCGCACCGTCGAGGTGGGACTGACAGCCGATATTGGCGGTGACAATGACTTCGGGATGCCCGCTTTCCAGCGCATTGAGCTTGTTGTCGCGCAGTTGCCGGGACAGTTCGGGTTGGGTCAGCGAATAGGTGCCCGCCGAGCCGCAGCACAGGTGACTGTCGGCAACCGGCGTGAGGTTGAACCCAAGACTGGTCAGAATCGCTTCCACCGCACCGCCCAGTTTCTGCGCGTGCTGCAAGGTGCAGGGGCAATGGAAGGCCAGGCGTTGGGCGCTGTGGATGCCGAGTTTTTCCAGCGGTTCGTCGCGCAGCACTTCGACCAGATCCTTGGCCAGCGCACTGACCTTTTTCGCCTTCTCGGCATAGGCCGGGTCGGTGCGGAGCAAGTGACCGTAATCTTTGATGAAGGCGCCGCAACCGCTGGCGGTTTGCACGATGGCTTCGGCACCGCTTTCAATGCTCGGCCACCACGCGTCAATGTTGCGCCGGGCGCGATCCAGGCCGGCCGCCTGAGCATCGAGGTGATAATCCACCGCGCCGCAGCATCCGGCCTCGCGGGTTGCAATGACGCTGATCCCCAGTCGATCCAGTACCCGCGCGGCAGCCGCGTTGGTATTGGGTGACAGACTCGGTTGCACGCAGCCTTCGAGCATCAGCACTTGCCGGGCATGGCGAGTGACCGGGCGTGGCTTGGCCGGATAGATGCGGCGTGGCAACTTTATCTGCAAGGTGTTGGGCAACAACGCCCGGAACACCTGGCCGCTGCTGACCAGAGTTTTGAACAGCGCCGGATTGGGGACGACGCTGCGCAGTCCTTCACGCAACAAGCGCTGACCGAGTGGGCGCGGCACCGCCGCATCGACCACCGCCCGGCCGATGTCCAGCAAGTTGTGGTAATCGACACCGGAAGGGCAGGTGGTTTCGCAGTTACGGCACGACAGGCAGCGATCCAGGTGCTGTTGGGTCTTCTGCGTGACTTCGTTGCCCTCCAGAACCTGTTTGATCAGGTAGATGCGCCCCCGCGGTCCGTCCAGTTCATCGCCGAGCAATTGATAGGTCGGGCAGGTGGCATTACAGAAACCGCAGTGCACGCAGGTGCGCAAGATGCTTTCGGCTTCTTCGGCGCGGGGCAGGTGGCGGGCTTGTTCGCTCAAGGTGGTCTGCATGGGTCAAAGCTCCGCGTACAGGCGCCCGGGGTTGAAGATGCCCCGGGGATCGAGTTGTTGCTTCAGGCTCTGGTGGTAGCGCATCAGTGCGCCAGGCAAGGGTTGAAACGGACTGTCGATCAGGCCGTGGGTGTAGCAGGTCACATGCCCGCCGACTTCTTCGACGATCGAGCGGATGAACGCTGCCTCCGCGTCAGATTTGAGCCAGCGCTGCGCACCGCCCCAATCGAGCAATTGGCGGCCGGGCAGGGAAAGTCGAGGTGTGTTGTGAGGGACGGACAGGCGCCAAAGTGTCTGGTCCTCATCGAAGAAGCTCAATCGATGTTCGTTGAGATCATCCCAGTACGAGGCGTCGAGCAACTCGCCGCCCAGTCGGTCATGTGCCGCAGCCACCGAGCCTTCGCCACCCTCAAGTCGCAGGTGCAGGCGCTGCCCATCGTGGCACGCAGCACTGATCGGCAACGGCTGCTGGCCCCATTCGGCGAGGCGCAGCAAGGCGCGGTCACTGTCCATTTCCAGGCTGATGCTTAACGCTTGACGCGGCTTGGGCAGGACTTTGAGCGAGACTTCGGTGACCACGCCGAGCGAGCCGTAGCTGCCGGCCATCAAGCGCGACAGGTCGTAGCCGGCGACGTTTTTCATGACTTCGCCACCAAAGCGCAAATGCTTGCCGTGGCCTGTAATGACGCGGGTCCCGAGGACAAAGTCCCTGACGGAGCCCGACCAGGGACGCCGTGGACCCGACAGCCCACTGGCGATCATGCCGCCGACCGTGGCGCCGTCGCCGAAGGAGGGCGGTTCGCAGGGCAGCATCTGCTGCGCCGCGTCCAGCACTTCGGCCAGTTCTGTCAAAGGAGTGCCGCAGCGGGCGGTGATCACCAATTCGGTCGGGTCGTAGCTGACGATGCCTCGGTGGCTGCGCGTGTCGAGCACTTCGCCCGCCACAATGCGCCCAAGAAACGCCTTGCTGTTGGAGCCTTGAATGCGCAACGGCGTGGCGTTTTGCAACGCCTGGTTGACTTGCTCCAGCAGCGAGGCGCTGTCGTCGTTATCGTGTTCGCTACGCATCAGAAACGCTCCAGTTCAGGGAAGGGCAACTGACCCATGTGAACGTGCATGGCGCCAAACTCGGCGCAGCGGTGCAGCGTCGGGATGTTCTTGCCGGGGTTGAGCAAACCACTCGGATCGAAGGCCGCTTTGACGGCATGGAACACGGTCAACTCATCGCTATTGAACTGCGCGCACATCTGATTGATTTTCTCCCGGCCCACGCCGTGTTCACCGGTGATGCTGCCACCAACCTTCACGCACAATTCGAGGATCTTGCCGCCCAGGGTTTCAGCGCGGTCGAGCTCGCCCGGTTGATTGGCATCGAACAGAATCAGCGGGTGCATGTTGCCGTCACCGGCGTGAAAAACGTTGGCCACCCGCAGGCCGTACTCGGCTGATAACGCGGCGATCGCCTGCAGCACGCCGGGCAACTCGCGGCGCGGGATCGTCCCGTCCATGCAGTAATAATCCGGCGAGAGGCGACCCACTGCCGGGAAGGCATTCTTGCGCCCGGCCCAGAAGCGCACGCGTTCGGCTTCATCGCGGGCCTGGCGCACTTCGGTGGCGCCGGCCTGTTCCAGCACTTGGCGCACGCGGTCGCAGTCATCATGAACGTCGGCTTCAACGCCATCGAGCTCGCACAGCAAAATGGCTTCGGCGTCGACCGGATAGCCAGCGTGGATAAAGTCTTCGGCGGCGCGAATGGCCAGGTTGTCCATCATTTCCAGGCCGCCGGGGATGATGCCGGCGGCAATAATGTCACCCACCGCGCGGCCCGCCTTCTCGACGGAATCGAACGCCGCCAGCAACACTTTGGCGGTCTGGGGTTTGGGCAGCAGTTTGACCGTGACCTCGGTGATGACACCGAGCATGCCTTCGGAGCCGGTGAACAACGCCAGCAGATCGAAGCCCGGAGAATCGAGCGCCTGGGAACCCAGGGTCAGGTGTTCGCCGTCGACGGTGAGGATGTCGACCTTAAGCAGGTTGTGCACGGTCAGCCCATATTTCAGGCAATGCACGCCACCGGCGTTTTCCGCCACATTGCCGCCGATTGAACACGCGATCTGCGAAGAAGGGTCCGGCGCGTAATACAAGCCAAACGGCGCTGCAGCCTGGGAAATCGCCAGATTGCGCACCCCCGGCTGTACCCGAGCCGTACGGGCGGCGGGGTCGATGTGCAGAATAGAGTTGAAGCGAGCCATTACCAGCAGCACGCCTTTTTCCAGCGGCAAGGCCCCGCCGGACAAACCGGTGCCGGCACCGCGGGCGACCACCGCGACTTGCTGCTCATGGCAGAGTCGAAGCACGCCTTGCACCTCGTCAACGTTGCGTGGCAGCACCACCAGCATGGGCGTGGTTCGGTAAGCAGAAAGCCCGTCGCATTCGTACGGTTTGAGTTCTTCCTGTTGATGCAGGACTTCCAGATCCGGCCACTGTGTTTGCAGGGCTTGCAGCAAGGCAGTTTTGTCGACATCGGGCAGGACGCCATCGACGCGTTCATCGTAAAGAATGTTCATAGGCGGTTGACGACCCTCAGTTGTTTTTATAGGAGGTCTGTGTCCGTTTACCACTGACTTGCATCATTGGCCTGAGGCGCTCTACTGTCTATGTGTTGTTTGGCTGGTCGAACCAGTTTTTTATTCGATGGTTCTTTATTGATTTAAAAAAGATGTTCTAAAACATAAATATAGCTTGGTGTTTGAACATCTGTTGTTTTGGTAGTGAGGCTGGTCATACCAGTTGGAGAGTCGATGGAAAGGGCAGAAACGAGCCGTAATCCACAAGTCGCAGACGTGGTCTGTGAGCGTATTGAGCGTCTGATCGTCGACGGGGTACTCAAGACCGGGCAATTGTTGCCGTCGGAACGTCGTCTGACCGAAAAACTCGGCGTTTCCCGCACGGCACTTCGCGAGGGCCTGAAGTTGTTGCGCGCTCGCGGGATTATCAAGACAGAGCAGGGCAAAGGCTCTTTTGTGGCCGATCTTTCGGGACACGGTGCCGCGTCGCCGTTGATGCACTTGTTCAGCTCACAACCGCGCACACTCTACGATTTGTTCGAGGTCCGCAGCCTGCTCGAAGGCGAGTCCGCACGCCTGGCGGCGTTGCGCGGAACCGATGCCGATTTCGTCCTCATCACCCGCAGCTATGAGGCGTTGTGCAACGCCCATAGCCGTTCGCTGGAGGCGAGCGAACACGCCCGGCTCGATCACGCGTTCCACCTGGCGATTTGCGAGGCTTCGCACAACCCGGTGCTGGTGCAGACCTTGCGCTCGCTGACGGACTTGCTGCTGAGCACGGTGTTTGCCTCGGTCAATAACCTTTACCACCGCGAACCGCAAAAGCGTCAGATCGACCGTCAACATGCGCGACTCTACAACGCCGTCACCGGCCGTATGCCCGAACAGGCGCGCAAGGCGGCCATCGCGCATATCCAGAGCATTTGCGAGAACCTCAAGGAAATCGAAAGCGAGGAACAACGTCTGGTCAGGGCCACGCTGCGACTTGAAGGTTGGGCGTAAGGCCCGGTCCGCCTTCGCGAGCAGGCTCGCTCCCACATTTGATCTGCGTTGACTTCAAACCATCAGTTCAGAGGCGTGATTCTGTCGAGCATCACTGGCAATCAGCTGCCCGATCTGTACAAACAACTCATCACTCTCTGCTTGCGTGCAATCCTCGCCATAACGCTTGCGCAACCCGTAATGGCTAAGAATCAGATGCACATCCGCGTGCAGGCCATGCTGCTTCAGGCAATTTTCAACACATTGCAACGGGCAACCATCCAACGCAAAAATCCGCCGCCCCGAACGTGCCTTGTTGACCAGCGCCGCCACGTGCCCGCCGACCCCGACGATGCAGGACATTTCCGCCACGCCGCTGCGATCCAGCCGCACGGCCAGGGTGTTGGCCAGTTGGGCGACGTTGGAGCAGCCTGAGCAGGAGTAAATCAAGGGCAAGGTTGAACGGGGCATGAGCGCTCTCCATGGATGGACTTCTTCAGTGTGCAAGGCCGGTGGCGTTGCGCATTGACTGCGATCAATTCCGTCTATTGGAAGGCCGCGAGATCCTCTTCGGCGAGGATGCTGATATTGCGCCGTTCCATGGCAATCAGGCCGCTGTCCACCAGACGGTGCAGGATTCGCGAAAAGGTTTCCGGCTGAATACCCAGCTTCGAGGCGACCAGACGTTTGGACACCTGCAAGACAATCAAGCCGCTGACCGGGTTGCGTTCCTGGAACAGAAAATTGATCACCCGCCGGCTCGCACTGGCCATGGTCAAGGTGTCGATGTCGCGCAGACGCAGGTGCAAGTGCACGCTCATGCTCGCGAGGATCGCCAGGCAAACTTTTGGCTGGTCTTCCAGGGCGTTGCGGTAATGGCTGCCCTCGATACTCACCAGCACGCTGTCCTTCAGCGCAGTGGCGCTCACCGGGTAGAGACGGGCCTGGCTGAACAGCAAGGCTTCGGCAAAGGTCTGGCCGGGGTGAATGATCTCCACCAGGTTCTCCTGGCCTTCACCGGTCAGCCGGTACAACTTGATCTGGCCGCTGACCAGCAGAAAAAAACGCTTGGCCGGGTCGCCCTGGTGCATGAGCGTGCTGTGACAGGCCAGGCGCTTGAGCATGGCCAGGCCGCAGACTTCCTCGAAGATTTTCTCCGGCAACTGGCTGAACAGATGATGACGGCGCAACGTTAAAACGATGGAAGGGTGGGTCAGCATGGCGTACCTCCGCTGACGCTCATAGTAGAGAGCGCCGGCCGGATGACCTATGCCTCTGCCGGCCTACCTCCAAAGAGGCATGCCTGTCAGCCGGCATTGCGCAGATGCTCCATGGCCCACACCGCCGCCTCGACCCGCGAGCGCAAACCGAGTTTGTGCAGCAGGTTTTTCACGTGAACCTTGACCGTTCCTTCGGTGATGCCCAGCTTGTGCCCAATGACCTTGTTGCTGAAACCGCTGGCGATGGTTTTCAGCACCTGACGCTCACGCTCGGTCAGTTCCACCACAGTTTGACGCTGCGGTGAGCGCAGGGCCTGGGCCATGACCTGGGTCAGCCCCGGGCTGATCACCAATTCGCCGTTCAAGGCATTGCGGATGTACTGAATCAACAGTTCGGGCTCCATGTCCTTGAGCAGGTAGCCGTCGGCATCCAGACGCAGTGCGTCGCGAATATCGTCTTCGGCATCCGAGACCGTAAACAGCAACACCTTGCCGGTGTAGTGCATCGACCGTAATTGGCGCAGGGTTTCAATGCCATTCATCAGCGGCATGTTGTTATCGAGCAGCACCAGATCCGGTTGCAGCGGTTCGATCATGCTGAGGGCTTCTTCACCGTTATTGGCTTCGCCGACGATCAGGAAATCATCTTCAAGTTCGAGCATCTGGCGGATGCCGTGACGCATCATCGGGTGGTCGTCGACCAGCAGGATGGTGTGTTGCAGGGACGGGTTCATGTGACGCTACCTTCTGTTTGCTGCCCGAGAAACTCCGGTTGGAATTCCAGTTGGACGCGGGTGCCTTGCGGCTCCCTGGACACTATTTCGAGTTGGCCGCGCAAGCTGCGGGCGCGCTCATCCATGATTTTCAGACCGTGGTGTTCGCGTTGGTCGACGTTACCGCTGAAGCCACGTCCGTCGTCTTCGACGATGAGCCTGACGGTTTCACCGTCCTGACGCAGTTGCAGCCAGGCGTTTTGCGCATGGGCGTGGCGCAGGCAATTGGAGAGCGCCTCGCGGGTGATCTGCAAAATGTGGATCTGCTCGCTGGCCGATAACTGAAAGGCCAGTGCGTCGACGTGCAGGTGCACCTGGAATTCCCCTCGTCGGGAAAACTCCTCGGCGGTGTCCTTGAGTTCCTGTACCAGCCCCGCATCGTGAATCTGCAAGCGAAAGGTGGTCAGCAATTCGCGTAACTGGCGATAGGCATTGTTCAGCCCTTCGCGCAGTTCGGCGGTGACGTTTTCCAGGGTCTCGACCGGTTCGCCACGGCGCATCAGGGTCTGCAGGCGGCTGACTTGCAGCTTCATGTAGGACAAGGCCTGGGCCAGTGAGTCGTGCAGCTCGCGGGCGATGATCGTGCGTTCTTCGAGTAGCAGCAGGCGGTGATCCTGTTCCCGCTGGCGTTTGAGCGACAGCGAGGTGCCAATCAGGTTGGCCAGGGCCTGGATCAGTTGGGTTTCCCAGGCTTGCGTCGGGTGCCCGTCGACAAAGTGCGCCTTGAGTTCACCCAGTTCACTGCCCTGATTGCTGATGCTGAAGGTTTGCGGGCTGGCTTTATGGTGCTTCTGGCACGTGGCGCAATCGCTGCTGGCGCAGACTTCCCGGATGTTCGCGCCATGCAGAGCGAGCAACTGCTGGGCCGGTGCCTGCATTTGCCCTTGCAGGCACAGCGACAGGCGCAAGCCGGGCAAGCGTTGCTGGAAGCGCCGGATCAACTCATCCAGGCCTTCGGCATTGGCCAGGCGCGTGGCCAGGCTGCGACTGCTTTGGTACAGCAACTCAAGAGCGGCATTGGCTTGTTGCAGGTTCAGGGTTTTTTGCTGGACCTGACTCTCAAGGGTGCGATGGGAGTCTTCGATTGTCTCGGCCATGGCGTTGAAACTCATGGCCAACTGGCCCAGTTCATCCTGGGACTGATGGTTGACCCGCACCTTGAAATCGCCGCGACGAAAACGCTGGGTCGCGTCCACCAACTCTTTCAAGGGCATGACGACCCCGTACTGCAATTCGTAGAGCCCAATCAGCAGGACGAACAGGGTGGTGAACAAGGCCAGACCCTGGATCACCTGTTGCCAGCCTTGCTTCTGTTCGCTTTGGCGCTGCAACAGGTTGACGAACTGGTTCAGTCGTTCAATGAAGGGCAGGGCCTGGACCTGGAAATAGGCGGCATCGCCACGCTCCAGTGCCGGGCGCAAATCCTCGTTCCATTGTTGCTGGATTTGCTCGTAGCTGAGTTGCAGCGCGGTGGTCGGACCATCTTCCAGTACCGCCTTGAGTGACTGGCTGTTGAGGCGGGTTTGCAGGCTGTCGCTGACGGCGATGATTTCTTCGCCGGTTACCCCCGCGGCCAGTTTCCAGCTCAGGTGGTAGGTCTCCATGCGCACCGAGCCGGCGGTGTTGATGGCGGCCGCATCGCCTTGGCTGAACCAGGCGATCAGTCCGGCGCTCAACGAACTGGCGAGGGCGAGGACGGCGATCAGGATCACCGCCAGCCCGGCGCGAGCGGGCAGGGAGCTGCGCAACCAGCGGATCATCAGCGCAGGTCCCGGAAGAAATCAGCAAAACAGCACACGTGGAGCTCCAGGAAGGGGTTTTGCCGCCGATCCCGGGCGCGCTACCTCTAAAGAGTTGTCGACTGATCCTTGTCAGCAAAAACCTTTGAAGAAAACCTCAAGACACTGATAAATCAATGGTTTCAGGGTTTTCCTGTACTACCTCCTTAGAGGTAGACCGCGCAAGCATAGGCCTATGCCCCCCGGGGCTTCGTTGATATGGATCAAGTTTTTGCGGGGTTGGCCTCTCTAGTCTGCCGCCATGGCTAACTGACTGGAGAGCATTTGTGACCCAACCTCGTGTACGACAAGGCTTGGTGCTGGGCATGAGCACGCTGGCCTTCACTGTGTGTTTCATGGTCTGGATGATGTTTGCCGTGCTCGGTGTACCGATCAAGGACCTGCTCCAGCTCAACGAAACCCAATTCGGTCTGCTGGCTGCGACCCCGGTGCTGACCGGCTCACTGGTGCGTTTGCCACTGGGTCTGCTGACCGACCGCTTTGGCGGGCGCAGCGTGTTCTTCCTGTTGATGCTCGCCTGTGTGGCGCCGCTGTACCTGATCAGTCACGCCACCGCCTACTGGCAGTTCCTGGTGCTGGGCTTGTTCGTCGGCCTGGCCGGCGGCTCGTTCTCGGTCGGGATTGCCTACGTCGCCAAATGGTTCGACAAGGAGAATCAGGGCTTCGCCATGGGCATCTTCGGTGCCGGTAACGCCGGGGCCGCGGTGACCAAGTTTCTTGCCCCGGCGCTGATCGCTGCCGGCAGCTGGCAGCTGGTGCCAAAAGTCTTCAGCGCGATCCTCTTTATTACCGCGCTGCTGTTCTGGTTTCTCAGTGCCGAAAACAAGGACCACCGCAGTGCCTCCGGCGCTACCTTGCGTGAGCAATTGAGCTCGCTGAAGGACCCGGCGGTGTGGCGCTACTGCCAGTACTACTCGATCGTCTTCGGTGGCTACGTCGCCCTGGCCCTGTGGATGACCAAGTACTACGTGCAGGAATACGGCTTCAGCCTGCAAAGCGCGGCGCTGCTGGCGGCCTGTTTCTCCCTGCCCGGTGGCGTGCTGCGTGCAGTCGGCGGCTGGATGTCGGATCGCTGGGGTGCGCAAAGCGTGACCTGGTGGGTGTTGTGGGTCAGCTGGATCTGCCTGTTCCTGCTCTCGTATCCCCAGACCCAACTGCAAGTGCAGACCATCAACGGCCCGATAGATTTCCACATCGGCCTGAACCCGGCGCTGTTCACCGTGCTGCTGTTCGTCATGGGCATCGCCTTCGCGTTTGGCAAGGCCTCGGTCTTCAAATACATCGCCAACGACTACCCGAAAAACATGGGCGCGGTGTCCGGCATCGTCGGCCTCGCCGGTGGCCTGGGCGGTTTCGTGCTGCCGATCCTGTTCGGCGCCCTGGTGGACCTCACCGGCGTGCGCTCTTCCTGCTTCATGTTGATGTACGGCGTGGTCTGGGTCTCCCTCACCTGGATGTACTTCAGCGAAATACGCAAAAGCGCGGTGCTGGGTAAAACGCCGCTGCTGACCCCGTCCCCGATTTCCAGCATTGCCCTAGGAGAAGAACATGTCCGTTCTGCAAAAGCCTGACAAAGGCCCGGTCATTCATGACTGGCGCCCCGAGGACCCAGCATTCTGGGGAAGTAGCGGCAAACAGACCGCCACGCGCAACTTGTGGATTTCCATTCCTGCGCTGCTGTTGGCCTTCGCGGTGTGGATGGTCTGGAGCACGGTAATCGTGCGTTTGAACGCCATCGGCTTCACCTTCAGCACCGACCAGTTGTTCTGGCTGGCGGCGTTGCCGGGCCTGTCCGGGGCGACCTTACGCGTCTTCTACTCCTTTATGGTGCCGATCTTCGGTGGCCGTCGCTGGACCGCCCTGAGCACCGCGTCGCTGTTGTTGCCCTCGATCTGGATGGGCTTCGCGGTGCAGGACCCGAGCACCTCCTACAGCGTGTTCGTGTTGATTGCCTTGCTCTGCGGTTTCGGTGGCGGCAACTTCGCCTCGAGCATGTCCAACATCAGTTTCTTCTATCCCAAGTCGCAGCAGGGCACGGCCCTTGGCCTCAACGCCGGGCTGGGTAACCTGGGCGTTTCGGTGATGCAGTTCTGTGTACCGCTGGTGATTACCTTCGGTGTGTTCGGTTTTATGGGCGGTTCGCCGCAAGCATTGCCGGATGGCGGCCAGTTGTGGCTGCAGAACGCAGGCTTCATTTGGGTACCGTTCATTGTCCTGGTGACGGTGCTGGCCTGGTTCGGCATGAATGACCTGTCCAGTGCCCGCGCTTCGTTCAGCGAGCAGGCCGTCATCTTCAAACGCAAACACAACTGGCTGATGTGTTGGTTGTACCTGGCGACTTTCGGTTCGTTCATCGGCTTCTCCGCCGCGTTTCCGCTGCTGATCAAAACCTCGTTCCCTGATGTTATCGCCTTGAAATTCGCCTTCCTCGGCCCATTGGTCGGTGCGCTGGTACGCCCATTGGGCGGCTGGCTGGCGGACAAGCTCGGTGGCGCGAAAGTGACCTTGTGGAACTTCGTGGCGATGATCGCGATGGTCTTCGCCGTGATGCACTTCCTGCCGCAAAACGGTCAGGGCGGCAACTTCTACGGCTTCCTCGGCATGTTCATGCTGCTGTTCATCACCACTGGCATCGGCAACGGCTCCACCTTTCGGATGATCCCGGTGATCTTCCGCACCCAGCATGAAAAAGCCTCGGTCGGAAAACCACCGGCCGTGCGCGAACAAGCGCTGAAGAATGCCGGCAAAGAGTCAGCCGCCGTCCTGGGCTTCAGTTCGGCCATGGGCGCCTTCGGTGCGTTCTTCATACCCAAATCCTTCGGCTCTTCGATGGCCCTGACCGGCGGCCCGGAGATGGCCTTCTACATGTTCGTCGGCTTTTACCTGAGCTGCATCGTGGTGACCTGGTGGTGGTACGCGCGCAAAGGCGCCGCGACACCCTGCTGAGAAGGCCCGAATTCAATCATTGCGTGGGCGGGGCACAGACTCCGCGACAAAGCCTGAGAGGACTACACCGTGAGTCATTTACTGGATCAATTGCGGTTTTTCAATCGCAAGCAAAACGAGTTTTCCGACGGTCATGGCGAGACCCGCAAAGAGTCCCGCGACTGGGAGAACGTTTACCGTTCGCGCTGGCAGTACGACAAGATCGTGCGTTCCACCCATGGGGTGAACTGCACCGGGTCGTGCTCGTGGAAAATCTACGTCAAGAACGGCCTGATCACCTGGGAAACCCAGCAGACCGACTACCCGCGTACCCGCAACGACCTGCCGAACCATGAGCCCCGTGGCTGCCCGCGTGGTGCCAGTTACAGCTGGTACATCTACAGCGCCAACCGGCTCAAGTACCCGAAAATCCGCAAGCCGTTGCTCAAGCTCTGGCGCGATGCGCGGCAAACCATGGCGCCGGTCGAAGCCTGGGCCAGCATCGTCGAGGACAAGGCCAAGGCCGACTCCTATAAAAGCAAGCGCGGCATGGGTGGCTTCATTCGTTCCAACTGGGAAGAAGTCAACGAGATCATTGCCGCGGCCAACGTCTACACCATCAAGCAATACGGCCCGGACCGGATCGTCGGCTTCTCGCCGATTCCGGCCATGTCGATGGTCAGCTACGCCGCAGGCTCGCGTTACCTGTCGTTGATCGGCGGCGCCTGCCTGAGTTTCTACGACTGGTACTGCGACTTGCCACCGGCCTCGCCGATGGTCTGGGGCGAGCAGACCGACGTGCCGGAATCGGCCGACTGGTACAACTCCAACTACATCATTGCCTGGGGCTCCAACGTCCCGCAAACCCGTACCCCGGATGCGCACTTCTTTACCGAAGTCCGCTACAAGGGCACCAAGACTGTGGCGATTACCCCGGATTACTCGGAAGTCGCCAAGCTCACCGACCTGTGGTTGAACCCTAAACAAGGCACCGATGCGGCGCTGGCCCAGGCGTTCAACCATGTGATCTTCAAAGAGTTCCACCTGGACAAACCAAGCGCCTATTTCACCGACTACGCCAAGCGCTTCACTGATTTGCCAGTGTTGGTGCTGCTCAAACAAATGGTCGACAAGGCCCCAGGCGCCGGTTATCAGCCGGACCGCTTCCTGCGCGCCAGCGACCTGACCGACAACCTCGGCCAGGAAAACAACCCGGAATGGAAAACCATCGCCCTCGATGTCAGCGGTGAACTGGTGTCCCCTCAGGGTTCCATCGGTTATCGCTGGGGCGAGAAGGGCAAGTGGAACATCCTGCCCCGTGAAGGCGGCGAAGGCCGTGAGATCGATCTGAAGCTGAGCCTGATCGGTGACGACGTGGCCGAAGTGGCATTCCCGTATTTTGCCGGCGAATCCCACGAGCACTTCCAGCACGTGGCCGGCGATGCCGTGCAATACCGTCGCGTGCCGGTGCACAACGTGGTGCTGGC
Organism: Pseudomonas frederiksbergensis; assembly: GCF_900105495.1. Lineage (NCBI taxonomy): Bacteria > Pseudomonadati > Pseudomonadota > Gammaproteobacteria > Pseudomonadales > Pseudomonadaceae > Pseudomonas > Pseudomonas frederiksbergensis. The sequence continues at coordinate 4,438,523 of NZ_FNTF01000002.1, read as the reverse complement.
GGACGGCAGTGTGGCCAAAGTCGCCACCGTGTTCGACCTGTCGGCCGCCAACCTGGCGATCGATCGCGGCCTCGGCGGCGAAAACGTGGCCAAGGATTACAACGACGCCTCGGTACCCGGCACCCCGGCGTGGCAAGAGCAGATCACCGGCGTCAGCCGTGAGAAAGCCATCCAGATTGCCCGTGAATTCGCCGACAACGCCGACAAGACCAAGGGTCGCTCGATGATCATCGTCGGCGCGGCGATGAACCACTGGTACCACATGGACATGAACTACCGCGGGCTGATCAACATGCTCATGCTCTGCGGGTGTGTCGGTCAGACCGGTGGCGGTTGGGCGCATTATGTCGGTCAGGAAAAACTCCGTCCGCAATGCGGCTGGCTGCCCCTGGCATTCGGCCTGGACTGGAACCGTCCGCCTCGCCAAATGAACGGCACCAGCTTCTTCTACGCCCACAGTTCGCAGTGGCGCCACGAGAAGATGAGCATGCACGACGTGCTCTCGCCGCTGGCCGATAAATCGCAATTCCCCGAGCATGCCCTGGACTACAACATCCGCGCCGAACGCGCCGGCTGGTTGCCCAGCGCACCGCAACTCAACACCAACCCTTTGCACATTTGCCGCGACGCCGCTGCCGCCGGCATGGACCCGAAAGACTACGTGGTCAAGTCGCTGCAGGACGGTTCGCTGCGTTTCTCCTGCGAACAGCCGGACAGCCCGGTCAACTTCCCGCGCAACATGTTCATCTGGCGTTCTAACCTGCTGGGCTCCTCGGGCAAGGGCCACGAGTACATGCTCAAGTACCTGCTCGGCACCAAGAACGGGGTAATGAACGAAGACATCGGCCAGGTCGGCGACTGCAAACCCGAAGAAGCCGAATGGGTGGACGAGGGCGCCATCGGCAAGCTCGATCTGGTCACCACCCTGGACTTCCGCATGTCTTCGACCTGCGTCTATTCCGACATCGTCTTGCCGACCGCGACCTGGTACGAAAAAGACGACATGAACACCTCGGACATGCACCCGTTCATTCACCCGTTGTCGGCCGCCATCGACCCGGCGTGGGAATCGCGTTCCGACTGGGAAATCTACAAAGGCATCGCCAAGGCGTTTTCCAGCATGGCCGAAGGGCATCTGGGCGTTGAAAAGGACCTGGTGACCATCCCGCTGATGCACGACAGCGTCGGCGAACTGGCCCAACCGTTTGGCGGCACAGACTGGAAAAGCGACGGCGTGGCGCCAGTACCAGGCAAGAACGCACCGAACCTGCATGTGGTAGAGCGTGACTACCCGAACATCTACAAGCAGTTCTCGTCCCTCGGGCCATTGCTGGAGAAAAACGGCAACGGTGGCAAAGGCATCAACTGGAATACCGAAGACGAAGTGAAATTCCTCGGTGAACTCAATCACAAAGAAGGCGACGCCGGCATCAGCCAGGGTCGGCCGAAAATCGACACGGCCATTGACGCCGCTGAAGTGATTCTGTCGCTGGCACCGGAAACCAACGGCCAGGTCGCCGTCAAGGCCTGGGCCGCACTGTCGGAATTCACCGGCATCGACCACAGCCACCTGGCGCTGTCCAAGGCCCACGAGGCGATTCGTTTCCGCGACATTCAGGCACAGCCGCGCAAGATCATTTCCAGCCCGACCTGGTCGGGGCTCGAAGACGATCACGTCAGCTACAACGCCGGCTACACCAACGTTCACGAAGGGATCCCATGGCGCACCATCACCGGTCGCCAGCAGTTCTACCAGGATCACCCGTGGATGCAGGCGTTCGGCGAGCAACTGATGAGTTATCGCCCGCCCGTCAACACCCGCACCATCGAAGGGGTGAAAGGCAAGCGCAGTAACGGCCACAAGGAAATCGTTCTGAACTGGATTACCCCGCACCAGAAGTGGGGCATCCACAGCACCTACAGCGACAACCTGCTGATGCTCACCCTCAGCCGTGGCGGGCCGATTGTCTGGCTCTCGGAGAACGACGCGAAAAGCGCCGACATCGAGGACAACGACTGGATCGAGTGCTTCAACGTCAACGGTGCACTGACCGCCCGTGCGGTGGTCAGCCAACGGGTCAAGGACGGCATGGTGATGATGTATCACGCACAGGAACGGATCGTGAACGTGCCCGGTTCGGAAACCACCAAGACCCGTGGCGGCCATCACAACTCGGTCACCCGCGTCGTGCTCAAGCCGACCCACATGATCGGCGGCTATGCCCAGCAAGCCTACGGTTTCAACTATTACGGCACCGTCGGTTGCAACCGCGATGAATTCGTCGTGGTGCGCAAAATGTCCAAAGTCGACTGGCTCGATGGTTCAAGTGGCGATGACCTGCCACGTCCGCTGCCGACCGATATCGAGGAAAACTGAGATGAAGATTCGCTCACAAATCGGCATGGTTCTGAACCTGGACAAATGCATCGGTTGCCACACCTGCTCGATCACCTGCAAAAACGTCTGGACCAGCCGTGAAGGCATGGAATACGCCTGGTTCAACAACGTCGAATCGAAACCCGGGATCGGCTACCCGAAAGAATGGGAAAACCAGGACAAGTGGAAGGGCGGCTGGATCCGCAACGCCAACGGCACGATCAACCCACGCATCGGCGGTAAATTCCGCGTGTTGGCGAACATCTTCGCCAACCCGGACCTGCCGAGCCTCGACGACTACTACGAACCGTTCGACTTCGATTACCAGCACCTGCACACCGCGCCGCTGGGCGAGCATCAACCCACCGCGCGTCCGCGTTCGCTGATCTCCGGCAAGCGCATGGAAAAAATCGAGTGGGGCCCGAACTGGGAAGAGATCCTCGGCACCGAATTCGCCAAGCGTCGCAAGGACAAGAACTTCGACAAGATCCAGGCGGACATTTACGGCGAGTACGAAAACACCTTCATGATGTATTTGCCGCGCCTGTGCGAGCACTGCCTCAACCCGACGTGCGCAGCGGCGTGCCCGAGCGGGGCGATCTACAAGCGTGAAGAAGACGGCATCGTCCTGATCGACCAGGAGAAATGCCGGGGCTGGCGGATGTGCATCAGCGGCTGCCCGTACAAGAAGATCTATTTCAACTGGAAGAGTGGCAAGTCCGAGAAGTGCATCTTCTGCTACCCGCGTATCGAAGCCGGGATGCCGACCGTTTGCGCGGAAACCTGCGTCGGGCGCATCCGCTACCTCGGTGTGCTGTTGTATGACGCCGACCGCATCAGCGAAGTGGCGAGCACCGCCAATGAGCAGGACCTGTACGAGAAACAACTGGAGATCTTCCTCGATCCGAACGACCCGGCAGTGATTCGTCAGGCCCTGGCCGATGGCGTACCGCAGTCGGTGATTGATTCAGCCCAGCGTTCGCCGGTCTACAAAATGGCCGTGGACTGGAAACTCGCACTGCCGCTGCACCCGGAATACCGCACCTTGCCGATGGTTTGGTACGTACCGCCGCTGTCGCCGATCCAGAACGCTGCCACTGCCGGCACCGTCGGCATGAACGGAGTGATCCCGGACGTCGACAGCCTGCGTATTCCACTGAAGTACCTGGCCAACCTGCTGACGGCGGGCGATGAAAAACCGGTCAAGCGTGCGCTTAAGCGCTTGCTGGCGATGCGCGCCTACAAACGCTCCGAGCAAGTCGACGGCGTTCAGGACCTGCAAGTACTCAAGGATGTTGGCTTGAGCGTGGCCCAGGTCGAGGAGATGTATCGCTACCTGGCGATCGCCAACTATGAAGACCGCTTTGTGGTGCCGAGCGCGCACCGTGAAGACGCCATGAGTGACGCCTTTGCCGAGCGCTCCGGTTGCGGCTTCAGTTTCGGCAGCGGCTGTAGCGGCAGTTCCGACACCAACATGTTTGGTGCCAAGAAAGCCAACCGCCGCGACATCCTGAAAACCGTGCAGTTGTGGGAGGAATGAGCATGCAAATTCTCAAAGTGATTTCGCTGCTGCTCGATTACCCGACCGAGACGCTGATTGGCGGTCGCGACGAACTGGAGCAAGCGATTATCCAGTCCCGGGAAATCAGCCCGACACAGCGCGGTGCGTTGTTCGAATTGCTCGAGCTGATCTGCGCCAATGACCTGATGGATGGGCAGGAGCACTACGGTGCGCTGTTCGGCCGGGGTCGTTCGCTGTCGTTGCTGTTGTTTGAACATGTGCACGGCGAGTCCCGCGACCGTGGTCAGGCGATGGTCGACATGATGGCGCAATACGAAGAAGCCGGTTTTGCCATCGGCGTCAAAGAGCTGCCGGACTATATCCCGCTGTACCTGGAGTTCTTGTCCACCCGCGAAGACATCGAGGCCCGCGAGGGCCTGGCGGATGTTTCGCACTTGCTGGCCTTGCTCGCCGCACGTCTGGAAGAGCGTGAAAGCGCCTATGCCAGCTGCTTCCGGGCATTGCTGCAAATTGCCGGGGCCGAGCCGCATCAGGCGGTCGCCGACCTGCGGGCGCAGGTGGCGGCGGAACCGCGTGACGACTCCCTCGAAGCCCTCGACAAGATCTGGGAAGAGGAAGCCGTGGACTTTCTCCAGGCCGAACAGCAAGACCGTTGCAGTTCGCTGCCAAGCGCACCGGGCAAGGCCCGCGAGGAAAGCGCAGTGCCGTTGCACTGGGTGGATTTTCAGCATGAAGGGCTGGCCGCCGCGCCAGCCAAGGAGGTAGGCAATGTCTAAATGGAACCTGTTGTTGTTCGGGGTCTATCCCTACGTCGCTTTGGCCATTTGCCTGATCGGCAGTTGGGCGCGCTTCGACCTGTCGCAATACAGCTGGAAAGCAGGTTCGAGCCAGATGCTCAATCAGCGCGGGATGCGCGTGGCGAGCAACCTCTTTCACGTCGGCGTGTTGTTCGTGCTGGCCGGACACTTCGTCGGCCTGTTGACCCCGGCGTCGATTTATCACCACGTGATCAGCACTGAGAACAAGCAGTTGCTGGCAATGGTCTCGGGCGGGTTCTTCGGCCTGCTGTGCCTGATCGGCCTGCTGATGCTGGTTAACCGGCGGCTCAACGACCCTCGGGTCCGCGCTACTTCCAGCCCTTCGGACATCCTGATTCTGCTGGTGCTGCTGGCGCAATTGCTGCTCGGTCTGCTGACCATCGTCGCGTCCACCGGCCACATGGACGGCTCGGTGATGGTGATGCTCGCCGATTGGGCGCAGAACACCGTGCTGTTGCGGCCGGTGGAAGCAGCGGCGGCCATCGCGCCGGTCGGGTTGATCTACAAATTGCATGTGTTTCTCGGCTTGACCCTGTTTGTGCTGTTCCCCTTCACCCGTCTCGTACACATGATCAGCGCACCGATCTGGTACCTGGGGCGTCGTTATCAAATCGTTCGTCAGAAGTACTGAGGAGACAATCATGTCAGGTGGATGTGGATGTGGTGGCGGTAATGGGGGCAGCGGTGGCTGCGGTTCTTCAAAAAAGGCCGAGGCTGTTCTCGACATTGCGCCGGTCGTAGCGGCGCAGTTCGAAGCCCTGCCGGTTGAACCCGCAGGGGCCGATGACGCCCCGGCGCAGTTGATCGCCAGCAGTGAGCAGGAATGGCCGATCATCAGCGTCAACGAGGTGTCGATCACCCCGGAAGCGATGGCCCAGGAGCTGCAATATCACCCGGCCGAAAGCCGCGAGGAGGCAGTCTATCTGGCCGCCCGGGCGCTGGTGATCCGCGAATTGTTGCAGCAGCGCATCACCGAACTCGGTGTGTCGCTGGAGATCAGCGCCGGTGAGAACGAAGAAGAAGCGGCCACGCGCTTGTTGCTCGAACGTGAGGTGAAAGTGCCGCAGTGCGACGAGGAGTCGAGTCTGCGTTACTACGAAAACAATCGCGGACGCTTCCACAGCGCGCCGTTGTTGGCGGTGCGGCACATCCTGCTCGAGTGCGCGCCGGACGATGTCGAAGCTAGGGAACTTGCGCAGGGTCAGGCTGAAGTCCTGTTGCAGCAACTGGATGAATTCCCCGGCAGTTTCGCCGAGCTGGCGATGAAATATTCGGCCTGCCCGTCGAAGGCTCAGGGCGGTTCTCTGGGGCAGATCAGCAAGGGCCAGACGGTGCCTGAACTGGAGCGTCAGTTGTTCACCCTGGCACCGGGCCTGGCCAGCAAACCGCTGGAAAGTCGCTACGGCTGGCATGTGATCAGCGTCGATCAGCGAATCGAAGGCATGCCGTTGCCCTATGAAGTGGTGTCGACGGCGATTCGCACGCAGTTGCAGCAAGGCGTCTGGCAAAAAGCGCTGGTGCAGTACCTGCAAACCCTGATCGGTGCGGCGGATATTCGCGGTATCCACTTGCAGGGCGCCGACTCACCGCTGGTGCAGTGAGCCTCGAGGCAAACCGGGAGATGTGATGAACGCTGTAATGCAGGATGGCTTTGGGCGGCAGATCGATTATCTGCGGATGTCGGTGACGGACCGCTGTGATTTTCGCTGTGTGTATTGCATGGCGAAAAACATGACGTTCCTGCCGCGTCAGCAGGTGCTCACCCTGGAAGAGTTGCAGCGTTTGGCGACGCTGTTCGTCGGGTTGGGCGTACGCAAAATCCGTCTGACCGGTGGTGAGCCGCTGATTCGTCCGGGCATTGTCGAACTGTGTCGCAACATCGCCGCGCTGCCCGGTTTGCGCGAACTGGTGATGACCAGCAACGGCTCGCAACTGAGCCGCCTGGCCCGGCCGTTGGTCGACGCCGGGGTCAAGCGGATGAACATCAGCCTCGATAGCCTGGACGGACAGAAATTTCGCGCGATCACCCGCATCGGCGATCTCGACCAGGTGCTCAACGGCATCGAAGCGGCTCGGGACGCGGGGTTTGAGCGGATCAAACTCAACTGCGTGGTGATGAAGGGGCGTAACCTCGATGAGGTCCCGGCGTTGGTGCAGTACGCCATCGACCAGCGCATCGACATCAGTTTCATCGAAGAAATGCCCTTGGGCGACGTCGGTCGTTCCCGGGGCGAGTCGTTTTGTTCCAGCGACGAAGTGCGCACGCTGATCGCCAGCCAGCATCGCTTGCTCGACAGCACCGAAAACAGCGGCGGACCGGCGCGCTACGTGCGCCTGGAACGCCATCCCGATACCCGGATCGGGTTCATTTCGCCCAACAGCCACAACTTTTGTGGCAGCTGTAATCGGGTGCGGATGACCGTTGAAGGGAAGCTGTTGCTGTGTCTGGGGCAGGACGATGCGCTGGACTTGCGTGGATTGCTGAGGCGATATCCGTTGGATGACCAGCCGGTGATCAACGCGGTGCAGAAGGCCTTGCGCGGCAAGCCATTGCGCCACGATTTCAGCCCCGAAGGGGAGGTGCAGATTGTGCGGTTCATGAACATGAGTGGGGGTTGAGCTGTCTTGCACGATTCAAAAAATACAACCAATCCATGTGGGAGCGGGCTTGCCCGCGAAGAGGCCATTACATCCAACATCAATGTTGACAGATAGACCGCCATCGCGGGCAAGCCCGCTCCCACATGGGACCCGCGCTTGTCACAGATTCACCGCCAAATCTTGATATCGATCAATTGCAGATCAGCACTTTGTCCGTAGCCTTCACTGCATGTTGTGGTTTTAAGTTTATTTAAGTCTATATGTAGTGTCTGGAGGCCAAATGCAGAGCACGCTGATCGCAGTAGGATGTAACCGCTTGCACAAGCGCGATGGCAGTCAGGTCGCCTTCGATGCCGACAAGATCCGTCAGGCATTGATCGCCGCCGGCAAGGCGACAGGGGAGTACGGCGAGGTTGAGGTTGAAGGCTTGCTAGACGCGGTATTGGCCAGGCTCGAAGGGTTGCCGAGGCTGCATGTCGAGCAAATCCAGGATCGTGTTGAACGGGTGTTGATGGACGCCGGTTTTTTCCTCGCGATGCGCGCCTACATCGTCTACCGCGAACAGCACGGGCGCTTGCGGCGTGACCGCCGGACCATGGTCGAAGTCGCGACCTCGATGAACGAATACCTCGACCGCGAAGACTGGCGGGTCCAGGCCAACGCCAATCAAGGCTACTCACTGGGCGGGCTGGTGTTGAACGTATCAGGCAAAGTCACCGCCAACTACTGGCTGGACGAGGTGTACAGCGAGGCTATTGGCCAGGCTCACCGTGAGGCGGATTTGCATGTGCACGACCTCGACATGCTCGCCGGTTACTGCGCCGGCTGGTCGCTGCGCACCCTGCTGCACGAAGGGCTCAACGGTGTGCCGGGGCGTGTCGAAGCCGGTCCGCCTAAGCACTTGAGCAGTGCCCTGGGGCAGATGGTGAATTTCCTCGGCACGTTGCAAAACGAATGGGCCGGGGCCCAGGCGTTCAGCTCGTTCGACACCTACCTGGCGCCCTATGTGCGCAAGGATCAACTGAGTTATCAGGAGGTGCGCCAGGCGATCCAGGAGTTCATCTACAACCTTAATGTTCCCTCGCGCTGGGGCACCCAGACGCCGTTCACCAACCTGACTTTCGACTGGGTGTGCCCGCAGGATTTGCGTGAGCAGATACCCGTCATCGGCGGTGAGGAAATGCCGTTCGCCTATGGCGACCTGCAAGTCGAAATGGAGCTGCTCAACCGCGCCTACATCGAGGTGATGCAGGCCGGCGATGCGAAAGGGCGGGTGTTCACCTTTCCGATCCCGACCTACAACATCACCCACGACTTTCCGTGGGACAGTGAAAACGCCGATCGCCTGTTCGAGATGACTGCGCGTTACGGCCTGCCGTATTTCCAGAACTTCCTCAATTCGGACCTGCAACCCAATCAGGTGCGCTCGATGTGCTGCCGTTTGCAGCTGGATGTCCGCGAGTTGCTCAAGCGTGGCGGCGGCTTGTTCGGTTCAGCGGAGCAAACCGGATCGCTCGGCGTCGTCACCATCAACTGCGCGCGGTTGGGCTATGTGTTCAAGGGTGATACCAGCGGATTGCTGCAGCGCCTGGACACGCTGATGGAACTGGCGATGGAAAGCCTGGAGGTCAAGCGCAAGGTGATTCAGCACCACATGGATGCCGGTTTGTACCCGTACACCAAGCGCTACCTCGGAACCCTGCGCAACCATTTCTCCACCATCGGCCTCAATGGCATGCATGAAATGCTGCGCAATTTCACCGGTGACGAGGAGGGCATGCACACCGAGAAGGGCCGGCAGTTTGCCCTGAAGATGCTCGATCACGTGCGCGCCACGTTGCTGCGATTCCAGGAAGAAACCGGCCACATGTACAACCTGGAAGCGACGCCGGCCGAGGGCACGACCTACCGCTTCGCCAAGGAAGATCTCAAGCGCTACCCCGACATTCTCCAGGCGGGCAGCGTGCAAGCGCCGTATTACACCAACTCCTCGCAACTGCCCGTGGACTACACCGAAGACCCTTTCGAGGCCCTGGAACTTCAAGACGAACTGCAATGCAAATACACCGGCGGCACGGTCTTGCACCTGTACATGGCCGAGCGGATTTCCTCGACCCAGGCCTGCAAGCAACTGGTGCGCAAAGCCCTTGGCCGCTTCCGCCTGCCGTACCTGACCGTGACCCCGACGTTCTCCATCTGCCCGGTGCACGGCTACCTCGATGGCGAGCATGAGTTCTGCCCCAAGTGCGACGAGGCACTGCTGCTGAAAGAGCAAAAGCTCGGCAGCGTTCATTGATTTCGATCCACTCAACCGCAAGGAGCTTCACCATGACTGCATCGCAAACACTGCCCCAGGCTCAACGTCAACGCTGCGAAGTCTGGACCCGGGTAATGGGTTATCACCGCCCTGTGTCGGCGTTCAATCCGGGTAAACAATCGGAACACCGCGAGCGGGTGCACTTCACTGAAAGCGCGGCACTGGCCGGGCGCCAATGAGTCGAACGCTTCGGGTCGGGGGCATGGTGCCCCTGACCACTATCGACTATCCGGGACAGCTCGCCTGCGTGCTGTTTTGCCAGGGTTGCGCCTGGCGTTGTCGTTACTGCCATAACCCGCAGTTGATCCCGCCTCGTGGCACAGACGAAGTGGATTGGCGGCGGGTGTTGGCGTTTCTGCAACGGCGTCAGGACCTGCTCGATGCGGTGGTGTTCAGCGGCGGTGAGCCGACCTTGCAGGACGGTTTGCTCGGCGCCATGGATGAAGTGCGGGCGATGGGATTTCGCATCGGTTTGCACAGCGCCGGGATCAAGCCTGCTGCATTTGCCAAGGCGCTGACCGGGGCCGATTGGGTCGGTTTCGATGTCAAGGCGTTGCCCGAGGATTGCCAGGCGATCACCCGGGTCGAAGGCAGCGGAACGGCCAACTGGCACAGCCTTGAGCATCTGCTGGCCAGCGGCGTCGACTACGAATGTCGCACCACCGTGCATTGGCATCTGTTCGAACCGGAGCGTCTGCTGATCCTCGCCAGGCGCTTGAGCGAACTCGGCGTCAAACGCTTCGCCGTGCAACTGGTTCGCACCGAGCGGATGTTCGATCCGTTGCTGCCAAGTGTTTCGGCACAAGCCTTGCTTCCTGAGTTATGGGATGCCATGCGCGAGTTGTTTCCAGCCTTTGTATTACGGGGGTAACCGAGGCTGAGGTTTAACGTTTGACAGGGATATCCAACATTAGGTTTTCAAATGCGCTGCCAATCGGCAGGTATCAAACGGGGAGCATTTGATATGGCCAAATTAACCACGGCACAACGTATCGTCATCGGCTTTGCAATCGCGCCGCTGGCCTTGATGGGTATGGCGTTTTACGCGTTGCACGACCTGGCGACGCTCAAGGAACAGGCGGTCGTCATCGTCAAGCAGGACTGGCCGAAGATCGACCCGATCATGGTCATCGCCACCGGTGTGCGCGATAACGCCCGGAACACCCGGGATTTGCTGATCGATAAAGACAATCAGCAAGTGCAGCAGTCAATCGACGCCACCAAGAAACGCATCACCCAGGCACTCGAAACGCTTGAACCTTTGTTCTATTTGCCGGAGGGCAAAAGCGCTTATGCCGCGCTGAAGAAGAATCGCGAAGCCTACGTGGCGGCGTTCACTCAAGTGCAGGTGCTGATCCGGCAAGGTGCTTTCGATGACGCCATGGCACAGCTGAAGCAAAAGGTCGTGCCGGCCGAGCGCGAGGTTTATGCCAGCCTGGACCAGTTGATGGTACTGCAAGGCAAAATATTCGCCGACCGGGAACAGTCGGCTCAGGAGCTGTACAGCGATGCCCGGCGCAATATGCTCGGGTTGTTTTTGTTCTGTGTGGCGCTGGTCATCGCCGCCGCGGTAATCGTCACACGCAGTGTGACCCGGCCATTGGGCGGCGAGCCGGATGATGCCGCACGGTTTTTGAGTCAGATCGCTCAGGGCGACCTGACGATTCAGGTGCCCGTGAACTCAAGTGTCGGCGGCAGCGTGATGATGAACATGCACCAGATGCAGCAAAGTCTGAATGCCATGGTCAAGCACATCGCGACGTCGGTGGACCAGGTGGCCAGTTCCTCCGAAGAGCTGAGTGCGGTCAGCAGCCAGACCAGCAGCAACCTGCAATTGCAGGGGCTGGAGATCGAACAGGCAGCCACCGCGGTGAACCAGATGACCGCGGCGGTCGACGAAGTGGCGCGCAATGCGGTCAGCACTTCCGAGGCCTCGCGGCAGTCCGAGCAAACCGCACAGCGCGGGCGTGAACAGGTTCAGGAAACCGTGGTTTCAATCGGCGCATTGGCCGATGGCGTCACCGACACCTCACAGCGCATCGAGCAACTGGCGGGCCGGGTGCAGGACATCAGCAAGGTGCTGGACGTGATTCGCAGCATCGCCGAGCAGACCAATTTGCTGGCCCTCAACGCGGCCATTGAAGCGGCCCGTGCCGGGGATGCCGGACGCGGTTTTGCCGTGGTCGCCGATGAAGTGCGCGCCCTGGCCCATCGCACGCAAGAGTCCACCCAGGAAATCGAGCAGATGATTGGCAACATTCGTCTCGATACCGGCCATGCCGTGACGGCCATGCAAAGCAGCAGCAACCTGGTTCGGGCCACCCTTGAAGTGGCGCAGCGCTCGGGGGATGCATTGGACGAAATCACTCGGTCGATCTCACAGATCAACGAGCGCAACATGATGATTGCCAGTGCCACGGAAGAGCAGGCGTTGGTGGCGCGGGAGGTGGATCGTAATCTGATGGGCATCCGCAACTTGTCCGAGCAGGTCTTGCTGGGTGCCCAACATACTCACACGGCGGGTCACGATTTGGCGCAGATGGCCGGGGCGCTGCACCAGACGGTGGCGCGGTTCAAGGTCTAGTTGATCCGCTGGTGGTTGCGGCGGGGGCTCAGTTCCAGCCCCAGAACTGCAACCACCAGCCGAAGCCTACCAAGCCGATGGCGAGTAACAGGCAAGTGCTGCCCAACCCGCGCCGCGCCAGGGAAAGGCTTTCGCGGTCCAGCCGTTTCCATCCCAGCAACAGGCTCCAGCCAATCGCGGCCACTAACAGACAGGCCCTGGCGGGTTGTACCCATTCCAGCAACAGCCCTTCATAGCGCAGCAATTTCACCGTTGTGGCCGACAGCCCGAGAAACAACCCTGCACCACCCAAGGGCGTGAGTGTCATTGCCAGGGGCCAATACAGGGCAGGATCTTGCGCCAGTCGCGCGGTCAGGCGCAGAAGGATCATCAGCGCCGTGCCCAACACCATCGAACTCAAACCCAGATAAACGACGATGCTGAAACCGTCTAGCCAACTGAAACTGTCGTTGAACTGTGGGTAATGGGTGAGCAGCCACCAGGGCGCGTTGTCCTGCAGGGCCCAGAGTTGGTCGTGCTCGACCAGCCATTGGGCGAGTGTTTGTTTGAGGGCGACGAACCATGGGCTGACCGTCCATTGAAACGCGCCCATGGCCAGGCCGATCACGCCGAACAGCAATAAGCGCGCGTCCCACGGTGAAAGTGCCTGCGCCGTCGCGTGAAGAATTTCCTGATTGCTGGAGCGAGCGATCAGCTGAACAGCGCCGCGTTGTCCGCTGCAGCGTCCGCAGGCATGACAATCACTAGCACCTTGCATGCGACGGATATCGAGCAAAGGCGCGCAGTTGGGCGGCGGCAGGCGCGGTGCGGAGTTTTCCATCCAGCGTTGTTCGTCGACCTGAAAATGTACGGGAGCCAGGCGAGCGAGCAGGGCGAAGACGCCGCTGACCGGGCACAGGTAACGGCACCAGATCCGCTTGCCCCGGGCGAACAGCAACCCGACAACGACCGCGGCGACGGTCGAGCCGCCCAGAATCAACAGCGCCGCCTGGGCGTAGTCATAGACGCTGATCAACTGGCCGTAGAGGGTCGTCAGGCAGAACGCGAGGGTTGGCCAGCCGCCCCAGCGCAACCAGCGCGGCACACCCAAACCTTTGCCGTAATGGCTGGCCCATTCGCTGAGTGAACCTTCCGGACAGAGAACCCCACACCAGAGGCGGCCGAACAGCACGATCGTCAGCAGCACGAACGGCCACCAGATCCCCCAAAACAAAAACTGCGCGAACAGAGTCAGGTTATCGAGCATCCGTGCCTGGCTGCCCGGCAGCGGCAACACCGCCGGTACCACCAACAACAACGCATAGAACAGTACAACGGCCCACTGCACAGCGCGAATGACGGGAGCATGACGACGCATGCCGTCGCCCAGGCGCTGCAGCCATCGATTGTGGCGACTCAGTTCAGGCATGGGACTTTTTCCGCAGCACGTTGACGCAGCCATCCGCCGACGGTCAGCCAGTAACCTGCCAGCACCAGTAATGTCATGCCGCTGGGCGTCGCGCGATAACCGGCAAAACCGGCAAGGAAACCACCCAAGCCATGGCTGTCGCTGAGCACGGCACTACTGTCCCAAAGCGCATCACCAACGAGGCTGTACATTGCCTCCGGCAAATCCATGGCGAGTAATTGACCGCCGATTCTCTCGGTGCCACTGACCAGCATTGCCGCGCCGAGCAACAGCAAAACGGCTTCGCTGATGGCGAAGAATCGTTGCCACGAAATGAACTGTCGACTGCTGTGCAGCAGGGCAATGGTCAGGGCCGATAGCGCCAGCCCCATTGCACCGCCAATGGCGAACAAGCCGAGTTGCGGACCTCGTAACTGAGCGCCGGCGCCATAGAGAAACACCACCGTTTCACTGCCTTCGCGGCTGACGGCAAGCATGGCCAGCAATAACAGGCCTGCGCCACCTTGCCGGGCCAGGTGGCTATCGGCGTGTCGCCGCAAATCGTGCTTGAGGGTGCGCCCGTGGCGATGCATCCAGCCGACCATTTGCACGATCAGCAAACTGGCCACCAACGCGAGTGCGGCCTGGAACCACTCGCTGGCTGAACCGCTCATTGCCTCACCGGCAAACAGAATCAACACTGCCAGCAGGCTCGAGAACAGCAATCCCAGCACGACGCCTGCCCACAAGTACTTCGCCAGTCGATCAGCCTGAGGCTGCTGGCTGACCCAGGCCTGGAGAATGCCGATCACCAGCAGCGCCTCGACGCTTTCGCGCCAGACAATGAACATAGATTGATTCATGAAATCTCCGTGTTGGAACGGGTTATTTCGCGAGGATGCCGCCCTCGGGCAATTGCGGATTGAACTCGTCGAAAAAGGGGTAGTGGCCGGGCCTCAGCGGGTGAATGACCACGAAAGTTGTCACGCCCGGCGACAGTACTTTTTCAACCCGCAAGGGCGTGCTCTCGAATTCGGCTGGGCCTTGGCCGATATTTTTCAGAACGATTTTGAAACGCTGACCGGCCGGAACCTCCAGCAAGGCAGGGGAGAAGTGGCCATCGCGCAGGCTCAGTTCATAGCTCGGTAATTCGGCATAGGCTGTGAACGGTGCAACTGCTCCGGCAAGCATCAGCCAGGCAATCAGCAAGCGCTTCATTCAATAGCCGCCTTTTTTACCGATACCGGCGTAGATGAACTCGTAATGCAATTCGCAGCGTTCAAACCAGGGGGCTACGCCGGTTTCCTTATCGGTATGGCGGCCAAGGGAACCATGACCGCCGGGTGGCAGGACGGTGAAGGTCAGTTGATATTTGCCGGGGCCGAGCAGCTTTACATTGTCGCCATAGTGCGGGCCGTCATTGGCGACCATGGCGTGGAAATCGCCTTTGAGTTCGTTCTCGCTGCCCTGTTTTTTCAGGTTGAACGAGACATTCAGATAAGGCACGAAACTGCCTTCCTGAAAGCCCTGTCGATTGTCCGCCGTGGCGCGAATGTCGGCTTCCAGGTGCACATCGGAATCCGCGGTGGCCCGCATCATTCCGGCAGGCGCCATCTCGATCGGCTGCAAATACACCGCCCCGACTTCCAGCCCCGGACACAGCTGCGGTTCCCCTATCGGGTATTCCTTGGCCTGAGCCAGCGGTGTTAGCAACAGCAGGGCGAGTGACAGCGAAAAGGTCGTACGCATGATGTCTTCCTGGGCACTGACGAGTGGGAGCCCGAGTGTAGGAAGCTTTCCTGCGAATAATAATGATTGTTATCAAGTTTGCAGTGATTAAGCCTGGGACGACGGGGAGCGCTTTCGAAATCGCTCGGCACGGTCGACGCAATCGTTCATCTGCGCAGCCGCGTGAATCGTCAGAGGATGCTGGGTGAAGCCGGGCCGGGGTGAAATGTAAGCGGCCATTTCGCGGGCGACGGCCAATTGTTGGTCCGAACCTTGTGTCAGTAACGCGATGACCAGGTTTTCCAGGGCAATCACCCGGACACGAAGGTGGACCAGTTCTGCATTGGTCAATTCGGGGGGAGAGGCAAATGCTTCTGCATCGAGTGATTTTTCCGTGACTTCATCATCCCAGGTCGACAATTGGACAGGGCTTTGGTCTTCGGCAGGAGTTTTTTTACCAGGCATAAGTAGCTTCTCCAGGTGTTTTTTTTGGCCGCCCAAGGGGGGAAAGCGGCTGATTCCCCAGCAGAGCAAAGCTTAGCCATACCTTGATCCGTATCAAGGTCGTTTTTGCGCGAGCGATATAGGTTGGGGGCACATCCTACAGGCAAGCCGGGGATCGACATGGCCAAGAATTTTCCCATCAGCCCCAAGCACCCCGAGCGCATTTGCTGGGGCTGCGACAGGTACTGTCCAGCAAACTCCCTGGCGTGCGGCAATGGCTCCGACAGGACAATGCATCCAGCCGAAATGATCGGAGACGATTGGTATCTGCATGGCGACTGGGGCATTGAACCGTTGATCGCGGTAGAAGACGTGACAGACGAACCCGGCCGGAAGGGTTGAGCACCCCTTTAAACATCGAAACCACCTGACGGAATTTTTTTTGAAATCAAGGGGTTGCCAGCCTCGGGAAATCAGTACATAATTCACGCCATCGAAAGCACTGACCGCTGAAAAAGCTCAATGTTTTCAAGGAGTTAGATCATGAATCTTACTCCAAGTTTGTACGCGTTTGATGTTGTGCTACATGACATCAGATGTTTGAGGCCGAGTAGCAAAATGGTTATGCAGTGGATTGCAAATCCACCTACGCCGGTTCGATTCCGACCTCGGCCTCCACTCTTAAAAGCCCCGTAGATCAATGATCTACGGGGTTTTTTATTGCCTGCTAAAAAGTCGGTGTTCCGCAATTTTTAATAAGTGTTCCGCAACAGTCTTGCTTTTATCATTGTTGATCAGGGGGAACGCCGCAGTGATCCCCCTTGTTTTTTGTTCCGGTCAGTCGGAGATGGTGAAGTTAACCTTCAATTTTCGATAGAGTTTTTCTGCGACATCGAAAGTGCCGGGAAGAAGCGTTGTACCCATATCATCGGATCTGATGGGGCATGGGTAGCGGCCTGCCCATGTTGCGGCTTCACTAAGATGTTGAAGAATATGGCGTCGCTTTTCGCTCAAGCCTAAGTCAATCAGGCCTGCGAGTTTGACTAGGTCGTGAGTCTTTACTTCTTTCGGAAACTTAGCTTCCGGCTGCCAACTGGATAAATGAGGTGCTCCGTGCTTGTTGAGAAACCAATGAGCTTTAAAAAGATTTTCAAGTGATAATCCGTAAAGCATTGAGCAAACATTCTCTAGGGCATTTTTTTCGGTGCGGTTGATGATTTTTTCAGATTGCTTTCTTGTTATTCGGGCGGTAGCGATTAGAGCCCTGCTGTGCTCAAACCATTCGACTGGATTGCTTATGAGTTGAGCATATCTGGCTTCATTCCAATCCCGTATGTCCTCCTCTGAATATTCGGGAAAGGGAATATCAAATCCTTCCGGAGGAGATTCGTGTGCTGTGGAGCTCATGCCGCGTCCTTTGCTTCATTCTGTAAAACAATTATCTTATGGTGGTGGGCCAGCATTTGGCTATCATTTTGTCGGTTTAACGATTTCTCCTACTCGACGGTAAACCTTCTTGGTCATTTCTTCTGTTGAGTGTCCAAGCAGGCGGCTTGCATCTTTTATGTCCTCGATTTCGCTACCGGCCTTTGGTCGGATGTCCCTGAACTGAAACTTCCGGATTGTGACGGCCAGCTCTGTATCTCCCCCGGTTGCTGCTTGCGTTGCAGCCTTGTCTCGGGCTTCGTCCCAGCGGTTGCGCAACATGTTGTAGCTCATGCGCAGGCCTGCTTGGTTTGTGATCAAAATTGAGGTCCTGGTGCCGGCTTGGACGCGGCGATCGAGCAGGCCGTTTATGAAGATGCAAAGGTCGGTCTCTTTGTCGCCGTCGTAGAGACGTATTCTCAGGCGTTTTTCCGTCTTGCCCTGGCCAACCATTAGGAGCCCATTGTTGAGGTCCGTGGCTGAAGCTTTGAGCACGTCGGCCGGACGTTGACCTGTCAAATATGCTAGATCCATCGCGTCCTTCAGTTCCTGCGGAGCTTGACCATAGACCGCGTTCCAAACGATATCGCCTGCGTAGTAGTCCCGAGGCGTTTCCTTGTTGCGGCGCAGGCCGAAGCAAGGGTTGGCCTTCTCGGTCAGGCCCCACTCGCGGGCGAAAGTGAACATGGTTGAAAGCAGCGCTATCTCACGGTTGGCGCGTACCTTGGCCGTGCGTGCGTCACGATACTGGGCGATTACCTGTGGTGTGATCGCGTCGATTGGGGCTGATTCGAATGCATTTCGAAGCTGTTTAAGGCCTTTGAGGTAGTCGCTTTGTGTGCCTGGCTTGAGAGTCGGGATTACCTTTTTCTCGTAGTCGTCAAAGAGCCGGCTCATTACGCGGGCCGGTTGGGGGGTGGCTGTGCGGTCAAGTCGCGCCCATTCGATTTTGGCTTCGTCGAGATCGCCGCCCAAGGGGATCTCGACGCGGTTGCCCTCGGCGTCCCTGCCGTTGTAGTAGTAGCCCACCCAGATCTGGCCGTTTTTCCTTTTTCGGGTACGACGGATCATCCGTGGTGGCAGGTCTCGGTTTGCTGGTTTCTTCTGGCGCATTGTTAGCTCACGCGTGATAGATCAAGGGACCAGGTTTCAGCGACAGCATTGGTTGCTGACGGCCTTACCCCGGCAAGCTTTAAACGGGCGTATACGCGGCCCACAACGGGGCGTTGCGCGCCGGTGAGTACGTGTTCCCAAGCGTTTCGGGTCAGCCATTGGCGCTGGAAGGATGGCGTCTTGTACCCAGTAATGGCTGCCAATTCATCTTCCGATAAGGTCTCGCTCGATATTTGGAGGGTGTTTCCACTATTCATGCTTCCTCCGGAGGGAGGTAGTCCCGCGCCTGTTGATGCTGTTGCTGGGCAGTCGCATTTAGCTGTGCTCTTAGGCAGGCGTTTGTTTGTTCCAGCTGCTGCAGCTGTCCGGCATGCTTCCACCCTCTGCGCTTCCATGCTGCAAAGCCCGCCCGGTAGGCGTAATGCTCACGAGCGAACGAGTCGGATGTCTTTGCGGCTGGCGCGGTGATGTACGTGTCGCGTTGAACGCAATACTGCAGGCCTTCGGGTACTGGGAACTCTTTTTCGAACTCGGTGCGCTCGTTGATCTGCACCTCGTTGACGGCTATTTGTGACGGACTTTCGGAGTCGAAGTCAGCGCGCGTATACCCCACAACAGGCTGCGCGGGCGGGCGATTCTGAGCGATTAGCGTTGCATCAGGTATGGCTGCCTCGCGCAGCTTTTCGTGGGGTATAAGCACCTCGGCAGTGGCACAGAGAGGGGCAATAATGCCTGCTGCTGCGCAGCAGAGACTGTTTGTTTCTGGTGTGTCGACGCCATTGGCGTTGTAGAGCAAAGCGGTCGATGTTTGGGTGGTGTGCTGGTCCATTTTCATGCCGCTTTGCTCCGGTGTTCGATAGCGAGTTGGTCCATCAAGTGCTGGTGAAGCGTGAGCCGTGTGGCGATGGTGGTTTGAAATCTGGCTCATGCTGCCTCCTTGACCAGGTCCGCCAGAAGCAGGGCGTTCTTGGTGTCTTTGTTCAGTTTGCGCAGGGCGTCTTTGCCGATCAGTGCGACAAGTTGCCGGTCGAACTCATTTCGAAAGCGCGTCAGTTCCAGCAACTCGGTGGTGGCTTTGATGCATTGCTGTTGCAAGGCGCCGGCTGTCTGTGGTGTCAGGCGCAACATTTGGGGGGCGCAATTCATGCCGCTTCCTTCTGCGTTGCTGGCTCTAGCAGGGCTGCCATGGAGAGCGCTTGATCGCGCAGGGCGAGTGAATCGCGTTCTAGTTTTTTGCCGGTGCGGAACGCGCTGAATGTCTCGGCGGCGATCCTGAGCTTGTCAGCGATGGCCAGTAGAGTTAGGCGCTCCTGCTCCCCCAGTTTTGAGGCCTCCAGTGCGCGCTCGTAGCGGGCGTACAGTTGCAGGCGCTCGGCACGAACTTGGTGTAGTGAGTGCTCCAGGCCGCGGATGGCTTCTGAATTGTCGGATTGTTGGATGGCTTTGCCTTCGTCGATTCCCTCGATGCGGCCATCGATCAGGCCGCCTCGGTAGCCGGTCCAGTAGAGCAGGGCGGCGCCGACGATGAGGCCGATCAATGCGCAGATTTGAATTGCAGTCATGTGGTGTGCTCCTGGTGTTGTCGTAGGCTGGTGGTGGCAGCCGTTGGGTCAGGTGTTTCACCCGGTTGAATCGTCCTGCGGTCGCAGCATCTCTTCATCTGCCTTGTAGGCGCGGATGTCGATGAGCGAAGCGACATGCCGGATGTGCGCGTACTTCGGTGCCTTGCGGCTGGTGTCCAGCGTGGTGATGGGGAGCTGGATTCGACCGCTGTTGATCTCGGCCACAAACGATTGCTCGTTGAGGTTGCGGAAGTACTGTTCGCGCACTTTTTCCAGTGGGATCAGTACGTCGCCGAAGGTGCGGTAAAGCAGCTCCACGGTGGCTGACTCGGGTGCGGGTCGCAGTCGTAGCGGTGTCTGGCTGGTGTTATGCATTGGTTTGCTGAGCCTCCTTGCGTTGGTTTCTTGTCGGGTGGTTCCAGGCATTCAGGCAGTGTGTTTTGGTCAGCTCGCGCAGGTGTTCCGGCACTTCGAGAAGCGCGGCATTGCGCTCCTCGCGTGTGCGCATGGCGACGATCTGGCGAGCGTATTCTCTAGGCCACGTCACGGTTATTTACCGGGATGGCGGGTAGATCCAGCCCCAATTGATCGGCCAGCCAGCGGATGCCGGGTTGTTTGACACGGGTTGACTGGCTGTACTGCATGCCAGCGGTTTCGTGGTACCAGTTGCTGTCCTTGATCCGTAGGTAATCGCGATCGCGGGTCGGGTAGGCGGGAAGGTTCCGGTTATTGAGCAGACCTTTTGCCCGCATAAGTTCGATCAGCTTGGGTCGAGTCATACCGAGGTGCTTCGCGGCTTGGGCAAGTGTGCGTTCCACGTCATCCCCCTCAAGCAGCGTGCGCGGCGGGTGTTGCTGCCGCGACCAGGTGGTTGATGGACTCGGCCACTTTGTCGTAGATCTCGACATCGTTGCCGTATACGGTGAAGCATTTGGTGCGCGGCCTTTTTTCGCCAATGCTCATGATGGTGGTAACACCAGAGCGGGTTTTAGTGCGATGCAAGGCGACGTGTAGGGGCACCTCAAAACCCATGTCGAGGCTCACCGCACCACCGGTACGCACAAGGTCGAGCACCTGTTGCTTATGCTCGATATCGAAGTGGGCGTATTTGCGGCTGGCGTGTGGGATGTTCATCAGGTCGGCTGTGTTGTTGGCATCAAAAGGGCCGTTGACGATCTCTTCAATGAAGTCGGCCAGCTTGAGGTGCATCTTCTTTTCATTCAGCAAGGTCAGCGTGTGGCGCTCGCTGCCCGGCTCAACGACGAAAAGGGTGTCCGATGCGTTGCGTTCTACCTTCAGGCGAAACGCCACGGCTTCGCGCTTAGGGGCTGACCTGAGTACGTGGTTGAAGGTGCCGCTTAGGTTGACTTGGGCGTTGAGCAATTGCAGTGGGCGATTGTCGAGTTTGAATTTGCTCATGCTGCAAACCCTCCGCCGTTCGGATCGAACGGAGTGGGAGTGCTGCGAGCTTTTTGCTTGGGTTTCGTGGGGATGAATGCGCAGCCGGATTCGCGGGCCAGTCGGCGAATCTCGAAGATGCGGTTGGGGTCGGCAGTGGCCGGATGGACGTGCAGGGTGGCTGTGGTGTGCATGATGTCGCCTCGCTCTGTGGTGGAGAGCAAGGCAAATATCAACCAACAATTGATATGTGTCAACGTCGATTGGTTTTGAATCTGCGAAATGGTCCTAGGAAAAGCCTTAAAACGATGGCACTCTGCGATCGCCTCGCCTCGCCTCGCCTCCGATTTTGGATAATTACAATGCCTGAATTCTATCCCCATACTTTTTTTGAAGCCGCTGGAGGGATCCTCTGCCTAGCTGCTTTGATTTTTGGAGCACTTTCATTAATTGAAGGGGTCAGAGCTCATAGTTTGAGAGTTCTAGCAATTTTTATTGTTGCAGCATTGGCGTTATTTGGTAACCACATTAGTGTATATTTTGCGGCGGTTTTTATTATTGCGACTGCGGTTACGGAGTTGGAATTTTTACAAACTCTTGCAGCGATAATTAGAGGTAATAAGGAATATTTTAGTTACAAAACTAGCACTATGAGCGCAGAAGAAAAATTACGATTAGTCAAGGCTGAGTTGGATGAGCTAGGAGGAGGAAAGGCGAGCAAAGCTGCAAATGAAAATTTAGATGAAGTAGTTGAATTACCTATTCCTGAATCCGCAAATGCATCAGCCGCTGGAGATGAGGGTGCTAAAAAAGACATCGCCGAGATAAACATTATAGAAAATTCTGTAGATTCTTCTACAAAAATTAGTATTGATAATCAATCTAATGTTCACGCTCAAAAGCCATCTATCGTCTCTAAGAAAAGAAACGTTTCTAGGTACGCCGCCATAGCGGAAGACGGTAGGGTTTTAGGGGTGTTTCAGCCTGGTGTGAATAAACGTTCCATGTTTACAAATAATAAGCTCCTTGAAAGAGTAGTTAGATTCGAATCACTGGCGCTTGATTATATTCAGGAGCTTTATGGCTATCCTATCCAGCGCGATGTGGTTTTAAAAGCTGGGGATCAGATACTAGCGGTCGATGGAGTGATGAAGTTTCCTGAGAAATCGAAACAGCCAGACGAGATTTTCGAGGTGAAATACTTATCTGATGCTAAAAACTTTCATCGCCTGTTAGATGCAATGTATAAACTACCTTCAAAGTTGGCTACATATGCCAGCATTACAAAAAGAGTGCCGACATGTCAGTTGGTTATTGTTTTGGATGGAATGCAAACACTTACAGATAAGCAGCTTGATCAACTCAGTCACGCCGTGCATGTAACAGGTTTAACCGGCTATCATGTTCTTAATAATGAAGACTTGGAAAGCTTTTGATTATTCGGGTATGAAGGATCCGACTACTTTTCCGCAAATATGCGTTTCTTCCGTAATGTCAATAATTGGATATTGCGGATTGATAGGTCTTAAAAATTGACGGCCAGCGTCCTCAACCAAAATTTTAAATGTCGCTTCATTGGTGCGTGGAACTCTAGCGATAACTCGATCACCAGTTTTAGTCTCAGCCTCTGGGTCCACAAAAATAATGCAACCTGCAGGATAGCTTCGGCCAGGCCCTGGGTTCGTCATTGAATCACCATGGACTTTTAGTGCGTAACCTTGGTTGCTGATCGGTACAGGGCAAGAAAGCCATGAATCGGCGTCGTAGGCCTCAATGTTAGAGATCGCCTCGCACCAAGCACCGGCCTGCACCCAGGAAATCAACGGGATCTTGCCGAAACGTTGGTTGATCTCGCTTACGTTGCTTTGGTCCCCGACAACTAATCGTATCTCCTGGCGTCCGCCGCTTTGTTCCTTCGGCAGCACGCCATACTCCAGCCATTCACGACGCACCTTCAGCCATGAACAAAGCGCAGCCATGCTGTCCGCTTCGGCCATAGCCTCGCCATTTAGCCACTTGCTGATGGCCTGAGTGGTCTTTTGAATCCCCAAGCTTTTCAACTGACGATGGATGTCTACGCCACGACCCCGACTGCGGACACCGGCGTCGTTGAGGGCTTCGTGTAGGCGCTCGCTGAAAGCTGCGCGGAGTATATTTTTATCAACCATAAGTTGAGAGTGTCACAAAGGTTGCGCAATAGTCAGTTGATCTATAACATCAACCGCAAGTTGATAAGTGGAGGTTGCCATGTTGGACCCCGTAGATTTTCCGAATGCCATTGCGTTCGCTTTTGAAGCCGTAGGCGGAATTGGGGCCGCTGCCAAGGTTTGCGACCGGAGCTATCAGGCGCTGAACAAGTGGCGCCAGGCAGCTTGCCTACCGCGAACCGATTACACGGGTGAAACCAAATACGCTGTGCTTTTAGCAGCAGCGGCAAAACAGAAGGGCAACGTATTCGAGGCCACTTGGCTTCTGAATGCATCCGCACCTCAAAGAGCTGCAGCCTAGTTAGAAAAAAGGCGACCAATTGGCCGCCCAGTTCCTCCCGGCACGCACCACCACAGCGCTGTCGGGTCGCGATAAAGGTAGGCGGGCACACCACATGCTAACCACCTCTCTTTACCGCGCTATCCAAGGCACGGATGCCTTGGTGTTGCTGCCTTTTCCACCACAGATTGGGCAGCTGTTGCGCCAGAGGTGAACGACGGATCGTTCGCCTCGGCACGGTGCCGGTTCGATCCTGAAGATCTAGCCGGCGTTTGGGCCCTTTCAAGCCACGCGGCAAATGTAACACCACTGCATGTCGCGCGGCACTGGCAACCTGTAAGGATTAATGCCATGAGCCGAATCGCTCTGAGTTCTGTAGAACGGGCGCAGCGGGAAATCCTGCCGCTCGATTTAGCGCTTTACCATGCTGCCCGGGACTATCCCGGCGGCGCTGCTGCAATTGCCGCCACCACCGGCAGAAACGCCACCACGCTGCAGCACAAGCTGTCTCCAACCCACCCCAGCCACACGGTGAACATTCAGGAATTCGGCGAGATCCTGGAGTTGACCAAGGACCGCCGCATTCTGGACGCGGTGCATGCGCTGGTCGGGGATACGACTTGGCAGGAGTTGGCTGAGGCGTACACCAACAACATGCCTGAAACCTTGACTACCGGCATTGCTGAGTATTTTCGGCAGGTCGCGGACTTGGCTGAGACATGGGCCAAGAGCATTGGCGACGGCGTGGTGACGGACCACGAGCTGGCCGCGATTCGCCTGCAGGTGTTTCGAGGAATTCAAGGGCTGTTGGGGATGTTCAACCGCGCCACCTACGTTAATCAAACAACGCGGGGTGTCGACCGTGGCTGATATCGCTGACTTTGCCAACGACTTGGTGCAGGAGCGTCTTGATCAGGCACTCGCTGCACGAAACGCCGCCAAGCCTGCTTCGGCGGCGCATTCATTCCTGTTCTGTGAAGGTTGCGATGATCCCATCCCTGAAGCTCGTCGACTCGCACTTCCGGGTTGCACTCAGTGCGTGATCTGCCAGTCCATCGACGAATCGCGGGAGGCCCGCCATGCTCGATGAGGTATTGGGTCAATTTGCAGACTACGGCCTCGAGCCGGACCAGCCGTTAATTTTTGGCAAGCTTAGCCGGTGCAAGACCACGCAGGACAAGGGCAAAGAAAAGAACGGTTGGTACGTGGTTCACGAACATCGCACCGAGAAGGGCGAGACGCTGATCTTTGGGAGCTTCGGTGACTGGCGTTCGGGGGAAACGCAGAAGATTAAAGTGAAGTCGGGGCGGATGTCGCCTGAAGAGCGTGAGGTTATGCGCGCTCGTCAAGAGGACGCCAAGCGTCGCGCAGCCGATATAGCGGCCAATGCTGCACGTCGAGCGGCGAACCGTGCGGCAGGGCTGTTCAAGCGCATGCCGGAGAAGGGGCGTAGCGACTACCTGGATCGAAAACAGATCGTCGGTTTTGGTGTTCGTTACGCGCCGCGCACTGGCGCGTTTTTGGTGCCTATGTGCAACGTGCGGGACCAGATCGTTGGCCTGCAGGTGGTCTTTCCGGCTAAGCAGGAAGATACCGGTCGGGATAAGTCTTACTGGCCTTATGGGATGTCGAAGGAGGGGGCTTTTCACCTGATCGGGCCTCACCCTGAACCGGGGGAACCGGTGCTGGTATGTGAGGGTTACGCCACGGGCGCCAGCCTGCATATGGCGACTTCGCTGACGGTGGCCATCGCGTTCGATGCGGGCAATTTGCTAGTGGTGTGCAAGGCCATGCGTGAGCGCTTTCCGGGTTGCCCGCTGATCGTTTGTCGGGATGATGACTGGAAGACGAAACGCGCGAATGGTGATGCCTGGAACCCCGGTGAAGAGAAGGCGAACAACGCCGCCTTGATCGTCGGTGGCCAGGTGGTTGCGCCGATCTTCTCCGGTGAACGGGAAGACAAGTGGACAGACTTCAACGACCTGCACGTTGCCGAAGGTTTGGAAGCAGTACGCCGCCAGGTGTTGGCGGTGGTCAAGCCACCGGCTGCTGGTGGCTGGAAAGACCAATTGGCTCGCACCGAAAGCGGCGCCCTGATTGCCCACATGCAGAACGTCGAGCTGATACTTGGGAATGACGAGCGCTGGGCCGGGGTCATCACTTACAGCGCCTTCAGTTCGAAGATCGTCAAGTTGCGCTCTGCCCCTTACGGCGGTGGTATGGGCGACTGGGCCGACATCGATGACGTGCGGGTGATGAAGTGGCTCGCGCAGCAATACAACCTGCGGGTGAAGTCGACGCAGGTGATCGAAGCGGTGAGTGTTGTCGCTCATGATCATGCGTTTCATCCGGTGCGGGAGTACCTGCACAAGCTCGAATGGGACCGGGTACCTCGGCTGGAAAGTTGGCTCACCGATGTCATGGGCGTTCAGGCCAGCGACTACTCGGCGAAGGTCGGTAAGCGCTGGCTGCTGTCGGCGGTAGGGAGGGTAATGAGGCCCGGTTGCAAGGCTGACTCGGTGATGATTCTGGAAGGCGCGCAGGGCGCTGGTAAGTCGACGGCAATGAGCATCCTCGGCGGCGAGTGGTTCATGGATACGCCTTTTGCCCTGGGCGACAAGGACGGTTTTCAGGCGATCCGTGGCAAATGGATTGTCGAGCTGGGGGAGCTGGACAGCTTCAACAAAGCGGAGAGCACCAAGGCCAAGCAGTTCTTTTCCGCGTCGACTGATACCTACCGCGAGAGCTACGGCCGTCGAACTAACGACGTGCCACGCCAGTGTGTGTTTGTGGGGACGACCAACCAAGACGAGTATCTCAAGGACGCCACCGGTAACCGGCGTTATTGGCCGGTGGCTTGTACCAAGGTCGACCTGGAGCTGCTGCGTGAGATCCGTGACCAGCTCTGGGCAGAAGCGATGTTTTGCTATGAGGCGGGCGATATCTGGTGGGTGACGCCTGATGAGGCTCCGACCTTTGCTGAAGCGCAGGAAGAGCGCTTTGTGGTGGATGAGTGGGAAGGGCCAATTCTGACCTGGTTGGAGGAATCGCAGATCGGTGAAACCACGTCTGGCAGTGAGGTGCTGACTAATGCGCTGAAGCTCGACTTCGGCCATTGGGGTAAGCCCGAGCAGATGCGTGTCGGGGCGATCATGCACCGGCTTGGATGGCGACGGACACGGATGCCGGCGTTGGCGAAAAGTGGGCAGCG
The DNA here is from genome assembly GCF_900105495.1 of Pseudomonas frederiksbergensis. Classification (NCBI taxonomy): domain Bacteria; kingdom Pseudomonadati; phylum Pseudomonadota; class Gammaproteobacteria; order Pseudomonadales; family Pseudomonadaceae; genus Pseudomonas; species Pseudomonas frederiksbergensis. The sequence continues at coordinate 4,411,549 of NZ_FNTF01000002.1, read as the reverse complement.
TCCTTGGGCTTACAAGAAGCCGGCAGGTTGGGGTGGCGCTTCGGCGTTGCAGAGGGAAACGTTTGAGGAGCCGTGCTTTGATTAAGCGAATCGACGAGATGCTCAAGCTTTGGGCCGAGGAGCTGCACTCGCCGATAACCACCTGTTTCGGTGGAGCGAGCGGCGGCAACATGATCGCGATGCTGATGGAGTGCAAAGGGGAGTTGATTCGGGGGACTCGCGGCAGTCGCGTGCTGCTGGATGAATCGGCGGATATTGAGCTGATCGTGAATAAGCATCTTGCACCCGAGCTTGCCTTGGTAGTGATGGAGCACTACTGCAACCACGAAAGCTTTCTGTCGCAGAAGATGCTGCACTGCGGTTGCAGTGCGCCGACGTATTACCGTCGTTTGCACGATGCCCATGTGAACATCGAAGGCATGTTGATGGGGAAGGCTGCGTGACCCGAGGCATGACTCCGGCTGTTGATGTCCCACTGGCCCGCCTTGCCCCACTGCGTTTTGACGTGGTGGGACAAGCGCGGGCCTTGTCGTTGTTGGGCTGTCCCACTGTCCCGCCTGTCGGGGCTTCCCGCCCATGTGAGCGGAGCGGGCACCAGCACGCGCCCTTGGCGCGCACGCGTGTTATTCAATTTCTTCCTTTACACGAGAAAGTAGATAAAACAGTAGGACAGTGGGGCGAGGCCCCGAATTCAGGCGCTCTCAGGCGTCCCACTTCGATCCTGAAAGGTGGGACAAATGGGACAACGCAACAGCAACAGATTGCCGAGGTGGTGTATTCGCCGACGTTCGCTAGGCGTTCACCCTGCGTTACCCACATATTCACCGGGTGGCATTAAAGTGGGGTTGCTGCCATGAGAATCCACCTGTAAAAAGTAGTCATCTTCGATAGGTGCGACCGCAGAGAGCGGCGAAAGGAACCGGCCATATAGCCGGTTTTTTTGTGCGCGTCATTCACGATTGCTGATTGCGTTGAGCTTCATCCATCTTTCGCCAGATCACCGCAAGTCCTAAGCCGGTTGCGGCGAAGACGACTATGGACCAGCAGTCCAGTAGTAAGTGCAGGACGCTGGATCGAGTCAGAGGATCATCGGTTATGGCGAAAGCTACGATTCCCAAGCCGCCCCGTATGACAAGTACGAGAGTGCCCGCGTAAGTCAGGATACGAGTGATTTTTTCGGTGCAGATAGCCCTCAATTTTTTCCACTTCATTTTGTCTTCGTCAGATGCCTGAACCCACAAGAGCATGAACGTGGCAACGCCGATTGGAAAAAGAATGAGCGCTGCTACAGCGACCAAGACATTCAGAGTATTCATGACAACCCTCGAGAATAAACCGTCAGCTTATTCGACATCCGGGATCACCGAAACAGAGCAGTAGTGGTGGTGAGCATCCATTTTCACAGTGAGCGAGCAAATGACAAGCGAACAACAAGCACTGGCAGAGATGCCAATCTGGTTAGTGATCGTACTGGCGTTGGTTGGTGGCGTGTCCGGTGAGATGTGGCGGGCAGACAAGGATGGGGCGCGGGGCTGGGTGTTGTTGCGAAGGCTTGCGCTTCGGTCCGGTGCCTGCATTGTCTGTGGCGTGTCGGCGATGATGCTTATGATCGCCGCCGGCATGTCGATATGGACGGCGGGCGCATTGGGTTGCTTGACGGCGATGGCCGGTGCTGATGTTGCCATAGGCCTCTACGAACGCTGGGCCGCCAAGCGGCTGGGTGTCTGCGAAGCGCCACCCTCCGGCGGTGAACAGGGGTGATGCACCGGGCCGGGGCACCGAAAACCGCCGGGGACCCTGGGTTTATCCGAGGGGTACGGGGTCGGAAACCCGCGGGAAAGTGTTAGCGGGTAATTTTTCCACGTTGGTTGACAGAGGTTGACGGCGGTTGACACCCCTTGGTTGACAGGAGGTTTACATGACCATTTTGAGTCGAACAGAGTATGCGAGCAGCAAGGGCTGGTCCCGGCAATACGTTGGCAAATTAGTCCAGCGTGGCCGCCTGGTCCTGACCCTCGACGGCAAAGTGGACGTTGAAGCAAGCGAGCAATACCTGGCGATGACCAGCGATCCATCGCGCAGTAATTCCCTTGGCAAAGTTCCGCGGGTCCTCGGCCATCAAGAGTCAGAGCCTGCATTCCCGCATGCATCCCCGACCGCGCTTTCCACGGCTGCGCCGGACTACCAAAAAGCCAGAACCCGGCTTGCGCTGGCCCAAGCTGAAAAGGCTGAGACCGAAGTTCTCCAAGCGAGCGGTGAATTGGTGGAGCGAACAGTAGTGGATGAGGCTGCATTCGCCTCCGGGCGGATGGTGCGCGATCTGCTCTTGGCACTGCCGCCTCAACTCGCTCCCGAACTGTCAGCAATGAATGACCCTTGGGATATTGAAAAATATCTGATGAAAGAGCTTCGTAGCGCGCTTGAGGATGCCGAGCGCATTTCCAATGAAGACTTTATTCACGCTGTAACGACTACGAGTTAGACCTATGCCTGCTGAATATGCCAACGGTGCACAGGTGTACCGCGAGGCGTATTACCGTGGGCTGCGTCCCGAGCCAGCGCTTTGGGTTGATGAATGGGCCGACGAGTACATGCGTATCCCGCGTGACACGGGCGCTGCCGAGCCTGGTAAATACCGGACATCGCGAACACCTTATGCGCGCGAACCTATGCGGTGTTTATCACCGTCACATCGTTGTAAACGCGTGGTCACCATGGTGGCCTCGCAGTTGATGAAAACACAGATTGCCTTGAACTGGATTGGCGGCCTGATCCACATGGCACCGTCCAACATCCTGACACTGTTGCCGAGCCTTGGCCTCGCAAAGCGGGTGTCGTCGCGCATCGGCAAAACGATCAAAGCCACACCTGTGCTGCGAGAACGTGTAGCGTCCAGCCGATCGCGTGACTCGCGCAACACCATGGACACCAAGGAGTTTGAAGGTGGTTCGCTGTATGTCACGACCGCTGGCTCGGCAGCCAACCTGTCTGAGCTGTCAGCGCGTTACGTGTACGGCGACGAGATCGACCGCTGGGAAGTGGACATCGGCGAAGAGGGGGACCCCATCGAACTGGCGGAAACCCGGGGTAGTACCTTTGGCCGCAACGCTAAGTTTTACTTCTCCAGTTCGCCAACGATCAAGGGTGCCTCTCGGATCTCAGACCTGTTCGAAGGCAGCGACCAGCGTTACTACTACGTACCGTGCCCGAGCTGTGGTCACATGCAGACCTTGGAATGGGAGCGCCTGCACTACTCGAAAGATTACAGCGTCGTGCATTACCAGTGCGCGGGCTCTGATTGCGATGTGCTGATCGAGGAGTATCACAAGGGCGAAATGCTCGCCAACGGTGAATGGCGCGCCCATGCCGAGGGCGATGGTGAAACAGTAGGTTTCCACCTCAACGCACTGTATTCACCCCTCGGCTGGATGGACTGGAAGACCCTGGCTAAGCAATTCGAGAAGGCAAAAAAGGCCCAGGCCAAAGGTGACCTTGAACCAATGCAGGTGTTTTACAACACCCGTCTCGCCAAGGTATGGGATAGCGCGCAGGAGCAAACCAAGGCGGCCGTCCTCATTGCGCGTGCGCGGCTGGAGACCTACGGGCTCGGCTCGATGTCTTCGGGCGTGCTGATGCTGACTGCCTCAGTCGACGTCCAGGCCAACCGCCTGGAGTTGATGGTCATGGGGTTCGGCATCGGTATGGAGCGGTGGATCATCGACCACCAAATCATCTGGGGCGACCCAGCCAATGAAAGCACTTGGTCGGTGCTGGATGACAAGCTCAAGGTTCGCTATCGGCACCCTTGCGGTGTGGGATTGGCGATCCTCGCCACGGCGGTCGATTCCGGTGGTCACCACACCGACGAGGTTTATCAGTTCTGCCGCCTGCGTCGCTGGCGCAACGTGTTTGCAGTCAAGGGAGCGAGCAAGCCTGGTAGGAATGTCATTGCGCAGCGGCCATCCATGATGGATGTGACCTGGAAAGGTCAGACGGAGCGCAACGGCGTTGAACTGTGGTTCGTCGGTACCGACACCGCGAAGGATTGGATCTACAACCGCTATGCGTTCGAGTCAGGCCCCGGCGCGCTGCACTTTGCCAACGATCTGCCAGACGAGTTTTTCGAGCAATGCGTCGTCGAACGTAAGGTGACCCGCTACATCAAGGGCCACAAACGTATCGAATGGGTCAAGGGCAAGGCCGAGCGCAATGAAGCCCTCGACCTGATGGTGTACTGCCTGGCGATGGCCCATTACCTGGGTCTTAACCGCTACCACGAACACGACTGGGAGCGGGTTCGTCAGGCCATGGCGCAGTCGGGTCTGTTCGACGACGCCTTGGACATCAAACCGGTTCAAGGCGAACGCGTCACCGCTTCAACACCACCAACTGCTGCTCAACCGGCACCGCAATCCACTGTTGTGGTCGTCCAACCGCGACCGGCAGCACCACCCCCTCAACGCCGCAGCTCCACCAGCGGTTACCTGAAGAGACGCTGATATGTCCTTTACCCAAAAGCACCTCGACGCGGTTGAGGCGGCCATCGCTCGCGGTGAAAAAGTTGTGCGCTACACCGACCGCACCGTGGAATACCGAACCGTCGACGAACTGCTCAAGGCGCGCGAGGAAATTCGCACCTCGTTGATCAGTACAGCCGGGCCACGCTCTCGGGTGGTTCGGTTGTACCACGGAGGCAAAGGACTCTAATGGCCCGCTATCCGACGCTCACCCGTAACGGATTCGTGTTGCCGTCGAACATCAAGGCCAGTTACGAAGGCGCCGGGGAGGGCCGACGATCCACTGGCTGGGATGCTCCCGACAACGGAATCAACAGCATCAATACCCCGGCGCTGCGCAACTTGCGATCACGCTCCCGGGCAGCGGTTCGCAACGACCCGTATGCCTACAATGTAATCGACAAACGCGTCAGTAACCTGATTGGCACCGGTATTACGCCAAGGCCAAAATCCGACGACGAAGCCCTGCGCAAATTGCTGCAGGAACTTTGGGACGACTGGGTCGATGAGTCGGATGCCGATGAGCGCACCGACTTCAACGGCCAGCAAGCATTGGTCGCGCGCACGGTGGAAACCTCGGGCGAATGTTTTATCCGGCTGCGCCCGCGTGGCCTGGATGAAGGTCTCGCGGTGCCGTTGCAGTTGCAGATCCTGGCCCCCGAGTTTGTCCCTCACGACAAGTTCGAAACCACTCGCGACGGCAACTTCATCCGCGCCGGGATCGAGTTCACCCCGGGTGGCAAGCGCGTGGCGTACTGGATGTACCTCTCGCACCCGCGTGATGCTTCTTCGCTGAATGCCGGTTACAACCAACTGGTGCGCGTGCCGGCCGCTCAGGTGTTGCATATTTTCGAACCGGTCGAGCCAGGCCAGTTGCGTGGCGTGCCGCGTTTATCGCCAGTGTTGAAGCGCCTGCGCAGCCTCGACAACTACGACGATGCGGTGTTGTTTCGCCAGGAAGTCGCCAACCTGTTCGCCGGGTTTATCAGTCGTCCGGCGCCGGATAGCGTCCAGACGCCTAGAGACCCGGTCACCGGCCAACCGTTGAACCTGGACCGCGACGGCTTCACGCCGATGGTGGCGTTGGAGCCCGGCACCATGCAAGAGCTGGGGCCAGGTGAAGAGGTCGAGTTCTCCAAACCGCCAGATGCGGGCAACAACTATCCCGACTTCATGCGACAGCAACTGATGGCAGCTGCTGCCGGTACCGGCACACCGTACGAGATCCTCACCGGCGACATGCGCGAGGTCAACGACCGGGCGCTGCGGGTGGTGCTCAACGAGTTTCGGCGTCGATTGGAGCAACTGCAGTTCGGCGTCTACGTGCATCAGCTTTGCCGACCGGTCCGTGCGGCCTGGATGGACATGGCAGTGTTGTCGGGTGTTCTGGTGCTGGACGACTACACCCAACGGCGCCGTGAGTACTTGCGCACGCGTTGGGTCCCGCAAGGTTGGGCCTACATCCAGCCTGTGCAGGACGTGCAGGCCCGGCGGATGGAGGTGCAGGCCGGCTTCGCTTCACGTAGCGAGATGGTCCTGCGTACCGGTTACGACGCGGAAACGGTCGACGCGGAAAACGCCGCCGATCTGGTCCGGGCCACCACCCTCGGCCTCAATTACACCACCCTCGACGCTTTCGTCCCGATCGACGACAAGGAGCAACCATGAGCAAGAAAACGCGACCGCGCATTTACAACCGGGCGGGCAAGCGCGTGCCGGTGCAAGATAAAACCTGGTACGCGGTACACGCGAGCGGTGAAGCCACCGAGCGGGTGATCGAGGTCTTTGTTTACGGCGAGATCGGTGGCTGGGGTATCACCGCCAATCAGTTCGTGCAGGATCTGCGCGCCATGGACGATGGCGTCTCGCCGGTGATCGCCGCCTTCAACAGCATCGGCGGCGACCTGTTCGACGGCCTGGCCATGCACAACGCGTTGTCGCGTCTGGGTGAGCGTTGCACCGGCCGGGTGGATGCGCTGGCCGCCAGTGCTGCCAGCGTGGCGGTGTGCGGGGCACACCGGGTTGTGATCGCCTCCAACGCCATGCTGATGATTCACAACCCGTGGACATACGCGGCAGGGGATGCCGAAGACTTTCGCAAGGTGGCTGATGTCCTGGACCAAACCATGGAGGCGATCATCGCAGCATACAAGGCCAAAGCACCGGACATTGATGAGGTCGAATTGCGGCGCCTGGTTGCCAATGAAACCTGGCTCACCGCCAATGAGGCGGTGGCCTTGGGGCTGGCTGACGAAGTGGGTGACGGTGTCACGGTTAAGGCATGTGTCGGCCAAGGTGCCGTGCTGCAGCGTTATCAGCACGCACCGGCCGAGCTACTGGCCCAGCTCGACGAACCGCCAGAGTCTGATCCGGACTTGGAACCGGATGATCCGCCGTTGACGCCTCTCGTGGTCGACTCGGCGAAGTTGGCCCTGATGATCACCCAGCGTTGTGCCGAGTTGGGCATCAACAATTTGATTGAGCCACTGCTCAGCTCAACCAAACTCGAAAGCGAAGCCACCGTCCAGGCCGGTCTGACTCGGGCCAAAGCGGTGAACGATCTTTGCGTGGCTGCGCGGTTGCCCGAGTTCAGTGTCGAGTTCGTTGCCGCTGGCCTGGACGTCGCAGCGGTACGTGCGCGTCTGTTCGACAAGATCGTCGGCAGTGGCAAGGGTTTCGAAATCGACAACAGCTTGCCGCTGGACGATGACCCGGCCCTGAAGGTGCAGGCCAAAAAAATCGATCAACCTTCCATTTGGTCCGCCCGCCAAGCCGCGCAGACCGGTAAATCCCAACCTGCTTCAGGAGTAAGACGATGACTATTCAACGAGAGCCGATGCATGCGGGCGAATTTCTCCTGTCTGAAGCGGCCGGCACCATTTCCCGCGAAGCGATCAATGTCGCCGCTGGCCCTGCACTCGAGCCTGGACAGATCCTCGGTCTGGTCAGCCTGACCGGTGAGTTTGCTCCGTATAACCCAACGGCCGAAGACGGTAGCGAAAACGCGATCGCCATCCTTTACGGCCCGCTCGGCGAATCGGATGTGGTGCGGCGTGGTCGTGCCGTGGTGCGCCTGGCGGAAGTCAGCGAAGCCCACCTCACGGGCCTGGACCTCGCTGCCGAAAGGGCGCTAGCCACTCACTTCCTGATCGTCCGCTAAGGCGATCCCTGTTTTTCCAGCCCGCCGAGTGCGGGTTTTTCATTTTCTGGAGATTGCTTCATGGCTGATATTGAAATCTTTAACGATGACGCGTTTTCGGTCTCTTCGCTGACCGCCGCCATCAACGAACAGGAATACCTGCCGGGCCGCATCAGTAGCCTGGGTCTGTTCCAGGAAGAGGGCATCACCACCCTGACCGTGCAAATCGAAAAGGATGGCGACATCCTGGCTTTGGTGCCAGCCGGTGAGCGCGGTACATCTGGCCTGGTGGTCAGTGGCACGAAGCGCAACCTGATCCCGTTCAATACCGTGCACTTGCCGCAACGCTTTGCGATCAAGGCCGATGAGATTCAGGGTATCCGCGCCTTCGGAACGCGCTCCGAGTTGCAGGCGGTCCAGGACGTGGTGAATAAGCGCCTGGCGAAAGCGCGTCGACAGCTGGATGCCACTCACGAATTTCAACGCATGGGCGCGTTGAACGGGCAGATTCTCGATGCCGACGGGTCGACGGTGCTGTTGGACATTTACAAAACCTTCGGCGTGACCCGCAAGAAAATGTCCATGGGACTCGCCAATGCTGAGACCGAGCTGCGCGTAAAGTGCGGTGAAGCGTTGGACCTGCAGGAAGATGCGCTGGGTAGCATCACCAGCAGTGGCTCGCGCGCCCTGTGTGGCAAAAATTTCTGGAACAAGCTGATCGTTCACAAGTCGGTGAAAGAGACCTTCCTCAACAGTCAGCAAGCCGCCGCCTTGCGTGGCGATGCCCGCGAAAGCTTCGAATTCGGCGGCATTGTCTGGGAGCGTTATCGCGGCAAAATCGCCGGCGTGACCTTCATCCATGACGACAAAGCGCTGCTGATTCCCGAAGGCGTACCGGATCTGTACATCTCGGTCTTTGCCCCGGCCGACTACATGGAAACGGTCAACACCGAGGGCGTTCCGTACTACAGCAAGATCGAGCCGATGCCGTTCAACAAAGGCATGGCCGGTGAAGCGCAGTCCAACCCGCTGCACCTCTGCACCCGGCCTCTGGCGCAGATCCTGCTGGAGCTCTGATCATGGGCTTTCGCGACCTGATCGCCGACATTGACGCGGTGGTGTTCGAGACACTGGGCGACACCGCGCGCATCGAGGGCAGGGCAGAGCCGGTGCTGGGAATGTTCTCCGCACCCTGGCTGCAACCGAAGATCGGCAAACTCAACACCGGCCTGCGCGAGCCACGGTTTGAGATTCGCGTCAGCGATTCGCAGGGGCTGGAGCAGGGCATGTTGGTCAGCGTCGATCTGCCAGCGCTGGACGGCGGTGGCGACTACGACCTGCTGCAGCTGGAGCCGAGCGGTGACGGTCTGGTCGCCTTGATCCTGAGGATGCGCGCATGAGTAACGGCAGCTTCTACAAAACCTCAGCCGACGGCGGGATGATCTCCATCCAGGCGTCGACCGCGGATCTGCAAGCCTTCGAAGACTTCGGCAAGTTGGTCCCCAAAGCCGCGGCTGCGGCTCAGCGTCGAGCCATCAATAAAACGTTGGGCTGGCTGCGCACGCACATTGCCCGGGCCGTCAGTCGCCAGGAGCGGATAGCCGTGGCGGCAGTGCGGCAGCGCCTGCGGGCCTACCCGGTCGCCGGTGGCGCAACGAGCGGCAAGTTGTGGTTCGGCCTCAATGCCATCGAGTCCAGCCGGATCGGCCGGGCTCGCCAATCCCGTAGCGGTGTGTCGGTGGCGGGGCGGCGCTACCAGGGGGCCTTTCTCAAGCAGGTTTACGGCAACAAACCGGACATCTGGATTCGCACGGCAAGCAAGCATTTCAACGCGGACGACTATCCCGATAGCACGGTGTCGGGTGGCGGGGGTGCGAGTTCGGGCTGGGTCGCGGAAAACGGCAATCGCTTTCCGCTGGCCAAGGCCAAGGTATCGCTGGAGCAAGCCCGCCCGCACTTCGACGCCTGGGTCAAACGGGCCAACACGCGCTTGCTGGAAATCCTGCAGCAGGAATTCAACTTTGAGCTGCAGAAGTATCTGAAGGGGACGGCCAATGTCTGATGAGCCTTTTAATCTCGACCAGCTCTACCGTGCGATCGAGCAGCATCTGATGGTCGGCCTGCCCGGCATCAAAGCGGCGACCGCCTGGCCGAGTATCAAGGATCGAATTGCGTTGCCGGTCGTGTTCATTGAGATGGCCGAAATGGAGCCAGGCCGCGACATCGGCACCGGCGAAACCACCCTGATTTGCCGTTTCGAAGCACGGATCATCGTTGATCCGATACGTCCCCAACATTGCCAGCAAGCTGTGCAATTGGCGGCGCAGTTAGCCGTGTTGCTGCGCTCGCAAACGTGGGGGCTCGCCGTCGAGCCAGCCGAGTTCGTTCAGGCCCTGCAGGACTGGACCAAACCAGAGCTCGATGGGTACACCGTCTGGCTGGTGGAATGGACCCACCAGATTTACCTGGGCATTGAGGAATGGCCTTGGCCCGATGAACCGCCAGGCTCTCTGCTGTTGGACATTACCCCCGGCGATGGTCCGATGAGACCAGAGGACCTATGAGTTACGCCAGTGCGGAACACGACCGCATGATTGCCGCCATGCTGATGCCGTGCGTGGTGGTCGGTGTGGATCTGGCGTCGGCCACGGTTCGGGTGTCCAACGGTGCATGGACCAGCGCCTGGGTGCGCTGGCACAGCCTCGCTGCCGGCAAGGCGCGGCACTGGCGGGTGCCGAGCCTGAACGAGCAGGGGGTGTTGTTCAACCCCAGTGGCCAGGCGGGGATGGGCACCTTTATTCCGGGGCTGTATGGCAACGCCGGTGCCCAGCCGGACAACCGCGACCATGTGGAAGTCTGGCGCTTCGATGATGGTGGTTCGCTGGTCTACGACTGGCAGGCCAATAGCTACAGCATCACGTTGCCGACTGGAACGGTCACCATCAAGGTCGGCAGCACCGAAGTGGTCGTAACGGATGACGCCGTCAGAGCGAAGGTGGGTGGCACCGAGGCGCAGCTCCTGCCCGAAGCGGCGACGGTCAAATCAGCGGCAATCAAGTTGGTCGGCGCAGTGGTGGTCGACGGGCCGTTGCACGTGACGCAAACCATCACCAGCGCCGCCAATATCCTTGCCACCGGATCCAGCGACAACCATCACACGCATTAATCAGTCGTTTATTCAGCCCGCCGAGTGCGGGCTTTTCATACCTGGAGAAACACATGGCCAAGCCCACTGAGTTGTCCGCCGACGAACAATCGCCGGCAGTCGATCTGCTGCTGACCTTTCGCGACAAGGTCTTTACCTCGCGCACGCTGATCATCCCCAAAAGCAAACGCACTCTGGCGGTAGCCAAGGGGCGTGTCGCGGTATCGGCGTCCGATGAGCAAGCGGTCAGCTACCTGAAAATTAACCCTGAGTTCGAACCCCTGAAGGAGTGAGGTCGATGATCGGAATGGATCGCCACACCGGCCAACCCATTTCCGGTATCGAGCATCTGCGCCAATCCATGGCTGACGTTCTCAGCACGTCGCTGGGCAGTCGCCGGCAGCGGCCGGACTACGGCAGCAAGTTGCGCGCCTATGTCGACATGCCGGTTAACGAAGGTTGGAAAAGCTCGGTGCAAGCCGAGGCGGTGCGCGCCCTGGCGCGTTGGGAGCCGCGCCTGAAGTTGCAGAGCGTCCGCGTGTTGGCGGTGCTGGGCGGCAAGATCGATCTGAGCATTGCCGGCGACTACCTCGGCGACCGCTTTCTGGTGGAGGTGAGCGTATGAATAGCATCGTGGATCTGTCGGCGCTGCCGGCGCCGGATGTGCTGGAGCCGTTGGACTTTGAGGCGACCTATGAGGAAGGGCTGGCCACCTTTCGCGGGCACATGGGCGACAACTGGAGCGCGCCGCTGGAGAGTGATCCGGTGGTGAAGTTGCTGGAGGTCGGGGCGTATAACAAAGTCGGCAACCGTGCCCGGGTTAACGATGCCGCCAAGGCGCTGTTGTTGGCGCACGCGATTGGTCCGGATCTGGATCACCTGGGGGCGAACGTCAATCTGCCGCGCCTGGTGATCCAGGCCGAGGATCTGCTGGCGGTGCCGCCCGTGGCGAAGGTCATAGAGCAGGACGATTCTTACCGCGAGCGCATTCAGTTGGCCTTTGAGGGGCTGACCACGGCCGGGCCGCGTAACAGCTACATCCTGCATGCGCGCAACGCCTCGGGCCTGGTGGCCGATGCCACGGCGGAAAGCCCATCCCCGGCGCGCGTTACGGTAACGGTGCTGAGTTCGGAAGGCGAGGGCGAGGCGGGGCCGGAACTGTTGGCCACGGTGGCGGCGGGGCTCAATGATGAGGACGTGCGCCCGGTGGCGGATTTTGTCACCGTGCAAAGTGCCGAGATTATCCCCTATCAAATCAACGCCATCCTGCACATGAAAAGCGCCGGGCCTGAAGGTGACGCCAGTCTGGCCGAGGCTAAGACGCGTCTGGCGGCGTGGGTCAATCCACGCAAGCGCCTGGGGGTGGAGGTAGCCCGTTCGGCGGTGGATGCGCAGTTGCACGTGGCCGGCGTGTCGCGGGTCGAGCTAATCGACTGGGTGGATCTGGCCCCGAGCAAGGCACAGGCGGCGTATTGCACCGAGTGGAGCGTGGTGCTGGCGGGGGCGACATGAAAAGCCTACTGCCGAGCAATAGCACGCCACTGGAGCGCGCCCTGGAGGCCGCGTTCTACGACAAAACCATTGTGCCGCTGCGCACCTTGTACAACGCCGATACCTGTCCGGTGCATTTGCTGCCCCACTTGGCGTGGGCGTGGTCGGTCGACCGCTGGGATTACCGATGGTCCGAAGCGACCAAGCGCGCGGCGATCAAGGCGTCGTATTACATCCATGCCCACAAAGGCACGATCGGCGCCCTGCGCCGGGTGGTCGAGCCTCTGGGCTACTTGATCGAAATCGTCGAGTGGTTCAAGACGGTGCCCGAGGGCGTGCCGGGCACCTTTGCCCTGAAGGTCGGGGTGCTGGACACCGGCATCACCGAGGAAATGTATCAGGAGCTGGAACGCCTGATCGACGATGCCAAGCCCGTCAGCCGGAAGTTGACCGGGCTCGCGATCAGCCTGGAAACCCAAGGCCATTTGAACATCGCGGCCTGTCTCTACGAAGGCGACGAAATCGACGTTTACCCGCCGGTGATGCGTGACATTGAGGTCACGGGCAGCTTTGCCGTGCTCGGCCGTGAACACTCCATAGACACCCTGGACGTTTATTATGATTGATACGAATTCGCAGTTTTTCGCGATCCTCACGACCGTGGGAATGGCCAAGCAGGCCAACGCCGATGCGCTCGGCACGCCCTGGAAAATCACTGACATGGGCGTGGGTGATGCTAATCCGAACGGGGTGGCTGATCCGCCTAACCCCCTGCCGTCGCCGACCCAGACCCTGCTCATTAACGAGTGGCGTCGCCGGCCGTTGAATCAGCTCAAGGTTGACCCGCAAGACCCGGCCATCATCATCGCCGAGCAGATTATCCCGGCCGATGAAGGCGGCAAGTGGATTCGTGAAATCGGACTATATGACTCGGATGGCGATCTGGTGGCGGTGGCCAATTGTGCACCAAGCTACAAGCCGCTGATGTCGCAAGGCTCGGGCCGCACGCAAGTGGTGCGGATGAATTTCATCGTCAACAATTCCGGCAACGTCACGCTAAAGATCGATCCGGCGGTGGTCCTGGCCACGCGTGATTATGTCGATCAGAAGGTGCTGGCCGAGCTGACCAAGCAGGATTTCAAACATTCGGCGTTGGTTGCAACCACTGGCCCGGTGGTGTTGAACGGTCTGCAAACGATTGACGATGTACCGCTGACAGCGGACGCGCGGGTACTGGTCAAGCACCAAGCCTTGCCAAAAGACAACGGCCTCTACAGCGTTTCTGCGGCGGGGGTATGGACGCGCAGTGTGGACGCCGATAGCAGCCTGGAAGTAACCCCCGGCCTGTTCGTTCACGTCGAGCGCGGTACCACCAACGGTGACAGCATTTGGCAACTGGTGAGCGATGCGCCGATTGCCCTGGGCGTGTCGGATCTGCTGTTTGAAATGGTTGCCGGGCGTAGCGGCGTGAATGCCGGAACCTATCGTAGCGTGACCGTGGATAAGTACGGTCGAGTAATCGCCGGCACTAATCCAGCCACGCTTTCCGCTTACGGGATCTCTGTTGCTTCGCAAGCTGATGCTGAGGCGCAAACTGCCCAGGACAACTCCAGGCCTATGACCGCCTTGCGGGTTTTTCAGGCGATATCCGCTCGGCTCGTTCAGGCAACTGAGGCAGCTTTTGGCTGGGCTAAAGTTGCCACACAGGCGCAAACCAACTCGGGGGTAGATGACACCACGATCGTGACGCCAAAGAAGTTTTCGGCGGGTATTGCGGCGCTGGTAATTCAGGCGACCGAAGCGGTTAAGGGGGTCGCCAAAGTGGCGACCCTGGCACAAGTTCGAGCGGGCTCTGGTGACGATGTTTTTGTGACGCCGTACAAGATGCGACTGGGATTTCTGTCCAGCTTCAACGCACAGGGGTACATCGTGTTCCCTTCATGGATGGGCGGTTTGATCATTCAATGGACAAGCGGCGCACAGATGGCGCCAGGATCAGCAGGCGCGGTGTATTGGCCGATGGCCTTTCCGACTGCCTGCCTGTGGGCAATCTCCGCTCCGTTAGGCACCTCGGGCAATGCCAACGCCGGTAACCTGGTGGCCGGCAACATCTCAGTTTCAGCGGTTGAGTTATTCAACTGGGGGCCGATTGCCACTCCCTCGCGCATCATCGCCATTGGAGCCTGATCAGTGAAACGTTTCTATAGTCAGACGACACAAACGACCTACCTTGAGGGTCTGCATAAAACCATGCCGAACGATGCCAAGGAAATTGCTGAAGAGCGCTACCTGGAGGTTCTCGCGAACCCTGCTCCGAACAAAGTTCGTGGCCACGACGCTGAGGGACTACCTATCTTGATTGATCTGCCACCGGAAAGCTTGGCAGCGCTGGAAAGGGGCTGGCGAGACGGCGAAGTTCTGCGCGTGCAATGGCTGCGTGACCGGCACCGAGACGAACAGGATCTCAGCCGAGCGCCAACCCTTACGTCCGAGCAATTCGTGTCGCTACTAAGTTATATGCAATCGCTGCGCGACTGGCCGGAGAATTTGGATTTTCCTGTCGAGCAATCCCGCCCGGTCCCGCCTGACTGGATCGCCGAGCAGATTAAATAAACGCCCCGCACTGACGGGGCGTTTTCTTTCCCGTTACGCGCAACTTTCACACCCCTCACAGCCTCGCTCACGCGGGGCTTTGTCGTTTCTGGAGATTGATCCCTATGAGCGGTTTTTTTCACGGCGTCACCACGACGCTGATCGACACCGGCGCGCGCACCATTTCGCTGCCGTCGTCGTCGATCATTGGTCTGTGCGACACCTTCACCCCCGGCCCTCTGGTCACGGCCAAGGCCGGCGATCTGGTGCTGATCACAACCGAGCGCGAGGCCATTGCCGCGTTCGGCGCCGATTCGGCGATCACCCGGGCCTGCCAGGCGATCTATGTCCGTGCCAAAGCGGTGATCGTCGCCATCGGCGTGCCCAAGATGGAAGACGAGGCGCTGCAAACCTCGGCGATCATCGGCGGCGTTCTCGCCAATGGCCAGCGTACCGGCCTGCAAGCGCTGCTGGACGGCAAGAGCAAACACAACGCCCAACCCAAACTGTTGATCGCCCCGGGGCATTCCGCCACGCAAGCGGTGGCCACCGCCATGGATGCCTTGGCCGGCAAGTTGCGCGCGATCGCCATTGTCGACGGGCCGAACACCACCGACGAGGACGCGCTGGCCTACGCCGAAAACTTCGGCAGCAAGCGTGTGTATCTGGTCGATCCTGGGGTTCAGTACTGGGATACGGGCAAAAGCGAGACGGTCGACGCGCCAGGCTCGGCCTGGGTCGCGGGCCTGTTCGCCTGGACCGATGCCAATTACGGCTATTGGGCATCGCCGTCGAACAAAGAGTTTGTCGGCATCACCGGCACCAGTCGCCCGATCGAGTATCTGGACGGCGACGACACCTGCCGGGCCAACCTGCTGAACAACGCCAATATCACCACGATCATTCGCGATGGTGGCTATCGCCTGTGGGGCAACCGCACTTGCTCCGCTGATGCGAAGTGGGCGTTTGTCACCCGTGTGCGTACGTGCGACATCCTCATGGATGCGATTCAGGCCGGGCACAAGTGGGCGGTAGACCGCTCGATCACCAAGACCTACGTGCAGGACGTCACCGAAGGCCTGCAGGCGTTCATGCGCGATCAGAAAAACGCCGGCGCGATTATCAATTTCGAAGTCTACGCGGACAAAGAAATGAACACGGCCAGCCAAATCGAGCAGGGCAAAATTTACTGGCGTATCCGTTTCACCGACGTGCCGCCGGCGGAAAACCCGAATTTCCTTATCGAAGTCACCAACGAGTGGCTGACCGAAGTTCTCGAAACAGCCTAAGGGGGCCGTTCAATGATTCCTCAAGTACTGACCAACTGCGTCGCGTTTGTCGACGGCGTGAGCCTGTCCGGCGAAGTGCCAAGCCTGACCCTACCAAAGCTGACGCAAAAGACTCTCGACTATCAGGGCGGCGGCATGTCGGCGCCGATTGAGTTCGCTGTGGGCATGGAAAAGCTGGAGTCCGCGTTTACCACCAACGGCGTGCGCCGCGAGACGCTGAAATATTTGGGTCTGTCCGATCAGACCGCCTGCAATCTGGTGTTTCGCGGCGCGTACAAGGGCCTCAAGGGTGCGGTCACGCCGGTGGTCGTGACCATGCGCGGCGGCGTGAAAGAGGTCGATATGGGCGACTGGAAACCGGGCGATCAGGCCGAAATCAAACACGCCGTGAAGCTGACCTACTACAAGCTCGAAATCGACGGGCGTGTGATGTACGAGATCGATCCGCTCAACATGATTCAGGTGATCGACGGTGTTGATCAACTCGCTGCCGAACGCTCGGCCGTTGGCCTTTAAGGATAAAAGCACATGACTCTGGATACTCAAACGTTGCCGGCCTGGCTCTCCGTCACCGAGGAAGGCGTTACCGTAACGCTGCGTTATAAGGCCAGCTTCAACGGCGTGCTGGTCGACAGGTTGACCATGCGCGCGCCCAGTGTGAAGGAATTCAACGCCGCGAAAATGATCGGCGCCGGCGACATGGAAAAGATGGAGTTGCACCTGTTTTGCTCCTTGCTTTCGGTCGCCGAGGCGGACCTGTTGGCCCTGAAACTCAAGGACTACAACCGCTTGCAGGCCGGCTATTTTCGCCTGGTCGAAGAAGACGACGTGTAACGCAACCACGCTCAAGATCGCGGCGAAACGCTTGGCTAAAGAGACGGGGTTCTCGGCGGCCGAGATTGAGGCCATGACTTTTGATCGGATGGTGTGGTGGCTCACGGATTGAGCCGCCTTCGATCGACTCGACGACGCATAGGGCACGCACATGGCGAACAAACTCGCGCTCGGCCTGGTCATTGGTGGGGCGGTCAGTTCCTCGGTGGGCAACGCCTTTAAGGATGTCACCGGGCGGATCAAGAAACTGGAAGCCGAAGGCAAAAAAGCCCGGATTCTGGAAAAGACCATTGGCGACACCATCCGCCTACGTGATGAGTGGCGCAAGGCGCATCTGGCGGGTGAGCAGGGGGCCGGCGCACTGCTGAAACGGCTTGAATCCAATATCAGCAGCCTGAAGAAACAAGGCATAGAAGTCCGCAATCTGACCAAGGCTTACGCCAGCATGGGCGCGGTGGCGGCCAAGGCCGAGCTGAAAGCCAAGGGACACATGCAGCTCGATGAGGGCAAGCAGAACCTGAAAAGCAGCGTCGGCCAGGCAGCGGCGGCCACGTTGGCCATGGCCGTTCCGACCAAGGTCAGCGCGGACTATGGGGCGATCATTCGCGACATTTCGATCAAGGCCGGTATTGCCAATAAGCCGGAAGAGGCGCAGCTGTCCAAGACGATTATCGGGACGTCGCGCGATACCGGCATGGCGCGCAATCAGGTGGCCGAAGTGGTCAATGCCCTGGTCGGTGCCGGCATGGAGCTGGACAAGGCCCTGCAATATGCGCCGACGGCGGCCAAGTTTGCCGTGGGCCAGGGTTCGGACGGTACCGAAACGGCGCGCATGATCAATGCCCTGGGGCAGAACGCCAAGATCACCGACCCGGCGCAGATGCAAAAGGCCCTGGAGGCGATCGCCTACCAAGGCCAGGCCGGCAGCTTTGAGGCGGCCGACATGGCGCGCTGGTTCCCCGAATTGCTCGCGGGCATGGGCAAGCTGGGCATCACTGGCATGGACTCGGTGTCGCAATTGGGCGCCATGCTTCAGGTGCAGATGAAGACCGCTGGCGGTTCCGATGAGGCGGCGAACAACCTCAAAAACTGGATGGAGAAAATCGGCTCGGGCGACACCGTCAAGGCCTATGCAGACGCCGGTATTGATTATCAGGCGTCGATGAACACCGGCCTGCAGAATGGCAAGTCCACCCTGGAATCCAGCTTTGAATTGGCGCAGAAGTACATTGCCGCGACCGATCCGAAGAAGGCCGCCGCCATGGCGGAAGCCACGGCCAGGATCAGCAAGGAAGCCGATCCAGAAAAAGCCAAAGCCATGATTGCGTCCCTGGAACAGGCTCTGCGCACCGGCGACTTGTTCGCCGACATGCAGGTCAAGGGCGCGCTGACGGCGTACATGCAGAACAAGGATCTGTACGCCAAGTTGAAAAACGAGTCGGCCAATGCCAGCGGGATCTTGGATAAGAACCTGGAAGAGCGGCGCCAATCCTCGGCGCAGAAGTGGGCAGAAATGGCCCAGGGCATGGATGACGCCATGCGCGCGATCGGCGACGCCTTTCGGCCAGTGACGGATGCCGTGGCCGGTGGTTTGACGTCGGTCGCCCAGGGCCTGAGCAAGCTGTCGGATGAGTCGCCGCGCCTGGTGACGGGGATCGGTGCGGCCGTGGCGGCGGTGATCGCCGCGCAGACGGCGTTTAGCAGTTTCAAGATTGCCAAGGGTCTGCTGAATATCGGTCGCGGTTCGTTGATGGGCAATCCCAACATTCCGCAAAAGGTGATCGTCACCAACATGCCGGCCGGCGGCGCCGGCGGCCTGGATGGCGGCGTCGATGCCGACGGCGGCAAGGGCAAGAGTGGCGGCAAAGGCGGGCGGTCCGGTGGCGGCGGTGGTCGCGGTGCGAGTGTCGGCCTGGGGGTGAAGGGGCCGGCGATCTTTGCGGCGGTTGATTCTATGTTTAAGGCGGTGGACACCTACCAGAACGCCGAAACCCAAGACGAAAAGGCCGAGGGCTACGGCGGTGCGGCGGGCGGTTTGGCCGGGGCGATCGCCGGCGCTTCGGCGGGCGCGTTCATCGGTTCGGTGGTGCCGGTGATCGGCACGGTGGTGGGTGGGGCGATCGGTGCCGCTCTGGGCGGCATGGGGGGCGATCTTTTGGGTGGGGTACTCGGCAAGACGATGTTTGGTGCCGACGAATCACTCAAACGCCTGCCTGACGCGGGGCCGCTGATGATGGCCAACGCCGGCAAGGATATTCCGCCGGTGCTGGGCAACATTGCGCAGTCGTTCGCCAAGCCTGGCGCCAGTGGTGTTTCGCTGCTGGCCAGTCCCGGCCGGGCGGCGCCGGCGGTCGAGGCGCAGCCCGGTGATGCGGCACGCGCCATGATGTTGCCGCCGGCCAGCGCCGACGCGGCGGCCGCCAAGTTGGCCCCGCTATCGCCGGCCAAGGCCGAGTCCGGAGGGTAAAGGTCGATTCCAAGGTGGATATCCAGGCGCCGATGAGCATTACGGTCAACGGCGACGTGAAAGACCCTGCCCAGCTCTATGCGCAGTTGCGGCCGTTTTTCGAGCAGCATCAGCGCGACATCGCCCAGCAACTGGAAAGCCGCAAGTTGTACGACTCGCCGAACATTTAACGCGGAGGGCTTATGCCTGCATTGGACCAATTACGGTCGGGGCTCAAATACCTGGCCTCGGCGGGGGAAACCGGACGGCGCAGCCTGGACGGCATGCTAGGGCCGATGAATGGCGCGATCAGCGAAATCACCGGCGCGGCGTCCGAGCTGGAGGATCTGCCCTTTGTCGGCCCTGTGGTCGGCGCCAAGCTTCAGCGGGTCATGCGCGGGGTGAATGCCGCGCAAGCCAAGGTCGGCGCGGTGGTGGCCACCTACAACAAAGCCAGCCGGGCGCTGTCGGGGATGGATGAGCGCTTGGGCACCCTCAAGGAACAGGCAGGTAAGGCGGCGACGGCGATCAACAAAATCGCCGGCAAGGCCAGTCCGGCGCTCGCCAACATCGTGCCCACGGGCGCCTTCGCCACGGATCAGACGCCGGCGCCGGAGGCGGTTAAGCCGTTTCCGCACCTGCTGATCATCCAGCCGCAAGACCCCAAGGCACCGCCGTATTTCTTCAACCTCGACACGGCCGCCTTTGACGAACTGCGCCGCTCGACTGAATTCCGTTGGGCCTCGCAAGAGCGCCTATCACGGCGCCCGGCCCAGCAAGCGGTGGGCATGGGCGACGAGAAAATCACCCTCAAGGGCGCGATCATCCCGGGCTTAAAGGGTGGTTTGAAACAGCTCGACACGCTGCGCACGCTCGGCGCCCAGCTTCAGCCGCTGACCCTGACCACCGGTTACGGCGACGTGCTGGGCACCTGGTGCCTCAAAAGCCTTGAGGAAGAGCAAAGCGCGCTGATGCAGGGCGGTATCCCACGTAAACAAAGGTTCACTTTGGAGTTTGTGCGCTATGGCGACGACATGCAGAACGTCTGACGGGGATCTGCTGGACACCATTTGCAATAATTTTTATGGCCATCTGGTCGGCACTGTAGAGGCGGTGCTGGGCGCCAATCAGGGCCTGGCCGATGAGGCCCAGCCATACCGCGCAGGGTTGCTGATTGTGCTGCCGGCCCTGCCCAAGCCCGTCGAAGAGCAGGTAACGCTCTGGGATTGATGGTCTAAGATGGGATCGCTTAATTCGTTAAGCTCCTTACTTTCTGGCCCGCCTTGCGCGGGCTTTTTTTTGGAAAAAATCCATGACGCCTGTATTTCGCATCGTGGCCGATGGTGCCGATATCACCAG
This sequence comes from Pseudomonas frederiksbergensis, assembly GCF_900105495.1. Taxonomy (NCBI): domain Bacteria; kingdom Pseudomonadati; phylum Pseudomonadota; class Gammaproteobacteria; order Pseudomonadales; family Pseudomonadaceae; genus Pseudomonas; species Pseudomonas frederiksbergensis. Next base: position 4,390,737 of record NZ_FNTF01000002.1, on the reverse strand, counting down.
CCTGATCAATGATCGGCTGATTCAGCTTCGTACCACCGACAAGACCGGCATGGAGTCAGACGAGTTCGAATTGCGCATAGACGACCGCGACGGCCTGGTGATGCTGCCGAGCCGTGGCGCGGGGATCGAGGTCTATCTGGGCTACGCCGAGACGTCCCTTGCCCGCATGGGCCGTTACGTGGTGGACGAAATCACCGTGTCAGGTCCGCCCGACACCATCGTGATTCAGGGCAAGGCCAGCGACATGCGCGGCAGCGGCAAGACCATTCGCAGCGGCAGTTGGGAAAACGTGCCGCTGTCTAAGATCGTCGCCGATATCGCCGCGCGTAACGGCTGGCAGCCGGTGTGCCCGGTGGCCACCAAGGTCGAGCGCGCCGATCAAATAAGCGAGTCCGACTTTAATTTCATCACGCGTCTGGCCAAGCAATACGACTGCACGGCCAAGGTCGCCGACGGCAAGCTGTTGGTGATGCCGCGCCAGGGGGGCGAGAGTGCAAGCGGCAAAGCATTTGGGGTGATCACCCTGACTCGTAGCGATGTCAGCCGCTGGCAATTCCGCCTTGGCGATCGCAACGCGCACAAGTCGGTGGCCGCCACGCATCAGGACAAAAAGACCGGCCAGCTCGCCGTGGTGTCCCTGGACAACGACGACGTGCCGGACGGCCTGCCAACGGTGCATACTGATCGACACATTCACCCGAACAAGACTGCCGCCGAGGCAGCCGCCAAAGCACGCCTAGCCGCGTTCAACCGATCGACCGCCGGCGTGCGGTTTGAAATGCCCGGGCGCACCGACATTTTTGCCGAGCGCTCAATCAATGCCCAGGGCTTCAAGGTCGGGCTCGATGGCGAGTACCTGGCCGACTCGGTGGAGCAGGTTTACACCCAGGCGGGCTGGTCGACCACGGTCGAGTGCAACGGCGGAAAAAGGGGCAAGGCCAAAGCCAAAGGCAAGAAAAAGAAAGCCGACAAACCGGTCAAGGTGGTCAGCCTCGCGTAACCCATCACATTCCCCATCGCCGCCCCGTGCGGCTTTTTTATGTCTGGAGTTTGTATGCCCTTAACCGAGCAACAGCTGCAACGCATCATGCCCAACGCCCGCCGCCAAGCGGGCGTTTTTGTATCCGCACTGAATGCCGCGATGGCGAATCGGCAGATCAACACACCTAAACGCCAAGCGGCGTTCATCGCCCAATTGGGTCATGAGTCAGGTCAGCTGCAGTACGTGCGGGAGCTGGGCGGTGATCAATACCTGAGCAAGTACGACACCGGTAACTTGGCCGCAAAACTGGGCAACACCCCGGCGGCAGATGGAGATGGCCAGCGCTATCGCGGTCGCGGTCTGATCCAGGTCACTGGCCACGACAATTATCTGCGCTGCAGCTTGGCGTTGTTCGGCGACGAGCGATTGCTGCGCACCCCTGAGCTGCTGGAGCTGCCGCAGTGGGCCGCCGAGTCGGCGGCATGGTTCTGGTCTGTGAATGGGCTGAACGCGCTGGCCGATCAAAACGAGTTCAACACGATCACCCGCAGGATCAATGGTGGTCTCAATGGCCTGCAGGACCGGTTCGAACTATGGGAGCGGGCGAGGGCGGTGCTATGCGTATCGGCGAACTGATCCCGGCGCCGTATCGGCTGTTGGCAAAAAGCGTGCTGATGGTCGTCTTGGTCGGTGGTTCTGCGGCCATTACCTGGCAAGTCCAGGACTGGCGATATGGCAACCAGCTCGCCGAACAGGGCCGCCTGCACACCGAAACTCTCAATCAGATAACCCTTGCTTCGGTCGCGCAGCAGCGTGCCGAACGAGACAAACGCTTCGCGCTCGAGCAGCGCCTGGCAAACAGTGATCAGACCCATTACCGAGTCTTGAGCGATGTCCAACGTGATCAAGGTCGCCTGCGCGACCGCCTTGCCACTGCTGATCTGCGCCTGTCAGTCCTACTCGACCCAGCCGCTTCCGCCAGTGGCCTCGCAGTGCCAGCCACCACCGCCACCGGCGGCGTGGTTCATGGCCCCGCAAGAGCCCAACTTGACCCAGCGCATGCTCAAAGAATTATCGGCATCACCGATGCCGGCGACCAAGGATTGATCGCCCTGGCGGCCTGTCAGGCCTATGCCAAAGAAGTCTCAACACCGAAGTGAAAAAGAGCGACCGGGAGGGATGCGTCAACATCCCGCCTGGTCGCCGTCCCTGCAGACTGTCCCTGCAAGTCCAGCCAAGGCTCTTACTCCGTGCACGAAGCGCGGCGAGCCTAGCACCTGTTTATCCATACAGTAAAGGTCTTGCTCTCTATGTCCACACCCATCATCCCTTGGATGGGCGGCAAACGCCGCCTGGCCGACCGTCTCATTCCGCTTTTTCCGCCACACGAATGCTACGTTGAAGTCTTTGCCGGCGGTGCCGCGCTCTACTTCATGAAGCCCCAGCCATCGCCTGTCGAGGTCCTGAACGACATCAACGGCGACCTGGTCACGCTTTACCGCGTCGTGCAGAACCACCTCGAAGAGTTCGTTCGCCAGTTCAAATGGGCGCTCAGTTCTCGGCAAGTGTTCGAATGGCAGAAAATGACCCGCCCCGAAACCCTCACCGACATCCAGCGCGCCGCCAGATTCTTCTACCTGCAGCACCATGCCTTCGCCGGCAAGGTCTCTGGTCAGACGTTTGGCACGGCGACCACTGCCCCTGCCATCAACCTGCTGCGTATCGAGGAAAACCTCTCGGCCGCCTGGCAGCGTTTGTCGGGTACCTACGTCGAAAATCTCCCCTGGCTCGAATGCGCGGAACGTTACGACCGTGCGCACACATTCCACTACATGGACCCACCTTACTGGCAGACCGCTGGCTATGGCGTCGACTTTCCGTTCGAAAACTACGAACGGATGGCCGACTTCATGCGTCGTTGCAAAGGTAAGGTCATGGTCAGCATCAACGACCACCCGGACATTCGACGCGTGTTCGAGGGAATTCACTTTGAGACGCTGGATATTCGCTACTCAAATACTAATCAGCGGCAGGGTAGGGCCGAGTTGAGCGGTGAACTGGTGATCATGAATTGGGAACCGGCAGCGTTGGGAGGGCTGTTTTAGCTCACTTCTGAGATTGGGGAGAACTGCTTTCGGCCATTTCTGCCTTTCACGAAGGGCTGAAACCGGCCAAAAGCGGCCTGCAGGACAGCGACTGCTTGGCAGCTAAGCCTGAAGCTTGGAAGCTTCCTGAGTTTTCTATTTTGAGTAGGCGATTTTCAAGCCCGCAGAACCAAGGTTTCCTTTTTGGGTGGCCTATCCTACGGGTTTCTCAGGTATTCTTACCATTAATTGGTCAAATGGAATGGGGAAACACATGAAGGTCATCAGTCTTATCAATATGAAGGGAGGAGTCGGCAAGACTACGCTCGCTGTGAATATTGCAGACTGTCTTACGCGGCAGCATGGAGCTTCGGTACTGATTTTAGACGTGGACCCCCAATTCAATGCGACTCAGTGTCTTATGACTCCCGAAGACTACGTCGCCCATCGGGCGGCAAATAAAGACACAATGTTGGACCTGTTCGACAGGAAGAGAGTGAAGGCATCGACAGTTCGGGGGGCTACTGAAGTCCAGCCCAAAACACTTCAAGAGATCGAAGTTGTTGAAGTACGGGATAATCTTTTCCTGCTTCCCGGCAGCCTCGATCTATATAGACTTGAAATGGCCCCCGGAGAGGGGCGCGAAAACCGCTTAAAAGCGTATTTAAACGCAATCGAAGGAGTGGTCGAGTACGATTACATCATAATTGATACTCCACCTACCCCCTCGGTCTGGATGACGAGTGCGCTGATAGCGAGCGACTACTATCTGATCCCTGTTCGGCCTGATCCACTTTCCCTTACCGGCCTTGACCTGTTGAAGAGCATCGTTGAAGATCGCAAAGAGAACTATGGTCTTAGTGTTCGGTGTGCAGGTGTTGCGCTCACTATGATCCGACAAGGTACCAATGTGTTGAGTGATGCGATGTCGTATCTGTCGGGCGACAAATACTGGAGAGACAAAATTTTTACATCTCAAATCCCGACGCGCGTGAGGTATGCGGAGCAGCAATTGAACAGCATATTTATGCTGGATTCTGACGCTCAGGGTATGAAAAGCTCGATTATTAATGTCACGAATGAACTAGTGGTGAGGACTAAATAATGACCACTAAAAAAACAGAACAAGCTGAAGCTGATACTGCACTCAAAACGCTGGACCTGCTTCAGGAGTTAATTTGGGCTATCCGCTCGCGCGAATCAACTGAACTTTCCGAAGGCGTTTCCTATCTTCGAAACCTTGCTTATCATGAGAAGACTGCGCGTAGAAAGCCAGAGAGGAAAGCCTCGCAGCGTGATAAGCAGAGCGATTTGAAAGCGCTTGTAGGCTCTATGTCACTCGTTCTAGCAGACATTGAATTATTTCCTGCGAACGAGGATATCGCGAAATTCGCCCTCGAAGCCCTGCAAATTAAAATAGCTAGGTGGGAAAAGCGATCTCGCTACGAAATGATAGGAATGCTTATCATGGAGTCAATAAATGCCAGCCCTGAGCGCCTACGGGACGTTGGAAACTTGCTCAATAAGATCAGCGATGAGTCTGACTCTATGGAGATAATCAAGCAGAGCTCTAGGCAAACGGGTTTTTCTTGGAATGAAGCCATTCGCTCTCTTTGGACGTCTGTTGAATGAACGCAGTTGCACATCAGGATTTTTCAGAGTTTCTCGATTTTGCCAGAACGCTCTCTTTAAGAAGTGTTTCGGATGATTCAGCGAAGGCCACTGAGATCCGTCGGGCACACACCCAATTTTTGGCCTTACTGACGACGGCGGGCGAGCTTTTGTCCGAATCGGGCTCGGTGAAGAAAGAGTTCTCCGACTCTTTTAAGGAACCAGGGGTGATGTATCTGAGTGAAGTAGTTTCTGATTGTTCGGAGTTCATCATGTGCGTTTTGGTGGGGCTATATCGTTCAGCAGGTGGGACCCTTCGATCAGCAATTGAATCATATTTAAAGGCTTTTTCGGCAAACGAACAGCCTTTGATCCTTCAAAGGACCTCCGTTCCTGATGTCTTCAACGATGCAGCGGGCGTGAGCTTTTTTTCGTCGGAACTTGGGCGGAATGTAATCGCTGATCTGAAGGCTGTGTATAGTAACTTGAACGCATATGTTCACACGGTTTCAGAAGATCACATGTTCGGAGCCTTAGCAGTTGGCAGCTTTCCCCGATGGTCGAATAACAGTTTAGAGCTTATAAGTATTTTCATACGAGTCGTTAGACTGTTTTTGTATGGCATTGTCGGAAGTCGCAGGGACCTATATGACAGATTCGACCACCGTAACAAGTTGATAACTAATCGCGCCATGACTAAGGCCCAGCGACGGTCAGCACTAGGCGTAGATAGCTAATTAAAAACAAGCGGAAATCCACGGCGACATAGGTAGCGGCCAAACGGCATTCAGATGGGGTAGCTCACAATTGACCGGCTACCATCTAATAGAATCATCTGATCCCCCTCCAGCCCAGCATTGGGAAAGGCAGCGTAAGGCAGATGTCCTGAATCGAGTTTCACGTAAAGTGTTTTGTCAGTGGGCTTCATAGGCGTTGCACCAGAGGGATAAATTCCCTGTTCTTTTTCTGTGATCAAAAATGCCAGCGGAAAAAACGACAAGAGACTTAGAGTCGCAATGTGTCCGTGATTCTTGCAAGTAAACATTTTTATGCTCATGTGCCTACGGTGCGGATAGAACCAGACATAGAAATCATGGGTGTCATCGGTGGCGGTATCGTCCCCCGTGACAAACTTTTGTAACGGGGCATAGTAGGGAACAGGCACGGGCTCTTGCAGGCATTCCCTTACAGTGGTTGCTGAGAGTACGTGTCCAATCATTGCGCGGCAAAATCTCATCCCATCAAACGGCATATGCACGTGATTGACTGGGCTGTCTGCTCTCAAAAAATAGTGTTTGATCTTCTCTGATATGCCTTTGTAGACCCTCGCAACCTCTTGGTCATTAGTACCGAGATGTGAGCTATTGCAATTCTTACAGATGGTTCTGAACTTACTACCGTTAGAAGACTTCACACCAATGACAGGATCAGAATTGATACCCAGAACCTCAGTCAGGTGAGCCTGCTCAATTTTGGTGATCGTGATACTGCCCTGGGGCGGAACATGATCCCAACTGAGAGGGCCGAATGTTCCGCAGATCAGGCAGTAGCCCTCCCTGAGCTGAGTGTGATGACGGCGCTCTGTGAGTCCTTTCGTGTAGTTTCCCATTACTGCATCCTTTGCGTGAGGTAGACGCATCAATCTTAGCAGGCTGGCCCTGAACCGCCCTTGGTTGAGTAGACGTATTGAGCGACTGCTGTTGGCCGATTCTGTTGAAAAAGTCGGCCATGGTTTCCTCAGCAGAAAAGTATGCGTTCGAGATTGAAATCTTTACTTTCAACAGTGGCTCCCGGACTCAGATTTCACGTAGCAGCGTGCAAAAAAGGCGTTTTCACCAGTCAATGTCCAAGCCGTTGGGCCGGACCGACTTTTTAAACAGAATCGGCCGATTACGGTCACTCCGGTGTTCTCACCGACCTCGGTCGCTCCGCGTTTCTCTGCCCAAAGCGTAAGCTCCATGATGGCAGCCTCCAGGGCGAGTTGGTTTTCATTGATCTTTAATAGCAAGGTAGGGAGCAGGTCAGACTGTGGCATCGTGAATCCTCAGTGAAGGGATCAGCGTAGCAGCCGAATGAAGATAGAATGACTTACTCCGGCCTTTCCCAAGCAAGAGTCGATAGTTGTACTCGTCAAATGAAAAGCCGGTAGTGCCTGTGACAGGCTTGCGTGAAAGCTTGATTAAAATTGCTACGAGGTGGAGAGATAAAGCCGTGTGAGCTAGCAGCGGTAGTGATCAAGAGGTTTAGGGCAAAATTAGGGCAGATTCAGGGCCGCCATGGACCGCAGGACGCTATGAGCAAACGATTAAAACGCCTAAATTTCTGGCCTTAAGTGGCCTACACGGGTGGTAGAAGGGGGTCGAATCCCTGAGAACCCCCTTACGGATTTCGTTGGCAGAAAGCGGGTCCTTCTGGGCCCGCACCTCAGTCCTGGTCTTAGCGGGTGTAAATATTTCGCACGATCAGGGGGAGGGCGAGTGCGGGCGTTTAGATTGCTTCGAATGTGTTAAAGCTCGCCCGCCATTCCTGCCAGCCGAGCATCACAAACGCCTTGAGCGCAATTTGGTTTTCGAAAGGCATCAGACGAGTGTCGTCCAGCGCGCTCAGATAAGCTTCCAAATCGCCGAGGGCGTCAGAGAATGGACCCGGTGCGCTGGCTTTAAGTACATCGTTGAGTTTTTCGCGTAATCCGTTCCCAACTTCTACCGGTAATACTGCCAAAATGGTGCGGACCTGGTCTGCTGTGGGGACCGGTTCGCCGTACTCATTGAAAGCCATCGGAAGTAACGGTTGAGTCATACGACATTCCTTTTCGAGTGAGATGCTAGCCTGCCAGGAAGCAGTGGTGAAGAGTAAGTCGCCCAGTTTAGTGGGCTACTCGATCAGATGGAAATCATCACGTGTCTTGGGGTCTGTAGTCCCGCCTCGGCAGTTATTGCCGCGCATGGGCTTCAGTCCTGGAAGAAAGACCAGAGCTTCCGCTTCGAAGGCGTACGACAAGGCTTGCATCGTGACAGGTCGCAATGTACGCCGGCCTGCTTCAAGCTCCCTGATGGCCTTGGTTGAAACCCCGGACCGGAATGCGAGTGCCTCTACTGACCAGCTCAGCATGGCGCGGGCAGCGGCGCAGTGGGCAGCCGAGAAGGACAGCGGTAAGTCATCGAATAAAGAGCTAGGTCCCCATTCGACTCCTGCCTCCTTTAACGCTCTGATCTGCTCGAGGTTGATAATTTTCCCCGTCATCGCACAATCTCCAGAATACTGTTTGTATGTACAGTAAATCATGCAAGCGGGAACGATTCTAGAGTCTCACGCGGAAACTGAAGGAGTTGTGGTGATATGGAAATGGCCGGGGGCGCAGATGAAGATGCGGTGATCGACTGGCAGGACGCGAGGATTGTTCAGGAAGCGGAGTGTCTAGGCGTAGTGTCTGTTCAGTTCATACGGAGCCTGCGAAAACCAGAAACAGACACTTTAACAGACACCAAGTTGACGCGGGAAAGGCTGGAGGCCTTGAAAATAGTGGAGCGGGTGAAGGGAATCGAACCCTCGTTATCAGCTTGGGAAGCTGTGGCCTGGGAGTTTCGACAACTAGGACGTCTTTGGTTTAGCTTGACAATATTTTTTAGATCTTTAAGCTTTCAGCTAAGCCGGACTGGTCTCGTTCGGCGCTGCTGGCCTTGCGCGAATTCTTAGGATACGAGACCAAACTGCTTCAGTCGCAATACCTATTCTTTTGATACGAAACTTGACCCTAGTCAGGTGCACCACGGCTCGCCAGCTGCTGTACGAACTCTGTGCCCCTGTATGAGGTGTTTTATGATTCGTATTCCCGTTACATCGGCCGACTTTGATAGCGGTCGCATCAAAAGCTCTATTTCCAAGCTTAGTAAGCACCATCCCGATCAGTCTGTTAAGCCAAAGCGTTCTTTCGCGCAGCAAACTTTTGCTCAAATCCTCGGATATGGCGGATACGAAGAGTTGCGCTCGCAGGCCAAACATAATGGACCCGCTTATTCCGGCCAATCGCTAGCAATAGAGCAATTCATTGCGCCAATTTCACTGCGTATATCGCGCTACTGGGGTGTGTCGTTCGATAAAGCGGAGCATGTTGCGGCCGCACTGGGACTTATCCATCTTGACGCATTCCGCGCCACAGCTCGCACAATTCAGCAGCCGTTAATGCGAGAAAATCGTGTGAGTCCGCCTGGGCATTTGCCAAGCCTCGGCATATCACCCGGACCAATTTTGGACGCTATTCGCCGGGCTACAGTGATGCCATTGGCGCAGCTTGAAGCGTTTCAGGATGCAATGAAATCAATGGTACACATTGCTGCGATTCAAGACGCAATGAAACCTTCGGCCCAGATGGCTGCGTTTCAAGACGCGATAAAACCAACAGCGCAGATGGCAGCCCAGATGGCTGCGTTTCAAGACGCGATAAAACCAACAGCGCAGATGGCAGCCCAGATGGCTGCGATTCAAGACGCCATAAAACCATCAGCGCAGATGACGGCCCAGATAGCTGCGATTCAAGACGCCATAAAACCATCAGCGCAGATGACGGCCCAGATAGCTGCGTTTCAAGACGCAATAAAACCAACAGCGCAGATGGCGGCCCAGATAGCTGCGATTCAAGACGCCATAAAACCATCAGCGCAGATGACGGCCCAGATAGCTGCGATTCAAGGCGCCATAAAACCATCAGCGCAGATGACGGCCCAGATAGCTGCGTTTCAAGACGCAATAAAACCAACAGCGCAGATGGCGGCCCAGATGGCTGCGATTCAAGACGCGATAAAACCATCAGCGCAGATGTCGGCCCAGATAGCTGCGATACAGGATGCAATGAAACCAATGGCGAATATTGCAGCGATTCTAGATGCACTGAAGTCAACACCACATTAATTCCTATGCCTGGGGGGACGTGTCTTAGCTGGTTGATCGGTCCTCCCTGGAAATGACAGACCGTTTGGGCCATGCGGGCTTACGGCTAACGTCAGATCCTGGCAGCGGGAACAGATTGTACACAATGACTTTAGGGCAAATTTAGGGCAAGTCTGTGGCCGCAATAGACCGCTGACGACAAAGGATCGAGCGGAAAAGCCCATTTTTGTCGGTCTTAAGCGGCCTGTGGCGACGACAGAAGGGGTTCGAATCCCTATCCTGTTTCCCCGTGTTAAGCATTACCTGAGGGGTTACTGGCAACGATTTGCAGCCAGGGCAACGTCGGTATCATCCTCGGGAAGCGCATTGCATTACTTGTCGAACTTGAAACGTGCTCGATGCCGAGCTAGGTACCGCAGAGTACCCTCCGGAACATCAGCGAGCTTCTGATACTGCGCCAGACCGAACACTTGTTGAGCATGATTGCCGAGCTGATCGCTGATCAGCAATTTTCCTTGTTCGCAGAATGAGATCAGTCCACAGTCGAATAAGCGATCGATATGAGTAGCGAGCAGCAGGCCGTTATCTGTATCAAGGCGCTCATCATTGTCCGACACGGTCCAAGGTACGATGTGGGAGGCAACGAGAAGGTCAGGGTTCTGGAGGCCAGTCAGGGCGCAGCGGCGATTCCAACGTCTCATGAGATTTGTGCGGAAGGAACCCTGGCCGACCCGAGCGAGAATAATTGCTTCGCGGGTGGTCTTGCTGATCTTCCGCTTTGAACCCTCATCAACAATGCGGTCCGCAAAGGCACCGATTAAACCCGCTTTCTCCAGCAGGTAGAGTCCTGCGTCCGGACCGATGTGAGACATGTAAATCTCATTGATCGTCCCGTGCTGGGTAAACACAGTAGGCTCGCAGTGCTCATTGAATCGACTCAAAAACTCTTTAGCAATTTCGTCGCGATATATCGGGCGCGCAGTAGAGTGAAGCGTCACATCGACGCGGCGTCCTTCTTTATTCCACTGATGAAAACCACGGCTGAGCGGCCGTTCGGCGTTATATGCGTCGGCCTTCGCTTCTGCGACACGGGTAATCTGCTTGTCTTTCACGCAGAAAATGATGTCCCCGTCGAGCACCTCGTCGACCACATCCCAGTGCCGATTGGTGCGGGTTCTCAACTTGCCATCCTTCCCCTCAATAGTTGAGTAGAGGGGGGCCCAAAGGAAACCGCCCTTATTGACTTCGTTGAAGGTGGCGCCAAGGTTCACCCAGAAAAATTTCATCGCTCTTCCTTGTTTTTAGGCTTAGGCGTGAACCATATCGCCATCATCGAAACATCGGAAGCACGATTTGGGCAAGATTGCCTGCCGGCGTGGACCAATCCATCCAGGAAATCTAGACGCGGAATGGTGAGCAACGTTAAACACCCACCGATACCGTTGTGGCAGATGGTTAGTGAAGCTGTTCAGCAAATGAAACGGGAATGCAATCGCCACTGATCAACAGTTGAAACGGGTTTCCGATGACGGGCTGCCTGCTTCTCAGCCAAGGCTTGGATCTATGGCTGCTGAGTCAGAACATCTGGGGGGGGCTTGAACCAATCGACTAAGAGAGCAGGTAGCCACAACTGCAAAACGAAGGGCGGCTCTGTACGACAAAACTAAATACAGAATCGTCCAAAATATCGTAGATGCCTTTAGACGTCCGCCCGCTGTTGGTCGGTAAAGGTCACTCCGGCGCCATCATCATTGCGAGCGTAATCTTGATGAATTCTTCATTGCGGTCGAGCGCGAACAACGCACCGCGAACATTATCGGCGACATCGGCTGAACCGCGCTGCTCGACCCAATTTGTCAATTCCATGATGGCGGCTTCCAGAGCGAGCTGGTTTTCGTTGAGTTTGAACAGTAGGGAAGGGAGCAGGTCAGAATCTGGAATCGCGAATCCTCCGAAGCATTCAGCGTAGCAAACCTATGGGGCATGGGTGAACTGCTGCCCCCTTCTTAAGCAAGGTTCAACTTCCCAAACAGAGAACCGGTAGTGCCCATGACTGGCCTGTCTTTCAGACTGCTGAAAACTTGCTACAAAGAACAACTATAAAATGGGATGGGCTAGGCAGGTCGGGCTTATGGCGGTTGGCTGCATCCAATCCATCATCGGGTCGCGGAAGAACCTGATGCAGTGCCGATGGGTGGAGGGAACTCGGCACTGCTTTAGATATATCTTTATACCTCAGATGGTAGTCGGACCCGGCGATACTCAAGTGGAAGATTCAATTTTTCCGTTAAGTATTTGAGATATCGCTCGTCTTCAGGGCTCAGTCTCGTTCGTCCAACCGCAACCAGCCTGACCGCCTTTTCTGACGGCTCATCCCAGTAATATGCGTACTCGAGAAGCTGGCCAATTGCCAAGCGAAGGACTCTACGGGTACAAAAATCTGACTTGACCTCGAAGAGGATTTTTTCCTTTTCAGTTGTTACGGTTACATCTATAAAATTTTCTTCAAAGACGATATTCGACTCTGGGAATTCAATCTTCAGCTCCTCATGCAGAGCTGCCTGCATCATCCCGTGCTCTGGGGAGCACTCCCGTCCCGATCCTCCGCTGGTAAAATAACTGTCTTGAGTGGGGGGAAGAATTTGACCTGTCCTCGCCGGGCGGCGCGTTCCCACCGTTTCTGGCAGTGAGGCCTCGTGATTCAGCTCAATCAGCTGATAGCGGTTGTATTGCTGCACTGGGTCTCCAGCTTCAGCAAAAGTATTGGGCGGATACCACTCCACATCTTCTGGGCGGAAACGAACATTCAACACGTAAGGGGCCCATTCACCGTTCCCCAGGCCACTTTTATCACCATTTACAGCGTCGATTTCTTGCAACATGCGGTCGTACCAGCCAAGCCGCTTGTAGTGATCCAACGCGGCAACGCCTTGAGCGTCATCCAGGAACTCGATATGGCGAATGCGGGCCACATACCGGCGCCCTTGAGGGGTGAGGGTATAGAGCACAACATCACCGGCACGTTCACCACGGGCTAGCCGTGACTCCCAGCCTTTGTTGACTCCTTGGAGAAAGCCATATTGCCAGCCGCCAATTTGCCATTCGAATCGGAAAAGCCACTCCTCATGACCATAACCATGCTGTGAGTAAAAGGTGTCGGGTGCTTCGGCTGCGCTCTTGGTGGGGTACTGCCAATTGGAGGCGTTTCCACAGATCCGGGTGAGATAGCTCATTACTGTCCTTGTCGTTGAGTTGAGTTCAGTTGAGGCCAATTGCCATCATTTAGAATGGCAAAAACAATACCTCAATCCAAGCGTTATTCGAGAGCTGCTGAATTTCACAAGCAGAAGGGGAGTGGTTGAAAGGGCGAGACCAAAGCGAAAAAATGTTCCGCAACCCCAAAGCTGGCCCTTGAAGCACGTGGTCCAGAGGCCGTTGAAAATCAGTAGCTTGCGGAACGTATTAAATGCTAAGCTGTTGATCTACTTAGCTTTGTAGCGTGGATTGCAAATCCACCTACGCCGGTTCGATTCCGACCTCGGCCTCCACTTTAAACAAGCTCCGTAGATCTATGATTTACGGAGCTTTTTTATTTGCACTGTCCGGCAAGATTTAATCTTGAAAGGGCAGTCGCGAACCTGCTTCACCGGAGCGGGAGTTTCTCCAGCACCCATCTGCGCACGCTTCCTCCCTCCGTAAAATATTTTCAAAGTCCCCCCAAATCAACGCTTGGGAGCTAATTGTGAGCCGCAGCTCTCAATAGACCCATCTCCCGCAAGCTCTGCACCACCTTGCCAAACTCTCGTCAAGAATTACTCGAATAGCGATTTGCACAACCGAACGCCGCTTTCAAATGCGAATGCAAATACGTATTAAAAGCGTATTGTTTTGTATACCATGCGCGTCGATTTGTTGGCATGTATGTCATCCCATTTGGCTATTTTCTCAAGGTTTCTTCGATGCGTCGTACTCTGGTTTCTATCTGTGTGCTTCAGGCGTTTTCCGTTTCTTCCTGGGCTGAGGAAGCGACAATCGATAAAGCCAGCCTGGAGCTGCAAGCGACCGACATCGTTGGCACTGCTGATTTTGAAACGGCCTTGGGGCCGGTGGATGGGTATCGTGCGACGCGTTCGGCCAGTGCGACGCGTACCGACACGTCGATCCACGAAACACCACAATCCATAACTGTGGTGCCCAAGGATGTGGTAGAGGACATCAGTGCCACCCGGCTGCAGGACGCGCTCGACTATGCCGGCGGCGTCGGGCGGGCCAACAACTTTGGTGGCCAGGGTTTGACTACTTTCACGGTGCGTGGATTTACCACCGGCGAGTTCTACCGCAACGGCTTTCCGATCAACCGTGGTTATCCGAACATGCCGGATGCGAACTCCATCGAGCGGCTTGAAGTGTTGCGAGGGCCGGCGACCATGCTCTATGGCCGAGGCGACCCAGGTGGCACATTCAACGTCATTTCCAAACAACCCCTGGCCGTGCCCGTTGTGACCTTGGGTAGCCAACTCGATGACCAGGGAATGAAGCGTGGCACGCTGGACGCCTCCGGCCCGCTGGATGATGAAGGCCGCCTGGCCTATCGCCTGAATGTGGTCGGTGAGGGCGGCGATACCTTTCGTGATCATGTTGAAACCGAGCGCTACGGCGTAACGCCGGTACTGAGCTGGCAGGTCACTGATGAGACCAAGGTGATCTTCGAAGGTGATTTCATGCGCAACAACCACCCGCTTGACCGCGGCGCGACGCGCTATCCGAATCAGATTGGCACCGCGTCTCGCGATACCTTCTTCGGCGAAAAAGACGTTGGCAAGTTGCACAACGACAACAACATGGCGCAGCTGCGTTTCGAGCACCTGCTAAGCGATAACTGGACGTTGGGTGGTGGTTTCCAATGGCTCGATGGCACTCTTGAAGGCAATGCCGTTGAGGCCAATGGTGTCGCGGCCGACGGTCGCACCTTGGGCCGCAACTTTAACTACCGCAAGCTGGAATGGACGGATAAAGACACTCAGCTCAACCTCACCGGGCATTTCACGGCGGGCGGTTTCGATCACACCTTGCTGACCGGTGTCGAATTCGAAGACTACGACTACAAGTCGATCATTCAGCGCTCCAGCGGCGCGGTGAGTGCGTATCCGATTGATATCTTCAATCCGGTGTATGGCCAGCCTCGACCAGCCTTGACCCGAACCCCGACCAACGATCAAGAAAACCTCAAGACCTACGCCGCTTTCCTCCAGGATCAAGTGGCATTGACCGAGCGCTTGAAACTCCTGGCCGGTGCCCGCTTCGAGCGCTTCGAACATGACTACGAAACCTTTGTACCGGGCGGTAAAAGCTGGGAAGCCAGCGACAATGCCGTGACCCCGCGCATAGGGCTGACCTACGATCTCACCGACACCGTGGCGATCTATGCCAATACGGCTCGCTCGTTCAAGCCCAACACGGGTGCCAGTCGTCAAGGCGGTGGTTTCGAACCGGAAAAAGGCAAATCCTATGAGTTGGGTTTCAAGTGGGAAGCGCTGGACAGTCAATTGAGTGTCGACGCGGCGATCTACCAGATTGAAAAGCGCAACGTACTCACCACCGATCCTGTGGACTCTACCTTCAGTGTGGCGGCAGGCGAGGTGCGCAGCCGTGGTTTCGACCTGAACGTTGCCGGCAACCTGACTCCGCAATGGCGGGTGATTGGCGGTTACGCCTATGTCGATGCGGAAGTGACCAAGGACAACGTCATCAAGTCCGGCACCCGACTGATGAACATTCCGCAGAACAGCTTCAGCCTGCTCAACGTCTACGAGTTCCAGGATGGCGTATTTAAGGGCTTGGGTCTGGGCACAGGTCTGAAGTACGTAGATGAGCGCGAAGGGCAGACAGCCAACACAGCATTTTCAATGGGCAGCTACACCGTCGTCGACCTACTCAGCTATTACAAGGTCAACGAAAGGATCAGGATCAACCTGGATGTGAAGAACTTAACTGACGAAGACTATGAGGAAGGGGCGTTCGGCAATGTCTATGCCTATCCAGGGGCCCCAAGAACGGTACAGGTCGGCATTTCATACACGTTGTAATCCAGTTGATGTCCAATCCTTGAATATCGGAAGGCTCAGTATGGCTCCGCGACCATTGAGTCCTGGCTGACAAAGTGATTTTGGTTTGAGTACAAAAGGGCCGTTGAAGGGCCCTTTTTATTTGCAGATATCGACCTCAGTAACCAAATCCTCAACAGATGATTCCGACTATCTGCTACATCTCCATTATGCATTTCGCAAACCTTCAAAAGGGCCAGGACGATGAATTCAAGTTGGGCAGGGCAGGTGGCGCTTGTGAGCGGTGCGGGCAGTCAGATCGGAATCGGTATGGCAATTGCCCATCGTCTTGGGGCTCAAGGGGCCAAGCTGATTGTCACGGCAAGCAGCGCACGCATCAATGAGCGGGTCGCGGAGTTACGTGCCGCCGGCTTCGAAGCAGTGGGTCGACCGGTAGACTTAACTCAGGAAACTCAGGTTAGTGAGTTCGTCGCTTGGGCTGAGGCCGTCTGGGGCCGCATCGACATTCTTGTAAATAATGCCGGTATGGCGATGCAAGGGAGTCCTGAACCGTTCGCCGAGTTCACGAATACGAGCCTCGAAACCTGGAATCTTTCCATCGCTAGAAATCTGACAACTGCGTTCCTGTTAACTCAAGGGGTGTTGCCTGGGATGCGGGCTAGAGGATATGGCCGCATAGTGAACATCAGCTCAACTACAGGTACCCGAGCCAGTAATCCAGGAGAGGCTGCTTATAGTGCAGCAAAGGCCGGAATGGTAGGGATGAACATGAGCCTTGCCCTTGAGGTTGCTCAATTTGGTATCACGGTGAATTCGGTAGCCCCTGGTTGGATAGCTACAGGGTCGAGCACTCCTGATGAAGTAAAAGCAGCACGCTCTACACCCCTTGGAAGGGCGGGTCGGCCAGAGGAAGTGGCCGCTGCCGTTGTATTCTTGGCTTCACCTGAAGCGAGTTACATCACAGGTGAGTTGCTCGTGGTGGATGGAGGCAATTGCTTGGTTGAGAACAAAGCTTATTAAGACTTTTTTAATCCCTTCTGCGACCGTTGACTCCTGCGCTGGACGATATTGTCTCAACTCAAAAAAGCAGGAAGATTGAGGTCATTTCTCCCATTGCTCCAGCAGTATTGAGACGAATTTTTCTGCTGCTGGAGAGAGTGAGGCGCCTCTTCGATAAACCAGTCCCAACGATCGGTTCACAATAGGCTCTATCAAAGGAACGCTCACCAATGTTGGATGATCCACAGCAGGCATTGCGAGGCTCGGCATTGCCGAAACGCCTAAGCCAGCTTCCACCAGGCCCAGCGATGTAGATAGGTGTTGCACCTCATAGAACCATTGCGGACGCCAGCTCAAGCCGGACAAAGCGTGGTCAAGCAGCATGCGGTTACCGCTTAGGCGACCGACCCCGATAAGGCGGTAGTTGCTAAGTTCAGACCAGGTTACCTCGCTACGCTCGGCCAGTTCATGATCGCGTCGACAAGCCAAAACAAAAGGCTCGTTGACCAACGGCACGAACTCTATGTCTGGGTGTTGGCCGCTCATCATGTTGATGCCAAAGTCGGCTTCGCCACGCAGTACAGCCTCCAGTCCTTCGTTCGCACTGAGATCAAGCAAGCGAATGCGAATTTGTGGATAGCGCTCGTTGTAGAGGCGGATTACTGAAGGGAGGAAGTAAAAGGCTGCGGTGGGGATACAGGCAAGGGTTACACGGCCGCTCTGCCGCTCCGCCAGCTCTCGGATGTTAAGTATCGAGTCGTCGAAGTCATCCAGTAAGCGTCGCGCCTTGGGCAGGAAGTCTCGCCCAACGCTGGTGAGGCTTACCCTTCTTGTCGTGCGATCCAGAAGCGCTGTCCCCAATCCCTCTTCAAGCTTTTTCATTCTCCGACTCAATGCGGGTTGAGAAAGATGCAATGCATCGGCAGCTTCATGGAAGCTTCCAAGTTCTGCGATCTTCACGAAAGATCGGATGTCATTGAGCTCATAATTCACTTTTTCGTCTCACAATCCGAGAGTTGTTAAGCCCAGTCAGCCTAAATCCATCATTCGTGAAACGCAATAATCAGGCTGATATTTGCATTGGAAACAATTTTTAAAGCCTGCGACTCTTGCTCACAAGACATCAATTACCCCGATTGATCAACAAGAGTCAGTATTCATGCAACGAATTCCCTGTGTGCTAATGCGCGGTGGTACTTCCAAAGGCCCAGTGTTCCTCGCCTGGGATTTACCTGTTGCGATCGAAGACCGTGACGAACTGCTGCTCAACGTTATGGGTTCTGGCCATGAGCTGGAAATTGACGGTATCGGTGGCGGTAGTCCGCAAACCAGCAAGGTGGCGATCGTTAGCCCGTCGCTGCATCCTGAGGCGGATGTCGACTATCTGTTCGTCCAAGTCATGGTTTCCCAGCGTCGAGTCGACACCGCGCCTAATTGCGGCAACATGCTTTGCGCCGTTGGCCCGTTCGCCATTGAGCAGGGGCTGGTAAAAGCTTCCAAAGACCTGACCCGTGTGCGTATTCGTAACCTCAACACGGGGACTTTTGTGAACGCCGAGGTACAGACGCCTGGTGGGAAGGTCAGCTATGAAGGTGACACCGCCATCGATGGCGTGCCGGGTACCGCCGCTCCTGTGCAACTGACCTTCCTGGATGCTGCGGGCAGCAAGACCGGCAAACTTTTCCCTACTGGGCAAACGCAGGATTTGATCGACGGTATTCCAGTAACCTGCATCGACATGGCGATGCCGATGATGATCGTCGAAGCCGGCCAACTGGGTAAGCGCGGCGATGAAAGTCCTGCTGAACTGGATGCCGACAAAGAGTTCCTGCGTCGCCTGGAGTCCTTGCGACTGCAAGCCGGCTTGGTAATGGGCCTGGGTGACGTCAGCGACAAAGTGATTCCCAAGCCAGTACTCGTGTCACCGGCCAAGGCTGGCGGCACAATCCAGGTGCGCTATTTCATGCCACACAACTGCCATCGGGCCTTGGCGATCACCGGTTCCATCGGCCTAGCCACCGCTTGTGTCACTGAAGACAGTGTGGTCGCGCAATTGCTCGGCGGGATTAGCGAGCCGCGCATGAAGCAAGTACGCATTGAACATCCAAGTGGCGGGATAGATGTCGTACTGTCCTACACCGGCGCTCAGGGTGAGACAATTCGTGCCTCAGTGGTGCGTACATCGCGCAGGCTGTTCTCCGGTTTTGTCTACGCCACGGCTTCCCAACGACTTGCCGGATAATCTCCCCTGGTCATTGCCGTTCTTGCATCAGCACAATTCTAAAAATGGGTGATGCCATGAAAGTTGTAAAATCGCTCTACTTCCAGATTCTCCTCGCCGTGCTGTTGGGTGTGCTGGTCGGGCATTTTTGGTCGCAACAGGCCATTGCCTTGAAACCACTTGGTGACGCCTTCATCAAGTTGATCAAGATGATGATCGCTCCGGTGGTGTTCTGCACGATCGTCACCGGTATCGCCGGCATGAGCGACAAACGCTCACTCGGGCGTCTGTTGAGCAAGACCATGCTGCTGTTCCTGGCGCTGACCGTGATCAGCCTGATCATCGGCCTGGTGTCGGTCTACCTGTTCAAACCCGGTGTGGGCATGAATATTGACCCTGCCCACTTGAGCACCGAGGGACTGTCGCAGTACACCGATTCTGCCGCGAAGCTGGGAGTGGTCGAGTTTTTCATGCACATCATCCCGGAAACCTTCATTGGTGCTTTCAATAAGGGTGAAGTGCTGCCGGTGTTGTTCATCGCGGTGCTTTGCGGTTTTGCGCTGTCGGCCATCGGCGAGCGCGGCAAGCCGGTACTGGATGTACTGGAATCTGCCTCGCACATGGTGTTCAAAATATTCTCCTATCTGATGCGCTTCGCTCCGATCGGTGCATTTGGCGCTTTGGCGTTCACCGTAGGCCAGTACGGTATTACATCGTTGGGCTCCTTGGCCAAGCTGATCATGACCTTGTACGTAGCCTGTGCCTTCTTCGTCTTTGTGGTGCTGGGGAGCATTTGCCGGGCCAATGGCTTCAGTCTCTGGAAGTTGCTGCGCTACTTGCGCGAAGAGTTCCTGGTAGTGCTCGGGACTTCCTCCACCGAGCCGGTGATGCCGCGGATGTTGGAAAAGCTGCAAGCCCTGGGTTGCAAGAAAGGCGTGGTGGGGTTGGTGCTGCCAACGGGATACTCGTTTAACCTCGACGGTACGGCGATCTACCTCTCCCTCGCAGCGGTATTCATTGCTCAGGCCTGCAACATCGAGCTAAGCCTGACACAGACCGTGACCATGCTGGCCATCATGCTGTTGTCCTCGAAAGGGGCCGCAGGTGTGACCGGAGCCGGTTTTGTCGCACTGGCTTCGACACTGACTGTGATCCATGACATTCCCTTGGCCGGCCTTGCCTTGCTGATCGGAATCGACCGCTTCATGTCGGAAGCCCGGGCCTTGACCAGTCTGGCAAGCAATGCGGTGGCTACCGTGGTGATGTCCATCTCGGAGAACGCTTGCGATCGCGAGACACTGATGCGGACTCTTGACGGCGAACCGTCGTCCGCCCAGACCCAGACCCAGAGTGAAAACTGGGATGGTCGCAAGGCCACAGAACACGTCTGACCGGACACGGCTAAAAAACCCAGCAATTATTTCATTCAATTCCCCGCCAGGTTGATCCTCCCGTCTGGCGGGTTCGAGGCCGTGCGCCTGCGCATCGGCCACGCTACTGATAAGAACAAGAGAACTGACCTATGCTCGCATTTCTTGGTTTGGCCATGGTGGTGGTTTTCACCTACCTGATAATGTCGAAACGCCTATCGCCGATTGTCGCCCTGACTGTGGTGCCGATTGTGTTTGCGGTGATTGGCGGTTTTGGCGGCACTACGGGCAAGATGATGCTCGACGGCCTGAAGATGGTTGCGCCTTCGGCTGCGCTTCTGCTGTTCGCCATTCTGTTCTTCGGACTGATGATTGATGCCGGGTTGTTCGACCCGTTGATTCGCAAAATCCTCAAGCGTGTAAACGGCGATCCAATGAAAATCGCTATCGGCACCGCGCTGCTGTCACTGGTGGTCGCCCTCGACGGCGACGGCACAACCACCTACATGATCACCTGCGCGGCAATGCTGCCGTTGTATAAGCGTATCGGCATGAACCCGATGATTCTGGCGACCATCGCCATGTTGTCCTTGAGCATCATGAGTGGCATGACCCCATGGGGTGGGCCCGCAACAAGGGCGATCGCGGCGCTGGGCCTGGATGCCGGCGAGTATTTCGTTCCCTTGCTGCCGACCATGATCGGCGGCGCGATGTGGGTGGTGTTCACCGCTTTCCTCCTGGGCCGTGCCGAGCGTAAACGCATCGGCAATGTGCAGCTACAGAGCGGTGGCGGTAATTGCTACATCGACGCGATCCTGGGCGATACCCCGCACAAGCGGCCTAAACTTGCATACGTGAACCTGTTGCTGGTGATCGCGGTCATGGTCGCGCTGGTAATGGGGGTCATGCACTCGGCGATCCTGTTCCTGATCGGCTTTGTCCTGGCACTGATGATCAACTACCCGCAACTGGATATTCAGAAAGAGCGCATTCTCGCCCATTCCGGCAACGCCATGACCGTCGTACTTTTGGTGTTTGCTGCCGGTATCTTTGCCGGGATCTTCTCGGGCACCAAGATGGTCGACTCCTTGGCGCAAACGCTGGTGGACTGGATTTCGCCATCCTGGGGTCACCTGTTCCCACTGGTGGTGGCGATCACCAGCATGCCGTTGACCTTTGTTCTTTCCAACGATGCTTACTACTTTGGGGTGGTACCGATTCTGGCTAACGCGGCCGCAGCCTATGGCATCGACCCGGTTGAAATCGCCCGGGCCTCGATACTCGGACAACCTGTGCACCTGATGAGCCCTCTCGTGGCTTCGACGCTGTTGCTGGTGGGGATGGTTGACCGCGATATCGGCGATTTCCAGAAAGCCACCGTCAAATGGGCTGTGCTGACTTCCCTGGTGATCACGGCGATAGCTCTATTGACCGGTGCGATTAGTCTCTTCACCTGATTCAACCACGCCACCTGTTTCTCCTGACGCGCCTCACCAGTGAGGCGTGCGCTGTTCTGCACTCCAAATAACAACAATGAGTAGTTCGCTATGACCACTTTGTTTACCCAACGGGCGCTGTTTTCCTTTCTCGGTTTGTTGCCGCTGACCAGCGCCAGTGCAGAAGGGCTTATCAATGACAGCAAGCTTAAGCTGCAATTGCGCAACGTCTACTTCAATGAGAATTTCCGCGACGAGCATGGTTTAAGTGCCAGATCAGCAAGGACGGCGAAGAGCGAACGAACCGAGTGGGCCCAGGGATTTCTGTTGGATTACCAGTCGGGATTTACGCCTGGCACTATCGGGTTTGGTGTTGATGCCCTCGGCCTGCTCGGGGTCAAGCTCGATTCCGGCCGTGGTCGCAGTGGCACTGGCTTGTTGCCCGTGCATGATGACGGTCGTGCGGCTGACGAATTCGCAAGTCTGGGTATGAGTGCCAAAGCCCAATTGGCCAAGACCACAGTTAAATACGGCACCTTGTTACCCAAGACACCAGTGCTGATCTACAACGATGCGCGTCTGTTGCCGCAAACGTACCAAGGCACACAGATCAGTAGCGTCGACATCGAGAACCTCACCCTCACCGGGGGCTACCTGGATCGATTCAAACTGCGAGATTCCAGCGACAGCATGCCGATTGTGCCCGACGGTTACGGCGGAGATAAATCAGGCGACTTCAGCTATGCAGGCGCCGAATACAAGCTGGGGAAGAGCATTCGTTTGAGTTACTTCTACGGCGAACTGGAAAACTTTTACCGACAGAATTTCGCAGGTATCCAGCACGACCTACCCCTGGGAGGCGGCGTACTGACCAGTGACTTGCGCTATTTCAACAGTGTCGATACCGGCTCCGCCTACGGCGGCAAGATCGACAACAACATGCTGAGCGGGCAGCTGTCCTACGCCATCTCTGGTCATACCTTCGGTGGCGGATACCAGACCCTCGATGGCGACGCCAGTTTGCCCTATATCAGCGGTGCAACGGTTTACTCGTTCAGCAACGCCGGTATAGGCAAGTTCATCGAGGAGGACGAGAAGACATGGATGCTCAACTACGGCTACAACTTTGTCGCTCTGGGCGTACCCGCTTTGACGTTTTCCACCCGGTATCTGAGCGGCAACGACGGTAAGTCCACCACCACGGTAAAAGAATGGGAACGTGACGCCGAACTGGCTTACGTCGTGCAACAAGGCACCTTCAAAGGTCTGGGTGTGCGGTTGCGTAACTACGTTTACCGCTCTGAGTATTCCCGTGGCCGAGATAGCAACCGGATCTACTTTACCTATGACATCGCCCTCTGGTGATCCCCTGATTGCTGCCTCCCGATTTTCCCAGGCCGCCTTTTCAGTGGCGGCTTCATAGGATTGGGTGAAGAGGGTCGGCTTTGCGGTCCGGACACCTCAGATCGTACAACGTGGACTTGGTAAAATTGATTTTCATGGCCATAAGGGTGCCTCATTTCCTAAGTGATTGATTCTGGTTTTGTTTTAGGGTTAAATCGGCGCCTGCTTTTGCATTTCCCATGCCCCGATGGTGAAATTGGTAGACACATCAGACTTAAAATCTGCCGCCGCAGGGCGTGCCGGTTCGATTCCGGCTCGGGGCACCACTTCAAATCCGCTGCATTTTTCCAATCCCATCCCTGTCACTAGCGTCTAACCGACTCTGGTGTTTTTTTGCTGCGGTCTGAACGGAATCAAAGAGCGCGAGGGATTTTACTGCGCCGCGATGGATGTCTTGGCGCTGGGCCAGTATCGCTTCAATCAGCAATTGCAATGAATAGAGCTACGCTTGTTTGCAGTGGAGGGACTTCGCACGGTCCTTCATTGGGCAGCGGAGCCAAAAGACATGGGTATTGAACAGGATGTTTATCCTGCCGCCACCGTTCTGGTGGTCGATGACACGCCAGACAATCTGATGCTGTTGGCCGACCTGCTCAGCGACAGGTATCGGGTCAAGGCTGCCAACAGTGGCGATGCGGCGTTGCGGGTATTGCAAAACAGTCCACTGCCGGATCTGATCCTTCTCGACATCATGATGCCAGGGCTGTCGGGTCATGAGGTCGCCCGGCAGTTGCAACAGGATCCTCGCACTCGCACTATCCCAATCATTTTCCTGACCGCAATGGCGTCAATGGAAAACGAAATCCAGGGCCTGGAGTTGGGCGCGGTCGACTACATCACCAAGCCCATCAGCCCGCCATTGGTCCTGGCTCGGGTGCAGACCCAGCTGAAGATCAAGGCCGCAGCTGACTTTCTTCGCGATCAAAACGATTTTCTGGAGCAGGAGGTCCAGCGCCGCACCCGTGAGGTGGTGGCGATACAGGACGTCACGATCCAGGCCATGGCTTCGCTGGCGGAGACACGCGACAACGAGACGGGCAACCATATCCGTCGCACCCAACATTACGTCAAGCTGCTGGCCGAACTGCTGCGCAATCATCCTCGTTTTAATCCATTCCTGAACGATGACAGCATCCGCCAGCTGTTCAGGTCGGCACCGCTGCACGATATCGGCAAAATCGGTATTCCTGATCACATCCTGCTCAAGCCGGGGCGTTTCACCCCGGAAGAATTCGAGATCATGAAGACCCATACCACCCTGGGCCGTGATGCTATTCAGCGTGCCGAAGATCAGTTGGGAATTTCGGTGGACTTCCTGCGCGTGGCCAAGGAAATCGCCTACAGCCACCAGGAAAAGTGGGACGGCAGCGGCTACCCGCAGGGGTTGGCTGGCGAACAAATTCCGATCAGCGCCCGATTGATGGCAGTGGCGGATGTGTATGACGCGCTGATCAGCCGGCGCGTGTACAAGGCGGGGATGCCGCATGAACAGGCCCTGGACATCATTCGACAGGGGCGCGCGACTCACTTCGATCCAGATGTCTGTGATGCATTCCTTGCCAGTGCCGAGCAATTCCACGTCATTGCGGAACGTTTTCAAGACAGCGATCAGGACATGGCCATGCTGATGGACCTGCACCGCACTGCCCAGAAACCCTGAACGGTCGACTCGCCGGTTTTTCATCAACAGGAATTGCTATGACCAGAGTGCTCGCTTTGCTGGAACGACTGCCGCTGCGAATCAAGTTGATCCTCGGCTTCGCGGCGTTAGGCGCGCTGGTTCTGGTGCTCGGCGTGCAGAGCCTGCGAACCCAGGACTCTTTGAAAGCGGATATGCGGCGGCTGTATCAGCAAGAGTTGGCGGGCATGGAACACTTGCAGGAAGCGAGGGTGCAGATGCCGCATCTTGTGCAGGGTTTGCAGCATGCCGTCAACGGCGACAGCGAAGTTGTTCGTAGCAAGGGCGTCGAGCAATTTCGTGAGGCTCGAAAAAATCTTCAAGAAGCGTTGCAGCTGGCACAACCGACCCTCTGGCGCCAGGAGAACCAGGAGCGGTTCGCCACGTTCGAGGTTTTGTTGAAACGTTTGCTGCAAGACGGTGAGGCAGCACTGCAACTGGCCGGTGCAGGGGATCAAGCGCAAGCCTCGCGGCTGATCAATAGCGTCCTGTTCCAAGGGCTGGATGAGCGCGTGGACGACTTGCTCAAACAAATGGCGAGAGCCAAACAAGCCTCCATTCATGACACAGCTAAACAGATCGCAGAATTTGCCGGGCGCAGCACCCGGCTCACTTATCAATTGTTACTGGGCGGCCTGACTCTGGCGTTGCTGATGGGCTGGTTGATCAGTCGCTCGATTCGCCTGCCCCTTTACCGGGTTCGCGCCGCCGTTGACGAGCTGACCGCCGGCCGACTGGACGGGACGATTCCCCATACCGATCTGCAAAATGAAACTGGCGATCTGGCGCGTGCCATCGCAACGCTACAGACCGAGTCGCAACAATTGGAGCGCCAACGCTGGGTCAAGGCGCAAGCCGAACTACTTCAGACCAACCTGCCGCAAGCAGAAACCCCTCACGAGCTGGCTCAGGTCTTTTTGCGGCATATGGCGAGCATGCTCGGCATCGGCCGGGGCGTGCTCTATAGCGTGCAAGAACATAATGAAAGCCTGCAACTGATTGGCAGTTACGCGACCGATCCTGATTCCCCGCCGGCGTCCACGGTGACTTTCGGAGCCGGTCTCCTGGGGCAATGTGCGCTGGATCGAGCGCCCCGTGAATTGCAGGGGCTGATGCAGTCATTCGGACGCTTGCATTCGCAGCTGGGGGAAGTGCCCGCCAGCTATCTGCTGGTGCAACCAGTTGTGCGTGGTGAACGTCTGCTCGGCGTGCTCGAACTGGCGGGTCATCAACCGCTGGGCCCCCGTGAACAGTCGCTTTTGCAGGAGGCCATGCCACGCCTGGCCGGGGCCATGGCGGTGATGGAGCGTCATCTGGCGGTGCAATCCTTGCTGGTCGAAACTCGGCGCCAGGCCGATGAAATGGGCGAACAGGCTTTGCGGCTGGAGCTGCAATCGAAGGAACTGGAAGCGCAGCAGAGCGCATTGCGTGCCACCAAGGCCTGGTATCGCGCGATTCTCGAGGCAGCACCGGACGGCATGATCGTCATCAATGCCGAAGGCGAGATCCTGATAACCAACCCGCAGCTGGACACGCTGTTCGGTTATGCCCCGGGCGAATTGGTGGGCGAGGCCATCGAACGGCTGGTGCCTGACGCGGCGCGCGGGCAGCATGTGGCTTTGCGCAATGGTTTCATCGCCCATGGCAGCACCCGGCAGATGGGCGCGAAACTGGATGACCTCAAAGGCCTTCGCAAGGATGGCAGTCTGTTTTCCGTAGAGATCGGCCTGTCGCACTTGCCGCTGCTGGAGGGGCGTGGCACGTGCATTTGCGCTTCGGTCCGCGACGTCAGTGAGCGACGGCAAATGCAGGCGGCGCTCAAGTCCAGCGAAACGCAGTTGCGTGCGGTATTGGACAGTAGCCCGGTGGCTATGCTGATCCGTGACGATGAGGGTCGCTTGAGTTACTGCAACCCGGAACTGGAGAGTCTGTTCGGCGTCGACCGCGAGCAGTTTGGTGAGATGGATGAAAATCTCTTCTGGTGCGATGCACAAGCCCACAGCCGATTCCTGGACGCTGCCGCCAAAGGGGCGGTTATAAATTTCGAGGCCAGCCTGCAGCGCAGCGCAGGAGAACGTTTCGACGTTTTGCTCTCGGCCGTACCCTTGATTCCCGGCGAACGCAGCAGCGCCAGTTGGTATTACGACATCACGGACCGCAAAGCCGCCGAGGCGCAGGTTCAACTGGCCCGGGAAATCGCCGAAGAAGCGACACGCGCCAAGAGCGAATTCCTCGCCAACATGAGTCATGAAATCCGCACGCCCATGAACGCCATTATCGGCATGAGTCATTTGGCACTGCGCACCGAGCTCGATAATCGACAACGCAACTACATCGTGAAGGTGCATCGCTCGGCGGAGAACCTGTTAGGAATCATCAACGACATCCTCGATTTCTCCAAGATCGAGGCCGGCAGGATGGATCTGGAACTAATACCTTTCCGTTTGGAAGACGTGCTGGAGAATTTCACCAATGTGGTGGGCCTGAAGGCCGAGGATAAAGGCCTGGAGCTGCTCTACAGCACGGTCGCCAATCTGCCGACCGCACTGATCGGCGACCCGTTGCGGCTAGGCCAGGTCCTGGCCAACCTGGGCAACAACGCGACGAAGTTCACCGAACACGGTGAAATTGTTCTGGGCATCGAACGAGTTGGGAGTGAGGAGGGCAAGGTCGAGCTGCATTTCTGGGTGCGCGATACGGGGATCGGCATGAGCGAAGAGCAATGCCAGAGGATTTTTCAGTCCTTTATCCAGGCCGACAGTTCCACGACTCGCAAGTACGGAGGGACTGGTTTGGGCCTGTCGATTTCCAAACGTCTGGTGGAACTGATGGACGGGCGCATCTGGGTCGAAAGTACACTGGGCGTCGGTTCGACGTTTCACTTTTGCGTGAGTCTGGGCATCCAGGCAGAGGCGCCTGTGCGGCGCATGTTCACCGCCGATGAGCTGCTAGGCATCCGCGTGTTGGTGGTCGACGACAACGCAAGTGCCCGTGAGATTCTTTCGGTCATGGCACACAGTTTCGGTGTGGAGGTGGATGTGGCCGAAAGCGGTCGCATGGCGCTGCGCATGTTGGTGCAGGCCGAGAAAGCTTCGTTGCCTTTCGACCTGGTTCTGATGGACTGGCGGATGCCAGGCATGGATGGGGTGGAGACCGTCCGCCAGATGCGTTCCAGCAACCTGACGCGCACGCCGTCAGTCATCATGGTCACTGCCCTTGATCGCGAAGAGTTGCTTGAACAGGCCAAGCTCCAGCACGTGCAGTTGCCGGTGGTGCTGACCAAGCCGGTGACTCCGTCCACCTTGCTGGAATCCATCGGCACGGTGTTCGGCAAAGTGCCGCAAACCGGTACCCGCGCCAGTGAGCGCAACGAGCAGAGCGCTGACCACATGGCGCGCTTGAAAGGCGCGCGCCTGTTGTTGGTGGAAGACAACGAACTGAACAGGGAGCTGGCGTGTGATTTGCTGCAAGGGGCCGGCATCGAGCTCGAACAGGCCTTCGATGGTCAGCAGGCACTCGATTTGCTGGCGCGTGACAGCGATTTCGACGGCGTACTGATGGACTGCCAGATGCCTGTGATGGATGGCTACACAGCGACCCGCAGGATTCGCCAGCAATCGAACTTCGCGGCATTGCCGATCATCGCCATGACCGCCGACGCCATGGCAGTGGATCGCGAACGCGCCCTGGCCTGTGGCATGAATGACCACCTGTCCAAGCCATTGGACGTAGACGCCATGTTTGCCACGCTGGCCAAGTGGATCAAACCACGGCTCGGTCGTAGCGGGCAGGCGCAAGAGTTGAACGATCCCCAAATATCCGCATCGTTGCCCACTGAGCTCGAAGGTATCGATAAGGTCGCCGGGCTGACCGCCTGTTCGGGCAAGGAGGCCCTTTACTTGCGACTGTTGCGCAAATTCCATGCGACTCAATTTTGCTTCGTCGAACAATTTCAAGCGGCACTCGCTGACCCTGATCCAACAGCAGCCACGCGCATGGCTCATACCTTGCGCGGTAACGCCGGGAACATCGGGGCCAAGTCTGTGGCGCAGGCGGCCGCACAGCTTGAGCAAGCGTGCCGGGCCGGCGAACCGAGTAAGGTCGTGCAGTCGAATTTATCCGAGGTTGAGCAGCACTTGATGCCCGTGTTGAGTGCGTTGTCGCGGTTGGGTGAGGTAAATCCAGCATCAGTCGAGCAGGCGCTGCCGTCCGGGCCGACAATCAGTGGACGGCTCGCCAGGCTCCGGCGGCTATTGGCTGACAGCGACACCGCTGCCATTGGAGCGCTTGGTGAGATGCGTGGCCTGTCGCTCGGTGATGCGCTAGCCCAGCGTTTGGACCTGGTCGCTCAGCAACTTGAGCGCTTTGACTTCGAGCGTGCCTTGGAATTGCTGCAAGGCGAAATACAACACTTCGTCTCCACCGACGACGATAACGTGGGGGAGATTGAATAGATCCCAGCCGTTTGTACGCGGCTGAGTGCAACTGCCGTCACTGGGTCTGAGTGACGGCTGTCTGCTTGACATACCCTTAGCGCATTGTTGGTGCCGATCATTATTTACTCTGGATCCTGATCGACGGTCACTTCCTTCCAGCTGTTATCCGGATCAAACAACTTCATCGATTTCGCCAGCTTGTCACTGTCGGGACCTAGGTCCTTCTCGAACACTTGGCCTTCATGGCTGATCAGGAAGCTCATCACGCCGGTGTCATCGTATTTCGCCGGCCAGGCGACCAGCGCGAAGCCGCGGCTCATTTTGTCCCCGATCATATAGCTGTAGGCACCGCCCGGCGCCGAGGGGCCTTGTCCCTTGAGAATGCGAAAGTGGTAACCGTGCCAGTCGTCACCGCCGGCGGCCTCGCCGAACAATGGGCCAAGCGGGCTGACCTGACCACTATCGTCGTCCGCCCAATAGAGTCCGTCGTGTGTGCCGGGTGTACTCAGGATGTTCTGTGCGTATTCGAGCGCACCGTCATCGTCATTGTCCACCGACGCATAGTCCATCTGGGCATCGTGATAGGTCAGCACAGATTGCACCGTGTAGAGTTCGTTACGGCCGATACGGCGTGCGCGGATTTCATTGCTGCCGGCCTTCATGTCGAACTGCCAACCGTTTGCCCCTTTGACCAGGGGGATAGGCAGGGTCCAGCGGTCACTGCCGACCGACAGAGTTGCCTTGCGGTCAGTGGTTTTTTCGATGTGGTGTTGCTCGTGATACTGCTTCAAAAACTCATCGACATCGCTGCGTTGTACACCTTCGCGGGGAATGACCTGGCGCCAGTCTTTTCCCAGCAACTCTGTCAGGCGTACCTGATCGGCCTTTTCCTTTCCCAGTGCCATGACGAACGCTTCAACAGCCTTTTCCGGCGTTGAGAATGCCTGCTGCGCCATCGCCATGCACGACCACGCCAAGCCCGCGATGATCGCCAAAGCCGGAGGCAACAGATTCATGAATATTCTTCCTCGACGTTGGCTTTTCACCGACGACCCCCTCTCGAACGCGCTGGACTGGATGGCCGACTGATTTGATTGCCGGAAGAACGCATGCTGCTGGGACGCTGGGCGGAAGCCTGGCTAGTGCGCCCGCGAGAGGCTTGGGCATTGGACTGGGACGGTGAACGCACCCCGGCGAATGCATTGTTTTTGGCACTGCCTGGGCTGGCAGCCGGTCGTTTTGTCGTACTCTGACGCGCCTGAGAGGTGTCCTGCCTACGTTGATTCACCTGGGCAGTCTGTTTGCGAGGCTGCTCGTTTTCGCGAATATTTCTGGCGTTACCCTGGCTTCTGTCAGCCGTTTTCGGTCTGTCCGCGCCTGCCTGCGTTCGATTGCCTGCCGAGATTCCCGACTGCGCCTGGCGTGCTTGTTCACGGGCTTGTCGGTTGCTGGTGGCGGGTCTCTCGACACCGCTCCTGTCCATGGCGCTACGCGCATTCTCACGAGCCTTGGCGCGCTGGGCATCGTCTCCGCGATAAGCCTGGCGCTGGTTGGCACCGTTGAGTTGACGACCATATTCCTGCCGGCTTCTGTTGTCTCGATAGGGAACGCCATCGCGATGTACTGCGTTGTGCTGCCACTTGTTCTGATTATTGGTTATCTGGTTGTTGCGATTGATGTTGTTGTATCGATCGACGTCGATGTCGATGTCGTTATTGCCCCAGTCACAGTCGCCCCATAGCGAGCCGATTATCGCTACGCCGGTGCCGAACGCCAACCCGGCCAGCAAAGCCGAACCCGGATAATAAGCGGGTGGCGGTGGATAGTAGACAGGGGGCGATTCTGGATAAGCCCAAGTGCCGTAGGTGGTTGTCGGGTTGTAAGTGGGAACGTACACCACCTGCGGATCTGCGGGCTGGATGATGATGGTGGAGGAGCTGGCTGGGGCTGAGGATGCGGCCGTCGATGGCGATGCAGTTGTTGGGGCGGGAGCGGTCACATTTTGAACAGTCACATTCTGATACTGATTGCTCTGCAGGTTGCCGGCGGCCTGCGCTTGACGCCGCAAGCGTTGCACGCCCTCCATCACCTCATCGGGCTGCGCCAGAAAGGCATCGCCCAGTCGCTGAACCCAGACAAGATCCTGCCCCACGGTCGCCAGCAATTGGGGAAAGGCGACCAGCGCTTGAACACTTGGGTCCCAGGGTTGGGTTGCCACTTGTTTGACCGCCTCATCGCCTTTGGCTTCAGGATGCGCTTTCGACCAGTTAACGGCCTCGGCGACTTCCCCAGGGTAGGTGCTGGCCATCAGCATCTGTGCAAGAAGCGGGTCTGGATAAAGCGCAATGGGAGCCAGCATCTGATCCAGTTGCTCTTGAGTAAAGACTGCATCCTTGACTGCCGCTGCAGCGGGTGGCGTTTGGGCAGCGGTGGCATTCGATGGCTGCGCCTGGGCGGCAGAACCATGCAAAAACAGTACAGCTGATATCGCGTAAAACAGAGGAATGCGCATTGCGCCCTCCATGTGCCAGCCAGGCTGGCGAAGATCGGATTAGGCTGCGTCATCATCAAAAAGACAGATACTGTCATTTGATCTGTCATCTCGAACTGAAGCCCTGTTTTTCGAGCCCAAGGTTTATCCGCGTATACCGCTTGGTTTCATGGCGTTGCATTCCTTAATAGTTGTCTACGAGCCAAGGCTGTTGTGGGGCCTGGGAATCCCGTTGTTTTCGGCAGTTATTGACCCTGGCTGCTAATCCCTGGATTTGCGCCGCGTCGATCTTCGCCTGAAGGGTTGCCGATATTGAGAAGCCGTCTCTCGATCAAGACATTTTGAAGGGCCTGGCGGGCTTCAGCGTCCAGCTGGTGCTCTCTCTCCTTGAGTTCAAGCAGGATTGGGCTGGACCAGGTGCGATAGGTTTTCTCTGTCTTGCGAATTGATGTCATCTGTCCCCTCCTTGATCAGTGCCCGCCAACACCGTTGGCGTAATTTGGATTCGATAGAATCCTAGTTGAAGAATCTGTTCGCCGCCAAAAAATAGCAGGGCAATGTAAAGCCCCCCATTGCAGACATCGCTATTGTTCTTATCGTTAAAAAATATATCGATCAGTTCGGGGGGAGCTAATCTTAAAAGTTGCGTTGCCTGTATATAAGCAATTATCAGTGGCTGCCATTGCTATAACGTTCTTTCTAGTAGCCCTACGACTCCAAATAACGCCCATGCCCGTGCCTGCCTGCAGGGCGAAGCGATTGCAGGAGGCATTCATCAGGTGTTGAAGGGGCGTGATCTCAACAGGAAAGCCGTCAAAGACGAGCCGCTCCCGGAAACACTGAATGCTGGTAGAGCAGTGTTAATAAAACCTCTGCCTACAAAGATTTAGAGCAATTGTAAGTTGCAGGTGATGTGATCTACGTCACCTATAAAGCTAGGGGAAGTCATGCGCAGTGACGGCGTTTCAGTTTGTCTTGCAGATCAATTACAAAGATAACTAACAATAAACTCAGTATCCAATATCTATGTCTTGTGCGCCCCGAGGCAGGGCGAGTTCTGGTCGAAGCTTTCAAGTGTTGGATGTCATGCGCCAGCGGCTGGCCCGAATGAATTCGATTCAGCCGCCGATGCTGTCAGCTAAACGAAAGGCTGACCGGTAAAACCACGAGGCAATCGTTGCAGTCCTTTCATGGCAGTGAGCCGTTCGACCCAGGCCGCTCGCCAGTCATTGGCGCTATGCGTAACTTTGGCTTTGCGTGCGGCGCGGCGTGCAGCGTTGCGCTGGTCTTTGCGCGCATCCTTGAACGCATCGGTGTTGCGGCAGCTTCTGCATTTCACCCGGGTCAGTTCGCTGGTTGAAACGAGTTTGCTGCCTTTGTGACCGCAGGCCAGATGCCCGCCTACTTTGAAGTGAGTAACCATCAGACGCCTCCTTGGTGACGTGTGATCGTTTGACCTCAAGCGTACGGCGACGTTCGTTGTCTGCGTAATAGTCAAAAAAAAGCCCGCGTGCGGGCGGGCCAGGGGATTCTTCAAAGGAGTCCGGTCAATGTAAAGCCTGAGATGTGAATGCCGTGTGAAATGGATTGCCCAGGCATAAAAAAACCCGGCGCCAGGCTGGGTTGGGGATGTAGCAAGAAACGCTCAGGCAAGGACGCACCCGGTGACGATAAGGTCGCCGTTCATGCGTCCTGAAGCAGGCCGTGTCCTTGAGGATGTCCAGATCGAATCATCTGAACCGCGGCAGGGGGCGGTCGACAGGTTTGAGCGACGACAGCGTATTGCGAATCAGTGGTGTGTCCTTCTCGATGTCGTTCAGGCGATCACGGATTCTGAGGGCTGTCGGGTGCCCGCCTTGATGATCGACCCAGTCGGCGATTTCCTTGCATGCCGCTGCCAGGCGAACCTGACGGGAGTCGAGCAGGGTGAGCAGGGTGGTGATGGACTCTTTTTCGGACATGGCAAACACCTCCGTTCAAGAAACCTGTTACTGGCAGCAAAAAGCCCGCAGGGGAGCGAGCTGTTTGCTGATGGGGTCGCTGATCCTTCAGCTGTTTTTCAGTATAGACCCGCGCAAGGCAGGTAGCATCAGCCTTCCCGGGCCGTCACTTGCGACCTGGCATTCAGCTGCCGGCATTCGCGCCGGGCGTCTTCTTCACGATCGAAACCGTCGCCGATGAAGCCGCGGGTTCGAGTATCGGCGATGCGATACCAGACGGCGGCGGCAGGTGGTGGATGATCGGTTTCTCCGGCTCGGCGACCATGGATGATGATCTTGTTGCATCGTTTCACAACGAAAATGTCTTCCATGGCGTCACCGTAGCTAATTCAGGTTCACAACTACTATAGAAGCCATTTGCGATCGTGCAAAAAATAGACAGGTCAGTTCGTCGCTTCAACACTAGCGATCATCTTCTCTAAAAACACCGCAAGCCCGACTTCCTCGGCCCTCAGCCCTTTACGCGCTCGAGGACGGGGCAGGTCAGCCAACGCTCCCAAAAGAAAGCCATCGAGCACCGCCGGGTGGATGTAGCACTTGCGGCAGACGGCCGGTGTGTTACCCAGTTGTTTGGCGACGTTCTTGACCATCTCCACCACATGCCGCTTCGCGTCCGACTCGGACTCCCACTGCAGTTCCCGCAGAACCGCCAGCGCCAACGCGCTGCCAGCCCAGGTTCGGTAGTCCTTGGCAGTGAAGTCGGCACCGGTGAGTGTCTTCAGGTAGGCGTTGACGTCGGAGGAACTGACGGTGTGTCGCTCGCCGTTTTCATCCAGGTACTGAAACAGGTTTTGCCCGGGAATTTCCAGGCAGCGTTTGATGACCCGCGCCAGGCGTCGGTCTTTCACGGTGATCTGGTGCTCGACACCGCTCTTGCCACGGAACTGGAACTGGATTGCGTTGCCGTTGATCTCGACGTGACGGTTACGCAGGGTGGTCAAACCGTACGACCGATTGTCCCGAGCGTATTGGGAGTTGCCGACCCGGATCAGCGTCGCATCGAGCAAGGTGATGACCGTGGCCATGACTTTGTCGCGACTGAAGCCGGGAGCCGCCAACAGCGTTTCAAGCTGTTTGCGCAGTTTCGGTAGCGCTAACCCAAAGTCCCGCAAGCGTGAATATTTGTCGGCATCGCGCACTTCTCGCCAGCGCGGGTGATAACGGTATTGCTTGCGACCTCGGGCATCACGACCGGTAGCTTGCAGATGGCCGCGCGGGTCGGCGCAGATCCACACATCCGTGTAGGCCGGGGGCACGGCGAGGGCATTGATACGTTTGATCTCATCCTGATCGGTAATGCGTTGGCCCGCAGGGTCGAAATAGCAGAACTTGCCGCGCAGTTTCTTGCGGGTGATGCCGGGCTGGGTGTCATCGACGTAATGCAGGTCGGATGGCAGCACATCGGGCAGCGCGGTATCGGGCATGGCAATAGTCCTGGGCGGTGGATCAGGGGCCGTTACAGCCATTGACCGCACGTTGTTGCAGTCGTGCCAGCGGATTTACGCCAGCACCGCCACCGCCTTGATCTGTGCCCAGAGTTGCTGGCCAGGGTGCACGCCCAATTGGTCCCGGGAGTAGCGGGTGATCCGCGCCAGCAGCGGTGTGCCGGCAGCGTCCAGACGGATCAGCGCGTGGGCGGCATTGTCCGCGCCCATTTCACTGATCACGGTGACCGGCAGGCGATTGAGGATGCTGCTTTGCTCGACACTTTGCAGGCTCAGGCTGACATCCCGTGCCTGAACCTTGCAGCGCAGCGCCTGACCCGGGGTCATCAGTGAGTGAGCCACGCGAATGTTCAGGGTCGTGTTCGGCAGTTGCAGGGTCAGCAACTGATAGTCGGCGTCATAGGCAATGACGTGCCCCTCGATCACCACGCCGGCATCGTCGCCCAGCGCCAGGGGCAGGTCCAGGCGGGCCAGCGTTTCGCCAATAGCGCCGCTGGCCAGTGCCTTGCCATTGCTGAGCAGAACAAGGTGATCGGCCAACCGCGCGACTTCATCCTGTGAGTGGCTGACGTACAGCACCGGGATGTCCAATTCATCATGCAGTCGTTGCAGGTAAGGCAGGATTTCGTTTTTGCGCTGGCTATCCAATGCCGCCAGCGGCTCGTCCATCAGCAACAGTTTCGGGCTGGTGAGCAGGGCACGAGCGATGCCAACCCGCTGCCGTTCACCGCCGGAAAGGTGCTGCGGATGGCGATCCAGCAAATGGCCGATTCCGAGCAGTTCAGTCACGTGTGCCATGTCGACCCGCCGCTGTTGGCGAGGAGTGCGCTTGAGGCCGAACTGCAGATTGGCCAGCACCGACAGATGGGGAAACAGGCTGGCTTCCTGGAAGACGTAACCCAGCGCCCGCTTGTGTGGCGGCACGAAAATCTTCCTGTCGCTGTCCTGCCAGACTTCATCGTTGACCTGGATGAAGCCCTCATCGGCCTTCTCCAGGCCGGCAATGCAGCGCAGGCAGGTGGTCTTGCCCGAACCGGAATGACCGTAAAGAGCAGTGACACCGCGGCCGGGCAATTGCAGGTCCACCTCCAGGGCGAACCCTGAGTACTTCAGTTTCAGACGCGTATGAATCATCGGTCAGCTCCAGCCTGCTTTGGTTTTACGGCTGGAGTAGAGCGCCAGCAACACAATAAAAGAGAACACCAGCATCGCCCCGGCCAGCCAATGGGCCTGGGCGTATTCCATGGCTTCGACGTGATCGTAGATCTGCACCGAGACCACCCGGGTCTTGTCGGGAATGTTGCCGCCGATCATCAGCACCACACCGAATTCCCCGACGGTGTGGGCGAAACCGAGAATGGCAGCGGTGATGAACCCAGGGCGGGCCAGCGGCAGGATCACGCTGAAAAACGTGTCCCAGGGATTGGCACGCAAGGTCGCAGCCACCTCCAAGGGGCGAGTGCCGATGGCAGAAAAAGCATTTTGCAGCGGCTGGACCACGAACGGCATCGAGTAGAGCACCGAGCCGATCACCAGCCCCGCAAAACTGAAGGTCAGGGTCCCGAGCCCCAGTGATTGGGTGAAGTGGCCGACAAACCCGTTAGGGCCGAGCGCCAGCAACAGATAAAAGCCAATCACCGTTGGCGGCAGCACCAGGGGCAGGGCGACGATCGCCCCGACCGGGCCGCGCAACCACGAGCGGGTGCGCGATAGCCATAACGCAATCGGAGTGCCGATGACCAGCAGGATAACTGTCGTCAGGGACGCCAGTTTCAGGGTCAGCCAAATGGCGGAAAAGTCGGCACTCGATAGCGTCATTAGAGTTGGTAACCGTAGGATTTGATGACAGCGGCGGCTTTCGGACCTTTGAGGTAGTCAACCAGCGCCTTGGCAGCCGGATTGTCCTTGCCTTTATTGAGGATCACCGCGTCTTGTTTGATCGGATCGTGCATGTCGGCTGGAACGATCCAGGCCGAGCCGCCGGTGACTTTGCCGTCTTTGTAGATCTGCGACAAGGCCACAAAACCGAGTTCGGCATTACCGGTGGAGACGAACTGGTAGGCCTGGGTGATGTTCTGGCCTTCAACGATCCTGGTCTTGACCTTGTCGGTCAGGTCCAGCGTGGCCAGCACCTGCGTGGCGGCGAGACCGTAAGGCGCGGCTTTCGGGTTGGCGATGGACAGATGCTGGTATTCGTTCTTTTTCAGCACTTCGCCCTTGGCATCGACATAACCTTCTTTCGCCGACCACAGCGCCAGGGTGCCGATGGCGTAAGTGAAGCGCGAGCCTTTGACGGTGTCGCCTTCGGTTTCGAGTTTTTGCGTGGTGGTGTCGTCCGCCGAGAGGAACACTTCGAACGGTGCGCCGTTCTTGATCTGGGTGTAGAACTGGCCGGTTGCACCAAAGGAGGTGACCAGTTTATGCCCGGTGTCTTTTTCGAAATCCGCGGCGATCGCCTGAATCGGCGCAGAGAAGTTGGCTGCGACGGCGACCTGGACTTCGTCCGCCAGGGCGGAGCCGACAGCGAACACTGCGAACAGGGTTGCCAGGAAGGTGGGGGCAAAACGTGAGGCACGAATGATCATGAAACGGCTCCGTTGTAGGCAGATGCAACGAGGAGGGCAAGCGCTATATAGTGGAATATATAGCGAAATGCCTGCAAACGGAACGTGTTGAATGCGCGTTATTGAGGTCACGCAGGTGAATGCGTTACCGACGAACTAACCTGGCCAATCCTTCCTCAGCCAGCTTCCGCGTCAGTTCAGCCGTGGTCATTTCAACGCCCAGGGTGAATGCCTGGCCCGCCCAGAGATTGCTGAAATCCGCTTCTCCCTTGGCCCGCAACGGCATCAGCGCACCACCCGCAAGCGGGAAGGCCGGTGCTTTTGCACTCATAGGCCCGAGTTCGCGCATTACCCGATTGAGAATGCCGCGTGCCGGGCGTCCGGTGAAAATGTTAGTGATGGCCGTTTCGCTTTCCTTGGCCGTGCGCAACGCCTTGTGATGAGACGCGCTGACCTTGGCCTCCGGTGTGAACAAGTACGCCGTGCCCACTTGCACCGCCGAAGCCCCCAACAGGAACGCTGCCGCGACGCCTCGTGAGTCGGCAATCCCGCCCGCAGCAATCACCGGCACTTTCACCGCATCGACGATCTGCGGCACCAGCGCAAAGATCCCTACCTGGGTGCTCAGATCATCACTGAGAAACATGCCCCGATGGCCGCCGGCTTCATAGCCCATGGCAATGATTGCGTCGCAACCGTGCTGCTCGAGCCAAATGGCCTCTTCGACCGTGGTAGCCGAGGAGAGCACTTTCGCTCCCGTGGCTTTCACACGGTCGAGCAAGGACTTTTCCGGCAGGCCAAAGTGGAAACTCACCACTTCGGGACGAAATTCCTCGACCACTTCGCAGGCCGCATTATCGAACGGTGCTCGATTGGACACCGGCGTCGGCGCGTCGAAGTCCACGCCAAGTTCCCGATAGTAGGGCTCCAGCAGATTCTTCCAGTCTTGAGCGCGTTGCTCATCGGCGGCGGGTGGCTGATGGCAGAAGTAGTTGACGTTGATCGGGCGCTGCGTGTGCTGGCGAATCGTTTTCAGCTCTTCGCGCAACTGATCGATGCTCAACATGGCTGCCGGCATCGAACCCAGGCCTCCGGCGTTACTGGCTGCGATAACCATGGCCGAGTTGGTCGCGCCGGCCATGGGCGCCTGGATGATCGGCAGTTCAATGCCGAGCAGGTCAAGAATGCGGGTATCTGGCCATTTGCTCATTTGAAGGGTTCTCCGACGTCATAACAGGGCAGGGACGGTTGGACCGAT
Source organism: Pseudomonas frederiksbergensis (assembly GCF_900105495.1). Lineage (NCBI taxonomy): Bacteria > Pseudomonadati > Pseudomonadota > Gammaproteobacteria > Pseudomonadales > Pseudomonadaceae > Pseudomonas > Pseudomonas frederiksbergensis. The sequence continues at coordinate 4,351,806 of NZ_FNTF01000002.1, read as the reverse complement.
TTTGTATCAGCTATGACGGACATAAGGCCAGCCGAGTTTTCCTTTCGTGTGCCACTCTTGGCTTAATGTCGAGTACGGTGAAAAATTGCGATGTGTTTTCAACTGCACGACAACTGAGTGATTCCATTAGGAGGCCGTAATGTTCAAAGGCATTTTGATCGACAAAGACGACAGCGGTTACCGGGCCACGCTGCAAGAGATCAATGACGATCAACTGCCCGAAGGCGATGTGACTGTGCGTGTGGCGTATAGCACGTTGAACTTCAAGGATGGCCTCGCGATCACCGGCAGCAGCCCGGTGGTGCGAAAATTCCCGATGGTGCCGGGGATCGATCTGGCAGGTACCGTCGAAGTCAGTACGCACCCGGACTACAAGATCGGCGATCAAGTCGTACTCAATGGCTGGGGTGTTGGCGAAGGGCATTGGGGCGGACTGGCGCAGAAGGCTCGCTTGAAGGGCGACTGGTTGATTCCACTACCCAAGGCGTTCACCGCGGCCCAAGCAATGGCGATCGGCACGGCGGGTTACACGGCGATGCTGAGCATCCTGGCGCTGGAACACAATGGCGTGACGCCCGAGCAGGGCGAAGTATTGGTCACCGGCGCCAATGGCGGCGTAGGCAGTTTCGCCATTGCACTGCTGAGTAAGCTCGGCTATCGGGTGGTCGCGTCCACCGGCCGACCTTCCGAGTACGACTACCTCAAGCAGTTGGGCGCCAGCGAAATCATCGAGCGCGCCACGTTGTCCGAGCCGGGCAAACCCTTGGCCAAGGAGCGTTGGGCGGCAGTTATCGACTCGGTCGGCAGCCACACGTTGGCCAACGCCTGTGCCAGCACCAAGGCCAACGGCACGGTCGCCGCGTGTGGCCTGGCGCAGGGCATGGACTTTCCGGCTTCAGTCGCGCCGTTCATTTTGCGCGGCGTAACCCTGGCCGGGATCAACAGCGTGACTCAGCCCAAAGCCAAGCGGATACTGGCCTGGAGTCGTCTGGCCAAGGATCTCGACTTCGCTTTGCTGCCGTTGATCAGTCACGAAATCGGTTTGAGTGAAACGATCGAGGCCGCACCGCGTTTGCTCGCTGGTCAGTTACGTGGTCGGGTGGTGGTCGACGTTAATCGTTGACTGTTGCACCATAATTCAAACAGACAAATGACAGAGACAAGGACTATCGACCATGGATGTTAAGCAGCGTGAAGTGCGGCCCTTTAGCGTCTCGGGCCTGCAAGTGCGCACCTGCAATGCCGCCGAGCAGCAGCCAGACACTGCGCGCATCGGCCCGATGTGGGAACAGTTTTTCGTTGAGGACATCTTCGACAAGATCCCCCACAAACAGCCGGACTCCTTCATGTACGGCGTCTATTCCAACTACGAGTCCGACGCTTCTGGCCATTTCGATGTGACCGCGGGTGCGGCGGTCACCGCGCCCTCCGAGGACTTTGCGCAGATTCAGGTGCAAGGAGGCGACTACCTGGTGTTCAGCGCCAACGGGGCGATGCCGGACTGTGTCATTCAGGCATGGGGCCTGATCTGGGCTTACTTTAAGGACAACCCGCAGGTTTGCCGCTCGTTCGCTACAGACTTTGAGGTCTATACCAGTCCGGATTCAGTGTCGGTCTATATCGGCATTCAGGACTCAGACGGGTTTTCGCGCTCAAGCAACTGACGCTTGCGTTCCACACCCCAGCGATAGCCCGACAGGTTGCCGTCGCTGCGCACCACGCGGTGGCACGGAATCGCCACGGCGATATTGTTCGCGCCACAGGCTTGAGCCACGGCGCGCATCGCTTTTGGCGCGCCGATTCGTTGAGCGATATCGGCATAGCTGGCGGTGCAGCCGACGGGAATTTCCCGCAGGGCTTGCCAGACCCGTTCTTGAAAAGCGGTGCCACGAACATCCAGCGGCAAGTCGAGGCCAAGGGCCGGTGCTTCGATAAAACCAACCACCTTGGCGATCAGTTGCTCGAACGCTTGGTCGGCGCCAATCAGGTTGGCTCGCCGAAATTTGTCCTGTAGATCGCAAACCAGTTGGTGCGGGTCATCGCCCAGCAGGATCGCGCAAACACCACGCTCACTCTGCGCCACCAGAATCGCTCCCAGGGAGCACTGGCCGACGGCAAAACGAATGTCATTGTTCTGACCGGCGGCGCGGTAATCACCGGGTTTCATGCCCAATAGCTGATCGGCGGCTTCATAGAAACGGCTGTTGGAGTTGAAGCCGGCGTCATACAGCGCATCGGTCACCGAGTCTCCGTCCGCGAGGCGCTCCCGGACCCTGCGTGAACGATGGGCCGCAGCGTAACCTTTAGGCGTCAGACCGGTAATCGCTTTGAACACCCGATGGAAGTGAAAGCTGCTGAGGCCCGCGGCAACAGCCAGTTCGCTCAGAACAGGCAGACTTTCCGCGGTTTCGATCTGGCGGCAAGCGGCCGCCACGGTCGCAGCATGTTGCGCGGCGATCTCACTTTGATCTTTCGCGGCGCGCTTGCTTGGGCGATAACCCGCCGCCTGGGCCTGTTCGGCCGTGTCGAAGAATTCGACGTTCTGTGGTTTTGGCAAACGCGCCAGGCTGCTGGGGCGGCAGTAAATGCCGGTGGTTTTCACGGCATATACAAACTGCCCGTCTGCCCGGGGATCACGCGCGATAACGGCGGCCCAGCGAGGGTCGTTCTCGGTGGCAATCTTTGTCGAATGGCTTGTCATGGCTTCATGTCCGTTGATCCGTTTCATGCAGATTAACCAGCCGACAGGGTCGCCGCACTCCGGGTCTTGCGGTCGAATTCGAAGGCTTCATCCGGCGGTGCGAAAGGTGAAGTTGATCCGCTGTTCGCCCAGTCGCGGGTGTTGGCCATCCTTGATCGGCAGGACCCCGTGATAACGCAAACGATCCACGCCACCCCAGACCACGATGTCGCCATGCAACAGCGGCACGCGTTGGCTTTTATCGCTGCGCTCGAAGCCGCCGAACAGGAACATCGCCGGCAGTCCAAGGGACACTGAAACAATGGGCGCTGCGTAGGAAACTTCGTTTTTGTCCTGGTGCAACGACATCTTCGCTCCAGGAACATAGCGGTTGATCAGGCAGGAATCCGGCACGAAATCCGCAAACCCCGCTTGCCGCGCCGCCGCTTGTGCCAGTTCAAGAAACAGCTCGGGCATTTTCGGCCAGGGTTGCCCGGTCAGCGGATCCTCGCGGGTATAGCGATAACCGCTGCGGTCGGTGGTCCAGCCAAGCGTGCCGCAACTGCTCAAGGCGACCGACATGGTAAAGCCCCCGGGCGTGATCATCTGCCGAAACGGTGCGGACGCCAGAACCGCGTCCAGCGCGGGAAGCAACTGATCCAACCAAGGCAGGGCAAAGCCTCTGAGGACGCAGGACTGGTCGCCGATACGATCGAGCCTGGGTTGCTGCTCGGGTTCCACGTCGGCAAACAAGTCGAAGGTGGTCGGGTTCATGGGGTCATAACGCGTCGTGAAAGATGATTCCGAGGGTATGCCGTTTTCCGCTGTGCAGGCGACTCACGCCGTGGCGCAGGGTCACTCGGTAATAGCCACGAACGCCTTTGACCGGTCGTTGGTTGACGGCAAAGATCAGAGCGTCGCCTTTCTTCAGGCCGATGACCTGGGGGCGCGACTGCATTCGCGGGCGCTGCTCCGTCAGCACGAACTCACCACCGGTGAAGTCGTCTTCCGGCTCTGACAGCAGAATTGCCGCTTGCAGCGGGAATACGTGTTCGCCGTACAGGTCCTGATGCAAGCAGTTGTAGTCCTGCGGTCCATATTGCAGCAACAGCGGCGTCGGGCGTTCCTGACCGGCGGCATGACAGCGGTCGAGAAATGCTTCATGGGTTTGCGGGAAACGGGTTGGCAGGTTCATGTGCTCATACCAGCGATTGGCAACGGGCACCAGTCGAGGATAGAACGCACTGCGCAAACGGGCGACGACATCTGGCAACGGGTATTTGAAGTATTTGTACTCGCCACGGCCAAAGCCGTGACGAGCCATGATGACTTGCGAGCGAAACGGTTCGGGACGGGCATACAGCGCGCTGATTTCATCGCACGTCTCGTGGCTTAAAAGCGACCTGATAACCGCGCAGCCATCCTGATCGAGCTGCTGCTCTAGCATGACCCAGTCCAGTCCATCGAGAGAGCGCTCGCTCATCGCTGCGCTTCACGATCCGGCAATTGCCGTTTACGCTCCAGCCCCCAACGGTAGCCGCCAAGGCTGCCATCCGAAAGATCGCGTTCCAGCATTACCAGGTCATCACCGATCAGCAGCGCACATAAACCCTCGGCGCTGAACGCCAGCAGCAAGACGCCAAGGCTGGAAGTGCCGCTGATGAAGCGAATCGAGGAAGTAGGCATGTTCTGACTCCTAAACCAAAGGTTGAGGTGGCCAGTCTGGGGAGCTGGGATTGCGTTGACACTCCGGCGCTTGCGGTTGAATTCCGGAGGCAGGAGCAGACGTCCATGTTATCGCTCCGGATCCCGTTACAGCGCTTTGCTGACATTGATGTCGCTAATGACATCGTCGCTCGAACCATGAAGAGCATTCAGCGCAGCCTTGGCTTCTTCTTCGGTGCCGTTTTCAAGCTGGGCAAATTCGAAGCGGCGCTCACCGTTGAGTTTGTATTTGATGACGTACTTGGTCGTTTGGGCCACGGTCATACCTGCTTTTCCTGGTGTCTGGATGTCACTCAGCTCAGTTTCGTGCTGGAGCGGCGGATGATCTTGATGGTGTGAGTCAGGGTCGGTTTGCGAGTAACGCTGATCGGCCGACGGTTCACCGTGTCGATGGTGATGTTCCAGAAGCCGGTGCTCGGCGCGGTAATCCGGGCCGGGAAGGTGTCGAACGCACCGCCGTGGTAAGTGTGGCGGCCGCCATTCTTGAAGCTGCGAAAATTGGCGTCGTTCATCAAACGGATATTGCATGTTTGGGAGCATTGAATGACGACGATGTCGTCTTCGTTGAGGTGCTCGCGCTGGTGGATAAATTTCATGAGGCGCCTCCAGAAGGGCTTTTTCTACAAAATCAAAACGATAGCATGTGCGATTGGCGCAGTTTATCAGCCCGAACGGGTTATTATCCGGCCGTCGAGGTCTGGTTTGACAATTAAAAACAGTTATACGGAATTCTATGAGCGATAAACCCAGCATGCCTCGGAGAAAAACAGCATTTGTACTGTCGGAGTGTCTTTATCGGAGGTGTTGTATGAAGTGGGGTGTGGTGTTCCTGCCTATGGCGATAGCGATGAGTGGTTGTGCGAATGTCTCGGAGATCAATGAGTCACTACCGACCATGAGCGTGATTTCAGGCAAGAAGCCTCACGAGTACGCGCAATGCCTCACCGAAAAACTGTCCAGCAGCCGGGGAGCGCTGCAAGTCGAGCCGCACAAGGACGGTGTGCGAGTCATCGTGCCGCAGAAGTTCTCCTCGGGGCCGGCCGCGGTATTTGATATTGAAGACCGCTCCACTGGCAGCAGCATCAAGTTGCACGAGCGCATTTCCAATGTGCCGTTGCGCCCCATGGATGTACGCAATGCCGCTACGGCGTGCATTTCCGGCTGATAGACTGTCGCCCGTCAGCACCGATGCCGCCAAAGTAGCGCTTTGGCGGCATTGTCATTTCTGGAGTCGAGCATGAAGCGAGAGCAGGTACAGGAGCGCCATGCAGAGGGTCACATCTCTGCCACCCACGTGATTCAGAATCCGGCGAATCCGGGAGAATGGATCGTGTTTTTCAAGAAAAGCGCCGGGCGCAGTTATTTTTTGGTCGATGAGAATGATGAAGTCGAATCCTTCAGCAGCCTCGACGATTTGATCGAGACGGTGCGCAGCCTCGGGATCAAGTTCGCCGAAATTCACATGTAGGGCAGAGCGCCTTACTTGCAGACCACCACGACGCTGCGGTTCTTGAAGTTGCCGACGTCAACGCCCAGGGTCTTGTCGCTTTCCTTGGTCGAAGGTGTTCCGTCGGTTCCTACGATCCGATAGCCGGTGCCAGCGCATGAGGCATCGGCTTTTTCGTAGCAGGTGGCCCAGGAGTTGGCTTCCCCGGAACAGTCGATGGTCAGGCCTTGCTCGCCGTTGTTCAGGTAGGTCGTTTCGGAAGTGGCGCAGCCGCTCAGGGCCAATGCCGCAATCAGGGGCAAAAATTTATTCATGTCGTTGTCGTCGTCAGGATGAAGGGGCTGAGCCTATGACAGCGCTGGCATCAAAAGGTTATAGCGAATGGCCACTTGTTTGCGGGCAATCACAAAAAAGCCCTGCGCAAGGCAGGGCTTGGGTCGAGTCCGGTGCTTCTCAGGACTTGTCCTTGCCGCGACGCTTCGGAGCTGGGTGTTCGAGCTCCAGAACGGATGCCACTTCAATCGCCGACGCTTCGGTGGGAAAAGGCCCGGCGATATTTTCGCCGCCTGCACTGTCTACCCACCACTGACCGTCTTTCGCCTGATTGATCAGGAACCCATTGACACTTTTTGCTTCCGACATCTATCTGCCTCGTTGACTGGTTCAATCGCGCAATGATAGCGCCAAATGCACTCAACGGGTGCTGATGGTGTAGGATTCGCAGCCGTGCAGAACTGATGGTCTGTGCTATCTATAAGGCTGCGGAGTTATCTCGGGAACTATCCGCGAGAATATTTCTCTATGATGGCATCGGTTAGCCAGCGCGGGGGCATTGTAAGGTGCACGCCGCCTGATTAGACTGCGCCGAAACTCGTACACACAGCCCTATCAAGGACTTTTATGATCAAGAAATGCTTGTTCCCAGCAGCCGGTTACGGTACTCGCTTCCTGCCAGCGACTAAAGCCATGCCCAAAGAAATGCTGCCGGTGGTAAACAAGCCACTGATCCAGTACGGCGTCGAAGAAGCACTGGACGCTGGGTTGACCGAAATTTCCATCGTTACCGGTCGCGGCAAGCGCGCTCTTGAAGATCACTTCGACATCAGCTACGAGCTGGAAAACCAGATCAAAGGCACCGACAAGGAAAAATACCTGGTCGGTATCCGCAAACTGTTGGACGAGTGCTCGTTTTCCTACACCCGCCAGACCGAAATGAAAGGCCTGGGCCACGCTATCCTGACTGGCCGTCCACTGATCGGTGACGAACCGTTCGCGGTAGTGCTGGCGGACGACTTGTGCGTCAACCTCGAAGGCGACGGCGTCCTGACCCAGATGGTCAAGCTGTACGAGCAGTACCGCTGCACCATCGTTGCGATCCAGGAAGTGGATCCGATGGAAACCAACAAGTACGGCGTGATCGCCGGCGAGCTGATCGCTGATGATTTGTATCGCGTTCGCAACATGGTCGAAAAACCAGCTCCGGAAGACGCACCGTCGAACCTCGCGATCATCGGTCGTTACATCCTGACGCCGGATATTTTCGAGCTGATCAAGCAAACCGAGCCAGGCAAAGGCGGCGAGATTCAAATCACCGACGCCCTGATGAAGCAGGCGAAAAACGGTTGCGTGATTGCCTACAAGTTCAAGGGCAAGCGTTTTGACTGCGGTGGCGCTGAAGGCTACATCGAAGCTACCAACTTCTGCTTCGAGAACTTCTACAAGACTGGCAAGGCTTACTGATAGCCTCTGACCCACTTGTATTGAAAAGCCACCTTCGGGTGGCTTTTTCATTTTCCGTCCCCATATCGTTCGCAGCGCTTGCCCAACGGATGTCTGCGGGTATGCTTGTGGACTGCCGAGGAGATTGAAAATGGCCTACGATTTTGACCTTTATGTGATTGGCGCCGGTTCCGGCGGTGTGCGGGCTGCGCGTTTTGCTGCCGGTTTTGGCGCGAAAGTGGCCGTGGCCGAGAGCCGCTATCTGGGCGGCACTTGTGTGAATGTCGGCTGTGTGCCGAAGAAGCTGCTGGTCTACGGCGCACACTTCGCCGAAGACTTCGAACAGTCGCAAGGTTTTGGCTGGACGCCGGGCGAAGCGAAGTTCGATTGGGCGACACTGATCGCCAACAAGGATCGCGAGATCAATCGACTGAACGGTATCTATCGCAATCTTCTGGTTAACAGCGGCGTGACCTTGCATGAAGGCCACGCCAAAATCATCGACCCGAACACGGTCGAGATCAATGGCGAGCGCCACACCGCCAAGAACATCCTGATTGCTACCGGTGGCTGGCCACAGATTCCGGAAATTCCGGGGCACGAGCACGCGATCAGTTCCAACCAGGCGTTCTTCCTTAAAGAGTTGCCCAAGCGCGTTCTGGTGGTAGGCGGTGGTTACATCGCCGTCGAATTCGCCGGGATCTTCCATGGTCTGGGCGCTGAAACCACGTTGCTGTATCGCGGTGAGCTGTTCCTGCGCGGCTTCGACGGTGCGGTGCGTAAACACCTGCATGAGGAGTTGATCAAGCGCGGCATGAACCTGCAATTCAACGCCGACATCGAGCGTATCGACAAGCAGTCCGATGGCAGCCTGAAGGTGACCCTCAAGGATGGCCGTGAGCTGGAAGCGGATTGTGTGTTCTACGCCACCGGTCGACGTCCGATGCTCGATAATCTTGGGCTGGAAAACACCGGCGTCAAACTCGACAAGAAAGGTTTTGTCGAAGTTGACGAGCAGTATCAGACGGCTGAACCGTCGATCCTGGCGCTTGGCGATGTAATCGGTCGGGTTCAGCTGACGCCAGTCGCTCTGGCCGAAGGCATGGCCGTGGCACGACGTTTGTTCAAGCCTGAGCAATATCGGCCGGTGGATTACAAGATGATCCCGACCGCGGTATTCAGCTTGCCGAACATCGGCACGGTCGGTTTCACCGAGGAAGAGGCCCGGGAGGCCGGTCACGATGTGGTGATCTTCGAAAGCCGCTTCCGTCCAATGAAGCTGACCCTGACCGAATGCCAGGAGCGCACCCTGATGAAGCTGGTGGTGGACGCCAAGACCGACAAGGTTCTGGGCTGTCATATGGTCGGTCCGGATGCTGGAGAAATTGTGCAGGGCTTGGCAATCGCCTTGAAGGCGGGTGCCACCAAACGCGATTTCGATGAAACCATCGGCGTGCACCCAACTGCCGCCGAAGAGTTCGTCACCATGCGCACGCCGGTCGCGGGTTAATCGTCCTTTTGAGGCTCTGATGCGTCTGGCGCTGTCGCAATGACGGCTGCCAGGCGCACGGTCTCATCAAGGCTCGCCTGAGTCTTGATCAGCTCAATTTCCAGCGCTTTGTTTATCTGCGACTGCTCATCGACGTTCTGTTTCAGTGACTGGCTTTCCAGTAGGGCAGCGCGCAAGCGTTCCTGGAGGAGGGTGCGTTCGCTGTCGATGCGGTTGACCTGTTCCAGCAGCTGATCCTGTCGAGCGTTGGTTTGCTTGAGTTGATCTTGCAGCAGGCTCAACTCTCTCAGGGTGCCACGGTTCTCCGTCAACAAACGTTCGTTGTCGCGGTGCAGTTGTGTGATCTCATCCTGGCGCACCAATGCGCTTTGCTGGGCCTGGCGCAACTCCATTTGAATCTGCTGCACCTGGCCTTCGTGGCGGCGCTGCTCCTGCTCGCGCTGTTCTTTGACGGCATTGCGGTAATGCTCCAGGGCATCGCGAGCGTGCAGGTGCTTTTCTTCCAATGAGCGGATCTGCTCATCCTTGTCTTGCAAGCGTAATTCGAAATCGGCCAGTGCCTGGTTCAGTCCGGCGTTGCGGGTTTGCTCGGTCTGCAGCATGGCGCTTGTTTCCAGCAGGGCTTCGGACTCTTGAGTCAGTGCCAGGCTTTGAATCTCGTACTGCTGCTGTAGTTGCGTGTTGGCTTGTTGGGCCTCATGCAACTGCGTGTCCAACGCTTTCTTTTGTTTATCGAATTGTTCGCGGGCCTGATCGATGGGCTCCTGAGCCTGCTCCTTGAGTCTTTGTGCCAACCGCGAGACCAGTCCCGCCAACTCGTCATCAATCGGTTCTGGCGCTACCTCGATGCGCTCGGCACCGTCATCCAGCTCCTTCAAATAGCGATGAATCGTGGTTTTCGAGCCAGTGTTGCCCATCTCGATCCGTACCGCATCGATGCTTGGGTTTTCACCACGCGCCAGAATTGCCAGGCGCGCCGCTTGCACCACCGCTTTGTTTACACCGCCACGAGCCATGAGTTCTCCTACGATTTCGTACTGTGGTACATGCCACTTAAGTACGCAATGTACCACGCCAAACCAAAACTTAAAATACGACAAGTATTCATGCGGGATATACTGGTATTACCCCGTGTGATGAGCCCTGTGGCGGGTTTCACCCGCCAAAGCGGTACGTTTTAGAGAGTTGAGCCCATGACTGAGCTGGATCGTTACCTGCAAGCCGCCACTCGCGACAACACCCGTCGCAGCTACCGGGCGGCCATCGAGCATTTTGAAGTCAGTTGGGGCGGTTTCCTGCCGGCGACCAGTGACAGCGTGGCGCGATACCTCGTTGCGCATGCGGGAGTGCTGTCGATCAATACCCTTAAGTTGCGTTTGTCAGCGCTGGCGCAATGGCACAACAGTCAGGGTTTTCCCGATCCCACCAAGGCGCCGGTGGTGCGCAAAGTCTTCAAGGGCATTCGCGCGCTGCACCCGGCTCAAGAAAAACAAGCGGAGCCATTACAGCTTCAACATTTGGAGCAAGTGGTTGCCTGGCTGGAGCAAGAAGCGCACACCGCAAAATCTGAACAGGATCAACCGGCTCTGTTGCGGGCCAGGCGCGACAAAGCGTTGATCCTCTTGGGCTTCTGGCGCGGTTTTCGTAGTGATGAGTTGTGCCGGTTACAGATCGAGCACGTGCAAGCAGTTGTCGGCTCAGGCATCACCCTGTATTTGCCGCGAACCAAGAGCGACCGCGAAAACCTCGGCAAGACTTACCAGACGCCAGCGTTGCAGCGCCTATGCCCGGTGCAGGCGTACATCGACTGGATCACCGAAGCCGCATTGGTCCGTGGACCGGTATTCCGGGGTATCGACCGTTGGGGCCATCTGAGCGAGGAGGGACTGCACGCCAATAGTGTGATCCCGTTATTGCGCCAGGCGCTGGAACGCGCCGGCATCCCGGCCGAGCATTACACCAGTCACTCCTTGAGGCGCGGCTTTGCCACATGGGCGCATCAGAGCGGGTGGGACTTGAAGTCGTTGATGAGTTACGTGGGTTGGAAGGATATGAAGTCCGCCATGCGCTATGTTGAAGCCAGCCCGTTTCTCGGGATGACACCGCTCGCGGAAAAAACCATTGGCGCCGCCAAGTAAGTTTTCTTCTATTAATACGTTCGGCTAATAGCGAAAACCAATGAGCAGCATGAGCTTTGCCAATGAGCCATCCGGCAATCGAGTCGGTAGGATTCACGCCATCAACTTCTCAACCAAACTTTTCAACCCTGACGGAGAGTCATCGATGCCTATCATCAACAGCCAAGTTAAACCGTTCAAAGCTACCGCCTACAAAAATGGCGACTTCGTACAAGTGTCGGACGCTGACCTGAAAGGCAAGTGGTCTGTCGTGTTCTTCTACCCAGCCGACTTCACCTTCGTTTGCCCGACCGAACTGGAAGACCTGGCTGACAACTACGACGCGTTCCAGAAGCTGGGCGTCGAGATCTACAGCGTTTCCACCGATACCCACTTTGCCCACGCTGCCTGGCACAACACCTCGCCTGCCATCGGCAAGATCCAGTACACCATGATCGGCGACCCGACTCACGCCATCTCCCGCAACTTCGACGTGCTGATCGAAGAAGCTGGTCTGGCTGACCGTGGCACCTTCGTGATCAACCCTGAAGGCCAGATCAAAATCGTTGAGCTGAACGATGGCGGCGTTGGCCGTGACGCTTCCGAGCTGCTGCGCAAAATCAAGGCTGCTCAGTACGTCGCTGCTCACCCAGGCCAGGTTTGCCCAGCCAAGTGGAAAGAAGGCGAGGCCACTCTGGCTCCGTCCCTGGACCTGGTCGGCAAGATCTAAGTCTGTGGATCGCATCATCAGGGCGGGTTTCCGCACCTAAGTAAGCTGCAACCGCCCAATAAAAACGCCCGGGCGAGATTCGCTCGGGCGTTTTTTTTACGAAATGAAAAAAGGAAATCGCCCGTATGTTGGACGCCAATCTTAAAGCCCAGTTGAAGTCGTACCTGGAACGGGTCACCCAGCCGATCGAGATCGTTGCCTCCCTCGACGACGGTGCGAAATCCCAGGAAATGCTCGCTCTTCTGGAAGACGTTGCCAGTCTTTCCAGTCAAATTACCTTGCTCGATAACGGTGACGATGCACGTAAACCATCGTTCTCGATCAACCGCCCGGGTGCCGATATCAGCCTGCGTTTTGCCGGCATCCCGATGGGCCACGAATTCACATCCCTGGTGCTGGCCTTGCTGCAAGTCGGCGGTCACCCTTCGAAAGCCAGCGTTGAAGTGATCGAACAGATCCGCTCGCTCAAAGGTGAGTTCAGCTTCGAGACTTACTTTTCGCTTTCCTGCCAGAACTGCCCGGACGTGGTCCAGGCACTGAACCTGATGGCTGTGCTGAACCCGAACATCCACCACGTCGCCATTGACGGCGCGCTGTTCCAGGCGGAAGTCGATGACCGTCAGATCATGGCTGTGCCAAGCGTTTACCTGAACGGCGTGACCTTTGGCCAAGGCCGCATGGGCCTGGAAGAAATTCTCGCCAAGATCGACACCAGCGGCATCGAGCGTCAGGCCGAGAAGATCAGCGCCAAAGAAGCTTTTGACGTATTGGTCGTCGGCGGTGGTCCGGCCGGTGCTTCGGCCGCGATCTACGCTGCCCGCAAAGGCATTCGTACCGGTGTGGCGGCTGAACGTTTTGGTGGGCAGGTGCTCGACACCATGGCCATCGAGAACTTCATCTCCGTGCAGGAAACCGAAGGGCCAAAACTGGCCGTAGCACTGGAAGAACACGTCAAGCAATACGACGTCGACATCATGAACCTGCAACGCGCCGACAAGTTGCTGCCGGGCAAAAATGGTGAGTTGCACGAAGTCCACTTCGCCAGCGGCGCGACCCTGAAAGCCAAGACCGTGATCCTGGCGACCGGTGCGCGGTGGCGTGAAATGAACGTCCCGGGTGAGCAGCAATACCGCAACAAAGGCGTTGCGTACTGCCCGCACTGCGACGGTCCGCTGTTCAAAGGCAAGCGCGTGGCGGTGATTGGCGGCGGTAACTCCGGCGTCGAAGCGGCCATTGACCTGGCGGGTATTGTGTCCCACGTAACGCTGCTGGAGTTCGACGTACAGCTGCGCGCCGATGCGGTCTTGCAGCGCAAGTTGCACAGCCTGCCGAACGTCACCGTTATCACCAGTGCGCAAACTACTGAAGTGTTGGGCGACGGCCAGAAGGTCAACGGCTTGCGTTACAAGGATCGTCAGTCGGACGAGTTGCGTAGCGTCGAGCTGGAAGGGATCTTCGTGCAGATCGGTTTGCTGCCCAACACCGACTGGCTCAAAGGCACAATCGAGTTGTCGCCTCGCGGCGAGATCATCGTCGATGCCCGCGGTGAAACGTCGATGCCGGGTGTGTTCGCTGCCGGTGACGTGACTACCGTGCCGTACAAGCAGATCGTGATTGCGGTGGGCGAGGGCGCCAAGGCTTCCTTGAGCGCATTCGATCACCTGATCCGGACCTCGGCTCCGGCATAAATCCTCGGTGCTGAAAACACAAAAAAACCCATGAGCGATCATGGGTTTTTTTTGTGCCTGAAACTGATCGTGGGAACGATCAGTGGCAGCAAACTTTTTACATTGGTGCGGGCTGGATGATCTCGACCCAGTAAGCATCCGGGTCTTTGATGAACGCCAGGCTCTTCATACGGCCGTCATTCAGGCGTTTCTGGAAGTCGCAGCCCAACGCTTCGAAGCGCTCGCATGCAGCGACGATATCCGGCACCGAGATGCAGATGTGGCCAAAACCACGTGGGTCGGTGTTGCCGTTGTGGTAAGCGAAGTCCGCGTCGTTTTCGGTGCCATGGTTGTGGGTCAACTCGAGAATGCCGGGAATCGACTTCATCCACTCGGTGCGAGCAGCAGCGTCGGCCGGAATCTGGTTTTTATCAACCAGTGCCAGGAAGTACAGGCTGAACTCGGCTTCCGGGAAGTCGCGTTTTTCCACCAGCGAAAAACCCAAAATGCGCGTGTAGAAATCCAGCGACTTGGTGATGTCCTTGACTCGCAACATGGTGTGGTTGAAGACGAACTTCTGGGTGGCGGTGTCAGGTTGGGCAGTCACGCCTGGGAAGGTGTTCAATTCGTGCAGGCTCATGGGCCCTCCGGAAAATAAGTGGGGCTAACGAATGGCGACAATGATACGCAAGGGTTCTGACATCACCAAACTCAAACAGTCGGCTCTTGCCTGACCGACGGGCGAGGCTCAGACTTTGCGGCTCAATCCGTGAGTGTTCATTGCAATGATGCGTATCTGTAAATCGATGTTCGTCCTGATCTGCGTGCTTGCAGGTATTAACAGCGCTCATGCAGGCGAGCCAATCATGACCTGGCCCAACGGCTGGGAGGTTGAAGCTGTCCCGCAAGCTGACGCCAAAACTCAGGTGTCCCGTCAGCGCGCGGTGAAAAACGATCAGGACGGCACGCCGGTGATGGTGATGGAATTGACCATGTCCCAAGTGGAAAGCGGACATCACGTGAATCTACAGGGCGTGTTGCTGGAGATGCGCAAGTCGGTGCAAAAGGATTTCTTTCAAGGCGGTTATCAAAGTGTCTGCAACAAGATTCACCCGACGACCTTGAGCCGCTTATCAGCGCTGGAAACTACCTGCACGATCACGCAGAACGGGAGGCATGTGCTCTCTCAAACATTGGTTGCCGCCGTGGACGGCGATAAGGCCTATGTTCTTTCCTACGCGGGGCAGGCAGAGGTTTATAAGGCAAGTCAGGATGAAATAGAGGCGGCCCGTAACAGCCTGAAACTTTAGTTAAAGATTTCAATGGCTGCCGATTTCAGCGCATTCTGAAATTTTTAGATACCCAAATGGATTAAGCACAAAGTTATTCAACAAGTAGCGAGTTGATCGACGCCAATCGTTGCATTTAGAAGGCGTCCATGAAAAAGCCCTGCATCGGCAGGGCTTTTTTGTCACCGCGAGTGCTTAGCCACGCAGCCAGGAATCAACGGTAGCTGCACCGTACTGTTCCTTCCAGGCTTTCAGGCCGCGGTGGTTGCCACCCTTGGTTTCAATCAGTTCACCGGTGTGCGGGTTCTGATAAACCTTGACCACGCGAGCGCGGCGGGTTTTGGGTGTTGCCTGTTGCAGACCGGATTTTGCCGGGTTCGGATCGAGAATGGCGATGATGTCGCGCAGGCTCTTGCCGTAGGTTTTCATCAGCCCCTGGAGCTTTTCTTCGAATTCGATTTCTTTCTTGAGCCCGGCATCATTCTTCAGGGTTTCCAGCTGTTTTAGCTGCTCTTGAAGGGCCTTTTCAGCTGCACGAAATTCAGCGAGTCTGGACAATATCTTTACTCCAATAGTGTGTTTGGCTGATACCAACCGCAAACAAAGCTATAAGCCAAGAGCCTTGAAGCGACCCGGTGATAATGGCTCACCTGCCAATCTAGCGCAGGCATGAAAAATTGTAGTAGTTAATTGGCCAAGAGTAAATCCTGTCTTTTTCTTCATGTAACAACAGTAGTCTTTTGATTCAAATTGGTGCGTGATTTCTTGTCAGCGTCGCTGAGCGCCACTAGTTAATGGTGACTTAATGCGTTAATGAAGACCGTGCCAGCATCGGCCGGCCGAACAGATAACCTTGCAAGAAGTTCACGCGGTGAGCGGTCAGATAATCGGCAGGACCGGACGCCTTCCAAAAAGAGTTCAGGTAGAGGCCATGATAGTTGGCCCTCGGTAAGTGTGCCGCTTAGCGGTAGTTCAGACGTTCGGCCAGCTTGATGAAAGCCAGCGCCGCAGGGGATGACTGGCGTTGATCGAGGACTGCCAGACCGACCTGACGGGCGACCGCTGGCGACAGCGGTTTTTTCACGTAGCGATTGTCGCGGTCGTCCGGCAATGAGCTTTCGGCGACGACCGTCAGCGCGTCACCTCGCCCAACGGTATCCAGCGTGCTCAGTAGCTGTGAGCAGCGATAACGGATGTTCGGTGTCAGCCGCGCGGCACTGAATAGCCGCGATACCAGTTCCGACGAACCGGCCTCGGTCAAGACAAAGGGGTCGTTGCACAAATCGCTCAAGCTCAGGCTGTCGTGGTGGGCCAGCGGATGATCGGCGGGCAGCAGCGCGACCATTTGGTCCTCGATCAGCGCAAAGGTGTCGAACCGTTCCTCGGGCAATACCACGAAGCCGATATCGATACGCCGCTCCTCCAGCCATTGGATCACCTGCCGGTCCGGGCCTTCATCTATATGGACCTCGATGCCCGGGTGAGCCGCGCGATAGTGCTGCAGGATCTGCGGCAGCAGTTTGATCGATGAGGTCGGGCCGAACGAGCCGATACGCAACGTGCCGCGTTTCATTCCGCGTGCATCGGCCGCTTCCTGACGCAAGGTATTGGCCAGGCCCAGCATCGCCCGGGCGCGCAGCAAAAGCTGTTGGCCGATGTCGCTGAGTTCGACCCGGGACTGATGTCGGCGCAGCAGCTCGACGCCCAGTTCCTGTTCCAGAGACTTGAGGGCGTGAGAGACCGCGGATTGGGAAATCCCCAAGCGATTGGCTGCAGCGGTAAAACCGTTCAGCTCGGCGACCAGGGAAAATATCTCCAGTTGAGTAAGGGTCATGAGTTTTTGCTCATTTTACAATGAGAGGGTATTAGTCGAATGATACGTCATCTCTCCCAATTCTCCGTCCTGGAAACTTATGACGACTTATGAGCAAAGCTTGTCCAACCCGTCGGACATCCCGGTTTATCTGAAACTGGCTGCCGTCACCATGATCTGGGGCGGCACCTTTGTCGCCGGGCGGTTTCTGGCCGACAGCCTCAGCCCCTTGTTTGCCGCCAGCCTGCGATTCTTGCTGGCCAGCGGGGCGTTGCTGGTGTTTCTGCTATTGGCCCGGGTGCCACTTGCAAGGCCCGCCCCCAGGCAATGGCTGCAATTGGCGCTGCTGGGGTTCTTCGGGATCTTTTTCTACAACCTGTGCTTCTTTTATGGCCTGCATTACATCAATGCTTCACGGGCGTCGTTGATTGTGGCGTTGAACCCAGCCGTGATCGGGCTGGCGTCGTGGCTGTTGTTCAAGGAACGCTTGAGTCGCATAAAGGTTTTCGGAATCGTGATCTGTATTGCCGGGGCGAGCCTGGTGATCGTCAGCCGTAACCCGCAATTGCTCGCCGGCAATCCCGATGCCTGGATCGGCGATCTGTTGATCTTCGGCTGTGTGCTTGGCTGGGGCGTTTATTCGCTGTTCTCCAAAGATTTGAATCAAACCCTGGGGCCGGTGCAAACGGTGACGTATTCGATTCTGTTGGGCACGCTGATGCTGTGGGCGACCACTGCGGTTCGCGGTGAGTTGAGTGTGGCTGCACTCGCCAGCCTCGGACCAACCCAATGGATGAGCCTGATGTACCTGGGCGTGTTGGGTTCGGCGCTGGCCTATATCGGCTATTACGACGGCATTCGCAAAATCGGCGCGACGCGTTCAGGCGTGTTCATCGCCCTGAACCCGCTGACGGCGGTGATCCTCGGTGCACTGTTGTTAGGCGAGCAGTTGACCCTGGCGATGTGCCTGGGGGGAGGGCTGATCCTCGTGGGGATTTTCCTGTGCAACAAACCCCTTGCGCGAGCAGGGAAAAAGGGGATTTGATACAGAAGGCGGACAAACCTATTTACGCTGTGTAGAATCGTGTTACGCATATAAGAATAATCGTCTTCTGCAAAGCAGAAGCCTCGCCCGCAAGAGCCTTGGGTCGACAATGAAGAGTTTTGGGTTTCAATTGATCTACGGTGACTTCCTCGCCCGCAGCGTGCGGGGCATCTCCTGCGCGCCACCCGCCGTTCTCAGCATTGCTAGCAACTAACGATCCGTTAATTGACAAGAAAATGATGAGGCGCCAACCATGGCAGATTTATACGAAAACCCAATGGGCTTGATGGGCTTTGAATTCATCGAATTCGCATCGCCGACCCCGAACACCCTGGAGCCGATCTTCGAGATCATGGGCTTCACCAAGGTCGCGACCCATCGTTCCAAAGATGTGCACCTGTATCGCCAGGGCCAGATCAACCTGATCCTCAACAACGAACCCCACAGCGTTGCTTCGTACTTCGCGGCCGAGCACGGTCCGTCCGTGTGCGGCATGGCATTTCGCGTCAAGAATGCCCAGCAGGCGTTTGCCCGCGCCCTGGAACTGGGCGCCCAGCCGATTCACATCGAAACCGGCCCGATGGAACTGAACCTGCCCGCGATCAAGGGCATCGGCGGCGCGCCGCTGTACCTGATCGACCGTTTCGGCGAAGGCAGTTCGATCTACGATATCGACTTCGTGTTCATCGAAGGTGTCGACCGCAATCCGGTCGGTGCTGGCCTGAAAATCATCGACCACCTGACCCACAACGTTTATCGCGGTCGCATGGCCTACTGGGCCAACTTTTACGAGAAGCTGTTCAACTTCCGCGAAATCCGTTACTTCGACATCAAGGGCGAATACACCGGCCTGACCTCCAAGGCCATGACCGCGCCAGATGGCATGATCCGCATCCCGTTGAACGAAGAATCGTCCAAGGGCGCCGGGCAGATCGAAGAGTTCCTCATGCAGTTCAACGGCGAGGGCATCCAGCACGTTGCCTTCCTGTCCGATGACCTGATCAAGACCTGGGATCACCTGAAAAGCATCGGCATGCGCTTCATGACCGCGCCGCCGGAAACCTATTACGAAATGCTCGAAGGTCGTTTGCCGAACCACGGTGAGCCGGTTGATCAACTGCAGTCGCGCGGCATTCTGCTGGACGGTTCGTCCGAATCAGGCGACAAGCGTCTGCTGTTGCAGATCTTCTCGGAAACCCTGATGGGCCCGGTGTTCTTCGAATTCATCCAGCGTAAAGGCGACGATGGTTTCGGCGAAGGCAACTTCAAGGCGCTGTTCGAATCCATCGAGCGCGATCAGGTTCGTCGTGGTGTACTCTCCACCGACTAAGCCATTTCAGATGTAAAAAAGCCCGGTCAGCAGCAATGCTGGCCGGGCTTTTTCGTGCCGGTTCTACATCGATTTACGTCGATGCCGGACCAGATGCTTGAACCCTTCGAACACCAACACAACCACCGCCAACCAGATCGGAATGTAGGTCAGCCACTCACCGGGCTTGATGCTTTCCCCCAGCAGCAACGCAACGCCGAGCAACAGCACCGGCTCGACGTAACTCAACAACCCGAACAGGCTGAACGGCAACAACCGGCTGGCGATGATGTAAACCACCAGCGCCGAAGCACTGATGATGCCAAGCACCGGGATCAGCAGCGAGAGCCACGGGTATTGATCGAACACGTTGAAACCCTGTTCACCGCCCTGAACGAACCAGAGCGCCACCGGCAACATCAAGGCCATGTCCATCCACAAACCGCCAAGGTTGTCGGTCGCCAGTCGTTTGCGCAGGATGAAATAGAGCGGATAACCGATGACGACCAGCAAGGTCGCCCAGGAAAAACTGCCGACCTGATACAGCTCGTTGAGCACCCCGAGGGACGCAAAAAACACGGCAACTTTTTGCAGGTAAGACAGGCGCTCGCCATAGGCGAACCGCCCGGTCAGCACCATGGACAGCGGCAACAGGAAGTAGCCCAGGGACACGTCGAGGCTATAGCCATTGAGCGGCGCCCACATGAACAACCAGAGTTGCAGGCCAAGCAGGGTCGCGGAAACGATCAGGCCGGCAAGCAATTTTGGTTGAGCAACCAGCCGCCGGAAAAGGGCGATTACGAGTTTCCATTCACCAGAGACCACCATGAACACTGTCATGCAAGGCAGGGTCAGGAGCATTCGCCAACCGAAGATTTCCACGCCGCTCAAAGGCGTGAGCAACGATGTGAAGTAATACATGACGGCAAACAGCACCGAGGCTGAAACCGATAGAGCGATACCTTTAGACAAACTGTCCTCGCGAAGTTGAACGTGAAACGGCTGCGGAGGATACGTGGTTTTCGAGTTGAATATTGATCAACAGAGCCTGATCGTTCCCACGCTCTGCGTGGGAATGCAGCCCGGGACGCTCCGCGTCCCTTTCGAGAACTGGAACGCGGAGCGTCCCTTGAGGCATTCCCACGCAGAGCGTGGGAACGATTAAGCATCAAGTGATCAAGGGATAAATCTCAAGCCAGGTGTGATTTGCGTCCCGATACAAAGTGGCTCACATCATTAAACCCCGGTGTCGACGCGTGCCCAGGCACAACCAGCGAATCAATGAACGCTTCATCCTCAGCCGTAATCTTCACCGCTTGCGCCTTGGTGTAGGCATCCCATTGTTCTTCAGTACGCGGCCCTACGATGGCCGAGGTGACGGCGCTGTTATTCAGCACCCAGGCGATGGCGAATTCGACGATGCCCACGCCGCGATCCTGGGTGTACTGCTGGATCTGCTGCGCAATGCGCAGGGATTCGACGCGCCATTCGGTTTCCAGAATGCGCTTATCGGCGCGGCCGGCGCGGCTGTTGGCGTCTGGCTTTACGTCCGGGGCGTATTTACCGCTGAGCACACCACGCGCCAGCGGGCTGTAAGGCACCACGCCCAGGCCATAGTTTTGCGCGGCGGTGATCTGCTCGGTTTCCGCCTGACGGTTGACGATGTTGTACAGCGGCTGACTGATCACCGGCCGGTCGACGCCCAGTTGATCGGCCACACGAATCACTTCGGCGATGCGCCAGCCACGGTAATTTGACAAACCCCAATAGCGAATCTTGCCCTGGCGGATCAAGTCGCCGATGGCCGACACCGTGACTTCCAGCGGCGTGTTGTGGTCTTCGCGGTGCAAGTAATAGATGTCGAGATAGTCGGTGCCTAAACGCGTCAGGCTGGCGTCGATGCCATTGAACAGGTGCTTGCGGCTCAGGCCGCTGCGGTTCGGAACGCCGTCCACCGGGCCGAAACCGACCTTGGTCGCCAGCACCCATTCGTGACGGTTACCGGCAATCGCTTCGCCGACGATCTCTTCGGAGCGGCCGTTGGTGTAAACGTCCGCGGTGTCGATGAAGTTGATGCCCTGGTCCCAGGCCTTGTCGATGATCCGCAGGGAATCTTCGGTGCTGGTCTGTTCGCCGAACATCATGGTACCCAGGGTCAGGGTGGAAACCTGTAAACCCGAATGACCCAGCGTGCGGTAGCTCATGACGAAATCCTTTTACCGGTGGGAGAAAGGCTCAATCAAATACCAGAACGACTGTCCAGAGCAAACGCAAATCTCGAACATCCGGTGCCGATCGTTCCCACGCTCTGCGTGGGAATGCCTCAAGGGACGCTCCGCGTTCCAGCTCTCGAAAGGGACGCAGAGCGTCCCGGGCTGCATTCCCACGCAGAGCGTGGGAACGATCAATCAAGGGACCCTCGTCAGACGCGCAGGGTGCGGGTCATGCGTAGCGCCAACAAACTCCCGCAAACAATCACGCCCGCCAGCAGGTAAAGCGCGGCATCGGTCGAGCCGGTGCTGTCCTTGACCCAACCCACCAGATACGGACTCAGGAACCCGGCCATCTGCCCCATGGAGTTGATCAGCGCCAGACCACCCGCCGCAGCGCCCGCGCTCAGCAGCGCAGTCGGCACCGGCCAGAACATCGGCAGGCCGGTGAGGGCGCCCATGGTGGCGATGGTCAGGCCAAGGATGGCGATGGCTGGCGTAGTCGCAAAGTTCACCGCGATCAGCAAACCGACCGCGCCCATCAGCATCGGCACCACCAAGTGCCAGCGACGTTCTTTGCGCAGGTCCGCCGAGCGGCCGACCATCAACATGAACAGCGCTGCCAGCAGGTACGGAATTGCACTGAGCCAGCCGATTACCAGGTTATCGCTGAAGCCCAGGTTTTTGATGATCGACGGCAGCCAGAAGTTGATCGCATAGACGCCGCTCTGGATGCAGAAGTAGATCAGACCGAAGGCCCAGATAGCGGGATTCTTGAACACGGCCAGCAGCGAGTCGGTAGTGGTTTTCGGTTTATTGGCGAGGTCGATAGCGTGGTCGGCTTCCAGCACGGAGCGCTCGAACGGTGTGAGCCATTTGGCGTTGGCGTAACTGTCGCTGAGCAGGAAGTAGGCGAGGGCACCGAGGATCACGGTCGGAATGCCTTGCAGCAGGAACATCCACTGCCAACCTGCCAAACCACCTTGGCCAGCAGCGAAGTGGTTGAGAATCCAGCCGGAAAACGGGCTGCCGAGCAGGCCGGACACTGGGATCGCGGACATGAACAGCGCCATGATGCGGCCACGGCGGAAGGTCGGGAACCACTGCGAAAGGTAGAGCACCACGCCCGGGAAGAACCCGGCTTCAGCCGCGCCCGTAAACAGACGCAAGGTGTAGAACTCGGTCGGGGTGGTGACGAACAGCAAGCAAGTCGAGAGCGAGCCCCAGACGATCATCATCAGCGCGATCCAGCGTCGCGGGCCGAATCTGGTCAGGGCCAGGTTGCTGGGGACGCCGCACAACACGTAACCGATAAAGAAGATCCCGGCCCCGAGGCCGTACACGGTTTCGCTGAATTTCAGCGCATCGAGCATCTGCAGCTTGGCAAATCCAACGTTCACCCGGTCGAGGTAGTTGAACAGGTAGCAGATGAAGATGAAGGGGATCAAACGCAAGGTAATGCGTTTGTAGACGGCGTTTTTTTCGTCAACGATGGCCTGGGTAGCGGCGGCGCTCTGTGACATGGCGGGCTCTCTCTTTATTATGATTTTTTGCGATGCAAGGGTAACGTTGACCGCCCGGTGAGTCTCGGCCACCGCTTGGGTCATTGTCTTTGTGCCTGAGCACAGGGTTTGCAACCAAGGCCTGTGCGGGTGAACAATCCGCTCCATCACGCTTTCAAGGATCCGCGCTATGTTCGAACTCGATCACGACCTGGCCCAGGACATCGTCGACCGGGCAATGGCTATCCTGCCGTACAACGTCAACGTCATGGACAGCCAGGGCCTGATTCTTGGCAGCGGCGAACCGGAGCGGGTCAACACCCGGCATGAAGGCGCGCAACTGGTGCTGGCCAATGGGCGGGTAGTGGAAATCGACGCCCAGACGGCGATTCATTTGAAGGGCGTGCAGCCGGGCATCAACCTGCCGCTGTTGCTCGATCAGCGTTTGATTGGCGTGCTGGGCATCACCGGTGAACCCGAGCAATTACGCACCTATGCCGAACTGGTGCGGATGACCGCGGAGATGCTGGTCGGCCAGCGCAATCAGCAGGCCGAACAGCAATGGCGGCGCCAGCGATGCGACGATCTGCTGGCATTGCTGCTCAGCGAGGCCGGGGATTCGCCACGGTTGATCGATGAAGCGCAGCAGCTGGGGCTCAAGCCGCAGATGACGCGGGTGCCTTATCTGTTCGAGTTAGGGATGGAGCATGGTCCGGGGCAAACCGTCGAGGCACTCAGCGCCTGGCTGACCTCGCGCTACCCGGACAGTTGGTGCGTGAGTTCAGCCAAGTCATCGTTGCTCTGGTGCCGACCGGCGGCGCAGGCGATCGAGAATGACCGGTTGCTGGAAAAACTCGACGGCCTCGGCTGGAACATTTTGCGCATCGCCGTAGGCGGGCAGGCGGATGGATTGTCCGGGCTGCGTCGTTGCTATCGACGCGTCGGCGACTTGCTGGCCTATGGGCGAGAGGTGTTGCCACACTCGCGTTTGCTGACGCTCAACCGTTATCGGTTGCCGGTGATGCTCTGGCGCCACCGCAACGACGACGCGCTGGACGAGTTGCTCAAACCGCTGCGTAAAGTCATCGCCAAGGATGGCAACGGCCAACTGCTGGCGACTCTGCGCTGTTGGTGCGATCACGATGGCCAGAGCCAGGCTTGTGCCGATGCGCTGGGCATCCATCGCAACAGTTTGCGTTACCGGATGGAGCGGATTGCCGAGCTCAGTGGTGTTGATCCGCTAAGACTCGACGGGATGCTTGCGCTCTACCTAGGTGTCCAGCTACTCCCACAAACCGACGCACCGAACACCAACCTGTAGCAGCGCCACAACGGCAGCTGCTACAAGGAATGTGTAGGGACAGATAGGTTTTGTGGAAATGAACAATAAACGCCACACCGGCTTGTGCAGCGGACCGGCGTTATTGTTCTTGCCTGCTGGCAGCATGGAACGCATTGGAACTGGAGAATTCGCATGAAAATCGTCATCGCCCCCGATTCGTTCAAGGACAGCCTGAGTGCCCAGGGTGTGGCCGATGCCATTGCGCTGGGGTTGGCGCAGGTTTGGCCCGATGCGCTCCTGGTCAAATGCCCAATGGCGGACGGCGGGGAGGGAACCGTCGAGTCTATTCTGGCGGCGTGCGAGGGCGAACGGCGCCGCACCCAAGTCCGTGGGCCGCTCGGCGCAACGGTTGAGGCCGCTTGGGGCTGGTTGCCCCAGAGCCACACCGCGATCATCGAAATGGCCGAGGCCAGTGGCCTGCAACTGGTTCCGCCGGGCAAGCGTGATGCCTGCATCAGCAGCACGTACGGCACCGGCGAGTTGATCCGCGCGGCACTCGATGCCGGGGCGCAAAGGGTCATTCTGGCGATTGGCGGCAGCGCCACCAACGATGGCGGGGCGGGTGCGATGCAAGCTTTGGGTGTCAAGCTGCTGGACGCCCAGGGCCAAAAACTGGCACCGGGCGGCTTGGCCCTCGCGCAACTGGCGCGAATCGACATAAGTGAAATCGACCCGCGACTGGCCGAGGTGCAATTCGACATCGCCGCCGACGTCAACAATCCACTGTGCGGCCCTCACGGTGCCTCAGCGATTTTCGGTCCGCAAAAAGGCGCATCGCCCGAGCAAGTCCAACAACTGGATCGCGCCCTCGGGCACTTTGCCGAACGCTGCGCTCAAGTCTTGAACAAAGACGTCCATGACGAACCGGGTAGCGGTGCGGCAGGCGGTCTGGGGTTTGCTGCCAAGGCGTTTCTGGGGGCGCAGTTCAAGGCCGGGATCGAAGTGGTCGCCGAACTGGTTGGCCTGAACGATGTGGTCAAGGGCGCCGACCTGGTGATCACCGGTGAAGGTCGTTTCGATGCCCAGACCTTGCGTGGCAAGACGCCGTTTGGTGTGGCGCGTATTGCTCGGCAGCACGGCGTTCCGGTGATCGTCCTCGCGGGGACACTGGGCGAGGGTTATCAGGCGCTGTACGAACATGGCATCGATGCCGCGTTTGCCTTGGCCAGTGGGCCGATGACGCTGGAACAGGCGTGTGCCGAGGCACCACGGTTGTTGCGGGAGCGGGCGAGTGATGTAGCGCGGGTCTGGCAAGTGGCCGCTCGCAAAACCTGAAGACCCCCGCGATCCTGTAGCAGCTGCCGAGCTTGCAAGGCTGCGTTCGGCTGCGCAGCAGTCGTAAATCCGGTAGCCGGTTTTTCCTGACACAACGCGGCGCATGACTTCACGACTGCTTCGCAGCCGAACGCAGCCTCGCAAGCTCGACAGCTGCTACATGGAGCTAGAGTGTTTCATGGATGAAACACTCGCAACCTCCTGAAATTTATTTCTCAACGCCCCGCAGGAAACCTCATCCCCCGCCGATACAACCAATAGGCCCACACAAACCTATTCCAACAGTGGCGCCAAACTGACGCGCGTGCGCCGCCGCCCGCCCTTCAGCGATCACGCAAGGATGCTCGTAGCCTCATCACCCGAGAATCATCCTATGTCACTGCGTAATCTGAATATCGCGCCTCGAGCTTTCCTGGGTTTTGCCTTCATTGCCTTGCTCGTCATCGTGCTGGGTGTGTTTGCCGTGAACCGCATGACGAGCATCCACCAAGCCTCCATCGAAATGGAAACCACGCAGCTGCCCAGCGTCGGGTTTCTCGGAAACCTGACGGAAAACGTCCTGCGCATGCGCATTCTCTCGTTTCGGGTGTTGGTCAACCGTGATCCGGCCGCGTTGCAGGAAGCCCAGACGCGTATCGGCGTGCTGGTCGACAAGGTTCGCAGCGCCCAAGCCAGTTATGCCGCGTTGTCGGCCTCGCCGGAAGAAGCTGCGCTGTACAAGACGTTCACGGTAACGCTGGACAACTACATGCAAGCCCAGAACCAGATGCTGGAACTGTCGCGGCAGAACAAGCTCGACGAGATGCGCACGCTGATCAACACCCGGATCAAGGAAGGTACGGACCAGATGGGCGAGCAGTTGAACAAACTGGTGGCGCTGAATAATTCCGATGCGAAAACCGCATCGGCCGCAGCGGGCGATCTGTACCGCAGCGCGATTACCGGCATCGTCGCCGTGGCGGTCATCGCGGCGCTGATGACTGTGCTGCTGGCCTGGTTGTTGACCCGCAGCATCGTCACGCCGCTGAACCGCGCGTTGCTGGCGGCGCAAACCATTGCCGACGGCAACCTGACCAATGTCATCGAGGTCGACGGCACTGACGAACCGGCCCGCTTGCTCAATGCCTTGTCCGCGATGCAGGCCAGCCTGCGCAAAACTATCGAACAGATCGCCGGTTCCGCCACCCAATTGGGTGCGGCCGCGGAAGAACTCAGTACGGTCACGCATGAAGCGTCCCGCGGTCTGCAACAGCAGACCAACGAAATCGAACAGGCCGCCACTGCGGTCAACGAAATGACCGCCGCCGTGGAAGAAGTGGCGCGCAACGCAGTGTCGACGTCCGAAGCCTCGAACCAGTCGACCCAGGCCGCCCGCGAAGGTCGCGACCGTGTGGTGGAAACCGTCGGCGCGATCCAGACCATGACCCACGATGTGCAAAACACCTCGGTGATGATCGAAGGCCTGGCCGCTCAGGGGCGCGACATCGGCAAGGTGCTGGACGTGATCCGCGCCATCGCCGAGCAAACCAACCTGCTCGCACTGAACGCCGCCATCGAAGCCGCCCGTGCCGGTGAAGCCGGGCGCGGTTTTGCGGTGGTGGCGGACGAGGTCCGGGCGCTGGCCCATCGCACCGCGCAATCGACCCAGGAAATCGAAAAAATGGTCGCCGGCATCCAGAACGGTACCGGCCAGGCCGTCTCGTCGATGCAACAAAGCAATCAACGCACTCAAAGCACCCTCGAGATGGCCCGCGCCGCGGGTGTGGCGCTGGAGCAGATCACTCAGTCGATCCAATTGATCAACGAACGCAACCTGGTGATCGCCAGCGCGTCCGAAGAACAGGCCCAGGTGTCCCGCGAAGTCGACCGCAACCTGGTGAACATTCGTGACCTCGCTACCCAGTCTGCCACTGGCGCCAACCAGACCAGCGCCGCGACGCACGAACTGTCGCGCCTGGCCGTGGATTTAAATGCCATGGTGGCGCGTTTCGTGATTTGAAGGCCTAAAGCTGGAGCGACTCAACGCTCCAGCTTTAGTGGAACAGTAGCGGTATAAGCTGGAAGAAATGAAAGAGTGCTGTTAGTTCTACAAGGCTCTCTACAACCGTTTTGTTTTTACATTCCACTCACTCTGATTGGCTGATACCGAGAATTGCGTCCTTCGTTACCGGCGCGGTCGTTCAGCGAATAGAACGCGAAGTGGTCTCCATCGCCTTTCGCACGAATAATGTCCCCTTTGAGTTTGAAAACCGTGTCGGAAGCTGAGTCATGGACGGATATCTGCAGACCATTATTTTCGGTCGCAGCGCCAAAATAGAACGTGATGACGTCGCACGGCCGTTGACCTAAATAACGTGCGATGGTGACTTCCACCTCGTCGTTGTGTGCTACCAGGTATTCGGGAGTGATGGTGCGTTCAATCAAATCCTGTGGAAACAAAGGCAATGGGCCAGGATTACCTAAGTTTGGTGGAGTCCTATCGACGGTGAAGGTGTTGAGGTGCGACACGTACTCATTTCCTCCGATATCTAACTTATAGTGGACTTCGTATTCGCCCTCCTGCGAAAAAAGCTGGGGTGCAATTTCTGCGGTATAGGGGAACAGGCCGGGGTTGATTGGTGGTTCGAAATAGTATTCTGTGACTGGCAGGGTTTGCCCATTCCAGCCTAACCAGAGTGTCAGAAATGCGGGAGATTCCAGCTCTTGCCAGGTGGGAATGGCCACTTTAAGCGGCTCGAAAAGCAATGCCCTTGGCAGCAGATTATTTTCACTACCTGGAAAATTGGGCAATGCTCCAATAATTTCGGGGCGCGCCAGTTCAAGGACTCCATCATTCAAATTCGACATGTCGATGCTCCATCGTTAGGTAGTTTTCGGCAGGAAACTGCATCGGGAAAACGAAATTCCTGACGTCATTGAGCCGCCCGATAACACCCTCGTCTACTGTCAGATCTGTCAGGTAGACGGCCCACGAGAATGCAGCCAGATTAGTGGGTTTTACACCGCGAGCTGCGGGTGATGCCAAATAGCTGGCGCGTTTCGTGATTTGAGATAGGGTTGTGGCTTGGAACCCGCGCGACTGGAGAATTACATGCGCTATTCAGCCTTGACCAAACGAATCGCCGGTGACGGCGCTGCGGCCTGGCAGATTCATGATCGAGCACTGGAACTAATTGAGCAGGGTGTTGATGTGCTGTTGCTATCGATCGGCGATCCCGACTTCGATACACCGCAGCCTATCGTTCAGGCGTGCATCGATAGCTTGTTGGCCGGTGACACCCACTACCCGTCAGTACGTGGTAGTCGGGGCTTGCGCGACAGCATTGCCAACCGTCATCGACGTCGCAGTGGTCAAGCGGTGGAGGCCGATCATGTGATCGTGTTGCCGGGCGCGCAGTGTGCGGTGTATTCGGTCGCGCAGTGCCTGCTCGATCCGGGCGATGAAGTGATCGTCGCCGAGCCGATGTACGTGACCTATGAAGGCGTGTTCGGTGCCTGTGCCGCCAAAGTGGTGCCGGTGGCAGTGCGCCCCGAGAATGGCTTTCGGGTCGATCCGGCGGACGTCGCGGCGCTGATCACACCCAAGACCCGCGCCATTTTGCTCAACAGTCCGAACAATCCTTCCGGCGCCAGTTTGCCGCTGATGGTCTGGCAGGAACTGGCATCGCTGTGTCTTCGTCATGACCTGTGGCTGATCAGCGACGAGGTCTACAGCGATCTGTTGTACGAAGGCGAGCACATCAGCCCGGCGAGCCTGCCGGGCATGGCCGAGCGCACGGCGACCATCAATAGCCTGTCCAAATCCCACGCCATGAGCGGTTGGCGCGTGGGCTGGGTGATCGGGCCGAAACCTTTGGCCGAACACTTGGTGCACCTGTCGTTGTGCATGCTGTTTGGCATTCCGGATTTCATCCAGAACGCCGCGCAATTGGCGCTGGACGAAGATCTGCCGGAAGTGGCGTTGATGCGCGAGGAGTATCGCCAGCGTCGCGACCTGGTGTGCGCGAGCCTGAGTGATTGCCCGGGCATCCGGCCGATCCGGCCTGATGGCGGGATGTTCGTGATGATCGATGTACGCCAGACCGGGTTGTGTGCCCAGGGTTTTTCCGAGCGGCTGCTGGAAGGTTATGGTGTGTCGGTGCTGGCGGGTGAAGCGTTCGGCCCGAGTGCGGCGGGGCATATTCGATTGGGGTTGGTGGTGGATCAACTGAAACTGGCGGATGCGTGCCGACGGATTGCGTTGTGTGCGGCGGACCTGCTGGAGGCGCGTCGGGCCTGAAAGTCTGTATTGCCATTGCCGGCCTCTTCGCGAGCAAGCCCGCTCCCACAGGGATCTCTGGCGTTCACAAAACCCTGTGGGAGCGGGCTTGCCCGCGAAGGCTGCCTGACAGGCGCCGAATTTCTTAAGCCTTCCACGCCCCGACATTCACCAGATTCTTCGGCCGCTCACCCGCCAGCGCCGCCAGTAGATTGTCCACCGCGCACGTGGCCATCGCCTCCCGCGTCTCATGGGTCGCCGAACCAATATGCGGCGTCGCCACCACATTGTTCAGCTGCAACAGCGGCGAGTCGGCGTTAAGCGGCTCGCGTTCGAACACATCCAGCCCCGCTGCGCGAATCTGCCCCTCACGCAAGGCCCGGATCAGCGCCGACTCGTCCACTACCTTGCCCCGTGAAATGTTGATGAAGATGGTTTCCGGGCGCATCAGAGCGAATTGCTCTGCGCCGATCAGCCCTTCGGTTTCAGCGGTCAGCGGCAAGGTCAGACAAACGAAATCCGCCTGCTGCAACAGCTCCGGCAAGCTGCGGTATTGCGCATTGAACCGCTGTTCCACCGCCGGTTTCGGCGAGTGACTGTGGTAAATCACCGGCATGCCAAACCCGAAATGTCCACGCTGGGCCAGGGCCTCGCCGATCCGCCCCATGCCAATGATGCCCAGGGTTTTACCGTGTATATCGGTACCGAATTGCGCGGGACCGACATTGCGCGTCCACTGGCCGGCACGAACCATGTTCGCCAGTTCCACCACGCGCCGGGCGGTTGCCAGGATCAGTGCAAAACCGGTATCGGCCGTGGTTTCGGTGAGTACGTCCGGGGTGTTGCTGAGCAGGATCCGTCGTTCGGTCAGGTAGTCGATGTCGTAGTTATCGACCCCCACGGAGACACTGGCAATGGCTTCCAGGTCCGGTGCCAGATCCAACAATCCGGCATCCAGTTTCAGGCTCGCACCGAGCAACCCGTGGGCGCGGGGCAGGGCTTCGCGCAGCGTTGCCAGGCCATCGGCATTGAGGTTGTCGATCAGCGTGACCTCGGTCTGCTCGTGCAGGCGAGCCATCAGCAGCGGCGAGAGTTTCTTGTACAGCACAACCTGCTTTTTCATCGTCATCATCTCAACTTCAATTCAGGAATGAGCGGCCGTAGACCGTTGCACAGCGGCCTTGGCCACGACCCGGTCACTGGCGCCGGGCTTGAGGAAAATCGTCAGCACCACCGAGAGCATCAAGGCGCCGCTCATCAACAGATAAGAAGCCCCCGGCGAGCCGGTGGAGCTGTTCAGGTAACCGACCAGATACGAACCACCAAACGAACCGAGCGCGCCCATGCTGTTGATCAGCGCCATGGCACCCCCGGCCACGTTGGCTGGAAGGATTTCCGGAATGATTGCGAAGAACGGACCGTAAGGCGCGTACATGCAGGCGCCAGCGATCACCAGCAGGGTGTAGGACCACCAGAAGTGTTCAGCGCCCAAGGCGTAGGAGCCATAGAAAGCAATCGAGGCGATCAGCAGCGGCGGCCAGACGAAGCGTTTGCGCTTCTGCATTTTGTCCGAGCCCCAGGACACCAGCAGCATGCCAATCACCGCCGCCAGATACGGCAGCGCCGAGAGCCAGCCGGCTTCGATCATGTCCATCTGTGCGCCAGCCTTGAGGATCGACGGCAGCCACAACACGAAGCCATAGACGCCGATGCTCCAGCAGAAAAACTGCAAGGCGAGGATGATCACCTTGGGCGAACGGAAGGCCTCGGCGTAGTTTTTCACCGCTTTGATGCCCACCTGTTCGGCGGCCAGGGCGCTTTCCAGATCGTGCTTTTCCTGGTCGCTCAGCCACTTGGCCTGGGCAGGACGGTCATCGGCCAGACGCCACCAGATAAACGCCCAGAGCACCGCCGGTAAACCTTCGATGATGAACATCCAGCGCCAGCTGTAATGCTGCACCAGATACCCCGAGACCACCGACATCCAGAGCATGGTCACCGGGTTGCCGAGGATCAGGAAGGTGTTGGCGCGCGAGCGTTCGGCACGGGTGAACCAGTGGCACAGATAGATCAGCATCGCCGGCATCACCGCCGCTTCGACCACGCCGAGCATGAAGCGAATCACGATCAGCCAGTAGGCGTTGGATACGATCCCGGTCAACGTGGCCAGGCCTCCCCAGAGAATCAGGCTGACGAAAATCAGCTTCTTCACGCTGTGCTTCTGGGCGTAGATCGCGCCCGGCACCTGGAAGAAGAAGTAGCCGAGGAAGAACAGTGCGCCGAGCATCGACGACAGGCCCGGTGTGATCATCAGGTCGGCAGCCATCCCGGAGGCGGCGGCGAACCCGTAGTTGGCGCGGTCCAGGTACGCCAGGCTGTAGGTGATGAACACGATCGGCATGATGTACCACCAGCGGCGGGCGGCGAGTGTTGCGGTTTTCATAGTGGTGCTCCTGAGCTTGTTGTTTTTGTCGCAGCAGGTAACGGTATTCAGTGATCGTTCCCACGCTCCGCGTGGGAATGCCTCTAGGGACGCTCCGCGTCCCCTGTGACGCGGAGCGTCACGGGCTGCATTCCCACGCAGGAGCGAGGGAACGATCGGTTAAGGGGAGTGGCAGTTCTTCCCGGGTCGGCAACCCCTCCATATCCCCACGGCTCTGCACCGCGCGGCTGCCAATCCAGTTGGCACGCTTCACGGCGTCGGCAAAGCTGTGGTTTTCCAGCAGGGCGCTGATCATGCCGACGGCAAAACCATCGCCGGCACCGACGGTGTCGACCACCGTTTTCACCGGCACGCCCGCCACGAAACCCTGGTCCAGATGAGTGCGGTAATACGCACCGTGCGGGCCCAGTTTGATCGCCACGGCTTCGGCGCCTTGGTCGAGGTAGAACGCTGCGATGTCGGCCGGGTCTTCGAAACCGGTCAGCAAACGGCCTTCACTCAACCCCGGCAGCACCCAATGGGCGAGGGCGGCGAGACGGTTGATCTCGGTAATCATCTGTTGCTCGCTGGCCCACAGGCTCGGGCGCAGGTTCGGGTCGAAAGACACGCTGCGCCCGGCATCGCGCATGCGGGTCATTAATTCGAAAGACATTTCCCGAGCCGTTTCGGACAGCGCCGGGGGAATGCCGGTGGCATGCAAATGACGGGCATTCAGTAATTCAGGCGCGATCGACTGCCGCGACAGATGACTCGCCGCCGACCCACGGCGGAAATACTCGACCACCGGATCGTTGCCATCGTCGGTGCGCGACTTGAGTTGAAAACCGGTGGGGTGCGCGGTATCGATGGCGACGTTACTGCAATCCAGGCCTTCTTTTTCCAGGGTGTCGATCACGAACCGTCCCAGCGAATCAGCGCCCACCCGGCTCAACCAAACCACGTTGAAGCCCAGCCGCGACAAGCCAATCGCGACATTGCTGTCAGCGCCGGCAATGCGCTTGTGGAAACGATCTACATCGGCCAAATCACCGTTCCGCTCGGCGACGAACATGGCCATGGTTTCGCCGAACGACAGGATATCGATCTCAGACATGAGCGCTCTCCAACCGGGTTTGACCGAGGCGGGCGAGGGTGGCGACGTGCTCGGTGGTCAGCTGCACCAGGTCGTCGCCT
This sequence comes from Pseudomonas frederiksbergensis, assembly GCF_900105495.1. Lineage (NCBI taxonomy): Bacteria > Pseudomonadati > Pseudomonadota > Gammaproteobacteria > Pseudomonadales > Pseudomonadaceae > Pseudomonas > Pseudomonas frederiksbergensis. Next base: position 4,318,552 of record NZ_FNTF01000002.1, on the reverse strand, counting down.
TGCAGCGGATATTCCGCCGCCCGCATCACGCCTTGGGCCATGTGCCGCAGCAGTTGCTCCCACAGATGCAGGTCACTGACGGCCGGCGGTATGGCGACCAGTTTGCCGTCCGCCCGGCGCGTCACGGCTTTGCAGTGCACATAACCGACGTGGCGACCGAGCAACCGCGCGGCGCTGGCGGCGGACTGGTCTTGCCAATGCCAATTGCCGATGTCGAAGGTCATTTTGACCGGCAGCTTATGTTGCTCGATTTCAGTGAAAAAGCGCTGGAACGGTTCGATGCGGCCACCGTGCAGGGTTTGATCGTTTTCCACCAGCAACTGCACCGCACTTTTGCCCAGTACGCGGGACAAGGCCTGGAGGTCGCTGTTGTCGGTGAAATATCCCAGGGACACTTTCAGCCATTTGGCACCGAATGCCTGGGCGCGCTGGAGCGCAGAGATCAGTTCGGGATTGGGTCTGGACTGGCCGGCCAGCCACAATTCCATCGGTGAGGAATACACGCTTTCGAGGCCTTGGGCCTGAGAAGCTTCGGCCAGTTGCGCGGGGTCTTCGACCGTCAGCAGCTCTTCGCGCCATTCGATACGCGTGGCGCCCGCGGCGGCCAATACGTCGATGAAGCTGCCTTGGCCGCGTTGACGAACAAGGTCGGCGCCGTAGCTCGACAGGCTGATGGAAACGGGTGGTTTATTCATTGTTGTATACCTCTGAAACCGGTTTCATTTTTGTTCAAAAAAAAGGTTGATGACCTTTAGGACTCTTCGCGAGCAGGCGCACTCCCACACTGGTTCTGTGAGCGCCGTAGGCCCCTGTGGGAGCGAGCCTGCTCGCGATGAGGCCAGAACTGTCACCGAGAATTTCCAAGGGTCGACCCCCGCACAATCAACCGCGCCGAAAAATCCAGGGTCCGCACCGGCCCGTCATCACCGCGCAAACGCTTGAGCAAACACTCAAACGCGCTGGCACCAATCTCGGCCGTCGGCTGGGCGAGGGCGGTGATCCCGCTACCCACCAGCGGATACCAATCCAGATCATCGAGGGCGATCAGGCCGACATCCTCGAAAAGATTGCACTTCAGTTCACGCAACGAATGGGTGCTGGCCAGCGCGGCGATACCGTTGGCGCAGAACAGCGCTTTCGGGCCGGGGCCGGGTGTGTCGAGGAAGGTTTTCAAACGTGTGCTCAGATCGCTGCCGGTCTCGGCGATGGTCCCTTGAAGCGTCGGACGTTGCTCGATCTGCGCCTTGAAACTGCTGACCCGCTCGATCCGCGAACTGGTGCCGTCATAGGGTTCTGTGACCAGCAGCACATCGCGATAGCCGCGTTCTTGCAAATGAGCGAGGGCCATTTCAACGGCGGCCGGATTGTCCAGGCCGACCAGATCACTCTCCAGCTGCTCGACCTTGCGATCCACCAGCACCAGCGGCATTTCCCGGTGCAGTTCACGTAACTCGTCGCGGTGATGGCCGAGGGTGTTCACGATCAAGCCTTCGATGTTGTACGAGCGCAACAGGGCCAGGTGCTGGCGTTCCTGCTCGTCATCGCGGTCGGTGTTGCACACCACCAGGCTGTAGCCGTGCTGACGGCAGGCGGTTTCCACCCCGTGCATCACGGCAATCGAATAAGGGTTACGGATATCGGCCACCAGCATGCCGATCAGGCGAGTGCGTCCGCGCTTCAAGCCACGGGCCATCTGGTTCGGGCGATAGCCGAGTTCGGCAATCGCCTGCTCGATGCGCAAGGCAATGGCATCGGAAAGCAGAGCACGGTCATCGCCGATGAAGCGCGAGACGCTGGCCTTGGAGACGCCGGCGTGTTCGGCGACGTCGAGCATGGTCACGCGGCTGCGTTGGGCGGCGGAGAAATCGTTCATGGCGTTGATTTTCTTATTGTCGGAGTCTGTTGCGTAAATTCATGAAACCGGTTTCAGGAAACATCAATCCACACATCGCCGTCAAGAAGGATTTGATGTGGGAATGGACAAAAGCCCGTTCAAAACCGACGAACGGTATCTAAACCTGTCACATCTGACAGTAGGCAAGTGCAGAGTCTGAGCGCTTAATCTCCCCAGAAGCATCTCAAGTCTTTCGCATAATTAAAGTGAATGGGCGAGTACATCATGACGATGAAGAAGGCGACCGATAGAAGTATAGGGATTCTAGCGAGCCCGCTATCGGTGGAAGGTATTGACGATAATGATCTCGACGGATACGTGCCGCGCAATATTTTGCTTAATGGTACTCGAATCATTATTCCTTACTGGCCAGGCCCGGAGCCACTGGACGAACTTTGGATTGAACTGGATCAGGGTGGCACTGTTACAAGGCTCTACGAAAAATTCTACAGTCCACCACAACCACCTTTTCTCTATTTCAATTTGACGCCAGCGCACCTCGCAACTGACGGCGTTGCGCTTTTGTCCTACCTGGTTTGGAAAGGAGGTGGGGGCATCCCGGATTGTTCACCAGAAAGAAAACTGACGATAGATCACACGCCCACCCTTGTTCTGAATGAACCTACGTTTTGCCATGCAACGATTTGGGGTTACTTGAATAATAAGACAGTACCGCCATTGACCTCGGGAGCAACCGTTCTGATACCTACTGCCAATAGCCCTGCGGCAGTTGGTGATAAAGCCAAATTATATTGGCAAGGGTATTCAAGTTTGAATGGAAGTGGTCCACCAGTGCCGGATACTTACGGTGACTGGGAAATAACGCTGGAGCAGAAGCATATGAATGGACATTGGCTGTTTGTTGTTCCGTTTGACTCCAATCTCAGACCACTTATTGAAAATGCTTCAGCTATTGCACACTGGCAGTTGTTTAAAGGTGGGCGACTTGTCGGTGAGTCGAAAAAAGGTTTGGTGAAAATAGACAGGGTAACACCTGGCGAAAGCGGCCCTTTCGGCCTAAATACACAAGGAGATGGAAACATGGCTATAAAAATCGTACCGAGAACTCCAAGACCTGAATTCAACGGTGTCAAGAATATTGGCCCTTTGGCTGATATTGCGATAGACACACTTGCAGACGGTCTGATCGCCAAAAGCGTACTGGATACCGGGTTTGTGACGATTAACTTTACCCGCGCTGCAGAAGAGTTTGACGAGGATGAGCTGGAGCTGGAACACGGTGTTAAAGGCCAGGCGCTGACATTGTGGGATCAAAAAATTCAACTTGGTCCGATTGCTGGTCGGCCAGTTGGGACTATACCGATCCAGTTGCCAGCAAGCTTGTTTCCAGAACGTCCAACGCCGGCAACCCCTACCACTTATGAAGTTATGTTTCAACTCTACAAACAGGGGGCGGTATTAATGAACCCTCCAATGTGTTGGAGTTTGTTATCGACAAGACTGCACCGTTTGGTTCGAAAAGGTCAGATCTCAATGGGAATACCGTGGTCTCGCTAGTCGCACCAACGCCAACCCCTGTGTTCGTTAATCAACCCTCGGATGCGCAACGCACAATTACCGAAGCCTGGTTGGCGGATCCGGCTAACGCCGAGCTGAAATTCACCGTGAACGTTGGTTATCCGCTGCGTCGTCTTGACGATAATCTTCGCGTCTGGTTGATTTCTGGCACTCAGCGAGTCGAGGTGTGGAACGATGCAGTGCCCGCTAGCGGCGAATTCACTATCGCCAACACCGTGTTACGCACATTTCCAAACGCCCGCGTCAGAATTCAGTATCAATGGAAAGATCTGCCTGGTAATGAAAGTCTGGCGTCTGCCACAATTGACGTGCTGACACTGGCATTGGCACAACCTCCAGTTTCAACAAAAGGTCCTCTGGTACCGAAAACCGATCCGAACTATACCACGGCACTTTATCTGGACGATTTTGCCGGCGGGATAACCGCGATCGTTGAAAGCGCCTTCATCACGAACGCAGAGCCAGGTGATGAAATTTTCATCACCATTGAAGACGCCACTGACGCAACTAACTCTGTAAATCTCACTTCCCAACCGTGGGTCGCCAATACCAATTTAACGTTTGCCCTGACATACACGGATCTCTCCAAAATATTTAACGATGCCGATAAGCCTAAAATGGCCAATATCTGGTATGAGATCGTTCGAACCGGTATTCCAAACGCTGAATCTCCGGTTCAACTCATCACGTTGGCATTCGACTATGCGGGACCCACGAACCCGGACCTTCCGGATCTTACTAACCGAGATATGGTGTTGCCTGTAGTGACGGGTGCCTCGAACACGCCTAACGACTTGCGGCCCGGTGACAGAAACAGTCCGGGAAAATTTAAAGTTACCCTTGCAATCGGTCAGCCTCCTGTTACTTCGGCCGAGTTAGCGAAGTGTTACATTAATGGTCTGCTTGTAGGTGAATTTAATCCATTTGTTGATGTGGATGAATTTGAAGTTACTATTAAGGCAGATATCATATCCAGGCTGCCCATTGGCACAGTAGATGCCTACTGGACCATTCAGAAGGCAGATAGTGATAAAAACGTAATGAAATCCCGTAACCAACCGGTGACCGTTGCTGGTGCAGAAGTACCTTTGCCTCTACCTACAATCCGGGTCCGCACTCCAGCCTTGCGTGATTACATCGAATGTTACGGCATGATCAGTCCAACCAGTAACATGGTTCTAGGCTTGCATATTCCAAAAGACCCGATTCTACTGCCTCCAGGCAAAACGATTACAGCACGGTTCGCAGCTTACAGGGATCAGGCAGGGACTGATCTGATTTCTGGTACTGAAGACTCGAAAGATTATGTGATAAAAGCTGCAAATGAACCTGATGTCGCGCCAGTGGCCAGTTCTGCCATTTTCAAATTGGCGCAACCTTTCGTCGGAGCAATAGCGTACGGCAAATATTGGTACACGACCGATATCAATGGACAGCAATCGTCTAAGCCAATAATCAAACGAGTAGACAATATCACCAGCAATTTTAACTATTGCGATATGACACCTGTTCCGACTGCTCCTTAGTTGGCGTATTAGCTGATCGATATTGCGAAAGAGACACGGATGTTTCTTTCGCGATTACCCGTGTTAACGGCAAGGGAACGGTAAACACGCTACAGTCGGCGAGGATAATTCCTCTTTTGATGAAGACTTTTCCTACATTAAAGTCTCGATTTTCTCATTAAGGTGTCGAACGTTTTTTTGGTGGGAGCTTTCAATACTGCCAAAAAGCAATGTCAGTAGTTGCGCAGTTTGAGGAATTCCCCATGCATTTTTGTTTTAAATCTCCGCCCTCTGTGACTTTTCAGAAGTTAGTGATTGCTGCGGCACTTCTATCCTCCAGCGAGGCCTTCAGTCGAACGCTAAATCCAGGTGAGAGCGCAGTCGTCACGAACCCACCCGCACCGGAAGCCTGGGCGGTATCCCAAGGGGGCACGCTAACCATTGATAACGCACAGGCACTGACCATCTCGTCGTCAAATGCCAACGTCGTTTTCAATGGCGGTCAAAGCGCCCGTATCGATGCCAACACTTCAGTGGTAAACCTCTCTGGTGCGACTGTAAACAGCGCGGCTGGCAGGGGGGCGATACAACTGATCGACAGCAGCGCCATCATCGACAACAGCACCATCGTCAGCACCAACAGTTTCGGTCTTCTCTTGGGTCGCAATACCACTACCCCGGCGTCTTCGAGCGCGACGGTCAAAGGAGGAAGCACGATCATCGGCCTGAATGGCGCGGATGCGGTGGGTTTTGCCGTATTAAACGTCGAGAACTCCACCATCCGAGGTACGGGTTCGGACAGTTATGGTGTGAGGCTTGGCGGGGCGACGCTTTCGGCCAACGGCAGCGTTCTGTCCGGAGAGAAGAACGGCCTGCAAATCAACACTGATTTAACCGGTGTCAATGCCAACACTGTGACGTTGAACAGTACCCGTGTAACGGGGGGAACAGGATCAGCCATCTTATTGGGCTCTTCGGGTGCTGCCGGTACAGTTGCGAATATCAATATTTCTGGCACCAGCGAGCTGATCGGTGGCAACGGTAACCTGTTGCAAGCGACCAATCGCTCCACCGCCAATCTCACCATTGAAGGCAGTGCTCTGGATGGCAATGTCGTTGCCGATACCGGCAGCACCGTTGCGCTGTTGATGAAAAACGCAGCCTCCATCAATGGCAATTTGCAGAATGTCACTCAGGTCAGCCTTGATTCCAACAGCACGTTGAATGGCAATGTGCAGGCTGTTGCAGGTACCGCTGCGACAGTGAAACTGGATAATGGTGCGGCGATCAATGGCAATGCTGTCAATGTTGCTACTGTCTCGCTGGATAACAATTCAGCCTTGAATGGCAACGTTGAAAATGTTTCCAGTCTGGTATTGAACAACGGCAGCCGTCTGACCGGTGATGTATCGGGCGCGGCCAATGGCAACGTATCAATGGACAACGGCTCGGTGTTAACCGGGCAAATCAATAACACTTCCAACGTGTCCATCAGCAATATGGCGCAATGGCAGATGACCACGGATAGCACCGTACAGCGCCTTGCTCTGGATAACGGCGTTGTTCGCATGGGCACAAACGAGCAGTTCCAGCAACTGAACGTGGGTGATCTTTCCGGTAAGGGCACGTTTGTGATGGGCACCGATCTGGGCAATGGTGACACCGATTTCCTGAACGTCACCGGCAACGCGAGCGGGCAACATCAACTGCAAATCACCGCTACCGGTACGACACCTGTCACGGCCGAAGCGGTGAAGGTCGGTAATATCGCCACTGGCGACGCGAGCTTCTCGCTGGGCGGTCGTGAAACCGTGGACGCAGGTACGTTTGTGTACCGATTGGCCAAGGAAGGGCAGGGCTTGTACCTGAGCCCGGACAAGGAAACCGTCAGTACTTCAAGCAATACCGCACTGGCATTGGCCGGCAGCGCCCGCAGTGTGCTGAACGCCGAGGCCGCGATGCTCAGTGATCAGTTGGGTGACCGCAGTCTCAGCATCCGTCCCGAAGCCTCGTTGCGTGCGATGGATGACAGCTCGGTGAAGCTGAGCAACAGCGTATGGGTTCGCAGTTACGGCAACCAGTACAACGTCGATAACGCTTATGGCGATGGTTATACCCAGAACCAGACCGGCATTACCGGCGGTGCCGATACGGTCGTGGACTTCGGGGGGCGCGCTTGGGTGCTGGGTGGCTTCGTCGGGGCGAGCCATACCAAAATGGATCTCAAATACGGCTCCAGCGCCACTGTCGACAGCCTGAATGCCGGTGTTTACGGCAGCACGTTCGATGTTGAAAGCGGTGTGTTCGTCAATGTCATGGCCAAGATCAACCAGTTCGATAACAAGGCCAAAGTGACTATGAGTGATGGCACCCGGGCCAAGGGTGATTACAAGGCCTTGGGCGCGAGCGGCTCCGTGGCGGTAGGCAAGCATATTCGTCTCAAGGATGACTATTTTGTCGAACCTCAAGTCCAGCTCTCGACGGGGGTCACCCAAAGCGATAGCTACAGGCTCGACAATGGTCTCGAAGTAAAAGCCGATACCATGCGTTCCTTTCAAGGCAAGGTGGGTGTTCGTGGCGGGCGTGTCATCACGCTCGATAATGGCAGCCTGCTAGAGCCGAGCTTGTCCACAGCGGTCAATCATGAGTTTGTGAAGACCAATGAGGTCAAGATCAACGACGACAGCTTCGATGATGATCGCGCCAGCAGCGCTATCGAATATGGCGCCGGCTTGAAGTGGACACCGGCGCAACGCAACTGGCAGGTTTCCGGTCAGGTGGGTGGCAGCAAAGGTACAACGGTTAGCCAGGATTGGAGCGGGAGCTTGAGGCTGAGTTACTTCTTCTAATAGAGGGAGCGTCTTTCCAGTCATTCAACACGAAAATGCCCCGAATGTTTCGGGGCATTTTTGTACCTGTTGTGCAGGCGCAGGGCGTCAAGTCAGCGTGAACCAGGCAGAACCGAGTAGCAGCAGTGCCATTGCCTGATTAAAACGCTGGATAGCTTTTGCCGAACCAAACCACCTCTTTGCTCCCTTTCCCAGCAATGCCCAAACACCCAGGCACGGCAGCGAGACCAGGAAGAACGCCAGCGACAGGCAGACAATTTGAAGTTGACGATTATCGCCGGATCCGGCAAATACGCCGACCACGGCAAATGCCATCATCCAGGTCTTGGGATTGACCAGTTGTAAGCCAGCGGCCGCCCATAATCCAAACCTTTGCTTGCCACCTTCATCAACATCGAAGGTCGTGACTGGTGCATGAAATATTTGCCAGGCCAAGTAACTAAGCCAAGCGATTCCGCACCATTGCATGAGCGATTGCACTCTGGGTAGCCCGGCAAGCGACTGACCAACACCGCTGCCTACTAACAACACAATCAATGCCGCGCTCGTGCAAGCTCCAAAAATAAATGGCAATGCGGCTTTGAAGCCGTACCTCGCGCTGTTGCTCAGCACCAAAATGTTTGTCGGCCCCGGCGTAATCGAGGCGACGAAAGCGAACAGTAAAAATGGCAGCAACGTGGGAAAGGTGGACAACATGGCAGCGGACTCCGTGAATGATCTCAGGAGCTGATGCTCACAAAGTCCGGGTCATGCGTCTGGAAGATTTGAGCAGCGCTTGCGGTACAACGCCGGCGTCAAGCCATAGGCCCGGACGAACCAGCGGCCCAGGTGGCTCTGATCGGCAAACCCCAGCTCCATCGCCACCGTCGCCGGTTGCTCGCCACGGGCAAGCATCCGTCGGGCGGTCGCCAGGCGCAATTGCACGAGGTAAGCGTGCGGTGCGATGCCATAGGCGGCCTTGAAGGCGCGGGTCAGGCGGAAGCGATCAACGCCCGTTGCTGCGGCCAGGTGGTCGAGGCCGATGTCGTATTGTGCGTTGGCGTGCAGGTACTCCCGCGCCTTCTGCGCCACCAGCGGCAGGCGCGGATCCTCGCCATAGCGGGCGCGCCAGTGCAGGTGACTGGTCAGGCGTTCGAGCAAACCGTCGAGGGCGGTCTGGCGGACGATTTTCAGCTCACCGTGATGCAGGGTTTGAAACGCCAGGCTGGTGGCATGGGCGAGTCGCGAGTCGCTGGCCAGGGTGTTGGCGAAACTCAGTTCACTGTTGTCGGGGGCATTGTCGAAGACTGCGCTGAGTTCACGTTTCAGCCACTGCGGGTCGAGGTACAGCATGCGGTAGGTGAAACCGTCTTCGGTCGGTGCTTCGCCGTCGTGGATGTCGCCCGGTTCGAGCAGAAACACCTTGCCCGGCGTGCTTTGATGCTTCGCCCGGCGGCAATTGAACTGCTGAACGCCTTGTTCGGTGACGCCCACCAGGTAGCTGTCATGCCAGTGCGGGTCGTAGGCATGGCCTTCGAAATGCGCACGCAGGGTCTCGATGCCGGTGTCGGCGTCCTGGGCCAGGTCGATCCAGTTGTGAGAAGTCATGCTGCACCTGCGAGACGGGTTACCGACTTATTTAACGCCGCACCAATGGGGATGACTAGAACGTTTGTGCAGGGATCAATTGAACAGTCCCGCGGCGATGTTGATCGAGAACCCCAGAATGGCCGTGTTGAACAGGAAACCGATCAGCGTCTGCGCCAGGACAATCTTGCGCAAGTCCCGGGTCGCCACGCCGACATCGGACGTCTGGACCGCCGCGCTGATGGTGAAAGAGAAATACAGGAAGTCCCAGTAGTTGGGCGTTGTCAGATTTTCAGCAAAACGCAGCGCAGGGTCTTTGCCGGCCCAGGTGTAGAACAGACGGGCGTAGTGCACACTGAAAATCACCCCGATCAGCAGCCATGAACCGATCACGGTCAATGCCGTAAAGCCGTAGTGCAACAGTTTGCGGGTGGTTTCCAGTTCTCTGCTGCCGGCCAGTTCAATGGCGATGGTCGCCAGGCTCGCAATCGCGGCGATGCTTACAATAAACAGCACCAACCCGGCGTTTTCGTCTTCGACCTCGGCAATGCGTTTCACATCCGGCGCTTTTGCGCGTGTAGTGAGCCAGAACATCAGGACCAGGTAAATCCAGACCCCGGCGTTCCAGCCGAAGAGGATTTTGCTGATGATCGAGTCGGACGGCGCCAGGATGCCCACGGCAATGCCAAGCGCGGCGGCAGAGGTGAGGCGAGGGTGGGTGCGGGCGAGGAAGAACATGGAGGCTCGATGCGTCAGGGCTTTGCAAACACCTTAGCCCAGCGCGTCCTGTTGTGACCATCAAGGTGAGATCGAATGTGAGCAAGCTTGTTCGCGATGGCGGCCTTAATCGCAGTAACAGATTTACACTCCCATCGAAATCACCCTTGCGAATGCCTTTTCATTCACCCACACCCGTTATCCCCTCAGTTAACAAAACATAACGTGGCGTCGATTGTCAGACCTTTCCAAACCCCGATAGGATAAGCCCAGCTTCCGAAGTGGCTCTAGATTGCGTATTTCAGGACTATGCTCCAGAAAAGGCAATCCAAAACAGCAGCCCTTACGGCGCCCAGAAAGGTTGAACGACCTAACAATAATAATGGGGGAAGGTCTATGAGTGAGCCTGTCATGGGTGTGGGTATCTGCCGCCCGCCGGCATTACGCAAATTCGCGTTGCTGGCTACAGCGCTCTCGCTGTTGGGCTGTGCCATGCTGTCGGCACCTGTGCTGGCCGCTGCTGCGCCAGCATCCGACATTGTCTATTCCGTTGAATCTGCCAAAGCCAGCAAAAGCCTGATGCTCGACGTCGTTCACGCCGGCAAGCGTCTGGTGGCGGTCGGTGATCGCGGGCACATTTTGTATTCCGATGACCAGGGCGCGACCTGGACCCAGGCCAAGGTGCCGACGCGGCAACTGCTGACGTCGGTGTATTTCGTCGACGACAAGCACGGTTGGGCCGTCGGCCATGATGCGCAGATCCTCGCGAGCGAGGACGGCGGCGTCACCTGGGCCAAGCAATTCGAAGACCTGAAACGCGAATCGCCGCTGCTCGACGTCTGGTTCCAGGACGTCAACAGCGGCTTTGCCGTAGGCGCTTACGGCGCGTTGTTGGCCACCACCGACGGCGGCAAGAACTGGGAAGATGTCAGCGATCGCCTCGACAACGAAGACCAGTACCACCTCAACGCCATCACCGCGGTCAAGGATTCCGGTCTGTTCATCGTCGGCGAGCAGGGCAGCATGTTCCGCTCCGCCGACTGGGGCCAGAGCTGGGAGAAGCTTGAAGGTCCCTATGAGGGCTCACTGTTTGGCGTGATCGGCACAGCTCAAGCCAATACGCTGCTGGCCTACGGACTGCGGGGCAATCTGTTTCGCTCCACCGATTTCGGTACCACCTGGGAGCCGATTGAGCTCCAGGCCGCTCGCGGCGCACTGGAATTCGGTCTGTCTGGTGCGACGCTGCTCGACGACGGTTCCATCGTGATCGTCGGCAACGGTGGCTCGGTGATCCGCAGCAACGACGACGGCGAAACCTTCAGCGTGTTCAACCGACCGGATCGCATTTCCGTTTCGGCAGTCACCGCAGCGGGCAACGGTAATCTGATCCTGGCAGGACAGGGTGGCGTTCGCGTCACTTCGCCAACCGGCGCCGGCGCAGAGAACGGAAAAAATGGGTCGTCCAAATGAGCCGGGCAAATAATAAGAAGGCGGGTCTATGACATCCTTGAGCACTCATCATCAAGACAAGGCGACGTTTCTCGAACGCCTGATTTTCAACAACCGTCCGGCAGTGATCTTCATCTGCCTGCTGGTCAGTATCTTCCTGTTCTGGCAAGCGACGCTGATCCGGCCGTCCACCAGTTTCGAAAAAATGATCCCGCTCGAGCATCCGTTCATTCAAAAGATGATGGAGCATCGCAACGATCTGGCGAACCTGGGCAACACGGTGCGCATCTCGGTGGAAGCCACTGATGGCGACATTTTCTCCAAGGAGTACATGGAGACTCTGCGTCAGATCAATGACGAGGTGTTCTACATTTCCGGTGTTGACCGTTCCGGTCTGAAGTCACTTTGGAGCCCCAGCGTACGCTGGACTGAAGTGACAGAGGAGGGCTTCGCCGGGGGCGAAGTAATTCCGCAGAGCTACAACGGCTCCCAGCAAAGCCTCGACCTGTTGCGCAACAACGTACTCAAGTCCGGCCAGGTCGGACGTCTGGTGGCCAACGACTTCAAGTCGAGCATTGTCGATATCCCGCTGTTGGAGTCCTACCCGGACCCACAGGACCAAGGCAAGTTGCTGGCGCTGGACTATCGCAAGTTCTCTCACGAACTCGAAGACAAGATCCGCAACAAGTTCGAAGCCCAGAACCCTAACGTGAAGATCCACATCGTCGGTTTCGCCAAGAAAGTCGGCGACCTGATCGATGGGCTGGTCATGGTGGTGATGTTCTTCGGCGTCGCCTTCGTCATCACGTTGGTCCTGCTCTACTGGTTCACCAACTGCATGCGCAGTACCGTGGCGGTGTTGAGCACCACGCTGGTGGCGGTGGTCTGGCAGCTCGGTTTGATGCATTTCTTTGGTTTCGGGCTCGATCCCTACTCGATGCTGGTGCCGTTCCTGATCTTCGCCATTGGTATTTCCCATGGTGTGCAGAAGATCAACGGTATCGCCTTGCAGTCCAGCGAGGCAGAAAACGCCTTGACTGCGGCGCGGCGCACGTTCCGTCAGCTGTTCCTGCCCGGCATGATTGCGATCCTTGCGGATGCGGTAGGTTTCATCACGCTGCTGATCATCGACATCGGCGTGATTCGTGAACTGGCCATCGGCGCGTCGATCGGCGTGGCGGTCATCGTGTTCACCAACCTGATCCTGCTGCCAGTGGCTATTTCCTACGTTGGCATCAGCAAACGCGCAGTCGAACGCAGCAAGAAAGACGCGCACCGCGAACACCCGTTCTGGCGCCTGCTGTCGAATTTTGCCAGCCCGAAAGTGGCGCCGGTGTCGATCATCCTGGCCTTGTTGGCCTTCAGCGGCGGCCTCTGGTACAGCCAGAACCTGAAAATCGGTGACCTGGACCAGGGCGCTCCGGAACTGCGTCCGGACTCGCGTTACAACAAGGACAACAACTTCATCATCAGCAATTACTCCACCAGTTCCGACGTGCTGGTGGTGATGGTCAAGACCAAGTCCGAAGGATGCTCGCGCTACGAGGCCATGGCGCCGATCGACGAGCTGATGTGGAAGATGCAGAACACCGAGGGCGTGCAGTCGGCGATCTCGCTGGTGACCGTGTCCAAGCAGATGATCAAGGGCATGAACGAAGGCAACCTGAAATGGGAAACCTTGTCGCGTAACCCGGACGTGCTGAACAACTCGATCGCTCGGGCTGATGGTTTGTACAACAACAGTTGCTCCCTGGCGCCGGTGCTGGTGTTCCTCAACGATCACAAGGCCGCCACGCTGGATCGCGCCGTGCATGCGGTGCAAGACTTCGCCAAGGAGAACAACAAGGAAGGCCTGGAATTCATCCTGGCGGCCGGTAACGCCGGGATCGAAGCGGCCACCAACGAGGTGATCAAGGAGTCCGAGCTGACCATCCTTATCCTGGTGTACATCTGCGTGGCGACCATGTGCATGATCACCTTCCGTTCCTGGGCCGCGACCTTGTGCATCGTGCTGCCGCTGGTACTGACTTCGGTACTCGGCAACGCCCTCATGGCCTTCATGGGCATCGGCGTGAAAGTCGCGACCTTGCCTGTCGTGGCGCTCGGGGTGGGGATTGGCGTGGACTACGGGATCTACATCTACAGCCGTCTGGAAAGCTTCCTGCGTGCAGGTCTGCCGTTGCAAGAGGCGTACTACCAGACGCTGAAATCCACCGGTAAAGCCGTGCTGTTCACCGGCCTGTGCCTGGCGATCGGCGTGTGCACCTGGATCTTCTCGGCCATCAAGTTCCAGGCCGACATGGGCCTGATGTTGACCTTCATGCTGCTCTGGAACATGTTCGGCGCGCTGTGGCTTTTGCCGGCGCTGGCACGCTTCCTGATCAAACCGGAGAAACTGGCGGGGCAGAAAGGCAACTCGCTGTTCGCTCACTGATTCCAGGCTGTAATAGAAAAGCCGCAACCTCAGGGTTGCGGCTTTTTTATGGGTGCCAAACGCGGATCAGCGTGGTTCCAAGGGTAGAAAGCTTTGCTCGGCCAAGGATTTAGTGATGAATCCATGATGTATTTCGATCTTTTGTTTCGGGTCCTTGGCCTTCGCCAAGGCCGATTCATAGGTTTCGTAGCGTTGTTCCCTGGTTTTCAAGTGTGCCTGGGTGTAGTTCGCCTTGGCATCGTTGGCCTTTGCATAGTGAAAATGACCATACCACCAGGGTTGGTTTTCACGGTTGAGCAAGACGTACTCCTGCACGAAATCCTTGCGCCCGGTTTTCAGCTGGACCCGTGCGCCAATGATTCGCGCGTAAAGTTGGTTGTGATGTTGCAGGTATTCCAATCCCTCGCTGGTGGGAGCCTGGTACAACGTCATGCGGGTGCGCAGTTCCGTTGCCTTGTTCTCCAGAACCCGGGCCTTGTCCCGCAGTTCGGTGAGAAGTGTGGCGTCTTTTTCGCCGGTTGACGGGGCGTGCTCATGGTTTTCCAGCTTGTCGGCGAAATGCATGAGCTTTTGCGCTTCACGTTGCAACTGCTCTTCGATTTCCTTGGGTGAGCTTGCACGTTGTGCGTAGCCCTCGATCTTCCTGACCTGCTCATCGACTTTCGCCAACGCTTTGCGGGCGTCGCCCTTGAGTTGCGGGTAGGGGCGGGAGGTGGCTTTGGGTTCCGGTGTTTTGGCTGCAACCATTTCGACCCAGACATCGGGCGAGTCTTCACGGAAAGACGTCAAGGGGCTGTCTTCCATAGGCCCTTTTATGTCAACGATTTCGCCGCCCTGATTGTCGGTGTTCGGGCGAACGTCGCCAATCAACATACCTTTGGACGTTTTGATCACCTTTTTCCGGCTGGCCGTGGAAGGCTTCCTGCCACCGGCTGTTCCTTTCGAAGTACCCGCTTCTTGCGTGGATGATTGCGCCTGTGCGGGTGACGACCTTTGAAGTTCATCGGCCAGGCGCTGCTCGGCATCGACGCGCAATTGCTCGATGATCTCGCGCAAGCGGTTGAATGCCGGCATATGTAACTCATCGGCGCTGAAGATTTCGATACTCCCCAGGGCGTCCTGCGCCTTGTTGTAGCGGTCGACCAGGTTGTCGAGCACAGCGATGCGGTCCGAGGATTCATAAACATGGGCAGACTGTAATTCCGCATGGGACCGGGACAGCATCACCAAGGGGTCGATGGCTGCTTCCAGGGCGGTGGTGGTGTCGCTCAGGAGTGTCTGGACGCTGAGGATTCGCAGGGTAATCAGTTGAAAAATCTTGACCCTTAGGGCTGTCAGCTCGTTTTCCGGTCGACCCTTGTTCAACTCTTCCAGCGCTTGCGCACCCAGCTGGGGGATCTGTTCAAGTTCTTGCAGCCGCTTGTCCACTTCTTCATAGGACTTGATCATGACTTCATTGATTTCGCTGGTTGTGCGTACAAAGTCGAGGTAGCGATCCCAGAGTCCTTCGTCCCCGGTAATCAGCGCCTCATAAAGTCGCCCTGCAGTGCTGAACTCAGAGGAGTTCGCGTTGGCGGCTTCACGATCATGGTCAGCCATGACAATCCGTTTACGTTCATTTTTGATGATGTTGCCCAGCAATACGCTGCGCATTTTTTCGTCGACAGGTAGGCCCGTCAAAGCGCTTTTTTCCTTGATGCCGGCGATTAGCGTTACGTAGCTTTGAGTCTGGATGTCCAGCTCCTGGACGTACCGCTGGCGGAAAGTGGAGCGCTCTTGCTCAGTGCTGGAAGGGCTCTTGAGTTTCAACTGTGCCAGGTTGTCGGCAATGTCGACGCGTCTTACCGTGCGATCCTGCTGATCGAGAAAGTCCTGAAACTGCTGCTCCAGCTCCCCGATTCGCTGTTGTTGTTGCTCGCGCAACGCATCAATTCTTTTCTTGCGGCCACCGCCGAGCAGTTTCAGCCCTTGGTCCAGGGTCCATCTGCCTTGGCCATCGGACTTCAGTTTGAAACCGGGATGATCAGGATGTTCAGGGTGTACCAGATAGACCTCGCCAAATCCCGGTACGGTGCTCACGCGAAAAAACAGGGCTGCGACGGTGGCGTGCCATTTGTCGTTGATTCGGTACAGCCCTTTGAATGGGCCGGAGGCAATCGGGTCTGGCAGCTTAGCCGGCCACGGAACCCGCACGGCCTTGAGTTTTTCGAACAATCGGGCCGAGGCTGAATCGCGAGCGGTAGACAGGTTGAAGTCCAGCAGGGTGTTGCCACTGCCCGGTGGCTCGGAGGGTAATCCCGGCGAAGCCTCGGTGATTTCAGCCCTGGTTGTATCGAAGGGGTGCGCGGTGGGCTGACGCAATGGGGCCAACACCTGCGCAAACTCTGGGGCAGCGTTGGGGGGGAGTGCGTTGGGGCTGGCTTCGCGAAGTGGCGCATGCAGCAGTAACAGCCCAATGTTAAGCAACACATCGACCCAGGCTTGCTCCCGCGACATGGCGTCATTGCTGTCCAGCGCTGGCAGGTCCTGGATCAGGCTATGGGTAATTTGCAGCATCCAGCCCACCAGCATGGCGGGGCCGCGCGCCAGGGGTAAAAGCAGGTTGTTGAACAGCAGCCAGCCACCTTCGAGGATGATCGCCCAGCGGCTCTCGGCATTGGACACCGATTGCCGGTCAGCCAGTTCGACCAATGCACGGGCATTACTATCGAACAGTTGCATTAGCAACCGACCGTGTTCCAGCGCCGCGATCCAGTCGGCGGCGGCTTCGTTGCCTGCCAGAATCGCCGGTTTCGGCTTTTGAAGTGGTACGAAATCATCGCCAACGTGGAAGTGAATAATGTGTGGTTCGTTGAGTCCGTTGTTGTCGTAGACAGGTCGTGCACGGTCCGTCAGCCACGTCAGTACGCTGCTCTGCAATTGACCCGGTTGCGCAATGGCGCGCCACAGGGCCTGGCGGGTCGGGAATTGCTGGAGCGCCGGAACATACAGCGGCCGGTAGAGGATGTGCGGACCATCGGCGCGCAGATCACGGGGCTCGATGATGAACATGTTGCTGACCACGTCGCATTCGGCCTGTGGCTTTCTTTGGAAAGCCAGGGGGCGCAGGACAACTTCCTGCTCGTCCACGAATCGCTCAGCCGTGGTGCCGTGCATCAACGCTTCGACGTAGCGATAGCCCTGACGAGTGAAGCCTTGTTCAGCCTTGATCGCCTGTTCCAGGGCCAACATCGGCAAGTGAACGGCAAGCTCCAGGCCGAACAGTCGCTGGCGTTCCCGCGCTTGCGGGGTGTCGTCAAGCAATTGGGCCTGAATTAACTCAGGGTACTGTTTGCCGATATTCACCCGGTTGACCAAATCCAACAGATAAGCCTCGGTGACCCAGTCTTGAATCACCAGGCCTGCGGTGTGACGGATGGTTATTCGGCCATTGGGTCTACTGGCCAGGTTATTGATTGCCAGTTGGGTCAACGACATTTTGGTCCGGTGAATATAACCGCTGCCCAAGTCGCCGACGGGTACATGGAAGGTGAGCTCCAGCTGATCGGCGTCATAGTCGGGGGCGGTGGGTCGATCTTCGCTCATCTGCTGACGCAGGGCTTTTTTGGCGAAGGTATGAAGGTCGTCGATACCCGTCTGAAACGAGCGGCCTGCCGCCTGTTGCTTGAGGCTTGCGAGGGCCAGCACCTGTTTGCGATAGGCCATGCGGTCGGTAGCTTCGGCCTTTTGCAACCACTGGGGAATCGTTTCCTGTATCAGGGGAAGGTGAGTGAGGTCTGTTCCAATGCTCGCCTGGGCGCCAATGAATCGCGTGGCCGGATCGGTGATGGCCTCGTAGCGTTTTTCCAGGTCGTCCAGGCTAGTGCGTGCCGGCAGCGTCAGCGCGGCCAGGTCTTCGAGCTGTTGGTTCAGCAGCAGGGCTGCCTGGGTGTCGAAAAGGTTGCCGTCAGGTTCGTAACGTTTCCAGGCAATGGCATCGGCCATCAGGCCCGGTTCAAACCGTGCGCACCAGGCCCGCCCGAACGCCTCAAGGGACGGAAATGATTCGATGTCACCGGACACGCTGCACAGCAGACGGGTTTCACCGCAGATCAGCAAAATGTCAGGACTTTGCAGGCTGACCGACAGCTGATCTTTGCTCAACGTGGTTTCGATGAAGCAGGCGTGGATCCTGCCTTTGGACCCGGGAGCCTCAAGGCGCTGCTGTTTATCGGGGTTGTTGCAGAGCTCGGTGAGGAGGTCGGCTTGCAGGCTGTTGGTTGACGAGTGGCGAACAGAGGAGGTTTTCAGCACGCCGGCCAGCAAATCAGCAATCCATTGCCAGCGACTGACGCTATTGTCGGTCGCTGCGTTCCAATAGGCACTGAGGTCTTCCTGGAAGCCGATATGAACAGTGGCAGTCAATTCAGCCATGATGCCCGCGATAATTTGCATATCAGGTTCACGACGGCGGGTGCTATCGACCGACAGGCGCACGGGCGCTTTGTTGGTTAGAAAACACTGGCGACCGTACTGTTCGTCCAGCCGCGGTGCAGTGCCGCTCGCCAGGTAGTTGAGCGCCACGTCGAGCAACAGGGTGAGCGTCCAGCCGCCCCCGGAGAACGGCTGTGCGAGACGAGTGCGCTCGGGATCGAAATCCAGTGACGGATATTTTTCCAGTAGGCTGCTCTGGAGCAGGCGGGCGGTTACCGAGCGTAAGGTCGGACGAGTGCCAAACTGTGCACTGACCGCGCGGGCTGTGACGTCGGTATACGCCGTGGTGTCCGGCGATGGAGCTGTAGGCATGATGCAATCCTTTGCATGATTGGAATCATGAGCCTACGGGACAGGCGATTGCCGGGTGCGGTAGCCGCATACCGCACCCTCATTGGTTGAACAGGGTCGTGCCCCTGACTGCTGATTACTCGGGATCAGCGCCCAACACCGCATTCAACGCACTCCGCGCATCATCCAGCTGCACCAGCGTCGCATGCCGCGCACCCAGCGCATCCCGGTTCTCGATCGCCGTCAGAATCGCCTTGTGCCGGGGCAATGCCAATTCATGCAGATTCGGTCGCTGGTTGGAATGCTTCAAGGCTTCGGCAATCGCCACCGATAGCATGTTGCACAGGTTGGCCAGCAAGTCGTTATGGGTCGCATCGGCAATCCGGCTATGGAAATCCAGGTCCGGTTGCAGCAGCGCTTCCGGTGTCGGCGCCGCTTCCATGCGTTGGTAGGCTTCACCGATGGAGGCGATGTCCGCGTCCGTGGCGAACTGTGCGGCGAGGGCGGCCGCGGCGGGTTCGATGATGCTGCGTACGCTGGTCAGCAGGTCGAAGAATTCATTTTGCGGGCTGCTTTGCATCAGCCAGTGCAGCACATCCGGATCGAGCATGTGCCATTCCTTGCGCTGCTTGACCACCGTGCCCACGCGCGGACGGGAATACACCAGGCCCTTGGCGACCAAAACCCGGGTGGCTTCGCGCAGGACTGGGCGACTGACCGCGTACTCTTCGCATAACAAGGCTTCGGCAGGCAGTTTGTCGCACGGCTTGAAGCGTCCGGAAACGATCTGCATGCCCAGTTCCTGGACGATGCGCGAGTGCATGCTTTTTCGGTCGGAGGGTTTGCGGTAATCCATGGGGAGCGGCGCGATCCTGTGGGGTGGGGTGCCGCGCATGATAACAGGCGCGCGGTGATCGTTCCCACGCTCTGCGTGGGAATGCATCAAGGGACGCTCTGCGTCCCACGCGGGAAGTGACGCGGAGCGTCACGGGCTGCATTCCCACGCAGAGCGTGGGAACGATCAACGGAAGGTGTTAGTGGGAGTGGCGCGGTACTTCAGAGCCACGGCAGCCGACCAGGAAGTCGAAATCGCACCCCTGATCCGCCTGCAACACATGATCGATGTACAGCTGACGATAACCCCCCACGATCAGTTGCTGCGGCGGTTGCAGATCGGCCATGCGCGCCGCAAGTTCGGCGTCGGGAATGTCCAGGTGCAGACGACCGTTTGCGCAATCGAGTTCGATCCAGTCACCTTCTTTCACTGTCGCCAAAGGTCCGCCAGCGGCCGCTTCCGGGGCGACGTGCAGAACGACAGTGCCGTACGCCGTGCCGCTCATGCGCGCATCGGAAATGCGCACCATGTCCGTCACACCCTGGGCCAGCAACTTGGCCGGCAAGCCCATGTTGCCGACTTCGGCCATGCCCGGATAACCCTTTGGACCGCAGTTCTTCATCACCAGAATCGAGTTGGCATCCACCTCAAGCTCCGGATCGTTGATCCGCGCCTTGTACATGTCGAAGTTCTCGAACACCACCGCACGCCCGCGATGTTGCATTAGTTCAGCACTGGCGGCGGAAGGCTTGAGCACCGCACCCAGTGGTGCGAGGTTGCCGCGCAACACACAAATGCCGCCGTCGGCACGGATCGGGTTGTCGAGGGTGCGGATCACTTCGTCCTGCCCATAGATCGGCGCGTCCTTGGTGTTCTCGCCAAGGGTCTTGCCGTTGACGGTCAAGGCATTCGGATGCGGAATCAGGTTGGCCTCACCCAGACGACGCAGCACCGCTGGCAGGCCGCCAGCGTAGTAAAACTCTTCCATCAGGAAACGCCCGGACGGTTGCAGGTCGACGATGGTCGGCATACCTCGACCGATGCGGGTCCAGTCATCCAGATCCAGCTCGACACCGATGCGCCCGGCAATGGCTTTCAAATGGATCACGGCGTTGGTCGAACCACCAATGGCAGCGTTCACGCGAATGGCGTTTTCGAAGGCTTCTTTGGTGAGGATTTTCGACAGCTTCAAGTCTTCGCGAACCATCTCCACCGCGCGCATGCCGGACATGTGCGCCAGCACATAACGACGCGCATCGACCGCTGGAATCGCCGCGTTGTGGGGCAGGGAAGTGCCCAGTGCTTCGGCCATGCAGGCCATGGTCGACGCGGTGCCCATGGTGTTGCACGTGCCGGCCGAACGGGACATGCCACCTTCGGCCGCAAGGAAATCGTCAATAGTGATGGTGCCCGCTTTTACTTGTTCGCTGAGCTGCCAGACCACGGTGCCCGAGCCGATGTCCTGGCCCTTGTGTTTGCCGTTGAGCATCGGCCCGCCGGTGACGACGATCGCCGGCACGTCGCAACTGGCCGCGCCCATCAATAACGCCGGGGTGGTTTTGTCGCAGCCGGTCAGCAGCACGACACCGTCAATCGGGTTGCCGCGAATCGCTTCTTCGACGTCCATGCTCGCCAGGTTGCGGGTGAGCATGGCGGTCGGACGAAGGTTCGATTCGCCGTTGGAGAACACCGGGAATTCCACGGGAAAGCCCCCAGCTTCGATCACCCCACGTTTGACGTGCTCCGCAATCTGGCGGAAATGCGCGTTGCACGGGGTCAGTTCCGACCAGGTGTTGCAGATGCCGATGATCGGCTTGCCATGGAACTGGTGGTCAGCGATGCCCTGATTCTTCATCCAGCTGCGGTACATGAAGCCGTTCTTGTCGGCAGTGCCAAACCATTGGGCGGAGCGCAGGGTGGGTTTCTTATCAGTCATGATCGGTTCTCTTATTGTATGACTATATTGTTCGAGCTGAGGCGTAACATAAGCGCAAATTCGCCTGTTTGGAAGTGTTGTTGCGTAAATAGTATTACTATATAGTCCAGTTCAACGGAGGGATTGCCCTGGCGGTTTTCCGCGAGAGGCGTCCCCCGAGGTTCTATAACAACAACAATCGGAGACCGATCTCATGAGCCAGGAACTGCGGCTTATTCGTCGCATCACGCTAAAACTCATTCCTTTCCTGATCCTGCTGTACCTGATCGCCTATGTGGATCGCTCTGCCGTAGGCTTCGCCAAGCTGCACATGGGCGCCGACCTCGGCATCGGTGACGCCGCTTACGGGCTGGGTGCCGGGCTGTTTTTCATTGGCTATTTCCTGCTGGAAATCCCCAGCAACCTGATGCTCGAACGCTTCGGCGCACGGCGCTGGTTCGCGCGGATCATGGTCACTTGGGGCGCCATCACCATCGGTATGGCCTTCGTCCAGGGGCCGCACAGTTTCTATGTGATGCGCTTTCTGCTCGGTGCGGCGGAAGCCGGGTTCTTCCCGGGCGTTCTCTACTACATCACCCAGTGGTTCCCGGTGCGCCATCGCGGCAAGATCCTCGGGCTGTTCATCCTGTCGCAACCCATCGCCATGTTGATCACCGGCCCGGTGTCCGGGGGGCTGCTCGGCATGGACGGGATTCTTGGCCTGCATGGCTGGCAGTGGCTGTTCATCGTCATCGGTGCTCCGGCGATCCTGTTGACCTGGCCAGTGCTGCGTTGGCTGCCGGACGGTCCGAAACAGGTGAAGTGGATGGACCAGGCTGAAAAGGACTGGCTGACTGGCGAACTGAAAAAGGATCTTGAAGAATACGGGCAGACTCGCCACGGCAATCCGTTGCACGCCCTCAAGGACAAACGCGTGTTGCTGCTGGCTTTGTTCTATCTGCCGGTGACGCTGAGCATCTACGGCCTGGGCTTGTGGCTGCCGACCTTGATCAAGCAGTTCGGTGGTACGGATCTGGTGACCGGTTTCGTGTCGTCGGTGCCGTACATCTTCGGGATCATCGGGTTGCTGATCATTCCGCGCAGTTCCGACCGCTTGAATGATCGCTACGGCCACTTGGCGGTGCTTTACGTGTTGGGTGCCATCGGCCTGTTCCTCAGCGCCTGGCTGACGGTGCCGGTGCTGCAACTGGCGGCGTTATGCCTGGTGGCCTTCTCGCTGTTTTCCTGCACCGCGGTGTTCTGGACTTTGCCGGGCCGCTTCTTTGCCGGCGCCAGTGCGGCGGCCGGAATCGCGTTGATCAATTCGGTGGGCAACCTCGGCGGCTACATCGGTCCGTTCGTGATCGGCGCGCTCAAGGAATACACCGGCAACCTGGCTTCGGGTCTGTATTTCCTGTCGGGTGTGATGGTGTTCGGGTTGGTGTTGACCGGTGTGGTTTATCGCCTGCTGGAACGCAAGCACGTGCTGCCGGCCGATCAGTTCGCCGCCAGTGCGCGTGGGGCTACCCGCACCTGACCCACATATTGTGATGACCACCATCCCTGTGGGAGCGGGCTTGCCCGCGATAGCAATCTACCTGACACATCATTTGTGAATGTGCCGCCGTCATCGCGGGCAAGCCCGCTCCCACAGGGATCGGTGGTGTTTTGAATAACAGGAGAAGATTCATGCGTTTAGTTCAGTTCGAATTGAGTAACGGCGAGCGCCGGGTGGGCGTTGTCGAAGACGGTCGGGTGCGCGAAGTGCAAGACGCGCGCACCGTTCGCGACCTGGCGTTGGCCGCGATAGAGGCCGGGGTCAATCTTGAGCAGCAGGTGAAAACCCTGGGCCTGGGCATCAGCCATGACTATGCCGAACTGCTGGCCAAGTTGCGCATCCTGCCGCCGCTGGATCATCCGGACCCGGCGCACATGCTGGTCAGCGGCACGGGCCTGACCCATCTGGGCAGCGCGTCGGCCCGGGACAAGATGCATCAGCAAGTCGGCGATGAAGCCGCGATGACCGACACCATGCGCATCTTCAAATGGGGCGTTGAGGGCGGCAAACCGACAGCGGGGCAGGCCGGCGTACAACCGGAATGGTTCTACAAGGGCGACGGCAGCATCGTCGTGCGTCCGGGCCAACCGTTCCCGCTGCCGCCGTTCGCCGAAGACGCGGGGGAGGAGCCGGAACTCAGCGGGCTCTACGTCATCGGCCACGACGGCAAACCGTATCGACTCGGTTTTGCCGTGGGCAACGAGTTCTCCGATCACGTGATGGAACGCAAGAATTACCTGTACCTGGCCCACTCCAAATTGCGCAGCTGCAGTTACGGACCGGAACTTCGCGTCGGTGAATTGCCGGAGCATCTGGCAGGCACCAGCCGCATCCTGCGTGACGGCGAAGTGCTGTGGCAGAACGAGTTTCTCAGTGGCGAGGCCAACATGTGCCACAGCCTGGAAAACCTCGAGTACCACCATTTCAAGTACAGCCAATTCCTGCGCCCGGGCGATGTACACATTCATTTCTTCGGCACCGCGACCCTGTCCTTTGCCGACGGCATTCGCACCCGGCCGGGTGACGTGTTCGAGATCAGTCAGGCCGAGTTCGGTGCACCGTTGATCAACGGGATTGCACCGGTTGAAGCAGCGTTCGAGCCCGGCACCGTTACCCCCCTTTAAGGAGATAGGCATGACCCGAATTCTTGGTCACAACTACATCGGCGGTCAGCGCAGTGCGGCCGGCCAACACAAACTACAGAGCGTCGACGCCAGCACGGGCGAAGCCCTGCCGTATGATTTCTCCCAGGCGACCCCGGAGGAAGTAGATGCCGCCGCCAAGACTGCTGCCGCGGCTTACCCGGCCTATCGCAGCCTGAGCGCCGAACGTCGGGCGCAATTTCTCGACGCGGTTGCCGATGAACTGGACGCGCTGGGCGATGACTTTGTGGCGCTGGTCTGCCGCGAAACCGCGCTGCCCGCCGCTCGGATTCAAGGCGAACGCGGTCGCACCAGCGGTCAGATGCGTTTGTTCGCCAAGGTGCTGCGTCGCGGTGATTTCTACGGTGCGCGGATCGATCAAGCGTTGCCTGAACGCCAACCGTTGCCGCGTCCGGACCTGCGTCAGTACCGCATCGGCCTCGGCCCGGTGGCCGTATTTGGTGCCAGCAACTTTCCGTTGGCGTTCTCCACAGCTGGCGGCGACACCGCATCGGCATTGGCCGCCGGATGCCCGGTGGTGTTCAAGGCCCACAGCGGTCACATGGCCACGGCCGAACAGGTGGCCGACGCGATCATCCGCGCCGCCGAGAAAACCGGTATGCCGGCCGGCGTGTTCAACATGATCTACGGCGGTGGCGTCGGCGAAGCGCTGGTCAAGCATCCGGCAATTCTGGCGGTTGGTTTTACCGGTTCGCTCAAGGGCGGCCGGGCGTTGTGTGACATGGCCGCAGCACGTGCGCAGCCCATTCCGGTGTTCGCCGAGATGTCGAGCATCAACCCGGTAATCGTGTTGCCGCAGGCGCTGCACGTTCGCGCCGAATCGGTCGCTCGTGACCTGACTGCTTCGGTGGTCCAGGGTTGTGGTCAGTTCTGCACCAATCCCGGCTTGGTGATTGGTATTCGTTCGCCTCAATTCACCACATTCGTGCAACAGGTGGCGGGGCTGATCGGCGATCAGCCGGCGCAAACCATGCTCAATGCCGGGACCCTGAGCAGCTATGGCAAAGGCCTGCAAAAACTCCTCGCTCACCCCGGCATCGAGCACCTGGCCGGCAGTGCGCAACAGGGCAATCAGGCGCAACCGCAGCTGTTCAAGGCCGATGTCAGCCTGTTGGTCAATGGCGACGAAGTGCTGCAGGAAGAAGTGTTCGGCCCGACCACGGTGTTCGTCGAGGTCGCCGATCAGGCGCAACTCAGCGCCGCGTTGAACGGCCTGCGCGGCCAGCTGACGGCGACGATCATTGGCGAGCCGGCGGATTTTGAGCAGTTCGCTGAGCTGACGCCGTTGCTGGAACAGAAGGTCGGTCGGATCCTGCTCAACGGCTATCCGACCGGCGTGGAAGTCTGCGATTCGATGGTCCACGGCGGGCCGTATCCGGCGACCTCCGATGCACGGGGCACCTCGGTGGGTACGCTGGCGATCGACCGTTTCCTGCGCCCGGTGTGCTTCCAGAACTATCCGGACAGCCTGCTGCCGGAGGCCTTGAAGAATGGCAATCCGCTGCGTATTCAGCGGTTGGTGGATGGCCAGCCTTCGCGCGAAGCCCTCTAAACCTGTGACTGATCGTTCCCACGCTCTGCGTGGGAATGCAGCCCGGGACGCTCCGCGTCCCTTCAAAGCCGAACGCAGAGCGTCCGAAGAGGCATTCCCACGCAGAGCGTGGGAACGATCATTGCGGTGTGATGAGCTATCATTGCGTCTTTCCCATTCAAAGATTGACTGCCATGACCGCCCCAACAGACACCTTGCTCGCCACCCTCGAACACTGCGATATGGTGGAAATCGACGGGCTGCACGCCTTCGAATTCTCCCTCGATGAAGACGACAACCTGCACATCGAATGCCTGGACGGTCGTGTGTCCAAGCACTGGGAATTCACCCCCGCCGAGGTCGAGGCCGCGACCTTCGATCCAGACCTGCAAAGCTGGTTGATCACCGGCAGTTCCGGTGAGCACCGCTTGGTGTGCATGACCGCGTTCCGCGGTGATGACGACGAGGAAGAAACGAATGAGGATGCGTAAGCTCTGGCCACTGTTGATGGTCGGCAGCGTCGGCGCAATGGGTTTTCAAGTTGCGTCGGCTGACGACTATCAGTTGCTGGTCGGTTCCTACACGGCCGGTCAGAGCCAGGGAATTTATCGCCTGAACTTCGACAGCGCTACCGGGCTGATCGACGCCAAGCCGTTGCAAGTGATCAAGAGCGAAAACCCATCCTGGCTGACCCTGTCCAAGGATCAGCGTCAGCTGTTCGTGGTCAACGAAAACGGCCCGGGGCAGACCGATCCGGTAGGGCGCGTCAGCAGTTATGCGATCGATCCGAAAACCCATGAGCTGAGCCTGATCAATCAGGTGCAGAGCCTGGGCAACGAGCCGACGCATTCGGGCCTCAGCGCTGAAGCCAGTCATCTGTTTGTCAGCAACTATTCGGTGTCTGAAGATCCGGGCGGCACCCTGGCGGTGTTGCCGGTGGACGCTGATGGCAAGCTCAAACCTGTGGTGCAGATGAGCAGCCATCCATCGAGCCGGGTCAATCCTGAACGGCAGATGTCGGCGCACGTGCATTCCACGGTTTCCTCGCCGGACGGCCAGTATGTGTTCTCCAATGACCTGGGCGCCGACAAGGTCTTTGCCTACCGCTTCGACCCCAAGGCCAACCCGGAACTGCCCTTGACCGCGGCTACACCGGCGTCTGTCCAGATGCCACCCGGCAGCGGTCCGCGTCATCTGCTGTTCAGCGCCGATGGCAAGCACGCGTGGCTGACCATGGAAATGAGCGCGCAGGTTGCGGTGTTCGATTACAAGGACGGCCAACTCAAGCAAACGCAGATGGTCGAGTTGGCGACGGGGCAACCCGTTTCGGACAAGGCCGCCGCTGCGCTTCACGCGTCGAGCGATGGCAAGTTTCTCTACGTCAGCAACCGTGGCACCACCAATCAGCTGTTGGTATTCGCCATCGATCCTGTGACCGGGCACCTCAAGGAACTGCAGCGCCGTTCCGTTGAAGGTGATCACCCGCGCGAGTTCAGCCTCGATCCGAGCGGCAAGTTCGTGTTGATCGCCAATCAGAAAAGCAACCAGATTGTCGTCGTCGAGCGCGATTCAAAGACAGGCCTGCTGGGTAAAACCGTGCAAAAACTGCCGATGGATGCCCCGAGCGACCTCAAGTTCCTGGTGCGTCAATAGGCCGCAGGCCCCGGTTGATGGGGCCTGCATCCTTCTATTAATGACGCTGATATCTGCTAATGCTACAAAAGATTTCAAGGTGCCAACCTCGACGGTTAAGTTTGCTTCACGGCCCCACCGGGCAAGCAAGCCAACTGAATCCGAGGAACAGCGCCATGAACTTCAATCTCTTCTCCGTAATCGCCGCTTCCGCCATCTCTGCCACCGTTGCGTTGCCAGCCAACGCCAACATTGAAATCAGCGATAAAAAATCCCACGCCCAAAGCTACACCCAGAAATACCTGCAACAGAGCGCTAACTTTTACGCCGCACTGGATCACAAGACCCAAGCCTGAAAGTTGAACCCTGCACCCTTTATGCAGGAGCGAAGTCACTTGCGCCGATCGAGCTGAAGCTTCGAGAAGCGTGAGTGATGTCGCTCCTGCATAACGCATTTACGACAGCATCATATTGCTATCAAACTAGTAATTGATATCACGGGGCCATTAGTTTAAATTTGACGCTGATTTTTTGACTCCTTCTCCTGATAAGGATCGACAGCATGGCAATGCGTCTGGCCGTGGTTCTTCTGTTTCTCTATTCCACCCCCATTCTTTCGGCTGCCCAGCCCGTTCCATCCGAGCCGGATGCGGCCCGCGAGCGCCTGATGAGTTTTATTGAAGACTGAGATAGTTTGGTTTAATGATTAACGAAGCTGATGGTTACTATGGATAACCCTGAGTGGTTATCACCGCTTTCTTGATCGATTCTGTGGGCATCGAAACATGCCTGCGGAGAACATCATGGTCAGCGCAATCATCACTTCTGCCAAACACGGCGCCTACCTGGCTATCGCTCTTTACGTGATCCTGGTGCTGTTTGTCAGCCTCTCGCCTCAATCGCGTCAACCTCTTGAAGCGCCAATTCAAGTCGCTCATCCCGGCATCCAGTTTGAACACCGTTCGCACACCGCGATGGTCGATCAGGCTGAACTCGCGGGAGTCGCCGGGGAATGAAAGGGCACAGACTTTGGGTCATCGCCTTCCTGGCGTTCATGACCAATGGATCTTCCTTGTTGGGGATCGGACAGGGCTCAGCGGGGTCGGTGGCACGGACTATCGAAGCCAATCACAACCTTGCTCGTAACATTGAAACCGCGAAGGCCCTGGGTCTGCTGACCGGCAATCCGCCAATCGAACGCCAGAACGATTTTTTCGGGCCGTTCCAGGTGGATTGCTCTGCGTTGCAGATGTGTGAAGTGTTGGCGTGAGTCGCCTAGACGACGCATCTGGTAGCAGCTGGCGAAGCCTGCGTTCGGCTGCGCAGCAGTCGTGAAACCAGAGTACGCGGTCTTCCAAGTAGATCTGACATACAGAATTTACGACTGCTGCGCAGCCGAACGCAGGCTTCGCCAGCTGCTACAGGGATCGGTGCGGCTACTTGCGCATCACGTCAGTAAATAGCTCCGACTCCAGAAACCGCTGCAACCAGGCCTGCAAACGGTGATAGGGCGATTGCCCGAACCACTCGCGATCCACATGGGCGAATTGCCGCACGAACGGCATCAGTGCCACATCCGCCAGGCTCGGATGCTCGGCCAGCAAGTAGTCGCGTCCCTCCAGCAACTCATCGAGCCTGCGCAAAAACACCTCGCCCTCAGCTCGATAAACCGTCATTGGCTGCTCGGGGTATCGCTCGGCGTACTTGTAGCGATTCAGGTGAACCTTGAACACCTGGTCGTTTTCTTCAATCAGCTCGGTGATCAGTTGCTGGCCGACAGGATCATCCTTGAGCAACCAATCCTGCGGATCGTTCTGCGCAAGGGCCCAGTGCATGATCGCCAGGCTTTCATCGATCACCTGACCGTCGACGCTCAGCACCGGCACCGTGCCTTTGCTCGACAGCGCGAGCATTTCGGCAGGTTTGGCCTTCAGGCTGACCTCGACAATGTTCACCGCAACCCCGGTGTAGCGCAGGGCCATGCGCGCCCGCATCGCGTAGGGGCAGCGGCGGAAGGAATACAGCGTATTCATTTCACCTCCAGCGTACTCAGGCCGTTGCCCTGACGGCGCACCTGAATCTGCACCGGAATCCGTTCGTGCATTTCCTGCACGTGTGAAATCACCGCGACTTTTCGTCCCTGCGCCTGCAAGCCGTCGAGCGCATCCATGGCCAGTTGCAGGGATTCCGGATCGAGGCTGCCGAAGCCTTCGTCGATGAACAACGATTCAATTTTCAGCGTGCTCGATGCCATCGATGCCAGACCGAGCGCCAGGGCCAGCGATACCAGGAACGTCTCGCCGCCGGACAACGAATGCACCGAACGCAGTTCATCACCCATCTCGGTGTCCATCACCAACAACCCAAGCATGCTGCCGCCACGCTTGAGGCGATAGCGCCGCACCAGTTGCCGCAACTGAACATTGGCGTGATGCACCAGCAGGTCGAGGTTGTAGGCCTGGGCGATCTTGCGGAAGGTGTCGCCCGTGGCCGAACCGATCAGTGCATTCAAACGTGCCCAGCGCTGGTATTCGGTGTAGGCGTCGGCGATCTGCTGCGCAAGGGCCTGATTGGCGTTTTGCCGGCGCTGATCCTCGGCCTGTTGGGCGCGGAGTTCGGCGCAACGGTGTTCGCTGGCGGTGAACAGGTTTTGCAGCTCGACAAGCGCTGTCGCCAGTTGTTCGGCGTCGAGATTGCCGTTGTGTTGTGCCTGGTGATTGAGCAGACGTTGATCGCGTTCCTGCAACAGGACTTTGGTCTGTTCGATGGCTTTTTCGCTTTGCTGCAATTGCTGGCGCAGTTCGCTGACCTGCTGGTCGTCGACACTCAGCAGAGCTTCCAGGCCACCGTCATCCAGTTCCGGATGCAAAGCGCGCCAGTCGGCGATCTTGCCGCTCAGCTCGCGATCTTCAGCTTCCAGTGCCTGCGCGCGTTCCTGCTGGGCCTTGAGTTCGGCGCCCAACTGCACCAGCCGCGTACGCACGGCTTGCAGTTCCTGATTGGCGGTCGCCTCGGCATTGCGCGCCTGTTCGACGGCTTGATCCAGTTGCTGCTGCCACTGCTCGGCGCTGTTGTGTTCGCCGAGCAATTGCCTGAGTTTTTGTTGGCAGGCCTGTTGCTGGTCGGCGAGGGCGGTGAACTGCTGGCGGGCCGTTTCCAACTGCTGGAGGCGAGTGAGTTGGCGGTCCTGTTCTTTCTCCAGCGTCTGCTGCCGTTGTTGCTGTTCGCCCAGTTCATCGCGTTGCTGATCGAGTTGCTCCAGGCGCTGGCTGATCTGCCGGTCCAACTGCATGAAGGTCGCGGCCGGTTCGTTGCGCAGCGCTTGCAGCGTATCGGCCGGGAGCAGGGTGCTGAACGCCGTCAATTCCTCGTCCAGACGCTGGCGATCGCTGCTCAACTCACGTTGCTGGTTGGCCAGGTGTTGGGCTGCTTGTTGGCTCGCCGCTTCAGCGCTACGCAGTTGCTGTTGAAGGCGCGCGGCGTCTTGCTGCAAGGTGAGCAGGGCGGTTTGCCGTTGTTCGTCTTGAGCGATGCTTTGGTTCAACTGATTGTTTTGCTGCATCAGCCAGGCATCGCGTTTAGCCGCATCCTGCGTGAGCAGCTGCGCAGCTAACGGATGTGCTTCAAGGCTCGGCGCCAGGCTCTGTTGCTGGGTCGCGAGGTGTTCTTGTTGCTGCAGCAACTCCTTTTGCTGGGCAATCACGCCGCCCACTTCAGCGCGCAGGTCAGTGAGCTGTTCTTTCAGCAGGTCGACGGCTTTTTGGGCGTTGGCCTGTTCGCTTTCATCATGCCGGCCAAGGCTCTGCAGCAGGGCTTCGGGCTGATGATAAGGATGGTCGGGGCTGCCACAAACCGGGCATGGCTGATCGTCCTGCAGCTGCTCGCGCAGTTCTTCGACGCTGGCGCTGCGAGCCAGGCGCTGGCGTTCCAGCAGTTCGCGGGTGACGGTCAGGGTCTGTTCGGCGACGAGCAATTCGCTCTTGGCTTTCACACCCTCCTGGGTCAGACGTTCTCGTTCTTGCTGAGCGATCATCTGACGCTGCTGGAGCTCGGACGCGCGTTTGTCCAGTTCCTGCTGACTGGCCCACAGGCGCGTCAGTTCCTCTAAGGCCCGCTGCTGCTTGCGGTTATCTTGCAACAGACTCCCGAGAATCTGGATCTGCTCGGCCACCGCTTCCGGTTCGGCGCCGGCCTCCTTGTACAGCACTTCAAGGTTCTGGCGCTGAGTGGACAGGTCCTCGGCAGCGCGAGCGGCGCTTTGTTCCAGGGCGGCCAGTTCGGCCTGGCCCTTGTTCAGGCGATTGCCGATCAGCATCAGCTGTTGCAGGCGATCACGGTAGGCGTTCCAGGCATCGCTCAAGGGCGCCAGAGGGGTGCTTTGCTCAAGCTCCCCGGCAATCCGCTGCAAACGTTCGGCGACCTGTTTCTGTTGGTCGAGCAAGCCTTGGATCGTGTTTTGGCCCTGAGTGCAGGCCAATTCCGCCTGCTGCTTGAGGTCGGCACTGCGGCTGGCATCCTTGACCAGACGGGCGAGGGTGCTTTGCTCTTCGAAGGCCTGACGCAGCAGCGGAGCGCTTGAGGTGTGTTGGCTTTGCGCCTCGACCAGCGCGGTCTGCGCAGTGCTGAGGCTGTTTTCGAGTTGCGTCTGGCGCTCGTTCAGCTCGGCTTGCTGTTGAGTGTGTTGCTGAATTTGCGCTGCCAGCGGTGTGAGCTGGGCGGTGAGCTCAGTCTTGCGGGCGAACTGGTGCCGTTGCGGGGCCAGTTGTTCCAGGCGAGTCAGCTTCAAGCGTTCGCCGGACAGGCCCTCCCAGTGCTGCCGGGCCGCTTGCAGTTGTTCGGTGGCGCTCTGTTGTTCGTCCTGTAACTGACGCAAGTCCTTGAGCCAGGTGTGTTGCAGTTCCAATTGCTTGAGTTGCGCTTGCTGGGTCTTGAGTTGTTGCTGAGCCTCGTTGAAGCGTTCATCGAGTTCCGCCCGGGCCTCCGGCGACAACGGCGTCACGCCGGTGGCCTGGTCCTGCAACAGTTTGTGGGTGTCGCGAGCCTCTTTGGTTTTGTCGAACGCCCGGCGACCGAGGCGCGTATACAACGCGGTGTCGGTGAGTTTCTCCAGCAGTTCGCTACGTTCGTTGTCGTTAGCCTTGAGGAACGCACTGAATTCGCTTTGAGCCAACAGCACCGCACGGGTGAATTGCTCAAAGTTCAGGCCCAGTACAGATTCGAGCTGGGTTTTGAATTCAACTTTCTGACTGGCCAGCAGTTGATCCAGATCGATGTCGCGCAAACTCTGACGGCTGGCTTGCAGCTTGCCGCTGGCCTTCTCGCGGGCGCGATTAGCTTCCCAGCGAGCGCGGTAGCGACGGCCATCGATGCCAACGAAATCGACTTCGGCATACCCTTCACCTGTGCCACGACGCAGCAACGTGCGCGGGTCGCCGGTGCTGATCTCGCCGTCGGCATCTGGCGCTTTGGCAGACACCTGGGCATTGCTCAGCCGAGGCACAGCACCGAACAGCGCCAGGCACAAGGCGTCGAGCAAGGTGCTTTTACCGGCGCCGGTCGGCCCGGTGATCGCGAACAGACCGGCGCTGGCCAGCGGCTCAGCGGTAAAGTCGATTTCAAAAGGCCCGGCCAGTGAGGCGAGGTTTTTCAGGCGGATCGCGAGGATCTTCATGGTTGTTCGCTCTCCATCTGCACGTCTTGCAACAACTCGGCGAAGTCCTTGAGGGTTTGCTCGTCGACCTCGCTGCCGTAGTTGTCCTGCCAGGCGCGGCTGAACAACTCCTGAGGTGAGAGCTGGTCAAGCTCGATCAAGGTCGCGCCGTCATCCACGCCATCGCGGCTGCCGTTGCCGGCGTATTCAGCGGCGATCCGCACCAGGCGCACGGCTTTGCCTTGCAGGGCGGTTTCCACTTGATATCGCAAGTCCGGTTGCGGTTCATCGAGGCGCACCCGAACTTCCAGCCAAGGCTGGCGCTGGATATCGGCCAGCAGGTCGATGTTCGGCAGGTCGGCCAGTTGCAGGAGGATCTCCGCCAATGGCGCGGGACCGATGCGTTGCAGATTCACCGCCCGGGGGATCAGCTTGGGTTCGACGCTGACCAGGGTTTCGCCTTTCAGTGTGATGTCGAGAATCTGGTGCTGATAGCCAATCTCGGAGAACGACAACGGAATCGGCGAGCCGCTGTAGCGGATGCGCTCTTCACCATTGACCTTCTGCGGCTTGTGCAAGTGACCGAGGGCGACGTAACTGATGCTTGGCCCGAACAGGCTGGCGGGCAGTGCTTCGGCGTTGCCGATGATCAGGCTGCGCTCGGAGTCTTCCGACACCGAACCGCCGGCCATGTGCGCGTGGCTGATGGCGATCAGCGCTTGTCCCGGTTTGCGCTTGGCATTGGCCGCTTCGATCAACCATTCGTGAACCTGACCGATACCGCGCAGGTAGTTGTCACCCAAATGCGCGCCAGTCACCTCGGCGGGGCGCAGGAACGGCAGCGCCAGGCACCAGGCGACGGTTTTGCCTTTGGCATCCGGCAATGGCAGCAGCAGGCGTTCAGCGTCGAGTTGACCGTCATCCAGCCACAGCACACGACCCAGCGCATGCGTACGCAAACGTCGCATCAACGGCGCGGGCAGTTCGATCCGCGAACCGGAATCGTGGTTGCCGGCGATCATCACGATGGTCAGCTTCGGCTGTTGTTCATGGGCGCTGACGATGAAATCGTAGAGGCGTTCCTGGGCTTTGACCGGCGGGTTGACCGTGTCGAAGATATCGCCGGCAATCAGCAGCACGTCAGGCTGGTCCAGCTTCAGCTGGCGCAGCAGCCACTCGAGAAAGCAGGCGTGTTCGAAATCGCGTTCCTGGCCGTGCAGGTTTTGCCCAAGGTGCCAGTCGGAGGTGTGAAACAGACGCAAGGTGAACTCCGTAGGAAATAAGGTGATGGCCGCGAGGAAAATGATGGCGGCTAAAGGGGAGGGAGTTTACTGGCAAACACGTTGCAGGTGGTCAACACCACAACCCTGTAGCAGCTGGCGAAGCCTGCGTTCGGCTGCGCAGCAGTCGTAGAACCAGCTTGCATGGCTTGTCTGATACACCGCATGTGCCGATTTTACGACTGCTGCGCAGCCGAACGCAGGCTTCGCCAGCTGCTACAGGGAATGCGGTGGCAGTGGTTATTTGGGGTAGAGCGGCGGGAGGCCACTGTCGCCCACCGGGTCCTGAACCCGCTCGGCAATTGGAATCGCCTTGATCGCCCGCCACAGGTCTTCACCTTGCCAATGCTGGCCGGTTTCGCTGTAGAGCGCACCGTTCAAGCCATCGAGGGCGTCGGACAACGGCACAAAGCGTGCCGCCATATCGGCCAGGGTTTCCGGTTGTTGGCGGGCCCAGGCGTCGAGGGCCTGGCGGGTGGCGTGGGAGTCGTTGGCCTGACAGGCGCGCTTGAGATCGTCGAGTACGGTGCGCGGGCTCGGGCCGGTCTGCGCCGCGCGCAGGATTGCCGGTTGCCAACGGGCGCGCCACCAGAGGCCGAAGCCCAGCAGAGTGGTGCAGGCCAGGATCAAGGTGCTGAGTTTCCACCACCAGAGGGCTTCGTTGTCGGCCGCGGAAAAGACTTGAGGCATGCCGGTCGGGGTGTCGACCATCAGGCTCGGATTGTTCGCCACCGGTAGGGTTTGAGCCGGCAGGCTGCTGTGATCGAGGTGGTCCTCGAAGGTGTTCCACCAGACGACTTCGACCGCTGGCAACTCGATTGCGCCAGCACGCGTTGGCACCAGGGCTTCGCGGTCTTCGCGGCTGCCGATCAGGCCGCGCTCGCTGTTCTGATTGCCCAGCACCGGTTGATCCGGGTAGCGGCGCAAGCCGTTGACGTCGGTGGCAGGCAGCGGCGGCAACTGCGAACTGTCCAGGCCTTCAGCCTTTACGGTCAGACTGCGGGTCAACGAATCACCCACCTGCGCATGCCCCGGTTCTGGGTTCCAGCTTTCGCTCAGGCTGAGGCTACGGGCCGGCAGCCACGGCACGTCGGCCGGGTAGGAGGCGGGTTTGGCCTTGACCGTCAGCAGGATCTCGGCGGAGCTGACACGCATCAGTTTGCCGGATTTCGGTGCCTGCGCGACGGCGTCCTTGGCAGGCTGTGCGTCCACCAGTGCGGCATTGAATACCTGCGGTGGAATGACCAACTCACCGCTGTGTTGCGGGTAGATCGCGTAGCGCTTCTCGATAACGCCGTGACGCAGGCCATTGATGTCTTTTTCGTAGGTGCGCGCCTCGCCCAGTTGCTCGATGCGCACATCGGGGATTTGCAAAGGGGGCAGGCTGCTGTCGTCGTACAGCGACACCGAATGGTAGATACGCAGGGTCAGGATCGCCTGGGCTTGTACGTACACGCTGTTTTGATCGAGGCTGGCGTCGATGAACACCGGAGCCTGTTTGGTCGGGCTGTCCTGGGTTTCGGTTTCGACCACTTGCACGCTAATCGACTGGCTCTGTACGTCCCCCAGTTGCAGTGACGGAATCACCACGCTGCCGTTCTGCCGAGGTAGCAGGGTAATGATCCAGCGAGTGGTCGCACGGTTATCGCCGTTCAGGGTGGTCAGCTGGTTGACCTGACGGCTGCCGCGCACTTCGAACAACGCCTCCAGCGGTGTCAGATCAGGCTTGCCGAACTGCGTGACATCGTTGGTTTCCAGGGTCAGTTCAACCGTTTCGCCGCTGTTCAGGCGACTGCGATCCACACTGGCGACCAGCCCCGCAGCCTGGGCCTGAACAGTGCAGAGCAGCAATGCGAACGAGAAAGTGGTGAAGCGGGTCATCGAGTTTTTTCCTGATCCTGATGTTGTTGCTGTTCGTACCAGAATTTGCGCCTGAGCAATTCACCCGGGTCATCCGGGATCTTGCGCAGCCATTGTTCCAGCGCCTGGCGCTGTTCGCCCTCGATGCTATCGTTGGCCGGGCGCATTGGTGGTCGGGTGCTGTCTTCATTCCCCAGCTCGCTGCCCGGGACTTCGTTGGTGCCGGTTTTCGGCGGCGTTTTGCTCTGTGGGTCTGAGTCCGCCGTGGTTTGTTGGCCGTCGGTTTTCGGTTCGCCCTCATCCAACGCTTGCGTGGCCGCGCCCGGCGGCGGTTCTTGCGTGGGGGGCTCGGTCTGGTTGTCAGTGTTTTTGTCCGGATCAACGGGCGGTGAAGTGTTTTTCTGCTTGAGCAGGCTTTCCACCAACGCTTTGTTGGTCAGGGCCGGACGCAAATCCGGTTGACGCTCCAGCGCTTGATCGTAGGCATCCAGCGCGGCTTCCAGCTCACCGCTTTTGGCCAGGGCGTTGCCACGATTGTAGTGGGCGTGGGCGTCGCTGCCTTCGGCGAACCGCTGGGCGGCACCGCTATAGTCGCCAGCTTCGTAGCGCGCGACACCTTGCCATTGTCGATCTTCGAAATGCTGCGCAGCCTCGGCCGGGCGCTTCTGCTTGAGCAAGATCAGACCTTGTTGGTCTGCTCGCAGCCACAAATCTTTGAAGTCGAAGGCATAACTCGGTTGTGGCAGTAAAAACAGCAGGGGCAGGCAGAACAGCCAGCCGCGACGACCGGCGCACGCCGCCAGCAGCAGCAACGGCAACAATAGCCAGTAACCCTGATCGGCCCATGTATCGAGGCGCAAGGTCTGGCCGTCGTTGCGCAGCATGCGTGGCCCCTCGAGCAAGCCGAGGGCGCGCAGGTCGGCATCGTCCAGGCGTGCGTGGGTATAGCGTCCGTCCAGGTCGTTGGCAAAGGCTTTCAGGCTTGGCTCATCCAGATGCGGCACCAGAATCGCGCCCTGATCGTCTTTCAGAAAACTGCCGTCCTCCTGGGTAATCGGCGCGCCTTCGGCAGTGCCGATGCCAATCATCAGAAATTGTGTCGACTTGCCGTCCAGCGCCTGCTGGATCCCCTGGCGTTCCAGTTCGGTCAAGGTTGAGCCGATCAGCAGGATCCGCCCCTCGCCGAGGGCACCCTGTTCCAGCAGGGCAAGAGCCTTGGTCACCGCCAGATCGGCGCGATGTCCCACTTGGGGCATCAGCGAAGGCTTGAGGGCATCCAATAGATTGCGGCTGGTCGACAGGTCATCCGACAGTGGCACCAGCGTGTGAGCGCTGCCGGAGTAGACGATGATCGCGGTCTGGGCATCGCTGCGGTTTTCCAGAAGATCGAACAGCTTGCGTCGGGACTGCTCCAGCCGGTTGGGGGAGACGTCGGTGGCGAGCATTTCCGGGGTCAGCTCCAGGACCACGACCAGCGGATCGGCGGGTTTCTGGCTGGCTTGCTCGACACGTTCCCAGCTGGGTCCGATCAGCGCCAGAACGGTCAGCACCCAGGCACATCCCAGGATGACCCACGGCAATTTGCTGTCGCGACCGTTGCCGCCACTGAGCAACGCGGCATGGAAGGCCGGCGGCAGAATCATCTGCCAGCGCCCGGCGCGTTTCTGCCGATGCCAGAGTTGCCAGAGCAACCAGCCGAGTAATGGCAATAACAGCAACCACCAGGGGCGGAACAAGTACGGCCAGAGCGCGCTCATCGGCGCCTCCGCAGGCGCAGGCGCTTGAGCCGCTGGCGCCAGTCAGGCAGTTGAGTTTGCAAAAGATCCTTGGTGAACAGTCGCCGCAACGGGTTATCAGGCCAGCGCTCGCGAACCACCAGCAGCATGCTCAATAGCAACCCCATTGCCAAAGGCCAGTGGTACAACGCCTGAGCCGGGCGGGCCTGAGTCGGTTGCTGGGTTACCGGCTCCAGTTTGTCGAGGGTGTCCTTGATCGCTTGCAGCTCCTTGTCATCATGGGCGCGAAAATACTGGCCACCGGTGGCTTCGGCGATCGCCATCAAGGAGGGTTCGTCGAGGTCGAGGCTCGGGTTGACGCCCAGAAAACCCAACGTGCCGCTTTGCTCCGGATCGGCGCCGATACCGATCGTGTAGATTTTCACGCCTTCGCTGGCTGCCAGCCGCGCCGCCGTGAGCGGGTCGATTTGGCCACCGTTGTTGGCGCCGTCAGTGACCAGGATCAGTACGCGACTTTGTGCCGGGCGTTGGCGCAGGCGCTTGAGGGCCAGGCCGATGGCATCGCCGATGGCGGTGTTCTTGCCGGCGATGCCGATCCGCGCTTCGTCGAGCCACACGCGCACCGTGTGCCGGTCGAATGTCAGCGGTGCTTGCAGATAGGCCTGGCTGCCGAACAGGATCAGGCCCACGCGATCGCCGTCGCGACTTTCAAGGAAATCACCGAGCAAATGCTGCACCAGTGTGAGTCGACTGACTTCTTCGTCCTGCCATTGCATGTCGGGGAAGTCCATCGAGCCGGACACGTCGACCGCTACCAGCAGATCGCGACCGCTGGCGGCGATGGGCAGCGGTTCGCCAAGCCATTGCGGGCGCGCCGCGGCGATCAGCAGCAACAGCCACAGCAGAATGAACGGTGCCTGTTGGCGCCAGGCGGGCAGGTTGGCCCGGGCGCGGCGGCGGACCAGGCCTTCGAGGTCGCCGAGGAAACTGACTTTGAGCGCCGGCTCGCCGCTGTCGGCGACAGGCAGCACGATGCGCATCAGCCACGGCAGCGGCAACAGGGCAAAGATCCACGGCCAGGCGAACTCAAACATGTTTACGAATCCAGGTGTCGACCGCTTGAGTCAGGCCGGCGATGGCCTTGTCGTCGAGTTTGCATTCAGGTTTGTAGGCGCCTTCAACCAGTACCATCCAGCGGGTCAGGCCGGCGGCCGGGCAGCGATTGTCGAGGAATGCCAGCCATTTGCGCCCATTGAGGGTGTGGCTCTGGCTGTAGGGGTAATGGTTGCGGCACAGGCGTTTGAGCAAACCGTTGAGCTGCTGCAACCAGGCACCGGCCGGGGCACCGTCGTAGGGTTTGGGCATCCGCGCCAGTTCTGCCAGCGCGGCGAGGCGTACCGGGTCCAGTGGTTGTTCGGCGCGCACGATCGGGCGTTTGTTCAGAAAGAAACGCCTTGCCTTCCACAGACCGAAACCGACGAGCGGCAGTAACAGCAGCAACAACCACCAGCCTGGTGCCGGTGGCCAGAATTCGATGGGAGGCGGGGAGATCAGCGGTTGCAGTTGATCGAGGCTGCTCATCGGCCTTTCCCCGGTTTCTGCGGGTTCAGGTACTCGCGCAGTTGTTCGACCATCTCGCTCTGGGTGCTCAAGGGCATCAGCAATACTCGCAGCTTCTGCGCCAGCAATTCCCAGCGAGCGAGGCGCGCTTCGGCCTGGGCGCGATAGGTCTGGCGCAGCTCGAAATTCAGGGTGTCGAGTTCCAGTTGCGCACCGCGTTCGGCGAAACGTAAAAGTCCGGCGGCGGGCAGGGCGTGATCGAGAGGGTCGGATACCGGCAGCAGTAACAGGTCACAATGCCGCGACAACAGGCTCAGCTGTTGTTCGGCGCCCTCGGTCAGGGTGCGTTCGTCGCAGATAATGATCACCAGGCTGCCGGGACGCAGGACTTCCCGGGCGCGACGCAGGGCAATGTTGAAGGCGTCCCGGTCCGGCTCGTTTTCCGTGTGCAGCGACTGATTGACCCGCACCAGACGATTGAGCAATTGCAGCAGGCTCTGTTTGCTGCGTCGTGGCTTGATTTCATAGTGCTCGTTGTTGCCGAACACCAGTCCGCCGACCCGATCGTTATGACCCAGTGCGGCCCAGCCGATCAGGCTCGCGGCCTGGGCGGCGAGCACCGATTTGAACATCAGCCCCGAGCCGAAAAACAGCCGGCGACTTTGCTCGACCATGATGAAAATCGGCCGCTCGCGCTCTTCATGGAACAGCTTGGTGTGGGGTTCCTGGGTGCGGGCGGTGACGCGCCAGTCGATGCTGCGCACGTCATCGCCGGCCTGATAGACCCGCACCTGATCGAAATCCACCCCGCGCCCGCGCAGTTTCGAATGGTGCAAGCCAATCAGCGGGCTGCGCTGGCTCGGTGTGGAAAACAGTTGCACTTCACGCACGCGATGGCGCATCTCGATCAGCTCGGCGAGGCTGACACGGATGCCCGGTTCGGGCGGCAGGATGGCTTTCATCGAGGTCAAGCGACGGCTACGACGTCGAGAATCCGCTGGACCACCCGGTCCTGGTCGATGCCCGCGGCTTCGGCTTCAAAGGAAAGAATGATGCGGTGGCGCAGTACGTCGAACAGCACCGCTTGAATGTCTTCGGGGCTGACGAAGTCGCGCCCGGCCAGCCAGGCATGGGCCCGGGCGC
Source organism: Pseudomonas frederiksbergensis (assembly GCF_900105495.1). Classification (NCBI taxonomy): domain Bacteria; kingdom Pseudomonadati; phylum Pseudomonadota; class Gammaproteobacteria; order Pseudomonadales; family Pseudomonadaceae; genus Pseudomonas; species Pseudomonas frederiksbergensis. The sequence goes on along the minus strand of NZ_FNTF01000002.1, from coordinate 4,277,972 downwards.
AACGGTCAAGGGCAATCGAACCGCGCGGGCTGGCGCCATAGGCGATCCATTCGGCCATCTCCGGGTCGAACTTGGCGGGGGTGCGGGTGGCCATGACCAGTTGCACCAGGTATTCCTCCACAGCGTCGGCCATGTACAAACCGAGGATTTCCTTGCGCGCGGCAAAAATCGCCTGCTGGCTGACCCGGCGCTCGGGCTTGGTTTCGCCGTTCAGCGCTTCACCACGGGCCTGTTGCAGGATCCGACGTTCGACGGCGGCGTCCGGGAAGCCGATTTTCACGTGCATCAGGAAGCGGTCGAGCTGCGCTTCGGGCAATGGATAGGTGCCTTCCTGCTCGATCGGGTTTTGTGTGGCCATTACCAGAAACAGCGGCGACAGCTCGTACGTGCTGCGCCCGACGCTGACCTGGCGCTCGCCCATGGCCTCGAGCAGGGCCGATTGAACCTTGGCCGGGGCGCGGTTGATTTCGTCCGCCAGCACCAGGTTGTGGAAGATCGGGCCTTGCTGGAACACGAAGCTGCCGGTTTCCGGGCGATAGATCTCCGTACCGGTGATATCGGCGGGCAGCAGGTCGGGGGTGAACTGGATGCGATGGAACTGTGCTTCGATGCCTTCGGCAAGTTCTTTGATGGCCTTGGTCTTGGCCAGGCCCGGAGCGCCCTCGACCAGCATGTGGCCGTCGGCGAGCAAGGCGATGAGCAAGCGCTCGATGAGTTTTTCCTGGCCGAGAATCTGCGTTGAAAGAAAGGTTCGCAGCGCTAGCAGCGCTTCACGATGTTCCATCGATGACTGTTCCTGGAAAGGTGACCGAAGACGTTCGAATAACGCCAGGGCTGGGGGCGTTACTTTAATCTATCGCGGGGGGCGGCGACTAACGGCATTTTGTGCAAAGTGCGGGAATTGATTGGCGAAATTGTTTGAATTTTGTAGGACCCAGAGGCTGGTGGTGTTCTTTCGGGCCTCATCGCGAGCAGGCTCGCTCCCACATTGGAATTGTGCTGGACGCAAATTTTGCATCCGCGGGAGCCCCCCTGTGGGAGTGAGCCTGCTCGCGATGAGGCCGGTTCAGGCGCCCGAGATTCTGAAGCTCAGAGCTGGCTTATATAGGTGCCAGTGCCCTTGAGAATGTTCTGCAATGTCTCTTCCACTTCAGCCAGATCGCTCGCATCAGTGCTGTGAATGATTTCCAGCGAATCATCACCATTGAGCGCATCGGCGTCAGCGGCGGCGATTTCGATCAGCAGGCGGGTAGGGCTGAGGGTGACTTTTACGCCGTCCAGCGTTGAAGGCTCGTCGCCGAGGCTGATGTCCAGCGCATCCTCGTCCGGGTAGCGGGTCATCAGGAACATATCGCCCTGATCGCTGTGGCAGCAGAGCATGGCCATGTTGTCTTCTTCGTCGTCGCACGGGTTGACGATCAAGAGGGCGGTGGTCATTTGCATGGGGAATTCCTGGCTCGACGAGCGTTGTGAAGACGAACAAAGGGCGATTCTGCCAGCCCTCGGGAATTTCTGCTCGCCTGAGTGTCTGAGGATGTGTCATGAGCATCCAGGGTGTCGCTGGTCATTTCTGGTACGGATGTGCCGCAAAACCGGGCTTAAACCCCCCGTTTTGCCGTGCGGCTGCTAGTGTTGTTCGATGCACAAGGCGCAAGCTGCGTACCGATGACCGAATATGTCGCAGCGCTGCAAGCACGGGCCTTGCCGCACTGGTTAAGCTGCGCAACGGATGAGCACCTGTAAAGGCATTGCGCTGTACCTTGCCCAGTCGTTTTTGCAGATGCCCATTCTTGGAAGGTGAATGTGACCTGAGTGTCTCGTCCAGCTTCACCCACCTGTCATCCTGTTTCCTCTGCCCGAGAATCAGGAACAGGGTGACGGATTGCCCCGAAAGGGGTTTGCACGCGACGCTTCCATCAATAACAAGCCCAAGCGGAGTACCACAGATGGCGTTCTTCACCGCAGCCAGCAAAGCCGACTTCCAGCACCAACTGCAAGCGGCACTGGCCCAGCACATCAGTGAACAGGCACTGCCACAAGTGGCGCTGTTCGCGGAACAATTTTTCGGCATCATTTCCCTGGACGAGCTGACCCAGCGTCGGTTGTCCGACCTCGCCGGCTGCACCCTTTCTGCGTGGCGCCTGCTTGAGCGCTTCGATCACGCGCAACCGCAAGTGCGCGTCTACAACCCCGATTACGAACGCCACGGCTGGCAGTCGACCCACACCGCGGTCGAAGTGCTGCACCACGACTTGCCATTTCTGGTGGACTCGGTACGCACCGAGCTGAACCGTCGCGGCTACAGCATCCACACCCTGCAAACCACTGTGCTGAGCGTGCGTCGCGGCAGCAAGGGCGAGCTGCTGGAAATCCTGCCGAAAGGCACCCAGGGCGACGACGTGCTGCAAGAGTCGTTGATGTACCTGGAAATCGACCGTTGCGCCAACTCGGCGGAACTGAATGTCCTGAGCAAGGAACTGGAACAGGTTCTCGGTGAAGTCCGCGTTGCGGTCGCCGATTTCGAACCGATGAAAGCCAAGGTCCAGGAAATCCTCACCGGCCTGGACAACAGCCAGTTCGCTGTCGATGCTGAAGAAAAAGCCGAAATCAAAAGCTTCCTGGAATGGCTGGTGGGCAACCACTTCACCTTCCTGGGCTATGAAGAGTTCGTGGTTCGCGATGAGGCCGACGGCGGCCACATCGTCTACGATCAGGACTCCTTCCTCGGCCTGACCAAATTGCTACGCACCGGCCTGACCTACGATGACCTGCGCATCGAAGACTATGCCGTGAACTACCTGCGCGAACCGACCCTGTTGTCGTTCGCCAAGGCTGCACACCCAAGCCGTGTACACCGTCCGGCTTACCCGGATTACGTGTCGATCCGTGAAATCGACGCCGACGGCAACGTCATCAAGGAATGCCGTTTCATGGGCCTGTACACCTCCTCGGTGTATGGCGAGAGCGTGCGGGTCATCCCGTACATCCGCCGCAAGGTCGAGGAAATCGAACGTCGTTCCGGCTTCCAGGCCAAGGCTCATCTGGGCAAGGAACTGGCGCAGGTGGTTGAAGTTCTGCCGCGCGATGACCTGTTCCAGACCCCGGTCGACGAACTGTTCATCACCGTGATGTCGATCGTGCAGATCCAGGAGCGCAACAAGATTCGCGTGTTCCTGCGCAAAGACCCGTACGGTCGTTTCTGCTACTGCCTGGCCTACGTGCCCCGCGACATCTACTCCACCGAAGTGCGCCAGAAGATCCAGCAAGTGCTGATGGATCGCCTGAAAGCCTCGGACTGCGAGTTCTGGACTTTCTTCTCCGAGTCCGTGCTGGCCCGCGTGCAACTGATTCTGCGTGTCGATCCGAAAAACCGTCTGGACATCGACCCGGTTCTGCTGGAAAAAGAAGTCGTGCAAGCCTGCCGCAGCTGGCAGGACGACTACGCAAGCCTGGTGGTCGAAAGCTTCGGCGAAGCCCACGGCACCAACGTGCTGGCCGACTTCCCGAAAGGCTTTCCGGCCGGTTACCGCGAGCGTTTCGCCGCGCATTCGGCTGTGGTCGACATGCAGCACCTGTTGAGCCTGAAAGAATCCAATCCGCTGGTGATGAGCTTCTATCAGCCATTGGGTCAGGTTTCCGGCCAGCGCGAGTTGCATTGCAAGCTGTATCACGCCGATACTCCGCTGGCATTGTCCGACGTGTTGCCGATTCTGGAAAACCTCGGCCTGCGCGTGCTGGGTGAGTTCCCGTATCGCCTGCGTCACAACAATGGCCGCGAGTTCTGGATTCACGACTTCGCGTTCACCGCCGCTGAAGGTCTGGAACTCGACATTCAGCAACTCAACGACACCTTGCAGGACGCGTTCGTCCACATCGTGCGTGGCGATGCCGAGAACGATGCGTTCAACCGCCTGGTGCTGACCGCCGGCCTGCCATGGCGCGACGTCGCGCTGCTGCGTGCCTACGCCCGTTACATGAAGCAGATTCGCCTGGGCTTCGACCTGGGTTACATCGCCAGCACCCTGAACAACCACACCGACATCGCTCGCGAATTGACCCGGTTGTTCAAAACCCGTTTCTACCTGGCGCGCAAGCTGACCGGCGACGATCTGGAAGACAAGCAGCAACGCCTGGAGCACGCGATTCTCAGCGCACTGGACGACGTTCAGGTACTGAACGAAGACCGCATCCTGCGTCGCTACCTGGACCTGATCAAGGCCACCCTGCGGACCAACTTCTACCAGACCGACGCCCACGGTCAGAACAAGTCCTACTTCAGCTTCAAGTTCAACCCGCACCAGATTCCAGAGCTGCCGAAGCCAGTACCGAAGTTCGAAATCTTCGTTTACTCGCCACGCGTCGAAGGCGTGCACCTGCGCTTCGGCAACGTTGCTCGCGGTGGTCTGCGCTGGTCTGATCGTGAAGAAGACTACCGCACCGAAGTCCTGGGCCTGGTAAAAGCCCAGCAAGTGAAGAACTCGGTCATCGTGCCGGTGGGCGCCAAGGGCGGCTTCCTGCCGCGTCGCCTGCCACTGGGTGGCGGTCGAGACGAGATCGCGGCCGAGGGCATCGCCTGCTACCGCATCTTCATCTCGGGCCTGTTGGATATCACCGACAACCTGAAAGACGGCGCGCTGGTACCGCCGGCCAACGTCGTGCGTCATGACGACGATGACCCGTACCTGGTGGTGGCAGCGGACAAGGGCACTGCAACCTTCTCCGACATCGCCAACGGTATCGCCATCGACTACGGCTTCTGGCTCGGCGATGCGTTCGCATCGGGCGGCTCGGCCGGTTACGACCACAAGAAGATGGGCATCACCGCCAAGGGCGCGTGGGTTGGCGTTCAACGTCACTTCCGCGAACGCGGCATCAATGTCCAGGAAGACAACATCACGGTAGTTGGCGTCGGCGACATGGCCGGTGACGTGTTCGGTAACGGCTTGTTGATGTCCGACAAGCTGCAACTGGTCGCAGCGTTCAACCACCTGCACATCTTCATTGACCCGAACCCGGAGCCGGCGAACAGCTTCGCCGAGCGTCAGCGCCTGTTCGACCTGCCGCGTTCGGCCTGGTCGGATTACGACACCAGCATCATGTCCGAAGGCGGCGGGATCTTCTCCCGTAGCGCGAAAAGCATCGCGATTTCCCCGCAGATGAAAGAGCGCTTCGACATTCAGGCTGACAAGCTGACCCCGACCGAACTGCTGAACGCCTTGCTCAAGGCACCGGTGGATCTGTTGTGGAACGGCGGTATCGGTACGTACGTCAAAGCCAGCAGCGAAAGCCACGCCGATGTCGGCGACAAGGCCAACGATGCACTGCGCGTGAACGGCAACGAACTGCGCTGCAAAGTCGTGGGCGAGGGCGGTAACCTCGGTATGACCCAGCTGGGTCGTGTCGAATTCGGCCTCAATGGCGGCGGTTCCAACACCGACTTCATCGACAACGCCGGTGGTGTGGACTGCTCCGACCACGAAGTGAACATCAAGATCCTGCTGAACGAAGTGGTTCATGCCGGTGACATGACCGACAAGCAACGTAACCAGTTGCTGGCGAGCATGACCGACGAAGTCGGCAACCTGGTGCTGGGCAACAACTACAAGCAGACTCAGGCATTGTCCCTGGCGGCACGCCGCGCCTTCGTGCGGATTGCCGAATACAAGCGCCTGATGAACGATCTGGAAGGCCGCGGCAAGCTGGATCGCGCCATCGAGTTCCTGCCGTCCGAAGAAGCGATCAACGAGCGTCTCGCGGAAGGCCATGGCCTGACCCGTGCAGAGCTGTCGGTGCTGATCTCCTACAGCAAGATCGACCTCAAGGAAGCGCTGCTCAATTCCCTGGTGCCGGACGACGATTACCTGACGCGCGACATGGAAACCGCTTTCCCGCCGACCCTGGTGAGCAAGTTCTCCGACGCCATGCGCCGTCACCGTCTGAAGCGTGAAATCGTCAGCACCCAGATCGCCAACGATCTGGTCAACCACATGGGCATCACCTTCGTTCAACGACTCAAAGAGTCGACCGGTATGAGCCCGGCGAACGTGGCCGGTGCTTACGTGATCGTGCGTGACATCTTCCACCTCCCGCACTGGTTCCGTCAGATTGAAGCCTTGGACTACCAGGTTTCTGCCGACGTGCAACTGGAGCTAATGGATGAGCTGATGCGTCTGGGCCGTCGCGCTACGCGCTGGTTCCTGCGCAGCCGTCGCAACGAGCAGAATGCTGCCCGTGACGTCGCGCACTTCGGTCCACATCTGGCAGCGCTGGGCCTCAAGCTCGACGAACTGCTGGAAGGCCCGACCCGCGAAGGCTGGCAGACCCGTTATCAGGCGTACGTTGCGGCTGGCGTTCCTGAGTTGCTGGCGCGCATGGTTGCAGGCACCACTCACCTGTACACCTTGCTGCCGATCATCGAAGCGTCCGACGTGACCGGTCAGAACCCCGCCGACGTGGCGAAGGCTTACTTCGCCGTGGGCAGCGCGCTGGACATCACCTGGTATCTGCAACAGATCAGCGCTCTGCCGGTTGAAAACAACTGGCAGGCCCTGGCTCGTGAAGCGTTCCGCGACGATGTCGACTGGCAACAACGTGCGATCACCATCTCTGTCCTGCAACAGGGCGACGGCACCCAGGACGTGGAAACCCGTCTGGAGCTGTGGATGGAAGAGCACGAAGGCATGATCGAACGCTGGCGCGCCATGCTGGTAGAAATCCGTGCCGCCAGCGGCACTGATTACGCCATGTATGCGGTGGCCAACCGTGAGTTGCTGGATCTGGCGTTGAGCGGTCAAGCGGTAGTGCCAGTCACTGCCACTAGCATTGCCAGCGCTGAGTTGGAGCCGGCTGCCTGATCAGGCGCTGAATGAAGAAGCCCCGCATTGAGAGATGCGGGGTTTTTTTTGCCTGGTATTTTTGTGGCGTTTGGTCGGGCCTCATCGCGAGCAGGCTCACTCCCACATTAGTTTGCATCGTACACAGAACTAATGTGGGAGCGAACCTGCTCGAGATGGGGCCATTTGCCTCAATACAACTTTTGACCTGTTGTGTTATCGATCATCGACACTTTATCTGTCGGCCTGGTCAATAAATTACTGAGCGACCGGTCAAACTTCTGCAGCGCCCGAACTTGCACATTCTGTTGTTCGTTTATATCGGCAACGATCTCTTCGCTGCGCTTATAGTCCGCCCATATCGGACTCAGTTCTTTAGCGTCATGACCTTGCGCAGTGCCGATGTAGTTGAAGTTGGAATCGTAGAACGACGCGCTGACATTCGCGCTGATATCCGAACTGCGCGAGGTCATCAATTGACTGCGCGTATCGACGATGGCGACCACGTCCGGTTTAGCGGCCCTTAGACTTTGCATGTCCGGGTACACCGTCACCGAGCCAAACTGACGTTGCAAGGATGCTTTGACCCAGTCCACCGCCAGGTCCGGTTTGGAGGTGGCGACGTAAGCGTCGTGAATCGACTGCACCAACAGGCTCTGGCCGAAACCGGTGCCGGCGTTGGCCTGGTAATCCTGAAGGTAGGCGCGGTTGGTTTGAGTGTTGCGGCTGTACACGATGCCCAGGGACACGTTGCTGCCATTGGTGATATGCGTGGCGCTGCTGCGGCCCACCGGCTCGGTGAAAATGCCGTCGAGCGAAGAAACAGCCTTCGGTGCAGTGGGAATAGAACAACCCGTTAAAAGAACCGTCATCGACAAGGTACTGACAAGTGCAAGTTTCATGGTGTTTCTCCCGTGAAACAACTTGAGTCGGAAAGTTAATAGGTCGGACACAGTTGGGGAGATTCCAGACTAAACCTATCGTCACTGAATGAGTTGGCCAATCACCGTACTTGTGAGGCGACTACTAGTTTTGTTTGGTTTAAAAGCCCCCGGTTAATTACGCCGGGAAATAAAAAGGCCCGAATGCTTAATTCGAGCCTGTTTATTTATGGCTGACGTAACAGCTATCAGTTTTCCAAAGGGATCAATATTTTTTCTTCTGGCGCTAACACCATAAACACCAACAGTTTGGCGGGTTTGCTGGTACTGGCATTTTTCGAGACCAAATGCTCCGAGCCGGCCGGTTCGTACCAGTATTCACCGGCCTTGTACGTGATCGCCTTTTCGCCTTTGACCTGGGAAATGATTTCTCCCGAAAGGACGTAAGCCATGGCCGTGCCCTCGTGCTTGTGGGCGATGGATGATTGGCCGGGTTTGTAATCGACTTCGATCATCAGCGCTTTTTTACCCGGTGCGTTTTTCAACATCTGGTCCTGCAACACGGTTACCTTTTCTGAAGGCGCGGCTTCGTGGGCGAATGCTGAGTTGCAAAAGGTCAGGGCCAGGGCGGCGAGGGGCGTAGCACAGTAGCGGAAGGCGTTCATGGGTTATCACCTGCTGTGGTTAGTGGCAGGGACCACAGTAAGTCTCGGCCGACGCCAATCAAACAGCCAATTTTCCTGAAGGCGAGGGGGCCAATCATGGGCGTTGAAACAACAAGATCGCCGCCTCCAGCCACTTCTGCAGAGGTACCCATAGCCCTGCAGGAGTAGCCGAAGGCGGCGATCTAATTTCTAAACGATAGGAAAGCTGTTGAAATCGACGCTGTTGGCCAGGCGGCTGTCGATCAGGCCGATAAAGCCTTGGACTTCAGGGCAGTTGAAGTGCATTTGCATGGCCGCTTCCGATTGCCAGCGGGCGCTGACCGTCCAGCGGTTGTCGTCCTCGGGGCAGCGGTCGACCATATAGGAATCACAGCCCGGTAGTTCGCGCAGGGTGTCGACAATCTTTTGCAGTTGCTTGCCCAGTTCGTCCGAGCGGCCGGCGGCGGCCTGCACCTTAACGGTATTGATCACTTCGTTGGACATTGCTCACACTCCTGAATCAGGCCGGACGAATCCTGCTCATTGAGGGATAACGTTTATGCAGGATAGGCCTGCATCCCCGGACCACCAATAGCCAATCGCGGGATAAAAACGCAGACCAATCCGTCAGGCAACCTGCTGCAAAATGTCCCGCAGGCGGTCCAGGGCGATGTCGATGTCGAGGGTTTCGATGGCGCCAAAACCGAGGAAAAGCCCGGACTGCGGCGCTTGTTGATAGAAAAAACTGTCGATGGGATACACCCCGACTTCGACCTTTTTCGCCAGGTCGATCACCAACGGAATATCGATAGACACTTTGCACATAACCACCATGTGGAACCCGGCAGTAGTCGGCACCGCCTCGAGCCACGGCGACAGATCGCCGGCCATGCGTTCGAGAATCCGCTCACGACGCCCGGCATAGATCGTATGGCAGCGCCGGATGTGCTTGAGCAGACAGCCTTCGGCGATGAACTTGGCCAGCGCCCATTGGGGCAGGGTGGAGGTGTGCAGGTCGGTGAGCTGCTTGGCGCGAATGACCGCGTCGAGAATCGCCGGTGGCAGGACCGCATAACCCAGGCGCAACTCCGGTAGCAGGGTTTTCGAAAAGGTCCCGACGTAGGCGACGATGCCGCGTTCGTCCATGCTTTGCAGCGAGTCGGTGGGCCGGCCTTCGTAGCGGAACTCGCTGTCGTAATCGTCCTCGATGATGATCGCGCCCAACTCATGGGCTCGTTCCAGCAGCGCCACCCGGCGCGCCTGGCTCATCGGCATGCCGAGGGGGAACTGGTGCGACGGCGTGACGTAGATCAGGCGGGTGCCGAGGGGGATCTTGTCCACCTGAATGCCTTCCGCGTCCACCGGAACGCCGATCACCGTGGCACCGTGGGTCCCGAACAACAGGCGAGCGGGCGGATAACCGGGGTCTTCCATGGCGACGATGCTGCCGGGACGCGTGAGCACCCGGGAAATCAGGTCCAGCGCCTGTTGCGCGCCATTGCACACCACCACGTCTTCGTCCTGACAATTGACCCCGCGAGAAAACGCGATGTGCCGGGCAATCGCATTGCGTAACGCCGGCAGGCCTTCGGGCAGGCTGTAGAAGCCCTTGGACGCGGCGATCTGGCGCAAGGCGTGAGCGGTGCAGCGCCGCCAGTCATCCTGGGGAAACTGGCCCTTGCTGGTGGCGCCACCGATGAAGTCATAGCGCAACGAGCCTTCCAGCGTCGGATGGCGCAGGAACACCGGCAGGTTGCGCCAGGACTCGATGACCTCGGCACTGGCCAGCTCCGAATGGCTCTGTTTGCGGGTGATTTTTGCCGGTCGGGCGTTGACGTAGGTGCCTTTGCCGATGACCCCAGTGAGGAAGTTTTCGTAGGTCAGTTGCGTGTAGGTATCGGAAATGGTCTTGCGCGAAATGCCCAGTTGTTCTGCCAGCAAACGGCTGGGCGGCAGCTGCGTCCCGGCTGCCAGACGACCGGATTCGATGGCGCTGCGCAGTTGGTTGTACAACTGGCCTGCCAGGTCCTTGCGGCCGTTGATGACAACGTGAAGTTCCATACCAGCGAGGCTCCTGGGGCGATTGAGGCGCGTGTGCGTCGGGCCAGATTACCCGCATGAACGCCTGCGCAAAAGTTGCGTGGGCGAAAAACCTCCGATTGGTCTGGTGCCTGAGTGGTCCATGGGTATTTCGCAGAATTGGATCTGTAACGCCTGTGTATCAACGCCTACCTTGAGGGGCACACATTCGATCCGCGAGGTCACTTCATGAACGTCCGCTGGATTACTACAGCGCATCGCCCAAGGCGATGAAAGCGATGATTGCCATGGAAGCCTTGACCAGCAACCTCAGCATCGAGCCGCCTTTGCTGCACTTGATCAAGATTCGTGCCTCGCAACTCAATGGCTGCGCCTTCTGCACCGACATGCATTCGGTGGATGCCCGGCGACTCGGCGAAACTGACCGTCGCTTGTATTCGATCGTGGTCTGGCGCGACAGCGGCTTCTTCAATGCGCGAGAGCGCGCGGCGCTGGCCTGGACCGAAGCCGTCACCTTGCTCGCTGAAAGTCATGTGCCGGACGACGTCTACGCGCAGGCTCGGGAGCAATTCAGCGAAAGCGAAATGGTCGACCTGACCATCGCCGTCACCACCATCAACAGCTGGAATCGCCTGGCGGTGAGCTTTCGACAAACCCCTGGAGGCTGAATCGATTTTCCACCCCGAGTGTCACGTCAGGTTCATAAACCCTGCGCAGGATGAGGCTTTCAAGGACAGATCGACAGGGAGTCAGCGATGCCATTCATGGAAACCACAAATCAACAAGTTGCCCAGTACCGCTCGCCCATAGAAAAAAGCTCATCCTGGCGCGCACAGGTGGCAGGGATCGATCCGGTACTGGCGCAGTCTTTTCGGGTCAGCGCCCGCTGCGGCTGTTTCATGCAGGCGGCTCGCAGTCTCAATATCAAGGCCACCCAACTGCGCAAACACTTGGCGCAACTTGAAACGCAACTGCAGTGTTCGCTGTTCAGCCACACAGAGAGTGGCGTTGCCCTGAGTCGGGACGGATTGCAGCTGCAATCGCAGTTGATTGCCTTGGCCCACGAACGCGACTTGCCGGTGATCGAACAGCCGTTGGTACGCCTGGCCGTCGCCGAATCGATCCTGCATGACATTCTCGGTCGCGATCTGGTTGCCTTGTTGCGCCGCAACGCCAGCGTGCGCCTGGACATCATCACCCTGGACAGTGAACTGTCCCTGCAAGCGGTCAGCGCCGATGTGGTGCTGTGGTTGGCCGGCACCGAATCACCGCTGCCCGGTCCGAGTTTTGCGGCCAGCGAGCCCCGGCGTCTGGCGCGGCTCGACTACCTGCCCCATATCGCCAAACGGTATTCACGGGTCGCATCGCGGCCAGACAGCCTCGACGACCTGGCGGACTTCCTGCTGGTGCAATGGCAGCATAACCGTCAGGTCGACAGTTTCCGACCGTGGAATAACCTCGTGGACCAGCGCCTGGCCGGGGTAGTGCAGTTGCATTCCTATGAGCTGATGCTGGAGATGATCCGTTGCAGCGCCTGCATTGGCCTGCTGCCCGGATACATCAGCCGCTTCGACCGCGGCCTGATTGAACTGCCGGGACTGTTCAGCCAACCGATGCAGCGTCAGGTGTGGATGGCGGTCAATGCCGAGTCCGAGGGGGCCGCGCAGGTGCAGATGATCGTTGAGCTGATCCAGAACACTTTCACTGAGCGTCGAGAGTGGTTTGAAGGTTGACCACTGTCCAAAATGTGGGAGCGAGCCTGCTCGCGATAGCGGCCGGATAGTCGACATCAATGTTGAATGTGATGGCCCCATCGCGAGCAGGCTCGCTCCCACACTGACCCTCGCCATATCGGAAGTAGACGGTATAGAGTGGGCGGCCATGTCTGTCTCAAGGATGAATCACCCATGCCCGCCACTGACGCTGTCATTACCCTCGAACGTTTCAACGAATCCCACATCGACGGCATTACCGCGCTTTACAACGACCCGGCCATCACCCGCCAGGTGTTGCAAATGCCGTTTCAGTCTGTGGAAATCTGGCGCAAGCGTCTGGCGCCGGACAATGAGCGTGTGGTGCAACTGGTGGCGCTGCATCAGGGGGCGGTCATTGGCAATATTGGCCTGGAGCAGTTTTCGCGGATCCGCCGCAGTCATGCCGGCAACCTCGGCATGGGCGTCGCGGTGGCCTGGCAGGGCAAGGGCGTTGGCTCGAAACTGCTGACGGCGGCGCTGGACATCGCCGACAACTGGATGAACTTGCAACGGCTCGAGCTTTCGGTGTACGCCGACAACGAAGCGGCTATCGGGCTGTATCGCAAGTTCGGCTTCGATACCGAAGGGCTGTTTCGCGACTACGCCGTGCGTGATGGCGGATGGGTCGATGCCTTGAGCATGGCGCGGCTGCGTCGCACGCCCAAGGCCGGTTGAGTCACTCGCCCAAGGCGAACGCCACCGCCGCCTGCGCATGCAGTTCGGTGGTGTCGAGCAAGGGCAGGGCGCTGTGCTCGGGTTTGATCAGCAGGCCGATTTCGGTGCAACCGAGGATGATTGCCTGGGCGCCACGTCGGGTCAGTGATTCGATGACCTGCTGATACATCTTGCGCGACGCCTCGCTGATCACCCCGACACACAACTCGTCATAGATGATCCGGTGGACGGCCTGACGTTCATCGGCGTCCGGCACCAAAACGGTCAGCCCCATCGAAGTCAGGCGTTCCTTGAGGAAATCCTGCTCCATGGTGAACGCTGTGCCGAGCAATCCGACCTTCAGAGCGCCAGCCTCGACGGCGGCCTGACCCGCCGGGTCGGCGATGTGCAGGAACGGAATACTGATCGCGTCCTGAATTTGCCCGGCCACTTTGTGCATGGTGTTGGTGCACAGCACCACGCAATCGGCACCGCCAGCCTGCAACCGCTGCGCCGCGTCCACCAGAATCGCCGCCGCATCATCCCAGCGTCCGGCGTGCTGGGCCTGTTCGACAGGGCCAAAGTCGACGCTGTACATTAGCAATTTCGCCGAACGCAACGGCCCGAGTCGGTCGCGCACCTGCTGGTTGATGAGACGGTAATACTCGGCGCTGGACTCCCAGCTCATGCCGCCGATAAGGCCGATGGTGCGCATGTAGTGCTCCTGTTGATGGCAACCCTTTATTTTTGAGCATGCCTTTATTTGAGAGTACCCGTGGCTCTTCATCGCGATCTATCAGGAAATTTCACATGCCAGCGGTGCTGAGCCAAGAGCTGCTGGACGGCAGGCTCTGCTTGCAGCTTTTGCCCCGCGCCGCTTACAGCGCGCGTGATCCTGTGCAATGGCAAACCCTTGGGGTGACGCTGGAACGTCAACAGGGCGTGCACGCCATCGATTCGGATCACCGGGTGGATTTCGACACCTTGCCTGGCGTGCTGGCTTACACCCCGGTCGGCGTGGAAGTGTTTTCCGAATCGGCCAGCGGTGGCGAGTATCTGCTGATGCGTCTGGAACCCTTGGCCCATCAGCATTTACCCTCGGTTGACCACCGTGTGCAGTCTTCAGGCAATCGCCGCGCGCTGATGCTGGGTCGAGAGCTGCGGCGCCTGTTGCTCGCTCCGCAACCGGACAGGCTGGCGCTTGAGCAAAGGGCGGTGGAATTCGTTGGTTTGATGAACCCGCAGGCCAATACCGCGCACCGTGTCATGCCCAGGGTTTTCACCCGAGTGCTGGACCAGATCGCCGCGCAGTTCCACGAACCCCTGACCCTTGGACAATTAGCCGCCACCTACGGGCAAAACGAGCTGCGCTTTCTGCGTGACTTCACCCGGGCCATCGGCCTGACACCCCACGCTTACCTCGTTGAGGTGCGGCTACAGGCGGCACGCCGGATGATCGAACACACCGACCTGGCCCTGGCCGACATTGCCCTGGACGCAGGCTTCGCCCATCAGTCCCACATGGGCAGTGCCTTTCGCAAATACCTGGCCATGACCCCCAGCCAATACCGTTCACGCTTTTAGTCGTACGCCGGCAGCGCGCATCTGCCATGCTCAAAGTCCGCAGCACCGCTTCAACAAAGGAACACCGCAATGGACGATGTACAGCAACTGGGTGAGATGCTTCGCCATTACGCAGAAAGCGAAGCGCACAAGAAACAACTGTTCGAGTCGCAATCGGCCGTGTGGGCGACGCGCATTGGTGAACTGTTCGGTCAGATCCAGCAATGGCTGGAACCGGTCCAGGCGCCGAATCTTCTGGAGGTGAGCCGCGAGGCTTATGTCGCCTCGGGGCCGAGCGTGCCGGTCGAAACATCGACCTTCAAGACTGAGAAACTGTCCATTGTGATCGCCGGCAAACCGGTGGAATTTGTGCCGGATGTGATGGGTGCCGGTGGTCAGATTTCACTGGCCGTGATGGGCCTGACAGCGGCGCGGTACGGCAGCATTTCGCTGGTGTGCCTGCCACCGTCCAGCAGCTGGCAATGGCGCAAGACCAATGGCTTGAAAGACCCGGATACCTTTGCGTTCGATGCGAACTTTCTGGCGCAGCAGTTGCAGAGCCTGATTCCCCGCGAGCGCAGTTGAAGTCACAGATCGTTCCCCACGCTCTGCGTGGGAATGCAGCCCGGGACGCTCTGCGTCCCATTGGAACGCGGAGCGTCCCTTGAGGCATTTCCACGCAGAGCGTGGGAACGATCATCGTGGCGTCAAATTTCGAGATTGCCCCAACCCGGTTTTGCTTCTTCCGGCGGCACCGCCTTCACGGTTTTCCCCGTCGCCAATTCCACCCGCCGCGCCACCTCCGGGTCATCGGCAAACGGAATCAAACTGGCTTCATCCAGACTCTCGGCCGTCTGGTGTTTCAGGCAGTATTCAACTGCCAGCCAAAGCCCCACGACGCCCAACACATTCAGCACGATCTCAATCATCTCAAGCCCCTTGCCTCAGGCAATCTGCGCTTCGCGGTGGGCCATTTCGATGTCCGAAACCCGCACCGTGCGCCAGACGTTGTAAGCCATCAACAACATGCCGCTGAGGAAGAACACGCCGCCGACGAAGCGCACCACGAATCCTGGATGGCTGGCCTGCAAGGCCTCGACGAAGGAGTAAGTCAGCGTGCCGTCATCGTTGATCGCTCGCCACATCAAGCCCTGGGTAATGCCGTTGACCCACATCGAGGCGATGTACAGCACGGTGCCAATGGTCGCCAGCCAGAAGTGCAGGTTGATCAGCGGCGTGCTGTACATCTGTAAACGCCCGAAGACTTTCGGGATCATGTGGTACAGCGCGCCGAAGGTGATCATCGCCACCCAACCCAAAGCGCCGGCGTGGACGTGGCCGATGGTCCAGTCGGTGTAATGGGAGAGGGCATTGACCGTCTTGATCGCCATCATCGGCCCTTCGAAGGTCGACATGCCGTAGAAGGCCAGGGACAACACCAAAAAGCGCAGGATCGGGTCGGTGCGTAATTTATGCCAGGCGCCCGAGAGCGTCATCATGCCATTGATCATCCCGCCCCAGCTCGGTGCCAGCAGGATCAGCGACATCGCCATGCCCAGCGACTGCGCCCAGTCCGGCAGCGCGGTGTAGTGCAAGTGATGCGGGCCGGCCCAGATGTACAAGGTGATCAGCGCCCAGAAATGCACGATCGACAGCCGATAGGAATACACCGGCCGCCCAACCTGTTTCGGCACGAAGTAATACATCATCCCCAGGAACCCGGTGGTCAGGAAGAAACCCACTGCGTTGTGCCCGTACCACCACTGCACCATGGCGTCGGTGGCCCCGGAGTACACCGGATAGGACTTGAACCAGTCCACCGGAATCGACAGGTGATTGACCACGTGCAGCATCGCGATCACCACGATAAACGCGCCGAAGAACCAGTTGCCGACGTAGATGTGCTTGGTCTTGCGCTGCACCACGGTGGTAAAAAACACGATCGCATAAGCGACCCATACCACGGTCATCCACACCGCGCCGGAGAACTCGATCTCGGCGTATTCCTTGGTGGTGGTGTAACCCAGCGGCAGGGTGATCAGCATCACCACGATCACCGATTGCCAGCCCCAGAAAGTGAATGCCACGAGCTTGTCGGAAAACAGCCGCACCTGGCAGGTACGCTGCACCGCGTAGTAACTGGCGGCGAACTGCGCGCTGCCGGCAAAGCCGAAAATCACCAGGCTGGTGTGCAGCGGGCGCAAGCGCCCGAAGGTGGTCCATGGCAGGTCGAGGTTCATTTCGGGCCACACCAGTTGCGAGGCGATCCATACCCCCATCGCCATCCCCACGACACCCCATACCACGGTTGCCACGATGAATTGGCGGACGACCTTGTAGTTATAGGCCTGTCCGATTGTTGCTGTACTCATGGTCAATGCTTCCACGGTTGCAAAGTCTTGCCAGGCCACCCGGACTGGCATGTCGTGCACTGTAGAAACCTTGCTGGAAACAAAACAGACTCAGGAAAACATCATTTATGCAGATCAGATTTGAGGTAACGCTGCGGCCATCTGGCACAACCTGATACGGTTTTTTAGCGTTCGGCTGAATCTGTAACGCGCTGCGTCGCGGGCCCATAGTCGCTACCACAAGCACCGCCAAACCCGTAGCAGCTGCCGAGCAGCGCGAGGCTGCGTTCGGCGGCGCAGCCGTCGCGAAATCAAGCGACTCGGTGGGTCAGGTAATCCGGGTACACAGGGTTTACGACGGCTTCGCCGCCGAACGCAGCCTCGCGCTGCTCGACAGCTGCTACAGACCTGGCGCAAGGCTTACTTCAGCGCCGGATCTCCCCTGTTCATTTTCTTCCAGCCCTGCAACAGCACCTGCGCCTTGGGTTCCTGCCCGTTATCCAGGTAGTACTGGATCAACGACAACCGAACATTGCGATTGGCCGGTTGCACTTTCAGCAACCGCTCCAGCTCTTCACAGGCCTCATCGACTTTGCCGCTGTCGTGCAGTGCCACGGCCAATACATACCCATACTGCGCGTTCTGAGGTTCCAATTGCGCGGCCTTGCGCAGGACCTGCATGGCCAGGGCTGATTTGCCTGCGCGCACCAGCGACAGGCCTTGAGTGTGTTGCAGCAGCGCAGCATTCGGGTGTTCTTTCAGGCTCTGCGCCAGCAGCGCCTGAGCTTCCTGGCTGCGTCCGTTTGCCTCCAGCCATTGCGCCAGCGTCACCAGCGCCGGGTAGAAATCCGGATCGCGCTGCAGGGCAGTGCGCAGCAACGCTTCGACTTCACCGCTCCGACCGTTGGCCTGATAGAGCATGGCCAGGTTGAGGTTGGCTTCGGCGCGTTCGCTCAGGTTCTTCTGGACCGCCTCGTATTCGGCGATGGCTGCATTCCAGTTGTCTTGGGCGCTGCCCAAGCCATTACGGGCCACGCTCAGCAAGTCCCGGGCTGCGGCTATCCGCACAGCTTTCACCGGGTCGGCCAGCAATGGCGTCAGTAGCGATGCGCGCTCCGGCGGCGGCAGGAACGCACTGATCGCCCGAACAGCGCTTTCACGCACTTGCGGTGCCGGGTGGCTCAAGTCCTGAGTGGCCAGTTTCAACGCCTGTTCGCTGGGATACAGCGGCAACTCGGCGAGTAGGGTCGCGCGCTGAATCGCTGGCAATTGGCTGCGTTGCAGCTGCTCGTACAAGGCTTGTGCCGCGCCAGGCTGACCGTTGCGAATCAGCCACAGGCTTTCGTCGTAACGCGGTGCCTGTGCGGTAGTGGTGTTCCAAAGCTTGAATTGCTCGGTGACCTTGTTGCCAGCCTTGCCTTGGTGGCAGGTCAGGCAAGCGTCCGGTGTACCGAGTTTTTTCGCCCGCTCAGGGTTGGGGATGCTGAAACTGTGGTCATGCCTGAAGTCATTACCCATGTAGAACTTGCCGGGCATGTGGCAATCCACGCACTGCGAACCCGGCTGGCCCATGGTGTGGCGGGTGTGTTCGATGGAATCGTAGTTCTTCGCTTGCAGCCCTTTGCCGTCGACGCCATCCACCGAGGTCTTGCCGGCGGTGTTGTGGCATTGCAGGCAGACACCATTGCCCGGTGTCTTGAGCTCGGTGCTGTGCGGGTTGTGGCAGTTGCTGCAACGCACACCCTTGTCGAACATTTTGCTCTGGGCAAAGGAGCCGTGTTCGAACACTTCGTCCTTGATCTTGCCGTCCAATGCGTACAACTCGCGGGTCAGGGTGCTCGGCAGATAGTCATCCATCAGACGCTTGCCGGCGGTGAAGCCGTCGCCCAATGGCGCGCGGCGCGAGTGGCAGCGGGCGCAGGTTTCGATTTCGACGGTGGCGTTCTTGTCCTTCAAGTCGACGGCAAAACCGGCATGGACCAGGTCACCTTTTTTTGCCGTCCACTCCAGGTGACTGGAGGCCGGGCCGTGGCAAGCCTGACAGCCGACACCGAGGCTGTTCCAGTGGCTGTCGAAGGTGTTTTTAGCAGCATCGAAATTGCGCTTGTAACCGGTGGTGTGGCACTCGACGCACATGAAGTTGGCATTCTGGCTCGGCTTGCTCCAGTGCAACGGGTCCTTGAAGTTCACCCCCTGGCCCGGATAGAGGTGAAACCAGCGATGCTTCTCGGTATCCCAGGCCACGCCGAGTGCCTGCAACCGACCTTCGCCGACCTCGATCAGGTATTGCTGCAACGGCGCGATGCCGAAGGTGTAGGCGACCTTGAAGTCGGCATTCTTGCCGTCAATCCCAGGGGTGTTGACCCAGAATCCGCCGTCCTTGCGCGAGAAACGGGTGGTTTCGTTTTCCGCCTTGAAGGTGACGTTATTGAAGTCGCCGAGCATCGTCTCGGCATTGGCCGCCTGCATCGCCAATTGGTGATGGGAACCTTGCCAGTCCTTGACCTGCTCGCTATGGCAGCCTTGGCATTGTTGCTCATCGACCATCGTTGCCGGCGCCACGACGACCGGTTGCGGTTTGACTGGGTGAACGGTCGGAGTGCTGACAGGTGCATAGCTCACGGGGGCCGGTTTGCTGCTGAACAGAAACCAGCCGATGCCCGCGATAGCCAACAGCAAAACGCCGAGGGTGACGGGAAACAGGTAACGGTTAATCAAGGTCGGTGGCGAATCAGGGGTTGGCTGTACTGCTTTATTTTTATGTTTCGGCATTGCGACTTCCATAGTACGGGTGCGTTTGCCGTCAGGCGCGCGTTCAAGCTCGATGCAGCTTTGCCGGATGGCCGGCGCCTGTCAAATGATGGTTGTGAGGTGCTGAGCAGCGTCCAGGTCATGAAGGCTGATGAAGCTCAAGTCCAAGTGATGCGTTGAGGCTGTGGGCCCCTTCGCGAGCAAGCCCGCTTCCACATTTGACCTCTGTTGTGTACAGAATGCGTGATCAACGCAGATCCAGTGTGGGAGCGAGCCTGCTCGCGATGACGGTCTGCCAGGCGCTGCATCACTCCCCGACAAACCACCGAAAATACGGATTCCCCCCATCCCCACGCATCACCTCGCGAATATCCCTGGCCCACGCGTCCCGGTCACCGTCATAAGCATGCAGACTCGCCCGATAGAACTGCATCAGGCGTTGTTGGTGTGCGTTCATTCGCTCGTTGAAACCTGCATCGGCATTCACCAGCGGTGGCGCTATACGCAGGTCCAACAGGGCTGGCAGTACGCGGCTGATCTCCTTGGCACGCACCCATGGCGCATATTCGATACGCGGCTGATCGTCGGTCACCGGTTGGGCGTCGGCGGCGAACCGCTCCAGGCCTGCACGATCGGTGACCCAGGTCGAGAGCAACGCAGGAGCGGAGCCGATGCCCACGTCCTGTAAGGTGCTGCGCACGGTGTCCTGTTGGAAGCGTTGGCTGATTTTCGCCGCGTCCAGTTCGATCGGTTCCATCGAGCCCACCAGCAGCATTTCGTGGAACTCGCTGGTCCACAGGGTGGCGTAGGGGAAGACGTCGAGAAAGCTGCGCACCAGTGAGCGCGAGTCGTCGATGTTCTGGGTGGGCAGCGGCAACCACTGAGCAACCAGGCCTTGTTTCTCCAGGCGACTGGCGGCCAACTGATAGAAGTCCCGTGAATACAAATTCACTACCCCGGCAGCGGAGGGCGGCGGCGGTTCGAGGGTGATCAAGTCGTAGCGCTGTGGGTTGCGCAGCAGCTCCTGCCGGCCATCCTGCAGGCGTACGTCAACGCCGGGGTCGGCGGCCGCATTGAAGTTGCCTTTGAACAACGGCGCGGCTTTGACCACCGATGGCAGCAACTCGGCCACGACACGGTGCTCCAGCCCCGGATAGCGCGTCAGGGCGCCAGCGGTGATGCCGGTGCCAAAACCGATCACCAGCGCCGAGCGCGGTTCGCCATTGTGGATCAGCAGCGGCAGCAACGCCTGAATACGCATGTAGCGCAGGGACGGCATGGCGTCGCCAGTGTTGGATACGCCCTGGATGTACAAGCGCTGGAACGCTTTTTGTCCTCTGCCTTGGGTGACCACGGCGACGGTCCCACCGCGTCCTTCCTCGTAGAACGCCAATTTCGCGTTGCGTGCACCGGGAAGCAGGCTGGCGAGTTTGTCCACTGGCGTAAAAACGGCCACCGCAATCGACAATAGTCCAATAGCGACCACCGCCTGGCGCCGGCCTTTCTTGACCCCATGACCCTTGCGCACCGCGAAGTAACCAATCCCGGCGGCGACAATCGCCAGCAGGCCCAGGGTTCGGACCAGCCCCAGTAACGGGATCAGCACAAAGCCGCAGAGCATCACCCCGACAATCCCGCCCAGCGTATTGAACGCCACCACCGCGCCGACCGCCTGACCGACCCGCTCGCGGCCGACGCTCAAACGCAGGGCCAGCGGAAATGCGGCGCCGAGCAACAGGGTCGGCACAAACACGATGCTCACTGCCGCCACCACAAACCGTGCGGTCATCCCCAGCAGATCACTCGCCCCCAACGACAACACCCAGGTTTCAGCCAGGCTTTGGGCGACCACCAGCCAGCGTCCGAGCAAGGTGATTTCCAGCAACGCGACGAGCCCGGCACCGGCAATCAACAAGCCGAATACTCCCCAGGGATCGCGAATGCGCTCAACCCGACGGGCCAGCAGCATGCTGCCGAGGAACAGCCCGGTGAGGTACGTCGCCAGCACCACCGCAAAGGCGTAAGTGCGAGTGCTCATGAACTGCACGATGGATTGCGACCAGACCACTTCGTAACCGAGGGCCACGCCACCGGCAATTGAATACAGCCACAAGGCAACGCGATCGGGGGCTTTGTCGGCGTGGTGCTTGACCGGCGCAGCATCATTCGGCAGTGAACGGTGGCGTTGGAACCACAAGGCACCGACGGCGGCCAGCAGGTTCAGCATCGCCGCCGCCAAGGCACTGCCGCGTACACCGAGGGTCGCAATCAACACAAACGCGGCGAGCAGGGTGCCGGCGATGGCCCCGGCGGTGTTCGCGGCATAGAGCTGCCCGCCGGCCTTGCCCAGCTGTTGCGGGTTTGCTGCCAACGAGCGAACCAGCACCGGCAGGGTGCCGCCCATCAGCAGTGCCGGAATGCCCACCAGCGCAAACGGCAATACCCAGGCGAGCAGACCGACATGTTGCTCTAGCCAGGCAAATGGGCTGGCCGCGAGACTCATGGCAAAGGTCGCACCGACACCGAGCACGGCCACTAGCACCTCAAGCCCTGCATAGAGCAGAACCGGCTTTTGCAAGCGATCGGCCCATTGACCGAACAACAAGCCGCCTAACGCCAACCCGGCAAAAAAGGCGCTGATCCCGGTGGTGATGGCGTACACCTCGACGCCGACTACCAGCGACAGCTGCTTGATCCACAGCACCTGATACACCAGCGCTGCGGCACCGGAGACGAACAGCAACAGGGCGGGAATCAGCAACGCCGGAGCTTTGATCCGAGTGGCGGGTAGGGCCGACGACTTGCTGGCGACACGTGAGGACATTGCGGATTGCCTTGTGCAGAACCTGAAATAGTTATGTTTCTACGGTGGACACAAACCTTTGTAGCAGCTGCCGAAGGCTGCGTCCGGCTGCGAAGCAGTCGTAAGTTCAGACGACTCGCTAGACCAGACAGTCCGCGGCGCATGTGGAACGAGGACTTCGTCCTCGAACGCAGCCTTCGGCAGCTGCTACAGGGAGTTGTGTGCACGCAAAACAAGGCCGCTCACCGGTGAAGGCG
Source organism: Pseudomonas frederiksbergensis (assembly GCF_900105495.1). Lineage (NCBI taxonomy): Bacteria > Pseudomonadati > Pseudomonadota > Gammaproteobacteria > Pseudomonadales > Pseudomonadaceae > Pseudomonas > Pseudomonas frederiksbergensis. Next base: position 4,255,441 of record NZ_FNTF01000002.1, on the reverse strand, counting down.
AGCGGCAGTCAAGCGGTCTTACTGTGCAGGCTGGTTCTTCATTTTTTCAGCGATCTTTGCATCCACGGCCGCGCGGATCTGATCAATGCTGAAGCTGGCCGGTTTCTGGCTTGGCGGATACTCGATGAACGTTTGCAGGAACTGCGCCGACTTGCCGACGGCTACAGAGGCCAGATAGACGTTCTTGGTTTGCCAATCGTAATACTGATCGGAAACGATGTCGGCCCGCTCATACGGATCCATCCGCAGATTGAAGATTTTCGGTACCCGCAAGCATACGAACGGCTCGCTCCACACCTTGAACCCGCCCGGCGCGCGTTGTTCGCAGAACACTGCTTTCCAGTTATCGAAACGCATGGACACCAGTACACCGTCGTCGTTGAAGTAGTAGAACTCCTTGCGTTCGCCTTTAGGTTGTTGGCCGGTCAGGTAAGGCAGTTGGTTGAAGCCGTCCAGGTGCACTTTGAAGTTGTTGCCACCCGAAGTGGGCGCCCAGCCTTTGAGCAGTTTGCCTTTCACGTCCGCATCGCCTGCTGCCGCCAGCAGGGTTGGGAACCAGTCCATGCCCGAGAACATCTCGTTCGACACTTCACCCGCCTTGATCTTGCCCGGCCAGCGAACGATCGCCGGTACCCGATAGGCGCCTTCCCAGTTGGAGTTCTTCTCGTTGCGGAACGGCGTGGTCGCCGCGTCCGGCCAGGAGAACTGGTTCGGGCCGTTGTCCGTGGAGTAGACGACGATGGTGTTGTCGGCGATTTTCAGGTCGTCGAGGGTTTTCAGCAGTTTGCCGACGTCACCGTCATGCTCGAGCATGCCGTCCGCATACTCGTTGCCGGGCATGCCGCTCTGGCCCTTCATCGAATCGCGCACGTGAGTGAACAAGTGCATGCGGGTGGTGTTCATCCAGACGAAGAACGGCTTGTCCGCCTTGGCCTGTTTCTCGATAAATGCTTGTGCCGCAGCAGTGGTTTCGTCGTCGATGGTTTCCATGCGCTTGGCGGTCAAGGCGCCGGTGTCTTCGATCTTGCCGTCAGCGAAGCTGTGAATCACACCACGCGGGGAGTTGGCCTTGACGAACTCAGGGTCATCCTTGGGCCAGTACGGGCGTTCGGGTTCTTCTTCGGCGTTGAGGTGGTACAGGTTGCCGAAAAACTCGTCGAAACCGTGGTTGGTCGGCAGGTACTCATCCCGGTCGCCCAAGTGGTTCTTGCCGAACTGGCCGGTGGCGTAGCCCTGGGACTTGAGTGCCTGGGCGATGGTGATGTCACGTGTTTGCAAGCCCACCGGGGCACCCGGTATACCGACTTTCGACAGACCGGTGCGCAACGGAGTCTGCCCGGTGATGAATGACGAACGCCCCGCAGTGCAGCTGTTCTCCGCGTAATAGTCGGTGAACATCATGCCTTCTTTGGCAATTCGGTCGATGTTCGGCGTCTTGTACCCGACCACCCCCATGGAATAGGCGCTGATATTGGTCTGGCCGATGTCATCGCCGAAGATCACCAGAATGTTGGGTTTTTCAGCGGCTCCGGCTGTTGCCGAAATCGCCATCACCGAGGCTGCCACCAGGGCGAATTTCGGTAGCCACTTGTGTATGCGAGTCATCTGACTTGCTCCTTTGCTCACTTGCGTCGCTCAAGCGCGACAAACGTTTTTTGCAGTCCTGCGTTTACGCTTTTTTATTGCACGTGCTCGGGTGCGGCGGCCTCGAAGGGATAGATCCGGCGCCATTCGGCGGCCATATCCACGATAGTCCAGCCACGGGTTTTTGCTTCGTCCAGAGCCTTGTCCAGGCGACCGATTTGGGATTGACGGTCATAAGCCCATTCGCGTTTGGCGTCGGTGTGATGCACCAGACCCATGAAGCGTTTGCCCGGTCCGGCGGCAGTCCACTGCAACATTTGCAGGTCGCCGTCGGAGTTGCCGAACGCAAGGATGGGACGTCGGCCAATAACCGCGTCGATGCTTTCCGGTTTGCCCGGACCATCATCGTTGTGGGCCAGTTTGGCGGTGCGCAGGATCGACGGTTGGCCGTCCTTGAGCTGGTAGGCGGTGACAAACGTGGTGCCGATCACTTGTTCCGGCGGGATGCCATAGACCTTCTCGGCGAAGGCGCGCATGAACGCGGTGTCACCGCCGGAGACGATGTAGGTTTTAAAGCTCTGGCTGCGCAGGTAGTCGAGCATTTCCAGCATTGGCTGGAAGATCATCTCGGTGTACGGCTTGCCGGTTTTCGGATGGCGCGCCTGGGACAACCAGGTTTTGGCGTAGTCGTCGAAGGCTTCGGTGGTCATGCCGGTGTGGGTGGCGCCGAAGATTTTCAGGATGCCGTCCATGCCTGACTCGCCCAAGGCCTTGTGATCATTTTCGAGCACGGCCTTGAAGGGCTGGGTGGTTTTCCATTCCGGGTGCTGCGGTGCGGTGCGCTTGACCTCTTCCAGGGCAAACAGCAATTCGAAGTACATCGGCTGCTCGCTCCACAGCGTGCCGTCGTTGTCGAACACGGCGATTCGATCGGCGGGTTTGACGAAGTCCTTGCCGCTTTGATCGGTCACCGCCTGGACGAACTCGATGATGTTCGTTTTCGCCGGGCCGTCGTTCCACGAGGGCAGGGGCTCGCCGGTCTGGGCCAGCGCCGGGAGGCTCAGTGCAAGGGTTAACAGCAACGTCAGCCCATAGCGGTGGCGTAGCGATATCGGGTTCGTCATGGCACATCCTTCTCGTGAGCGGGATTGAGTGGACGCAGTGCAGGTGCGGCTGACGCTGTGTCGCGTTTGGCCTGACTATGCAGCGTAGCCAAGGATTGCTTTAGTTGGCGCAGCGCTTGGTCTGCGCTGGGTTGACGGCTGTAACAGGCGCGCAGCAGGTCTTGCAGGCGCGGACCAAGGTTCGTCAGTTTCAGGCCCATGCGGCTACGTCTGGCCCACAGGTACAGGGCGCTCAACTGTGCGGGTTTGCCGTCGATTTGCCTCGAAATCTGCCGCCAGGCGTAATCGGCGGACTCCAGCCACGCGGCGCGTCGGACTCGGCGCCGGGTTTGCCATTGAAGGTACACACGATGGACGAGCGGACGGGCAAACCAGCCGAGTAATGTCACAGCCACCAGCAGCGCTAAAAGCACCAGCCAATGCCCGGAGAGATGCACGCGACCTTGCTGACCGAGTTCTTTCAGGTCTTCGGTGATCGAAAATACCGGTCGATAGGCGCTGTTGGCCCTGGCATCGAAGGTCACGGCCGGGATTTGGGCCATTCGGGTCTGTCCGGTGCTGGCGTCCCACCATTTCAGTCCGATTGCCGGCAGGTGATGGCGGCCTTTGGTGTCGATCCGATAGGTTGCAGTGTCGATGCGCTGGCCGCCGTTGAAATGGCCGCGACCGTCGCCAAGGTCGCTGATTTGCGCGGCTTTCGGATAACGGCTGAGGCCGTCGACATCGTCCAGTGACGGCGCGGGCAGTGACATGGCCAGGGCGTTGTCGGCTTGCAGCGTGAGTTGCCGGGTGATGCTGTCACCGACCTTCAGGGGTGTTGCCGAGTTGACGATGGTTTGCGTGAAGCGCAGCCCTTGGGCCACCAGCACCGGTTCGCCGGACTGGAACCCCGGTGGTTGTGTGGCGCGAAAGTGCAGTGGCTGGCTTTGGGCGGACAACGGCGCGCTCGCCTGACCGGGCATGGCGCGCACTGTCAACGCCGGAATGTCGAAACCCTGGGCCAGATTCGGGGTGATCCGGTAGCGGTAGCGCATGCCGTTGAACGACTTGCCGTCGAGCGTCTGGTTCAGGTGTTCGGCATGGCCGTCGGGCGGCATGACCAGTGCACCGGGCAGTTTCAGGTCGGGCAGGGTGGGGGCGTCGGTGAACCAGCTGTCGGTGAGGACATCGAGTTGCAGTTCCAGAATGCCGCCGACCATGACCGAGTCTGCGGGTTGCAGGCGGGTCTGGATTCGCAGCTCGGGTTCGGTGGCCAGAGCAGCGGTGGTGATCAGGCACAGGAGTAAGGTGCGAAGACCTTTGGTGACTGGACGGGCGCCATCGCGAGCAGGCTCGCTCCCACATTTGATCCGGGTGCACCGCAAATCCCCTGTGGGAGTGAGCCTGCTCGCGATGGACGCGACTCGGCCTACCAGACGGATCATGGCTTGCCCCCCGCCTGATCCTGCACACTGAATTTCTGCTTCAGGAATTTCGCCGGCGACGTACTGAGGTTTTGCAACCACAGCGCATCCGACGCCGCTTGCTCGGTCTCGACCGGTTTGCTCTGGCCCTTGCCCGGCGCCTTGTCCATTTTGATGTCGTCGGGTTTGACCTCAGGTGCGTTTTGTTCGGCGCTGTCGGTGTCTTTCTGCAAGGCGATGGCCAAGGCCAGGTTGGAGGTGGCTTCAGGGAATTGCGGTTGCAGCTTCAACGCCTGGGTATACGCGGCGATAGCCTGGTCAAACTTGAAGCGGCGCACGTAAATATTGCCCAGATAGAAATACACCTGCGGTGTGTCCAGTCGCGCGAAACTGGCCAATGCCAGGTCGTAATCGGCGGCGTTGTAGGCAGCGATGCCTTTCCAGTAGGGATCGACGAAGTGCGTGGCGGCCTGCGGGAAGTGTTGGTGCTCGAAAGCCCAGCGGCCTTGCTGGTCAGGGGTGAAAAAGGCATCGGTCAAGGGGTTGGCTTCGGCCGGTGCTGGTTGCAAGCCAATGCCCAGTGCCAGCAACCACCCGGCCGTCCAGTTCAGACTCCAGCCCTTGCGCACGCTGAAGAAGGCGATCAGCAGCAACGGCCAGCACAGCCAGTAACCGGCATCCTTCCAGTGCAGTTCACGCTGTTCATCGCTGGCCGCCTGGAAGTGCTGCTGGGCGTGCAGCTCGATCCAGTCCAGGTCGTCGTCATTGAGCGTCAGGCTGCCCAACGGCGCATCCAACGTTGATCCCAGCTGTTTGAGTGCGGCCTGATCAAAACGGCCGAGTGCCGGACGACCGTTGCTGTCGGTACGTGGCTGGCCGTTGGCATCGTGGATGACCCCGCCATCCTCGCTGCCGACGGCCAGAATCAGCACTTGCAGCGCGCTGTCGTCCAGTTGCTGGTCCAGACCGCTGAGTTGTGAGGTGTCGGCGCCGTCGGTGATCAGCAGCAGGGTTCCCGGCGTTTTCTCGGCGATCAGCAGGCGTTTGGCTTGCTCGACCACCGCGCCGACATTTTTCCCCGGTTTGGCAATCAGGTCGGTGCTCAGGGCTTGAATGAAGGTGTCGAGCAGGGCGGGATCGTCGGTCGGCGGCAACACCAGATGCGCGCTGCCAGCATAGGCGATCAACCCGCTGCGAGCCCCGGCGCGACGCTGGATCAGGTCATGCAGCTTGTGTTTGGCCGCTTCCAGACGACTTGGCTGTATGTCGGTGGCGTCCATCGACGGTGACAGGTCGATGGCGATGATCAGTGGCGCGCGATTTTCCAGAAAGTCCGGACGGTCCTGCTCCCAGGTGGGCCCGGCAGCGGCGATGGCGCCCAGCATCAACACCACGCAGGCCAGATGCACGGGCCGAAAACGCTGCTGATCCTGCGGCGTAATCAGCAAATGCGGCAACAAGTGCTCGGCGATGTTGCTACGCAAACGCCGTTGCACGTCACGGCTGCGGCGCCACAGCCAGGGCAACAGGGCGCCGAACGGCACCAGTAACAGCCACAGTGGACGCAGGAAATGGAAGTCACTGAGATTGATCTCCATCTCAAGCCTCCTGCCGCTGACGCGAGAGTGTCAGCTGCGGACGGAGCAGGGCGCCTAAGTGGTAGAGCACGAGCAAGCCGATCGCGGTCCCCATTGGCCACCAGAACAGATCCTTTTTCGGTTGATGGCTGAGGGTTTTCACTTGATGCGGCGTGAGTTTGTCGAGGGTGGCGTACACCTGATCCAGCGCATTGCGATCTTCAGCACGGAAGAACTTGCCGCCCGTGGCCTCGGCGATTTGCTGCAAACCCTGAAGGTTGACCTTGGCTTCACCCGAAGCGTCAGGGTCGCCAATGCCGATGGTGTGAATGACCACGCCTTTGGCAGCCGCCATGGACGCCGCGTGATCCGGGGTAATGGCGCTGCTGGTGTCGTTGCCGTCGGTGAGCAGGATCAGGACTTTTTCCTGTTCGTGGGCCTGGTCGAGCAACTTCAGGCTCAGACCGATGGCGTCGCCGATGGCCGTGTTGGGCCCGGCCATGCCGATGCCGATGTCGTCGAGTAACAGCGACAGGCTGGTGTGATCGAGGGTCAGCGGCGCCTGCGGGTAAGCACCACTGCCGAACACGATCAGGCCCAGCCGATCATCTTTGCGCTTGTCGATAAAGCCACGAACCACGTCCTTGACCGCTGCCAGGCGGTTGATCTTCTGGCCGTTGGCGTCGGTGAAATCGGTGGCTTCCATGGACTGGGAAATGTCGATGGCCAGCATCAGGTCGCGCACCGGTTGCTGGCGCTCGATGGGTTTTTCGACGAACACCGGGCGAGCGGCGGCCAGCAGCAATAGCGCCCAGACCAGCAGGTTCAGCAGTAACTGCCAGCGATTGCTGCGGGTACCGGCCTGGCTGGGTGCCTGGCCGACCGCCCGGCTCATGGCAGCGAAAAACGGTACGCGCACGGCGCTGCGGGCTTCGCGGTAATCGGGCAGGAAGCGGTAGCCGAACCATGGCAAAGGCAAAAGGACCAGCAGCCATGGGTAATCAAACTGCCACATGGTGATGCTCCACCCAGTGTTTGCAGGTAGCGAACAGTTGATCGCGCTGAATGCTTGGCAACGCAAGCAATACGGTGTCCGGCGCATAAGCAAGCTGCGCCAGTTGCTGGCTGAAATCCGCCGGTAATGGCTGCGCACTGTGCAGCTCCAGGAATGCTTGCCAATCTTTCCCGCCTAACGCCGTCACCTGTGGGAGCGAGCCTGCTCGCGATGGCGTCATGTCAGTCGACATCAATGGTGAATGTAAGGGCCTCTTCGCGAGCAGGCTCGCTCCCACAGGGGGGGTATTCCAATCGGTGGGCATCGACAGGGCTACGCGTTTGAGTAGCTCTGGCAGTTCGCGCAGGGCGCCGAGTTGATCGTCGCTGTTTTGCAGTTCAACCAAACGCACCAACGCCTCGCGCCGATAGCGATCCCGCCGCCACTGCCAGTACCTCCGTGCGCTGACCAGCAAAACGGCGATCACTAACAGGCAGAGCAGAACCCACCAACCCCACGTCTGCGGCGCATAACTCACCGGCGCGGGCAGGGCGATCTCCTTGAGCTGTTCGATGCTCGGGATGTTCGGGTTCATCGCCGCCCTCTGCCGAGCTTGCCCAGTTCGGCGCGCAATTGTTCCTGTGCCTCGGTGGCGGTGCTGAACATCATCAGCGGCACCTGACTGCGGCGCAGCAACGTAGCGACGTCTTTGAGCCGACCACTGAGAAAGTCCCCCAGCGGCTGATGAACGCTGCGTTGCTCGACGGCCAGTTCCACCTGCAACTGACCTTGAGTGATCAGCAAACGGCCATTCTTTGGCAGGTTCAGCGCCAACGGGTCGTAGACCTGCATCGCAATCACATCGTTGTGAGCCGCCAATTGGCGCATCAACTGCAAGGTGCGTTCACCGGCGCCGGCAAAGTCGCTAACGATGCAAATCAGGTGATCGTGACCGGCCACCGCCAGGCAACGCTGTAAAACCTTGTCGAGTTGATCCTCACCTTCGGCGTCCGGATTGGCTGCGTTCAGTTGTTGATTCTGCTCAGCGATGCGACTGCACAGCGCTTCGACACGTTTACGGCTGCGCAGCGGGGCAATGGCCTCGATGCGCAAATCATTGAACACCAGGCCGCCGACCCGATCTCCCGCGTGGAACACCATCCACGCGGCCAACGCGCCAAGTTCGGCGGCAATGGCGGATTTGAAACTGCGCTGGGAGCCGAAGAACATCGACATGCGCTGATCGACCAGAATCAACGCCGGGCGGTCGCGTTCTTCGGTGAAGGTGCGAACCACCGGTTTGCCGGTGCGCAGTGATGCCCGCCAATCCAGATGACGCAAGTCGTCTCCCGGCTGATAGCGGCGCAGTTCATCGAAGTTCAACCCACGGCCACGCAGGCGCGAGGCATGGTTGCCGGCGAGAATGCTGCCCTGCGGCTGACGCGCGAGGAAACTCAGGTCACGCGCCTTGAACTCCAGGGCCATCAACTGCGCCAGAGAGACATAGACCAGACCGTCTGCACTGTTCATTTCAACCTCAGGCCGGAATCGCGACGTTGTCGAGCAGGCGATCAAGCACCTGATCGGCAGAGACACCGTCAGCGACTGCGTCATAGCTCAGTTGCAGCCGATGACGCAGCACCGGATGCACCACGGCGCGAACGTTGTCCGGCGAGACAAAATCCTGCCCCTGTAACCAGGCATCGGCCCGGGCGCAACGATCCAGGCCGATACCGCCGCGAGGGCTGGCGCCGATGGCAATCCAGCGACCGAGGTCGGCATCGTAATCGGCTGGGTGGCGGGTGGCATTGATCAGGTCGATCAGGTAGCGGTCGATGGCCGGGGACACGTGAATGGCGCTGACTTCCCGACGCGCTGCGAAGATCACCTCCTGGGATAGCGCGAAGCCTTGCACCGCAGCCGTTTTCGCGCCCAGCGCAAACTCCTCTTCACGCAACAGGCGCAGCACCTGGCTTTCGTTTTCTGCGCTCGGGTAATCCAGCAGAACTTTCATCAGGAACCGGTCCATCTGCGCTTCCGGCAGCGGGTAAGTGCCTTCCTGCTCGATCGGGTTCTGGGTCGCCACCACGATGAACAGCTCCGGTAAAACATGACTGTTGCCTGCCACGGTGATCTGCCGTTCTTCCATGGCTTCCAGCAGCGCGGCCTGAACCTTGGCCGGGGCGCGATTGATTTCGTCGGCCAGGATCAGGTTGCCGAACAGTGGGCCGGGCTGGAACTGGATCTCGTTCCTGCCATCGATCTGGTGCAGCACCTCGGCGCCGGTGATGTCTGACGGCAGCAGGTCGGGCGTGAACTGGATGCGGCTCATCTTCGCGTCCAGGTGTTTGGCCAGCGCCTTGACCGTGCGGGTCTTGGCCAGGCCGGGCAGGCTTTCGAGCAACAAGTGCCCGTTGGCCAACAGGCCGAGGATAATCTGGCGGATCACCTGATCCTGGCCGAGTACGGCTTCGGCGATGCTGGCTTGCAGGGCGTTGAGGTCTTGGAGTGCAGTCATGGGATGTTCCTCTCCTAGAAAAACGCCAACGTCAGGTTGACGCTGAAGCCGTTGCCTTCAGGGCGGTTCTTGGTGTCGAACTCCGGTACCCAGCGCGCGCTGACGCTGGCCTGGGCATCGGCAAATTTTCCGGCCCAACCCACCACCGGACCGGCTCCGACGGAGCGGCCGCGAAAGCCGTTGAGTGAATCGGCGGTCTGGCCCTTGTCATCGGTGATCTGCTGCACGTAACCGCCGACAATGCCGGCGCTCCAGCCATTGCCGAAACCGTGGGTCCACAGCGCATCGAGGGTGAAGATGTTGCCGTTGCGATAGTCCGTGGCGTCGTTCTCGGTGTAGAACTCCAGGCCGCTCGACAGGGTGAACTCGCCGCCCTTGCCGTCCAGATGGGTGAAGGCCACGGTGGGCATGAAGGTGTAAGTGTTCTGGCCGGGGTTGGCCAGGCGATCGTCGTTATAGGCACCGGTCGGCACGTAGATCGGCAAGGAAAGCGAGAGGTGGTTGACCTCGTCGAAGTGGTAGCCGGCGGCGATCGGCGTGATCAGCATGTCGGCGAACTGTGTGCCGGTGTCTTCGGTGCCCAGTGTCCGCCCGCGCGGGCCGGTAATACTGATGCTGACGTCGGTGTACTGCACCGGCACGCCGATGGCCGAGGCGTAGTTCCAGCGACCTTTGCCGGTGTCCCAGATATGGGTGAAGTTGGCCATCGTGTAGGAGACTTTCATGTCCAGGCCTACACCGACTTCACCGGAAATCGGCGCCCCCTTGCCGCCCTTGAGCTCACCGTCATACCAGATGCTGGTGAAGGACGTGACCCAGCCGGGTTCTGGCGGCACGATCCCGGCATTGGAAAACACCTGTTGCCCGGTGATCGGCCGACCGACACCGCCCTCCGCCCCGAGAGTCAGTGGGCTTGTACCGAGCACGCACAGGGCCAGTAAAGGACGCACAACATAAGGCCTGAGCATGACGGCCCAGGCGCTGGTGCTCAGGGCGATCGACAGTGCGGTGAGCAGCATGCGGTTATTCATGAAACTTCCTTATAAAACGCTTGGGCGTCATTCCACAGCCGTGATGTCGTCGAGTTTCCAGCTTTTATCGAAGTAGGCTTCGGTGGGTGCGTACAGACGGAAATAGCTGAACCAGTGTTTGCCCGGCACGGTTTGCACCCAATTGTTTTCGAACCCTTGTGGCGCGGTCGGGCCGAAGTACAGGTCCACCGAGCCGTCAGGGTTCTTTTTCAGATCCTGACGGGACGACAGATCGGCCTTGCGCTGCGGGTTGTCGATCAGGCAGCGGCTGTCGATGTCATAGACGGTCATCGACCAGAACTGCTTGGCCGGCGGGTTGGCGCCGACGTGCAGGCGATAACTTTTGCCACCGTCGAGCCAGTTGCCCTTGGCGTCGGTGTAGGCGCCGAGGTAGGTCTGGCCCAGGCCCGGTGTCTTGGAAACCATGCCCTTGGTGTTGGTCACCGCTTCGTAGAACCAGGCGCTGCGCTCCCACAACTGGTCGTAATAAGCCACACGCTGGGACGGCTCGGCGATGTTCAGCACGGTGTCCCATTGCCGGTCTTTCCAGTACTGGGCGTCTGGAAAACGCTTGGCGAACGTGTTGGCCTTGGCGATCAGCTCTCCGACTTGTGCGCCTTGTTCCAGCGCCTTGCGTTGGTTGTCATTGGGGTTGAAGGGTTTGTCTTTTTCGATGCCCAGGCTGGCCAGCATTGCCATGTAGAAGCGATCACGTTCGTTGACCGGTTCTTTCTGAATGATTTGATGCAGCCGTTCCCAATAAGCCAGGCCGCGCGGCTGGGTGCCGGACCAGGCCTTGCCGCCGGGGGAGAGCAGTTGGGTCTTGGCCGGTTCGGCGCGTTTGGCGTACGGGTACATCTTGAACTGTTCGACCAGCGCCTTGCCCTTGGCCGGGTCGGGATCGAGGACGCGAAAACCCACCAGCACGTTCATCGTTTCCGACTTGGCGAGGTAATACTTGCCAGCGTCGGCCGGTGGCTCGGCACCCGGAGGCAGCACCAGATACTTGCCGCCCTTGCCTTTGTCGGGGCCGGTCTGGCCCATGTCGATGATTGCACGCTGCCAGAAATCACCCACACCACCCGCCGTCGGGCCGGGCGGCAGTTCGATCACCAGCGGACCGGTTTCATTCAGGTCGACGAAACCGAGGATGTACGGCGTGGTGGCGTTGGCGGTGATCACACCCAGTTTGTCTTCGTAACTGTCGAGCACCATCAGGTCGCCGCTGTGGGCTCCGAGTTTGTCGCGAAACGCTTCCTGCCATTGCGCGTAGGACACCAGCGGCAAGGCCCACAGGTAACTCTGGGTCGCCTGTTGGAAATCCAGCTCGGCGTAGAGTTTGGCAATGGATTCATGGGCCGGCAGTTCGCCTTCCATCGCGATCTTGCCGATCCGCGTATCCAGCTCCTGGGCGCCGACACCGCAACTGACAAACATGGTCATCAGGCTGAAACCGGCTGCGCGAATTGCACCGTGCATAGGAAAGTCCTTATTTGCCAAACGTGACATTGATCCCGGCAAACAGCGTGAACTGCGGCAGGCCATCGCCTTTGCGTTCCACTGTCCACTGAGGTTCGATGAAGGCATTGAGAATATTGGAACCTGATTTCCACACTTTGCCGCTACCGAACCCGATGGGGATGTAATGGGTGTCGTTTTTCAGGTCGAACGTCCAGATGCCGGTCGAACGCAAATACCAACCCTTTTCCAGGTTATGGATGATGAAAGGTTGCAGGGTTGCGGTTTCGACGTGGGCGCGATCATGGTCACCGGCGAACGAACTCTGGTACTGGACCAATGCGCCGAGCAGGCCACGAGGCGATGAATCAATTGCAATGGCCGCCAGGCCCGCCTGCCATTTGCCAGTGCCCAGTTCGTCCTGGTCGGCGGTGGGGGCGGTGATCAGCGGGCCGATACCCAGCTGCACACCGTCAGTCTTGAGAAGGAAGATGTCGAAAATATTCAGATCACCTTCACCAGTGCTGTAGCCGCCGTTTGGATCGGGGCGAGTGCTGATCGGCACGGTGGCGCGCAGCAATTGCGGCACACCAATGAAGTCATTGGGTGCGATGGGCAAAGTGCCGCGCATCAGGAGGTCGTTGGTGTGGGCATTGGTGTCGTAAAGCTTGGGTGTGTAGTAATCCTGAAGGTTGACGCCGGGCGCCAGGTTCAGCGGGTTGTTACTTTTGTTGGCCGTATCGGCGTTATCCGCGTGGGCATAAACGGCAGACGCCATCGATGCTGCCAATAGAAAGGCGTGTGTTCCCCAATTGTTCAACATGATTCCCCCCGTTCCTTCGTGGCTCATTGGACAACTCGGCACTGGGCGGCCGTTACTGCGAAATCTCTTTCCTATCAAGCCTGTAGGACACGTCTGTTGAAGCTAGCAGCTAACTAAGGGTTCGCCAGTCGAAGAGGGGAATCTTCGGTTTTTCGTACACGCGAGCGGGAGTTTATGCGTACTAAAAAGTTAATACGAAACAGGAGGTTGAGATCGACGGACTACTAGATGTGGCGAGAGGACAAGCCCCTTCGCCACAACGATCGGACAATTCAGGGTTTCTTCACCTGTGCACGCAGCCGCTCTTCCTGTTCCCGCAGTTCCGGTGTGAACTCGTCCCCGAAATCCTCGGCCTCGTACACCTGGCGAATCTCGATCTCGGCGTCGGTGCCTGGCATCGGGTTGGGGCAACGCTTGACCCATTCGATCGCCTCCTGTTTCGACTCCACTTGCCATATCCAGTAGCCGGCGATCAGCTCCTTGGTTTCGGCGAACGGGCCGTCGATCACCGTGCGCTGGTCACCCGAGAAACGTACACGAGCGCCTTTACTGCTGGGCTGCAGGCCATCGCAGTCGATGAGGATTCCCGCCCTGGCCAGTTCCTCGTTGAAATTGCCCATTGCAGTCATCAGTTCTTTGCTGGGCATCACACCGGCCTCGGAATCGGGGCTGGCTTTCACAATGATCATGAATCGCATGGTCTTGCCTCCGCTGGATGTGAGTGACTCACTGACTGGTCGAATGGCCGTCATTTAAATCGACAACGCTGGCTGCCTTTCGTCATGAACACCGGGTTGCAGGCGGCGAGGGCGGTACGCTGTACACCGCTCCCACAAGGGAATTGTGTTGATTGTCAGAGTTGTATCCAGTTTAGGGGGACAACACTTCACAATTTGTATTCTGGGCATAGGTCGTCGGGCCATTTCGTGGTTAACTTCGGCCTCTTCAAAATTCTCTACAACAACGTTCAGAAGGACTCCGTTCATGGCTCAAGTCACTCTTAAAGGCTCCCCGGTTCAAGTCAACGGCCAACTGCCACAAGCCGGTTCCAAGGCGCCAGCCTTTTCCCTGGTTGCCGGCAATCTGTCCGACGTGACCCTGGCGAGCTTCGCCGGCAAGCGCAAAGTGCTGAACATCTTCCCAAGCGTCGATACCCCGACCTGCGCGACTTCGGTTCGCAAGTTCAACGCCCAGGCCAGTGATGTCGCCAACACTGTCGTGCTGTGCATCTCCGCTGACCTGCCGTTCGCTCAAGCGCGCTTCTGCGGCGCCGAAGGCCTGGAAAACGTACAGAACCTGTCGACCCTGCGCGGTGCAGAGTTCATCGAGAACTACGGCGTTGCCATCGCTGACGGCCCGCTCAAAGGCCTGACCGCCCGTGCCGTCGTGGTGCTGGACGAAAACGACAATGTTCTGCACAGCGAACTGGTCAAGGAAATCGCTGACGAACCGAACTACGAAGCAGCACTTGCCGTTCTTAAATAAGTAAAGCATTACAATTGTTAACGGCCTGGCCCTGTCCAGGCCGTTTTCATTTGTGCTTCAGTGTCTTAGATAAATCTCCTGTTACGTAAGCCGAAGGTAAATTGCCGGTAAAGCCGCTTTGCTTAATGCCCGCCAGTGCTTATCGTTCAGCCTCCTGTAGAAGAAGCCCACGCGCCCAATGGTTGATCATTCCATGCAATCCTCCGTTTCCCGTAGTCCCCGTCGCTGGCTGTTCGGCCTGCTTGTCCTGTTGGTCATCGCTGGCCTGTGCTGGAAATTCTGGCCCGCCGGCACTGCCCAAAAAGAGGGCGCTGGGCAAAAAGCCGTTGCCGGGCAAACCGGCAGGTCGGGGGGGATGCGTCCCGGTTTCGGCGGGGCGACCGGGCCGGTCCCGGTGCGTGTCGCGCCAGCGGTGAAGGGTGATTTCCCGCTGTACTACAAGGCGCTGGGCACTGTGACGGCGCTGAACACCATCAATGTGCGCAGCCGCGTCGGTGGTGAGCTGATGAAGATCTCCTTCGAGGAAGGGCAGATGGTCAAGGCGGGCGATCTGCTGGCTGAAATCGACCCGCGTCCTTACCAGAACGCCTTGCTTCAGGCCGAAGGCACGTTGCTGCAGAACCAGGCCCAACTGAAAAACGCCCAGGTCGATGTCGAACGCTATCGCGGCCTGTATCGCGAAGACAGTATCGCCAAGCAGACCCTGGACACCGCCGAAGCGCTGGTGGGCCAGTATCAGGGCACGGTCAAGACCAATCAGGCGGCGGTCAACGACGCCAAGCTCAATCTGGAATTCACCAAGATCCGTGCGCCGATTGCCGGGCGTGTGGGCTTGCGTCAGCTGGATGTCGGCAACCTGGTGGCAGCCAACGACACCACCGCGCTGGTGATCATCACCCAGACCCAACCGATCAGCGTTGCCTTCACCTTGCCGGAAAACAGCCTGGAAACCGTGCTGGCCCGTTATCGCACCGGCGCCAAATTGCCCGCCGAAGCCTGGGACCGCGGCGACACCAAGTTGCAGGCCACCGGCGTCTTGCAGAGCCTGGACAACCAGATCGACGTCACCACCGGCACACTGAAATTCAAGGCTCGTTACGAGAACCGCGACCAGGCGCTGTTCCCCAACCAGTTCGTCAACGTCCACCTGCTGGCCGACACCCTCAAAGACGTGGTGCTCGCACCTTCGGCAGCGATCCAGTTCGGCACCAACGGTACGTTTGTCTACGCTCTCGACGGCGACAAGAAAGTCACGATTCGCCAGTTGAAAGTCGGTGCCAGTAATGGTGAAAACACCGTGATTACCGAAGGCCTGGCCGCAGGGGAGCGCGTGGTCCTTGAAGGCACCGACCGCTTGAAGGAAGGCAGCGAAGTGGAAGTGGTCAACGACACCAAGGATGTACCGACCACCCCGACCGGGCACCTGCAAGGCAAATCGGCCGCCACGGTGCCTGACGCGACGACCACCGACAAGGCGAAAAAGGGCGGCGCATGAACATCTCGCGGCTGTTCATCCTTCGCCCGGTCGCCACGACCCTGAGCATGCTGGCCATTATCCTGGCCGGCGTGATCGCCTATCGGCTGTTGCCGGTGTCGGCATTGCCACAGGTCGATTACCCGACCATCCGTGTCATGACGCTGTATCCCGGTGCCAGCCCGGATGTCATGACCAGCGCGGTGACTGCGCCCCTTGAGCGTCAATTCGGGCAGATGCCCGGCCTGACCCAGATGGCGTCGACCAGTTCCGGCGGCGCTTCCGTGCTGACCCTGCGTTTCAGCCTCGACATCAACATGGACGTCGCCGAGCAGCAGGTGCAGGCGGCGATCAACGCTGCGACCAATTTGCTGCCCAAGGACCTGCCGGCGCCGCCGGTGTACAACAAGGTCAACCCGGCGGACACCCCGGTGCTGACCCTGGCCATCACCTCCAAGACCATGTTGCTGCCCAAGCTCAATGACTTGGTCGACACGCGCATGGCGCAGAAAATCGCCCAGATCAGCGGCGTCGGCATGGTCAGCATTGCCGGCGGCCAGCGTCAGGCCGTGCGGATCAAGGTCAATCCAGAGGCACTGGCGGCCAATGGCTTGAACCTGTCGGACGTACGCACCTTGATCGGCGCGTCCAACGTCAACCAGCCCAAGGGCAACTTCGACGGCCCGACCCGGGTGTCGATGCTCGATGCAAACGATCAACTGACCTCGCCCAAGGACTACGCCAACCTGATTCTCGCCTACTCCAACGGCGCGCCGTTGCGGCTCAAGGATGTGGCTGAGATCGTCGATGGCGCGGAAAACGAACGTCTGGCAGCGTGGGCCAATGAAAACCAGGCGGTGCTGCTGAACATCCAGCGCCAGCCTGGCGCCAACGTCATCGAAGTGGTCGACCGGATCAAAGCCCTGCTGCCGAGCATCACCGACAACCTGCCGGCGGGTCTCGAAGTCACCGTGCTGACCGACCGCACCCAGACCATCCGCGCCTCGGTCACCGACGTGCAGCACGAATTGTTGATCGCCATTGCGCTGGTCGTGATGGTGACCTTCCTGTTCCTGCGTCGGGCCAGCGCCACGATCATTCCGTCGGTTGCAGTGCCACTGTCACTGATCGGCACCTTCGGCGTGATGTACCTCGCCGGTTTCTCGGTCAACAACCTGACCTTGATGGCACTGACCATCGCCACCGGTTTCGTGGTGGACGATGCGATCGTCATGCTGGAGAACATTTCCCGATTTATCGAAGAGGGCGACAGCCCCCTGAATGCAGCGCTCAAGGGCGCCAAGCAGATCGGCTTCACCCTGATCTCCCTGACCCTGTCGCTGATTGCAGTACTGATTCCGCTGTTGTTCATGGCCGACGTGGTGGGGCGGCTGTTCCGCGAATTTGCCATCACCCTGGCGGTGGCGATCCTGATCTCCCTTGTCGTCTCCCTGACCCTGACGCCGATGATGTGCGCACGGCTGCTCAAACGTGAGCCGAAGGAAGAAGATCAGGGCCGTTTCTACCGGGCCAGCGGCGCCACAATTGATTGGATGATCGCGGCTTACGGGCGCAAGTTAAAGTGGGTTCTCAAGCATCAACCGCTGACCCTGCTGGTGGCCGTTGGCACGCTGGTGTTGACCGTGTTCCTTTACATGGTGGTGCCCAAGGGCTTTTTCCCGGTGCAGGACACCGGGGTGATCCAGGGCATTTCCGAAGCGCCGCAGTCGATTTCCTTTGCGGCCATGAGCGACCGTCAACAGGAACTGGCTAAAGTGATCCTGGCGGATCCGGCGGTGGAGAGCCTGTCGTCCTATATCGGCGTTGACGGTGACAACGCGACGCTGAACAGCGGTCGTCTGCTGATCAATCTCAAATCCCACAGCAATCGCGACTTGAGCGCCACCGAGGTGATCGCACGTCTGCAACCGGAACTGGACAAACTCACTGGCATCCGCCTGTTCATGCAACCGGTGCAGGACCTGACCATTGAAGATCGCGTGAGCCGGACTCAATACCAGTTCAGCATGTCGTCGCCGGATTCCGAGCTGCTGAGTCTGTGGAGCGGTCGTCTGGTGGACGCCCTGGCCCAACGGCCGGAGCTGACCGACGTTGCCAGCGATTTGCAGGACAAGGGCTTGCAGGTGTATCTGGTGATCGACCGCGATGCGGCGTCGCGGGTCGGTGTGTCGGTGTCGAACATCACCGATGCGCTGTATGACGCTTTCGGTCAGCGGCAGATTTCCACCATCTACACCCAGGCCAGCCAGTACCGCGTGGTGCTGCAATCGCAGTCGGGCGAGAAGATAGGCCCGGAGGCGCTGAACCAGATTCACGTAAAAACCACCGACGGCGGGCAAGTGCGCCTGTCCAGTCTGGCGCACATGGAAGAGCGTCAGGCCCAACTGGCGATCACTCATATCGGTCAGTTCCCGGCGGTGATGATGTCGTTCAACCTCGCGCCCGGCGTGGCGCTGGGGCATGCGGTGGAGCTCATCGACCAGGTGCAGAAAGACATCGGCATGCCGATTGGCGTGCAGACCCAGTTCCAGGGCGCGGCCGAGGCATTCCAGGCGTCGCTGTCGAGCACCTTGCTGCTGATTCTGGCGGCGGTGGTGACCATGTACATCGTGCTCGGCGTGCTGTACGAGAGCTACATCCACCCGATCACCATTCTTTCGACCTTGCCCTCGGCGGCGGTCGGTGCCTTGCTGGCGTTGCTGTTGAGCGGCAATGATCTAGGGATGATCGCGATCATAGGCATCATTTTGTTGATCGGTATCGTGAAAAAGAACGCGATCATGATGATCGACTTCGCCCTCGACGCTGAACGCAATCAGGGCATGGACCCGGAAACGGCGATCTATCAGGCGGCGCTGCTGCGTTTCCGGCCAATTCTGATGACCACACTGGCCGCGTTGTTCGGCGCGGTGCCACTGATGCTGGCGACCGGTTCCGGCGCGGAACTGCGTCAACCGTTGGGTCTGGTGATGGTGGGCGGCTTGTTGCTGAGCCAGGTGCTGACGCTGTTTACCACTCCGGTGATCTACCTGTACTTCGACCGCCTCGGTCGGCGCTGGGGCCGCAAGTCTGAAACCGTGGAAGCGGCAGAACAGCCATGAACCTGTCCGGACCATTTATCAAGCGCCCGGTCGCAACGATGTTGCTGAGCCTGGCGATCCTGCTGCTGGGCGGCGTGAGCTTCGGCCTGTTGCCCGTATCGCCGTTGCCGCAGATGGACTTCCCGGTGATCGTGGTCCAAGCGAGTCTGCCCGGTGCGAGTCCGGAGGTCATGGCCTCGACGGTGGCCACGCCGCTGGAACGCTCCTTCGGCGCCATTGCCGGGGTCAACACCATGAGCAGCCGCTCCAGCCAGGGCTCGACCCGGGTGATTTTGCAGTTCGACCTGGACCGCGACATCAACGGCGCGGCGCGGGAAGTGCAGGCGGCGATCAACGCTTCGCGCAATTTGCTGCCGAGCGGGATGCGCAGCATGCCGACCTACAAGAAGGTCAACCCGTCCCAGGCGCCGATCATGGTGCTGTCGCTGACCTCTGACGTGCTGGAAAAGGGCCAGCTCTATGATTTGGCCTCGACGATTCTGTCCCAGAGCCTGTCTCAGGTGCAGGGCGTCGGCGAAGTGCAGATCGGCGGCAGTTCCTTGCCGGCGGTGCGCATCGAACTCGAACCGCAGGCGCTCAACCAGTACGGCGTGGCGCTGGACGATGTGCGTAACACCATTGCGAATGCCAACGTGCGCAGGCCCAAAGGGTCGGTCGAAGATGGCCAGCGGCTATGGCAGGTTCAGGCCAACGATCAACTGGAAAAAGCCAAGGACTACGAGTCGCTGATCATTCACTACGCAGACGGCGCGGCCCTGCGCCTGAAGGACGTGGCCAAGGTCAGCGACGGCGTCGAAGACCGCTACAACAGCGGCTTCTTCAACAACGACGCGGCGGTACTATTGGTGATCAACCGCCAGGCTGGCGCCAACATCATCGAGACGGTCAACGAAATCAAGGCTCAACTGCCGGCGTTGCAGGCCGTGTTGCCGGCCAGCGTGAAGCTGAACGTAGCGATGGACCGGTCGCCGGTGATCAAGGCGACCCTGCATGAAGCGGAAATGACCCTGCTGATTGCCGTGGCGCTGGTGATCCTGGTGGTGTTCCTGTTCCTCGGTAACTTCCGCGCCTCGTTGATTCCGACCCTTGCGGTGCCGGTGTCGCTGGTCGGCACCTTTGCGGTGATGTACCTCTACGGATTCTCCCTGAACAACCTGTCGCTGATGGCGCTGATCCTGGCCACCGGGCTGGTGGTGGACGATGCCATTGTGGTGCTGGAGAACATTTCGCGGCACATCGACAAAGGCGTACCGCCGATGAAGGCTGCGTACCTCGGGGCGCAGGAAGTCGGCTTCACCTTGCTGTCGATGAACGCCTCGCTGGTGGCGGTGTTCCTGTCGATCCTGTTCATGGGTGGGATCGTCGAAAGCCTGTTTCGCGAGTTTTCCATCACGTTGGCGGCGTCCATCGTGGTGTCGCTGGTGGTTTCCTTGACGCTGACGCCGATGCTCTGTGCCCGTTGGCTCAAGCCGCATACGCCGGGTGAGGAAAACCGTTTGCAGCGCTGGAGTCAGCGCGCCAACGAGTGGATGGTCGGCAAATACGCCACAAGCCTGGATTGGGTGCTGCGTCATCGCCGGCTGACCTTGCTTAGTCTTATCGTTACGGTTGGCGTTAACATTGCGCTGTATGTCGTTGTTCCTAAAACATTTATGCCTCAGCAAGATACCGGCCAGCTGATCGGTTTCGTGCGCGGCGACGACGGACTGTCATTCAGTGTGATGCAGCCGAAAATGGAAACCTTCCGCCGCGCCGTGCTCAAGGATGACGCAGTGCAAAGCGTCGCCGGTTTTATCGGCGGCACCAACGGCACCAACAACGCCTTCATGCTGGTGCGGCTGAAACCGATCAAGGAACGCAACCTGTCCGCGCAAAAGGTCATCGAACGTTTGCGCAAGGAAATGCCCAAGGTCGCCGGCGCGCAACTGATGCTGATGGCCGATCAGGACCTGCAGTTTGGTGGTGGCCGGGAACAGACCACGTCGCAGTATTCCTACATCCTGCAAAGCGCCGACCTCGGCGAGTTGCGCCAGTGGTATCCGAAAGTCGTTACTGCGCTCAAGGCCTTGCCGGAGCTGACGGCGATTGACGCCCGTGAAGGGCGCGGCGCCCAACAGGTGACCCTGATCGTCGATCGTGATCAGGCCAAACGCCTGGGCGTCGACATGGACATGGTCACCGCGGTGCTGAACAACGCCTACAGCCAGCGGCAGATTTCGACGATTTACGACAGCCTTAATCAATATCAGGTGGTCATGGAGGTCAATCCGAAATATGCCCAGGACCCGATCACGCTTAATCAGGTCCAGGTGATCACGGCTGACGGTGCACGGATTCCGCTCTCGACCATCGCTCATTACGAAAACAGCCTGGAAGACGACCGCGTCAGCCACGAAGGCCAGTTCGCCTCCGAGAGCATTTCCTTCGACATGGCCGAAGGCGTGGCGGTGGAGCAGGGCACAGCGGCCATCGAGCGGGCGATCGCCAGACTTGGCATGCCGGAAGACGTGATCGTGAAAATGGCCGGCACTGCCGACGCCTTTGCCGCGACCCAGAAGAGCCAGCCGTGGATGATTCTCGGGGCGCTGGTGGCGGTGTATCTGGTGCTCGGTGTGCTGTATGAAAGCTACATCCATCCGCTGACCATTCTCTCGACCTTGCCATCTGCCGGGGTCGGCGCGTTGCTGTCGATTTACGCGCTGGGCGGTGAGTTCAGCCTTATCTCGTTGCTCGGGTTGTTCCTGCTGATCGGCGTGGTGAAGAAAAACGCCATTCTGATGATCGACTTGGCCTTGCAGCTGGAACGGCATCAGGGCATGGCCCCGCTGGAATCGATTCGCAGTGCTTGCCTGCAACGTCTGCGGCCGATCCTGATGACCACCCTGGCGGCGATCCTCGGCGCGTTGCCGTTGCTGCTGGGCCGCGCCGAAGGTGCGGAAATGCGCCAGCCACTGGGCCTGACAATCATTGGCGGGCTGGTTTTCAGCCAGGTGCTGACCCTTTACACCACCCCGGTGGTTTACCTCTATCTCGACAAACTGCGCCATCGCTTCAACCATTGGCGTGGGGTGCGTACCGATGCTGCTCTGGAAACTCCGCTATGACTGACCGTTCGCTTATCACTCTGGCTGCACCGCTGGTATCGGCCCGAGGCTCGCGTTTGTTGAGCCTGGCGCTGTGCGTGGCGATGCTCAGCGCCTGCGCCATCGGCCCGGATTACCAGCGCCCGCCAGCGGCTGCGCCGGCGCAATACAAGGAAGCGGCAGGCTGGCGTCAGGCCAATCCCAGCGATTCCCTGGCCCGTGGCGCCTGGTGGGAGTTGTATGGCGATCAGCAGCTCAACGGCCTGATCGAAAAACTCAACAGTGCCAACCAGACCGTTGCGCAGTCCGAAGCCCAATACCGTCAGGCCCAGGCCTTGGTGCGCAGTGCCCGTGGCGCGTTTTTCCCGACCGTGGACCTGACCGTCGGGAAAAACCGCTCCAGCCAGGGCACCGGCAGCAGCAGTTCGAGCCTGACCAGTTCTTCCAGCGGGATTCGCGACACTTACACCGCACAGGCCGGGGTCAGTTGGGAGGCCGACGTTTGGGGCAAGTTGCGTCGAGGCCTTGAAGCCGACACCGCCAACGCCGAGGCGAGTTATGCCGATCTGGCGGCGATGCGCTTGAGCCAGCAGTCGGAACTGGTGCAGAACTATCTGCAACTGCGCGTGATCGACCAGCAGAAACGCCTGCTGGAAGCGACGGTCGAGGCCTATCAGCGCTCACTGACAATGACTGAAAACCAGTACCGCGCCGGTGTCTCCGGCAAGGACGCGGTGGCGCAGGCCCAGACTCAGCTCAAAAGCACCCAGGCTGACATGGTTGATCTGATCTGGCAGCGTGCTCAATTCGAGAATGCCATTGCCGTCCTGATCGGGTTACCGCCGGCCGAGTTCAGCCTGGCTGAAACCAAAGACATTCCTGCGTTGCCCCAGATACCGCTGAGCCTGCCTTCGCAATTGCTCGAGCGCCGCCCGGACATCGCCTCCGCCGAACGTTCGGTGATGGCGGCCAATGCCAACATCGGCGTGGCCAAGGCGGCTTATTACCCGGACCTGACGCTGAGTCTGAACGGCGGTTACAGCAGCAGCACCACTTCCAACTGGATCAGCGTGCCGAACCGCTTCTGGTCGGTCGGACCGCAACTGGCCATGACCTTGTTTGACGGCGGCCAGCGCTCCGCCGAAGTTGACCGCAGCGAAGCGGCCTACGACGAGACCGTGGCCAAGTACCGTCAGACGGTGCTCGATGGCTTCCGTGAAGTGGAAAACTACCTGGTGCAGCTCAAGGTCCTGGAAGACGAAGCGGGCGTGCGCCAGGAAGCACTGGACGCGGCGCGTGAATCCTTGCGCCTGACTCAGAACCAGTACAAGGCCGGTGTGATTGCTTACCTGGGCGTGGTGGTGGTTCAGGCCACAGCGTTGAACAATGAACGCAGCGTGCTGAGCCTGTTGCAGAGCCGGTTGATTGCCAGCGTGCAATTGATCGCGGCATTGGGCGGTGGTTGGGATGGGGCGTTGCAGGTGAGCGAAAAAGAGTAGATCCCCTTCTCTGAAGGCAACTCGATACTTTGTAGCAGCTGTCGAGCCTGCGAGGCTGCGTTCGGCTGCGCAGCAGCCGTAAAACCTGTATATGCGGTCTCCCTGAAACACCGAGTCGTCTGATTTCACGACTGCTGCGCAGCCGAACGCAGCCTCGCAAGCTCGACAGCTGCTACAGCTGGTCGTGGCCGTTGCGAGGTGTCAAACAAGCGTTTCATCGGCTTGATGGCCATTTGCTTATTTTGTCGGTGCGTTCGTTTGCGAAATCAGTACAATCGCCCGATTTGCCCCGCCGAGAACGGAAGCAGTACGGAGGGGCTGTCGCGAGTAGTCTCATGCTTATCGGTAGCTATTCCCCCACGCTGGTTATCATCTCGCTGTTTGTAGCGATTCTCGCCTCCTATACCGCGCTCGACCTGACCGGACGCATTGCCACGGCCAAGGGCCGGGCCGTGCATCTATGGACGGCGGGCGGCGCCTTTGCCATGGGGATTGGCGTGTGGTCGATGCATTTCATCGGCATGCTCGCGTTCCAGTTGCCCATCGACCTCGGCTACGACATCGGCATCACATTGCTGTCATTGCTGATCAGCATCCTGTCCTGCGGCTTTGCCCTGTGGCTGGTCAGCCAGCCACAATTGCCAGCCTGGCAACTGGCATTCGGCGCGCTGGTCATGGGCGGCGGGATCAGCGCGATGCATTACACCGGCATGGCCGCCATGCGCATGCAACCGGGTATCGATTACGATCCGACGCTGTTCAGCGCCTCGCTGCTGATCGCCGTAGTCGCCTCGGGCGCCGCCTTATGGATCGCTTTCCGCCTGCGCCAGCACACGCCTTATGTCGGCCTGATCCGTGGCGGCGCGGCGGTGATCATGGGGTTTGCGATCGTTGGTATGCATTACACCGGCATGGCGGCGGCGCGTTTCCCGGATGGCAGCTTCTGTGGCGCGGCCATCAGCGGCCTGAACGGCAAGGGCCTGGACAATCTGGTGCTGATCACCACCCTGGCAGTGTTGAGCCTTGCCTTGTTGACCTCAATCCTCGATGCGCGCCTCGAGGCCCGCACTGCAGGCCTTGCCCACTCATTGACCGAGGCCAACCGCGAACTGACTCAACTGGCCCTGCATGACACCCTGACCGGCCTGCCGAATCGCGTGTTGCTGGCTGACCGCATCGATCAGGCGATGTCCATGGTCCAGGAGCAGGGCGGTTGTTTCGCGTTGATGTTCATCGATCTCGACGGGTTCAAACCCGTCAACGATGCCTTCGGTCACCATATGGGCGATCTGTTGTTGCGTGAAGTCGGTCTGCGCTTGCGCGAGGATTTGCGCAGCCACGACACCCTGGCGCGGATCGGCGGTGACGAGTTCGTTCTACTGGTGCAGCTCGGCGAACAGAATGACGCATTGAGCCTGGCCGCCCGCCAGGTCGGGCTTATCGCGCGTTCGTTCCGGGTCGCTGAACATGACTTGCAGATTTCCGCCAGTGTCGGCATCGCGATTTATCCGGGTAACGGTGAAACCGCCGAAGAATTGCTGATGAACGCCGACGCGGCGATGTATCACGCCAAGGGCGCCGGCAAAAACGGCTATTCCTTCTTCGACGCCTCGATGAACAGCAACGCGCGCAAACAGCTGCAATTGTTGCAGGACTTGCGAATCGCCCTCGATCAGCAGCAGTTCAGTCTCTATTACCAACCCAAGTTCGATGCCAACAATGGTAAGCCGGTCGGCGCCGAGGCGTTGCTGCGCTGGGTGCATCCGACCCAGGGCATGCTGTTGCCGGACAAGTTCATCGAACTGGCGGAAAAGACCGGGTTGATCATTCCGATTGGCGAGTGGGTGCTCAACGAAGCCTGCCGTCAGATGCGCGAGTGGTACGTGCTCGGGTACACCGACTGGCGCATCGCCGTGAACCTTTCAGCCCTGCAGTTCTGCCACGCAGGCCTGGTCCAGAGCGTCGCCAAAGCCTTGGCCACTCACCATTTGCCGGCCAACAGCCTGACCCTCGAGATCACGGAAACCACCGCCATGAGCGATGCCGATGCGAGCATGACGGTGCTTCAGGAGCTGTCGGCAATGGGGGTCGACCTGTCGATCGACGACTTTGGCACCGGCTATTCGAGCTTGATGTACCTCAAGCGCTTGCCCGCCAATGAACTGAAAATCGACCGCGGTTTTGTCCGCGACCTGGAGCGTGACAGCGATGATGCTGCCATCGTTTCCGCCATCGTCGCCCTCGGTCAGGCACTGGGGTTGCGGATCGTCGCCGAAGGGGTGGAAACCGGTTCGCAGCAAGACTTCCTGACGCAACTCGGTTGTGATTCGCTTCAGGGTTATCTGCTCGGGCACCCGCTGCCGGCTGAACGCTTCATGGTGGATATTCTGCGTGCAGAGCAATTGGCGGTGAGTCTAGAGCAATGTGATTGATGTGGGTCCATGCAAAAGCCAGCCATGACGGTTATTCTTGGCCCTGACTGCTAACGCTTGGTATGGGGGAAATTTCGCATGGACAAAGTCATCGTCATCACTGGCGGCAGCCGTGGTATCGGCGCCGCCACAGCCCTGTTGGCCGCCGAACAAGGCTATAAGATCTGCATCAACTACCTGGCCGACGAATCCGCTGCGCAAACGGTGCTGGAGCAAGTCCGCTCCCTCGGTGCCCAAGCCATCGCGGTACGCGCTGACGTCAGCATCGAAGATGAAGTGATCGCCTTGTTCCACCGCGTGGACACTGAGTTGGGCCGGGTCACGGCACTGGTGAACAACGCCGGCACCGTCGGACAGAAGTCCCGGATCGATGAAATGTCGGAATTCCGTATCCTCAAAATCCTCAGAACCAACGTCCTGGCGCCGATCCTCTGCGCCAAACACGCGATCCTGCGCATGTCGCCCAAGCATGGCGGGCAGGGTGGCAGCATCGTTAACGTGTCCTCGGTGGCCTCACGCCTGGGTGCGCCCAATGAATACGTCGATTACGCCGCCTCCAAAGGTGCGCTGGATACGTTCACCATCGGCCTGTCCAAGGAAGTGGCTGGCGAAGGCATCCGCGTCAACGCGGTGCGCCCTGGTTACATCTACACCGACTTCCATGCGTTGAGCGGTGACCCGGATCGGGTCAGCAAGCTGGAGTCGGCGATTCCAATGGCTCGGGGCGGACGTGCGGAAGAAGTGGCCGAGGCGATTGTGTGGTTGCTGTCGGACAAGGCTTCCTATGCGACCGGGACATTCGTCGACCTTGGTGGTGGGCGTTAAGTCCATAGATTTACATTGTTTGGGCGGGCCTCATCGCGGGCAAGCCACGCTCCCACAGGATTTGTGTCGTTCACAACCTTCTGATCGACACCGTCCATTGTGGGAGCGTGGCTTGCCCGCGATGAGGCCGGTACCGGCAAAACCAAGCCCTCAGAACGACCGCACAATCCGCCCCAACGTTTCCATCGCCTTCTCGGCCGTCTCATCCCAGGGGCTGCCGTAATTCAGGCGGATGCAATTGCGAAAGCGCTGGGTCGGAGAAAAGATCGGCCCGGGCGCAATGCTGATTCCTTGCGCCAACGCCATCTGAAACAACTTCAGTGAATCCATCTGCGGTGGCAACTCCAGCCACAAAAAGTAGCCGCCGGCCGGTTGGCTGACGCGAGTCTGCGCCGGGAAGTAGCGCGCGATAGCGGCGAGCATGGCGCTCTGCTGTTCTTCCAGGGCGTAACGCAGTTTTCGCAGGTGCCGGTCGTAGCCGCCGTGTTGCAGGTAATCGGCGATAGCCGCCTGGGCTGGCATCGATGCGCACAGCGACGTCATGAGTTTCAGCCGTTCGATTTTCTGCGCATAACGTCCGGCGGCGACCCAGCCGATGCGGTAGCCGGGGGCCAGGCTTTTGGCGAACGAACCGCAGTGCATCACCAGCCCTTCGGTATCAAAAGCCTTGGCCGGTTTCGGCGCCTGTTGGCCGTAATAGAGTTCGGCGTAGACGTCGTCTTCGATCAGCGGCACCTGATGGCTGCGCAATAGCTCAACCAGTTCCTGCTTCTTCGCCTCGGGCATCGTCGCGCCCATCGGGTTCTGGAAGCTGGTCATGCACCAGACAGCCTTGATCGGGTGCCGTGCCAGGGTTTGCGCGAGTACGCCAAGGTCGACGCCATCGCGCGGATGCACGGGGATTTCCACGGCTTTGAGCTTCAGCCGCTCGAGGATTTGCAGGCACGCGTAGAACGCCGGGGCTTCGATGGCCACCAGGTCGCCGGGCTCGGTGACCGCTTGCAGGCACAGGTTCAGCGCTTCCAGCGCGCCGTTGGTGATCAGCAGTTCTTCCATGGGCAGCATCAGGCCGCCGACCATGTAGCGCAGGGCGATTTGTCGCCGCAGTTGCGGGTTGCCCGGCGACATGTCGGTGACGACCATGCGCGGGTCCATCTCGCGGGCGGCGCTGGCCAGGGAGCGGGACAGGCGTTGCAGCGGGAACAGGGTCGGGCTGGGGAAGGCCGAGCCGAAGGGCACGGTGTTCGGGTCCTTGATCGAATCGAGGACCGAGAACACCAGTTCACTGACGTCGACTTCTGTGGATTCATTGACCTGACTGCTGATCACCGGCTCCGAGAACGGGCTCGGCGCGTGTGCGTTGACAAAGTAGCCGGAACGCGGCCGAGCGCGGATCAGGCCGCGACGTTCGAGCAGGTAGTAGGCCTGGAACACCGTGGATGGGCTGACCCCGTAAGTCTGGCTGGCGTAGCGCACCGACGGCACACGCTGGCCGGGGCCGAGAACGCCGGAGCGAATCAGTTCAGCGATGTCATCGGCGAATTTTTCGTAGCGTTTCATCGAGTGCCTGGAATGAAGTTATTCAGGAGATACGCTGTTGTGGCGAGGGAGCTTGCTCCCGCTGGGGTGCGCAGCGCCCCTGAAATTTTACGACTGCTGCGCAGCCGAGCGGGAGCAAGCTCCCTCGCCACAGAGCTCCATAGTCTAGGGGATCATCTGTTCATCGGCGCAACAAACCGGCTCTTCGCCACGCTATAAATCTCAGGCTCATCACTGTCGGCGATCTTGAAGCTGATCGTCTGCGAACTGCTGCTCGGCCGTTCCGTGGTCATCGCCACCGACACCGGCACATCGATAATCTCGCCTGGTGCCAGGCTCAGTTCGGTCTTGCCTTGCAGCAGGAAGCCGTCGCCATCGACCAGGGTCAGGCGGTAATCCTGGCGTTGCTGGGTCTTGTTGATGACTTTCAGGCTGTAGATGTTCTCGATCTGCCCCTGACTGTTCTCGCGGAACAGGCCACGGTCCTTGCTCACGTCCAGCGAGACCATCGGCCGCTCCACCAGCGCCAGGGCCAGCGCACCGATCATTACTAGCAGGACCGCGGTGTAGCCGATCAAACGTGGCCGCAACAAATGCGTCTTGCCACCCTGCAATTGATGCTCGGAGGTGTAGCTGATCAGCCCGCGAGCGTAGCCCATTTTGTCCATGATCGAATCACAGGCGTCGATGCACGCGGCGCAACCGATGCATTCCATCTGCAAACCGTCGCGGATGTCGATGCCGGTCGGACAGACCTGCACGCACACCTGACAGTCGATGCAATCCCCGAGGCCGACTTCTGCCGGTGCCACGTCACGTTTGCGCGGGCCACGGTTTTCGCCACGGGCCACGTCGTAGGAGATGGTCAGGGTGTCTTTGTCGAACATCACGCTCTGGAATCGCGCATACGGACACATGTGCATGCACACCGCTTCACGCAGCCAACCGGCGTTGATGTATGTCGCGCCGGTAAAGAACAGCACCCAGAACAGGCTGACACCGCCCATCTGCAAGGTCAGCAGTTCTTCGGCCAGTGGCCGGATCGGGGTGAAGTAGCCGACAAAGGTCAGGCCGGTCAACAGGCTGATGGCCAGCCACAAGGTGTGCTTGGCCGAGCGGCGGATCAGCTTATTCAGGCCCCAGGGCGCGGCTTGCAGCTTGATCCGCTGGTTGCGTTCGCCTTCGGTGAGTTTCTCGCACCACATGAAGATCCAGGTCCAGGAGCTCTGTGGGCAGGTGTAACCGCACCAGACTCGCCCGGCAAACACGGTGATCGCGAACAGGCCGAACGCGGCAATGATCAGCAACGCCGACAGCAGAATGAAATCCTGTGGCCAGAAGGTCGCACCGAAGATATGGAATTTGCTTTCGGAAAGGTCCCAGAGCACCGCCTGGCGGCCGCCCCAGTTCAACCACACCGTTCCGAAGAACAACAAAAACAAAAAACCCGCGCCGCTCAGGCGCAAGGTGCGGAATAGACCGGTGAAGCTGCGGGTATGGATCAGGTTGTCGCTGGACTTGGCCTTCATCTTTGGGCGCGAAGGCTCATAGCTTTGAACGGACGGGGCACTTTCAACAATTCGGACGGGGATTCTATCGCTCATGGTCTTTCGCTCATCAGCCTCCATCAGGCCTGAGCACTATGAGCGGCGATCTGTTTGCATAACAGACTCACCTATTGCAATAAAAAGCGGATCAGATGGACATTGATCCGCTGCCTGCGACAAGTTGATGCACCCGCTACAGCGGGACCCGGACGCCTATATCAAGCGCCGGCGGGGGTTATTGATCCGGGTCAGTCAAATCACCGAACCACTGTCGGTGGCTTTCAAATGCCTACGCCCGTCGACTGCGCCTGCTACGGTCAATGCGTCGGCTTCTGCTTCGGTGATGTAGAAAGGCTTGTCATTGAGTTCCACCATCGACATGGATTTTTCCGGGTCGGTGACGATGGTGACGTCGGGACACAAACGAATTTCTTCGCCGTTCGCGGTAATGAAGAAGCAGGTCTGGTTTTCGATGCGCACAGTCATGAAGGTGTCCTTTTTTTCTGTGGTTTCTAAAACGTTAGGGCGCAGCCTTGGATCATCGTTCTGTGCAACTGATTAATGGTCGACGCGGTCCATCGTCAATAGAGCAACTTTCCATTAAGTCATCACAAGGACAACACCATGAACGCTTGGTGGCATGAGGTTTGGGTGACCCTGCAAGCGGAGTTCGCCGACATTGGCGATGCTTCACAACTGACGCGCATTACCGTGCGCTTGCTGATGGCTGCGGTGTTGGGCGGGATTCTCGGCTTCGAACGCGAGCACAAGGGCAAGGCCGCCGGGGTTCGCACCCACATGCTGGTGGCCCTCGGCGCGGCGCTGTTCGTGCTGGTGCCGCAAATGTCCGGCTCGCAAGCCGATGCCATGAGCCGGGTGATGCAGGGGGTGATCGCCGGGATCGGCTTTCTCGGCGCGGGGACTATTCTGAAAAACAACGATGGCGACGAGGGGCACGTCAAAGGCCTGACCACCGCCGCCGGGTTGTGGATGACCGCGGCCATTGGTGTTTCGGCCGGGTTGGGGCGAGAGGCGACGGCGGTGCTCAGCACGTTGTTGGCATTGGCGATTCTCGGCGTGATGCCCGCTGTTGTGCGGATGATCGACAAGGACAAGGACCAAACTCCGTGAATGATCGTTCCTACGCTCTGCGTGGGAATGCAGCCCGGGACGCTCCGCGTCCCATCCAGAGCCGAACGCGGAGCGTCCGTGGAGGCATTCCCACGCAGAGCGTGGGAACGATCAGTGCGCGATTATTCGGGGGTGACGACCACCGGTGGCATCGTCTCTGGCGGGTCTTCGCGTGGTGGCGCAGTGGTGCCGGGCGGGTCTTGCTCCGGTACAGGTGCAGGCTCGGTCGGCGGAATGGTTGGGCTGTCGATGTTTGGATCAGGCGTTTCGGCAGGGATCGGAATGCTCATGAATTCAACCTCCAGTGGCACATGGCGTAAGTCGTGCTTAAGTGTGTTGACCACTGCGCAAAGGAATTGATTCCTTCGAAGGCCCGGGCAAATCTTCGTGAACTTTTACCGGTGCCTGTCGCTCGGAACCTAAGTGAGTTCATTCCAGGGCGGACGATCCTGCGGGATGACTATCCTGTTACAAGCCACAGACACAAGAGCGTCCATGGGGCGTAAAGGAGAGATGCTCGATGACTGCTGAAAAACCGACAGAGCTGAACTACAACCCTCATATGCCGCTTTCGCAGGCTTTACTGCTGCCGCGCATTGCCATCGAAAACACCATGCCGACCCTCGATGGCGGGCAGTTCGCCGTCAAAGCCGTTGTGGGTCAGGACGTGGTGGTGACCAGCAAAGTGTTCGCCGACGGTCACGACAAGTTGGCGGTGCGGGTGCGCTGGCATGCCGAGGGCGAGGAAACCTGGCATAGCGAAGTCATGGCCGATCTGGGCAATAACGGTTGGCAGGGTCAGTTCCGGGTCGCGCGCCAGGGCCGTTATGTGTTTTGCATCGAAGCCTGGATCGATCAGTTCGCCAGCTTCTGTTATGAGCTGGAGAAAAAACACGCCGCCCGGGTGCCGATCAGCCTGGAGTTGCAGGAAGGGCGAACGCTGGTCCAGCAAGCTGCCGAACGCACCGAAGGACAACTGAGCGAGCAACTGGCGACGCTGCACCATGATCTGTCGGGGTTGCTCGAAATCGAGCAGGTCGAGCTGTTTCTGCACCAGCGTAGCGCCGAGCTGATGACGCTGGCCGATCATCGTCCCTATTTGAGCATCAGTCCTGAGTACCCGCTCGACGTCGAACGGGACCTGGCGCAGTTCGCCAGTTGGTATGAATTGTTTCCGCGTTCGATCACCGACGATCCGGCCCGTCATGGCACCTTCAACGATGTACATTCGCGGCTGCCGATGATCCAGGACATGGGTTTCGATGTGCTGTACTTCCCGCCGATCCACCCGATCGGCCGCAGCTACCGCAAAGGCCCGAACAATTCCCTGACTGCCGGGCCGGACGATCCGGGCAGCCCGTATGCCATTGGCAGCGAAGAGGGCGGTCACGAAGCCATTCATTCAGAGCTGGGCACGCGTGAAGACTTCCGGCGACTTGTCGCCAGGGCCGCAGATCATGGACTGGAAATCGCCCTCGATTTTGCCATTCAGTGTTCTCAGGATCACCCGTGGCTGCAACAGCATCCGGGCTGGTTCAACTGGCGTCCCGACGGCACGATCAAATATGCCGAGAACCCGCCGAAGAAATACCAGGACATCGTCAACGTCGATTTTTATGCCACCGATGCGATTCCGAGCCTGTGGGTCGAGTTGCGCGACATCGTCGTGGGTTGGGTCGAGGAGGGCGTGAAGCTGTTCCGCGTCGATAACCCTCACACCAAACCGCTGCCGTTCTGGCAGTGGTTGATCGCCGATGTGCGGGCGCTGTACCCCGAGGTGATCTTCCTGGCCGAAGCCTTTACCACCCCGGCAATGATGGCGCGGTTGGGCAAGGTCGGTTACTCCCAGAGCTACACCTACTTCACCTGGCGCAACAACAAGTCCGAGCTGGCCACTTACTTCACCGAACTCAACGAATCACCGTGGCGCGAATGCTTCCGGCCAAACTTCTTCGTCAACACACCGGACATCAACCCGGCGTTTTTGCATGAGTCGGGGCGCGCCGGTTTTCTGATCCGCGCGGCGCTGGCCACCATGGGCTCCGGTCTGTGGGGCATGTATTCAGGCTTCGAACTGTGCGAAGCGGCACCGGTGCCGGGCAAGGAGGAGTACCTCAACTCCGAGAAATACGAAATTCGCCCGCGGGACTTCAATGCACCGGGCAACATCATTGCCGAGATCGCCCAGCTCAACCGCATCCGCCGGCAGAACCCGGCGCTGCAGACGCATCTGGGCCTGAAGGTCTACAACGCCTGGAACGACAACATTTTTTACTTTGGCAAACGCAGCGCGGATGGCAGCAATTTCATTCTGGTGGCCGTCAGCCTTGATCCGCATAACGTCCAGGAAGCGAATTTCGAATTGCCACTGTGGGAAATGGGCTTGCCCGACGACGCCAGTACCCACGGCGAAGACTTGATGAACGGCCATCGCTGGACCTGGCACGGCAAGTACCAATTCATGCGGATCGACCCGGCGTATCAACCGTTCGGGATCTGGCGTATTACCGTTTAACTGATAAGCACTGATCGTTCCCACGCTCTGCGTGGGAATGCAGTCCGGGACGCTCTGCGTCCCATCCAGAGCCGAACGCGGAGCGTCCGTGGAGGCATTCCCACGCAGAGCGTGGGAACGATCTGGGACAAGGCGCTTTCCAGTTTTCAACAGGAGTTTCAAATGGCGAAGAAACCCAAGGCTGCCACCTTTATCAAGGACCCGCTCTGGTACAAGGATGCGGTGATCTACCAGGTTCACGTTAAGTCTTATTTCGACTCCAACAATGACGGGATCGGCGACTTTCCCGGTCTTATCGCCAAACTCGACTACATTGCCGATCTGGGCGTCAACACCATCTGGCTGTTGCCGTTCTATCCTTCGCCACGACGCGATGACGGCTACGACATTGCCGAATACCGTGGCGTGCATTCCGACTACGGCACCATGGCCGACGCCAAGCGTTTCATCTCTGAAGCCCACAAACGTGGCTTGCGGGTGATTACCGAACTGGTCATCAACCACACCTCGGACCAGCACGCCTGGTTTCAGCGTGCGCGCAAGGCCAAGAAAGGCTCGGCGGCACGGGATTTCTACGTCTGGTCCGATGACGATCATAAGTACGACGGCACCCGCATCATCTTTCTCGACACCGAGAAGTCCAACTGGACCTGGGATCCGGTGGCCGGCCAGTACTTCTGGCATCGCTTCTATTCCCACCAGCCAGACCTGAACTTCGATAACCCGCAAGTCATGAAAGCCGTGCTGTCGGTGATGCGCTACTGGCTGGACATGGGCATCGATGGCTTGCGTCTGGATGCGATTCCGTACCTGATCGAACGCGACGGCACCAACAACGAAAACCTGCCCGAGACCCACGACGTCCTCAAGCAGATCCGTGCCGAAATCGACGCCAACTACCCGGACCGCATGCTGCTGGCCGAGGCCAACCAATGGCCGGAGGACACGCAACTGTACTTCGGCGACACCGACGCCAAAGGCCTGAACGGTGACGAATGCCACATGGCGTTCCACTTCCCGCTGATGCCGCGCATGTACATGGCGCTGGCCCAGGAAGACCGTTTTCCGATCACCGATATCCTTCGTCAGACTCCGGAGATCCCGGCCAACTGCCAGTGGGCGATTTTCTTGCGCAACCACGATGAGCTGACGCTGGAAATGGTCACCGACAAGGAGCGCGATTACCTGTGGAATTACTACGCGGCCGACCGTCGGGCGCGGATCAACCTGGGGATTCGCCGCCGCTTGGCGCCGTTGATGGAGCGCGATCGTCGTCGCGTGGAACTGCTCAACAGTTTGCTGCTGTCGATGCCCGGCACGCCGACCCTGTATTACGGCGATGAAATCGGCATGGGCGACAACATCTACCTCGGCGACCGTGACGGCGTGCGCACGCCGATGCAGTGGTCGATTGACCGTAACGGCGGTTTCTCCCGCGCCGACCCGGCCAGCCTGGTGCTGCCGCCGATCATGGACCCGCAATATGGTTACTTGTCGGTCAACGTCGAAACCCAGGCCGGCGACCCGCATTCGTTGCTCAACTGGACCCGGCGCATGCTCGCCGTGCGCAAGCAGTCCAAGGCCTTCGGCCGCGGCACCCTGAAGATGCTTTCGCCGACTAACCGGCGAATCCTGGCCTACACCCGGGAATTCACCGGACCGGACGGCAAGCACGAAATCATCTTGTGCGTCGCCAACGTGTCCCGCAGCGCGCAAGCAGCGGAGCTGGACCTGTCGGCCTACGTCGGCATGGTGCCGGTGGAGATGCTCGGCGGTAACGCCTTCCCGCCTATTGGCCAGTTGAATTTCCTGCTGACCCTGGCGCCTTACGGCTTCTATTGGTTTGTATTGGCGGCGGAAAACCAGATGCCGAGCTGGCACGTGGAACCGGCGCAAAGCCTGCCGGACTTCACCACGCTGGTGCTGAAGAAACGCATGGAAGAACTGCTCGAAGCGCCGTCTCGCGACACGCTGGAGCAGGGCATCTTGCCGAGCTGGCTGCAGAACCGTCGCTGGTTTGCCGGCAAGGACGCGGCCATCGAACAGGTCAACATCGCTTACGGCGTGCGCTTCGGCGATCCGCTGCATCCCGTATTGCTGAGTGAAATCGATGTCACCAGCGGCGGCCAGACCAGCCGCTATCAGTTACCGTTCGGTTTTATCTCTGAAGATCAGGTGGGCGCCGCGTTGCCTCAGCAACTGGCCTTGTCGCGGGTCCGGCGCGTGCGTCAGGTCGGCTTGATCACCGATGCCTTCAGCCTTGATACCTTCGTGCATGCAGTGTTGCAGGGCATGCAAAGTAATACCGTAGTGCCATCCAGTGCGGGCGATATCTGCTTTGAGCCAACGTGGGAGCTGGCGAAACTCGGCCTGACCGGGGAATCGGAAGTGCGTTACCTGTCCGCCGAACAGTCCAACAGTTCGGTGGTAATCGGCAACTGTCTGGTGCTGAAGCTGATCCGCAAGATCGCGTCCGGCGTGCACCCGGAACTGGAAATGAGCGCGTACCTGACTCACGCCGGTTTCCGCAATATCTCGCCGCTGCTGGGTTCAGTGGTTCGCCGTGATCCGGCGGGCGAGGAAACGTTGCTGATGATTGCCCAAGGCTACTTGAGCAATCAGGGCGACGCCTGGGAATGGACCCAGAACAACCTCGAACGGGCACTGCGCGACGAACTGGCCGACGCCGTGTCCGAGCAGGAGCAACACTACAACGCCTTGGGTGAACTCAAAGACTTCGCCGGCATGCTCGGCCAGCGCCTGGGTGAAATGCACCAGGTACTGGCAGCGCCCAGCGACAATCCGGACTTCGCCCCGCAGGTCACCACCCAGAAAGATGCCCTGGCTTGCACCAAGGACGTGGTGGCGCAACTGGAACACGCGCTGAAGTTGCTCAAACAGCATCAAAGCGAATTGAACCCGGCAGACAAAGCCTTGGTCACTCATTTACTGGACAACAAAAAAGCCATCCTCAGCCATGTTCAGGAGCTGGGCAAAAAAGCCGTTGGTGGTCTGCGCATTCGCGTCCACGGCGACTTGCACCTGGGCCAGGTGCTGGTGATCAAGGGTGACGCCTACCTGATCGACTTCGAAGGCGAGCCGGCGCGGCCGCTGCATGAACGACGGGGCAAACACAGCCCGTACAAAGACGTCAGTGGGGTATTGCGCTCCTTTGACTACGCTGCGGCGATGGCGATGAATGTGCACAACGTCGACAACACGGTCGATGCCCAAGCCGCTCGTCAACGTGTCGCCGATCGCTATTTGATTGAAGCAAGACAAGCATTTGTCGACGCTTATCGGCTGGCGGCAGCTAGTCTTGCTCATGCATGGCAAGATCCGGAAGGCGAGGACGCCGCATTGGCGTTGTTCGGCCTGGAGAAGGCAGCGTATGAAGTGGCCTATGAGGCGGAAAATCGCCCCACATGGTTGCCCGTGCCGTTGCACGGTTTGTATGGGTTATTGAGTGGGCTTAAACCCTTTTCCGATCTTGGTGGAGAGTAGTCATGAGTTTCTCGAACAAGGAACAGGGACACGCTAAAGAAGCGTTGCTGCCCAGATCGCGGGACATCGACGCGCTGGTACGCGCCGAACATCACGACCCTTTTGCAATTCTTGGTCCCCACGGCGATGGTGCCGGCGGGCAATTCATTCGGGCCTATTTGCCGGACGCCTTGAGCGTGCAGGTCCTGGCCAAGGACTCCGGGGAAGAACTCGGCAACCTTGAGGCCACCCAGACGCCGGGCCTGTTCGTCGGGCACTTCGATCGGGCGCAGCCGTATCTGCTGCGAACCCGGTGGGCTGGCGGCGAACAGGTTTGCGAAGACCCTTACAGCTTTGGCCCGTTACTCGGCGAGATGGACTTGTACCTGTTCGCCGAAGGCAATCACCGCGATCTGAGTGCTTGCCTGGGCGCGCAGCTGAAAACCGTCGATGGTGTCGATGGCGTGCGGTTCGCCGTGTGGGCACCGAATGCCAAAAGGGTGTCGGTGGTCGGGGATTTCAACAACTGGGACGGTCGTCGGCACCCGATGCGCCTGCGCCATCCTACCGGCGTATGGGAGATTTTCATCCCGCGCATGCAAGCGGGGGAAACGTACAAATACGAAATCCTCGGCGCCCACGGCATTCTGCCGCTCAAGGCCGACCCGATGGCGCTGGCCACTTCGCTGCCGCCGGATACCGCGTCAAAAGTCGCATCGCCGCTGAACATCGATTGGCAGGATCAGGAGTGGATGCAATCGCGGGGCGACCGTCATCGGCCAAGTGCGCCCCTGTCGATCTACGAATTGCATGCTGGCTCGTGGCAATGTGAGCTGGATGATCTGGGTGAGGTCGCCCGGCAGTACACCTGGCATGAGTTGGCAGAACGGCTGATTCCCTACGTGAAGGAGTTGGGTTTTACCCACATCGAGCTGATGCCGATCATGGAACACCCGTTCGGCGGTTCCTGGGGCTATCAACTGCTGTCGCAATTCGCCCCGAGCGCCCGCTACGGCTCGCCGGATGACTTCGCCGCGTTCGTCAATGCCTGCCACCAGGCCGACATCGGTGTAATCCTCGACTGGGTGCCGGCACATTTCCCGACCGATACCCACGGCCTGGCGCAATTCGATGGCACTGCGCTGTACGAGTACGGCAACCCGCAGGAAGGCTTCCATCAGGATTGGGACACGCTGATCTACAACCTGGGTCGCACCGAAGTGCACGGCTACATGCTGGCTTCGGCGCTGCACTGGCTCAAGCATTTCCACGTCGACGGCCTGCGGGTCGATGCCGTGGCGTCGATGCTGTATCGCGATTATTCGCGCAAGGCCGGCGAATGGGTGCCAAACCGCCACGGCGGTCGGGAAAACCTCGAAGCCATCGACTTCCTGCGCCATCTCAATGACGTGGTCGACCTCGAAGCCCCCGGCGCGCTGGTGATCGCCGAAGAATCCACCGCATGGCCGGGTGTCAGCCAGGGCACGCAACAGGGCGGACTAGGCTTCGACTACAAGTGGAACATGGGCTGGATGCACGATTCGCTGCACTACATCCAGCAAGACCCGGTGTACCGCGCCCATCACCACAACGAACTGAGCTTCGGTCTGGTGTATGCCTGGTCCGAGCGCTTTATCCTGCCGATTTCCCACGACGAAGTGGTACACGGCAAGCACTCGCTGATCGACAAGATGCCCGGCGACCGCTGGCAGAAATTCGCCAACCTGCGCGCCTACCTCAGTTTCATGTGGGCACATCCAGGCAAGAAGCTGTTGTTCATGGGGTGCGAGTTTGGTCAGTGGCGTGAGTGGAACCACGATCAGCAACTGGACTGGTACTTGCTGCAGTATTCGGAACACAAAGGAGTGCAGAAACTCGTCGGCGATCTGAATCGGCTGTATCGCGAAGAACCGGCGCTGCATGATCAGGACGACGCGCCACAAGGCTTCCAGTGGTTGATTGGCGATGACGCCACCAACAGCGTCTACGCCTTCATGCGCTGGAGCAGGGATGGGCGGCCGGTGTTGGTGGTGGCTAACTTCACGCCGGTGCCGCGTGAGGGTTATCGCATCGGCGTACCGTTTGCCGGGCGTTGGACCGAGGTGATCAACAGCGATGCGGCCACTTACGCCGGTTCGAACTATGGCAACAGCGGCGGGGCGTTTACCGAGGACGAGGCGAGCCACGGCCAGGCACTCTCATTGGTATTGAACCTGCCACCGCTGGCAGTGTTGATGCTGCGTCCGGAGGGTTGATCCAGAACCGAGTCGCTCCCATCGCGAGCAGGCTCGCTCCCACATGATCGTTCCCACGCTCCGCGTGGGAATGCAGCCCGGGACGCTCCGCGTTCCTACGATGTGACGCAGAGCGTCACTGGAGGCATTCCCACGCAGAGCGTGGGAACGATCATTTCACCACCGCATCCGCACACCCAGACTCCCAATCAACCCGTTCAAATCATTGTCATCCACATCACTGCTGTAGTCGGCGCTGACGTAAAGACTCACGGCAGGTGTCACTCTGGCCACCAGGCCCAAACCCACTTCGACGGTCGATGAATAACGGCTGCTGCTGATCTTCTCGACCTGATCGAGGTTCACCGTATTGCCGGTGTACACCGTGTGCCACAGGTTGGTTCGCACATAGGGTTCGACCCCCAGCCCGTTGATGTCGTAACTACCTTTCAAGCGTGCACCGACCCGCCCGCTCCAGGACGTCAGTTCGCTGGACGAGGCATTGCCAGACCCGCCATACGGGGTGTCCAGGGTAATGCGTTGATTGATCAACTGCGCCTGGGGTTCAACGACCCAATTGTCGCTCAGGCCAATGGGGAAACCACCTTCTACCGACAGCGTCACCGCGCTGCCTTCGGTCGCCATTCGGGCGCCCTGGTCATTGCGGGTATAGCCGTTGACCCGACCGCCGCTGGCCGTCAAATCCACGTGCCAGCCCTGGGGACCGGTCAAACTCCAGTAAGCACCGAGGCTTTGGCCTTCGAGGCTGAGGGTGTCGTGGCTGGGGTCAGCATGGGCGCGACCGGTCAGCAGCCCGTTGCTGTTGCCTTGTAACTGAGTGGTGCCGCCAACCAGTCCGACTCGCTGGGTATGACCGCTACCGCTTTTCAGAGTCAGGATCGCCGGACCTTTGAATTCGCTACTGCCAGGGCCGGCAAACCCCTGAGCCAGAACATCGGTTTGCGCTTGCCGCGAAGCTTGTCCATATACCTGATCCCAGGCCGAAGGCGCAGCGTCCTCGATGGTCAGGCGCGAACTTCGAGTATCGGAGGCGGCGCTGAAGCGGCGGGAGTAGGGAGCGGTGAAAGTGACAGCGGGTAAGGTCATGACCGGAACATCCTGACGGTACCAAGGCGTGGCTTCATCCGCTGCCGGCCCTGCCTGCACTTCCATGGACGAGCACAGAAGGAGTGAGCTCGATACAGTGCAAAAAGTAACTTTGATCTCTTGTTGGGTGAATGAAGTTTTCATGGAGGTCTACCTTGCAATCGCATGCGGTATCTCGCTCTGGCGTCTCTCCTACCCCGAATGAGGGGCGACCGAATGTAATGGGGCAAGCCTCTGGCCGCCCGTTTTTGCGGGTGTCTGGAGGCTTGCCCCTGGTGTATTTCCGGGGGTAGTAACGTGTAGCTAAGAAGACCCTTGATACTGCGTCAAGAAAATGGCCGATAAGTGGTACGTGTATTTTAGGGTTCGCAAGTGACTGATTTTCGCCGCACATCTAAGCTGTTGTTTGTTCGAAAAATCGTCAAGAAACCTGCGTCCCAGAGCGTTTTTTAATAGTGGGCTACCGGTCTACCAACTCACCCTGACACCGATATTTGCAGACGTTGCGCGCTGCTGATGACTGTCGATATTGCTGGTGTAGTCGACTGCGCCATACACGCTCACGCTTTTCGCGAGGCTAACCACAACACCGACACCGAGGTCGGCCGATGACGATTTTTGCTCGGTATCGATCCGGTCCACACCGTCGAAGGTGACCGAGTCGGTACCGGAAAGGGTGTGCCACAGATTGGCTCGAATGTAAGGTTCCAGTGGTCGTCCGCTGACTTGGTAGCGGCCTTTTAGTCGAGCGCCGAGGCGACCGGTCCAGGCTCCGTCGGAGTCGAATGAGACGTGGGAAATGCCGTCGTCCTGGCTGTCCAGCGAGACTTTTTGATGGATGAGCTGCACCTGGGGTTCGACCACCCAGTTACCCGTCACTTGAGCTGGATAGCCGGCTTCCGCCGAAGCAGTCAAGGCATGGCCTCGGTTATCCAGCTTGAGGCCGCGTTCGGAGTGGCTGTCACCGTCGAGCCGAGTGCCCATGAGGACGGTGTCGACGTACCAGCCCTTGGGATCGGTCAACGTCCAGTACACGCCATAACTGTCGCCTTCAAGTTCCACTTTGCCTGCACGTTTGTTTTCGAACCCTTGGTTGAAACCGTCGACATCGCCCTGCAAACGCGTATGCCCGACAAAAAAACCAATGCGTTGGGTCTGTCCATGGACAGTCAGTGAGCTGTACACATCGTTACCCACCTGAAAGCCGCTGAGCGAACCGTCGAGCCTTGGCGTTACGGTGCCGGCCCAGGTCTGATTCACATTCTTGCCATAGACCCGGCCCCAGCCAGCGCCAAAGGCCCCGGTTTCGTGGAGCAGGCGCTGGTCGCCTTGGCGATCATGGAAAGTGCCGAGTGCATTGAGGGTCAGTTGCGCGGCGGCGGGAGGCAGTACCGACCAGGTTGGAACCTCGGGGCGGTACAGCGCAATCGGTGACGCGCCCGGTACGGCTGTCGGCAAAACCGGCAACGGTGGGCTGCCGACGGGTGCAAGTGCGGGTACCGGCGTTGCGACAACCGGGACGACAATCGGTGGCAAGGCCGGATCCGGGTTGGGGAGGGTGAGGGTCGTGGGGGCCACAATGGCAGAGCGCAAATACCAATTGTTTTGGCTGTTTGCGGTAACGCCACCTTTGAACAAGTAGTAATCGAAGGCACCCGCAGAGACCGGACCTTTGAGCGCAAACGCATCGGGGGTGCTGACAGCAGTGCCTTGCGCCT
Source organism: Pseudomonas frederiksbergensis (assembly GCF_900105495.1). Lineage (NCBI taxonomy): Bacteria > Pseudomonadati > Pseudomonadota > Gammaproteobacteria > Pseudomonadales > Pseudomonadaceae > Pseudomonas > Pseudomonas frederiksbergensis. Next base: position 4,213,735 of record NZ_FNTF01000002.1, on the reverse strand, counting down.
GTACCAACTGGATACCGTTCTGCCGCGTCAACCCGCCGGTTCCGCCCAGATTGGTGACCGTGATCAATGTGCTGCCGGTCAATGTCCCATCGTTCACCACCAGTTTGTCACTGGGGGAGTTGTCATCGCCGACTGCACTTTGCAAAAACAACTGGCCGTTGTTACCCGAATAATTACCCTGCACCGTGAGCGTATCGTCGGTCCGGCTATTGCCGCTGCTGAGGTCGATTAGCCCGGCATTGTTCAAGGTTGCACGCTGGCCGGCGGTGAATGGCGTGATGCGGCCCTGGGTCGACGTCAGCGTGCTGCTGCCATCGATATTGAATACACCGGTGCCGCTGGCACTGTCGCCCAATACAAAAATGCCGGTCAGATCGATCTGCGAACCATTGTTCAGGTTGACCGTTTCCCAGTTGATGTACCGGGGAGTACCCGCTGCGGTGGTGTCATCGAAGGTCAGCAGGTCTGTGCCGTCTCCACCATCAATGCTCGGGGTGAGGGCGAGGGTGCTTTGGCCGAGATTTCCCAAGGTGGCACTGTCATTGCCGGTGCCCATGAGGATGGCAGAGCGGATGATGCCGCCACCATTCCACACCAACGTGTCATTACCGGCGCTGGCACGGACCTCGCCGAGGATCTCGCCACCCGTCACGGTGATGCTGTCATTGCCGCCGCTGACACTGACGTTGCCGCCGATTCGCCCGGCGGACACGATGATCGTGTCGGTGCCGAAACCAGTCACCAGGTTGCCGAGGATCTGGCCGCCGGACATGTCGAAGGTGTTGTCGTCGAGTTTCATATTGACGCGACCGATCGTGCCACCGGTCATCTGCGCAAAGTCACCATCTTCAAAGTCCTCGGCAATCGTGCCGCCAGTCATCAGGAACTGGTCGAAACCATCGCCCTGCGCCAGAGAATGAATACTCCCGCCATTCATGTTGAAGGTGTCGATGCCGCTGTGCTGGTGGACTTCGCCGGTAATCTGCCCGTTGTCGATCTGCAGAAAATTGGCGCCGTCGCCCTGATCGAGTACGCCTGCGATGGTGCCCGCCGCCATGACGACCCGGTCAGCACCTGCGCCGAAGGTTACATCGCCATTGATGGTGCCATTGGCGAGAAAGATCAGGGTGTTGTTGCCCGACAAGTCGGTCAGCGGGCCACCGCTGGTGCTGTCGCACACGTAATTGTCGTTGCCGGCGGTCGGTGTGAGCGTACAGCTCGCCTGGGCGGTGTTGGACCAGCCTATCCATAAACAGAGAGAAACGGCGCAGGCTGAGTAACGGTAGTTGGGCAATTCTGTCGGAAATATCATGCTCGTCTCCACGCATCGATTGGCGTCCGACCCCTTCACTCGTAGTGGGTGAAAAAGAGTCTGACGTCCTTGGCAGCGTGAATTGCGAGACGACATCGGTAATACAAGTCCCCGAACTGGAAACCTTCGGCAACGTTGGCTGCTACGGTTGAAAGCTCGTACATGCAACGGGTACGGACCTGCGCACCGTATCAACAGATTTTGGAAGTCGCTACTGTCAGAAGTAACAGGTAGGGCAAGGGATTTCGTTTTCAGGCACCGTATTCTACGAAGCTATTGGGCGTTTCAAAGGTGCACTTCCACCGCCAACGGCAAGTGATCCGACAAATGCGTCCAGGGCTTGTGCCCCAGTATTCGCGGCTCATGACTGCTGGCATTGCGCAGATAAATCCGATCCAGGCGCAGCAGCGGAAAGCGTGCCGGATAGGTTTTTGCCGGGCGACCGTGGTGGCGCTCGAAGGCTTCATGCAGATAGTCGCGCCGGGCGAGGGCGGTGTTGCCTTGCAACTGCCAGTCGTTGAAGTCGCCGGCGATAATCACCGGTGCATCGTCGGGTAACGATTCGAGCAGTTGGCAGAGTAGTTGGAGCTGCAGTTGGCGATGGCTTTCCAACAGACTCAAATGCACGCAGATCGCATGCACTTCTTTGTGACCCGGCACATCCAGTACGCAATGCAGCAAGCCGCGGCGTTCGGGGCCGGTGATCGAGACGTCGAGGTTGCGGTGTTCGCGGATCGGGTATTTCGATAACAGGGCATTGCCGTGGTGACCGTTGGGGTAGACCGCGTTACGACCGTAGGCGAAGTCGCTCCACATGCTGTCGGCCAGGAATTCATATTGTGAGGTCTGCGGCCAATCGTTGTAGCGAGTGGAATGGCGGTCGTGTTCACCGACGACTTCCTGCAAGAACACCAGGTCCGCCGAGGTACTGCGTACCGCTTCACGCAATTCCGGAAGAATGAAACGTCGGTTGAGTGCGGTAAAACCCTTGTGGGTGTTGACCGTCAGCACTCTCAGACGATGAATCGCGGGGGGCGTATTCAATGGAGATGATTCGACGGCCTGCCACTTGGAATCACTGGTCACGTTCACTCCTCTGAATGGGATGGGTTATGCATGCGACTGATACAGCGGCAGGCAGTTCAGAGTGATTCGTCGCAAGCTCGACAGCTGCTACAGGCTTATGTCAGACGAAGACAATTTCATAGGGCAACCGTATCCGTTCCAGAAGCACCGGGGGCAGCAGCGGGGCGAGGCCGATGGCCGGTTCGCCGTCGAGCTGGCTGGCATAGGCGTGGGTAGCGTGGCTTTTGCGCGCGACGGTCCAGGTGTCCAGGCGAACCTTGCGCGCGCGATGCCAGGGGATAAGCCCTCGATCACGCGTTGGCCAGTGCCAGGCCCAGACCGGTACTTCGTTGAGCGTCGCCCCGACCATGGCCGCGGCCTTGACGCTGGCCCGGCCGACGGCGTCATGGTCGACAATGCCATCCTCGCGCCACGTGCTGAACACCACATCCCCGGGGCGTAAATAACGGGCAATGAACTGAGTCATCTGAAACTCCCGTTCGGCCAGGGCGTTGTCGGTGAAACCGCCACGAATCCATTTGAGGCTGTGCATCGGCAATCCGAGCCGGCGCAAGGCTTCGAGGCTTTCCTGGGGGCGAAACACGCTCAAGCGTTTCTCCGACCATTGTTGCGAGCCCGGATGGCTGGCGCTGCCGTCGGTAATCGAGATCAATTGGAGGGGATGACCCAAGGCGCTGAGCAGCTGCAGCAGGCCGCCGCAGGTCACGACTTCATCGCCAGGGTGTGGGGCAATCACTACAGCGCGTGCGCCGGCGGGGACCAGGGTCTGAGTGCTGATGACAGGGATGTTGTCCAGTTGCGGCGCGCTGTTCCAGATTTGGGCGCAGAGTCTGCTTTCACTGATGGAGACCGTTTTCATGGCTACGTCCTTGTTCTCGTTGATAGCAATGTGCGGCGCTCCAAACCCTGGATTGCCGCGAACAGAGTATTGCTCATGTCACGCTATTCGTCGCCCCGATGTTCAATCCGGTGCGGTTTTATTACCCCCGGCTGTGTCCCGATCCCGGCCAATGGATCGCTGTGGGGGGCGAATAGGGCCGGAAACCTTGAAGGTTTACTTCACTCTTCTTCCTCACGCTGCAATTCGAACAGCAGCAGCGAACGGCCAGTGACTGAATATTCGTGCCCGAACTCGAAGCGTTCCTGCCCCCTGATCGACGGTTGATTGGTGTCGATCATGCAGGTCCAGAAACCGCCGTCGGGCACTTCCGGAAGCAGGAAATTGACGATGTCGTGATGCGCATTGACCACCAACAGCAAGGTGGCGTCGGCGCCTTTGCGGCGGATACCGGTTTCCTGGGCGCGGCCATCCATCAACATGCCGAGGCAGCGGCCATGGGCTTCCTCCCATTGTTCGACAGACATTTCGCTGCCATCCGGGGCGAGCCAGGTGACGTCCTTGACGCCGATGTCCTCATTGTAATTGCCCACCAGGAACCGACCGCGACGCAGGATCGGATAGGCCAGGCGCAACTTGATCAGCCGTTTGACAAACTTGAGCAGGGCCTTGCCGTCTTCGCTCAGGTCCCAGTTGACCCAACCGATCTCGCTGTCCTGGCAATAGGCGTTGTTGTTGCCTTCCTGGGTTCGAGCGAATTCGTCGCCGGCCACCAGCATCGGTGTGCCTTGGGACAGCAGCAGCGTGGCAAAGAAATTGCGCATCTGGCGCTGACGCAGCTCATTGATCTCGGGATCGTCGGTCGGTCCTTCGACGCCATGGTTCCAGGACAGGTTGTTGTTACTGCCGTCCTGATTGTTCTCGTCGTTGGCTTCGTTGTGTTTGTCGTTGTACGACACCAGGTCGTTCAAGGTGAAACCATCGTGGGCGGTGACGAAATTCACCGAGGCGTACGGCCGCCGGCCACGCTGATTGAACATCTCGCCGGAAGCGGTCATGCGACTGGCGAAGTCCGCCAGTTGGCCGTCGTCGCCCTTCCAGAATGCACGCACGGTGTCGCGGAATTTGTCATTCCACTCGACCCAGCCCGGTGGGAAGTTACCGACCTGATAGCCACCGGGGCCGCAGTCCCAGGCTTCGGCAATCATTTTCACCTGACGCAGCACCGGGTCCTGACGGCAGGCCACAAGGAAGCTGTGACGTTCGTCGAAACCGTCGTGGTAACGCCCGAGAATGGTTGCCAGGTCGAAGCGGAAACCGTCGACGTGCATTTCCGAAGCCCAGTAGCGCAAGGAGTCGGTGACCATTTGCAGCACGCACGGGTGACTCAGGTCCAGAGTGTTGCCGGTGCCGGAATCGTTGATGTAGAAGCGCTTGTCGTCGGGCATCAAGCGGTAGTAAGAGGCGTTGTCGATGCCGCGCATGGACAGGGTCGGGCCTTGTTCGTTGCCCTCGGCGGTGTGGTTGTAGACCACGTCGAGGATCACTTCAAGATTGGCTTCGTGCAGGTGCGCAACCATCTCCTTGAATTCGGCGATCTTGCCGCTGGCCAGGTAACGCGGGTCGGGAGCGAAGAACGCAATGCTGTTGTAGCCCCAGTAATTGGTCATGCCTTTGTGCAACAGATGCTGGTCGTTGACGAAGGCATGAATCGGCAGCAATTCGACAGACGACACGCCGAGCTTGCGGATGTGTTCCAGCACGTCATCGACCATCAACCCGGCGAAGGTGCCGCGCACGTTATCGGGGACGGAGGGGTGGCGCATGCTGATACCGCGCACGTGAGTCTCGTAAATGATGGTCTTGTCCCACGGCACGCTGACCCGATGGTCGTGACCCCAGGTGTGAGCCGGGTCGATCACTTTGCACTTGGGCACGAACGGGGCGCTGTCGCGCTCATCGAAACTGAGGTCGGCGTCGGGGTGGCCGATGGTGTAGCCGAACAGGGCTTCGGACCATTTCAACTGGCCGACCAGTTGTTTGGCGTAGGGGTCGATCAGCAGTTTGTTGTGGTTGAAGCGATGCCCGTTTGCCGGGTCGTACGGGCCATAGACACGGTAGCCGTAGATCATCCCGGGGTGCGCGTCGGGCAGGTAGCCGTGGTAGATCTCGTCGGTGTATTCCGGCAGTTCGATGCGTTCCAGTTCGACCTCGCCGGCATCATCGAAGATGCACAGCTCGACCTTGGTGGCATTGGCGGAAAACAAGGCGAAGTTGACCCCCAGGCCATCCCAGGTCGCGCCCAGCGGGAAGGGCAGGCCTTCACGGATTCGCGAGGCCTCGTGCTGAGGTTCTGGCGCGGCTTTCTTCGGACTGGTCATAAGTGCTCCTGCAAAGGGGGGACAATTCGTGGCTCTGGTTTTTTTTCGAGGGCGAGCGAGCCCTCGGTGGCGAGAAGGCTCGCCACGAAGTCAATCAGGACAAAAGTGAAAGGCGTCAGACAGCGGGCGGCTTACGCGCTGCTCGAGGCTTTTTCTCGCTGGCTTTTTCGCCCGGCGGTATGACCTTGGAGGCGGCGGCGGGCTTGGCTTTGGTTTTTGGCGCCGCGGCCTTGCCATTGCCTTTGCTGGCCGGAGCCTTGGCGCCGTCGGTCTTGCTGCCAGCGGCTTTCGGCGATTTGCTCGGTGCGAGAGCTTCGGCTTCGGCCAGTTTGCGGGCCATCTCCCAGTGGCGAGCGTCCTGGCCCTCGGGTTTTCCTTCCGATTCCCAGATCTGATAGGCGAATTCGCGGATGCGTTTATCGTTGATGCTCATCGCAATGCTCCTGAACTGAACTCAAGTATGGGTAGTTTGGATTAAAAGATTGACCGGGAAATCTCCCAGCGCGTCGCTGATGTTCAGCTCCCGTTGGTGTGTGACTGTTGTGCTTGAAAAAAGTCCCTTCAAATTTTCATCAGGGGCGGTGAACGGTAATTTGACCCGTGTATCGCCCCACAGCGGCGCGTCAATACGGGGCTCGGCACTGTTTTTCAGCAATTCGGCGCAGCGAATCGGCACGATCGCGACGGCGCGTTTTCCCTCCAGCGTGCGAGCAAATGCGAGCACCCTGTGAGCCTGGCTGCCGACGACTTCAAGGGCTTGATAGGTCCCTCGCCGAAACAGCTCGGTGTGCTCGAGCCGCAAGTTCAACACCTGAGCGATCAGCGCTTGTTTAATGCGCCCGTCCCGCCAGCCAGCCAACAGCTCGGGCAGTTCCGAGGGTGTCTGCATCGACTGCTGACGGCTGGCGTAATCCACCGGCCGGCGGTTGTCCGGATCGACCAGCGAGAAGTCCCAGTACTCGTTGCCCTGATAAAGATCCGGCACCCCCGGCACTGTCATGCGCAGCAAGGTTTGCGCCAATCCATTGAGTGCGCCGGGTACGGCGATGGTCATGGCTGCCTTGCCGAGGGCCGCGCGTAACGGTTCACCTTCGGGACTTCGCAGCAGACGTTGCAGGAATCGGTGAACCGCTTGTTCGTAAGCCTCGTTCGGCGCGCTCCAGCTGCTTTGCAATTTGGCTTCGCGTAAAGCTTTCTGTTGCCACTGCCACACTCGTTGAGTGTAGTTCTCCAGCGCTGCTTGATCGTCACGGCGCAAATCGAGCGGCCAGCTGCCAAGGATCGCTTGATAGAGGATCAACTCATCGCCCGCAGTCGGCATCTGGTCGTGGTCGCGCAGGGGGCGGGCCAGGGCCTGCCAGAGCGGGACTTGCTCGGCGTACCAGGCACTGCGCTCGCTCAGCACCGCCAGGCGCGCGCGGGTGTCTTCGCCGCGTTTGTGGTCGTGGGTGGCGGTGGCCAGCAAATTATCGGGGAACTCGTCGAGACGGTTGACGCAAGCCGCATGGAAATCGGCCACCGGGGCGCTGAACTGTTCGGTGCTGAAGCCCACGTCATTGCGTGACAACAATGTCGCCGAGCGATAGAACGCGGTGTCCTCCACGGCTTTCGCCGCCGCCGGCGACGTCAGTTGCTGAAAACGCACACAGGCATGCTTGAGCATCTTGCGCGGCCGGCCCAACGGGCGTTTGCGCCATGATTCACCCCCGAGCCAACGGGCCAGGCAATCGAGCACCGGCCAGTCGGCTTCGCTGAGGGCATGCCTGGCACCGGTCATGGCTTGCTGGAAAAACACATCGTCTTCAGCCGAACGCCCGCGGGGGCTGATGTAGGTGCGGTACACCGGGAAATGCACGATCAGTTCCTGCAACGCCCGACGAATCGCGCCCAGGGTCAGGTCGCGGGTCATCAGGTCATCCCGGGCCACTTGCAATAGGGCCTGGGCGACGCTTTCGAAGTCTCCGGCGAGGGAGCCGTTGAGGATCTGCTGGCGGGCCAGTTGTGCTTCCTGACGGAAATCGGCGGGCCGTTCGCTGTAGCGATTCCACAGTTCGGCGAGCGTGTGGGCGCCTTCCGGAGCATGTTGCAACAGCGACAGCTGATTCATGAACTCGTAACCGGTGGTGCCATCCACCGACCAGTCACGGTGCAGGGTTTCACCTTCGCCGAGGATTTTCTCGACGTAGATCGGCAGGTGCCGATCCGGCGACAAGCTGTCGACTCGCCGCCGCAGTTTGCGGCAGTAGCCGCGTGGGTCGGCGAGACCGTCGATGTGGTCGATGCGCAGACCGTCAACCAGGCCTTCGGCCACCAGCTCGAAGATTTTGGCGTGGGTGGCTTCGAACACGGCGGGGCGTTCGACCCGCAGGCCGCCCAGTTCGTTGACATCGAAAAAACGCCGCCAGTTGATGTCATCGGCCGCCGTACGCCAACTGGCCAGCCGATAACTTTGGCGTTCCAGCAACTGGTGCAGGCGTTGGAAACCTTCGGCCGTGAGCGAGTCGTAAGCGCTGAGGTTTTGCTGGATGGCCTGCAGAATCGCCGGATCGCTGGCCAGTTCACGCAACTCTGTTTTCAGCGGTATCGCCAGGCTGTGGGCGTCAGTCTGGTAGCTCAAGGCGCTGAAACGGTCTGCCAGCGACTTGAGCGATTCGGCGCTCAGTGGGTCATCGGTCCTGAGCAGTTCGCCGTAGTTCGTCGGGCAGATCGGGAAGTGGTGCTCGTAGTGCTCGACATAAAACATGCCCTTTTGCGCATTGAAGCGCAGGGGCAGGGTGCCGTCCTGCAAGGCGATGCCGTAGTCGCTGCCGAGGAAGGGCAACAGCAACTGGCCTTCCATCAACGGATCGGGTGAATGCCACTGGATATCGAAAAACTCGCCGTAAGGGCTCAAGCGTCCCCATTCCAGCAAATCCTGCCACCAGGGATTATCGCCACCGCCGACGGCCATGTGGTTGGAGACGACGTCGAGGATCAGCCCCATGTTCTGCTCGCGCAATGCGCTGACCAAACGCCGCAGCGCCGCTTCGCCGCCCAGCTCGGGGTTGACCGTGGTCGGGTCGACGACGTCGTAGCCGTGCATGGAACCGGCGCGAGCACTCAGTAGCGGTGACGCATAGACGTGGCTGATACCGAGGCTGGCAAAGTACGGCACCAGTGGCACCGCATCGTCCAGCGTGAAGTTTTTATGAAACTGCAGCCGCAGGGTTGCCCGCAGCGGTTGGATAAGCGTTTGCTTCATTGGTCACGCTCGGCCGCCTGAAGCCGCGCACAGGCGAGCAGTTCCAGGCGCCGGGCGGCGTCCGGGTTATCGAGCAAGGCTTCACTGTCGCCGGGCAAGCGTCGGGACCAGTTGGGGTGCGTGTCGATGGTACCGGGCAAGTTGGCCTGCTGCTCGATGCCCAGGGCATCTTCCAGCGGCAGCAACACCAGCGGCGCACGGGTATGACCGAGGAAACGTACGGCGGCGTCGAGTACCTGATCAGTTTCATGGGACTCTTCGCGAAAGTTCTGCGGATCCTCGCTCAACACCCGGCGCAGGCCTTCACGCTCGCGTTCGCGGTGGTGGCGCCATTCGATTTCACCCGAGGCGTCGACCAGGCCCAGTCGGGCGTTCCAGTCGATATCGCGGCCATGCCACCAGCCATTGAGCGTGGGCAGGTCATGAGTGCTGGTGGTCGCCAGTGCGTTGTCTGGCCAGTCGAGAATCGGCTTGAAGTGCGCGTTGTCCTGCTCGAACAGCAGCACGCGCATGCCGAGAATCGAGCGGGCGATAAGCTTTTCTCGCAGACCGTCAGCCACGGTGCCGAGGTCTTCGCCAAGGACGATGGCCTGATGGCGATGGGACTCGAGGGTCAGCAAACGCAGCAGGTCGTCCACCGGGTAATAGAGGTAGGCGCCGTCGGCGGGGGACGCGTCATTGGGGATCACCCACAGCCGTTGCAGGCCCATGACGTGATCGATGCGCAGGCCACCGGCGTGGGCAAAATTGGCGCGGAGCATTTCGATGAAGGCACGAAAGCCGTTGCGTACCAGGCCTTCGGGCGAGAACGCGGAAATTCCCCAGCCCTGACCGGTACGATTAAGGATATCCGGTGGTGCACCCACGGTCAGCGAGGCGAGCAATTCGTCCTGACGACTCCAGGCCTGACTGCCACCGCCATCGGCGCCCACCGCCAGATCGGCGATCAGCCCAATGCTCATGCCGGCGCTACGGGCGGCGGTTTGTGCCCGTTCCAGGCACCGCGTGATCAGCCATTGGCAGAAGGCAAAGAAGCCAATGCGCCCGGCGTTCTCTTCGGCGAATTCAGCCAGGGCCGCGCTACGCGGGTTTTGCCATTGCTCGGGCCAATGCCGCCAGTCGAGGCTTTCACCCTTGGCGGCGCGGGCTTCTTGAATGGCTTCAAAGCGGCAGTGGTTTTCCAGGGCTTCGCCAGCGGCGTGGCGGAAACTGCTGAAGTCCTCATGCAGCGGGTGTTCGCCCTGGACAAAGCCTTCGTACAACGCCTGCAACAGACGATGTTTGGCTTCGGCAGCCACTGGCCAATCAATCAACGGCGAGGCTTCAAGGTGCTTGAGTTCTGCCGCCAGGCCGGTTGCATCTATCGCGGCCCGCAATGCTCGATCACCCAGGATGGCGCCGGGTGCGGCGTACAGACTGTTGAGAAACAAACGGCTGGAAGGCGAGTACGGGCTGTAGCGCTGGGTATCGCTGCCGAACATCGCATGCAGCGGACTGATCGCCAGCGCTTCGGCACCGCGTTCGCCGGCCACCCGCGCAAGGTCTTCCAGCGCCTGGGTATCGCCAAAACCACCATCGCCCGGACGACGCAGCGAGTACAACTGCACGCTCAGGCCCCAGGCGCGGGGGATCGGGCTGTCGACGGCATCGCCGACGCTGTAGCAGCGCGCCGGTGCAACGGCCAGCGTAAATTCCTGTCCGTCGATGCTGACGTGTTGATAACCGACCGGGACCAGGCCAGGCAATACCGCCTCGCCATCCAGTTTCAAATGAAGTCGCGAGCCATCTTCAAGGTTGATCTCGCACGGTGTTTCGGGCTCAAAGTAATGCGCAAGGCTCAGGCCGACACCGAAGTCTGCGGTCAGCAGCGGTGGCAGGTGTCGGGTTTGTTGCACCTGCTGCAGTTCCAGCAGGCTGGCGTCGATTTCCTGAGCGCTGCCAGCCGGGTGGCCGAGTCCGGTGAGGACATTGCGTAACACTGATGGCGCGACTTTCTGTGGGCGGCCGTTGGCGTCGATCCAGTCGACGGCCAGGCCAGCTCGGCTGGCCAGTATTTCCAATTGCGCATCGCTCATTGGCGCTCTCCATCCGGGGGTAGCAAAGGGGCTGCGGCCGTGAGGCTGACTAGCGCGCAATACGGGGCAAGTGTGCCCTGATCCAACAGGCCGGCTGACTGTGGTGGGTATTCGAACAACAACAACGAAGCGTCGGCCTGTGGGGAGTGGACCACAGCTGTGTCGCTGAGGTTCAGGTCAATGCGCAGCTGACTGCCATCGCCCAGTCGCCAGCGCGCCGTCACCGCGCCTGTGGCCAGCACCTCGGCGCCCAGGGCTTGCGCACCTGGAAGACGGGGAATGATCTGCTGGTGGCGGATCTGCAACAGTTGGCGATACAACTCGTGCATGGCGGATTGTCGAGTTGACGTCAGCTCGGGGCGTGAAGCCTCGAAGGTCTGGCGTGCGTTGGGATCGGGAATCTGCTCGCGTGTGTGCGGATCAGCAAACGCGCTGAAGGCGGCGAACTCGTTGCGTCGTCCCTCGCGGACCAACTCCGCCAGCTCACCGTGATGACTGGTGAAGAACAGGAACGGTTGCTCGGCGGCGAACTCGTCGCCCATGAACATCAGCGGGATCATCGGTGACAACAGCAGTAATGCGGTGGCTGCCTTGAGCGCGTCGGGATTGGCCAGTTGATGCAGCCGTTCACCCAGGGCGCGGTTGCCGATCTGGTCATGGTTTTGCAGAAACAGCACGAAAGCCGTCGGCGGCAAATGACCGCTGGGCTCGCCTCGGGTTGTGCCGTGACGGGTGACGTGGCCCTGAAACACAAAGCCCTGGCTCAGGCAGCGCGCCAGTTGTTCAGTCGGGTTTTGCGCGTAGTCGGCGTAATAGGCGTCGGTTTCGCCGGTCAGCAGCACGTGCAAGGCGTTGTGGCCGTCGTCGTTCCACTGCGCGTCAAAGCCTTCTTCGAGCAGGCTGGCCTGGTTGTGTTCGTTTTCAACGGTCAGCCACACATGCCTGGCCGGATCGACTTGCTGGCGAACCTTTTGTGCCAGTTCCCGAAGAAAGTCCGGGTCTTCGATGGCATGCACCGCGTCCAGGCGCAAACCATCGAAGCGGTATTCCAGCAACCACATCAACGCATTGTCGATGAAGAAGTCCCGCACCTCCCGGCGCCGGAAGTCGATCGCCGCACCCCACGGGGTGTGCTTGTCTTCGCGGAAGAAGCCCTTGGCGTAGCGATGCAGGTAATTGCCGTCCGGGCCGAAGTGGTTGTAGACCACGTCGAGAATCACCGCCAGGCCATGGCCGTGGGCGGTGTCGATCAGGTGTTTGAGTTGTTCGGGAGTGCCATAGGAGGCTTGGGGTGCGTAGGGCAGAACCCCGTCGTAACCCCAATTGCGATCACCGGGGAACTGCGCCAGCGGCATTAATTCGATTGCGCTGATGCCCAGCTCCACGAGGCGTGCCAGGTGCTGCTCGACTTCACTGAAGCCGCCGAGCGCACCGACGTGCAATTCGTAGATCACCGCCTCGTTCCACGGCCGTCCGAGCCAGGCGCTGTGTTGCCATTGATAGGCAAGTGGATCGACCACCACGCTGTGGCGGTCGATATCACCGGCCTGCGCGCGGGAGGCCGGGTCGGGCACCTCCAGCTCGCCGTCGATGTTGTAGCGGTAACGCGTGCCGGCGGGGCAGCGGGTATTGATCACGAACCAGCCATCTGCCTGGGGCAGGAGCGGCAAGGATTGTCCATCTTCCAGTTCGACACTGACGTAAAACGCATCTGGCGCCCACAAGGCAAAACGCGTGTGTTCTGCGTCCAGCATGATTGCGCCGTGGGGCCAGGTCTCAAGGGTCCGTAACGGCATCTTTGAAAACCTCTTAATGTTTGCCCGATTTGCCCAGCGCTTTGGTCACCAGTTTTTCGTAGAGTTCGGCGTACGGTTCGACCGCCTTGCACCAGTTGAAAGGCGCGGCCATGGCCCGGCAGCGCATGGCATTGAGCAGGTCGGGGAAGGCAAAAACCTTGAAGGCCCGGCTCAGCGCTTCCTCATAACTTTCAGGAGTGGATTCGTCGAACAGGAAACCGGTCACGCCGTTTTCAATGGTGTCGGCCAACCCTCCGGTGTTGCGTGCCACCGGCAACGAACCGAAGCGCTGGGCGTACATCTGGCTCAGCCCGCAAGGCTCGTAACGCGAAGGCATCAGCAGGAAATCACTGCCGGCGAACATGCGCCGGGCGTCGGTCTCGTTGAAACCGATGCGCACGCCGATCTGGCCTGGAAAACGCAGGGCCAGTTCACGCATGGCTTGTTCTTCCTCCGGCTCGCCACGACCGATGATCGCGATCTGCCCACCAGATTTGACGATGTACTCGGAGACGGCTTCAGTCAGGTCCAGGCCTTTCTGATAGACCAGTCGCGACACCACGGCGAACAACGGACCTTTGGAATCTTCCAGGCCGAACAGCTCACGCACGTGGGCGGCGTTGACCGCTTTGCCTTCCCAATCGCCAATTTTGAAGGGGCAGAACAAATGGGGGTCGGTGGCCGCGTCCCAGCTTTCATCGATGCCATTGGGAATGCCACTGAGCAGACCTTGCTGGGTCTTGGCGGCAAGAAAACCGTCGAGGCCGCAGCCGAAGGCCGGGGTGGTGATTTCCTGGGCATAGGTGGCGCTGACGGTGGTGATGTGGCTCGAATAAGCCATGCCGGCCTTGAGGAACGACATCTTGCCGTAGAACTCCATGCCTTCCTGTTGCAAGGCATGCATGGGAATACCCAGTTCCGGGCACGACCCAAGACTGGTCACGCCCTGGTAGGCGAGGTTATGAATGGTGAACAGCGTCGGGGTGCGCTGTCCACGCCAGTGCATGTAAGCAGGTGCCAGACCGGCAGGCCAGTCATGGGCGTGCACCAGGTCCGGGCACCAGTGAATTTGTGCGAGGTTGGCGGCGATATCGGCGGCTGCCAGGCCCAGGCGGGCGAAACGAATGTGGTTGTCCGGCCAGTCGCGGCCGTTGTTGGCGCCGTAAGGCGAACCCTCGCGCTCGTAGAGTTCGGGGCAGATCAACACGTAAATGACCAGACCGTCAGGCATGTCCATACGCCCGATCTTGCAGGGAGGCAACGCGGCGTGACCACCGAGCTCACCAATGATATGAATCGGGTTTTCACTGTGCAGCACTTGCGGATAACCGGGGATCAACACTCGCACATCATGCAAATGAGCCATGGCTCGCGGCAGCGCTGCTGAAACGTCGCCCAGGCCACCGGTTTTCACCAGGTCGGCGATCTCCGAGGTGACGAACAGCACTTTCTTCCTGTTGGGATTCCGACTGGCCACCGGTGCCAGCGTCTTGGTGCCGGGGACGCTGATCGATTGGTGACTGGGGGCACTCACGGCGCTTGTTTCGCCGACTTGCTGATGAGCACGTTCTCCCTGAATATCTAAAGCCGCACTGATCATATGAATCTCCCATGTTGTTGATCTAATTCTTAGGTCTGGCAGAAACGTTGTTTCGTGGCCAATTCCTGTGGCCGGGCGCAAACGCGCTACGCATCGGTGAGCAAACGCTGCCAACACGTTGAAGCACAATGGCTGGAGAGATCGTTGCAAGGATTGCACCAGTCGCAACGCACCTCCTTTTAAGCTGACTCGTCACGACCGGCAAAAGTTTCGACTTTTTTTTCACTTTGTGACCGACCGGTTTTACCTGGCGGAACTGAGTCTAGGCCAGAACTTAGAGCGGGGGACGCCGGATGGCAAAATTGTTCGACAATCGGTTTAAAGAGGTACGGACGTACCGCTTGGAAGGGAAAATGCCCCGATGAAGGGCATGTTTTTTTACCTTTTTGCCTCAAAAAATAATTTAGGTGTCACATGAATGTGCGAAGCGCGGTCACGTTCGCGCACTGTTGTGGTGCATAACGACCAGTCCTGTCTTTGGCCGAACCGCTGCCTTACAGCCGGCCATGTTGCCTTGTTATAGTCCGGGCCTCATTTTCTGCCCGGTAAAAGGATCACTGCCATGTCTCAGTACACTGCGTTCACCGTCGAACTGGCCGATAAAATCGCCCATGTGCAGATCAACCGGCCAGAAAAGATCAATGCGATGAATGCTGCGTTCTGGAGCGAAATCATCGAGATTTTCCAATGGGTCGACGACACCGATGAAGTCCGCGTGGTGGTGCTCAGTGGTGCGGGCAAGCATTTTTCTTCCGGCATCGACCTGATGATGCTGGCCGGTGTGGCCAATGAACTGGGCAAGGACGTGGGGCGCAACGCGCGCCTGCTGCGTCGCAAGATTCTCGCCCTGCAAGCCTCTTTCAATGCCGTCGACAATTGCCGCAAGCCGGTACTGGCGGCGGTTCAGGGTTATTGCCTGGGCGGCGCCATTGATTTGATTTCCGCGTGCGACATGCGTTACGCCGCTGAAGACGCACAATTCTCGATCAAGGAAATCGACATCGGCATGGCCGCCGATGTTGGCACTTTGCAACGCTTGCCGCGGATCATCGGTGACGGCATGCTGCGTGAACTGGCTTACACTGGTCGCACGTTCGGCGCCGAAGAAGCGCGTGGCATGGGCCTGGTCAATCGCGTTTACAGCGACACCGCCAGCCTGCTCGACGGTGTCATGGGCATCGCCCGGGAGATCGCCAGCAAGTCGCCGATTGCGATCACCGGCACCAAAGAGATGATCAGCTACATGCGCGACCATCGCATCGACGACGGCCTCGAATACGTCGCCACCTGGAACGCCGCCATGCTGCAATCCAACGATCTGCGCGTGGCCATGGCCGCCCATATGAGCAAACAGAAACCTGAATTTCTGGATTGATTGAAAATGACTTCACGCTGGACCACTGCAGTACTGGACACCGATCAGCCCGGCGGCTGGGCGGTGGCGCGCAGCCCCGAAGGCTTTCTGTTCGATGACAATGGCGCGCTGTTCCCCCGCGAATGGCTCAAGCGCCAGGACCTGTCGATCCTCGCCGAACATGGCATCGGTCACCTGGACGGCGAACCGGTCTATTTGCTGGAGCTACGCAGTCACAGCGAAGTGCCGGGCTGCAACTGGAAAGGCCTGCGGGCGTTCATGCTCGAAGGCGACCATACGGTTTACAAGATGCTCGGCTACGCCGCGCAAATCGGTACCTGGGCCCGCGAACACCGCTTTTGCGGTAACTGCGGACAGGCGATGACCCAGGTGACCCGGGAACGGGCGATGTATTGCGAGCCGTGTGATTTACGCAGCTATCCGCGCATTTCGCCGAGCATGATCGTACTGGTGACCCGGGGCGATGAAGTCCTGCTGGCGCGTTCGCCGCGTTTTGTCGCCGGTGTCTACAGTACGTTGGCGGGGTTTGCCGAACCGGGCGAATCGGCCGAAGACTGCCTGATTCGTGAAGTCCGCGAAGAAGTGCAGATCGACGTCAAGAACATCCAGTACATGGGCAGCCAGTGCTGGCCGTTCCCGCATTCGATGATGCTGGGTTTCCATGCCGAGTACGCCGGTGGCGAGATCGTGTGTCAGGAAGACGAGATCGAAGACGCCCAGTGGTTCAACGTGCACGAGCTGCCGCCGTTGCCGGCGTCACGCTCGATTGCCCGTTACCTGATCGACGTCTATGTGGCGCGGCGCTTAGGCCACGCTGAACCAGTGTTGCCAGGCTAGCCGCACGGTCAAGCCCAATACCACGGTGATGAACACCGGGCGGATGAACTTCGCACCGCCGCTGATGGCGGTGCGAGCCCCGAAGAACGCCCCGACCATCACCGACAGGCCCATGCTCAGGCCGATGATCCAGTCCACTTGCCCGGAAAACACGAACACCGACAGTGCCGCAATGTTGCTGACGAAGTTCATGCTGCGCGCCACGCCGCTGGCTTTCACCAAATCGATGGGGTACATCAGCATCGTGCTGACGGTCCAGAACGCGCCCGTGCCGGGACCGGCCACACCGTCGTAAAAGCCCAGGCCGAAGCCTTGGGTCGATTGCCACTTTTTCTTGATCGGTGCGTCGCTGTCCAGCGGCGCTTTTGGCGTGCCGCCAAACAACAGGTAGACGCCGCAGGCGAAAACGATTACCGGGAGCATCTTGTTCAGCCATTCAGCCGGCAGGTAGTGAGCGACCACGGCACCGGTCAGCGCGCCCACCAGCGTGCCGACAATCGCGTGCATCCACTGCCTTGGATGGAACAGCTTGCGTCGGTAGAAGGTGAAGCTGGCGGTGGCCGAGCCGAACGTCGAACTGAGTTTGTTGGTGCCCAGCACCAGATGCGGGGGCAGGCCTGCGGTCAGCAGCGCCGGAGTGGTCAACAGACCACCGCCACCGGCAATGGCGTCGATGAAACCGGCAATGAAAGCGACGAGGGCCAGAATGGCCAGGGTGGTGAGGTCAACACTGAGTTCGAAAGGCATGGAATCGGCTTATTCGGCGGGGTGCAGGACAAGGCTGCGGGGAAGGGCCGATATCTTACCTATAAAGTTGTCCTCCTACAGCTGATCGTTCCCACGCTCTGCGTGGGAATGCCGCCATGGACGCTCTGCGTCCGCTGTTAACGCTGGGACGCGGAGCGTCCCGGGATGCATTCCCACGCGGAGCGTGGGAACGATCAGCGCGGTGGTGGTTAGTTGTGCGGACCATTGCCGATCTGCCACACAAACGGCGGTTCGGTCCCGTTGATCGCCCAGTCCCCGACAATCCGTGCCTTGTAGATCACCGGATTGTGCGACGACACCGTCCGCGCATTGCGCCAATGCCGGTCCAGCGATTTACCCACCCGAGTATCCGAAGCCCCCAGCGCATTGAACAGCGCAGTGGTCGCTCGCTGGATCAACTCCGACACCACCACCTGCGCCTTGGCCGATTCGATTTCCGCCGCGACATTAGCTTCTTTTTCCGCGGCCTCATCACCCGAGAAACGCGCCAGATAAGCCCGCTGCGCCGGTTGTGCAGCCTTCAAGGCGCTCGCTTCGGCCGCATACACCAATGCCGCGATTTCGCCGACCACTTGCTGCACCTGCGAATCCTGGCTGACATGCTGCGCATTGCCATGGCTGTAGATACGTTTGCGTTCACGCACCTGATGAGCCACATCGCGCAACGCCGCACGACCGATCCCGGCCAGGGTTGCCAGCAGCACCAACTGATAAAACGCGGTCTGGTATTTGAAGCGAGTGGCGAAGTCGATGATGTTCTTGGCCTCTACATCGGCATCGATAAACCGTGAAGTACCACTGCCGGTGGTGCGCTGGCCGAAGCCGTCCCAGTCGTCGCTCAGCACGATGCCCGGCTGGCGGGTCCGGACTGCGGCAATCACATCGCCGCCGGTGTCGCTGCGTTGCGCGTACACGTCGATCCAGTCGGAAAACAGGCTTCCGGTGCTGTAGAACTTCTCGCCGTTGAGCCGCCATTGGTCACCGTGGGGCGAGACTTTGGTGATGACGTCGCCAATCGCCACGTTGCCGGTTTCGGTCCAGGCGTTGCCGGCGATGTCGCCGTCGACGAAGCGCTTGAACCACAGATCCCGCGTCGGCCCGGGTGGCGAGTTCAAGCGATCCTCAGCGAATGCGAAATGTCCGCGCAAGGCCTGAGGGATGTTGGAGTCGGCTTCGGCCAGTTCGATCAGCAACTCAAACAGTTGTGGCAGGGAGGCACCGCCACCGCCGTATTCAATCGGCACCCGCACCGCGCCGAAACCGGCGTCCTTGAGCCACTGAATCGGTTCGTACGGAAGACTGCGGGACTGTTCGCGCTCAACGGCACCGGTGGCGATGCGCTGGAAGATCGGCCGGAATCTTTCGGCAAGCGCTTCATAGTCGGTGCCAATGGACAGCGGATTGATTACCTGGTGTTCGGTCATGGGACAGCTCCTTGGGGCGGCAGTAGAAAGTGTTGCGTTTGCCAGGGCTATTGCAGGGTCCATGCCGAAGCTCGCGAGCCAGGATTTACTGGAGAAACTGGATGTCGGTACGCAGTGAATTGTTGCTGTAACAACAGTGCATCAGCAATTTGCCCCAGGCACACCACACTTTGTGGCGAGGGGGTTTACCCCCGTTGGACTGCGCAGCAGTCCTGTTTTTTGGGGCCGCTTCGCAGCCCAACGGGGGTAAACCCCCTCGCCACAGTTCTCGCTCACCCCGCGATTTGTGCGCTGGCACGGTTGCTGCTCTCACCCCAGGACATCCCTAACGTCCCGAGGACATGCCAATGAGTCAGCAAGCCGTCAAATTTGCCTACTGGGTGCCGAACGTCAGCGGCGGGCTGGTGGTCAGCAAGATCGAGCAACGCACCCACTGGGGCATCGACTACAACCGCAAACTGGCGCAACTGGCCGAAGAGGCAGGGTTTGAATACGCCCTGACGCAGATCCGCTTCACCGCCGGTTACGGCGCCGAGTACCAGCACGAATCGGTTGCCTTCAGCCACGCGCTACTCGCTGCCACCACCAAACTGAAAGTGATCGCCGCGATCCTGCCCGGCCCTTGGCAACCGGCGCTGGCGGCCAAGCAATTGGCAACCATCGACCAGCTGACCAACGGCCGGGTGGCGGTGAACATTGTCAGTGGCTGGTTCAAGGGTGAATTCCAGGCGATTGGCGAACACTGGCTGGAACACGACGAGCGATATCGCCGCTCCGAAGAATTCATCCGCTCGCTGAAAGGCATTTGGAGCCAGGACAACTTTAGCTTTCGCGGCGACTTCTACCGCTTCGACAACTACAGCCTAAAACCCAAACCGCTGGGTCAGCCGGAAATCTTTCAGGGTGGCAGTTCCCGCGCGGCTCGGGACATGGCGGCGCGGGTTTCGGACTGGTACTTCACTAACGGCAACACCCCGCAAGGCATCAAGGCCCAGGTCGATGACATCCGCGCCAAGGCGGCGGCGAACAATCATTCGGTGAAAGTCGGCGTGAACGCGTTTGTCATTGCCCGCGACACCGAAGAAGAAGCGCGAGCGGTGCTGGCGCAAATCATCGATCAGGCGGACCCCGAGGCGGTGAATGCGTTCGGCGATGCGGCGAAGCAGGCGGGCAGGGCGTCACCTGAGGGTGAGGGCAACTGGGCCAAGTCGACGTTCGACGATCTGGTGCAGTACAACGACGGCTTCAAGACCAACCTGATCGGCACGCCGCAGCAGATTGCCGAGCGGATCGTCGCGTTGAAAGCGGTGGGCGTGGACCTGGTATTGGCGGGGTTTCTGCACTTCCAGGAAGAAGTGGAGTATTTCGGCAAGCGGGTGTTGCCGTTGGTGCGTGAGCTGGAAGCTAATGCAGCGGCCAGGCAGCAGGCCGCGGTCGCCTGAACACCCCAAAACCCTGTGGGAGTGAGCCTGCTCGCGATAGCGGTGTAACAGGCAACTTATTTGTTGAATGTTCAACCGTCATCGCGAGCAGGCTCACTCCCACATTTGGTCTATGTGAAGTTACAGGCCCAGGTCGGACAAGCTTGGGTGATCGTCAGGCCGGCGGCCCAGCGGCCAGTGGAACTTGCGGTCGCTTTCCTTGATCGGCATGTCGTTGATGCAGGCAAACCGATTGGCCATCAAACCGTTTTCGTCGAACTCCCAGTTTTCGTTGCCATACGAGCGGAACCAGTTGCCCGAGTCGTCGTGCCATTCGTAGGCATAACGCACGGCGATGCGGTTGCCGGTAAAGGCCCAAAGTTCTTTGATCAGGCGGTAATCCAGTTCCTTGGCCCATTTGCGCGTCAGGAAGCCTTTGGCTTCTTCGCGGTTGTAGGCGAACTCGGCGCGGTTGCGCCATTGGGTGTCCAGGGTGTAGGCCAGCGATACCCGTTCCGGGTCGCGGGAGTTCCAGCCATCTTCGGCCAGGCGTACTTTTTCGATGGCCGACTCACGGGTGAACGGCGGCAATGGCGGACGAACTTCGGCATCAGACATTAATAGTCTCCCTATCAAAGTAAAGTTCTAGCAAGTTGTCGGGCTTGATTAAAGTGTTACAGGTCCAATAACTTTCGCGCCATGCATTGCGCATTATCGGCGGCACTGTGATCACCCATGACAAGCGCCACGGTAATGGCACCGTCGATCAGGATCAGCAGCTGTTTGGCCAGCGTCTCCGGGTCTGTGGCGCCATGTTCGGTGCAGAGCTCGCGCACGTAGTCGAGCAGCTTCTGTTTATGCTCTTTGGCAACCAGGCGAACCGGGTCTTGCGGGTCGCCGGTTTCGCCACTGGTGTTGATGAATGCACAGCCACGGAAGCCTTCGGAGGCGAACCAGGCCTTAAGTACGGTAAACAGGTTGAGCAAGCGGTCGGCCGGCGTTTCGGCCTGGTCGACTTCGCTTCGGTACCAGTGCATCCAGCGCACATCACGGCGTTGCAGCGCCGCGACGGTGAGCTCCTCCTTGTTGGCGAAGTAGCGGTAAATACTCTTTCTGGAAACGCCGGCGGTTTTCACCAGAAGATCCATGCCGGTGGCCGCGATGCCACTTTTGTAGATCAACTTTTCGGTGACATCCAGAATGATGTCGCGTGTGTCGTTGCTGGTTATTTCGTTCATGTTGCGAACAGTAGAACGATCGTTCTCCTTGGTCAAGCAGATATTTTTTGTTGACTGAAAAATCGCTTTCGCGAGTAGGCTCGCTCCCACAGGGAATGCATTTCAATGTGGGAGCGAGCCTGCTCGCGAAGGGGCCTTTACAGACACTCACAAGACCCGAGCCGATCCATGGTGTAAGCTCTCGGGTTCTTCGGATTCGACCTTTTTGCGAGCCCTATGCCGTCGCTTTTCAAACGCTCTCTGCTGCCTAAACTGCGCAGTTTTCCGCTGACCGCCGATGCCGTCACCTTCCTTTCCGGTGCTGCCGAGTTTCGTCGGTGCCTGCTGGAAAAGATCGCCAGCGCCACCCGACGCATCTATATCGTCGCGCTCTATCTGCAACAGGATGAAGCCGGTCAGGAAATTCTCGATGCCTTGCACGCGGCCAAACTGGCACGTCCGGAACTGGACGTGGTGGTCGTCGTTGACTGGCTGCGCGCCCAGCGCGGCTTGATCGGCGCCGGCAAGCAGCCGGGCAACTCGGCCTGGTATCAGGAAACCACCCGCACTCATGCCAGTGAAGTGCCGGTGTATGGCGTTCCGGTGCAGACCCGAGAGCTGTTCGGCGTGTTGCATTTGAAGGGCTTCGTGATCGACGATTGCGTGATCTACAGCGGCGCGAGCCTGAACAACGTTTACCTGCACAAATTCGACAAGTACCGCTACGACCGTTATCACCTGCTGCAGAACAGCGCCCTGGCCGATTCGATGCAGCACCTGATCCAGCACGGTCTGATCGCCTCCAAAGCGGTGCATCGTCTGGATTTGCCAAACCTGCCGACCACCCGCAGCCTGCGCAACGACATCGGCGACCTGCGCAGTCGCCTCAAGCACGCGGCGTACGACACCACGACTGGCACCACGGAAAAGGGCAGTTTGTCGGTCAGCCCGTTGCTCGGTGTCGGCAAGAACAACCCGTTGAGTCGAGTGATTTGCGAGTTGATCGCCAGCGCTCAGCATCAACTGACCATCTGCACGCCGTACTTCAACCTGCCGCTGGCCGTGACCCGGGAAATCAACCGGGCACTGGCACGCGGCGTTAAGATCGACATCATTGTCGGCGACAAGACGGCCAACGACTTCTACATTCCGCCGAGCGAGCCGTTCAAGGTGATTTCGGCGCTGCCTTACCTTTACGAGATCAGCCTGCGGCGCTTCGCCAAGCGTCATCATCGCAGCGTCGACAGCGGCCAGTTGAACCTGCATCTGTGGCGTGACGGCGACAACACCTATCACCTCAAGGGCATGTGGATCGACCAGCGCTACACTTTGCTGACCGGCAACAACCTCAACCCGCGGGCGTTCCGGCTCGATCTGGAAAACGCCTTGCTGATCGATGATCCGAAAGGCGAGTTGCTGGAGCCGCGACGTAAGGAGCTGGCGGAGATTTTCGAGAACACCCGTCGCATCGAGCGATACCAGGAATTGGAAACGCTGCTGGAGTACCCGCCAGGGGTGGCCAAGTTTCTCAAACGCGTGAGTCGGGTGCGGATCGAGCGGTTGTTGTACCGGATTCTGTAGCACGGCGGGCAAATAGGCCCACCACTTCAAACAAGAACAGGGCTTAGCTCGGTCAATGTCGGAAAAAGACACCATCTCCATTCAACTGGTGCGTGAAGCACTGTTGCAAAGTTGCGCCCCCGGGGCGACCACCGATGAGGTGTTGACCAAGGTCGGTATCGATCCGGCACTGCTCGACAGCAGCGATGCACGCGTGCCGGCCACCGCTTATGCGCGTCTGTGGCGTTTACTGGCCCGACGTGGGGACGATGAGTTTTTTGGCATGGACCCGCGCAAACTCAAATCCGGCAGTCTGGAGTTTCTCTGTCGCTGCTCCATGGTCCAGCCGAGCCTGGCTGCCGGCCTGACCTCGGGTTTGAGCTTTTTGTCGTTGATGCTCGAACACCTGCCCGCGCAACTGGTTCGTCAGCAAAGCCTGGCGGAAATCGTCCTGCTCGAAGACGACCAGGACCCGCGCCGCGCCTTCACGTATTTCACCTACTGGATGATCGTTCACGGCGTCGCCTGCTGGCTGGCGGGGCGGCGAATTCCGATCCTGGCCATCGAGTTGCGCTGCCCGCAGCCTGACTTCTGCGATGACTATCAGGTGATGTTCTCCGAGAACCTGCGTTTCGACCGGCCGCGCACGCGGATGATTTTCTCCGCCGAGTGCCTGGACTTGCCGATCAAGCGCAGCCCGGAAGAACTCAAGCGTTTCCTGGCCCATGCGCCGGCCAATATTCTGGTCAAGTACCGCGACCCGGAGAGCCTGGCCAGCCGGATCAAGCACGATTTGCGACAACTGCCCGCCGAACACTGGCCGGAAACCGAACCCCTGGCACAACAGCTGTGCATGTCGGCTTCCACCTTGCGTCGACGCCTCGCCGAAGAGGGCCAGACTTACCAGGGGCTCAAGGACAGCGTGCGCAAGGAGTTGGCGATTGTCTGGCTGGCAGAACCGACCATCAGCTTTGCCGAGATCGCCACGCGGCTGGGCTTTGCCGATACCAGCTCGTTCTACAAGGCGTTTCGCAAGTGGTCGGGGTCAAATCCCGGGCATTACCGCAGCCTGATCCTCAACGAAGCCAGCTGACTGATCCGAAGCCTGTGGTGTCTGGTCTGACGCTATCGCGAGCAGGCTCGCTCCCACATTTGGAATGCGTTCCCCTGTGGGCGCGAGCCTGCTCGCGATGAGGCCCTGGCAGGCGCCGTATCTCTCCAATCTTGGCCAAACCAGTCACGCAACTTGATAGCTTTGACCATTGTCCCGCGCCCCGCGCAGAGCGAGTATTTCCTTGTTAATCGAGGTTCCCCAGCCTAATAAAAAAACAAAGGGATTCTGGCAATGCGCGATTACTTGTCTGCTACATCACAGTTCAATTATCAGCACACCGTCGACGCTGCACTCGCAGGCGATTTGACTGCCCTCAATGCCTGCGTCGAGTGTTGCGACCGGCATGCCTTGCCGGGGCGCATCGCGCTGTTCTGGGAAGGCCGCGATGGCGCCAGCGCGACCTACACTTTCAGCGACTTGCAGGACAAAGCCGCGCGTTTCGCCAATTTCCTGCTGGCCCAGGGCGTGAAAAAAGGCGACAAGGTTGCCGGTCTCCTGCCACGTAACATCGAACTGTTGATCACCGTATTCGCCACCTGGCGCATCGGCGCGGTCTACCAGCCGCTGTTCACGGCATTCGGCCCGAAAGCCATCGAACACCGCCTCAGCTCCTCGGGCGCCAAAGCGGTGGTCACCGACGCGGGCAATCGCTCCAAACTCTCTGAAGTCGCCGACTGCCCGACCATCGTCACCGTGGCCGGTCCCAAAGGCCAGGGCATCGTCCGCGGCGATTACAGCTTCTGGGCCGAACTGGCCAATTATTCTGCCGAGTGCGAACCGGTCCTGCTGACGGGCGAAGACCCGTTCCTGCTGATGTTCACCTCGGGCACCACCGGTCCGTCGAAAGCGCTGTCCGTTCCGCTCAAGGCCATCGTCGCCTTCCAGAGCTACACCCGTGACGCCGTGGACTTGCGCCCTGAAGACGCCTTCTGGAACCTCGCCGATCCGGGTTGGGCCTACGGCATTTATTTCGGGGTCACCGGGCCGATGGCCATGGGGCATCCGATCACCTTTTACGATGGCCCGTTCTCCCTCGAAAGCACCTGCCGGGTGATCAACAAATACGGGATCACCAACCTCACCGGTTCGCCGACGGCCTATCGCCTGTTGATCGCCGGTGGCGACGAGTTCGCCCGTTCGATCAAGGGCAAGCTGCGCATCGTCAGCAGCGCCGGTGAGCCGCTGAACCCGGAAGTGATTCGCTGGTTCGCCGACAACCTCGGCGTGGTCATCCACGACCACTATGGCCAGACCGAACTGGGTATGGTGCTGTGCAATCACCATGGCCTGGAGCACCCGATCCACATGGGCGCCGCCGGTTTTGCCTCGCCGGGCCACCGCATCGTGGTGCTGGATGACGAGTACAAGGAACTCGGCGTCGGCCAACCGGGCATTCTGGCCATCGATCGCACCCAGTCGCCGATGTGCTGGTTCGCCGGTTACGAAGGCGCACCGACCAAGGCCTTCGTCGGCAACTATTACCTGAGCGGCGACACCGTCGAGTGGAACCCGGATGGCAGCATCAGCTTCGTCGGTCGCAGCGACGACGTGATCACCACCTCCGGGTATCGCGTCGGTCCGTTCGACGTGGAAAGCGCGTTGATCGAACACCCGGCCGTGGTTGAAGCGGCGGTGGTCGGCAAGCCCGATCCGGAACGCACCGAACTGGTCAAGGCCTTTGTCGTGCTCAGTCCGCAATACCGCGCGGCGCCGGAACTGGCCGAAGAATTGCGCCAACACGTGCGCAAACGACTGGCCGCGCACTCGTACCCCCGTGAAATCGAGTTTGTCAGCGAATTGCCGAAAACCCCAAGCGGCAAATTGCAGCGCTTTATCTTGCGCAACCAGGAAATCGCCAAGGCTCAAGAGGCCGCCGCGAAGAACGTTTCAGCTTGAATCCAAGGAAACAATGATGCAGATCGAAAACAAGGTTTTTCTCGTCACCGGCGGTGCATCCGGCCTCGGTGCGGCCACGGCTGAAATGCTGGTCGCGGCCGGTGCCAAAGTGATGCTGGTGGACATGAACGCCGAAGCCGTTGCGGCCCAGGCTGAACGTCTCGGCGCGCAAAGCGTGGTGGCGGACATCAGCAACGAAGCTGCGGCCGAAGCTGCTGTGCAGGCGACGGTCAAAGCCTTTGGTGGCCTCAATGGCCTGGTCAACTGCGCCGGCATCGTGCGCGGTGAGAAGATTCTCGGCAAGAACGGCCCGCACCTGCTGGCCAATTTCAGCCAGGTGATCAACGTCAACCTGATCGGCAGTTTCAACATGCTGCGCCTGGCCGCGGCGGCGATTGCCGAAACCGAAGCCGATGCTGACGGCGAGCGCGGCGTGATCATCAACACCGCCTCGGCTGCCGCCTATGACGGCCAGATCGGTCAGGCCGCGTATGCCGCCTCCAAGGGCGCGATCGTCAGCCTGACCTTGCCCGCCGCTCGTGAACTGGCGCGCTTCGGCATCCGCGTGATGACCATCGCCCCGGGCATTTTCGAAACCCCGATGATGGCTGGCATGACCCCGGAAGTCCGCGCATCTTTGGCGGCTGGCGTGCCGTTTCCGCCGCGCTTGGGCAAACCGAGCGAGTATGCCGGGCTGGTCAGGCATATCATTGAAAACAGCATGCTCAATGGCGAGGTGATCCGTCTCGACGGCGCCTTGCGCATGGCCGCCAAGTAAGGAGGATTTGTCATGACTATTTCCAACGATCCCATTGTTATCGTCAGCGCCGTCCGCACCCCGATGGGCGGTTTCCAGGGCGAACTGAAAAGCCTGACCGCACCGCAACTCGGTGCTGCGGCGATTCGCGCCGCCGTCGAACGTGCCGGTGTGGCGCCAGACTCGGTTGAAGAAGTGCTGTTCGGTTGCGTCCTGTCCGCCGGCCTTGGCCAAGCGCCAGCGCGTCAGGCTGCATTGGGCGCCGGGCTGGATAAATCGACCCGCTGCACCACCCTCAACAAGATGTGCGGTTCGGGCATGGAAGCGGCCATTCTGGCCCACGACATGCTGGTGGCCGGCAGCGCCGACGTGGTTGTCGCCGGCGGCATGGAAAGCATGTCCAACGCGCCGTATCTGCTGGACCGCGCCCGTAGCGGTTACCGCATGGGCCACGGTCGTGTGCTTGATCACATGTTCCTCGACGGTCTGGAAGACGCTTACGACAAGGGTCGCCTGATGGGCACCTTCGCCGAGGATTGCGCTGAAACCAACGGTTTCACTCGTGAAGCCCAGGACGCGTTTGCCATTGCCTCGACCACCCGCGCGCAGCAGGCGATCAAGGATGGCAGCTTCAAAGACGAGATCGTGCCGCTCACCGTGACCGTCGGCAAAGAGCAGGTGCTGATCAGCAACGACGAACAGCCACCGAAAGCCAAACTGGACAAGATCGCGTCCTTGAAACCGGCGTTCCGCGATGGCGGCACAGTGACGGCGGCAAACTCCAGCTCGATCTCCGATGGCGCTGCGGCACTGGTGTTGATGCGCCGTTCCGAAGCTGAAAAGCGCGGCCTGAAACCACTGGCAGTGATTCACGGCCACGCGGCGTTTGCCGACACCCCGGGCCTGTTCCCGGTGGCACCGGTGGGCGCGATCGAGAAGCTGATGAAGAAAACCGGCTGGTCGCTGGACGAAGTCGATCTGGTCGAAGTCAACGAAGCCTTCGCCGTGGTCAGTCTGGTGACCATGACCAAACTGGAAATCCCCCACGAGAAGATCAACGTTCACGGCGGCGCCTGCGCCCTCGGCCACCCGATCGGCGCATCCGGGGCGCGGATCCTCGTGACCTTGCTCTCGGCGCTGCGCCAGAAAGGCCTGAAACGCGGCGTTGCAGCGATCTGCATCGGCGGCGGCGAAGCCACGGCCATGGCCGTTGAATGCCTGTACTAGGTCAACCTCACCCCTGTGGGAGCCAGCCTGCTGGCGATGACGGTGTGTCATAAAAGTAGACATTGACTGACACGACGCCATCGCCAGCAGGCTGGCTCCCACAGAGTTCTGTGCCGTACCCCGGATTTAAAGGATTCACCATGATTCCCAATGACGAACAACTTCAGATCAGCGACGCGGCCCGGCAGTTTGCCCAGGAACGGCTGAAACCGTTCGCCGCCGAGTGGGACCGTGAGCATCGCTTTCCCAAGGAAGCCATCGGCGAGATGGCCGAGCTGGGCTTCTTCGGCATGTTGGTGCCGGAAGAGTGGGGCGGTTGTGACACCGGCTACCTGGCCTACGCCATGGCCCTTGAAGAAATCGCGGCCGGCGACGGCGCCTGCTCGACCATCATGAGCGTGCACAACTCGGTGGGTTGCGTGCCGATTCTCAAGTACGGCAACGACGACCAAAAAGAGCGATTCCTCAAACCGTTGGCCAGCGGCTCGATGCTCGGGGCGTTTGCCTTGACCGAACCGCAGGCCGGCTCCGATGCCAGCGGCCTGAAAACCCGCGCCCGCCTGGAAGGCGATCACTACGTGTTGAACGGCTGCAAGCAGTTCATCACCTCCGGGCAGAACGCCGGGGTGGTGATCGTGTTCGCCGTGACCGACCCAAGTGCCGGCAAGCGCGGCATCACGGCGCTGATCGTGCCGACCGATTCGCCGGGCTACAAAGTCGCACGGGTCGAAGACAAACTCGGCCAGCACGCCTCGGACACCTGCCAGATCCTGTTCGAAGACGTGAAGGTGCCGGTGGCCAACCGCTTGGGCGAGGAGGGCGAAGGTTATCGAATCGCCCTGGCCAACCTCGAAGGCGGCCGTGTCGGCATCGCTTCGCAATCGGTGGGCATGGCCCGCGCTGCGTTCGAAGCAGCCCGCGACTATGCCCGCGAGCGTGAAAGCTTCGGCAAACCGATCATCGAACATCAAGCGGTCGCGTTCCGCCTGGCGGACATGGCGACCCAAATCGCTGTGGCTCGGCAGATGGTGCATTACGCGGCGGCGCTGCGTGACAGCGGCAAACCGGCCTTGGTCGAAGCGTCCATGGCCAAGCTGTTCGCCTCGGAAATGGCCGAGAAAGTCTGCTCCTCGGCGTTGCAAACCCTCGGCGGTTACGGTTACTTGAACGATTTCCCGCTGGAACGGATCTACCGCGACGTACGCGTTTGCCAGATCTACGAAGGCACCAGCGACATTCAGCGCATGGTTATTTCGCGCAATCTTTGAGAAGGAGTCATTTGTGAATTACGAAACGATTTTGCTGGAAACCCACGGCCGTGTGGGCCTGATTACCCTGAACCGCCCGCAAGCGCTGAATGCGTTGAACGCACAGATAGTCAGCGAGCTGAACCACGCCCTCGATGGCCTGGAAGCTGATTCGAACATCGGCTGCATCGTGCTCACCGGCTCAAAAAAAGCCTTTGCAGCCGGTGCCGACATCAAGGAAATGGCCGAGCTGACCTACCCGCAGATCTACCTCGACGACCTGTTCAGCGACAGCGATCGTGTGGCTAACCGCCGCAAGCCGATCATTGCCGCCGTCAACGGTTTCGCCTTGGGTGGTGGTTGTGAACTGGCGCTGATGTGCGACTTCATCCTGGCCGGCGACAATGCCAAGTTCGGTCAGCCGGAAATCAACCTCGGCGTACTGCCGGGCATGGGCGGCACCCAGCGCCTGACCCGCGCCGTGGGCAAGGCCAAGGCCATGGAAATGTGCCTCAGCGGTCGCTTGATCGATGCGGTGGAAGCGGAGCGTTGCGGGATTGTGGCGCGGATTGTTCCGGCTGATGAGTTGCTGGAGGAAGCGTTGAAAGTCGCGGCGTTGATTGCCAAGAAGTCGTTGCCGATTGCAATGATGATCAAGGAAAGCGTCAACCGCGCGTTTGAAGTGAGCCTGTCGGAAGGTGTGCGTTTTGAACGTCGGGTGTTCCATGCGGCGTTTGCCACACAGGATCAGAAAGAAGGGATGGCGGCGTTTATTGCCAAGCGTGAAGCCGAATTCCAAGGCAAGTGATGTAGCATTCTCACGGACGCCTTCGCGGGCAAGCCCGCTCCCACAAGGGATCTCATGAACACTGGAGATCCACTGTGGGAGCGAGCCTGCTCGCGATGCTTTTAAGGTTTCACACCAGGTAGTGCTTCAACTCCCGGGCAATCACCATCCGCTGTATCTCGCTCGACCCTTCATAAATCTGCGTAATCCGCGCATCCCGGTAGTAACGCTCCACCGGGTAATCCTCCAGATACCCGTACCCGCCGTGAATCTGCATCGCCGACGAACACAC
This sequence comes from Pseudomonas frederiksbergensis, assembly GCF_900105495.1. NCBI lineage: Bacteria > Pseudomonadati > Pseudomonadota > Gammaproteobacteria > Pseudomonadales > Pseudomonadaceae > Pseudomonas > Pseudomonas frederiksbergensis. The sequence continues at coordinate 4,183,484 of NZ_FNTF01000002.1, read as the reverse complement.
TTTCTCGGCCATTTCCGACGCAAACAATTTGGCCTGTGAAGCCTCCGACAGACACGGCTTGCCGGCACTGCGCAACCGCGCGGCATGCAGGATCAGCAGTCGTGCTGCGTTCAACCGGGTGTGCATATCAGCCAGCAGGTTGGCAATGCTCTGGTGCTCGATGATCGGCTTGTCGAACTGTACCCGATCCCGCGAATAGGCCAGCGCTGCTTCAAACGCCGCGCGAGCAATGCCCAGCGCTTGTGCCGCGATGCCGATGCGGCCGCCTTCGAGGTTCGACAGGGCAATCGCCAGTCCTTTGCCGCGCTCACCCAACAAATTGGCTTCAGGGATCGTGCAGTTGCTCAGGGTCACCGCGCAGGTATCAGACGCGCGAATGCCCATTTTGTGTTCGGTGCGATCAACGATGAAACCCGCGGTATCGGTCGGCACCAGGAACGCGGAGATGCCGCGCTTGCCCAGGTCCGGATCGGTCACCGCAAACACGATAGCCAGTTTCGCCCGTTTGCCATTGCTGACGAATTGCTTGGCGCCGTTGATCACCCACTGGCCGTCGCGCAGTTCGGCGCGGGTGCGCAGGTTGTGGGCTTCGGACCCAGCTTGGGGTTCGGTCAGGCAGAAGCAGCCGATGGCCTGACCGCTGGCCAGATCCGGCAGCCAGGTCTGTTTCTGTTCTTCGGTGCCGTAGTTGAGGACCGGACCGCAACCCACGGAGTTGTGAATGCTCATCAGTGCGCCAGTGGCGCCGTCACCGGCCGAAATCTCTTCCACGGCCAAGGCGTAGGCGACGTAGTCGACATAGGTGCCGCCCCATTCCTCGGGCACCACCATGCCCAGCAGACCGAGTTCGCCCATCTTCGCCACCAGACCGTCATCGATCCAGCCGGCCTTTTCCCAGGCCTGGGCGTGGGGGGCGATTTCGCCGCGGGCAAAGTCCCGGGCCATGTCGCGGATCATGACTTGCTCTTCGCTCAATTCGATATCGTGCATGGCTCAGCTCCCGCTTTGGTCAAAACCGCTGAAGAAACTCGCGACGTGCTCGGCGTCCAGCGCCGGCAAGGTCGGCGGGTTCCAGCGCGGCTTCTTGTCTTTGTCGATCAGCAAGGCGCGCACGCCTTCGATCAGGTCGCCGCGCTCGAACCACTGACGGTCCAGGTGCAGCTCAAGGGCGAAGCAGTCTTCAAGACTCAAGTGCCGACCACGACGGAGCATTTCCAGGGTCACGCCCATGGCCAGCGGTGAACGGCTTTCCAGCAGGTCGGCGGTGGTCATGGCCCACTCGTGGCTGTCGGCGACCGTTACTTCACGCAGTTGCTCAACAATACTCGGCACATCGGGCAGGGCGAAGAAGTGATCGATGGCCGGACGCAACGCGCTCAATGGCGCGTCGGGTAGCTGTTGCACCGCCAGTTTCGCCAGCAGACCTTGAAGGTCCTTCAACGGCGTTTCGTGCCATTCGAGTTGATCGAGTTGCTCGTCCAGCGTGCCCAGCTTGTCGCTTTCCAGGTACCAGTCGGCGAGGCCGCAATAGAGCGCATCGGCCGCACGGATCTGCACGCCGCTGACGCCGAGGTAAATCCCCAGTTCACCGGGAACGCGCGGCAGGAAATGGCTGCCACCGACATCTGGGAAATAACCGATCGCCACTTCCGGCATGGCCAGACGGCTTTTCTCGGTGACCACCCGCAAGTCGGCGCCTTGCACCAGGCCCATGCCGCCGCCCAGGACAAAACCGTCCATCAAGGCGAGCACAGGTTTGCGGTAATGATGAATCGCGAGGTCGAGGGCGTATTCCTCGACGAAGAAATCTTCGTGCAGCGTGTCGCCGTTTTTAAAGCTGTCGTACAGCGAACGGATGTCGCCGCCAGCACAGAACGCCTTCTCGCCAGCACCGCGCAACACCACCGCGTGTACGTGCGGATCCAGTGCCCAGGCGTCGAGCTGACGCTGCAGGTTACGCACCATGTTCAGGGTAATGGCGTTGAGGCCGGCGGGGCGATTGAGGGTCAGGTGACCGATGTGGTTGCGAACCTCGGCCAGCACTTCGTTTTGCGTGGCATCCATGGACGAAGTCCGCGGAGAAGAAACCTGAGCAGTCATCACTAACTCCCTGCTTTTATTGTTCTTTATAGAGAAGCTCGCGCGCGAGCGATGCTGGATCGTAACAGTGCAAATTTGTGATGTACAACCGGCATATGTGCAGGTCTTGCCTGCATTTTTGTAATGGCGGTGGAGAATTCCTTTCTGAATACCGCCGTGGGCCGGGCTCACGACAGATTCGGCTGTCAAAACAGCCTTATCAGCGCAATCCGGGTGTCTACACCGGCCCGTACGACACCTGTACCCGCTCATCTCTTGGCATTCTGGCCTCGGGTTTGAAGCCTTCTGCCGAGGGTTTCAGGCCGGGTGCCGCTGAGTGCGGCCCACCGTGCAAAACAATAAGAACGCTGTTGCGGTGTTAGCCGCATCGACTCTCTGTTCCTGCCCATAAAGGTGGCCGGGTTAGCCTGGCCGCGATAATTCCAAATAAATCGGGATTCAAGAAGATGAAGACTAGATGGCTGAGCTTGTCGGCAATCGCATTGCTGTGCTGCACCACCGGCGCCAGTGCCAAGGAATGGAAGGAGCTGCGATTCGGCGTCAACCCGAGCTACCCGCCTTTTGAATCCTCCACCGCCGATGGCGGCGTGCAGGGCTTTGGCGTGGATTTGGGCAATGCGATCTGCGCCGAATTGAAGGTTAAATGCGTGTGGGTCAGCAATGACTTCGACGGGCTGATTCCGGCGCTCAAGGCGGGCAAGTTCGATGCCATCGAATCGTCGATGACCGTGACCGATGCGCGCAAAAAACAGATCGACTTCACCGACCGCCTGTATGCAGGGCCGACCGCCATCGTCACTCGCAAGGATTCCGGGCTGTTGCCCACCGCCGAGTCGCTGCAGGGCAAGACCATCGGTTACATGCAGGGCACGATCCAGGAAACCTACGCCAAGGCCAAGTTGGGGCCGGGCGGTGTGAAACTGCGGGCCTATCAGAATCAGGATCAGGTCTACGCCGACCTGGTATTTGGCCGTCTCGACGCCTCGATCCAGGACAAGATGCAGGCGCAAATGAGCTTTTTGACTTCCCCTCAAGGTGCTGACTTCAAGAACAGTGAAGGCATCAGCGACCCGTTGGTCCCCTCCGACATCGCCATCGGCGTGCGCAAGGGCAACGAAGAACTCAAAGGCATGCTCAATGCCGCCATCAAGGCCCTGCATGACAAGGGTATCTACGCGCAGATCCAGCAGAAACACTTCGGCGATCTGGACCTCTACAACTACTGATCCCCGCGCCCCAAAGGCTGCGTCCTGGTGACAGGCGCAGCGCTTGCGCGCGGGCGCCTCAAGACAGGTGACTGACGTGAACTCCTTCCTGAATCTGATCGGGGTCGATCTCTCGGCCCTGCAAGGCTATGGCCCATTGTTGCTGCATGGCACCTGGGTCACGCTGAAATTGTCAGCGCTCTCGCTGCTGGTGAGCATGGCGCTGGGCCTGCTCGGCGCGGCAGCGAAACTGTCGCCGCTGAAGCTGTTGAACCTGCCGGCAACCTTCTACACGACGCTGATTCGCGGGGTGCCGGACCTGGTGCTGATGCTGCTGATTTTCTACAGCCTGCAAGGCTGGCTGAGCAGCCTGACCGAAGCCATGGACTGGCCCTACATGGAAATCGATCCGTTCGTGGCCGGGGTCATCACCCTTGGTTTTATCTACGGCGCGTATTTCACCGAGACCTTTCGCGGGGCGATTCTGAGTGTACCGCGCGGCCAGCAGGAAGCCGCCGCGTGTTTTGGCCTGAACCGCTGGCAGCGATTCCGCTTCGTGGTGTTCCCGCAAATGATGCGTTTTGCCTTGCCAAGCCTGGGCAATAACTGGCTGGTACTGCTCAAGGCCACGGCGCTGGTGTCGATCATCGGGTTGTCGGACCTGGTCAAAGTCGCGCAGGAAGCGGGTAAAAGCACCTTCAACATGCTCGATTTCCTGCTGCTGGCAGCCGCGTTGTATTTGCTGATCACCAGCGCTTCGAACTACGTTTTGCGCGTGTTGGAACGGCGCTACAACCAGGGTGTGCGGGGGATGGCACGATGATCGAGTTGATTGCCGAATACTGGAAACCCTTTCTGTTCAGCGACGGCTACAGCCTCACCGGGTTGGCCATGACCTTGTGGCTGCTGGTGGCGAGCATTGTGATGGGGTTCTTCCTGTCGCTGCCATTGGCGATCATGCGAACCTCGCGCTGGGGCCTGCTGCGCTGGCCGGTTCAGCTGTTCACTTATGTGTTTCGCGGCACGCCGCTGTATATCCAGTTGCTGATTTGCTACAGCGGGATCTACGGCATCGCGGTGGTGCGCTCGCAACCGTTGCTCGAAGCATTTTTCCGCGATGCGATGAATTGCACCTTGCTCGCGTTCACGCTCAACACCTGCGCCTACACCGTGGAAATCTTCGCTGGGGCAATTCGCAGCATTCCCTACGGTGAAATCGAGGCCGCCCACGCGTATGGCTTGAGCGGTTGGCGCCTGTACCTGCGGCTGATTCTGCCTTCGGCGTTGCGCCGGGCATTGCCGTATTACAGCAACGAAGTGATCCTGATGTTGCACGCGACCTCAGTGGCGTTCACCGCCACCATTCCAGACATCCTCAAAGTCGCCAGGGACGCCAATGCCGCGACCTTCATGACGTTCCAGGCCTTCGGCATTGCCGGGCTGCTGTACCTCGCGCTGTCGTTCGGCCTGGTCGGCGCCTTCCGGTTCGCAGAGAAGCGTTGGCTGGGTTTTCTCGGCCCGACTCACTAAATCCCATTTTCTGTCCAGAGCGGTGCCGCCAGGCCTGCCGCTCCAGGAGTGCTGACATGTACAAACTCACGGTTGAAAATCTGTATAAACGTTTTGGTGACAACGAAGTGCTCAAGGGCGTCTCGTTGAATGCACGGGCAGGCGATGTGGTGAGCATGATCGGCGCCAGCGGTTCGGGTAAAAGCACGATGCTGCGCTGCATCAACTTTCTGGAACGCGCGGACGAAGGCGCCATTGAACTGGACGGCGAGCGCGTGATCACGCGCCCGGGTGCCGGTGGCATGCGCGTCGCTCATCCGGCGCAATTGCAGCGTCTGCGCACGCGCCTGGCAATGGTGTTCCAGCATTTCAATTTGTGGAGCCATCTGACGGTGCTGGAGAACATCGTGCTGGCGCCGTGCCGGGTGTTGGGGATCAGCCGCAAGGCCGCCGAAGAAAGTGCGCGGGCTTACCTGGACAAGGTCGGTCTGGCGCAACGAGTGGCCGATCAATACCCGGCGTTTCTGTCCGGTGGCCAGCAACAACGGGTGGCGATCGCACGTGCCCTGGCGGTGGAACCGGAGATTCTGTTGTTCGACGAGCCGACCTCGGCACTCGATCCGGAATTGGTGGGTGAGGTGCTGAAGGTCATTCAGGCCCTGGCCGAGGAAGGCCGTACCATGTTGATGGTGACCCACGAAATGGGGTTTGCCCGTCAGGTTTCCAGCCAGGTGTTGTTTTTGCATCAGGGAAAGGTCGAGGAGCAGGGTGATGCTACGATCCTCGACCAGCCAAAAAGTGAACGTTTGCAGCAATTCCTATCGGGTCGTTTGAAGTGAGGCAAGACGTACATGGCGGATATCCGCGATCTGTCGATCGTGCTTGATCGTATCGATCAGGCAATCATCGAAGTGTTGCGCCACGAAGGGCGCATCACTTATCAAAAGCTTTCCGAGCGCGTCCATCTCACGCCCAGACCGTGCCTGGAACGGGTGCGCAAACTCGAACAGCTCGGGGTCATTCGTGGGTATGGCGCGATTCTCGATGAAAAGAAACTGACGCCAGGCTTGTCGTTGCTGGTGTTGGTGGCGTTGTCGAACCAGAGCGGGCGCGCGGCGCAGAAGGCGTTCGAAGCCAAGGTCCGCGCCTGCCCGCAGGTGATGGAATGTCAGTTGATCAGCGGCGCGTTCGACTACAGCTTGCGCATGCGTTGCCGGGACATGGAGCACTATCGGGTGCTGACCGAAGTCTGGTTCGATGACCCGGAATTGCACATCGACAAACTGGTCAGCCATCCGGAACTGGCGATGGTCAAGACCACGATGGAATAGGTTTGGCAGAACAAAAAATCGCAGCTTCGGGCTGCGATTTTTTTTGTGTTCAGCTCCGCCGAATCGGCTGGGCCACACACGTTTTTCAGCCGTTTCCATCACGCCGCAGACACTTATCAACCGGGTTTTCCAGCCTGCGAAACAGACAATGAGTACCTCTCAGCCCTCATTGAATCTGTGCCCATGCAAACCACCAATACCGTTTTGATGATTCGCCCGACACGTTTCTCCTTCAATCAGGACACGGCGGCGAACAACCGTTTCCAGCAGCCGGCCGCCGTCAGCGAAGACGTGCAGCAAAAGGCGTTGCAAGAGTTCGATGGCTACGTTGCAGCGCTGCGTCAGCACGGTGTCGAGGTCAGGGTGCACAACGACCGCGAAGCGCCGCATACCCCGGATTCGATCTTCCCTAACAATTGGTGGAGCAGCCATCCCGACGGCACCTTGGTGCTGTACCCGATGCAGGGCCACAACCGGCGTTTGGAACGGGACAAAGGCGTGCTCGACTGGCTGCGGGACGAGTACCGGGTGGAACAGTTGCTGGACCTTTCCAGCCTCGAACAGCAGGAAGTGTTCCTCGAAGGCACCGGTAGCATGGTGCTGGATCGTCAGCAGCGAATTTGCTACGCCGGTTACTCCACCCGCACCCATGCCCGCGCTCTGGACCAGGTGGTCAGTCATTTGGGTTACGAACTGTGCGCCTTCAACGCGGTGGACCGTCAGGGCGTCGCGATTTACCACACCAACGTGATGATGAGTGTCGGCACACGCCTGGCCGTGGCCTGCCTGACGTCAGTCACGCACCCGGCCGAACGCCTGGCCCTGCGTAAACGCCTGGAAGACAGCGGCAAACAGGTGATTGCCCTGAGCTGGGAACAACTGGAATCTTTCGCCGGCAACATGCTGGAAGTCCACAACGCTGCGGGCGAACCCTTGCTGGTGATGTCGCGCACGGCCTGGCAATCGCTGGATGCCGCCCAACGTCGTTTGATCGAAACCCACGCCACGCCGCTCCCCGTGAACATCGACACCATCGAACGCATCGGTGGCGGCAGCGCGCGCTGCATGTTGGCCGAAGTCTTTCTGTCCAAACACCGGGCTACCCAGGAGCAAATGCAATGATCGTTCGTCCAGCCACACCGGCAGACCTGTCGGCACTGTTAGCCCTGGCCCATAGCGCCGGAACCGGCTTGACCACCTTGCCTGCCGACGCGGGGCGTCTGCGCCAGCGTCTGGAGTGGGCAGCGAAGACCTTCGCCGGCGAAGCCGAACGCGCCGATGCCGATTACCTGTTTGTGCTTGAGAATGACCAGCATGAAGCCATCGGCATCTGCGCACTGGCCGGGGCCGTCGGCCTGCGCGAGCCCTGGTACAACTACCGACTGGGCCTGTTTGTCGCGGCCTCGAAAAACCTCGGGATCAATCAGCAACTGCCGACGTTGTTCCTCGGTAACGACATGACCGGTCACTCAGAACTGTGTTCACTGTTTCTGCATGCCGATCACCGCAGCGGTCTGAACGGGCGCTTGCTGTCCAAGGCGCGGTTCCTGTTTCTGGCGGAATTTCGTCAGCACTTCGGTGAGAAAGTCATCGCCGAGATGCGTGGCTACTCGGACGAAGAGGGCATTTCACCGTTCTGGGAAGGCCTGGGTCGGCACTTCTTCAAGATGGACTTTGCCGATGCCGACTACCTCACAGGGCTGGGCAACAAAACCTTCATCGCCGAGCTGATGCCCAAGTTTCCGCTGCCCACCTGCCTGTTGCCTGAAGCGGCGCGAACCGTCATCGGGCGGGTTCACCCCAATACCGAACCGGCGTTGGGGATGCTCAAGGCTGAAGGATTCGAGCACCGCGACTACATCGACATCTTCGACGGCGGCCCGCTGATCGAATGCGCCACCGGGGATATCCGTGCGGTGCGCGACAGCCAGGTGCTGCAACTGAGCATTGGCACACCGGGGGAGCAGGCGGCGACTTACCTGATTCATAACCGTCAATTTGCCGAGTGCCGGATTATCGCGGCACCGGCGCGGGTGGCTGCCGGGACGTTGATTGTCGATGCGGCAACTGCGAAGAGTTTGGGATTGAGTGTCGGGTCATCGGTGCGCGCGGTGAGTCTGGCGGTGCCGGTGCGGCAACAGTCAGCAGCCTGAACAGATTTTTGGGTTGGCGCTGAACCTGTGGGAGCGAGCCTGCTCGCGATGGGGCGCTGTCAGTCAATATTGATTTGTATGACACACCGCCTTCGCGAGCAGGCTCGCTCCAACAGGGGATCTTTGTTTCTTCAGGTTCTACCGCTGAGGACTTCACCAATGCTGCGCCGTTTGGCATGCAACTCACTGGCATGGATCAGCTGTTCAAGGTCTTCGGGGGTGACGTCGTAGAAGGCCTCCATGTCGGCAAGGGCCAGTTTCAGATCCGCGGCAGTGATCGCCTGGCTGTCGGTGGGCGGGCGGTCGGCCGGCACGATGGACGCCGGTTCGCTGGCGCGTTTTGGGTAACGAATACGGGTCAGGTTGTTGTAGGCCAGGGCGCTGAGCAGCATGGTCGAGCCGCTGAGCATCACCGGGCCGAGGGCTTTCCAGTCCAGGGCAATGGTCGCCGGGTCTGCCAATACCAACAGCAACGCCAAGGCCCCGGCCGGTGGGTGCAGGCAACGCAGCCAGCACATCAGAATCAGCGCCATGCCCGCCGCCAGGCAAGCGCTGCCAAGGGTTCGCCCGAGCACGTGAGCGACCAGCAGTGAAACCACTCCAGCGCTGAGGTAGCCGCCGAGAATCGACCAGGGCTGGGCAAGGGCGCCGGAGGACACTGCGAACAGCAACACGGCCGATGCGCCCAGTGGACCGATCAGGTGTTGCGCCACTTGCATGCCGAATACCTGGCTGCAGAGCCAGACGCTGAACATCGTGCCCAAGGACATGCCGATCGCGGCGCGACTCCATTCGGAGGGGCGGGTGTTGATGGCAGCGGGAAACCAGCGAGCAAACATGAGGCAGACGATCCGTTGAAAAAAAACCGAGGCAAAAAAAAGGCTTAGCTGGGATACCCAGAAAGCCCTTGAAGTTGTTCCAACTATTGGGGGAGGAACGAGGCACAGTGTGCCGCTCATTCCCGATGCTGACAAATTCATATTAATGCAGTTTTAGTGCATTAATTTTGCTGTAAAGCCACCCGGCGACCGCTCATGAAACACAGGAATCCGCCCATCGCGGTCAGTGCGCTCAAGGCATAAAACATCGTTGGCGCTGGGGTGTGCATCAGCAGGAAACCGCAAATCACCGGGCTCAGTGCACCGCCGAGGGCTGCGAGGTTTTGCGCGCCGTAATAACTGCCGCGCAGCTCTTCCGGCGCCAGGGTGTCAACGAAGAGGAATTCGGCCGGGTAAATGATCATTTCACCGAGGGTGAAGATGAACATGGCCACGCACCAGCTCACAAGGCTGTCGGCCAGGCTGAAGCCGATCAAACCGACGATGAACAGGCTGGTACCGCCCGCGATCCAGTAACGCAATTGTTCGCGCTTGAGGAAACGGCCGATCTGGTATTGCAGCAGGATCACGCTGATCGCATTGCAGGCGAGCAGGGCGGCCATGGTTTCCAGTGCCCGTTTGGTGTCTTGAGTCACCAACAGGTATTGCGACAGGTACAGGGTGAAACGGCCATGGACCACGGTGCTGAGCAGGCAGCCGCAGGTGAACATGATCAGCGTGCGATCGTTTTTCAGGGTGATCAGGGTCTTGAGAAAACTCGTTGGCTGGCCAATCGCGGGAGCCTGGGCCGAATCCTTCGGTATTCCGATCATCAGGAAAATACTGAAGAACGCGATGCCGCCCGCGATCAGGAACGGTGCTATCGGATACACGCCGGCAATCACCACGCCCAGCATCGGGCCGGTGGCGTAGCCGATGTTGGTCAAGGTGTAGCGCAGGGAAAACGCCTTGGCGCGCTGGCCCACGGGCAGGTTTTCGCTGAGGATCGCCTTTGAACCGATCAGGAACAGTGCCGAGGCGGTTTCGGTGATGACCAGGGTGGCGGTGGTCAGGTAGAGGTTGTCGGCGAAGGTCAGCAGCACGAAGCCGATGGCGCTGGAGAGCATCGCCAGGATCAACAGTCGGCGCTTCTCGAGGCGGTCGATGATGTAACCGCCGTAGAGCGCGAGCAGGGTGGCGATGAACACCGCAATGCCCAGCAGCAAGCCGACATCCTGTTGGTTGAGGCCAAGTTTGTTGCTCAGGAACAGCGTCAGCAGCGGGCTGGTGATGGCGCGGCTGACGACGATGGTCAGCGAAACGATCATCAACCGGCGGATAACGAGTGAGTAAGTGGCCACGGTGGTGCAAATATCCTTATTTAATGTTCTCTGAGTGATCGTACCCACGTCGAGGCGTCGAACCGTCTGCGTGGGAATGCCTTACCGGACGCTCTGCGTCCGCTTTTGGGACGCGGAGCGTCCCGGGCTGCATTCCCACGCGGAGCGTGGGAACGATCAGTGCCTCGACAGATTCCAGCTCTTCAACCCGCCACAACTGCTCAAGCAGTTCTGCCGCTTGCCCCCGCGGCATCACCCGCAACGCCAGGCTGAAAAACTTATCCTTCAGCGCCGCATCACTCAACGGATTGCCCGGCGCACCCAATGGCGGGTCGACACACAGGCTCGCCTGCCGACCGTCCACGGTCCGCACGCTGACGATGGGCTCGCCATCCTCTGACAGTTGCGGATCCACTTCAAGACGGATGCGCGACATCCAGTGAGCAATCCGAGGATCGCCCCGTTGTTCATCGTCATACGCCTCCAGCCGGCAATGCCCCTGCACCAGCCGGGCTGCGAGGGCATACGGCAGGCTCATCTGCGCCGCCGCCAGCGTACCGACGTCGCGCCCGCCGCACATGCCCTGAAGAAACCCGCACAACGACACCTGAACATCTTCGACTTGATCTGCGCTGACCTGCAGCTGATCCAGCAACAGCCCCAGCGCATCGATGGCGGAATGCGTTCCGCGACATGCGGCGTAGGGTTTAATCGAACAGCGAGCAAGTTTCCATACGACGCCCAGATCGGCATCCAACGCGTCAGGTTGTGCAGTCTCGCCTGCCAGGGTTTTCAGAAACCCGCCCCAGACATCATCGAACAACTTCGTCGGCCCGGTGATGCCTCGTTGGGCAAATCGCGCCGCCAGCAATCCACCCTCGGCGGCACGACCGCTGTGAAGTTTTTTACTTTGCGAACCGTCGTGGATAAACGCCCACAACCCTCCACTGAAACTGCCGGCAATGCCCAGCGCCGAGACGGTTTGCGCGGTATCCAGTCCAAGAATTCGCGCACTGGCCGCCGCCGCACCGAACACGCCGCAGGTGGCGGTGGAGTGCCAGCCGGCGCCGTTGTGGGCTGAATAGCTGCCACAGGCTTCGAGCACCCGGCGGCCGATTTCGTAGCCGATTACCACAGCGGTGATCAGCTCCCGGCCATTCACCGATTGTCCAGACATCGACACCGCCGCCATGACTGCCGGCAGCACCACCGCGCCGGAGTGGTCGCAACCACCGGTGTCGTCCAGTTCCAGGGCATGGGCGGCGACACCATTGAGCAGGGCGGCCTGGGCCGCGCCAGTGCGTTGATCGGTGCCCCAGATCAGCGTGTTCCCGACCTCACCGTCGAAGACCTGCCGTGCCTGCTTCGCGACATCACTGCCAGCCCCGGCCAGGGTCGCGCCGAAGGTGTCGAGTATGTGTCGCTTGGCTTGGGTCACCAGTGCGGGCGGCAAGTCTTCGAATCGGCTGTCGACGCAGAACTGCGCCAATCGCTGCATCCGCTCACTCATACGAGGTAATCCCGATAATGCCGCTCATACACGGCCGCCGGATGGTCCTCGGTCACCTGTCGCGCCGATTCGGCCCACCATTGAGCAACGTCGGCGCCTGTGGCAATCCACACGTCGTCGTGCTGTTGAATCCCCTCCAGCAACTCGCGCAACACGCCAATCCGCCCGGGTGTCGCAATGATTTCCGGGTGCAGTCGCAGCACATAACACAGGCCGAATCGGTGAAACCCGGCAAAATCCAGTTGCAGGTTGCCCAGGGTATGGCTGTAAGAGGCGATCCGCGATTGCGCCGGTGGCACGGCCGGGCTCAGGTTGAAGGCGAAGTAGGGTTCGTCTTCCAGTTCGTAGTGCAATGGCAACTCGATGACGTCGGACGCCGTCGGATGAGCGAATGGCAAATCATCGCCACGCCACGATGAGGACCAGCGAATGCCGTGATCCTTCAACGCTTCGATGAAGCCCGGTGCACCGTTGCCGGCCGGGATGCGAAAGCCTGTTGGACGCTGGCCAGTCAGCGTGGTCAACGCCTCGCAGCCTTTGGCAATCTCGGCGCTTTGTTCGTTGAGGCTCAGGGTGTCGTAGTGCTGGTGGCGATACCCGGCGCAGGCGATCTCATGTCCACCGGCCTGGATTGCCCGAATGTGCCCGGGGTTTTCCTCGGCGACGATCCCGGGCACAAACCAGCTGCTGGAAACCCCCAGTTCTTCGAATAAACCGAGCAAACGGTCGACGCCGCGTTGGGTGCCATAGCGCCAGACCGACAGCGTCTTGTCGCGCCCGGCGACCTCCGGGGCCTGGGTGAGGATGCCGTGGATGTCGTTGTAATCGACGGTCAGTACCACGGCGCAGCGGTAGCCTTTGGGCCAGACAGTGGAATCAGTCATGGTGATGCTCCTTCAGCCACCACTGGGCGACATCGCGGCAGGTGGCGAACCACACGTCATCGCGCTGGCGCATGTGTTCGAAGAGTTTTTCCAGCAGCAGGATGCGTCCCGGTTTGCCGGTGATCTTGGGGTGGAACAGGGTGGTCAGGCACAGTCCTTCGTTCATGGCGCCGTCGTATTCGCGGCACCAGTTATCGAGGGTCAGTGCGTAGCTGGCGGTGCGGTCCAGCCCGGAAGGAAAGTCCGGCGCGCGGGTGTAGGCGAGGGAGGCGTAGTCGTCCATTTCCCAGCGGCCGGGGATTTCCACCAGCGGCGTGTCGTGCCCCGGTACTTTCACCAGGTATGGCCGGTCATCGCCGCGCATGCTGCTGGAGTAGGTCACGCCAGCCTCCACCAGCATCGCCGGGGTTTCGGCCCGCCAGTCACCGGACGGGGTGCGAAACCCTTCGGCGCGGATGTTCAGGTGTTTCCAGAACACCTCGCGGGATTTGTTCATCACGTCCTTTTGCTGTTCCAGCGTCAGGGCGTAAAAGGATTCGTGTTTGTAGCCGTGGTAGGCCACTTCATGCCCGCGCTCGACAATCGCCTGGCACTGTTTCGGCCAGTTCTCCACGACCCAGGCCGGGACGAAAAACGTCGTCGGGATTTGGTACGCGTCGAGCACATCGAGGATGCGGGGCAAGGCGCGGTAAGGGCCGTAACCGCCGAAACCGAAGTACTCGGGCTTGCGCCAGATCGAGCCGTTGAGCATGGCATCGCCGGTCGGACCGTCGAGGTCGAAGGCCAGGGCGAGGCAGGCTTTGTGCTGGTCGGGCCAGTTGGGTTGTGGCAAGGAGGACATGTGGTGCTCCAACTATTCATAAATAAACACCGAACCCTGTGGGAACGAGCCGGCTCGCGATTGGGCTGGCACATTCAACATCCCTTTCGCCTGACAGACCGCTATCGCGAGCAGGCTCGCTCCCACAAAGGCATCACGCCGATCCCTTATTTCCCGGCGTTAATGGTCACAGTCTTGATCGCCCCCAGTTCCAGGTCCCACTTTTTCAGGATCGCCTGGTAGCTGCCGTCATCCACCATGCTCTGCAACGCGACCTTCACCGCCTCGCTCAGCTCAGGCTTTTTCTTGCTCACGCCCAGCCCGGTGAACTGCTTGGAGATCGGCAGGCCCACGGTTTTGTACATGTCCTTTTCCTGAGTCTTCAGGTAGGACAGGGTCTCGCTGCCCTGCATGGCCGCGTCGATACGGCTCTGACGCAATTGCGCGCGGGCATCGGCGGAGCCTTCGGTGCCGATCACGTTGATCGCAGGCTTGCCGGCGGCTTCGCAATTGGCCTTGCTCCACTCGGCGATTTCAGCCGGGAAGGTGGTGCGGCGGCTGGTGCCGACTTTTTTGCCGCACAGGTCGATGATCTCGTTGAAATCCTTGTTTTTCTGCAAGGTGTAGAACTGCGGACCACTGGTGAAGTAGTCGACGAAGGTCACGCTGGCCTGACGTTCGGCGGTGTCGGTCATGCCCGACAGCACCATGTCCACACGGTCGGTGGTCAGCGCATTGATCATTTGCTCGAAGCCGGTTTCCTGCCATTTGATCTTCACGCCCAGACGTTCGGCCAAGGCATTGCCCAGGTCGTAGTCAAGACCGGTGAGGGTGTTGGTGGCCGGGTCCTTGAAGTCCATCGGCGGGTAGTTCGGCATGATCGCGACCACGACCTCGCCTTTTTCCTTGATGCTGGCCGGTAGTTCGGCGGCCCAGGTGAAGCCGGAAGCCATAACGCCTGCGAGTACTGCTGGGATAACAATGTTCTTCATGGTCGTTCTCTTATGAGTGTTGTGAGCGCCAAAGGACGCTTAGGTTCGAACGGCAGAAATGAAGCTTTGGGTGCGCGGGTTTTGCGGACTTATTAGTATTTCTTCGGGGCTTCCAGCCTCCACGATCTGCCCGCCGTCCATGAACACCATGCGGTTGGACACTTCGCGAGCGAAGCCCAGTTCATGGGTGACGACGATCATGGTCATGCCGGTTTGCGCGAGGTCACGCATCACCGACAGCACCTCACCGACCAGTTCCGGGTCGAGTGCCGAAGTGGGCTCATCGAACAGCATCAGCTTGGGCCGCATGGCCAGTGCACGGGCAATGGCGACGCGTTGTTGCTGACCACCCGAGAGTTCGATCGGGTAGCTGTTGCGCTTGTCGGCCAGGCCGACGCGAGCGAGCAATTCCAAGGCTTCCTCGTGCGCCTCCTTGGGCGAACGCTTGAGCACCTGGCATGGCCCTTCGATGATGTTTTGCAGCACAGTCATGTGCGGGAACAGGTTGAAGCGCTGGAACACCATGCCGGTGGCCAGGCGTTGACGGGCGATCTGCGACTCGTTGAGTTCGTGCAGCTTGTTGCCGACGATCCGGTAACCCACCAGTTCGCCATCGACCCAAAGACCGCCCTTGTCGATTTTTTCCAGCTGATTCACGCAGCGCAGCAGGGTGCTTTTGCCGGAGCCGGACGGGCCGATGATGCACAGCACTTCGCCTTGCTCGACTTCGATGTTGATGTCCTTGAGCGCGTGGAAATGGTCGTAGTACTTGTTCAGGCTCACGGCCTTGACGATGCTTCTCATGTGGGGCTCCTCAAGAACGCTTGCCGGCGCCGCGAGCGAAACGACGCTCCAGACGGCTTTGACCGAAGGACAGGACGGTGACCGTGGCCAGGTACCAGATACCGGCGACGATCAGCAGCTCCATGACCCGGGCATTGGCGTAGTAGATGTTCTGGGCGTTGTAGAGCAGTTCCGAGTACTGGATGACGCTCGCCAGCGAGGTCATCTTCACCATGCCGATGAACTCGTTACCGACCGGCGGAATGATCACCCGCATGGCCTGCGGCAGGATGATCCGGCGCAGCGCTTGCAGGCGCGGCATGCCGATCGACTTGGCGGCTTCGTACTGGCCGGTGTCCACCGACAGCAGGCCGGCTCGCACCACTTCGGCGGTGTAGGCGCCCTGGTTGATGCTCAAGCCGAGGAGGGCGGCCGCGAACGGGGTCATCAGGCTCACGGTGTCCATTTCGAACAGACCGGGGATGCCGATGGTGGGGAAGATCAGCGCCAGGTTGAACCACAACAGCAGTTGCAGGATCAGCGGCGTACCGCGGAACAGCCAGGTGTAGGTCACCGCCACGTAGCGCAGGATCGGGTTGGCCGACATGCGCATGATCGCGGTGATCACCCCGAAAACGATGCCCAGTGCCATGGCCAGCACCGCCATGACGATGGTGTTGAGCAAGCCCCACATGATCGCCTGGGACGTGAGGAACTGGCCGATGTAGGACCACTCGATCTTGCCTTCGGCGAAGGCTCGTACCAGGCCGATAATCGCAATGACGATCACGGTGGCGAAGAAAATCCGCCCGTAATAACGCCGTGGCACATGGTGGTACTGGGTGATATCGAACTGGTTTTCCGCCAGTTTGCGCTCCGACTGGAGTCGTTCTGCCTGAGTCTGGCTCATGTTGTTTCTCCGTACTCTGATATTTCAGGTCAGCACAGTCCCTGTGGGAGCGGGCTTGCCCGCGATAGCGGACTGTCAGTCAACAAAAATGTGGATGTGATGGCCTCATCGCGGGCAAGCCCGCTCCCACAGGTTTTGTGCTCTGACTTAAAGGCGAAAGCCCTGATAGTTCTCGGTCCATTGCTGCTGCGCAGCCAGGGCAGTTTTCAGTCGACCAATCTGCTCGCGCACCTGTTGCGGTGCGGTGCCGCCCCAGCCACTGCGGGCGGCGATGGCGGCTTCGAGGGTCAGGCTCTCGCGCACTTCCGCGGTCAGGCGCGGGTCAATTTCGGCCAACAGCGCCGGGGAGGCTTCCCACAATTCGATGTCGTGTTTCTCACAGGCCTGGACCAGCGCACCGGTGATTTCGTGGGCTTCCTTGAACGGCACGCCGCGCATGGCCAGCCAGTCGGCGACTTCGGTGGCGAGAGTGAAACCCAGTGGCGCCTGACGCCGCAGTTCTTCGACGTTGACCTTCATGGTTGCGACCATCCCGGCCATGGCGGGCAGCACCAGCAACAGGGTGTCGACGCTGTCGAGCACACCGTTTTTGTCTTCGCTCAAGTCGCGGTTGTACGACAGCGGCAGGGATTTCAGCGTAGAGAGCAGACCGGTCAGGTTGCCAATCAAACGACCCGCCTTGCCCCGCGCCAATTCAGCGATGTCCGGGTTCTTCTTCTGCGGCATGATCGAGCTGCCGGTGGCGTAGGCATCGTCCAGCACGACCCAGCGAAATTGCCGCGACGACCACAGGCAGAACTCTTCGGCGAGGCGCGAGATGTTGATCCCGAGCATGCTGGCAATGAACAGGAACTCGGCAACGTGATCGCGGCTGGCTACGGCATCGATGGAGTTTTCACACACGCCGCTGTAGCCCATTTCCTTGGCCGACTGCTGCGGCAGACGAGCGATGGCAGAACCGGCCATGGCCGCCGCGCCGAGTGGCGACAGCGAAGTGCGTACGTCCCAGTCCACCAGGCGTTGCACGTCACGCAACATCGATTGGGCGTGGGCCAGCAAGTGGTGAGCGAACACGATCGGCTGGGCTTGCTGCAGGTGAGTGAACCCTGGGCAGATGCTTTCGATGTGCTGCTCGGCCTGATCCACCAAGGCTTGTTGCAGGGCCAGGACTTCAACGGCCAGGGTGCGGACGTGATCACGCAGGAACAGGCGCAGGTCGTTGGCAGTCTGGTCGTTGCGTGAACGGCCGGCGCGCAGCTTGCCGCCCAGCGCGCCGAGGCGTTCGGTCAGCAGGCGTTCGATGAAGGTGTGGACGTCTTCGTCATCCAGGGTCGGCGCGATGCTGCCGTCGCGGAAGTCATCACCGATGCGCTCCAGGGCGTCGAGCATGGTCTGGGTTTCTTGTTCGCTCAGCAGCCCGGCGCGCTGCAATTCACGGGCATGCGCCTTGGAACCGGCGAGGTCGTACGGGGTGAGGCGAAAGTAGCGCTCGGGGCAACGGGACAAGGCCGCCAGGGCTTCGGACGGACCGCTTTTGAAGCGGGCACCCCAGAGACGGTCGGTGGTTTGAGACATTGTTGTTTTCCTCGTCGGTAAAGCGAACTGAAATCGGTGTGCCGGGCCTGAAACACTCGCCGCAAATCAATTGGGCGTGGTTTGGCCTAAACATTATTCAAGGGCAGGGGGAAAGCGCAGTTGCATCGTTACGAGAGCTGATCGAAGTGTCAGCTTTTAATAGTTCGAAATCAGTGAGTTGGCACTGATGTGCGGGATTTATTAGCGGTTGCCAAGCCTGGTTTTCTGTGGTCATTATTATTTACCAGCACTATTTTTGTTGTTGGACACAGGTTGTTGAATAGGGCGCCAGAGGTAAATAGGCATTATGGAAACCCCACTTTCCAATTCCGGAAACCCGCCGCTGAAAACGGGTCATCGGGCACCGCTGACCCTCAGCGGCCTGGATTTCAAACTGCTCAAAGTATTCAAGGCAGTGGTCGAAGCCGGCGGCTTCAGTGCTGCCCAGAATGAGCTGAATGTGGGTCTGGCAGCCATCAGCAAACAGATCTCCGACCTGGAGATCCGCATCGGCATGCGCCTGTGCACCCGCGGTCGCGAGGGTTTTCACCTGACCGAAGAGGGTCGCCTGGTGTATCAGGCGTCCATTGATTTATTTGCCTCGGTCGACAACTTTCGCGACCGCCTTAGTTCAGCTCAGAATGAACTGATCGGTGACCTTGGCGTGGGGGTTATTGATAATACGATTTCCGATGCTAATTCGCCGTTAGTTGCTGCGCTTAGAACAATTAATGAAACATCGCCGAAAGTAAGATTTCAACTTCAAGCCTCACAACTGGATGAGGTGGAAAGAGGTGTTGTAGAGGGACGGTTAGTGGCGGGGATCGTGCCGGTTTATCAGAAGCGCGAAGAGTTTGATTACTACCCGCTTTATGAAGAACGCTCTGAAGTTTATTGCGCGGTCGGTCATCCGTTATTCACGGTGCCGGACGCAGAAATCGGCAGTCATGTGCTCAAGGATTACGAGTGCATCAACCACCGCTATGCGATTCATCGCGACAAACTGAATTTTGCCCACTACGACAGCTTTTCCGCCTCGGCCAGCCAGGTCGAAGCGGTGGCATTGTTGATCAAGACCGGGCGTTTCGTGGGTTTTCTGCCACAGCATTACGCCGCGTCGATGGTGGCGCAGGGACAGTTCCGGGCTGTGCGCCCGGACCTGATCAACATCAGCACCCCGTTCAATCTGATCCTTCGTCACAACACTGTGCGCAGTCCGCTGGTCAAGGCGTTTGCCCAGGCGTTGGGGGTCGATTTGAAGGCGCCGCTCTGATAACGGCTGACATCGTATTCAAGCGACGACCGAAGCAGCGGGCCACTGCTGATGCGGAATCGGCAAGTTGCGCGACTCACCACGGCCCATCGGGAAGTACATGAAACCGGCGCGGGCCAGGCGATCGGCGTCGTACAGGTTGCGTCCGTCGAAGATCACCGGTGCGTTGAGTCGCTGCTGGATCAGGCTGAAATCCGGGGCCTTGAACTGCTGCCATTCGGTGCAGATGATCAGCGCGTCAGCGCCGGACAATACCGATTCCGGCGTGCCCATCAGCATCAACCGGGATTCATCGGGATACAGTTGCTGGGTTTCCTGCATGGCTTCCGGGTCGAACGCGCGGACATTGGCCCCGGCGGCCCACAGCGATTCCAGCAGCACCCGGCTCGGTGCATCGCGCATGTCGTCGGTGTTCGGTTTGAACGCCAGCCCCCACACGGCGAAGGTCCTGCCACGCAAATCACCCCGGTAGAACGCGTTGATACGCTCGAACAACTTGTGCTTCTGACGCTGGTTGATCGCTTCCACCGCTTGCAGCAAATCGCTGGAGCAATGCGCCTGTTCGGCGCTGTGGATCAGCGCGCGCATGTCCTTGGGAAAGCACGAGCCGCCATAGCCGCAGCCGGGGTAGATGAAGTGGTAACCAATGCGCGAGTCGGCACCGATGCCCAGGCGCACCGATTCGATGTCGGCGCCCAGGTGTTCAGCCAGTTCGGCGATCTGGTTGATGAAGCTGATTTTGGTCGCCAGCATGCAGTTGGCGGCGTACTTGGTCAGCTCGGCGCTGCGCAGGTCCATGAACATGACCCGGTCATGGTTGCGGTTGAAGGGCGCGTAGAGGTCACGCATTACGTCACGCACTTCATCGCGTTCGCAGCCGATGACGATCCGGTCCGGACGTCGGCAATCGGCCACGGCTGAGCCTTCTTTCAGAAACTCCGGGTTGGAGACGATATCGAACTGCAGCAGCCGACCGACCTTGATCAGGCACTTGTCGATGTGTGCGCGCAAGGTGTCACCCGTGCCCACCGGCACCGTGGATTTTTCCACCAGAATCACCGGCTGTTCACGATGACGCGCCACGGCTTCGCCCACCGCCAGCACATAACGCAGATCCGCCGAGCCATCGTCCCGGGACGGTGTACCGACGGCGATAAACAATACCTGGCCATGCTGCACCGCAAACTGCTCGTCAGTGGTGAACTGTAGACGATGGGCTTCCAGGCCTTCGCGCACCAGGCTGGCCAGCCCCGGTTCGAAAATGCTCACGTGGCCTTGTTGCAGCCGTTCGACTTTGCGCTCGTCAATGTCCATGCAGACCACGTCGTGGCCGACTTCAGCCAGGACAGCCGCTTGCACCAGGCCAACGTAACCGCTACCAAATACACTGATTTTCATGGGGCACTCCTGAGTCCGGATGCGAGAGCAGGGCGAGCGTTGAGGGCGATGACGGTCGACTCGCTGCTGTGCGGCGTCAGGATAGGCGTGGTCATATTTCAATTCGTCTATCGTGCTGGACAACGCCACGTCCAGACGTTTCAGACTCCAAGCCACGGCCTCGCGGCGGTATTGAGCGAAACGCAATACTTGCGTTACGACGGCAGTTTCTTCATCGCCGGTACTGGAACGGGACAACAGGAAAAAGCCTGGTTGCTGGAGAACTTTCGGGCGTAAGCCATCCTTCAGCGTCAATGCCGAAAGAAACGTGATTTCAATGATTTAGCTAACGACCAGACGCACACTGTATTTGACATTTACAGCCGTGGCCGGCAGGTTGGGAGCCCACCGAGGCTCACTGGATTGATTGAAGGTTATGTCTGGTTTTGTGAAAGGGGCACGAGAAAACCGGTGGGTGAATTGCTTACCTGAAAGTCATACAGTCACTGTTCAGACTTCTGCCGTTCATCGAGTTTTTTAGTGGAAATTCCTACAGAAGTGTTCCGCGCTATATGAAGGATGTTTCAATCCTTAGTTGTTTAATGAACTGTTTTCCACTTAAGGCCGTTTCGTTTGATTGACTTACCCGCAACCGATTCCATTCCCTCAAAGACCAACCCGCTGACCCTGTACCTGGCACGTCTGGCGCCCTCCAGCCAGCTGACCATGCGTTATGTGTTGCAGGACGCCGCTGACCGGTTGGGCTTCGAAGACATGAACGTCGAGGAGATTCCCTGGCACAACCTGCAACCGGAAGATGTCATCGCGCTGGTCGCCACCTTGCGCACCGACGGCTATGCGCCCAACACCTCTTCGCTGTACGTCAATGCGGTGCGCGGGGTGATGAACGAGGCGTGGCGCATGAGCCTGATCAGTCAGGAGCACTTGCTGAAAATGCGCTCGGTCAAGGGAATTGCCGGCACGCGATTATCCCAGGGGCGCAACCTCAGGCGCACGCTGATCCAGGAACTGATGGCGGTCTGTGCTGCCGATCCACGGCCACAAGGGTTGAGGGATGCGGCGATCATCGGGATTTTGTATGGCTCGGGCATGCGCAAATCGGAATCGGTAAACCTGGACCTGAAGCAGGTCGATTTCGCCGAGCGCAGCCTCCGTGTGACCGCCAAGGGCAACAAGCAACTGATCAAGTACGCACCGGCCTGGGCGTTCGCCAAACTCAATGACTGGTTGGAACTGCGGCGCTCGCTATTGAAGGAGGGCGAAACGGACGATTCATTTCTGTTCAATCGCATCCGCCGCGGCAGCCACATCACCCGCGAGCGCATCACCAAACATGCGATCTATTACATCGCCCGCCAGCGGGGCGCGCAGGTCGGGGTGAAAATCATGCCGCATGATTTCCGACGTTCGTTCATTACCCGAGTGATTGAGGAGTACGACTTGTCGATCGCCCAGAAACTCGCCCATCACAGCAACATCCAGACCACGGCCAACTACGACGTGCGCGATGATAACGAGCGACGTCGTGCTGTGGACCGGTTCGATCTTTGATGGAAGGGGTTCACGTTTCGCTCAGTACGTGGGCATGGCCGATTGTCGAAACGTGAACTGCACTGCCGGCAGGTGGCGCATACAGGCCAGAACTGCGCACCATCAATGATCGCCCAGGCTGTTGCCCGGACGCCAAAGCCTCCAGTTCCACGGTCAAGGTGCAGGTATTGCCGCTGAAATCCCGCTCGGTCACGACGGCGCGACACCCGCCAGCCTTGGATGGGTTGGGCTGGATGCTGACGAGTTGCAATTGTTCGGGGCGCAGCATGATCTGCGCCGATTTATTGGCCCGGTGATTGTTCACCGGTATCCGGCCAAGGTCGCAATGGGCCCAGCCGGCTTCGATTCGGGCGGGCATGACGATGGCATCCCCGAGAAACAGCGCGGTTTGTTCATCCTCGGGGTAGCGGTAAAGGTCCAGCGGATGGCCCGACTGCACCAGCCGACCGTCACGCATCACCGCCAGCTGATCGGCGAACGACAAGGCTTCACTCTGGTCATGGGTGACCAGAATGGTGGTCACGCCGGCGTCGGTCAGCAGCCGGGCGACCATTTTGCGCATGGCGCCACGAAGCCCGGTGTCGAGGGCCGAAAACGGCTCGTCCAGCAGCATCAAACGCGGTTGTTGGGCCAACGCCCGCGCCAGTGCGACGCGCTGTTGCTGGCCGCCGGAGAGCTCGTGGGGCCAACGGTTGGCCATGCTCGCATCCAGCGCCACGCTGTCCATCAACTCAGCGACTCGCTCCTGTTTTGCACCGCCCCTGATCGAAAGCCCGAAACCGATGTTCGCGGCCACGGTCATGTGCGGGAACAAGGCGCCGTCCTGCGGAACATAACCAATCAAACGCTGATGCGCCGGGACTTCGTGGGTACTGTCGACGAGCGTTTGGCCATTGAGCGAAAGACGCCCCGAGTCCGGGAATTCGAAGCCGGCGATCATCCGCAACAAAGTGGTTTTACCTGAGCCGGACGGGCCGACGATGACCGTTCGGCTGCCTGTGGGTACCGACAGATTGATGCTCTCCAGCGCTTGATGGGCGCCGTAGGACTTGGAAATGGAATGGAGTTCGAGAGCGTTCATCGGCCAGCCGTTCGTTTGGATTGGTGATAAAGAAGTCCGGTCAAGGGCAGCGACAGCAGGATCATCAACAGGGCATAGGGCGCAGCGGCGGCGTAGTCGATTTCGCTGGTCATCGCCCAGAACCCGGTGGCCAGGGTGCGTGTGCCGTTGGGGGCGAGCAGCAGGGTGGCGGTCAACTCATTGGTGATCGCCAGAAACACCAGCGCGGCGCCAGCGGCAGCGCCGGGCGCGGCCAGACGCAGGGTGATCAGCCACAATGCCCGGGCTGGGGAACGGCCGAGGCTACGGGCCATGTTTTCCAGCTCTACCGGCGCCTGGGCGATGCCGGCGCGCAAACTCACCAGGGCGCGGGGCAAAAACATCAGCAGGTACGCTAGCAGCACCGTGACCGTCGTCTGGTAAATCGGCCGGGCAAAATGGATGGTGACAGTCACCAAGGCCAGGGCCACGACGATCCCGGGCAACGAACTGGTGATGTAGTTGCAGCTTTCCAATACGCGTTGCAACCGGCCCGGAGCGCGAATCGACAGCCAGGCAATCGGGATGGCAGCGCAGGTGGTGACGGCGGCGCCCGCAACGCCGAGCAGCAGCGTCTGTTCCAGCGCCGGCAGAAGCTCGTCCATTTGCCACACCTGCGTGCCGCCGGCGATCAGCCAGTTACCTAAAGTCACCAGTGGCACGCCGAGTGCCAGTGCGCAGGTCGCCATCTGGACGGTCAGGGCGAGGAGGGTGGTTGCGGGTTTCAGGCGCACCACCCGCTGTTCGCGAGCGCTTCCCGACCCGACCCGGGCGTAGCGCGCCGTACCACGAGCGGCCGATTCTGCGGTCAGCATCACCAAGCAGCATAAGGCGAGCACGCTGGCCAGCATGTGGGCGGCGGGGCCGTTGAAGGTGGACTTGAACTGATCGAAGATGGCCGTGGTGAAGGTGTCAAAACGGATCATCGCGTACAGACCATATTCGGCCAGCAGATGCAGGCCCACCAGCAATGCGCCGCCGCAAATGGCCAGGCGCAGTTGCGGCAACACCACACGGAAAAATATCGCCCAAGGCTTGAGCCCCAGCGATTCGGCAACGTCTTCGATGGCTGGATCGAGCCTGCGCAGGGTGGCGGCTATCGGCAAATACAAGAACGGGAAGTAAGCGATGACCGAGACCAGCACCCCGGCAAACAGTCCGTGAATCGGCGGCACCAGACTGACCCACGCATAGCTGTGCACGAACGCTGGCACCGCCAGCGGCGCGGTCGCCAGCAACGACCACCAGCGCCGCCCCGGCAGGTTGGTGCGCTCTGTCAACCAGGCCAGCGACAGGCCTAACGTGACGCACAACGGAATCGTGATCACCACCAGCAAAACGGTGTTGATCAATAATTCAGCGACCCGCGGCCGGAATACCAGCGGCACAAGGGTCGCCCAGCCTGTCTGAAACGATACGCCGATGACGAAGGCAATCGGCAGCAGTGACAGCAGCGAAATCAGCACCGACAAACCGATCACCCACGCGCCACCACGTCCCGCGAAGAGGCCGCGGGATCGTCGTCGCAAATTCGCGGGTATCGCCTCAGCGACACCCGCCGGCAAGGTTTCAGGCAGCAATTAGAGCAGTCCCGCCTGTGTCATCAGCTCCACGGCTTTTTTACTGTCGAGTTTTGAAGCATCGACTGTCGGCGCGTCGAGTTGCTGCAAAGGCACCAGTTTTGGATTGGATTCAGCGTTCTTGCCCACCGCGTATTCGAACGATTTGCCGGTTTTGAGGATGGCCTGGCCATCTTTGCCGGTAATCCATTTGAGGAACGCCTGGGCTTGTTCCTTGTGTTTGCTGGACGCCAGCACGCCGCCACCGGAGACACTGACAAACGCACCCGGATCCTTGTGCTTGAAATAGTGCAGGGTGGTGTTCTTGCTGTTCTCGCCGGTCTTGGCCTGGTCGCCGAAGCTGTAATAGTGGTAGATCACGCCGCTGTCGATCTGCCCGGCATTGACCGCTTTGAGCACGGAGCTGTTGCCCCGGTACGCGGTAAAGTTGGTTTTCATCCCTTTCAACCATTCCAGGGTCGCGACTTCACCCTTGAGTTCCAGCACGGCAGCGACGATGGCCTGGAAGTCGGCACCGGCCGGTGAAGCGCCCCAGCGACCTTTCCAGTTCGGGCCAGCAAGGTCCATCAGTGACTTTGGCAGTTCGGCTTCGGGCAGTTTGCTCGGGTTATAGACAAATACCGTGGAGCGCGCGGCGATCCCCACCCATTTGCCATGGGCCGGGCGGTAAGCATTGCCGACCTGTTCCAGGGTGGCCGGCGCAACCGGTGCAAACAGCCCCGCATTGTCGACCAGCACCATGGCCGGGGAGTTTTCGGTCAGGAACACGTCGGCCGGGGAGGCCGTGCCTTCCTGCACGATCTGATTGCCCATCTCGGTGTCGTCACCATTGCGCAGGGTGACCTTGATTCCGGTCTCCTTGGTAAAGCCTTCGATCCAGGATTTGGTCAGGCTTTCGTGCTGGGCGTTGTAGACCACAATGCCATCGGCATCCGCCGCATACACATAACCGGCACTCACCAAAGCGGTGGCCAGCAGTGCTGTTTTCAGGAAAGAAGGGAACGGGGGATTCATGCGTTGGCAGCTCCTGTTTTTATTAAAATCCTGCGCGCAAACTCGGCAGAATCGACGGGAAAGGGTCGTCGATCAGTGTAGTTCAATACGAATCATTTGCATGTTCAAGGCGCGGCAAATGTAAAGTGTTAAATGAGAAAAAAGCGTCAAAATTTCAGTAGCAACGCATCACCTGTAGCAGCTGGCGAAGCCTGCGTTCGGCTGCGAAGCAGTCGTGAAATCAGGCACCACGCTGTTTCAGGTAAATCGAACTGGCTGGATTGACGACTGCTTCGCAGCCGAACGCAGGCTTCGCCAGCTGCTACAGGTCGCGTGATGGCTTGATTAAGCCGATGGACACCCTTTTTGTATTCCGCCAGCGGCCTGGCTGATCAGCGCAGCCAGGCGTCTGACATTGTTTTGTTGAGCCGCCACCAGCTCATCGATGGAAGCGCCTGAAGGCGTCTGCAAAGTGCTGCGGCAGGTGACCAGCGCGGCATCACTTTCACTCAGATTGCGCAGGCGCCACTTGACGTCGATCAACGCATATTGACCGGGAATCGAATCGAATCGCTGCACCTCTATCCGCACCGATACGTTGCGCCGGGGATTGCTGTTGACCATTTGATCGATCAGCGCGCTGCGCAATTCATCCACCAGGCTCGCCGCCCACCACTCGGTTTCGAGGATTGCCATGCCACTGTTGCCTTGGCGAATGACGATCTGCGGACGATCGACCTGGGGCGGCACGCTAATGCCCTCGATCTGGATTTCCGCACCGCTGTTGCGCGCCGCAAGTCCCGGTTGAGCCGGAATCAGGGTGTGAAATTGAATTGGATCACTGCGGCATGCAGCCAGTAGCAACAATGCAGTGACCAAGCTGATCTTCAGCGGATAAACCATGAGTGATGCTCCTGTGGTCATTTGCGCGGTGGCCCCTGCATATCCATCGGCGCGGCATTGTCGGGACGACCGCGAATCAGCGATTCCGGATGGCGTCCCAGGTAATCCGAGAGTTCACGCAAGGATCGCGACATGCGCCCGAGCTCGTCGAGGGTTTGACCTAATTGTTCGCGTTGCGGCGAGTCTTCGGCCAAGGTCGAACTGGCCGATTGCAGGGTCTTGCTGACATCCGCCAGGGTGGTCTGCACGCCAGGCAAAGTCTTGGCGTTGAATTGCGCCAGACCTTTACGCAGTTCGACGAGGTTGCTGTCCAGGTTGCCGGCAATGCGTTCGATGGGCAGTTGGTTGATCTTGTTAACCATGCCCTCGAGTTTTTCCTGCAACTGCTCGAGGCTGCCAGGAATAGTCGGGATAGCGACTGGACGGGCGGTCGGGTCGAAGACGACTTTCTCCGCCTTGGGGTAGAAGTCGAGCGCAATGTAGAGCTGACCGGTCAACAGATTGCCGCTTCGAGCCTGGGCCCGCAGACCGTTTTCGATGAAAGAACCCATCAAACGTACGCCAGCGGCTTCGTCGTTGGGGTCATGCTTCAACACCTCGAGCATTTTGGTGTGGGCCTGGCCGAGTCGTTGCGGGTAGATCATGATCCCGACATTGACCGGGAAACTGCGTTTTTTCGCGTCGAAATCCAGATTGATCGCCACGACTCTGCCGAACTCCATGCCCAGGAATTCCACCGGCGCACCGACCCTGAGCCCGCGCAAGGCTTGATCGAAACGCAAGCTGAGGAATTGCCCCTTGCCGCTGGGCGGGGCGAGCGCGGTTAGCTGGTCTTCGAACAGATCGAAGACTTTGTCCTCTTTAGCCGGTTGGTCATTCGGGTTGTAATCCGGAGCGCGGAAGGCGATGCCGCCCACCAGGATGGATGACAGCGACTCGGTTTTCAGCGAAAAGCCGTTGGCGCCGACATTCACGTCGATCCCGCTGGCGTTCCAGAACCGGGTATTTTCAGTGACGTAGGCATCGTTGGGCGAGTGGATGAACACTTCGATGTTGACCCCTTTGCCGTCGGCGTTCAGGGCATAGGCCACCACTTGACCCACCGGAATCTTGCGGTAGTAAACCGGAGAGCCGATGTCCAGCGAACCGAGGTCCTGGGTGTTCAGGGTGAAGCGCTTGCCCGGCTCGCCATAGGTAATCGGTGGCGGGTTTTCCAGGCCAATAAAGTTTTTTGCACGAGCGTTGGCCTGGCCAATGTCGGCGCCAATGTAGTCCCCGGACAGCAGGGTATCGATACCCGATACCCCACCGGCACCAATACGTGGCCGCACGACCCAGAACTGCGAGTCTTCGCGGGTGAAACTTTCCGCCTGCTTGGACAGTTTGATGGTGGCGTTGACGCTCCTCTGATCGTTGCTCAGCTCCACGTCCGAGACATGCCCGATCACCACGTTGCGGTATTTGACTTCGGTCTTGTTGGCGGTCAGGCCGCTACCGGTTTTGAACGTAACGGTAATGGTCGGACCTTCCTGCATCATGGTGTGCACGACCAGGGAAATCCCCACCAGCACCGCGACGATCGGCACAATCCACACCAATGAAACGCTGAAACGGCGGGTCTTGACAGGGGCCTGACCGGGGGCTTGCGGCCCGTCAGTGATTTGCGACTTCATCCATGACCTCCTCGTTTGGGTTATCCCGTTCTTCTTTATCCCAGATCAGGCGTGGGTCGAAACTCATTGCCGACAGCATGGTGAAGACCACCACCAGGCCAAAAAACAAGATCCCCGGGCGCGGTTCGATATCGGCCAGGGCTTGAAACTTGACCAGTGAGGCCACCAAGGCGACGACGATCACATCGAGCATCGACCAGTAACCGATGAGCTCGACGAAACGGTACAGCGTTGAACGCTGCTTACTGGCCCATTGGCTGTCGCGCTGCACGGTCACCAGTAACAGCGTCAGGGCGACGAACTTGATGCCCGGCACCGCGATGCTGGCGATGAAAATAATCAGGGCAATGTCCCAGGCGCCGTGCTGCCAGAACTCAATGACACCGCTCATGATCGTGCTATCGGCGCCGCTGCCAACCATCTTGGTGTTCATCACTGGCAGCAGATTAGCCGGGACGTAAAACGCCAGGGCAGTGAACATGTAGGCCCAGGTCCGGGCCAGTGAGTTGGTTTTGCGCCGATGCAGCGGCGCGCCGCACCGTGGGCATTCGTGAGGTTCATCGGTGATGTCACAGGCCAGGCCGCAGCTATGGCACAGGCACAGGTTGAGTTCACTCGCCACCGGGGGTCTGTTCATAAGATCTCCCATAGGTCACGAATGTCGCGCCCGGCGATGCGGATCATCATCAGACTGAGAATGGCCAGGGCAAACAGGCCGATGCCGGGCAGCACATCGAGCAATCCGGCGAGTTTGATGACCGCGACCATTGCCCCCAGCAGACAGACCTCCAGCATGCTCCAGGGCCTGAGGGTTTCCAGCCAGCGCATGCAAAACTTGAAGCCAGGCGAGCGCTGGTGGGCGAGGGCGAAGCTCAGCACCCAGATCAGCAGCAACAACTGGAAAATCGGCGCGATGATCATCGAGATCGCCGCCACCATGGCGATGAACGTGATCGGCCCCAGACTCAGGGCCAGCACCGAATCCCAAAGCGTTGCGCTGTTTTTCAGGCCTTTGAGGCTGATGCTCATGACGGGGTAGAAGTTGGCGAAAATCCACAGCATCAACGCGGTGAAGGTCAACGCCAGACGTTGCTCCACTGTCAGGCCGTTATAGCGCTGAAGCACGCCGCCGCAGCGTGTACACAGGGTTTTCTGATGTTTGGCGAGCGTGACTTTTTCATACACGCAGTCGCAGTGCTCGCAGATGATCAGTCGGTCAGTCGTAGCCATAGGCCGCACTCGCCAGGACGCAGGGAAGTCAGAGCACTCCCTCAATATAGAAGCGCATCGCGATTGAGCAAATTAAAAGGCGGGTACTGATCGTTCCCACGCGGAGCGTGGGAACGATCATAAGAGGAGGGGGAGAGTTATCGTCACCCAAGCAGTTCGCGCAGCCGATACCAGAACATACCGAGGGCCAGCAGTGGAGAGCGCAGCATGGGCCCACCGGGAAAGGTCATGTGCGGCACGGCGCTGAACACGTCAAAGCCCTGACTGTGTCCGACGTGGATCGCTTCACCCAACAGTTTTGCGCACCAGTGGGTCACGTTCAGGCCATGGCCGGAATAGCCCTGGGCGTAGAAAACGTTCGGATGCTGGCTCAAGCGCCCGACCTGGGGGAAGCGATTGGCGGTGATGCCAATCTTGCCGCCCCATTGATAGTCGATGCGCACGTTGGCCAGTTGCGGGAAGACCTTGAGCATGTGCGGGCGCATGTAGGCTTCGATGTCTGCCGGATCACGCCCGGAATAATGGCAGGCACCGCCGAACAGCAAACGTCGGTCCGCCGAGAGTCGGTAGTAATCCAGGCCGACTTTCTGGTCGCAGAGCGCCAGGTTCTGCGGGATCAATTGCGCTGCAACGTCGGGCGCCAGCGGCTCGGTGGCGATGATGTAGCTGCCCGCAGGAAGCACCTTGCCGCTCAGTTTCGGTTCGAGCTCATCCAGATGAGCGTTGCACGCCAGCACCAGACTGCCGGCGCGCACCGTGCCACCGGCACAGCGAACCTGCACCGTGCTGCCATGGATCAATTCCAGCACCGGGCTCTGCTCGAAGATCTGCACCCCCAGGGATTGCGCCAATAGCGCTTCGCCAAGGACCAGATTGAGCGGGTGCAAGTGACCCGAGCCCATGTCGACGAGCCCACCGGCATACACGCCTGAGTCCACCACCTGCTGACGGATCTGCTGCGGCCCGACGAGTCGGGTTTCATGGGCGTACCCCGATTCGGCAAGGCCTTGCTGCTCAGCCTCGAACGCCGCGAACTGCGCTTTGGTATTGGCCAGTTCGCAGAACCCCCAGCGCAGGTCGCAATCAATCCCGTGTTCACGAATGCGGTTGCCCACGAGCGCTACCGACTCGACGCCTGCACGCTCAAGGTAGCGCACGCCTTCTTCACCGACATGACGCGCGAAACCGCTGACGTCATGGCCGATACCGCGAATCAACTGCCCACCGTTGCGCCCGCTGGCACCCCAGCCGATCCGTCGGCCTTCCAGCAGAATCACCGAGAGCCCGTGCTGCGCCAGTTCGATCGCCGTGTTAACCCCGGTAAAGCCGCCGCCGATCACACAGACATCGGCTTCAAGGTCCTCGGCCAGTGTAGGGTAGGGCACCATTCGATTGGCTGACGCCGCGTAATAGGAATGAGCGTGTTCGTTGCTGTGCTGGTTCATTGGTTGGACTTCACTTTGCTCCAGGAACGGGTCATCAAGCGCATGATCGACTGGGGCGGGGTGGTGGAAATGTAGAGCTTGTCGAGGACTGCCTGAGGCGGATAAACCTCAGGATTTTTGACCAGTTCAGGGTCCATGTCTTGCTTGGACGCCGGGTTCGGGTTGGCGTAGCCGACTGACGCGCTGACCTTGGCAATCACTTGCGGATCAAGCAGGTAATTGATGAAAGCATGCGCCTCTTTCTGATTGCTGGCGTCTGCGGGAACCGCCAACAGGTCGAACCACAAGTTACTGCCTTCCTTGGGAATCGCGTAGGCGATGTTCACGCCGTTCTTGGCTTCCTTCGCCCGGTTCGCGGCCTGGAACACGTCACCCGAGTAACCGAACGCCACGCAGATGTCGCCGTTGGCCAGGTCCGAAACGTACTTGGATGAATGGAAATAGGTGATGTAAGGGCGGATAGTCAACAGCTTGGCTTCAGCTTTTTTGAAGTCTTCAGGGTTTTCGCTGCGCGGGTCCATGCCCATGTAATTGAGAACGGCGGGGAACACTTCATCGGCCGAATCCATCATCGACACGCCGCACTGACTAAGTTTCTTCAGGTTCTCCGGTTCGAAAAACACCGCCCAGGAATCGATGCGGTCAATGCCCAGCACTTGCTTGACCTTGTCGACGTTGTAGCCGATGCCGTTGGTGCCCCACAGGTACGGAACCGAGTGTTCGTTGCCCGGATCGTTTTTTTCGAGCAGTGCCAGCAGTTTCGGGTCGAGGTTCTTGAAGTTTGGCAACTGCGAACGGTCGAGCTTCAGGAACGCGCCGGCTTTCACCTGGCGAGCCAGGAAGTGGTTGGACGGCACCACCACGTCGTACCCGGTGCGACCGGCGAGCAGCTTTCCCTCCAAGGTTTCGTTGGAATCGAACACGTCGTAGATCACCTTGATCCCGCTTTTCGCCTGGAAGTCGGCCAGGGTGGTCTCGCCGATGTAATCGGTCCAGTTGTAGACGCTGACCGTTGGCTGAGCCTGCGCAACGGCGCTGAACAACACGGCCAGCGCGACCGGAACCACGGATTTCAATAGACGCATACGACACCTCTTCGAGTTGTTGGTTTTTTCAGGCGTTTCTTTGGTGTTCTCTAACCCTGTGGGAGCGGGCTTGCCCGCGATGGCGGCCTGTCAGTCAACCGAGATGTTGAATGTGCCGGCCTCTTCGCGGGCAAGCCCGCTCCCACAGGGGATGTGTGATGCCATGGGGGAGCGAGGTTTCTAAACGCTAAGCAGCAGAAACTCTCGCTCCCACGAGCTGATCACCCGCTTGAAGTTCTCGTGTTCCGCTCGCTTGACCGCCACATAACCGCGAACGAATTTGCTGCCCAGATAACGCGAAACGGTGTCGCACTCTTCCATTTGCGTCAGGGCATCCTCGATGGTGATCGGCAGGCGCAGATTGCGGCGCTCATAGGCCCGCCCCTGAACCGCAGCGCTCGGTTCGATGCGTTCGACCATGCCCAGATAACCGCACAACAGGCTTGCTGCGATCGCCAGATAAGGATTGGCGTCGGCGCCTGGCAAACGGTTCTCCACGCGCATCGCGTCCGGCGTTGAAGTCGGCACACGCAGGCCCACAGTACGGTTTTCTTCGCCCCATTCGACGTTCACCGGCGCCGACGTGTCCGGCAGGAAGCGGCGGAAGGAATTGACGTTCGGTGCGAACATCGGCAGCACTTTGGGAATGTACTTTTGCAGGCCGCCGATGTGATGCAGGAACAGTTCGCTCATCTGCCCGTCGGCATCGGCAAAGATCGGCTGGCCGGTGGCGATGTCCACCACGCTCTGGTGGATATGCATGGCGCTGCCGGGTTCATCGCCAATCGGTTTGGCCATGAAGGTCGCGGTGACGTTGTGCTTGAGCGCCGCTTCGCGCAGGGTGCGCTTGAACACGGTGATCTGGTCGGCCAGATCCAGTGCGTCGCCATGCCGGAAGTTGATTTCCATCTGCGCCGGGCCGTCTTCGTGGATCAAGGTATCGAGGTCCAGGCCTTGAAGCTCACACCAGTCGTACACGTCTTCAAACAGCGGATCGAATTCGTTGGCAGCGTCGATGGAAAACGACTGCCGACCACTTTCCGCACGGCCCGAACGCCCCAGCGGTGCCTTGAGCGGCAAGTCCGGGTCTTCGCAGCGCTGGGTCAGGTAGAACTCCATTTCCGGCGCGACAATCGGCCGCCAGCCTTTGTCGGTGTACAGCTGCAGGACTTTTTTCAGCACGTTGCGCGGCGACAGCTCGATCGGGTTGCCGAACTTGTCGAAGGTGTCGTGAATCACGATGGCGGTAGGCTCGATGGCCCATGGGATCACGTACACCGCATCGGAAACGGGCTTGCACACCATGTCGATGTCGGCCGGGTCGAGCAGGTCGTAGTAGATGTCGTCGTCGACAAAGTCCCCGGTTACCGTTTGCAAAAGCACACTTTCCGGCAGGCGCATGCCTCGCTCATGCAGGAACTTGTTGGTGGGTGCGATTTTGCCGCGTGCGATGCCGGTCAAGTCGCTGACCACACACTCGACTTCGGTAATCTTGTGATCTTTCAGCCACGTGAGCAGCTGATCGAAAGGGACATTCATAAAGACCTCGTTATTGGTTTTATTGACGCCGGGGAGGCTGGTTTCATCCACCACACACTTCCCCTGTGGCGCGTTGACGACTATCTTGGGCGAGCCTTGACGTTCCATCTATCCACTTTCAGCAGCACCAAAACGCACCAAACGAGTGCGTAAGGTCACCCATGACAACGTGCAACCCCCTGCAAGTCCAAGCGTTCAACACCGCCGATGTCGCCGAGCAAATCCGCGCCACGCCGGGCTGGGTCCAGCATTACCAGCAAATGTCACCGGGGCATTTCGCCGGGCGTGTGCGCTATCTGGACCTGCAAGGCGTGGAGATTTACGAGGAACAGATGAACACCCGGGTCGAGCAGAATTTCAGCGCGCCCGAAGGCTCGCTGGCGTTCTGTTTCGATCGCAGCGACAACGCTCTGTACGTGTTGAATGGCGAAAGCCGCAACATCTGGATCACCCCGGAGAACTACCAGGAAATCGCCGTGGTGTTCGGTCCAGAGTTCGTGCAGCGTCACGGTTTGAACGTGGCCAGGCTCGAAGGCCTGTTCATGGCGCCACTGAACTCGGGACAGAACGCATTGTTCAGTCGCTGGCTCAGCGGGACGTTGACCCGACTGGCGCAGACCCTCGATCCACCGAGCAAGGAAGCGTTGACCCAGCAGTTGCTCGAAGATTGCCTGTACATCCTCGACAACGCCTGTGTTTGCCTTGATCGCGGCGGTTTACAACGTCGCGCCGAAGAACGTGCAGTGATGAAACGCATCGGTGAATGGGCGGCTGATGCGCCGGAAGACACCCTGAACCTGCTGGAGCTTTCGCAGATTTCCGGGGTGTCACTGCGGCAATTGCAGCATGCATTCAAGGCTTATACCGGGATGACCCCGACCCATTGGCTGCGCTTGCGCCGACTCAACAGCGCACGCCGCGAATTGCTCGGTCGCACAGCGACGCAAACCACCGTTGCCGAAGTGGCGATGCACTGGTCGTTCTGGCATTTAGGGCGATTTTCCAGCAGTTATCGCGCGTTGTTCAACGAACTTCCCAGTCAGACGCTCGCCCGCAAACCTTGTGGCGCAACAGGTCGCGGGTAAGCCGGAAATAGTCAGCGGCTTTGTGGCTTACGCAGCAGGGGCCGGTTTGGCCAATTTGATGCCGGCCGCACTCAGTCGCTTCAGGATCTCAAAGAGCAGATCGCTCTTGGTCGTACTGACAATCCTTGGGCTGCTGACATACCCGGTGATGGTCAGGGTGATGCCATCAGGGCTCAGATGGCTGAAGCGGACAACGGGAGCAGGTTTGTCGAGGATGGTTTCATGCTCCTGATAAGCGGTGTACAGCAGGTTTTTGACTTCTTCGGGGTCGATGTCCAGAGGGAACACCAATTCGAGCGTGGCCACCCCTTGGGCGCTTCCGCCCATGGTCACATTGCGCAGGTTCTGGGAAATAAGCTGCGAGTTGGGCACGATCACAATCGAACGGTCGCTGAGCTGTATCTCGGTGGCCCTGACATTGATTCGTCGGATATCGCCTTCGACCCCGCTGATGCTGATCAGGTCACCGACCTTGACCGGACGTTCGGTAAGCAGGATTAACCCGGATACGAAGTTCTTGACGATCTCCTGCAAGCCGAAACCGATACCCACCGACAACGCACTGACGATCCAGGCCAGATTCGTCCATTTGACGCCCAACGAAGACAACGCCAACAGGATGACCAGGACGTACCCGATATTGCTGAACAGGGTGCTTAGCGACGCTCCCATGCCGGGGTCCATATCGGTTTTCGGCAGGAATTCGTTATCCAGCCATCTGCGCAGCGATCGAATCAGGTAAATACCGATCAACAGCGCGAGGACCGCATTCAACAGGTTGCCTGGAATGATGTTCAGCTTGCGCAATCCATCGCCGCCGAGGATCGCAGAAACCCTGTCAGTCAGTTGGCCAAAGGTCGCCCCTATCCCCCCACAAACGTTGTAATGACGGCAATTAGCAGTAACGCCGCTCTGCCAATACCCGCCACGACAACCTCGATTTGTTCGAGCCGTACATCACCGATACCCAGCAGCTGTTTGATCGCCTTGCCGCTTGGCTGTTTTGGCGAAAACAGGTAATCGCACAAGTCCCTGAATAACTGCGTCAATAAATAGAAGCTGGCGATAACGATATAGAGCCAGACAATTTCGTAAGTGATGAATCGGGCCAGGGAGATGTAACCGATCAACAGGCCAAATATGGAGATCAGCACGGCGATACTGACACCGGTATAAATCACCCCCGCCAGCGTAGTGCCTGACTCGGGATGTTCCCCGGCAATCACCATCGCCCGGCGGGTTCTACTGACGCGTATCAACAGCGCACCGATAATCATAATGACCACTAATGACACGACGCCCCGGCTGAAGAGCACCACTTGCGTACTCATACCCGTTGCGTTGGTGACTTGTACCAGCGAGATGAGTATCAGCATTGACCCGGCCAGCAGTGCCGGAAAAGGGTTTATTGCAAGTGCTACTTCATCGGCGATGCCAGGCAACCGCCATGAGGGATTGCGTTTGGACAGCAGGGCCCGACTCAAACCGACAATCAGCGCGCAGGCGTAAGCGACTTTCTCGACATCATCGAAGTAACCTTGAAGTGGCTGCGGCAATGGCTGAAAGCGGGTAGCCGCAGCGGAGATGAGCTGAATGGCACACACCGCGCTCAACATCGTGGCAACTACCGTCGCAATCGCCAATGAACTTCTGCGCAAGCGACCTTCGGGTACTCGATGGATACAGATCCATGTCAAACCCCTTTCAGCCAGTCTTCGTCCCGGCGTCCAGAAGGCCAGGGCCAGCAATAACAACGTGACGGTCGCGGCACGCCGGCCGGGTTGCCAGACCGACTGGATGACACTGTTGGACTGATCAATCAAAAACCTCAGACGGTTTTCATCCTCCCGCAACGGAGAAAACAGCGGTAGCCAAAAGCGGGGGTTGAGGAAGCTGGCAGTGCGCTGGGCCAGCTCGGTTTCCAGTTGAGTGCGCCGAATAGCGGCAATCTGGGTGATGAGGTTAGTTGCGCCTTCCTTGATGGCCAGCAGTATGTTGAGATCGTTATCGATCTTGTCTTTTTGAGCGGTGAGATAGGACCTCTGTTTCGCCAGTTCGGACTTTTCCATGGCCACGCTAGTGGCGGATGTCGTTCCGAGCACACTGAGTTGTGCTTGCAATTGAGCTTGCTCGGGAAGTAAAGCGGTCACCAACTTTTCCACATCACTGAAGAGCAACTGAACCTTGTCCTGAAAGCCTATCAACTGGGTGTAGTTACTGGTCAATGACACCTGCTGCTTAAGGTTGTCCAGCCTCAATTGCAGTGCTTCCAGATCGCTTTTCGACACATTAACGGTTGCGCTGGTCTCACTGTTGTTCGAAGTGTCGGGCAGTTCATCCGCCGACAGTCCGCCGATGTTCGCCCCCATCAGCGCAAACACAACGAATATGAGTAACTTCAATGCAGGATGCATAGGCATGCCACCAGCGGCTTTAGCCATTGAGGTTAGGTCATGACGTGTGCAGGCGCGAAAAAAATCCGCTCGTGATCATTAATAGGGAAGGGCGCGCGCGGGTGAGAAGGGGTGATCTACAATCTTTTATGCTGAACCACGCTCAGGATCACGAGGTGTGACGGATTGAGCGGTCTGTTTACTGACCCAGTGTGCTTGCAAAATGCCGGGCCCTGTCGGAGGTCATCATGAAAAGCTTGTCATCCATAAGCCTGTGCATTGCACTGTCGGTTTCCTGGACCCAGGGTTGGGCGGAAACAGTCGTGCCGATGAAAGGGCAGAGTTCGCAACAAACCCAAACGGACATTGCCGAATGCCAGAATATCGCGGCCGGCCAGAGCGCTTCGGCTACATCGCCTTCCGGCGGAAGACTGAAGGGCGCCGCGGCGGGCGCTGCCGCCGGTGCGGCGGGGGCCCAGGTGCGTGGACGTCAGCATGACGAGTTTTATGATCGTGTCGACGATGATGTTAAGCAGGATTATCGCCAGAATCGCGCCAAGGAGACCGCCGTGGCAGGAGCGGTCGTCGGTGGCTCGCGTCAGCGTCAGGAACGTCGGGCACAAGAGAAAACCAGCGCTTCAACCAGCTCAACCGCCTATACCAGTTGCCTGCAAGGGAAGGGCTATCAGGTTAATCCTTGAACGTCATTTTGCCGCCGTTGATCGAGCAGATGAACCATCAGGCAGGCATACAAGGTCACGAGGATGAACAAGCCCATGCGGATGGCAAACGCGGTGTAAACGTCCTTGCCTGCTGCGCTGTCCTGTACCGACTGGCCCAACAGAATGATCAGGGTAATCAAGGTGTTGAGCCAAAATCCCGGGGTAAATCGCGTCGGACTCAGGGCATACAGCTTGCGCGCCAGCACCAGTCCGAACAGCAACATCCATAGAAAGAACATCCACAAATGCACAAACAGGCTGAGGGCGCTCCAGAACAGGATCGCCAGCAGGCCTGCGAGTAACGTCGAACCGAGCAGTTCGCGACCGGCAATGCGGGCGTTTGTCGTGGAGCTTTGCTGACCCAGGCTGACGGCCTTCAGGATGATCGGCAGATAACCGGCCGGGTCGATCAACGCCAGCAGGAATGCCGGTAACACGATCAGGGTTGCACGTAGCGCAATCCGACTGACCTCTTCTGTCGGCAGGGGTGGGGCGGGCGGCGGAGAAGGGGCGTTGGGTGGATCGGGGAATAACCCATGACTGAACCCCACGACGAC
Source organism: Pseudomonas frederiksbergensis (assembly GCF_900105495.1). Taxonomy (NCBI): domain Bacteria; kingdom Pseudomonadati; phylum Pseudomonadota; class Gammaproteobacteria; order Pseudomonadales; family Pseudomonadaceae; genus Pseudomonas; species Pseudomonas frederiksbergensis. The sequence continues at coordinate 4,145,028 of NZ_FNTF01000002.1, read as the reverse complement.
AACGGCGAGCAGCAAGCCCTTGACCAGTGCGCCGATGACCATCGCCGCCAGTTCGAATTCGGCGATACCGGCTGAGGAAATCATGGTCAGGCCAATCACCAGGAAGGTCATGATCAAGGTGTTGCCGCCGCGCAGGCCAAAACGGAAGGCCAGGAACAGACCGACGCTGATCAATAGCACGCCGCTAACAGGGTAATAACGCAGGAGCGGGATCAAAAGCAGGCCGATGCCGGTGGTCAACAGCGCGGCCAGTGCGAGAACCAGTCCGGCCTTGAACGGCAGCGGGCGATTGATCGAGGCCAGTAACAACAGGCAAAGCACCGGCGCCAAAAAAGGAATCGGCAAGCCCAGGCCGAAACTGGCAGTGAGGCACAACGCCGTACCGGTAGCCAGGCGCAGTGCGCGTTGATCTCGCGGCGTGCGCCGGGTAGACATACCTTTAATAGGCATAGCTCAGCCAGCTCATGAACCCCACAAATACGTGCCCTAGAGGGTTCAACGGATTGCCCTCGGTGGGGAAGGCCATGACTTCAGCCTGCCCACCGGCACGGATCCCTCGACTGTCACGCAACGTGTTCAATGAGTCTGGCGAGAACTCGATAATGACTGGAAAACGTTGGGCCGGACGTAACCAGTCGCGGCTGTTCTGCACGCTGGGCAAGGTGCCCGGTGCGGGTGTCTGTCCCACGCTGACGCCGTAACCGACGCTGCGCACGCGCCCCTTGAATATCTCGCCCGGCAGAGCATCCAGAACAATCGAAACCGGCGTATCGAGCTTCACCAGACCGAGGTTGTTCTCGGTCATGTCCGCACTGACCCACACATCATGAAGAGCGATCAGGGTCATGACCGGACTACCGGCCGCAGCGAATTGACCGGCGTCAGTACGCAGGTCCGTAATCAATCCGGCCGAGCGAGCGCGAATCTGCGTGTTGGACAGATCCAGTTCGGCTTTGGACAACGCCGTGGCGGCACTGCGCAGCAAGGCGTTGTCCTCCTCGCTGCCACCTTCCTGCTCCCGCGCACGCTGCACTTCGGCGCGGGCCGCAGCGACCTGACTCACAGCCTGTTCGCGGTTGGCGCGAGACACCTCGAGCAGTCGTACGGAAATGGTGCCAGGGTCTTCACGATACAAACCCTCTAGACGCTGATTGTCCTGGCGCGCCTTGAGTTCATTGGCCTGGGCTGCCCGCAAGTTGGCTTGCGCCGAGGCAATGCCGGCGGTGCTCGCACCGATCTGCCGACGGGTGGATTCAAGGTCGGCACGTGCACGGTCGACGGCAATCTGGTACGGCTGAGGGTCCACCTCGAATAGAACTTCACCGGCCTTGACGTCCTGGTTGTTGCGCACGTTCACTCGGATCACGCGGCCTGCCACTTCCGAGGCGACCGGAATCACAAAGGCGCCCACCCGGGCTTGTTGTGTATAGGGTGTGAAACGATCCGCCAACAGGTACCAGGTCAGACTCAGGAGGATCAATAACAGCACCCACTTGATGCCTTTTTTCGCCGGGTCGGCAGCCGGCGCTGGCGCCTGGGTGACAGGTGTCTCGGGCGTTGGCTTGGCGGCTTCACTCATTGGTCTTTTACCTTGTAAGACATTGGAATGGCAGGCTGTGCAGCGGCGGGCTCTTTCAGCAGATCGCCCCAGTCGGTGCGTTTTTCCATTTGCTGGCGGGTGGCTGGATCAACTTTCGGCTGGGCGCTGTACCAGCCACCGCCCACGGCTTTGTACAAGGCAATGACATTACTCACGGCATTGCTGCGGGCGACCAGATAATTGTCCTGTTGTTCGAGCAAGGCTCGCTGCGCATCCAGCACCCGCTGGAAGTCCGAATAACCTTCGCGATACTGCGCGCTAGCCAGCACCAGCGAGCGTTTGGCCGCCACTTCGGCCTCACGCAGGATGCTTTCGCGCTCCAGGGATTTGATCAGTCCATAGGCCGCATCGTCCGCCTCGCGTGCTGCCTGGCGAACCTTGTCGCGGTAGGCTTCGATCAGCTGCTGCAACCGCGCATCCTGGACGCGAACGTTGTTGCTGATCTGGCCGTGATCGAACAGATTCCAGCGCAGGCTTGGGCCGCCGATCAGATCCAGATTTCGGGGCGTGCCACTGAGCGTGTCGGTTGACCAGACAATGCTCCCCAGCAAGGTCAGCGACGGATAGAAATCACTTTCGGCCACACCGATCAGCGCAGACTGGGCGGCGACATTAAGCTCGGCAGCGCGTACGTCGGGCCGACGCAGGAGCAAGTTAGCCGGCACATCCTGCAACACAGCACGATCGACCAGCGGGATCAATCCCATGCTCTGGGCCAGTTGCGGCAGTGCGCCAGGCGGCTGACCAACCAGCACCGCCAACGCGTTGCGGGTTCGTTGCAACTGGTCTTCGAAATTGGGGATGGTGCTCAACGTGCCCAGGTACTGGGTTCTGGCTTGTTGCAAGTCGAGTTCGGCAGTTTGGCCACTGTTGAAGAGCTTCTCGGTAATCTCGAAGTTGCGTTTTTGCTGCTTGGCGTTTTCCTGGGCGACACGCAAACGGGCTTCGGTGGTGCGCAGCGAGAAATAGGTATCGGCCACTTGTGCGCGCAGCAGTACCAGTACGTCTTCATAGTTGGCCTGGGCGGCAAAGTAGCTGGCATCGGATGACTCAATGGCGCGACTGAAGCGGCCCCAGAAATCCAGCTCCCAACCCACATCGAACCCCGCGCTGTGTTGCCAGAAATGACTGTCTTGCGGGTTGGTCCCGCCGGATTGCCTGCGGTTGAAGTAAAGACTGTCGACACTGGCTTGCTGCAGTTGCGGGTAAAGCCCGCTTTGAGCAATGCCGAGTTGAGCGCGGGCTTCCATGACGCGCAGACCGGCGATTTTTAGGCTGGAGTTGCGTGCATCCGACTCGGTAATCAAATGATCCAGGACAGGATCGGCAAAGACGTGCCACCACTGACGGAAGTCCGGGTTCAGGCTCCGCTGGCTGGATTGCTGGAGGGCAGGGGTGCTCCAATGTTTGACCCATTCTTCGCCGGGCGGCTGGAAGTCCGGCCCGAGTCGTACGCAGCCACTGAGGCCGAGTACGCCAAGCAGCGCGAGCCGGCCTGGCCAATTCAGCAGGGTTGTACCTGGATGCATTCCACATTTCCCGACCAACAAAGTTCACTGGAGCATAGTCGTCCAAATGGTCACATGGCTGCTACGCTTTTTAAGCGCCATCAAATCTACTGTGATCAGTCAAAAAAGGTACGGAAATTATGAGTAACACCGAAGGTGTCGCTGAATCGCATTCAGCCAGCTGGCGCTTTAAGTTGGGGATAGCAATTATCTGCTTGATGCTGGGCTCCTGGTTATTGGTGCCTCTCGCCGCGGCTGCCGACGTGCCGGGATCAAAGATCGCTGCACTGACCGGCGTGCTGTTCATCAGCAACAAAGTCCTGTTGATCATCGTTATAGCGGTGATGGGCAAAGCCGGATTCCAACAGCTAAAACGAAGCCTGTTCGGATATGTGTCCTCACTTGCACCTAGCGCAGAAGTCGAAGTGGGCCCATGGCGTCACAGAGTTGGCATCGTTATGTTCTTCGTGCCGCTGATTTCTTCTTTTCTTGAACCCTACATCGACAGCATTTGGCCAGGGCTCAGGCCCAACCTCTGGCAAGCTCAAGCGCTGGGTGATCTCATGCTGATTGCCAGCTTTTTCGTATTAGGGGGTAATTTCTGGGAGAAAGTGCGCGCCTTGTTTATCCGCACGGCTCGTGTCGCAAACACCAGTGCGGCGTGAATAACAATAGGGGGCGAGGTAATGAGTACTCGCCTGTTCAAGCTCCTAATGGGTAGCTCGACTAAAGAGCTATTTAGCATAGTTATTATTAATCGAGTCAATAGACACGATAGCGCCAGAGCATTAGATGCTCGTTATTTCACATGATTTACCAACACCTTTGATGAACACATTCCCAGCGCTACAGGCTGTAATCACAGCGTTGAGGCTCCCACATAAAAACGGTTTCTAACGCAGAACCTTTCAAGCTCAACGCCGCGCGATGGTTGGGACCGCTGGCGGTCGGCGCTGCCTGATGACATCTGTTTATTACTTGCTGATGAAGAGTTCGCCGATGGTCATTTGAACCAATCAGACATCGTGCATTTAATACCAAGTGGGAGATGCAATTCAGTGCAGGCCGGATTTTCCGGACGGCACATTAAAAACGGTGTGATGGGCAATGATGAATCGCGCCGAACAATGTCTGCTGTTTACATGTCCCGGGGGGCGTCTGGAAAAGCTCCGCAGCTTACAAATGGATTGGCGGGATACGGTCTGGTTGGTGAAGCGGTTACGCCAGGGTTTGATTTTGCAGATATGGAGTTGGTCGGCCAGCAACATACAGAGTAATTTCCCGAACACACGCAGCTGATTGAGACGTTGAGTGGCAGAGGTGATTTGAACGCTGCAAAATCTGCGCGCAGCTGGGTTAATCTCGAAACATATCGTTACGTGTAATGTATATTATGTTAAACGAGGTGCTATGTCAGATATGTTCATGAGCAGCTCAAAGCACTTGTCAGCGACTATGGTTAGCCGGAATTTCCTCCTACGTCCTATCTATCTGTTTTAAAAAGAAAAAATTTTTCTGCATAGGTCGTGATTCCCTAACCAGGGCTTGTTCTCCGGAAACGGCCCCATAAATTTCTCGGGTTTAGACACAACTGATGCAACTCTGGTTGACCAAATACGTTTTTCCGGCTGATTTCCGTCGTTTTTCCGGCGATTTAGACTTATGCATTTCAGTGCCTATTCCCCTGGAACCCTTTAGGTGCGCTCCTTTCAATAATTTCCCCCAGTATGAACACGCCTTCTAAAAAATATCGATGGTTTGCATCTTTCCGGTCGATGACTACATCAAATCAGACAATAGCTGAGGTTCATTCCGTTGTCTGACTGCTCATAATCTTACATCCCAGCGTCACGATTGATGTCCGAGGAATCGTTGAACCTGTTTTGCCGACGGTTTCCGCACTCGAAGTGAGGATGCCTCCGGATAGGTGTTACAATCTCTGATGTGCGCAGAACATTGAATTTGTCGTCAGCTTCTACTTACCTTCATCGTGGACATGGTGTGCGTCATACCCGAGGCGGAGAGAAGGATTAGGTGTGGTGTAATATCCGATAACTGTCAGACCCGGATATTGCATAACTCCGCTTAGCCGTCCAAGCTAATGCCATTCCAGTACCGTATTGGTCCATTCATGTCACGCATCCCTCAACCGCTGTTTGATACCTTCGAGTGCTTCCACGAGCTCAACTTTCTCCAACTTAATAATGAGCGTGCAGCCGTCCAGCAATATCTCAAGAGTTTCGAGGATAATTGTCACGCCGTTGACAGCTACTTGGTCGTGCGGAGTTTTTTGAAATCGTACGCCGGCAACCAGTCCACCTTCAATTCTTTCAGGACACATGTCGAGCGCCTGTTGCTCTGGTCGCTGATTGTGGCGCGGAAACCGCTGTTGGAGCTTCGCCGCACTGATGCGGAGCAATTTATGGAGTTTTGTCTTAACCCGCCGGCGGACTGGGTTGGTCCTGTAGTCAAGTCCAGGTTCAAGCGCGTCGGCGGCCGGAAGCGTTTTGAGTCAGATGAGTACGTCGTGAATTCTGATTGGAGGCCTTTCTGTTACACCGTTTCAAAACGGGAACGCAAGCTTGGGAATGAGGCGATCAGTGAACTCTCCTCACGTCCTTACCATATGGCCCAAGGCTCGGTGGCTCAGGTCTTCGCTGTCTGCGGTAGTTTCTTTCAACACGCGATGGATGAAGGCCTTACAGAGGCTAATCCGTTCCGGGCCATCAAACAGAAGTCGATTTACAAACAGCGGAACATACAGGACGTCGCGTCCCGATCGCTCACTGAGCTTCAGTGGAGTTTTGTAATCGACACGGCAGAACAGATGGCTGACGAAGACGCTCGCCACGAGCGCACGCTGTTTGTGCTGGCCACGCTGTTCGCAATGTACCTCCGAGTGTCTGATCTGGTCGGCCGTGATAACTGGCGGCCGACTATGGGAGACATTCGACGAGACACGACGGGTAACTGGTGGTTTCACGTCGTCGGCAAAGGCAACAAAGGGGCCAAGATCAGTGTCCGGGACGAGTATATCCAGGAGTATCTAGTGCGTTATCGCCGATCATTGGAACTGTCACCTCTTCCCTCACCACAAGAAAAAACACCGTTGATTGCGACGCTCAAAGGACGCGGCGGACTGTCGGATCGACACATACGATCGCTTCTTCAAACGGTGTTTGATCGGGCACTGCAACGTATGCAGTGTGAAGGTTGGAGTGAGGATGAAATCGACCAGCTTCGCTCAGCGTCTCTGCACTGGCTTCGCCATACCGCGGCTACGTTTGACGCGCCACTTCGTGACATGAAAGACCTACAAGCGGATTTGCGTCATAACAGCCTTAGCACCACACAAAATACTTACTACAACAGCCTTGATGAGCAAAGAGCTCGCTCAGTCAAAGAGCTCAAAATGCGCAGATAGCCTAAAGGCTTTTTTGTTCATGAGCTCATCCCTGCCCTGCTCCTTCGATTTGGATTCGGCACCGGCGCATTACAGGTTCAGCGTTGCCTCTGAAATTCCGGTTTATCGGGCTTGTGACTTCATGAATTTGAAACTTTTCCATCAGAAATGCCGGTAACGCTCCCCTTATGAAAGGTAAATTTGAAACTGTCGTGCAAAGAAATCTGCAAATCTGAAACTTTTCGCAATTTGTACGAGCTCCAGCTCTCGGGTCAGAGCGTGCGAAACTTGATCCCGCAGCACCCTTACGAACGTTGTATGAGTTGATGCGCCTCGGCTGATTGCGTGCAACGCGACTGGCTGTTGGTCCGGCGCATTTCAGCTTTACGCCTGCATCCGCAAAATCCAGATTATCGAGGCAATGCGTCTTTCGTTGCGATGAGTCGCTTAACACCTTCTAGCTTCCCATCACGAACAAATTGACCTTTTCTTTTTCTTGCTTCACCAAAATTAGGTGAGCCACTGAGCCTTTGATCAATGGCTTTTCAAGAGTCGATGGCTTCCAGATCCTTTCGCACTTGAGCTAGAAACGCTTTGAGATCCGTGATGTTTTCCTTTCGCATATAGCACGCCGTTACCAGGCTGACGGGATGAACTCCCAAAACGCTGCACAACTCCTCGAGCTTTACAAGCGTCGGGCTGGTCCCTCCACGCTCAAGCAAACTGACATTTGTGCGGCTGCTTACCAACGAAAAATGCTCCTGAGTCAGGCCTTTCCGAAGGCGAGCCTGTCGGAGCGTCGCCCCAAATGCTTCTTTCAGTTCCATTTTGCTTCTCACAAAAGGAACGATAAGGCGACATTGCGCAATATATGACTACAACATATATTGTTCATTCGAGATGCTGAGGTACCAGCGATGAACACGGATCATGAAGGGCCGACTATTATTTCCAGCCTTTTCAATGCTGATTTTCTGGGGCGTCCGTTCATGCGGCAGACGGTAATGATCCCTTGGTTTTACCTTGAAGCACACGTTCGATATGGTAAGGAATTCGTTGGGGAAATGCTCATGGTGTCCTCATTTTAGGCACTGAAAGACATTCTCAAGGTCCAACATGAGTCATTTCGGGTGCGATCCATTCAGTACGTCACCCCTGGTTTCGTAAATGAAACCGGTCATTGGAAAATGGAGCCGCTCCTTGAGGCAAGTGAGGCGATTAATCCACAGGGGGAACGGGTTCCGCTGTTCAAGGTTTCTGATCGCACCTACACGCACTTGGGGGTGAACACCGAGGTGAACCTAAAAAGCGTTAGGGTTCTATTCCCAGCAGTCAAAAAAAAGCGCGACTGACATCGACCATAAGGCTGCTATGCCTAAATCGTCGCAGCACCGCCTCAAACGCTCAAGACTGGTGTGTCATGTCTGTTACCGCCAATATCGTCAAACGCCTCAAGTACACCCCGAAAGCGCAGCCTTTCAGTATCAATCGCTTTGCTAATTTAGGTTCGCCAGGGGCTGTGGCCAAAGCCTTATCTCGCCTTGCTGCATCAGGTGAGCTGGAGCGACTGAGTCGTGGTATTTACATGCGACCAAAGCTGAGCCACTTCACTGGTTATGTGCGACCAAGTACTAAGTCAGTCCTAGGAGCAATCGCTAGTCATAATCGTGAAATTATTCAGGTACATGGTGCACAGGCTGTCAGGTATTTCGGATTGAGCACTCAGATGCAGATCAGACCGGTTTATTATACGAGTGGCGCTAGCCGCGAGGTGAAAGTTGGGGCGAAGCGCATACGTTTGCTCCACGTTGCCTCTCAAAAACTACAGCATGCTGGCACGATCGTCGGATTAGCGCTTTGCGCCCTCTTCTACTTAGGCAAAAATGGCGTGAGCGATACGGTCATAGCTAGTATCAAAGCTAAAATGGCTCCGTCTGAATTCAAGAAAATCGCGGACTGTGAGATTCCTACCTGGATGCAGGCCGCACTTCGTCATGCTATTTCATGGCCAACTCAGCAGGCTGTAGCGGAGCGTCGCATCCGTCCTCATGGAGATGAATAATGACGATGCCAGACGAGCGTTCCCGCGCGGTGGTGCAGACTCGCGAATTTTTAGTTGAGCTATGCCGAGATAATTCGCTTCCAGATCGGGTAAGACGTGATGCCAAGTTTTTGTTACGGCACTTTCCAACTCGAGATGACGTGGCTTTGGCGGGACGAATAGAGGAACATAGCGACACTTTGCCTTTCGGAGCTTCGGGGCCCGTATTCAGCTCTACAATTGCGCGATGATTTTTTGGTGACGGTTCGCCGCCCCCTTCCCGGAAGGCTCCATCCAGGTTTCCCGTTGCTCATCCATACTGAAACAATGAATACCCCAACGACCGCTCGGCGTCAGCTAAACAAGAAAGGCGAATTGCGTGATGCCGCTATCGCCGCATTCTCGGATTTCAGCGCCAATCGCGTTTTACTGAAGGACTCAGAGCGATTGCTCCAGATCAAAGCAGGGTTTTCCGCTGAGCTTTTCCAGGTGGTTTGCATAGCTTTTGACCTCCAGGGGCATAGCTTAGAGATACTCCTCAACACGTCAATCTCCACGTTCAAGCGACGTAGCCGTGAGCAAAAGCCCCTCAACTCCGTCGCTTCAGAACGGCTAGATCGTGTTGCCGTGGTCTGCCATTTGGCTGAACAGGTGTTCCAAAATAGAAATATGGCCGCGTGCTGGATGTCGAAGCCAAACAAAGCCCTCGGCGGAGATACGCCAGTACTGCTCTGTGGCACTGAGATTGGAGGCAAGCAGGTTCGTCGGGTACTTCAAGCGCTGGAATGGGGAGGTCCTGCCTAGATTCAAAATTCGGAGCGTAAGCGTTCCGCTAATCGACGCCTGGGTTTTAGGAGATTTCATTAGAGAGGTTTTCGGTTGGGCTCTTGCGGGCTGTGTACAGTTGAATCGGTCAAATACAAACGATACCAGTTGCTCGAATAAGTTGGGCAGCGGGTTGGTTGGGTATTAAGTGAAAATAAGATCCCATTCACGAGCCAGCAAGACCCGGCACGCGGCCACTGAACCACCGAAGCACCGTTGTGAAACCGTTTGCATATTGGCTTCGGTAACGTAGGTAATCACTTCGCCTCGCTCATCAAATAAAACGCCGCCCGCTCCTATCAAGAGTGCGTGGCCCGCGACAACGTCATGTGCTGAAACCGGATAAAGAGAGACGCCACAGACCCCCTCCCCGGCGGCGACTTTGGCGAGCCTGTAGGCAATGGATGGCATTGCTACAAAAGTGCTGGGGCTGCAGAGCTCGCTATTAAGTTCAGGCTTATTGATTGCGGCGGCACTGACCATCACGAACTCGTCGCTCGACAGCGTTTTGGTCGTAAGCCGTGACGTGACCGACTGTCCATTGCGGTTCACCTCGGCCATCCCTTCTGCCCAAGCAATGCAATCAGGCGTTCCCTCAACGGTGACGGGGGCATACACAACACCTAATACCGGCGACTGTTTGTGCAATAGACCGATGGAAAGGGATGAGCCTTTGAGCCCCTTGAGAAAATCTGCGGTCCCGTCGTTCGGGTCAACTACCCAGCACCACGGATGGCCGGTCAGAAGATGTCCGGTCTCTTCTCCCCAGAAGTCGCAAGGAAGCAGCTTCAGTAGATGCTGATGTAAGAACTGTTCGATTTCTTCGTCTACGGCGGCCTTGTCACCTTGACCCCGAGGTCCGTCAACTCTCGCCCACTCGGCAATTAGTAGTTGCCCGGCACGAATAACGACCTCAAGGGTCTGACTGAGCAGTTTTTCAAGGTTTGGGGTTCGCACGAAATGGGACGCCCTATGGTTGGGTGAGGTAATGCAGTGGTCTCGACTATAAGGCGACGCGAATTGCCCCTTAGTCGTCTAATAAACTGTCAGCCAAACTGGAAACATCGCTTTTCAAAATCTGTGTTTACCCTTCTGCCTCTTCCCGCAGGATTCGATGGACTTCGCACTCAATCTACGCCCGCAATGACTGTTGATGGTTGATAAACCTACGCGCTGTGAAGGGATTTCGCTGCCATTAAGACGCTGTCCGTTTTGGGTTAAGGATTGGCGAGTCAGGTTTTTCAATCTGTACGCCCTGTTGCTTCGACCTGTACTAGCAGAAAAGCCGCTTTTCCTTTCTGGGTGATGACGAACGTCTGCCCCTGCGCAACCAGCACCAGCATACGGCGGCGAGCTTGGCTTTTGCTGTAAGTGGTGCGCATGGCCGATCCCCTGACCAGATTTTAGACAGAGTAGCCTGTTATTCCATTCTGCTACCTCAGCGCACTGACGGCGCCACCCAACACATGGGGGGTGACACAGCGCTCGCAGGCCGATTACACCTGGATTTCCAGGCGCTATCGAGATAAATCTGTAGTTGTGCGTAGAATCCTAGGAACTCGCTCAATGAAATGTTTGGTGGCAAGCGGGTTATCGCGTAGGCGGTTGGACAACTAGCAATGAATTCGGATGATCGTTTCAGATAGATCAAATCACCGCTGGTTGAGGGAGGACTTTTCCAATCTGCTGATATCTGGGCAACTGCTCTGACTCGACCACTCATTTGCAATCGACCTGACCAGCCATTTGGATCTGACTTGACCCACACGCTTAGCCAACATGAACGGCAGTGAACGGCCAGAAGCTGACGGTCGCTTATCGGAACCGCAGATCACAGCATGACATCAGCGGAATCATCTGCAATTCCGCTGGTGCAATTTAATTAAGGGCTGACAATGACCTTGATGTCCGAGCCCGAGATACTCTTGATGTATGAGTAGCTCGTTCCCAAGACGGCCAACTGTTCCTTCGACACCTTCTTCGCTGATATTGCGGGTTGGACGATCACAAATTTGAAGATCAGCTCATGGTCGTGGCATTTGTTGCGCAGTATCTCCAACTGCTGAGGCGTGCCCTTCAGGATTCTGTCGAAGTCCTTCAGCAGTGATTGCTGATAACGATCCATCAGTCGGTTGAAGAACTTATCGTCCGTGTACAGCCATTTCACCGATCTCGACGCCTGACCGCATACTTCATATACGTCGGCGACGCGGGCCCCGGGGGCGTCCGTCACGGGGCAGAATTTGCAATGGTAAAGGTCGACGTAAATGGCGTCCTTGTTTTCCCGAATTGCCACGAGATCAGCAATTTCGCCTTTGCCGTCATCGTTGAAGACTATGGAGTAGTCATCAGCGATCTTGTCAAAGGTGAAGCCTTGTACTGAGTCCTTACGTCGGTCTGCACGCATGGACTCTTGATGGATTTTCGTCGTTCCCCAATCCCAAGGCTCGAGCAAACCGGCAGGCAATTTTACATCCATGCTGTTGAGCGAGTACTGACGGTAGTTGCCTTGCACCATGGAACCGTCGACCTTGAGCAAAACAAGCGGCTCTGCATCCAGGTAGGAGTCCAGTGGCATTTCGTGGGGGTAAAGGATCTTCACACCTGGGCAGGAGGTCTTGTATCCGTCCTCCAACAACTTGATGGCGATGGTAGTGAGGCGACGTTCTTCGCCTTCGTTACCCACGACAAGGACGGGGATCTCCAGCGTCCGCACTCCACTGTACTCAGGCTTACCAAGCTCGACGTCGAGAAGGTTGAAAGTCTCTCCCTGAAAATATAGCGAGATCCTTTGCTCGTTTTCGATCGCGATCGACACAGGCCAGTCGGCGTAGAACAGGCCTTCTGGCCATCTGTCCTTGATTTGGTCAACGCGCATGACATTTTTGAGTACGTCAGCAGGGTCGATGGTGTTGTCGTTGAGTTTGACTGACATGCGCTTGCACCACTCGACCCAGTAGTTGATTGGAGAGGAGTTCATCTCCCAAATCTTGCCCTTGTGCGAGCAGCCCACAGTGGTTCGTTCTCCATCCTCAAAACCGGTGGCGAAGATGTTGGACTTTGTCGCATTACCTTTCTCGATGTCGCTAATCACCTGGTTGATATCGCGCCCCACGTGCATCGTGAATCGCAGGTCTTTCCGGGCGCGGGACAGGCCAACGTTCTGCAGCTTCATCAGCTTGATGTCGTGGAGCGCACGGAAGGTCGGCTCACCATTGATGCGACGAGGGTCTTTGGCTACCAAGTTGAGAAAGCGAGTTGCCTGGGTATCGTCACCTGAGGTGTGAATGAACAGGGTTTTCTGCGCCTTGTTATAGAAAGCAATGTACAGATTCCAATTGGTATCGACGATTTCTTCGGTCTGAGCCCACCCAACCATAGTCTCTCGCCGAGTCACGGCAATGACGGTATCGGCCTGATCATTGATCGAGATGTACTGCAGTGTTTCCCTGCGTCCATCCAGACCCTGCGCACGCTGTGGTGTCCAGTCTTTAGAGGAGACGTGATACGCCACGGCGCTGATCTTGGGGTTCGGGTTCAGCCCAAAAATCACTTGGGCATCGTCACCGTCAGCAAACTGCTCGTTGAAGTCCGCCCTCTCAATTTCCCGACCTACCTTTTGCTCGCTCACGTTGCGAATGACTGCACCCCAGTCAGCACTCTCCTTGTAGAGTTCTGCCATCTGGTGGTCGGTTTTCTGATTAGCGATGTTCGCCACGAACTTGGCATCACCAAGGGCGGCATCAACCCTCGTCAACCGACCAATGAACTGGAGCGTCACCGCGGGGCTTTGATGTTGATCATGAATTGCGGCGATTTTGAGCTCAGGCAGATCGAAGCCTTCCCCAAGCATGTCGACGCAGACGATGATCCGGTGCTTCTTCTCGACGATCTCCGCCATCACTCTGGCTTGGTTCGGCACCTTGCTGTGAATCAGGACTGGCGTTAGGTCGACGTGCTGCTTATAAATCTCAAACAGGTCTGTCGCCCGCTTGTGCGACTTGGCTCGCACCATCATCAAATGGTTGTACCCATCCTTGAGGTCAGCCCGGAGCAGCTCAACCGCCTTGTCTGCGATGGCCTGGTCAGACAGCTTGAGGTTGTATTCTCGTACCGGATGGAACTCGATGCCTTTGAAATAGCCATCAAGCTGCGCATCCCTGAGCGGGTAGTTGTAGATGATCTTGCCGGCCAGAGCCAGACCATCCTCCCGGAATGGCGTCGCTGTGAACTGAATACAAGGTTTGCCGCTGAAGGCGGTTTTGATTCGGTTCCAGCTCGCTGCCACCACATGGTGAGCCTCATCGATCATCAGGTGGCTGCACGTGTTCACCAGCGCCCCCAAGGCAGCGTCTTCAAATAGCAGTAGGGCCTGGGGGGTGGCCACAATGATGTTGGCAGTAGCTAATTCTGCAACCTGTGCCTGAGACAGCTTCGAATCGATGGCTGCAACAATGGGGTTGCGCGCTATGTCCGATACCGCCCCCACGGTGCGGAGTGTCTTCATCTCCGTGCACTTGCCCACCAACTGTGTTCTGAGGGCATCCGAGGGAACCAGGATCAAGGTTCTGGCCATCCTCGCAGCGATGATTAGTGCGAGCATGGTGTCAGTCTTCCCTGTACCGGTCGGCATTACCACCGTGGCGGTCGAAGAAGGATCAATCACCAGGTGCCCCAAGGTGGCGTAAAGCGCAGCCAGTTGCGGCTTGCGCAGCCCGGGTGCGTTCGTCTTGGGATCGTCGATACTGAAATTGAAGAGATGGTTTTGCCAGCTCTGGTACACATCCAAATGCGTTATGACTACATCGTCCATGGCGAATACCTAGAGGCAGAAAAACTTCTTGGGAAAAGATGGCTATATGGTAGCACGCCCCTATTTTTTCCATGACCTTAACCATTAGAGATATGGACAAAACGAGTCGAGCCCCACGCGGGATGGCCGAACTGTCGTGCCCGCTTTTGCCGTAAGCAGCCTCGCGCCGGAGGTTGTCAGGCACTGCAAAGATGCTAACGTAACGGCCGACTCAGCCCCTTCGGCTTCGGATACGCGTAAACAACGTGTTCACGGCCTCAATATCCCCAAGCAACTCATCAGGATGTGTTACGGGACGCTGCTGGCCGGCCGCATGTGAATGCGCGCTCACATTGCGGCAGCATCGGTCGTGCAGGCGTTGCACTTCACGGAATTCCTGCTCCAGCACAGCCATCACGCCGTTAAGCCGACCTACTGAAATTCCATCGCGGAACCGGACAACAGTTTCGTTGAGTATCGTGTCCTCGATACCGATTTCGATCGTCACGCGAAGATCACTGTATGCATTACGGATCGCATACCGCTCAGTGTCTCCGGGAGGGCTGTTGAAGGTTGCTGCAATTTGCTGCTGGTCACGACGGTGTTGCGCGATGCGCTCGCGGTGCCGGCGCATGTCATACGGCAAACCGGCATCGACGTAGCCAGGGCCTTCCGCCCGGTAGCTGATCGACCTCACTTCAGGTGCCAGACCCGCATCTTGGCAGAGCGTTAACAGTTCACCAAAGAATACAGCGTCGTGGGTGAATACAATGACTTGCCGGTTGGCGGACTCTTCGACAATTCGTTGCGCGACGGCGGTTCGATGGCTGTGGTCGAGGCTTGAGACCGGGTCGTCGAAAACGATTCCGGAAGTCGATCCCGACTGGTGAAGCTCAGCGAAGAAGTAGGCAAGCGCACACATACGCTGCTCTGCCTCGCTCAACACTTGGTGCGGGGCAAGCTGGCAGTCCAACAGCTGAATTCCCAGGCGAACTGCCCCGGCCTCACCGGCTGAGCTGACTCCAGCTTCAACGTGCCTAAGCTCCAGCCTAGTGAGCTCCTCGTTCATGCGTCCAGCCAGAGCCTCACTGATGTAAGTCCGAGTCAGTTGGCCAGCCAGCACGCTCATCGGCCGTGTGGCTGCAATGTCATTTAGGCAATTCTGGAGCCGAGCCCTGTGGGCCAGGTTTTCAATCACCCGTGCTATGCCTTCGATATGCTCGGAAAGTAGCTGCCGCGCTTCCAGCTCTTTCAACCGTAGCTTCTTGGCCGCTAAGGCCTCTGCGTCCATGTTTGCGCGCAGGCGGCCCGCCTCTACGCGAAGTACTTCCGCAACCTGAGTGATCGACGCCACCGGATTCGCACCACGATACCCAGGACAGTCCTGCCATACCCCAGTAGCCACCGCACTTTTGAGCCACTGAAGTCGGGCGACCAAGTCATTCTGAAAGGTCTGGATGTCGTCCGGAAGCGCTGGCACACGCGCCCTCAGGCTCTCCAGCATGTTAGGGGCAACTGTGAAGTCGACACTTGCGGGACCGACTTCTCGAACGATCTGCTGCCAAGCGTTGCGTGCAGCCTGAGCAGTCTCCGCCGCCCGGTCTCGAATGTAGTGATCGAATCGCTGCAAGCGGTCCTGCGCTTCAGGACTGAGCTTTTGTTGGCAAAGTACACAGACTGCATCGTCATAGGTGACCGGGAAGGCCTGTCCTGAATATGCAGTGCTGGACGAGTACTCACGAGCAGCGTTGAATAGCAACGCCCAAGGACCTTGCCCCGTTCCAGGAAGTAGCTGTGTAGCATCTCCTGCCTGCAACATGGCGGACGCTGCACGTTCAGCTGTCTCAGCCTCAACGACGGCTCGATGTACCTGGTGCTTGGCATCGATAGCCTCATTAGACACTACGCTGGCCACCACAGCGATGAGGCTGGCCAATTCATCGACCCGCGTTGCAGCATGGTCAAGTAGCGAGGCCTGGGCAGTTGGGTCCGCTTCGCTGATTTCCTGCGGAAGTCGTAGACGCTCTGCCTGCTCATCATCGGCGAGCGTAGCCAATTCAAGCGCTCGCGTCAGATCAGTGGTTGGGCCAATCGGATGCACCGCCCGTCCGGCATCGGTGTCGGACGGAATGACAGTGAACGGTGTCGTGTCTGTTGCAAGGCCCGTGATCTCAGCCTGTAGCGCGGGGCGCAGAGCCTGATTGAGTCCATTCGCCAACTGCTGGAGATAATTCAGAGCAGATGGCTGAAAGTTGGCAGCTTCTCGTGACTGGAGGTAATGCCGAGCGCAGTCGCCATCGAAAACGGAAATGCCCCGGAGTTCTGGCTGCGGTATGTTATCGCGATGACTGCTCCAGGTTGTCTGTTCGGCAGCGCCGTCCAGCGCGAAGTCAATAGCAGCGCTTGGTATGAGTTGCTGGTAATCCGCAGCGTAAGCATTGGCGTAGACAGCACCTGGGCTCCGAGCACGGCACGCCTGCTTCAGCACCCGTGCGTAACCGGACTTCCCCGTGCCGTTTCCGCCGTACACGATGGTGAGACCATGCGGCTGGAAGTTCAGAGCCTGACTGTTCGGGATCTTCCCCACGTTAGTAAGTGAATGCAGGGACTGCAATACGACGGTGTGGTCCCGATTCGCCTCGGCGGGAAAATGGTCTGCGGCGAATAGGACAGGCTGAAGAACCGGCAGAAATGCGCTTCGCACACCATGGTGTTGCTTAGCGAGATCGAGAATTTCGACAAGATCCTGATCAATCCAGTCACCCTGGACACACAAACGGCGCAAGGCGTCGCTGCGCCACGGCGGCAGCCTTTCCGACCAAACCAGCACTTCCTCGTATATAGTCATGCTTTAACCTCTAAGTCCGTGAGGTTGTAAGGATAGTGCACCAGTCGCTACCTGGTGGCCGGCGAGCTCTGAGTCTGGATGACGACGCCCGCGACTCCGTCGCCTTTTGACAACCTGACTGTATGGCATAGTGGTCCTGCTTCCGCACACAAAGAATCAGCTGCTCTCAATGCGTAGGTAGAGCAAGTGCGAGATACCAAGATCCCATTTGGCGAGCACGTCGGTCGTTCTCTCAACCGGCAGTTTCCGACCCGAAACCGGACTCCGCGAAGGACAGTTATTGGCCGTTCTCTGCCGGTCATGTCCAAGAATTGTGCTGGTCAAATCCGATGCAAATGACGGGTCAAATCGAATGCAAATGGGTGGGCAAGTCCGTGTCATTACCCAATTGGATCTGAGTAGGTGGGACTATCGACTGGACAAACTCGCCATGCTGATAGAATGCACTCGCTGCTCATAACCTCCCCCTCTTGAGAATTGGCATGAATCCAGATTTAACTGAAGAAGAAATGCGCCGCGCGCTGTTCGGTGGTAGCGAGCAAGCTCCGCAATCCAGTGAATCCCCAGCGCAGAAGCCCGTCTCGGATATCGTGATCAGACAACCAGCAAAAGTGGCCGAGAAAAAGAAAGTCGCGAAAACATTTACACCCAGGCTGAGAGTCACACTTCGAGTGGGCAATGAATTTGAAGGCGAGACGCACGAGATGGTTCATGAGGCCGATACGTTAAGTACCATTTTAGCCGAGCAAGAAGCTACGAGGGCAGCCAAGAAAAAATTCCGATTTGTGGAAGTGGTTTCGATCAAGTCAATGTAAGAGAACTTTCCCAAGGCTTGCGGGCAAGGTGTGGAACGCTTTTCACTTGGCGAATGACTCGAACGATCTCTTTAGGATGGGGGATCCAGGCCTGATGTCATTGATGGGAATCGACCTAGTACGGTCTGTCGATGCCGGCAGTTTATCCCCGATTGCCGCCGCTGATATCCGAAGATCGTTTACAGCTACAGCGTTGTGCCGATTGGCCGCCCGGTTTTCTCGGAAACATCGGTGCAATCATCGTTGCCCTCGACTTCGATCAGGTATGCCCAGCCCTCCTTGAGGGGGTAGACGTGCTGGTGACACTAGGCAGCACCGCCAGGGAGTTGGCCGAACAGTTCGCCAAACGCATGCGGCGCCGATATGGATGCGGGGGATTTTTCCAATTGGTTCCGCAAGGTGATTCGGGACGATGTGCTTGCCAATAAGACACACCTTATTGAAACAGACAGAACACTGGCGCCCAAGAATGCATTGGAACAGATCACGCGCCTTGTGCAATCGCGCTATCACCTCTAGGAAATCACGGCTGAACTACATGGGCCAGCCCACCGTCAGGCGCTCACAGGGCATTGATACAGTCCGAACCGTCCTCCTCCGTCACAGGTTCAAGGGCTAGAGGATCAAGCCTGTGCCTATCGACCAACGCCAGGCGCACCATACCGTTTTTGTCGAGGAGCTTGTGTGCCAGGCATTCACACAAAGATCGAGGCAAGGTATTTGTAAGGGACTCTATGCCGGCATTCTCAAGCTCTATCTCGAATCTCGCGGTGCACGTACTTATCAAATCCTGCATGGCGCGAGAGGCGAATTGAAACGTTGCAAGATAAGCCATCGCCAGCGCCAGCAGGATCGACAGCAGGATGATTGCCTTGCGTTTCCAGGGCCTGGTGCCCGACCGATGCAGGTGCCCGAGTGCCAAGCCTTTGCCCGAGCACCAGTCGTGTACCGCGTGAATCCTGCTGACAAGCTTGTTGGTTGTCATGACCGGACCTCTCGCCCATGTTTACCAAAATCATGGCGCCGATAGACAGATGCCGTTTGACCTGGATCAACTTGCGCGCGAGCGGTTCCCCTTCATCGTGCCCTGTGCAGCGTGAAAGGGGTGGTAGCCGGATGTTTGGATGTTTGAAGGGATCCGAGTACACGTCTGGGCGCCAGCTGGCGAGATAAACAAAGAAAACCTCTCTGAACGACCGCGACGAATGCGCCACCTTTCAAGGCTGCCAGAGAAAAACGGTCTAATCCCTCCGGGAGCTTGAGGAATACACTTGATGAGGGGCTCCTGGCCAAATGTGTTTAGGGAGCCCACCAAGCATCTACTTTCCAGGAGCTTCCCCATCCACGTCTGACAAAAGTCATTTGGCTGACTCCCGTCAAGGTATGTCGCCATGTTATCGACTCTGGAACTGCGCCACCTCGTAGAGCAAAGCTTTCTGCCGACACGCTGCGACTGTACGGTAGATCCACCGGCAACGCTGACCGTTCGTTTTTATCAGGGCACCTC
Organism: Pseudomonas frederiksbergensis; assembly: GCF_900105495.1. Taxonomy (NCBI): domain Bacteria; kingdom Pseudomonadati; phylum Pseudomonadota; class Gammaproteobacteria; order Pseudomonadales; family Pseudomonadaceae; genus Pseudomonas; species Pseudomonas frederiksbergensis. The sequence goes on along the minus strand of NZ_FNTF01000002.1, from coordinate 4,125,689 downwards.
GAATCAGGAAATCCTGACGGTCACCGGGATCCCGATTGCCCCGCTCAACAACGGTTTTGCCATCGAGACCCTTATCTCGGATCTGCGCAACGACCTCGATCGTGTCAGCCCTGTTGCTCCCCGCTACTCGGCCAATCATTTTGAGAAAAGGTAGCAGCGAACACGAAAGCAATAGCAAGCCGGGCATCAGGCCCGGGCCGAGAGCTATCAGCTTGCCGCTTATTCCCTATCTTCCAATTCTCACGCCTTCCACTGCCTGGGCATAACGTTTGGTCGCCTCAGTCACCAGGTGCTTTCGCTCCTCTCGGTCGATGAAACCTTGTCTCAGGTACACCTCTACCAGTCGGAGCAATTCTTCATATTGCTCCTGCGCAGTCATGCGGATATCAGAGCAATCCAGCAAGTTATGCCACGTGGCTAGCGCTTGTGATTTCCGGTCTTCGTACATGGCACCCGTTTCCAAGGGCTGTATGCGGTAGAGACTGCCAACTGGCGAGACGTTCACCGGGGACGACATACGGCATCTCGCGCTACCTGACCCAGCGTCAACAGAACGTTGTTTTTTCGAAAGACCGCATAACCGCTGATCAGTTAGTTCGGTTTTTTGACACTTCCCCGATATGTGGTCACAACTTTTGCGCTCCACCGGGTCATAACACGGTAGCCGCCGATGGAATATTGGCATTTATCGTAGTTTTGGCCTGATATGGAGATAAGCATATGATTTTTAACGTACAAAATTTTGGCGCCAAAGGAGATGGCATCACTGACGACACCGCGGCTATACAAAGTGCAATTGATGCAGCGGCCGCCGCAGGGGGTGGGCAGGTGTATATGCCGACCGGAACTTATATCGTTTCGGGAGGCGAAGAACCCTCCGACGGTTGCCTGATGCTCAAGAGCAACGTCTACCTGTACGGCGACGGCATGGGCGCAACTACGGTCAAAGTGGCTGACGGCTCCGACACCAAGATCACGGGGGTCATCCGCTCTGCCTATGGCGAGGAAACCCACGACTTCGGTGTCAGCAATCTCACCATTGATGGCAACCGTGACAGCACTACGGGCAAGATCGACGGCTGGTTCAACGGCTACATTCCCGGCGAAGAAGGCTACGACTCCAACGTCACCCTCGACAGCGTCGAAATCAAGGATTGCTCCGGGTACGGTTTCGACCCGCACGAGCAGACCGTCAACATGGTCATCAAGAACAGCGTGTCCCACGGCAATGGCCTGGACGGCTTCGTGGCTGACTTCCTCAGCGACAGCACCTTCGAAAACAACGTCGCCTACGACAACGACCGCCACGGTTTCAACGTTGTCACCAGTACCCACGACTTCACCCTCACCAACAACATTGCCTACAACAATGGCGGCAATGGCATCGTGGTGCAGCGCGGCAGCGAAGACATCCCCTCCCCCAGCAATATCACCATCACCGGTGGCGAGGTGTACGGCAACGGCGCCGAAGGGGTGCTGATCAAAATGTCCAGCGAGGTGACCGTCAGCGGCGTTGATATTCACGACAACGCCAGCGCCGGGATTCGCATTTACGGCAGTAACCACGTCGAGGTCATCGACAACACGCTCACCAACAACTCCCTGGGCAACCCCGTACCGGAAATCATCATCCAGTCCTACAACGACACCCTGGGCGTGTCCGGCAAGTACTTCAACGGCAGCGATAACACGATCCAGGGCAACATCATCACCGGCAGCAACCTGTCGACCTACGGCGTTGCGGAGCGCAATGAAGACGGCACGGATCGCAACGCCATCATCGGTAACACCATCAGCCACACCAGCAACGGTGCCACGCTGGTCTATGGTGACGGCAGCTACGTCAGCGCCACGGTGCCGATGACCACCGTGCAAGGCACGGCTGGCAACGACACCCTGCTGGGCAGTGCCGCCAGCGAGATTTTCTATGGCGTTGCCGGCAACGACACCATCAATGGTGGGGCCGGTGGCGACATTCTGGTGGGCGGTGCCGGTCTCGACAAACTCACCGGCGGTGCCGGCGCCGATACGTTCCGTTACGTCGCTCAGTCCGACAGTTATCGCAACGCAACCACAAGCTTCGATGACACCATCACCGACTTCGACGTCACCCAGGACAAGATCGACCTCGCAGGCCTCGGTTTCACCGGCCTGGGCAATGGCCGTGGCGGCACCTTGCAGGTCAGCTACAGCGCCAGCAACGACCGCACCTACATCAAGGACTACGATGCCGACGCCAGCGGCAATCGCTTCGAGTTGATTCTCTCGGGCAACCTGGCCAGCACCCTGACCGCCAGCAATTTCATCTTCAACCGAGTGATCACCGGCACCAGCGGCAGCGACTCGCTGTTGGGTACCGACTCGGCCGATACCCTGCTCGGCCTGGCGGGCAACGACAGCCTCAGTGGTGGCGCGGGCGACGACAAGCTCGACGGCGGTGCCGGTATGGACTCCCTCACCGGCGGCACTGGCGCGGACATCTTTGCGTTCTCCAATCGCCTGGACAGTTACCGCAACTACAACACCGGCGGTGCCAATCTTAGCGACGTGATCACCGATTTCGATATCGCCGCCGACAAGATTGACCTCTCGGCCACTGGATTCACCGGCCTGGGGGATGGCAAGAACAACACCGTGTACGCGGTGCTCAACAGTGCCGGCACCAAGACTTACATCAAGTCCCTGACCGCCGACGCCAATGGCAACCGCTTCGAAGTGACACTGGACGGCAACTACCTCAACACGCTGACCAGCGCCAACTTTGTCTTTGCCACTTCGCCAACGGTCAACCATGCGCCGGTGGTGGCAACGGCGTTGCTGGATCAGAGCGCGACCGAAAACACCCCGTTCAACTACGCGGTGCCGGCCACCAGTTTTACCGATCCGGATAACGACAGCCTCAGCTACACCGCGACCCTGGCCGATGGTAGCGCCCTGCCCGCCTGGCTGAGCTTCAATGCCACCAACCTGACCTTCACCGGTACGCCGACCAGCACCGCCTCCGGCAATTACAACGTGCTGGTCAAAGCCACGGACCCAGCCGGTGCATCGGTCAGCGATAGCTTCGCCCTGGCGGTGGCCGATGCCCCCGCCCCCGTTAACACCATCACCGGCACCAACAACGCTGAAAGCCTCAACGGCACGGTGGGCGAAGACCTGATCCTCGGCCTCGGTGGCAACGACACAATCAAGGCCGGCACTGGCGCGGACATTGTCGACGGTGGCGCCGGACGCGATTCGCTGTACGGCGGCGACGGTGCCGACACCTTCCGCTACACCAACTTACTCGACAGCTACCGCAATTACGGCACTGGCGGTGTCACGGCCACCGACACCATTTATGACTTCACCGTGGGCGTCGACAAGATCGATGTGTCGGCCCTGGGCATTCTCGGCCTCGGCGATGGCAGCAATGGCACGTTGTACATGACCCTCAACGCGGCCGGCGACAAGACCTACATCAAATCCGCCGAAGTCGACGCCAATGGCAATCGCTTCGAAATCGCCCTCAACGGCAACTACCTCAACACCCTGACCGCCAGTGATTTCGTGTTCGGCGAACGTGCTCAGCAGGACATCCTCTACCTGCCTGTCCTCGGCCAATCCAATGCACGCCTGCTGCGCATGACGGAAGACGACAATCAGTCCGGCACCTCGATGCTGGTCAACGACCTGGACCGCTACACCACCTATGACGTGCGCAGCCAGTTCAACGACGCCGATGGCAACGGCATCGACCTCGCGGTAGGCGGCAGCACGGTCACCGGCCTGTCGACCCTCAGCGCCGAGGAACTCAAGTTGTGCTGGTGGCTGACCGACACCAACCAACCCGGGCCTGCGCTGTTGCGCGCCGAGACGCTGCTGCGCGAACAGCTCACCGAACTGCAATCCATCGATAACGTCACCATGGGCATCATTTGGGGCCAGGGCGAGGAAGCCGCCCAGGAGATCGGCCGCGCCACGGACAAAGCAGCGGCAGCAGCGGCCTACAAGGCCGCGACCCTGAAGGTGTTTGATTACCTGCATGCCCAGCTCGGCAACTTCAGCGTGTACATGATGGAAACCGGTCACTACGATCAGGGCGCTGCGCGTACCCGCGGTTATTCGGAAGAGAAGATTGCCTCCATCGTCGAGGGGGTTGGCTATGTTCGCGCCGCCCAGGAAGCCATCGCCGCCGAGCGCAGCGATGTCAAGCTGGCGGTGGACTACACCGACCTCCCCTTGCGCCACGAAGTCGACCCGCAGGCGTATCCCGACGACGTCTGGCACCTGCACGAAGAATCGGCGGAAATCGTCGGCCAGCGTCTGGCTGACTACATCGCCAGCGACCTTGGCTTCCAGGGCAACCCTAATGACAACAACAGCGTGCAGGACATTTTCGACAACGCTCAGAACATGATTTCCGGTACCGACCAGGCAGATACCCTGGTGGGCACTTCGGGCAACGACACACTCGATGGACGCCTGGGCGCCGACACCATGACCGGTGGCGATGGCAACGACATCTATGTAGTCGATAGCGCGTCCGACCGCGTGGTGGAAAGCAACACCTCGACCTCGCAGATCGATACGGTACAGGCCTCGGTCAGTTGGGCCCTGGGCGCCAATCTCGAGAACCTGGTGCTCACCGGTGTGTCGGACATCAACGGTACCGGCAATGAGCGGGAAAACTTCATCACCGGCAATGCCGCCAATAACGTGCTCAATGGTGCGACAGGGGCCGATACCATGACCGGCGGCGATGGCAACGACACCTACTATGTCGACAACGCCGGCGACAGCGTGGTCGAGATCAGCAGCAATGCCGTGTCTGGGGGGATCGACCGTGTACATAGCAGCCTGACGGCTTATACCCTCAGCAACAATGTCGAGCATCTGTATGTCGATAGAACTGGTGCCGCCAATGGCACGGGCAACGCGCTGGACAACACATTGTTCGCCGGAGCCGGCAACAACGTGCTGGACGGGCGCGATGGCATTGACACGGTGTCTTATGAAAGCGCCCTGTCTGGCGTTACCGTAAACCTCTCGACGTCAGCGCAACAAAACACTGTGAGTTCGGGGCTCGACACCTTGAAATACTTCGAAAACCTGACGGGAAGCGCCTACGCCGACAGTTTGTCCGGCAACAGCGCCGCGAACGTTCTGAACGGGGGCGCGGGTAACGACACGCTGGTGGGCGGTTCGGGCGATGACCGGCTGATCGGCGGAGCCGGCACCGACAACCTCTCCGGTGGCACAGGCGCGGATACCTACGCATTTGGTGCGCTGTCGGACATGGGCGTCGGGGCGTTGCGCGATGTGATCAACGGTTTCAAGACCACCGAGGGTGATCATCTGGACTTCACCGGCCTGGACGCCAACCCGCTGACCGCCACTGTCGACGCCTTCACATTCATCGGCAGCAATGCCTTCGACCCTGCCAACGCCACCGGCCAACTGCGCTTTGCCGATGGCATTCTCTACGGCAGTGTCAACGCCGATGCCACCCCCGAGTTCGAGTTCGAACTGGTGGGCGTCAAGGAGCTGCACGCCAGCGACTTTACAGCCTGAGTCAAGCCCCAAACCTGTGGGAGCGGGCTTGCTCGCGAAGGCGGCGGTACATTCAGCATGGAGGCTGACTGAACAACCGCTTTCGCGAGCAGGCTCACTCCTACAGGGTTAGGCTGAGATCTTGAGCTTTGGTTAGAACCGAGGCTTTTTCAGAACAGGCTTTGCACCTGTTCCAGAACTCCGCGGTTCATCTGGCCGGTGTGGGTGTGCAGGCTCACATAGCTTTGCAGCATGTCGAGTTTGGTGTTGAGCAGGTCTCGGCGGGCCTGGAATACCCGCTGCTGTGCATCAAGAATATCCACCGTGGAACGCACGCCACCCTGAAAGCCTTTTTCCGTGGAAGTCAGGGCTCGCTGATTGGACTCCACCGCCCGCTGCATCGCCTTGCTCTTGCTGAACCCGGCCACCACGCCCAGGTAATCGGCTTCGATGTCCTCGGCCAACTGTTGACGCTGCACATCGTAGTCAGACTGGGCACCGGCCAATTGTGCTTCGGCCTTCGCCACCGAGGCGCGTACCGCCCCGCCGCGATACAACGGAATATCCAGCTGCACCCCCACGTAATAGGTGTCCTGGCGCGGATCGAGATCCTCGTATTGACGGGTTTCCCGACGGGTTAACTGGGTGGTCAGCGACAAGGTCGGATGATGCCCGGCGCGCTGGCTGTCGGCCTGCGCCTCGGCGACTTTCACCGCTGCCAGGCGGGCTGCCAGCTCGGGGCTCGCTTCACGGGCAATCGCTGTCCAGTAAGGCAAATCCTGCTCCGGCGGGATCGGGCTACCGGCGGCGAGTTCTTCGCGCATCGGCTGGATGTCATCGATAGGCAGGCTGGCGCGACCGGACAATGCCCGCAACGCAGCCACGCGACGGGCCTGGGCTTCAGCCTCCTGGGCTTCGACGAGATCGAGCCGCGCCTGGGCCTCATCAATGTCGGTGATCGCGCCCTGCCCGCCCTGATAAAGCTTTTTGCTCTGCGTCACCAAGCCACTGATGGCAGCCTTTTGCTGGGCGATCAACTTGATCTCGTTTTCAGCCCGGGCGACGTCGAAGTAGCCTTTGGCGACCCGGTCGTACAGGGTCTGGCCGGCAACATCAAATACCTGGTTACCCAACTGCCCTCGCGCCTTGCCTTCCTGATACGCCGCCCAGCGCCCCTTGTCATAGAGCGGTTGTTGCGCCGCCAGAGTGACGTTGTTTGCCTGGTAGTCATTACTGTTGACGTAGGTGCTGTCGTCGCCGCCATCGATACGCCCGCCGTAGCCGTAGCGTGACGTCAACGACACTTGCGGATATAGGCCCCCGCGGCCAATCGCCTCTTCCTGCTTCGAAGCATCAAAGGCATGCGCCGCCGATTGCACGGTCGGGTCATTGGCGCGCGAGGCGTCATAGGCAGCGGTCAGGCTCAGGCCTCCTTCGGCTGCCCAAACCGGATTGACCACGGCCCAGCTGATATACAAACCCAGCAGCACACGGGAGCGATAGCGACAACGGTCGGTCATGCTCATTCCTCTTTGAAGGCCGCAAGCAAGCGCTCACGCAAAGGTTTCATCAGGTAGTTCATCAAGGTGCGTTCCCCCGTCACCACCGTGACATCGGCGAGCATGCCGGGGCGCACCAGCAGACCGGCGGCCTGGAGCGAAGCGACGGTGCCGGCGGGAATTTCGACCTTGGCGGAAAAGTACGGCTGGTGCGTCTGCTCATCGATCAACTGGTCCGCCGACACCGTAGTCACCGTACCGGTGACCGTTGGTGTATCCACCCGTTGCAGCGCGGTGAAATGCACATGCACCGGCAGACCCGGACGCAACTTGTTGGCCATCAGCGGCTCGAAACGCGCGGTGATCGCCATCGGCGCATCCAGCGGCACCACCTGCATCAGGGTTTGTCCAGCCTGCGCAACGCCCCCGACCGTATGAATACTCACGTCCATGACCTGTCCGGACACCGGCGCACGGATCGCACCGTTGTCGACTTCAAACTGCAAGGCACGAATCTGATCGGCATACCCTGCCGCCTCGGCAGAGACTTCGCTGAGCTGGGTTTCGGCATCGCGGCGAAATTCCTGCTGCGCCTGCAAGGCCTTGAGCCGGCTTTCATTGATCGCCTGGCGGGTCCTGCCGACATCGCCCACTCCGGAGGCTATCTGCCCGGCCAATTGAGCGGCGTTGCGCTCGGACTCGAAGAGTTTGTTGCGCGGAACGTAGCCTTCACGGGCCAAATCACGCAGGCCTTCCAGCTCCTGCTGTTGAAAGCGCATCTGCGCGTCGTAGTTGCGCTTGACGCCTTCGTAGCCGTGCAATTGCTGCTGCAATGCCGCGGCTTCGTGTTCGATGATCTGCAAGCGGCTGCCCAGTTCTGCGCGGCGAGTCAGAAACAACTGGCTCTGCAAAGCCATGGCGGCCTTGACCCGCGGTTCGTCGGCGCGCTCCAGCAGCTCAGCGGGCCATTGGATCTCGGCTGAGCCCAGGCGCTCGGCAATCAATCGCGCTTCAATGCTGCGATCGTTGAGCAACTTGCCCAGGGTCACGTCCAGTTGCGACTGCGCCTGCACTGTATTGAACTGCACCAGCAACTGCCCCTGGGTGACGCGATCGCCATCGCTGACCAGCAGCTTTTCCACCACCCCACCGACCAACGACTGCACAGCCTTGCGCTCGCCCGCCACCACCACGGTGCCGCTGCCCACGACACCCTGGTCGAGCGGCGCCAGGCAAGCCCAGAGCAGGAAGCCGCCCAGCGTCAGGATCAGGAAACCCACGCCATAGCGTGCCGCTCCGCCGGCGTCGGTACTGGCGCTGGGCAACGTGTTGGCGCTGCGCACGCTCAGCCCCTGCTCACGGGTCAAATCATGCATCTTCGCCAGTCTCCTTTACCGCGGCCGGTCTTGGCCCCGGCATCAATGCCTTGAGCACCTGGTCCCTTGGACCGAATGCTTGTTGAGTGCCGTCCTTGAGCACCAGGATGGAATCGACCACCGCCAGCACATTAGGCCGGTGGGTAATCAGCACCACGGTGCTGCCAGCAGCCTTGAGCACACTGATGGCTTGCACCAGTGCCAGATCTCCGGCTTCATCGAGGTTGGAATTGGGTTCATCGAGCACAATCAGCGACGGGTGCCCATAGAGCGCGCGAGCCAGGCCGAGGCGTTGCTTTTGTCCACCGGACAAGCCAAGCCCGCCGGGGCCCAGCGGTGTGTCGTAACCCTTGGGGAACCTGAGGATCATTTCGTGAATGCCAGCGTGACGCCCGGCGGCGATGATCTTGTCGGCGTCCTGCTCGCCGAAGCGGGCAATGTTGTCAGCCACACTGCCATCGAACAGTTCGATGTCCTGCGGCAGGTATCCAAGGTGCGGGCCAAGGGCATCGTGGGACCATTGACTGATCTCGGCGTCGTCCAGGCGCACCGACCCGCCCATGGCCGGCCATACTCCGACCATCGCCCTGGCCAGCGTTGACTTACCACTGGCGCTGGGGCCGACAACGGCGAGCACATCACCTTTGGCCAGGCTGAAATTGATGCCCCGCAAGATCGGCTGCGAGGCGCCGGGCGGTCCGACATACAGCTGTTCCAGGCGTACCGCGCCAGTGGGTGGTGGCAAAGGCATGCGCAGGCGCTCGCGCGGATGCTGGGCCAGCAGCTGGCTCAGGCGCTGGTAGCTCTGGCGGCCGGAGTTGAACTGCTTCCACGAGCCAATGGCAATTTCCACCGGCGCCAGGGCACGCCCCAGCAGCAGCGACATCGCAATCATCATGCCCGCCGACAATTCGCCTTCGAGCACCAGCAACGCCCCCAGGCCCAGGGCCAGAGACTGTCCGGAGATGCGCACGAAACGGGTCATCGAAGTGATTCGCGCGCCGCGGTCGCTGGCATGGGCCTGGGCGGCAACAATGCGTTGCTGCAACAGACTCCAGCGCTGACGCAACGGCCCGAGCATGCCCAGGGCCTGGATGACTTCGGCATTGTGTAACGTGCTGTTTACATAGATCGACGACTGCACGCCCAGGCGATTGGCTTCGCCCAAACGCGTGCGAGTCGCCAACTCGCCCCACAGCGCCAGACCGATCAGCACCAGGGCCAGAACCAGCGTCAGCACGCCGAACCAGGGGTGAAAGATGAACGCCACCAGCAGGAAGATTGGCAACCACGGCGCATCGAGCAAGGCGATCAGGCCCTGGCCGGTGATCAACTGCCGCAGCGTCGCCAGATCGGTGAGTACCTGCGCCGGGTTGGCGTTGTGCTCGCGCAGGCTGCGGGCGAAGGCGGCATCGAAAATCCGCTCGCCCAAGGCATCGTCCAGCCCCGCGCTCATGCGAATCATCACCTCACCGCGCACCCACTCGATCAGGGCGCTGAACATGAACAGGCCCAGGGCGATCAAGGTGAGCATGAACAAGGTGGTTTCGTTGCGGCTGGTGAGAACCCGGTCGTACACCTGCATCATGTAGAGCGACGGCACCAGCACCAGCAGGTTGATCACCCCACTGAACAGCGCCAGCGACCAGAACACCCGGCGATAGCTTAATAAAGCGGCATCAATGTCATGACGCGGATCGAGAAGCAAACCCATAAAGTGTCGCCCGCAAAAGAAATAGTCGGTCCAGGACGCAATCCATCGCTGGTTTTTGCCCTAAGGCAGTGGAGAAAACGCTAAACGTAGCCTGATGTGCCGCTATCAGAGACGATCCCCGTCGCTACAGGCGCCAATTACTGACCGCGCAACCTCGGGTTAGTGCCGGTTCGCTGGTCTGGGTTTCCATGTGGGTGACGGGCGGAGATGTTGCACAGCGCGACAATGGCGGATAAAACCCGACCGATTTTGAACCCTCGTACCATGTCCTGATTTGCAAGCGGAATATGCGGCACCGTTCCTGCGCGCCCTTATCCCGCTTTTCCCCTCCCGAGTAGTCTGAAACTCCCACCCCGCTTGGGAGTATCGGCCGATGCGCAATCCCCGGCGCTTACACATAGTTGCAAGCCATAGCAGTAAAAAGTCTACGGTCCGGCCTCGATGGCCCGTGTTGCTCTGGAGAAAATCATGGCTAATCACAAAAAAAACTCATCGCTAACAAGCAACCAGGCCGGTAACACCGGTGCCCCCCTATATGCTCCGACCGTCACCACCGACCTGAGCGACTACGCGCCCGGCAGCACCGCCACCATCACGGCTGGTGGGTTCGCACCGGGCAGCACAGTGAAGCTCGAAGTGGAACACGCCACCGGCGCCGGCGCGGATAACGTATGGGGCACGCCCGACGACGTGCTCGATACCGACACCGGCGAGGGACACGAGCCCTGGTACGTGACCGACGGCGGTGCCGGCGATCTCGACGGCCAAGTCAACGGCAGCGTCACAACCTCGTGGTACGTGAACCCGGACGACTCCGCTGGTGCGACGTTTCTGCTCACCGCGGCCTCTGCGGGCGACGATCGTGTGTTCGGTACCAGTGACGACGCAGTGGCGACAACGTCGTTTACGGACAGCGCTCTGAGCGTCGTGGCGACCGGCGCGAACGTGACGCTGGACGAAACGGCCGGGTTGCAGAACGCCGCCGCCACTCCAAGCCCTGCGGAAGACGCTAACGACAACGACATTCTGGTAGCGTCCCTGCCCTCGATCTTCTCTACCCGCTTGACTGCACTGGGCGCCGGCACTGCAACGGGAGCGGCCTTGAGTGGCTATACCGGTGCCGTGGGCAACACAGGCAGCAATGCATTCACCGTCACCGCAGACCCCGGAGCCACCATTACCAATATCAGCTTCGTCGATAGCGCTGGTGCACCGCTCAATGGCCTGGACAGTGGACTGGATACCCTCAATGGCACCAGCATCCTTCTCTATACGGATGCGAACAACGACAACATCGTTCTGGGCCGGGCCGGTGGCTCGACCGGCGCGATCGTGTTCGCGGCCTATATCGAAGAAACCGGGTCGCCGGTCTCGGGTGGCAAGATCTGGACCGTGGAGTACCAACCGATCAAGCATACAGATACGGCGAATCCCGATGATTCGCTCAGTCTGCTGAATAAGGTGTTCATCGGAGCCAGTCAGGACCTGGAGTTCAGTCTGGCCAATGCGCCCTCCGGTCAGAACCTCTTCCTGATGTTCACGAAAGCGAACCCAACAGTTGTCGACGACGGAGGTGTCTTGCGGATCACGGACCCCACCATCATCGCCACCGGCAAGGACCCCGCAAACCAGTCCACTGGCGTCAATATATCGACTGGCGACACGATCAATACCAGCCAGGCGGGTGGCCCGACCACCTTCGGCACCAACAGCCAGATGATTACGGAACAGGAAGGCATCCGTTATTCGTTCGTCACCGGTGCCAGGCAGGACCTGACCATTCCCAACCTGGATCAGACCGAAGCAGATGTTGAAGCCAATATCAACTTTACCGGCGTTTTCAATGCGAAGTCGGCCAGTTTCGACGTCGTGCAGTTGCAAAGCGGCAAGAGTGCTGTCGTAAAAATCAGCGCATTCAGCACCGCTGTTGAATCTGGCACGAACTTCATCGACGGCTATGCGAACGATACGCCGGTTGCCATCACCAATGTTCGCGTCTTCAACAGCGCCGGGGTGGTGATCGAGAATTCAAACGGATCGGTGAATGATGGGGCCATTGGCATCACCTTTTCCGGTGGGGTTGCTACCATCACCGGCGTTTTGGCCGGCTACCAGATTGAATACACCACAACGACGGATCACAACCGCGTCCTCGTCGAAAACGGCGCGGCGCTCGACGCCAAGGGCAATAACCACGCCGATTTTGATATCGGTGGTTTCACGCTGGTCCAGGCCTCTGTTTCGAAAACCGAAATCGGCTCCCAAATGATCTTCGAGGACGACGGGCCGAGCATCAGCACCACCGGCACCGAGCCGACGCTGACGGTGGACGAGACAGTGCTGGCAACCAACGCCACCCAGAACTTTGCCGCCAATTTCAGCTCAGCGTTTGGCGCCGATGGCGCCGGCACACTGACCTATGCGCTGGGCGTGGTGGTCGGTGCCTCGGGGCTGACCGACACAGCTACCGGCGAGGTGGTAAACCTGTCGCTCAACGGCACCGTGGTGGAAGGTCGCACGGCCACGAGCAACGATTTGGTGTTCACGGTGAGTGTCGCCGCCAACGGTGACGTCACGCTCGACCAGATCCGCGCCGTGGTGCATCCCGACACCACCAATTCCGATGATTCGAAAACTCTATCGGCGGACAACCTCGTGACGCTGACGGCGACCAAGACCGATGGCGACGGCGACAGCGCCCAGGCGACCCTCAACATCGGACAGAACCTGGTGTTCAAGGACGATGGGCCGAGCATCAGCACCACCGGCACGGAGCCGACGCTGACAGTGGACGAGACGGTGCTGGCGACCAACGCCACCCAGAACTATGCCGCCAACTTCAGCTCAGCGTTTGGCGCTGATGGTGCCGGCACACTGACCTATGCGCTGGCCGTGGTGGCCGGTGCGTCGGGGTTGACCGACACGGCCACTGGTCAAGCGGTGAATCTGTCGCTCAACGGCACAGTGGTGGAAGGTCGCACCGCCACGAGCAATGAGCTGGTGTTCACAGTGAGCGTCGCCGCCAATGGTGACGTCACGCTCGACCAGATCCGCGCCGTGGTGCATCCCGACACCACCAATCCCGATGATTCGAAGACGTTGACCGCTGACAATCTGGTAACGCTGACGGCAACCAAGACCGATGGCGACGGCGACAGTGCCCAGGCGACCCTCAACATCGGACAAAACCTGGTGTTCAAGGACGATGGGCCGAGCATCAACACCACCGGCACGGAGCCGACGTTGACAGTGGACGAGACGGTGCTGGCGACCAACGCCACCCAGAACTTTGCCGCCAACTTCAGCTCGGCGTTTGGCGCTGATGGCGCCGGCACACTGACCTATGCGCTGGGCGTGGTGGTCGGTGCGTCGGGGTTGGTGGATACGGCCACCGGCCAGGCGGTAAACCTGTCGCTCAACGGCGGCGTGGTGCAAGGCCGCACGGCGACGAGCAACGATCTGGTATTCACGGTGAGCGTGGCCGCCAATGGTGACGTCACGCTCGACCAGATCCGCGCCGTGGTACATCCCGACACCACCAATCCCGATGATTCGAAAACGCTGACCGCTGACAATCTGGTAACGCTGACGGCAACCAAGACCGATGGCGACGGTGACAGTGCCCAGGCGACCCTCAACATCGGGCAGAACCTGGTGTTCAAGGACGATGGGCCGAGCATCAGCACCACCGGCACCGAGCCGACGTTGACAGTGGACGAGACGGTGCTGGCGACTAACGCCACCCAGAGCTTTTCCGCCAACTTCAGCTCGGCGTTTGGTGCTGATGGCGCGGGCACACTGACCTATGCGCTGGGCGTGGTGGCGGGTGCCTCCGGGCTGACTGACACGGCCACTGGCCAGGCGGTGAACCTGTCGCTCAACGGCGGCGTGGTGCAAGGCCGCACGGCCACCAGCAACGATCTGGTATTCACGGTGAGCGTCGCCGCCAATGGTGACGTCACGCTCGACCAGATCCGCGCCGTGGTGCATCCCGACACCACTAATCCCGATGATTCGAAGACGTTGACCGCTGACAATCTGGTAACGCTGACGGCAACCAAGACCGATGGCGACGGCGACAGTGCCCAGGCGACCCTCAACATCGGGCAGAACCTGGTGTTCAAGGACGACGGGCCGAGCATCAGCACCACCGGTGCGGAGCCGACGTTGACGGTGGACGAGACGGTGCTGGCGACTAACGCCACCCAGAGCTTTGCCGCCAACTTCAGCTCGGCGTTTGGTGCTGATGGCGCGGGCACACTGACCTATGTGCTGGGCGTGGTAGCCGGTGCCTCGGGGCTGACCGACACGGCCACTGGTCAAGCGGTGAATCTGTCGCTCAACGGCACAGTGGTGGAAGGTCGCACCGCCACGAGCAATGAGCTGGTGTTCACGGTGAGTGTCGCCGCCAACGGTGACGTCACGCTCGACCAGATCCGCGCCGTGGTGCATCCCGACACCACCAATTCCGATGATTCGAAAACGCTGACCTCTGACAACCTGGTGACGCTGACGGCGACCAAGACCGATGGCGACGGCGACAGCGCCCAGGCGACCCTCAACATCGGACAGAACCTGGTGTTCAAGGACGATGGGCCGAGCATCAGCACCACCGGCACGGAGCCGACGCTGACAGTGGACGAGACGGTGCTGGCGACCAACGCCACCCAGAACTATGCCGCCAACTTCAGCTCAGCGTTTGGCGCTGATGGTGCCGGCACACTGACCTATGCGCTGGCCGTGGTGGCCGGTGCGTCGGGGTTGGTGGATACGGCCACCGGCCAGGTGGTAAACCTGTCGCTCAACGGCACCGTGGTGGAAGGTCGCACGGCTACCAGCAACGATCTGGTATTCACGGTGAGCGTCGCCGCCAATGGTGATGTCACGCTCGACCAGCTCCGCGCCGTGGTACATCCCGACACCACCAATCCCGATGATTCGAAAACGCTGACCGCTGACAATCTGGTAACGCTGACGGCAACCAAGACCGATGGCGACGGTGACAGTGCCCAGGCGACCCTCAACATCGGGCAGAACCTGGTGTTCAAGGACGATGGGCCGAGCATCAGCACCACCGGCACCGAGCCGACGTTGACAGTGGACGAGACGGTACTGGCAACCAACGCCACCCAGAACTTTGCCGCCAACTTCAGCTCGGCGTTTGGCGCTGATGGCGCCGGCACACTCACCTATGCGTTGGGCGTGGTGGTCGGTGCGTCGGGGTTGGTGGATACGGCCACCGGCCAGGCGGTAAACCTGTCGCTCAACGGCGGCGTGGTGCAAGGCCGCACGGCGACGAGCAACGATCTGGTGTTCACGGTGAGCGTGGCCGCCAATGGTGATGTCACACTCGACCAGATCCGCGCCGTGGTGCATCCCGACCCCACCAATCCCGATGATTCGAAGACTCTATCGGCGGACAATCTAGTGACACTGATAGGGACCAAGACCGATGGCGACGGCGACAGTGCCCAGGCGACCCTCAATATCGGGCAAAACCTGATATTCAAGGACGACGGCCCATCGCTCGCATTCGGCAACCTGATCGGGACCGGTAGCGTCCTTGCTCAATATGGGTTCTGGAACAATTCGGCCGGAGCCGACGGGCTGGGTACGACCGGTCTGAATATCTCGTTGGTGAATGGTGAGTTCACCATCGTCAGGCCAGATAACACGACCTCGACCGGGACCGGCACGCTCACCGAGCAGACGCCCTCACCGGATGCCAATGGCGCGTACCAATTCGCAGGGACGTTGACCGGCGATTTCGACAATAACGCCAACACAGCGGATACCAGCGTCGACTACACGTTGACCGCCTATGCCAATGGCAGCTATGCACTGGATCTTGAGCAAGGCTTCGGTTCGACGATCGTCCAGAGCTCTGAAGACGGCTCGCTCGGTGCCGGTGGCCCGGATCCCGTGCGCACATTGTTAATTCCGCCGCAGAATCCGCCGACTATTCCTTCGCCCTCTGAGGAGATTGTCTTTTTTGGTGTTAACGCGACCACTACCGCAGGCGAAATATTTTCCGCCATCACCGTGGGAGCGCCCGACCTCACCGAAACGCAAATAGAAGCCGGCGGGTTTGCATTCATCGGCACCGCGAACATGAACGTCAGCACCTCCGGCATCGGTATTGCCAACAACAACCTGGATGGAAACGGGACGGCAGGCATCAATGCCGGTGACGAGAGTTTCGTCATCAATCCCGAGACCTTGTTGACGAGCCTGAAAGTTTTCATCGACAACTCGGTGCAGGGGTATGACCCGGCAACGGAGGAACTGTATTACACGATCTTCTACGATGACGGCACGACGTCGGGTTCGCCGACGAAGGTTCTTGCCGCTGACCTGACCTCGGAAGATGGAGGACAGATGTCGTTCCTCATCGAGCGAGTGGACTCCAAGCTCATTGACGCGGTTCAGCTGACGATGGGCCTGGGCGTGATCAAGATCCCGGTGATCGAGTTCATTCAGGAGTCCGAGAACCTGGCCAGCGACCTCCAGCTGCAGTTCAGCGCGACGCTGACGGACAAGGATGGGGACTCGGCGACGAGTACGTTTGACGCCAACCTGTTCGCCAACGACCCGGCCAACGCGCTCTTCGACTTCACGCTGGTTGGTACAGGCGGAGAGCGTGATGCCTTCAACATTGATTTGTCAGTCGATGAGAACCTGTACCAGGTCACCGGCTTCGATGCGGACCCAAGCCTGCGAGACACGCTGGTGCTCAACGGCGACCAGAATGCCGTGGTCCAATCGATCGACATCTCCGGCGCAGACAGCATCGTGACGATTGCCGAGGATGGCGGACAAACAACCACCATCACCTTGGTCGGGGTCGATGTTCTGGCTAGCGACATTGTTTTTGGCGGCGCCTGAGGTATCGCGCGCGTAAAGAATACGAGGGTGGCGCAAACCACCCTCGCAGCGGATCGCCTGCGTGCTGAATCCTCTGGGACGACAACACGGTGACGGCCCAGACGCGCCAAGGGGTGTCAGAGCGTCTTGTTTTGACGTGAAGCCAAATCCATTTCCACCCAAGTGGAATCGAGTGGTTTTTCGTCGTTGGTAAGCCCGTGCTTCAGCGCATACATCAGCAAGTCGATGCGGTTGATGAGATTAAGCTTTTGATAAATGTTGCTGAGGTGGTTGTGCACGGTGTGCTCGCTGATGCCCAGGCGCCCGGCGATGCTGATGTATTTGGCGGACGGATCCCCCACGATGGCGCGAATCAGTTCTCTCTCGCGCAACGTCAGCCGCGCTTGTTTCGCCTGCTCCAGATTGCACTTCAAATGTATATGTCCGGTCGCGGCGTAGCCGGAAAGCCCACCGGCCCAGGCTCTATCCAGTCCAATGTCGCGGTGGTGGACCGTGATGATGGCCTGGATGATCGATTCTGTCGGGTCTTCCGCCAGCACGATGCCGCGAGCGCCCGCCTCTATTGCCTGGGCAACGGGGACGGCTTCGTACAAGCCCTTGAGCACCAGTAATTTCATTTCAGCGCTGCGGGTGAGTTGCGCGACGACCTCCAACGGGTTCAGCGCATCTGGAAAGAAACTGAAAAAAATGACATTGGGACGCATCTGATCGGCAAGATCCAGCGCGCTGGTATAGGTGGTGGCCTGGCCGCTCACTTCCATCTGAGGCTTCCTGGCATTGATCAGGTCGTGAAGCCCCATGAGCACGAGGGGGCGACAATCGATCAGCATCACGCGTATGGGTTTTCTGTGGGTCGTCATTACTTTGCTGACTCCCTTGAAAATGAACCATGACCTCCATCCATTGGACTTCCTGGATCAGCGGCCCGCTCACTTGGTCCGCGCGATCGAAGGACAGATACGAGCGCCGACAGGCCCAAGGGACACTAGCGTCACCGGCTGAAGTTGAGGACGTTTGCAAAACCCGGGCAAGCTATCGAAAAAACTTAAATAGGAACAACAATCAATAGCTTGCGCATGTGGATGTGCTCCCTCCAGCCACTGAACTGAGTCTAGGCCAGCCCAGCGCACTACCCGCCCGCCCATTCCATCAGCCGTCACCTCAAACCTCATGCGCATAGCCCCGTAAATCTTCCCACGGGTGCCCTCAACCTCAAGAAATCAAGGTCTTAGGCTCGCTGCGGAAGACCTGCGACCTAAGCCTGAATCTGATCAAAATCGTCAACTAACCGACAAGTGGCGTGAAGCCAGCACAGAATAAACTCTGGCGTCAATTTTTCGGCGAAGCCTGTCTCGCCGAGCCATGCAACCACCGCCAGAACTGCTGGAGGTCAGGCTGAAATTGGCGTTCAGTTTGGGCGGGATCCACAGTCGGTATTGCGGCAGGATCAGGGGGATGTCAGGTTTTGGCTGGCGCTGACGGGGCCCAGCCAGGCATTAACGCTTTCGACACTTTCGGCAGGCGACTTTCCCGCCCAGCGATTGAGCGTGAGGACATTGGTGACGAACTCATATTGCGTCTTGAGCAGATCACGACGAGCCCGGAATTCGTTGCGTACGCTGGCTAGTACATCGACGGCATTGACCATTCCGTAGTTGAGCGCTTTCTCTGCCGCCACCCTGGACAGCTGGGCCGAGCTCAGGGCATTTCGGCTCGCGCTGATCTTTTCTACGCTCGAATTGGCGGTCAGGTAAGCGCTCGTGATCTCTTTGACCACCCGGCGCCGGATCGCTTCCAGTTCCTGCTCGGCGGTAATCTGATCCTGGTAGAGACCACGGACCCGCGCCGAGGTCGAGCCACCGCTGTACAGCGGCACCTGAACGCCAATGCCGGCGACATAACTGTCTGTGCGCGGCGTCAGGGCATTGTTGTAGCCTTCGTTTGTCTCTTGTGCGCTCAGGCTCAGACTCAGGGTCGGATAGTGCCCGCCCTTACCGCTGCGCAACGCAGCGCCCGCCGCTTCGACACCGCTTTCGTTGGCCTTGAGTGCAGGGTTTAGCGCCATACCCTCGCGCACCCAGGTTTCAAGGCTCTGCGCCGAAACCCGTAGTTGCACGTCATCGCGAATCCGGTTGAGCTTCTCCTTGACTGGCCGGCCGACGATCTCCGCCAATGCCTCGCGACTGATACTGGCCTGGTTGCGGGCATCCAGCTCCTGCGCAGCGAGCAAATCGACCCGGGCCTTGAGGTCGAGTTGGTCGGTAATCAATGCCAACTGCTTTTCGTACAACGCATTGACTCGGTCCAGGCTCTTTTGCGTGGTTCGACGTTCCGCCCTCACCAACTCCAGTTCATCCTCGGCCGCCAATGCGGTGAAGTAACGCCGGGCCAACTCCACGGTGGCCTCGGCCTGGGCTTCCAACGCCTCAGATTCGGACTGCCTGGCCAGGCTTTTGAATTTCTGATAGTTCTCCCATGCGACCTTGTTGTAGAGGTACTGACGCAACACCAGGCTGTAGCTTTCGCTATCGTAACTCTGCTGCACCAGGTCGTTTTCCTGGTGAATCCGATTCGTCCCGGCGTTCATCGATACCTGCGGAAACAGCGCCCCCATGGCCTCGCGCTGATGTTCCCGGCCCGCCTGCGCTTGTGCAAAGGAAGCCAATATCCGCGGATCCTCCAGTCGCGCCTCGCGATACAACTGCATGAGGTCGGTCGAAAACGTCGAGGCGCTGACCCCGTTTGGTGTTGCTGCCGGGGTTTGCGCCAGCGCGGCACCCGCTGCAAGCATCAGCAGACCGCCCAGCAGAACTGCCGACGCGCGCACGGTTATTCCTCGATCATCGATTGAGACAGGGCATCGCGAGCCGGCTGCACCAAGTACTGCAACAGCGTGCGCTGCCCGGTGATGATCAACACGTCCGCCGGCATCCCCGGCAGCAACTTGCGCTCACCCAGGGTCTGCGCACCGGCTTCGGTGACCCGGATCCGCGCCAGATAATAGGCAGCCCCGGACTTTTCATTGGTCAGTCGGTCAGCCGATACGCCGCTGACCTCGCCTTCGATCACCGGAGTGGTCGAGCTGTTGAACGCGGCGAAACGGATATCGGCACGCTTGCCGATGGCGATGCGATCAATATCTATCGGGTCCACCTGGGCCTCTATGACCAGTTCGGAAACCGATGGAACAATGTCCAGCAGCGGCGTTGCCGGGCGCACGACGCCACCAATGGTGTGCACGGTCATGCCAATCACCATGCCCGCGTCGGGTGAGCGGATGACGATACGGCTGAGCCGGTCTTCCAGGGCTGAGGTTTTCTCTTGCAGGTCGTACATCCTGGTTTGCACTTCGGCCAGCTGCTTGACGACCTCGGCATTGAAATCCTTGTCGATTTGCAGAATCTGCAGCTGTGTTTCGTTGATCTGCAGACGAGTCCTGTTGATGGTTGAACGGTGATCGGCCACTTCCGACCTGAGCATTCCCAGCTTGCGCTCCTGCTCAATCAGACGTTGTTTGTCAACGAACCCTTGCTTGAGCAGGTCGGTCAATTCACCGATTTCACCGCTGTAGGATTTCTCCAGGTGAACCTTGGCAGCGATCATCGATTCCAGTCCCTTGATTTGTTGATGCAACTGGCCAATGCGCTCCTTCAACACCGAAATCTGGCCCAGCCTCGAGCCCTGCCGGGCATTGAACACCTGGGTCTCGCCTTGGCGCGCTTCCACACCTCGCACACTGGAGGGATCGGCTATTTCCCCAAAGCTGATTGCCGACAGCGCGTCGCGCTCCGCCCGGAGTCTTGCTTCCATGGCTCTGGCCGCGACGAGCTGGCTTCGGGTCATCTCGTATTCGAAGCGCAACTGGGCATCATCGAGAATGATCAGTGGATCATCCCGCTTGACGATGTCACCGTCATGGACCAACACCGCTTTGACGATGCCCCCTTCCAGATGCTGGACCGTTTTGCGGTAAGACTGCACGGTGACCACGCCAGGCGCGTAAGCGGCACCGTCCAGCGGCGCGAGCGCCGCCCACGTGCCGAACAGGCCGAAGATCACCCCGACAATGCCAAAACCCAGGCGACGGATTTTTCGATCGGATACCGGCAGGTCGGCGAAGCTGTCAATTTGACGATTGGGCATCGTACGGTCCATCCGCATCGTCCTTGCTGGTAGCGACCGAAGCCATGTTGGCGCCGGCTTGCGCGGTGTGCTTTTGTACCTGCTGCTGCGCGTTGAGTTTGGCCAGCACGTGATCGCGTGGCCCATAGAGGCTGATAACGCCGTCGGTCATCACCATCAACCGGTCAAGTTGCGACACGATGTTGGTTCGGTGGGTAATCACAAACAGGGTCGCGCCATTCCGCTTGAGCTGCTGGATGGCTGCTGCCAGGGCGCGATCACCGACTTCGTCGAGATTGGAATTGGGCTCGTCGAGAACAATCAGCCGTGGGTTGCCATACAGAGCGCGGGCCAGTCCTATGCGCTGACGCTGTCCTCCCGACAGCATGACGCCTTCGCTGCCAATGACGGTGTCGTAGCCATCCGGCAACAGCAAAATCATTTCGTGAACGCCAGCAGTCCTGGCGGCCAGAATGACTTTCTCGGAATCGACCTCGGTGAAGCGCGCAATGTTCTCGCTGACGCTGCCTTCGAATAATTCAATGTCCTGGGGCAAGTAACCGATATGGGGCCCAAGCTCATGTTTGTCCCACGCGCTGATGTCGGCCCCATCCAGGCGGACCACCCCATGCTGCGGTACCCATACCCCCATCAGTGCCCTGGCCAGGGTCGACTTGCCCGCGGCACTTGGGCCAATGATTCCCACCATGCAGCCGGCAGGTACGCTGAAGCTGATGTTTTTGATGATCGGGGTTTTCGAACCAGGTGCCGTGACTACCAGGTTTTCCACTTGCACGTGCCCCTGAGGCGCAGGCAAGGACATACGCTCGGGCTGAGCCAGTTGTTTGTCGAGAATGTCGTTGAGACGGGCGTACTGCGAGCGGGCCGCAATAAAACCCTTCCAGCTGCCGATGATCAGGTCGATGGGAGCCAATGCGCGCCCCAGCAGCACGGACCCGGCAAACACCAGGCCTACCCCCAACTGCTGCTCCACGGCCAGGTACGCCCCCAGTCCAAGGACCAGTGATTGCACGAGGATACGGAAGGATTTGGAAATCGTACTGACGATGGCCCCTCTATCGCTCGCCCGGGACTGCAGCAACAGGACGTTCCTTTGCCGACGCCCCCAACGGTCCATCAGGGTTTCAAGCATGCCCATGGACTCGATGACTTCAGCGTTGCGCAGATTTTTCGTGGTGTAGAGCGTCGCGCCAATATGCTCCTTGTTGGCCTGGGCCAGTGCCGGTCCCGTCAGCCGCTCATTGATAAACGCGAGTAACAGCAACAACAGCGCACTGCCCGTCGCGACCCAGCCAAACCAGGGATGAAACAGGAACATCACCGCGATATAGATCGGCAACCAGGGCGCATCGAAAAAGGCGAACAATCCATTACCGGAGAGAAACTGCCTCAAGCCCGTCAAGTCGTTCAGCGACTGGGCCGAAGCATCCATGCCGCCACTGTCCAGTGCCCGTTTGAAACTGGCCTTATAGACCTGGCGACTGAGCAACACATCCAGCCGGGTGCTGACCCGGACCATGATCCGAGAACGAACCCATTCCAGTGAGCCGAGCGTGACCACCAGCAAGGTCATGATCAGCGTCAGCATTGCCAGGGTCGTCAGACTTCTACTGCTCAGCACTCTCCCATACACCTGAAGCATGTAGAAGATAGGAACGAGCATTAGCGCGTTGATGAAAAGGCTGAAAAAACCCACAGAAATGAAGCTGTCTCTACAGGCTTTCAACGCATTTTGCAGGCTGTTTTCAGGTGTGCTTCGCATTGAAACCCCTGCTCGAGAAGCCATCCATTGTGGAGCTTAGATCATGCCGTACCACTACGTACGGCAATCGGCCGGATCGCCTCAGGCAACGAGCATTACCCCTGCAACAACCCGGCGATGAACAACGCGCAAGAGACTGCCGACGTCGAAGCCAGGATGGATTTCAGTGGTTCGCGCCGGAACGAAAAAAGGACCCGAAGGTCCTGATTTCAATGATTTACAGAATTCAATGGCGCTCTGTAGATCTTTAGCTGGAGCGGGAAACGAGACTCACCTGTATTTCAGGAGCCTCAGGCGTTTCAGCTCCACGGACGATCTCCATTTTCGTCCTTGATGCGGGTCGGCAGGCCCATCACATCCAGCGCCTTGAGGAACGGCTCGGCCGCAAGCTCCTCGACGTTGGCCATGCGCTGCACGTCCCACTCGCCACGGGCGACCAGCAAGGCTGCGGCCACGGGCGGCACGCCTGCGGTATAGGAAATGCCCTGGCTGTCAGTTTCCGCATAAGCGTCTTCATGATCAGCCACGTTGTAGATGAATACTTCGCGCGGCTGGCCATCCTTGGTGCCCTTGACCAGGTCGCCAATGCAGGTTTTGCCGGTGTAGCCAGGCGCCAGCGAGCTCGGATCAGGCAGCACGGCCTTGACCAGTTTCAGCGGCACGACTTCCAGGCCTTCGGCGGTCTTGACCGGTTGCTCGGAGAGCAAGCCAAGGTTCCTGAGTACGGTGAACACATTGATGTAGTGCTCGCCGAAGCTCATCCAGAAACGCACGTTGGGCACGTCGAGGTTCTTCGACAGCGAGTGCACTTCATCGTGGCCGGTCAGGTACAGGTTCTGCTCGCCGACGACCGGCAGGTCGTCGGTGCGTTTGACTTCGAACATCGTGTTGCTGGTCCACTGGCTGTTCTGCCAGCTCCACACTTGTCCGGTGAATTCGCGGAAATTGATTTCCGGGTCGAAATTGGTGGCGAAATACTTGCCATGGGAACCGGCGTTGACGTCGAGAATGTCGATCGAATCAATGCGGTCGAAATACTGTTGTTGCGCCAGTGCTGCATAGGCGTTGACCACACCCGGGTCGAAGCCCACGCCGAGAATGGCGGTAATGTTCTTCTCTTTGCACTCTTCGAGGTGGTTCCACTCGTAGTTGCCATACCAGGGCGGCGTCTCGCAGACTTTGCCTGGTTCTTCGTGAATGGCGGTGTCCAGATAGGCCACGCCGGTATCGATGCAGGCGCGCAGCACCGACATGTTGAGGAACGCGGAACCGACGTTGATGACGATCTGCGATCCGGTTTCGCGGATCAGCGTCTTGGTCGCTTCGACATCCAGGGCGTTCAGCGAGAAGGCCTGGATTTCGGCGGGCACTTTGAGGCTGCCCTTGGCCTTGACGCTGTCGATGATGGCCTGGCACTTGGAGATGTTGCGCGACGCGATAGCAATACGACCGAGTTCATCGTTGTGCTGCGCGCACTTGTGGGCCACCACCTTGGCGACACCTCCTGCACCAATGATAAGCACGTTCTTCTTCAATTTTTCTCTCTCTCCTTCTCTGCCAGCTTACGAAAGGCTGGACATGTAGTCGTTGTAATCAAACTCACGAACCACTTCGACTGTACCGTCGAGTTGTTTCACTACGATGGACGGCATTTTCAGGCCGTTGAACCAGTTCTTCTTGACCATGGTGTAGCCCGCTGCATCGATGAACGACAGCCGATCCCCAATCGCCAGCGGACGATCAAACTGATATTCACCGAAAATGTCTCCGGCCAGGCAGGATTTGCCGCACACCATGTACGTGTGCTCACCCTCGCTAGGCGCCAGCTTGGCATTCAGGCGATAGATCAGCAGATCGAGCATATGCGCTTCGATGGAGCTGTCCACAACCGCCAGGTGCTTGCCGTTGTAGAGGGTGTCGAGCACGGTGACTTCCAGCGACGCGCTCTGCGTGATGGCCGCTTCGCCCGGTTCCAGGTAGACCTGAACGCCGTATTTTTGCGAGAAAGCCTTGAGGCGCGCGCAGAACTCGTCCAGTGCGTAGCCTTCACCTGTGAAATGGATACCGCCACCGAGGCTGACCCACTCGACCTTGTGCAGCAAGTCGCCAAAGCGTTCTTCGATGGTGCACAGCATCTGGTCGAACAGGCCGAAATCACCGTTCTCGCAATTGTTGTGGAACATGAAGCCAGAGATCTGCCCGATGACCTGCTCGATCTTCACCGGGTCCCACTCGCCCAGACGGCTGAACGGTCGCGCGGGGTCAGCCAGCAGATAATCCGAGCTGCTCACCTGCGGGTTGACCCGCAGGCCACGCACCTTGCCGGCCGAAGCCTCAGTGTAGCGCTGCAACTGACCGATGGAGTTGAAGATGATCTTGTCGCAGTTTTCGAGCATCTCCTCGATCTCGTCGTCGGCCCAGGCCACGCTGTAGGCGTGGGTTTCGCCAGCGAACTTCTGTCGACCGAGCTTGAGCTCGTAAAGCGACGACGACGTGGTGCCGTCCATGTATTGCTGCATCAGGTCGAACACCGACCAGGTGGCGAAGCACTTGAGTGCCAGCAGGGCCTTGGCCCCGGACTGTTCGCGCACGTAGGCGATCTTCTGCATGTTCGCCAGCAGCTTCTGTTTATCGATGAGGTAGTACGGCGTTTTGATCATTTCGAGGCGCCTCCGGCAAGGCCAGCCAAAAAAGGATGCGCATTGTGCCTTCACTGGCCACATATCGAAAGAGCAGGAAGCGCTCTCCTGGTGAAACGCGGTTCAATTTATGTCCAAAGCACCCCGCAGGCCAGACCGGGAGTGGCAAGTTTTGAGCACTGACTTACACTCGATACACCCAATGCGAACGAATCAATGTCCAACGGATCGATAGGTTCCATGGCACTCCGGGGATCACGTAATGATCTGGGTGAAGCCAACATGAAAACGGTCACCAACCTTTTCACCTGTCTGCTCGCTGCCAGCGTTTGCGCGGTGACGAGCACCTGCGCCCAGGCGGCATCGTTCGAGACCAGCTTCGACTGCGCCACGGCCAGGGCATCCGTCGAAAAGCTTATCTGTCGTGATCGGCAACTGGCGCAGATGGATATCGAACTGACGCGTCTTTATCGCCTGGCGCTCACGGATCAACGGTCTGTACCGCGGCCAGATAAAATCTTGATCGACCAGGAGTTCTGGATCGACGCCCGTAATCAGTGTGCATCCACGTCTGAGCCCAAGGCGTGCACGATCCGAAGTTATGCCGAGCGCGCGCACCAGCTGCGCCAAGGCTCGGCCATTGTAAGAACCAAGGATCCAGACAGGCTCACCGAAGGCCCCCTGGCTTTTCGGTGTACCGGGTTAACCCCACTGATTGCCGCCACCTTCTTTAATACGCAGCCAGGCGTCGTGTACCTGAAATGGGCGAACACCTCGATCACCCTGAACCAGGTGCCGAGTGATTCGGGAACCCAATACACAGGCAAGGATTCCCAGGGGAGCTACCGCTTCTGGCAAGACGGCAACGGGGTGATTTTCCAGAAACCAGGTTCAGGGGCGATGAGTTGTACGGCTGAACCGGTCAGCTGATTTCTCCGAGACAAGTCCGAAAAATCAAGCGCCGCTATTTCCGTATTTCAGCCGCAACACTTTTGTAGCAGCTGCCGAGCCTGCGAGGCTGCGTTCGGCTGCGCAGCAGTCGTAAATCAGTCATTTGCAGTACGTCAGACATACCGCGTCAGCCGGACTCACGACTGCTGCGCAGCCGAACGCAGCCTCGCAGGCTCGGCAGCTGCTACAAATCGTGTTACGGATCGGTATCAGGTAGAGCGCCGGCCCTCCCTCACGTACTCGGCGATTTATGCCACGGATAGCCTTTCGCGCTGAGTTCAAAGGCGTATTCGAACAAGCGCTTCATGTACTCGCCATCGAATCTGTGATTACGGGAAATATCAAAGTCGGAGCCGATGTACGCCAGATTGAAGTCCGCGCCATCCTGCTGTGCAATTCGGTAAATCCGATCCAGATCGCTGATCCCCTGAGTCTGGATCAACGCGCTGATGGCGCGACCGCCGATGCTCAAGGTGCGACGCTTGGTTCCGGACCATTGCAGCTCCAGTTTGCCGTTGCGAATGACATAGAAATGCCGTTCATCACGCAAACGCGCCCCGGTCACGCGGTTCAGCGCCATCACAGTGCCAGGTGGATAGAGAAACACCTGAGTCAGGACGCCTCCGTCCACGTGCATTTCCTGAAACTGTTGGCCATCAACCTCCACATCGATCATGACCGGTGAGACTGCGCCGGGAATACTCATCGACGCGATCATGATGTTGCGAAACAGGTCGAGCGCGCCCGGTGCCTGGCTTGAGGCAATAGCGCCCATGTTCCAGGTGACCGGGCGCCCTGAATCGAGATCGGTGGTGCCGATCATCAGAAGGCGTCCTTTGGCGTATTCCGAGGCGATCGCCGCAAGAACTTCGGCGGTAATGTGCTGTGCAATCAGCCGCGACAGTGGCTTGCTGTGCGCCATACCATCGCTGGCAAGACGGGTCAGCATATTGCGCGGATGGAAAATGTCTTTTGGACCGACTGCATTGCAGATACCCAGAATGACACTGTCGTACTGGGGCCCCAGGTAGGCAAATGGGGCGACCAGGGCGCCAGCGCTGATGCCGGTGACGACTTTGAACACGGGACGAGACCCATGCTGGGTCCACCCCGCAATGATGCCCCCGGCGAATGTGCCGGCATCGCCGCCCCCGGAAACGGCCAACATGCTGGCCAACGGCAGGGTGTCATTGGGCATCCCTGCGCTGGCAAGCGCTTCGGCTTCTCGAAGGTTGGCCTGACTCACATCCCGAATGAACGGCGTCAGGTCCTGGTCCAGCCAGTAGCGGGCATCTGGAATGCCTGGAATAAGCGCTTTTTCGGTTAAGGTTGGCGGCACCGCATCACGGCGTTGCAGGCACGCTTGGCGCAACATGTTCAGCGTTGAAGCGCCAGGCATGAGCAGGAATGTTTTCACAACGCCGCCTCCCGCCCCTGCAATCGACAAGGAACGCGCTCAGTGCAACGGCAAGACGCCTTGCCGCTCACGCCCGCTCCATATACCCATGACTACTGTCTCAATCAGGCGCCGGTCTTCTGAACACCAGCAGTTTGCCGGTGGCTCGTTGCACGACCTTATCGTTTTGATTGAGTGTTTCCATGAACAGGGTCACCACACCCCGGTCCGGCTTGGTGCTGGACGGATCGATGGCCTGAACGGTGCATTGCAGGCGCAACAGATCGTCCGGGTAGGTTGGCGTCGGCCAGCTCAATTCGATACCCAGACCGATGATCCCGTCTGCCAACGGCACGCTTTCCACCAACAACTTCATGGTCAGGGCTGCGGTGTTCCAGCCACTGGCTGCCAGACCACGGAACAGGCTCAGTTCGGCGGCTTCAGGATCGAGGTGAAACGGTTGCGGGTCGAATTCCTGAGCAAAGGCCAGCATCGACGCTCGATGGACACGCAGGCTGTCGCTTTCGAACTGCTGACCCAGGCTCAAGTCATCTAGATAGAGTTTTTCCCAGGAATGAATGGTCATGATTCAACCCTCTCTAGGCGTAGCTGATGTCGCTGAGGTCGATAGCCACCAACAAGACGTCCTTGTCTGGCTGCCCGTCTGCTCCGCGCCGATAGGCTCGCCGTTTGCCGGGCATGCGCAGCCCGTCTGCTTCAACGTAGTCATGAACATACTGCGCGGCAGGCAGGCCACCACTCACGTCAACGTTGTAGTCATGTCGACGAAGCAGGAAGTCCTCGCCGAAATAGAAATCCTGCACCGCGCAGTGGGTGGCGATGTTCTCGGGAAAGGTCACCTGTAATCGTCGCCAGCGCTGTGTTCCCTCTTGCCAGGGTTCGACTTCCTCGGCCAGGACACCCGGCAAGGTGAACAGGAACGGCATGGTCAGGTAGGACCAGAGCGCGTAACCGTTGAAGTACGCCCGCTGAAGTGGATCCCAAGGGGATGTTTGCCCGTGACCGCGAAAGGATTCCCGGGGCGCTGGTCGCTCGGCAATCACCTTGCCCTCGGTGGTTTCGATGGCGATGCGGTCCGGCGTGTAGGCGGTCCGTTGATCAGGCCCACCGAATGGCATCACCGAAGCGCGCTGTTCATGCAGCCAAACGGTCATCTGCCGGGGCGTGCTGTCCTGCGTCAGCCCTTTCATGCCCCATAGCGAGCCGCCAGTCACGAGGGTGGCGCGAACTTTACTGAAGTGGCTCCAGCGTTCCAGACCACCATGGGCGATCAGCACCTGGTCCAGCAGTTGATGACACTGTGTCGTCATGGTGGCAGCCCTGCTCGTCAGGGCGAATGGCCTGAATATCTTTCATGCTAGCGCAAGCCCGGGCAGTCATAACGTCGGCGGGACGTCCGGTCTGTTCGGCGGCTGATCCTCTACCCATTGCCAGAACAACTGATAGCCGACCGCAAGCACTACCGGGCCAATGAACAAGCCGAGGATACCGCTCGTGACCATGCCCCCCAAGGCACCGATCAGCACCACCGGCATTGGCACATCGACGCCGCGCCCCAGCAGCAACGGCTTGAGTACGTTATCCACCAGACCGGCAATGAACACATAGATGGCGAAGATGATCGTCACCGTACTGGCCCCTTCGGTGGCGAACACATAGGCAATCACCGGCAGCGTAATCAAGGTTGCAGGTAATTGCATGATGCCGAGCAGCAGCACCGCCAAGGCCAGCAGACCGGCACCGGGCACCCCCTTGAGCACGAATCCGATGCCCACCAACAGCATCTGGATGAAGGCGATGCCGACCACGCCCAGCGCGACTGCACGAATCGTCGCGGTACACAGTTCGGCGATTTTCGGCCCCTTGCCCGGATCGCTGACGCGTGAAGCGATCTGTATCGCACTGCGCCTGCCGCTCTCGCCGTAGGCCATGAAAATGCCGGCAATGATCAGGGCAAAGATAAAGGTAAGAAAGCCCATGCCGACGCCGGCCAGTTTGGCGAGGAAACCCACACTGAAATGTTTTATCTGCGGCAGGTACTTCGCTGTCAGGTCTGGAAGATCGGTAGAGGCCTGCAGCCATACTGCCGAGATCGACTTGCCCACTAAAGGCCATTCAGCAACTGAATCGGCGGGTGGCGGAATATGGAATTTGCCGTCCCTGATGATGGTCATGGCGTGCTCGACCGAATCGGCAATCGAGGTGACCAACAGATAGATCGGCACCATCAGCACTACGATTGCGACCAGCACAATCAGGGTCGCAATACGGCCGTCTTTCTGCCCCAGCGGCCCCTTGAGCCGCTCTTGCAAGGGATAAAGCGTGATCGCCAGGATCAGCGACCACAGCATGAGGTCGCGAAACGGGCTGAAGATCTCAAAGCAGAACAGCACCAGTACGGCAATCAACCCGGCACGGATCAAAACATCGAGCAGACTGCGAGTAAACGCTTTCTCGGAACTGGATGTGGGCACCATTGCTGCCTCCTTGCAGATCGCTGCAGAGGGATGGGATCGGTAAGCCCAGCATAGACGCCAAATGGAAAGCGTGAGCAATCACCGCAGCTTCAGCGGATCGACCAGTTCAGCGGCGATGGCCATGCCCACCAGGTCCGGCAAGGTATTGGCCTGCATGCGTTTCATTACCCGAGAGCGATACAGGTCGACGGTTTTTGCGCTCACGCCCAGTTGTTCGGCGATCTCGCGGGTGGTGTAACCCTGGACCAGCGGCAGCAAGACATCGCGCTCTCGTGGGGTCAGTGTCAGCAAACGCGCCTGCAAGGCTTCATGGCCCTGATTGCCCGAGCGGTTTGCCGCGCAGTTGCTGAGCGCCTGTTGCACGCTGTCCAGCAGCAATTGCTCGTTGTACGGCTTCTCGATGAAGTCATGGGCGCCCGCCTTGAAGGCGCGAACCACGATCGGTACATCTGCGTGCCCGCTGACGAAAATGATCGGCAGGTTCAGCTCACGTGCGCGCATTTCTTCCTGCACGTTCAAACCGCCCATGCCGGGCATGCGAACATCGAGCAGCACGCAAGCATCAAGACTGGCATCACAGGCATTGAGAAACGCCACGCCGCTGGTAAACGGCAAGGCCTTGAGTCCGACCGATTCCAATAACCAGACCGTTGAGTCGAGCATGCCTTGGTCATCGTCGACCACATACACCACGTGCTCTGTCACACCTGCCATTACGTTATTCCTGTTGTTGTTTTGTTGGGCCGGCCAGCGGCAAGCGACAGCACATCAGCAGCCCGACAGGTTGGCGTCGGGCCTGCAATTCGCCACCGAAACCTTCGATGATGCTGCGGCTCATGGACAAGCCAAGCCCCAGGCCATCGGCCTTGCTGGTATAGAACGGGGTAAATATCTGCTCCAGTTCCGGCTCGCTGACACCCGGGCCCTGGTCTTGCACACTGATTTCCACGGTTGCACCAGCGCCCTGCTCCGCTGCCATCACGATCAGCGAAGGCTGCCCCGGATGTCGTTCGCGGTTGGCGTCGATGGCGTTTCGCAGGAGATTAAGCAGGACCTGCTCCAGCAGCACCCGGTCGGCATAAATCGGCGGCAGATTATCCGGCAGGCGGTCCTCGATTGTCACTTGGCAATTGCTCGCTTCCCAGGCACACAAGCGCACGGCCTCGCGGGCGACGTCGGTGAAATTCAGGGCTTGCATCCGGCGTTGTCCCTTGCGCAGAAACGCGCGCAAACGTCTGATCACTTCTGAAGCATGCGTGGCGTGATGGGTAATGCGCTCCAGCCCTTGCGCCACTCGGGCGGCGGCCTGGGGATTGGAGTCCAGCGTCTGCAAATAGCGCTGACTGGCATTGGCGTAATTGACCACCGCCGCCAACGGCTGGTTGATTTCGTGTGCGATGCCCGAGGCCAATTCACCCAGGGTGACCAGCCGCGCGGTGTGCGCCAGTTCGTCCTGATGGCGGCGCTGTTGCACTTCACGCAGTTCACGCTCGGTCATGTCCCGCGCCACCAACGAGTAATAGCGCTCGCCACCGGCCGAACGGTGCGCCAGCAGCACCAGCGACACCGGCACCGAAGTGCCGCCCCCCGGTGGCTGCAATCGCGCGTCGGTGCTCCAGACACCGTCGCGTTCGGCGCTGCTCCAGCCATCACGTTGCAGACGTGCCAGGTCGCTGCTGGCGAACAGTTCCGCCAGGGCCGGCATCGGTTGTTGCTCATCGATGCCGAGGATGCGCCGCGCCGCGGGATTGAGGTAAGTGACTTGCCCCTCGGGGTCGATGAACAACACCGGGTCGGTGTTGGCCTCGACCACCTCCGCCAGGCGCCGCTTGTTCTCCTCGGCTTGCACCCGGGCGGTAATGTCCCGGGATACGCTGACCACTTCAACCACCGTCCCGGTGTAGGTTTCACGAATCGCCCGGCTCGCGGTTTCGAACCACAGGTAATGCCCGTCGCGATGGCGAATGCGATAGGTCATCGTGTGATAACCGTCCTGCTCCAGGGCATCCCGCGCGCGTTGCACCAGGCTGGCCAGGTCCTGACCATGGAACAAACCCTGGGCCATTTGTCCGCGCAGCTCTTCCGGCCAGTAGCCGAGCAATGTCCAGGACGCCGGCGAGGCATCCAGAAAGCGCCCGTCGGGTGTATGCCTGGAAATCAGGTCGGTGGTGTTTTCGATGATCAGCCGGTACAACCGGCGTGCCGTGGCCGCTTCACGCTCGGCCAATACTTGTGCCGTGGCATCGCGGCAACGGGCAAGCACGCGGTTGTCCTGAGGGTCGGGGATAAACGTCCAGATCAGGATCTGCGCGTCCAATTGGGCTTCGACCCCTTCGATGGCGCGCTGCTGGTCCAGGCAGGCACGGACCAGCACCCGGTGATTGACTGGCAGAAAACCCAGCACATCAGTCAGCGGTTTTTCGGCGAGCAGTGCCAACAGCGCGGCATTGAACTCCAGCGGTCGGCCCTGGGCATCGAGCAACAGGCTCGGTTGCGGGTCGTGGCCCAACAGCGGCGAGCCGCGCAGCATGCCGTTGACGCTGCTCAGCAAGGTCGTCAGCAAGTCCTGCACCCAACCCAGCCAATCAAGACTCACGCCTTCGCACACTTCCACCAGCAACAGCCCCGGCTGCCCCGGCTGCAAGGCCAGATCAAACACCTGGCCATGGCTGATAGCGGCCCGGCGCAATCGCCCGGCCAACCAGCAATCGAGTTGACGTACTTGCGCCAGATCCAGCCGCCCCGCTTCGGCCAGCCGATCAAACAACCGCTGATCGCTGGCCAGCGAAGGGTCGCCCAGCCCCGGTGGAAAATGCTGGGCGGCGCCCTCGTGGCTGTAAATCCGCGCATTGGCTTGCCAACTCAGATAAACCGCCCGGCGCACCTCGGGGCAATCCTGCAGCGCACGGCACAACGCATCGGCCCGGGCGGCCAGAGACACACCCTCGCGCTGCAGGCGCAACCAGCTGTGCAATCGAACGGGGGTCAGGGTCATCACAGGTCCGCTTCGTTGGGGAAGCCAAGGATATACCGGCCTTGGCGGTGTGGCTGTATTGATTTAGATCCGCAAGAATCAAATATAGTATATATCCTATATGACGTAGGTTGTACTTCCATATAAGTGGCTGAATGTTATATAAAGCAAACCGGACATAAAAGGTGCCCCCAGCGGCGACGCTGCAAGGGTCACCTATAGAGCTAACAATCAGCCACCGAGTACCCGTACATGTCGATCTATGAACAAGGGCTAGGCCCTGCGGCTGTCAATCATATTGCCTTGTCTCCGCTCAGCTTCATCGAGCGCACCGCCAGCGTTTATCCAGACTACCCCGCCGTCATCCATGGCTCTATCCGCCGCACCTGGGCGCAGACCTACACCCGCTGCCGTCGCCTGGCGTCGGCTCTGGCCGGGCGCGGCATCGGCAAGAACGACACCGTAGCGGTGATGCTGCCCAACATTCCCGAGATGCTGGAAGTGCACTTCGGCGTGCCGATGATCGGTGCGGTGCTCAACCCGCTCAACGTGCGCCTGGATGCCGAAGCCATCGCCTTCATGCTGCAACATGGCGAAGCCAAGGTGCTGATTACCGACCGCGAGTTCCATGATGTGATCCACGCCGCGATCGGCATGCTGGATCACCCGCCGCTGGTGATCGATGTCAATGATCCGGAATACGGCGAAGGCCAGGCGGTCAGTGATCTGGACTATGAAGCGCTATTGGCCGAAGGCGACCCTGCTTTCGCCTGGCAGTGGCCCGATGATGAATGGCAAGCCATCTCGCTGAACTACACCTCAGGCACTACTGGCAACCCTAAAGGTGTGGTTTACCACCATCGCGGTGCATACCTGAACTCGCTGGGCAACCAGATGACCTGGGCCATGGGCAACCACCCGGTCTACCTCTGGACCCTGCCGATGTTCCATTGCAATGGTTGGTGCTACCCGTGGATCATCACCGCCATGGCCGGTGTGCATGTGTTCCTGCGCCGCGTCGATCCACAGAAAATCCTCACGCTGATCCGCGAGCATCAGGTCACCCACCTGTGCGCCGCGCCGATCGTGCTCAATGCCTTGGTCAACATGCCGGAATCCGCTAAAGCGGCGATCGATCACCCGGTCAACGCCATGGTCGCCGGTGCCGCGCCACCGGCCAAAGTGATCGGTGCCGTGGAAGAAATGGGCATCAAGGTCACCCACGTCTATGGCCTGACCGAAACCTACGGTCCGGTGACGCTCTGCGCCTGGCATGCGGAGTGGGACGAGTTGCCGCTGGACGAACGGGCGCAAATCAAATCCCGTCAGGGCGTGCGCTACCCGACGCTCGAAGGCGTGATGGTCGGCGACTCGAAGACGCTGGAGCCGACCCCGCGAGACGGTCAGACCATCGGTGAGATCTTCATGCGCGGCAACACCGTGATGAAGGGCTACTTGAAGAACCCGACCGCCACGGCCGAAGCGTTCGAAGGCGGCTGGTTCCACACTGGCGACCTGGCGGTGTGTCATCCCAACGGTTACGTCGAAATCAAGGACCGACTCAAGGACATCATCATTTCCGGCGGCGAGAACATTTCCACCATCGAACTGGAAGGTGTGCTCTATCGCCATCCAGCCGTCATGGAAGCGGCCGTCGTCGCCCGCCCTGATGAGAAGTGGGGTGAAACGCCCTGCGCCTTTATCACATTGAAGGCTGATCACCAGGACGTTCGCGAGGCCGACATCATCGGTTTCTGCCGCGAGCATCTGGCCGGTTTCAAAGTCCCGCGCACGGTGGTTTTCACCCTGTTGCCGAAGACCTCAACTGGCAAGATCCAGAAGTACGTTCTGCGCGACAGGGCTAAAGCGCTCTAACCCGAACCAACGTTGTACCCGTCAAGCGGCAGGTGCCTTTACCTGCCGTTTCGGGCTCGTGCACGCCGAATTCGGCGCTGCCCTGCCCCTTACACACTGATAACAAAAACAATGTGGAGCCACCCATGATCGACATCCATTCAACCGATACCCAACGCTGTGAACGCATTCGGTCCAACCCGAAATTCCTTCAATTGGTGAACAGCCGTTCGCGCCTGGCCTGGTCGCTGAGTGCTGCGGTGCTGGGCATTTACTATGCGTTCATGCTGGTGGTGGCGTTTGCCCCGCAGTGGCTGCATGCACCGCTCGCCGAACATCGGATGTTGACCCTGGGCATGCCGGTTGGCGCGGCGATCATCATTTTTTCCTGGCTACTGACCGGTTGGTACGTCTACAGCGCCAACACCCGCTTCGACGCACTGGGCGCGGCCATTCTCGAGGAGAGCAAGTAATGAACCTGCTACGTAAACTTCTCCTCGCCGCTGCCGGGCTGTTGCCGGCCTCCGTCGTGCTGGCTGCACCCGCGCTGGGTGCGGTGGAAAAACAACCGCTCAACCTGCATGCGATCGGCATGTTCTTCGTCTTCGTGCTGGGCACGCTGGCCATCACCTGGTGGGCCGCGCGGCAAACCAAATCAACGTCCGACTTCTACACGGCGGGTGGTGGCATCACCGGGTTCCAGAACGGTCTGGCGATTGCGGGCGACTACATGTCTGCGGCCACGCTGCTGGGGCTGTCCAGCCTGGTATTTGCCAAGGGCTACGACGGCTTCATCTATACCATCGGTTTCTTCGTCGGCTGGCCGATCATCACCTTCCTGATGGCCGAGCGCTTGCGCAACCTGGGGCGTTACACCTTTGCCGACATCGTGTCCTATCGACTGGACCAGAACAAAGTGCGGATCTTCGCCGCGTTTGGTTCGCTGACGGTGGTGTGCTGCTACCTGATCGTGCAGATGGTCGGTGCGGGGCAGTTGATCAAGTTGCTGTTTGGCCTCGACTACCCGGTAGCCGTGGTGATCGTCGGCGCGCTGATGCTGGTGTATGTGATTTTCGGCGGCATGATCGCCACCACGTGGGTGCAGATCATCAAGGCTGTGTTGCTGTTGGCTGGCGGCACGACCCTGGCGTTGATGGCCATGTCGCAATTTGGCTTCAGCTACGAAACCCTGGCCAGCAAAGCCGTCGAAGCCCATGCCAGCGGCTGGAACATCATGGGCCCCGGCTCAATGCTCGCCGACCCGATCAACACCGCTTCGATGTCGCTGGGCCTGGTGTTCGGGATTGCCGGTCTGCCGCACATCCTGATGCGCTTCTTCACCGTGCCTAACGCCAAGGAAGCGCGTAAGTCGGTGTTCTACGCCACGGGCTTCATCGGTTTCTTCTTCCTCGTTGTCTGCACCCTGGGCTTTGCCGCGATGGTGATCATCGGTACTGACCCGCAGTACTACGTCAATGGTGAAGTCGGCGGCGCCTTGATTGGCGGCGGCAACATGGTTGCGATGCACCTGGCCAAAGCGGTCGGTGGCAACCTGTTCTTCGGGTTCCTCTCGGCCGTAGCCTTCGCCACCATTCTGGCGGTGGTCTCCGGGCTGGCCCTGGCCGGTGCTTCGGCGATTTCCCACGATCTCTACGCCACGGTGTTCAAGAAAGGCAAAGCCAGCCAGAAACAGGAAATGCGCGTGACCCGCATGGCCACTGTCGGCCTGGGCATCATCGCGATTCTGCTGGGCATTCTGTTCGAGAAGATGAACGTCGCGTTCCTGGTGGGCCTGACCTTCGGTATCGCCGCATCGACCAACTTCCCGGTGCTGATCATGGCCATGTACTGGAAAGGCCTGACCACCAAAGGCGCAATCATCGGCGGTTTCGCCGGCCTGATCTGCGCGCTGGTGCTGGTGATCCTTTCGCCAGCGGTCTGGGTCACCGTGCTCGGCCATGCTCACGCGATCTTCCCGTATGACCACCCGGCACTGTTCTCCATGCCGCTGGCGTTCTTCGTGATCGTCGTGGTGTCGAAACTCGACCAAAGCGTGCGGGCCGACAAGGAGCGTGACGCTTACGCCGACCAGTTCGTTCGCGCCCAGACCGGCCTCGGTGCCGCCAGCGCTTCCGCTCATTGATTGAAAGGGCACGGCCTGCTAAAGCGGCGCCGTGCCCATCGCACAACCTTTTGAGGTTCACGTTATGCCCGAATTCAACGCCCCGCTGCGCGACATGCGCTTTGTCTTGCACGAAGTGTTCGACGCCCCGGCCCTGTGGGCACGCTTGCCGGCCCTGGCCGACAGTGTCGACGCCGCCACCGCTGACGCCATTCTTGAGGAGGCGGCCAAAGTCACCTCGCACCTGATTGCGCCATTGAATCGCAGCGGCGACGAGGAAGGCGCCCAGTGGGTCGATGGCCAGGTCAGCACGCCAATCGGTTTCAAACAGGCTTATGCCACCTACATCGAAGGCGGCTGGGTGGGTCTTTCCGGTAACGCTGATTTTGGCGGCATGGGCATGCCGAAGATGCTCGCGGTGCAGTTCGAAGAAATGCTCTACGGCGCCAACTCCAGCTTCGCGCTGTATTCGGCGTTGAGTTCCGGTGCCTGCCTGGCGCTGGATGCTCACGCCAGCGACACCCTGAAAAACCTTTACTTGCCGCCGATGTACGAGGGCCGCTGGGCCGGCTCCATGTGCCTGACCGAAGCCCACGCCGGCACCGACCTGGGGATTATCCGCACCCGCGCCGAACCTCAGGCCGACGGCAGCTTCAGCATCACCGGCAGCAAGATCTTCATCACCGGTGGCGATCAGGACCTGACCGAAAACATTGTGCATCTGGTGCTGGCCAAACTGCCGGACGCACCCGCGGGGCCGAAAGGCATCTCACTGTTCGTCGTGCCCAAAGTGCTGGTTAATGCCGACGGTTCCCTCGGTGCAGCCAACGCTGTGAGTTGCGGTTCGATCGAACACAAGATGGGCATCAAGGCCTCGGCCACCTGCGTGATGAACTTCGACGGCGCCAGCGGTTGGCTGGTCGGCGAAGCCAACAAAGGTTTGGCGGCGATGTTCACCATGATGAATTACGAACGCCTGTCCATTGGCATTCAGGGCATTGGCTGCGCCGAAGCGTCCTATCAGAGCGCCGTCGCCTATGCCCGTGAGCGGGTTCAGAGTCGCGCGCCGACCGGTGCCATTGCTCCGGACAAAGTGGCTGACCCGATCATCGTCCACCCCGACGTGCGCCGCATGCTGCTGAGCATGAAAGCCATGACCGAGGGCGGCCGTGCGTTCGCCAGCTATGTCGGCCAGCAACTCGATCTGGCGAAGTTTTCCGATGACGACCAGGAACGAGACAACGCGCAAAACCTGGTTGCGCTGCTGACGCCGGTGGCCAAGGCGTTCTTCACCGACACTGGCCTGGAAAGCTGCATCCACGGCCAGCAAGTGTTCGGCGGCCATGGCTACATCCGCGAATGGGGCCAGGAACAATTGGTCCGCGACGTGCGCATCGCGCAGATCTACGAAGGCACCAACGGCATTCAGGCCCTGGACTTGCTTGGACGCAAAGTGCTCGCCGACAAGGGCTTCGCGCTGCGCCAGTTCACCGCTGAGATCCGTCATTTCGCCCATCAGCCTGATGCGCCCTACTGCGCTCAACTGTTCGATGCCGTGCAGCGTCTGGAAGACCTGAGTGACTGGCTGCAGGATCGGGCCGCGACCAATCGCAACGAAGTCGGCGCCGCGTCGGTGGAGTATTTGCACCTGTTCGGTTACGTCGCCTACGCCTGGCTTTGGGCACGTATGGCACAGGTTGCCAAGCAAAAGCTGCCCGAAGACCAAGGGTTTTATGGCGCGAAGATCGCCACCGCCGACTTCTATATCCACCGCCTGCTACCGCGCATTTTGAGCCTGGAGCAATCCATCCGCGCGGGCAGTGCCTCGTTGTTTGGCCTGAGCGCCGAACAGTTCTAACGATTGAACCGCACGCGGCGCCACGCTCCTCTCTTTTTGGCGTTCGCGTTTTTTTATCGATAAGCCCTCGCCCACCTGGCGAGGGCCGCGGGACCTGTCTTTCCATAATAAAAACAAAGGGGCTTCACCATGGACCGCAACACCCGCACCCTCGCTACCCGACTGTTGCTGGCCGGCGGCGTCATCAGCCTCTCGGCCCCCGCCGCCGCTGACTTTGTCAAAGACAGCAAGGCCAGCCTTGAGCTGCGCAACTTCTATTTCAACCGTGACTATCGCCAGGACAACGCCGCCCAATCCAAACAAGAGGAATGGGCCCAGGGGTTCCTGCTGCGCTACGAATCGGGATACACCAACGGGTTGATCGGTGTCGGCTTCGATGCCATCGGCCTGCTCGGCGTCAAGCTCGATTCCAGCCCTGATCGCGCAGGCTCCGGCCTGCTCAAACGTCACCGTGACACGAGCAAAGGGGCGCAGGACGAGTACGGCGAACTGGGCCTGACCGCCAAAGTGCGTGCCTCAAAAAGCACACTGAAACTCGGCACGCTGCTGCCGAAACTGCCGACGGTACTGGCCAACGATTCACGGCTGTTGCCACAAACCTTCAAGGGCGGTCAGTTGACGTCGCTGGAACTCGAAGGCCTGACCGTGGATGCCGGGCGACTGACGCAAGTCAATCAGCGCGACTCCTCGGACTACGAGGACATGGGCATCACCCGCACCGGCGCCAAGGGCATCACCACGCGTCATCTCGACAGCGACAGCTTCGATTTCGCCAGCCTGAACTACAAATGGACCAGCAACCTCGCCACCGGCTACAGCTACGGCCACCTCGACAACTTCTACAGCCAGCACCTGGTCAACCTGACCTACGTCTTGCCAGTCACCACCGGCCAGTCGCTGAAGACCGATCTGCGCTTCGCCCGCTCCACGGACGATGGCGGCAGCAATGTCGATAACAACGCCATCGGCGCGATGTTCACCTACAACCTCGGCGGGCATGCGGTGGGCCTGGGTTATCAAGGCATGAGCGGCGACACCGGCTACGCCTACGTCAACGGCACCGATGCGTTCCTGGTGAACTTCGTGCAGATCGGCGACTTCGCCAGCAAGGACGAACAGTCCTGGCAGGCGCGCTACGACTACAACTTTGCGGCCATCGGCATTCCGGGCCTGACCTTCATGACCCGCTACCTCACCGGTGACAACATCGATCTGGGCGGCAATCGCCCGGAAGGCAAGGAATGGGAACGTGATACCGACATTGGCTATGTCGTGCAAAGCGGGCCATTGAAGAATGTCGGCGTGAAGTGGCGTAACGCGACGGTGCGCTCGACCCACTTCGGCAGCGACCTGGATGAAAACCGGTTGATCGTCAGCTACACCTTGCCGATCTGGTAAGCAAGCCCTCCTCCCCCGATCGTTCCCACGCTCTGCGTGGGAATGCAGCCCGGGACGCTCCGCGTCCCTACAGCGGACGCAGAGCGTCCATTGATGCATTCCCACGCGGAGTGGGAACGATCGGTACCCGCTAATCCGCGGCAGGGGCCAGAGTAGGTTAAGATGCCGGCAAACCAGGCCCGCCGCGAGACGCCCCGCATGACTGACACCACCCCCCGCCTGATCAAGAAGTACCCCAATCGCCGACTGTATGACACCCACACCAGCAGTCATTTGACGCTGGCGGACATACGCCAGTTGGTGGTCGACAAAGTTGCCTTTCAGGTGGTCGATGCCAAGAGCGGCGAGGACCTGACCCGCAGCATCCTGCTGCAAGTGATCCTGGAAGCTGAAAGCGGCGGTGAGCCAATCTTCACTACCGAAATGCTGATGGGGATTATCCAGTTCTACGGCCCTTACCAGGGCGTACTCGGCAGCTATCTGGACAAGAGCATTCAAACCGTGATCGACATCCAGTCCCAG
The DNA here is from genome assembly GCF_900105495.1 of Pseudomonas frederiksbergensis. Classification (NCBI taxonomy): domain Bacteria; kingdom Pseudomonadati; phylum Pseudomonadota; class Gammaproteobacteria; order Pseudomonadales; family Pseudomonadaceae; genus Pseudomonas; species Pseudomonas frederiksbergensis. The sequence goes on along the minus strand of NZ_FNTF01000002.1, from coordinate 4,084,566 downwards.
ACCGGCGCACAGTCGTCCGAGGCCTGGAGCGACTTCATGCACCAGCAGGCGCCGGTGATGCAGGACCTGATGCGCCAATATGTCGACCAGTCAAAGGCGCTGTACCTGAACACCCAGAACCTGTTCGGCATGTTCGGCGGCAAGCCCGGAGCCGATGGCGGGACGAAAAAAAATGGCGATGGGGAATAAACCCATCGCCATTGGTGCTGCTTATCTAATGTGACTTACTTGTTACCGCTGGTAGCCTTGGCACTTGCTTCTGAAGCAGCTTTGGTGGCCGTGGCAGTCGCTGCGTCGAAACTGGTCTGAGCCACATCGGCAGCCTGTTTTACGGCTTTCTGTGCGCTTTCGAACACAGTACCGGCGTTCGCCAGGCTCGACTTGAACGCGGCCACAACAGGCTCGGAGCCGGCAGGTGCATTCTTGCTGATGGTTTCAACGAACTCTTGCACCTGTTGGGTGCCCGCTTCGACCTGGCTCGAGGTCAATTTGGCGATGTCCGACTGAGTACCGACGATCAGCGCTTGAACCTGACGGTTGAACTCGGCCAGACGTTCGGTCTGCGCACTCGGCTGGGTGAAAGAAGCCTGCAGCTCGGCGAAACCTTGTGGATCACGCACGGCCAACAGCTTGCGAACGCCTTCGAAGTGCTCTTCGGTGGAGTCGCGCAGTGCCTTGAACTGCAACTGGCTGAGCTGTTCAACGCTGGCGAAGACTTTGCCGCTGATTTGCTGCAAAAGGTCGAGGTTGGCTTTCTGAGCGGTTTGCAGTTTTTCCGAATTGAAAAAAGACATGCTTGAATCTCCTGGTGCTGGAAGGCCCTGATGAGCCTGAGGACGCGATAGCGATCCGGCCAGTCATCGCGTTAGCCTTGATATTGCAGTGCACAAAACTATTTGGCAACGTGTATTTTTGTGCGGTGCAAAATAAACTTTGCTAATGCCCTCTACATACGCTGTAAACTCTTGCTCATCGAACGGCCAGGCTAGCCCTCTTTAACTTGAGGGGTCTGAAGGGCCGGTTCCCATGCACAGCGTCAGGAGATCACGATGGGTCAGGAACTAAATATTGCGCTGCAAGATGAAGAGTTCTCCGAGCCCGCCGGCTTGTTCGAACACTTGAATCATCTGCAACGCCTCAACACCCGTAACGTCCTCGACGCCGTGCAGAAGCGCCAGGCAAAAACCTTCGCGCCTTTAAGCCTTGGGCAACTCCGACAGCCAACGCCTGCTGACTGGCAGGAATACTTCACGGACCTTGGCCAACGCAGCGTGTTGTTCTGGGACACCTTGCGTCAGCGCGGCGACAACACCCTGGCCCACGAGCGCGCCGGGTATCCGCTGCTGCTCAAGTTCAATCATGAAACGCTGGTCGCCGGTGAAGACCTGCCCCGCCCGGTCAACTATTCGTTGTTGCAAATCCTCGGCGGTCCTGGACAACAGATCGACAGCAAGAAACAGCCGGTGATCATCATCGATCCCCGCGGCGGTCACGGCTCGGGCATCGGCGGTTTCAAACAGGATTCGGTGATCGGCGAAAGCCTGAGAGCCGGCCACCCCACCTACTTCATCTCCTTCAGTCACTCGCCCCGCCCAGGGCAAACCCTTGCTGATATCACCGACGCCCAAGCGCGGTTCATCGAAGTCGTCAGCGCCCGGCATCCAGACAGCGCCAAACCAGTCGTCATTGGTAATTGCCAGGCGGGCTGGGCGTTAATGGGCCTCGCGGCCACCCGGCCGGAGCTGCCGGGGCTGATCATCGTCAACGGTGCGCCGTTGTCATACTGGGCCGGCGTCAATGGCCGCAATCCGATGCGCTACACCGGCGGTTTACTGGGCGGTGGCTGGATGGCGCGGCTCGGTAGCGATCTGGGCAATGACCGTTTCGACGGCACCTGGCTAGTCAGCAATTTCGAAAACCTGGACCCGGCCAACACCTTTTGGGGCAAGTACTACCACCTGTTCAGCGAAGTCGACAGCGAGGCCGCACGCTTTCTGGACTTCGAACGCTGGTGGGGCAGCCCGACCCTGCTTAATGGCGAAGAGATCGAGATGATTGTCGACGACCTGTTCATCGGCAATCAGCTGTCCGGTGGCCTCGGGCGCAAGAGCAGCGGGCTTGATCTCAAACTGATCGAAGTGCCGGTGGTGGTGTTCTGCTCGTACGGTGACAACATCACTTCCCCGCAGCAGGCACTGGACTGGATCACCGACGTCTACCCCAGCGATCTCGCGTTGCAAAATGCCGGACGCACCATCGTTTACCTGCGACACGCGAGCATCGGTCACCTGGGCATCTTCGTGTCCGGTGACGTGGCGCGGCGTGAACACCGTGAATTGCTCGGTGCGGTCGACGCGATCAATGCACTGTCAGCCGGGCTGTATGAAATGCTGATCGACGACCTGCCGGAGCATTCGGCGACGCCATATGCCGTGCGTTTCGAGCGCCGGCGTATCGCAGACATCCATGGCGAAGTGAAGCCGCCCCGTGATGATGATCGCGAATTCGCCCTGGTGCAGCGCGCGTCCGCCATCAACAACAGCGTTTACGACGAATGCATACGTCCGTGGTTGCGCCAGCTGATCAACGAACCAAGCGCCGAAATGCTGCGCCGGGCGCATCCTTTCCATCAGCAACAAGTGGCCTGGAGCAGTTTGAACCCGGCGCTCTGGTGGCTGGCAGGCAGCGCCGCCCAAGTGAGCAAGGATCGTCACCCCGCCAGCCAGAACAACCCGTTGCTGGTCTGGCAGGAACTGTTTTCCAATCAGGTGCAGGATGCCTTGAACGGTTATCGCGACCTGCGTGATGCGGCTCAGGAAATGTGTTTCTACGGCGTGTATGGCGTACTCAACAGCCTCACTGGCAATGCTCCCGGGCGAAATCTTCAGGAACATGCCGAGCAGCACGACAAGGTGTTGATCGAGCGTTTGCAGGATGCCCTGCCCCTCGGCGGCCTGATGGAAGCCTTGATACGGATCCTGTTCCTGCTGGGCCGCGACAGCGACGAGCCGGGCAAGGAAAGTGTCGAAAAATTGATCCTGCAACTGCAAGTGTTGCTTCAGGACTACAGTGCCGAGCCGCTTGATTTGCGCGAAACTCTGCGCCTGCAAAAACTGCTGGTCGCCACCCATCCGCAAGAAAGCCTGCACAGCCTGCCCTTGATGCTTGCCGAGGTCGAAGAACGCCAGCAAGTACTCGCTGCCGTCGCCAACTTGCTGCCGGAACTGCTGACCAAAGGCGCAGACAACCACTTCTGGCGTGAACTGCACACGCTGCTCGACGTGCCAATGCCTGGTTTCAGCCTGACTCAACCACCCGGTGAAGCCGATGCCAGCGTAGAGAAAGTGCCGGTGGTTACCCCTGAGCCGATCAAGCAGAAAGCCCCAGTGGCAACCCCGGAGCCAATCAAGCAGATCACCCCGCTGGAAATCCCCAAGCCAATCAAACAGAAAACCCCGGTCGTCATCCCCGAGCCAATCAAGCGGAAAATACCCGCAGTGACCCCAGACCCCATCGCCAAGGTTGCCAGTCCAGCGCGCCAACCTGCCAAGGGCAAGAAAGGCGTGAAAAAACCTCCGGTGAAATAACGTTGAGCACCGAGGAAGACCGCGTCAGACCGACGCGGCTTCCTTGATTTCAAACGATTCATCGGCCCGATACTGACCGGGCGTCATGCCAAACCAGCGGCTACAGGCTTTGTTGAAACTGCTGTGATCATGAAAACCAAGGAGATACGCGACATGCTTCATGTTGAAGTGAGAATGGCGCAGGTAGAAATCGGCGAGTTGCCGGCGAACATCGTTCTGCACGTCCTTGAATTGCGTCCCTTCCTTTTCCAGCGCGCGTTGCAGCGTCCGCTTGCTGATGTTCAATGCCGCCGCGATCGACTCCATGTCGCACTGCCCCTGGCCCTGGCTCAAGCGCTCGGTAATCAATGCGCGAATCCTGCTGACAATGCAAAAACCAAACAGCAGGTCCAGTTGAGCCTCGGCAAAACTGTCATGCAGCACCGCCAATGTTTCATTGGCCATGCTCAACGGACGCATCAGTTCCTGACCATCAAACAAAATGCTGTCGAAAGGCGCGTCGAAATGCAGGTCGCAGCCAAACAGCCGACGATGCTCGGTGGTGTCTTCAGGTTCGGGATAGGTGAATCCCACGCTCAAGGGTTGCGGTGCGTTTCCGCCCGCCAGCTTACGACAGAAGCCCAGCAATGAAGCCAGCGCTGCATCGGTGTATTGGCGAGGTTTGACCGAACCTTTTTGTTGATGATCGAAGCCGGAAAGCCGGTAGTTCTGCTGTTCCGATGTAAAGAAAAGGCTGAAGCCGGTACCAATCAACGGACTGAAACGGACCAGTCGTTCAAGGGCTTTTTTCAGATTCAGACTGGACATCATGGTGTAGCCGACGATCTGAAAGCTGCCGGGATGGAAACTTCCATAGGCCTTCAAGCCGATGTCTGGATCACCCGAGGCCTGGGCGGCCAGGTCCCATAGTCGATAGATTGCCCTTCGCTCGCAAAACGCTCCTGGTTTGTTCGCAAGCTTCATGTCTAGTTCAGCCTCCTGGCACAGACTGGCAACATCCAGTCCTTGAGCCAAGAGCGTATTTACCAACACGCTGGCATAGCCTGAACTCATTCTGTACATGGCGTCCTCAATGACCTGTGGAACCGAACATCCTGTCCGGAGCCATAACTGATCTGCGATGAATCAAAACTCTAACGGGTTGTTTCGTTGCCAATATTGATCCCAGTATAGGTACTCCTCGTTTTTAGCCAGTATTTCAGGCCGGTCGTCGCCTTGTAGCAGTGGCCGATGAGCGACGAGACGACGACAGAAAGTTCCGTTGCGCTTCGGGCATGGCACCGTTGGACACCAGACCGTCACCTCTCAACACTTCCGCACACCCCGCCAATACCGAACAATCCCCCATCTTGCAGCGCAAAATACAAAAAGGAAGAGTGCATATGAAGTCGCTTGGTCGTATTGCGTTGGTCACGGGTGGTATGGGTGGGATTGGCACTGCGATTAGCCAGCGCCTGTACAAGGAAGGATTCAAGGTCATCGTGGGCTGCAGCTCCGATTCCCCCCGCAAGAAAGAATGGATGGCGAGCCAACAGGAGGCGGGTTATCAATTCGAATGCATCTATGGCGACATCACCGATTGGGAATCAACGCGCAAAGCGTTCGAAATGGCACGTGAGCAATTCGGTCCGATCGATGTATTGGTCAACAACGCCGGGATCACGCGTGATGCGTCCTTTCGCAAGCTGACGCCCGAAGACTGGAACGCGGTCATCGGCACCAACCTCAGCGGCCTGTTCAACACCACCAAACAGGTGATTGAAGGGATGCTGACCAAGGGCTGGGGCCGGGTCATCAACATCTCCTCGATCAACGGTCAGCGCGGCCAGTTCGGTCAGACCAACTACAGCGCGGCCAAGGCCGGCATCCATGGTTTCACCATGGCCCTGGCGCGGGAAGTATCCGGCAAGGGCGTGACCGTCAATACCGTTTCCCCAGGCTACATCCAGACCAGCATGACCGCGGCCATTCGCCAGGACATTCTCGACACCATGATCGCGGCCACACCGGTCGGGCGTCTCGGCCAACCAGAAGAAATCGCCTCCATCGTGGCCTGGCTGGCTTCCGATGAATCGGCCTACAGCACCGGGGCCGACTTCTCGGTCAACGGCGGCATGAACATGCAATAGACCTGTCAGGGCATGGATGCCCTGCTTTCGCTCGACAACATCTTAATGAGGTCACGCATGAACGAAGTCGTAATCGTTGCCGCTACTCGTACCGCCATTGGCAGTTTTCAAGGTGCCTTGTCCGCGATTCCAGCCACCGAGCTGGGCGCGGCGGTCATTCGCCGTTTGCTGGAAGAGACCGGTCTGGACGGCTCGCAGATCGATGAAGTGATCCTCGGCCAGGTACTCACCGCAGGCTCGGGGCAAAACCCGGCACGCCAGACGGCGATCAAGGCCGGCCTGCCCCACACCACCCCTGCCCTGACCCTGAACAAGGTCTGCGGCTCGGGCCTCAAGGCGGTCCAGTTGGCGGTCCAGGCCATCCGTTGTGGCGACGCCGAACTCATCATTGCCGGCGGTCAGGAAAACATGAGCCTGGCGCCGTATGTTCTGCCCAAGGCCCGCACCGGTTTGCGCCTGGGTCATGCGCAACTGCAAGACAGCGTGATTCAGGACGGTTTGTGGGACGCCTTCAACGACTACCACATGGGCATCACCGCCGAGAACCTGGCGCAGAAATACGAACTGAGTCGCGAAGACCAGGACGCTTTCGCCGCGGCCTCGCAACAGAAAGCCGCTGCGGCCATCGAAGCGGGCTACTTCAAGCGTGAAATCACCCCGATCCTGATCCCTCAGCGCAAGGGTGAACCGCTGGTCTTCGATACTGATGAACAGCCGCGTCCGGGCAGCACCCTGCAAGCGCTGGGCAAGCTCAAACCCGCGTTCCAGAAAACCGGCAGCGTGACCGCCGGTAACTCGTCGACTCTCAACGACGGCGCCGCCGTGCTGTTGCTGGCCAGCGCCGCCAAGGCCCTGGCCCTCGGCTTGCCGGTACTGGCGCGGATCAAGGCTTACGCCAGCGCTGGCGTGGACCCCTCGATCATGGGGATCGGCCCGGTCCCGGCCACCCGCTTGGCATTGACCAAAGCCGGCTGGAGCCTGGACGACCTCGACCTGATCGAAGCCAATGAAGCGTTCGCCGCGCAATCACTGGCCGTCGGCAAGGAGCTGGGTTGGGACACCAGCAAAGTCAACGTCAACGGCGGCGCAATTGCCCTGGGTCATCCGATCGGCGCATCGGGTGCGCGAATCCTGGTGTCGCTGTTGCACGAGCTGATTCGTCGCGACGGCAAAAAAGGCCTGGCCACGTTGTGCATCGGTGGTGGCCAGGGTGTCAGCCTGGTCATCGAGCGCTAGAAGAAACACAGGACTGCTTGCTTGACTGCTAACGCGGCGCCGAAGTCCGGCGCCGCGGTTTTTTTCAGCCCGGTTTACTGATGTGGGCAAGGAGTTCCATGGACAATAACTCGCATACTTTCAACACCTTCTGGTCAGGCCAGGTTCCGTTCATTGCCTCCTTTGCAGTGCAACAGCTACGTCTCTGGGTCAGCACCAATCCGTGGTTTACCGGCCAGGACTACAACGCGTGGTTTGACCTGCCGCGCAGCACCCTGGACAGCCTTCAATCGGACTACCAACAGCAATGGGGCGCACTCGGCCAGCAACTGCTGACCGGTCAGCCATTCAGCTTCGAGGATCGGCGTTTTGCCAGCGGCAACTGGAGCCAGCCCCTGTTCGGCTCGCTCGCTGCGTTTTATCTGCTCAACGCCGGGTTCCTGCTCAAGCTGCTGGACAAGTTGGCGATCCCGGACAAAAAACCGCGCCAGCGCCTGCTCTATCTGGTGGAACAAGCCATCGCCGCCGGCGCGCCGAGCAATTTCCTGGCGAGTAATCCCGATGCGTTGCAACGTGTCGTCGATACCCAGGGCAGTAGCCTCCTCACCGGCCTGTTGCACCTGGCCAGCGACCTGCAAGAAGGCAAGATGCGCCAGTGCGACGCTGGTGCATTCAAAGTCGGTGTCGATCTCGCCAACACCCCTGGCGAAGTGGTGTTCGAGAACGAACTGTTCCAGCTGATTCAGTATTACCCGCAAAGCGAAACCCAATACCGGCGCCCGGTGTTTGTCGTGCCGCCGTCCATCAACAAGTACTACATTCTCGACTTGCGCCCGGACAACTCGATGGTTGCTCATCTGTTGAAACAAGGGCATCCGGTGTTTCTGATGTCGTGGCGCAACTTCGACCAGGAGCACGCCGCCACCACTTGGGATGACCTGATCGAAACCGGCATCATCAAAGGCCTGCAAGTGACCCGCGAGATCAGCGGCGAGCAACGGCCCAATTGTGTCGGCTTCTGCATTGGCGGCACCTTGTTGAGTTCGGCGCTGGCGGTCCTGGCGGCGCGCGGCGACCGCGAGATTGGCAGCGTGAGCCTGTTGACCACCTTCCTTGACTACCTCGATACCGGTCCTATCGACATTTTTGTCGACGAACAATTGGTGGCCTACCGCGAGCGCACCATCGGCGGCCAGGATGGGCCCATCGGCCTGTTCAAGGGCGAGGACATGGGCAATACCTTCTCGCTGCTGCGGCCCAACGACTTGTGGTGGAACTACAACGTCGACAAATACCTCAAGGGCCAGAAACCGATCCCCCTCGACCTGCTGTTCTGGAACAACGACAGCACCAACCTGCCGGGCCCGATGTACTGTTGGTATTTGCGCCACACCTACCTGCAGAACGACCTGAAATCCGGTGAGCTGGACTGTTGCGGGGTCAAGCTGGACCTGCGCGCCATTGATGCTCCGGCGTACATCCTCGCCACCCACGACGATCACATCGTGCCGTGGCGAAGCGCTTACGCCAGCACCGAGTTGCTCTCCGGGACCAAGCGTTTTGTGCTGGGCGCATCAGGGCATATCGCCGGGGTGATCAACCCGCCGGCCAAGGAAAAACGCCACTACTGGACCAACAACCGGGTCACCAAAAACCCGGAAACCTGGTTCAAGAACGCCCAGCAACATTCCGGTAGCTGGTGGAATGATTGGTTCGTCTGGCTGGCTGAACAGTCCGGTGAACGCCAGCCCTCGGTGCTGCATACCGGTAACGCGCAATACCCGGCGATCGAGTCGGCGCCGGGGCGTTATGTGATGCAGTGATCGATAAGCCCGCGCGATAACCACTATCGTGCGGGGGCTCTTTCTTCACCATCCCCGTAAAAACAGCACATACATTCAATATCCTCACGGCAATCCCGGCAACCATGTCCTCCTCACTCACACCGTAAGGACATTGTCATGGCCATCGCAAAAGCTGCTCCCGGCAAAACCCTGCTGACCCCGTCCGACCACACCCTGATCATGATCGATCACCAGTCGCAGATGTCCTTTGCGACCAAGTCAATTGACGCCGTCACCCTGCGCAACAACGCTGCACTTGTGGCCAAGGCCGCGCGGGGCTTCAAGGTCTCGACCATCCTGACCACCGTCGCCGAGAAGAGCTTTTCCGGGCCGATCTTCGACGAAATCAAGTCAGTGTTTCCGGAACACAATGTCATCGACCGTACCAGCATGAACACCTGGGAAGACGAGCGCATTGCCGTCGAAGTCAACGCGTTCGGCAAACAGAAAATCGTCCTCGCCGGTCTGTGGACCTCTGTGTGCATCGTGGGCCCGGCACTGTCGGCCATCGACCAGGGTTTCGAGGTTTACGTGATTGCCGATGCCTGTGGCGACGTCAGCACCGAAGCCCATGAAATGGCGATGCAGCGCATGATCCAGATCGGTGCCCGCCCAATGACCTCGCTGCAATACCTGCTTGAACTCCAGCGCGACTGGGCACGTACTGAAACCTATGACGAAACGGTGAAAACCTCGATTGCGAACGGAGGTTCCTACGGTCTTGGCCTGATCTACGCCAAAACCATGTTCGGTGCTTCGGAAGGCCATTAAGCGGTTTTCCTATAAAAAGCGAGTGACTGCGGACATTCCGCAGTCACTGCTGCCGGTGATTGACCGATGAAGTTTGGTAAGCGAGACCTTTGCGTCAGGTTCCCCATCTGGTTATCGGTGCTCTTCGCCGGTACCGCCGGGACAGCCATGGCTGATGAATTTGCACAAGGGTTTATGGACAGAGCGACGCTTGAGGTGCTCAGCCGAAATTTCTACCTCAACAGTGAAGACCAATCCCCCTCACCTGGAGACAAACGCTCCAAAAAAGAGTGGGCTCAAGGATTTATCAGCGCTTTTGAATCCGGTTTCACACCTGGCACGCTTGGGTTTGGTCTCGACGCCCATGCCTTTGTGGGGCTGAAGCTGGATGGCGGCAAAGGACATTCCGGGACGGGATTGTTGCCCGTGGATGATGACGGTCGTAGCGAAGACAACTATTCCAGTGGTGGCGGCGCGCTGAAAATCAGAGCCTCCCGAACGACCTTGGCGTTCGGTGAAATGATGGTGGAAACCCCGGTATTCGACACCGCGGACAAGCGTCTGCAACCGGAGTACGCCACAGGATTACTGCTAAACAGCCACGAAATTGAAGGCGTCAATCTGGTTGCCGGTCATTTCACCGCGTTCAAGAACCAGGACAGTTCTTCGGGCAAGGGCAACTTCTACGGCTACGGCGCCAACACCGAGGCCGGAGGCATTACGTTTCTCGGCACCGACCTGTTCACCCAACGTCCAGTCGGCGGCGCGCTCTATGCCTCAGAACTCAGCGACACCTGGCATCAGTACTACGCCAACCTGCACCTGAAGCAGCCTGGGGTATTCCTCGACGCCAATCTCTACCACACGCAGGACGCCGGCAAAGCGCTGGCTGGTGCCATCGACAACACCGCGTTCAGCCTGTCGGGCAAGTACACCGTCGATGCGCATGCCTTCACCCTGGCCTATCAAAAAATCAATGGCGACACGCCGTTCGATTTTGTCGGTGGAGACTCGATCTACCTGGCCAACTCGATCAAATACGCCGACTTCAACGGCGCCCATGAACGCTCATGGCAAGCACGCTACGACCTCGATTTGAGCGCTTTCGGGATTCCCGGCCTGAACTTCATGACGCGTTACGTCATGGGCAGCCAAATCGACGGCACCCATGCGCCCAAGGGCGGCGCCTACAACCTTTTCGATGACTCAGTCGATGAATACGTGCCTCAACAAGGCGATGGCGGACGGCATTGGGAACGCGACATAGACCTGCGTTACATCGTGCAGTCCGGCGCGGCCAAAGGACTGTCCGTGCAGCTGTCCCATGTTTCGCATCGAGCCAACACAGCCCAGGCGGGGGATGATATCGATAGGGTTTATGTGGTCATCCAGTACCCGCTGAGCTTCGGGCATCTCTGATGGGGAAAATGGCGGAAGGCAGCCGGAGTCGAACCTGCCCGGGAACGGATGCCGTCCCCAACCGGGTTTGAAGCCCGGCCGCGCCACCGGGCGCGATTGCCTTCCTTGAAATCAGTGATCGGTGCGTTGGGCCAGGGCATTGTCGAGGCGCAGATGGCGCTTGTCGCCAAACCGTCGCGTCAGGCCGATCCGGTCGAAGTATTCGAGAATCTGGATGCTACGCTTGCGACCCAGGCCCACGGCATCACGAAACGCCGTGACCTGAATCACCGGGTTTTGCGCGGCCAGTTGCACAAGCATAGCCGCCAAACGGCGGATCATCGTGTCGGTGTAGAACAGGTCGCGGACGACTTGATGCAGCAATCCCAACCTCGCCATCTTGCACAACAGCAAGCGCACGGCCGCCTCGTCATGGCCAAGGTCGCGCACCCACGGCGGATCAAAACCAGCCTGTTCGAACAACGGTTGCAAGTGCTGCCACAGGGCTTCGTCGGCTTCGCTCAAACGCACTTGATGGTCAGGCAAATGCAACCAGGGTCCGCTGGCGGCAAGGGCACCGCTGGCGAGTAATTCGTCGAGCAGGCTGATGAACGTCGGACGCTCCAGCGCTGTGCCGCTGAACCGCCGCAGGCGATCCCGGTCCGGGCCCATTTGATCCGGTTCCAGTTGATGAAAACGGGCGAGGTGGTCCAGCAACGGCGCTTTCAGCGCTTCCCAACGGGCCGCACTGAACAGCAACGGGCCTTGGCGGGTGTCGATCAGGCGCACGTCATCGGGCAAAACCCAGGTGTTGCGGGGGCGGTTGAACTGACGCTCCAGACGCCGCGGGTCGAACCCTGTGTCGCTGTTGGCCAATAACGCCGGCAGGATCTCCTCCAACGCATTGCCTGTGGCGAGGGCGTGTAACTGCGCCAACCGTTCGGGGCTGCGGCGTTGTCGGGTCGGTGCAAACGGGTCGAGCACCCGCGCGCCACCAAGGGTGCGTTGGGCGCTCTGGTCCCGCAGGATCAAGGGATCGCCCTTGACGACCTGCACCGGCGCATTCAACAGCAGCTGCGCGAACATCCGCTCACTCGGCAAAAGGCGGGAGCCTTCCAGCAACGCCACCCGGCCGGTGACATCCTGAGTACCCACGTGAACGTGCACGGGCTGAAAGTGCTCGAAGGCTTTGGGTTCGCTGGCCAACAATTGCAGGTCGATATCCAATCGCTGGGTTGGCGCGTACAGCCACTCGGCCGACAGCCATTGACCGCGATGGATCTGCTCCAGGGCCAAGCGTTCGCCACTCAGGTTCAACGCGACGCGCTGTCCGGCCATTGCGATCTCGGCCGCCCGATTCTGCGCATGCAGACCGCGCACGCGAACGGGTTTGCCCCGCGGGCCGAGCATCAGCGTATCGCCCACGGCCACCACGCCAGACAACGCAGTGCCGGTCACCACGATACCGACGCCGGCGACGCTGAAGGCACGATCGATCGCCAGGTGAAAACCGCCAAGGGTGCTGCGTTGAAGCACTTCACGTTGCGCCGCGAGCAGGGCCTGTCGCAGCGTCTCGATGCCCTCCCCGGTCACACTCGACAGCGCAATCTGCGGCGCGTCGGCATAAGGCCCCGGTGCCAGCAATGTCTGGACCTGATCGCGAACGGCTTGCACTCTGGACGGTTCGACCCGGTCACATTTGCTGATCGCCACCAGCGCCCGAGGGATGCCCAGCAGTTCAACGATGGCCAGGTGTTCGCGGGTCTGCGGCATGACGCCATCGTCGGCCGCGACCACCAGCAACACCAGATCAATGCCCTGGGCCCCCGCCAGCATGTTGTGGGTGAAGCGCTCATGACCGGGCACATCGATAAAACCGGTCAGGGGCGCATGGGGTTCCAGTGCCGCGTAGAGGTAGCCGAGGTCGATGGTCATGCCGCGTTCACGCTCTTCCCGACGCCGGTCGCCGAGCAGGCCGGTCAGTGCCTGGAGCAAGGCAGTCTTGCCGTGATCGATGTGCCCTGCGGTGCCGACGATCACGCTACGGTGCCTGCAATCTGATCGAGTTGCGCCAGCCACGCCGGTTCATCGTCCAGTTGCCGCAAATCCAGCCACAACGCATCGTCATCAATGCGCCCGAGCACCGGAATCGGCAACGCACGCAGGATCGCTTCCAGACCATGCAGTTGCCGTCCGCGAAGACGTTTGGAGACGTTCGGTCGCAGGCATAACGCCGCACTGGGCAATCGCGCTACCGGTTGGCTGCCGCTGCCGATCATGCCCAGCGCCGGTACTGCGCGGACGCTCCAGTCATCGCCCAGGATTTTAGCCAGCGAGGGTTGCAGACGCTCAGCCTGGGCGAGGATGTCCGCCTGCGGTCGGGTCAACAGGCGCAAACTCGGCAGTCGCTCAGCCAGACGATCAGGGTCGCGGTACAAGCCCAACACCGCTTCGAGGGCAGCGAGGGTCAGTTTGTCGACCCGCAAGGCGCGTTTGAGTGGGTTCTTCTTGATCTTCGCAATCAAGTCTTTGCGGCCGACAATCAACCCGGCCTGGGGGCCACCCAGCAGTTTGTCGCCGCTGAAGGTGACGATGTCAGCGCCATCGCTCAGCGCCTGGCGCACCGTGGGTTCGGCGGGCAAGCCCCAGCGCGTCAGGTCCAGCAGGCTGCCGCTGCCGAGGTCTTCAAGCAATGGCAAACCGTGTTGATGCGCGAGTAGCGCCAACTCGGCGGTCGGCACCCGCGCGGTGAAGCCTTCGATGTTGTAGTTGCTCGCATGGACGCGCATCAGCAAACCGCTACGTGGGCCAATGGCCGCCTCGTAATCCCGGGCATGAGTGCGATTGGTGGTGCCGACTTCGTGGAGCCTGACCCCCGCCCTGGCCATGATGTCGGGAATGCGGAAGGCGCCACCGATTTCGATCAGTTCGCCCCGGGAAATGATGCCTTCCTTTCGCGCGCCCAGACTGTTGAGCGCCAGCAACACCGCAGCAGCGTTGTTGTTGACCACCGTCACCGCCTCGGCGCCGGTCAGCTCGCGGATCAGGCCTTCGATCAGGTCATCACGGTCGCCACGCTGGCCGCTGTTCAGATCGAATTCCAGGTTAAGCGGATAACGGGCTGCCCTCTGCACCGCTTCGATGGCTTCCTCCGGCAACAACGCTCGCCCCAGATTGGTGTGCAGCACCGTGCCGGTGAGGTTGAACACCCGGCGCACGTTGCTGCGATGCTGAGTCGCCAAGCGTTCACCCGCCCTGCCCGCCAACGCTTCAGGCGCGATTTCAATGGCGTCGAGTTGCCCTGAAAGCACCGGTTCACGCAAGTCATCGAGCAATTGCCGCAGGCTGGCCAGCAGTGCATCACGCCCGTAACGCTCGGCCAATGGCTGACAGGCGCGATGACGCAGCAAGCTGTCGATTGAAGGCAGCCGCAGGGTTGAGCTGGCGGATCTGGAAGACATCAGGCGCTCCCGCAAACGTTGACCGTCGCGCCTGAGTGTAGCTGCTGGGCTCGGAGGGATAGCTTAAAGGGATCGCTCAGTTACCTCCCGGTGCCAGCAACAGATTAGGCGCCGGACGCTGGTAGCCTTCCTGCTCCAGGCGCATGTCCAGCAACAGGCTGGTCAGGTCCGTGGAGAGCGCTTCGGCCTCGGCGTCGTTTTCCAGGTAAAGCAGTTTCAGGTAGCTGCGGCAGCCGGGGCAGACCTCCGCGCGTATGGGTGCCTGATTGGCGGCGTGACGGTCGTCATCGAGGCTGACGTATTCAAGGCCTTTGCTTTGTTCGCAATACACGCATTTGACCCGCACCACATGCCATTCGCAGGCACACAGCGAGCACACCAGATACCGCAAGCCGTTGTACTTGCCGCGGTGTCGAATCACCCCGGCCATGGCCGGCGAACCGCAGGCCGGGCATTGGCTGAGGCTATCACCGGGTTTCAGCGCATGGTCCGGTGTGCTCAGCAACCAATGACTCCAGGCCACTTGCAACGCCGCGCCGAGAAACGGCACCACGGCGGCGGGCAGCAAGGTGAACTGGCCGCTGACCAGCGCAATCGCCCAGGCCTTGCGCTGCCCGACGTTGGCGCTGCGCAACATCGCCACGGCTTTTTCCACGGCCGGTTGCGGAGGTGGCTGGTAACGCTGCAACAGGGCTTCGAGGTAAGGCAGCCAATGGTCCTCGCGCACCAGGCTGTCGGCGGCGAGCGGAGGTAAGCCGTGTTGCTGGCACACGCGCCTACGTTCGGGATCGGGCATGGCGGTGACGGGCGGGTCGTCCAGCAGCCCCTGCTGCACGTGGCACAGGCCGGTCACCAGCCGCAGGTAATCGGCCAGCGGATGGCCGTCGACCAGACGCTCCAGGCGCAAGGCGCGCAAAGTGAACAGATTGTTCGGTGGCAGGTGCAGAAACGGCGGCGAGCTCGCCGCCGCTTCGATCTCGCCAGGCTCAAGAATCGTCGCCAAGGGGTTATCCTTTTTTGTTGATCGGCCGGTCGGGGTGCTCGTCTCGGGTCACTTCGCGGTACCAGAGTTCATGGTGTCTCCTCGCCCAGGCGCGGCTGACCCAGCCATGCGTCATGGCGCTGACCGACCCCCTGATCCAGATGCCGGCATAGATGTGAACGATGATGCTCAGCACCAGGATCAAACCCGCCAACGCATGCAGCAGCATGGCCCAACGAATGCTGGTGATGCCGAAGTACTCGCTGAAATACTCGCGCCAGATCACCAAGCCGCTGAACAACAGCACCAGCATGCACATCAGCAAGATCCAGAACAGCAGCTTCTGCCCCGGGTTGTATTTGCCGATCGCGGGCACGCCCTCTTCTTCGTTGCGGATCACCCGCCCGACACGTCGCAGCCACAAGCGATCGTTGGTGATAAAAATGTTCGCCCGGAAAAATTGAATCACCAAGCCCAGGAACAGGACGAACATCACCACGCCCATGAACGGGTGCAGAATGCGCGTCCACGGGCCGCCGCCAAACAGGTTGCTCAGCCAGAACAGCGCCGGGTGGAACAACGCCAGCCCCGACAGCGCCGCCATCAAGAAGAAAA
The DNA here is from genome assembly GCF_900105495.1 of Pseudomonas frederiksbergensis. Classification (NCBI taxonomy): domain Bacteria; kingdom Pseudomonadati; phylum Pseudomonadota; class Gammaproteobacteria; order Pseudomonadales; family Pseudomonadaceae; genus Pseudomonas; species Pseudomonas frederiksbergensis. Next base: position 4,068,585 of record NZ_FNTF01000002.1, on the reverse strand, counting down.
TCGCCACCAGCCAGTGATTGGTGCGCTGGTTCGAGGTGTAGCGCAGGATCTGTCTGCGGATCATGGTCTGTCCTCCCCGCGCGGATCAAAGGTATGCACCGACGGATCGACTTCATGCACCGCAGGGTCAACAGTGGTCGGCAGTTCGTCCTCCTCGACCAATTGCGGCCCGACCCGCACGTAGTGGAAGAACCCGGCCAGCACGGCCAAGCCCATGGCCAGCAATCCCAAGGGTTTGCTCACGCCTTTCCACAGGTCCACCAGCGGACTGATGGTCGGAGCGCTCGGCAGGCCGGCATACAACTTCGGTGTGTCGGCGTGGTGCAACACGTACATGACGTGGGTGCCGCCGACACCTTCGGGGTCATACAGGCCAGCATTGTCGAAGCCACGACTCTTGAGGTCGACGATCCTTTCGGCCGCATGATCTTTCATGTCTTCCTTGGTGCCGAACACAATGGCGCCCGTCGGGCAGGTTTTGACGCAGGCCGGCTCCAGCCCCACCGCCACGCGGTCCGAGCACAATGTGCATTTGTAGGCCTTGTGATCCTTTTGCGAGATTCGCGGAATATCGAACGGGCAACCGGTGATGCAATACCCGCAGCCGATGCAATGGTCCTGGTCGAAATCGACGATGCCATTGGCGTGCTTGATGATTGCCCCCGGGCTCGGGCACGCGGCCAGGCAACCGGGCTCGGCGCAGTGCATGCAGCCGTCCTTGCGAATCAACCACTCCAGATTGCCGGCGGCGGTTTCGTGTTCGGTGAAGCGCATCAAAGTCCAGGTATCTGCGCTCAGGTCCCGGGGGTTGTCGTAGGTGCCGAGGTTGTGACCGACCTCGTCGCGCAGTTCGTTCCATTCCGAGCAGGCGACCTGACACGCCTTGCAGCCGATGCACTTGGTGGTGTCGATCAGCTTGGCCACTTCCTCCTGGTTGCGCACCGAGGACGGGACGGTCGTGGTGGCCGAACGGGCGATGATGTCTTGGCTGGCCATTTAGACTTTCTCCACGTTGACCAGGAATGACTTGGATTCCGGGGTCTGAGTGTTGCCATCGCCGAGGAACGGCACCAGGGTGTTGGTCAGGTAACCGTGGCGCGTGAGCCCGGTAAAACCCCAGTGCAGCGGGATTCCGATCTGATGCACCACCTGATTGTTGACCTGCAGCGGACGTATCCGCTTGGTCACCACCGCCACCGCTTCTATGTGCCCGCGCTTGCAACTGACACGAACCCGGTCGCCAGCGACGATGCCTTTTTCCTTGGCCAGTACTTCACCGATCTCGACGAACTGCTCGGGTTGGGAAATCGCGTTGAGCTCGCAATGCTTGCTCCAGAAGTGGAAATGCTCGGTCAGCCGGTAGCTGGTCGCGGCATAGGGATAGTCCTTGGCTACGCCTAAGGTCTCCCAGACCGAATCGAAGATCCGCGCCGCCGGGTTGCTGGTGGCTTTCTTGTTTTGCGGGTGCAACGGGTTGATCCCGATCGGCGTTTCGAACGGTTCGTAGTGCTCGGGGAAAGGTCCTTCGTTCATCTTGTCGACGGCAAAGAACCGCGCCACGCCTTCGGGGTTCATGATGAACGGATTCATCCCGGCTTCCGGTGGCGAGTCGGACTTGAAGTCAGCCACATCGGTACCACCCCAGGATTTACCGTTCCACCACACCAGGCGTTTTTTCTCGTCCCACGGCTTGCCTTGCGGGTCGCACGATGCGCGGTTGTAGAGAATCCGCCGATTCGCCGGCCAGGCCCAGGCCCAGCCCTGGTGTTGCTTCATGCCATACGGATCGCTGTTGTCGCGCCGGGCCATCTGGTTACCCGCCTCTGTCCAGCTGCCGCAGAAAATCCAGCAACCGGAAGCCGTGCTGCCGTCGTCCCTGAGCAGGCCGAAACCGGCCAGTTGCGCGTTGCCCTTGATCGTCGCGCCGCTAGCGTCGGTGAAGTCGGCGGTGGCATAGCCGTTGATTTCCTTGGCCAGCTCTTCCGGCGAGGGCTCTTCGGCGATTTTGTAGGGCCAGGACAGTTTGAGGATCGGCTCGGCATAAGCGCCGCCGTTGGCCTGGTAACGCTGACGCAGACGGATAAACAGCTCGCTCATGATCCGTATATCGGTGCGCGCTTCGCCTGGGCCGTCGGCGCCTTTCCAGTGCCATTGCAGCCAGCGGCTGCTGTTGACCAGCGAGCCGTCTTCTTCGGCGAAACAAGTGGTGGGCAGGCGAATCACTTCGGTCTGGATGCCGGCGGTTTCAACGTCGTTGTACGGCCCGACATTGCGCCAGAACTCCGAGGTCTCGGTGGCCAGCGGGTCCATCACCACCAGCCACTTGAGCTTGGCCAGCGCCGCCATTACCCGGTTTTTGTCGGGTAGCGCGGCGATGGGGTTGAAGCCCTGGCACATGTAGCCGTTGACCTTGCCCTGGCTCATCAGGTCGAACACTTTGAGGATGTCGTAGTTCGGGATGTCCAGTTTCGGCAGATAGTCAAAAGCCCAGCGGTTTTCGAGCGTGGCGTTCGCGCCGTACCAGGCTTTCATCAGGCTGACGTGGAACTTGCCGTAGTTCTGCCAGTAAGACAGTTGCCCCGGCCGCAACGGCAGTTGCGTGCGTTTGGTGATATAGGCGCTGTAATCCTGCTCCGCATCCTGCGGCAACGTCAGATAACCCGGCAGCGCATTTGACAGCAAGCCGAGGTCGGTCAGCCCCTGGATGTTGGAGTGCCCGCGCAAGGCATTGACGCCCCCGCCCGGCATGCCGACGTTGCCCAGCAGCAATTGCACCATGGCGGCGCTGCGAATGATCTGCGAACCGATCGAGTGCTGAGTCCAGCCCAGCGCGTAGAGAATCGTCATGGTCTTGCCCGGTTGCGAGCAAGTGGCGATTTCTTCCCAGATCTTCTGCATGGCATCGACGGGCATGCCACAAATCTGGCTCGCCAGTTCGATGGTGTAGCGGCTGTAATGGGTCTTCATCAATTGATAGACGCAACGCGGGTCGTGCAGGGTCGGGTCGACTTTGACAAAGCCGTCATCACCGATTTCATAACCCCAGCCAGACTTGTCCGTGTAGATGCGTTTGGCCGCGTCGTAGCCGCTGAAGATCCCGTCCTCGAAGCCAAACCCGGCTTTAACGATGAATGACACGTCGGTATAGGCGCGTACGTACTCGTGCTGGATTTTGTTTTCGGTCAGCAGGTAATTGATCAGCCCGCCCATGAAGGCGATGTCGGTGCCGGTGCGGATCGGCGCGTAATAGTCGGCCACCGAGGCGGTCCGGGTAAAACGTGGATCGACCACGATCAAGCGTGCCTTGTTGTGCGCCTTGGCTTCGGTCACCCATTTGAAGCCGCACGGGTGCGCTTCTGCTGCGTTGCCGCCCATCACCAGGATCAGATTCGCGTTACCGATATCGGTCCAGGTATTGGTCATGGCACCACGGCCGTACGTCGGGGCAAGACTTGCCACCGTCGGGCCGTGTCAGACACGCGCCTGGTTATCGAACCCCAGCATGCCGAGACTGCGAATGACTTTGTGGGTGATATAACCCGCTTCGTTGGACGACGCCGAGGCCGCGAGGAAACCGGTGGTCAGCCAGCGGTTCACCGTTTGGCCCTGGGTATTCTTCTCGATGAAGTTGGCGTCGCGGTCGGCCTTCATCAGGTCGGCAACGCGATTGAGCGCTTCATCCCAGGAGATGCGCGTCCACTCGGTGGTGCCGGGTTTGCGCACCTCTGGGTATTGCAGGCGGCCGGGGCTATGAATGAAATCCAGCAGGCCGGCACCTTTGGGGCACAAGGTGCCGCGATTGACCGGGTGGTCGGAATCGCCTTCGATGTGAATGATGTTTTGCGCGACGTTCTTCGCAGCATCGCCCTGGCTGTACATGATCAAGCCGCAGCCGACCGAGCAATACGGGCAGGTGTTGCGGGTTTCATGGGTGTGGGCAAGCTTGAAGTGGCGCACCTGCTCGGCGAAGGCAGTCGCGGGGGCCATGCCCAGCGCGCCGAGGCTCGAGCCCGCAAGGCCGATACCAGCGACCTTGAAGAACTGACGACGGTTGAGGTCCATCGTGCACTCCTGTCAGGTGGAGACCCGGTATTTTTGCCGGGTTTTTCTGGACAATCACGGTTGTGGCAGTCTGGCTGCCGACACTTGAAACTGTAGACAATGTTAGAACTGACTGTGTGAAAACCGACCATCGGGCAATCCCAAGGCGTAAGCCATCACACACCCTGTGGGAGTGAGCCTGCTCGCGATAGCGGAGTGTCAGTCACCATAGATGCTGACTGTTGTGACGCCATCGCGAGCAGGCTCGCTCCCACAGGGGCTTGGCGCTTATCATGGCCCCACGTTCAACCCCGCTTTTTATGAGACTGAGCATGACTTTCGATTTTGATCAGGTGTTCGACCGCCACAACACCGGCAGTACCAAATGGAGCCGTTACCCGGCCGACGTGTTGCCGATGTGGGTGGCCGACATGGACTTCTGTGCACCGCCGGTGATCATCCAGGCCCTGCAAAAACGTCTGGAACACCCGATGCTCGGCTATAGCGTGGCCCAGGATGACTTGCGCAATGCCATCGTCGCCGACCTCTGGAAAAAGTACGCCTGGCACGTATTGCCTGAGGAACTGATTTTCCTGCCGGGCGTGGAATCGGGGTTCAACATGGCGCTGAATGCGCTGGTCCAGCCGCAACAGAACGTTGTGGTGCAGGTCCCGAACTACCCGCCGCTACGCCATGCGCCGGGGCACTGGGGACTGAACAAGGTTGAACTCGAATTCGACGCGTTGGCGGACGGCACTTACGCCACGCCACTTGATGCCCTGAATCGGGCGCTGACCGGTGGCGGTGCGCTGCTGCTGAGCAACCCGCACAACCCGCTAGGCAAAGTCTTCCCGCGAGAAGAACTGCAAGCGGTTGCCAACATCTGTCTGGAACAGGACGCCTGGATCATCTCGGACGAGATTCATGCCGAGCTGTGTTTCGACGGGCGCGTGCACATTCCGACGGCCTCTCTGAGCCCGGAAATCGCCAAGCGCACCATCACGCTGATGTCGGCGAGCAAGGCCTACAACATTGCCGGGCTGAAAACATCGTTCATGATCATTCAGGACTCGGCGTTGCGTGCAAAGGTCAACCACGCCCGCTGCGGCATGGTCGACAGCGTCAACCCGTTGGGCATGGAAGCGACGCGCGTCGCCTACAGCGAAGCCGGCCCTTGGCTGGCCGGGTTGAAGGCATATCTGCAAGGCAATCGGGATTATCTGGTGGACGCGGTCAACACCCGACTGCCGGGAGTGACCATGAATATCCCGCAAGGCACGTACCTGGCGTGGCTCGATTGCTCGGCGCTGGGACTGGAGAACCCGCAGCAGTTTTTCCTTGAGCAAGCCAAGGTCGGTTTGAGCCCTGGCCTGGATTTCGGCGATGCCAACAAACAGTTCGTGCGCCTGAATTTCGGCTGCCCACGGTCGTTGCTGGAAGAAGGCATTGCGCGGATGGAACGCAGCTTGCTCAATCGCAAAGCCTGATGATGATCGTTCCTACGCTCCGCGTGGGAACGATCAGCGACAAGAGTGACATCCCGGAAATCCAACCGAACTCAAGGCAAAACACCAGGGTCAACCCTTTGACTCCTCTGCCTTGAGAACGGAGATTTCGCAATGACTTCCTATCCAAAACCACCCTTCCCTAAACAAAGCCAGCCTGTCCCCGGTTCCCAAAATAAAATGGACCCGTACCCCGACTGTGGCGAACAAAGCTACAAGGGTTCAGGCCGACTGGACGGCAAGATCGCCCTGATCACCGGCGCCGACAGTGGCATCGGTCGCGCCGTCGCCATCGCCTTCGCCCGTGAAGGCGCGGATGTCGTCGTCGCCTACCTCAATGAACATGAAGACGCACAGGAAACCGCACGCTGGGTCGAACACGCCGGCCGGCAGTGTCTGTTATTGCCTGGTGACCTGGCGCAGAAAGCCCACTGCCAGGCCCTGGTGGACAAGACGGTCGAACGTTTTGGCCGAATCGATGTGCTGGTCAACAACGCCGCGTTCCAGATGAGCCACGAAAACCTCGAGGACATCCCGGACGAAGAATGGGTGATGACCTTCGACGTCAACATCACCGCTATTTTCAGGCTCTGTCAGGCCGCGTTGAAGCACATGAAACCCGGCAGTTCGATCATCAACACCAGTTCGGTCAATTCCGACATGCCCAAACCGACCCTCCTGCCTTACGCCACGACCAAAGGCGCGATTGCCAACTTCACCGCTGGCCTGGCGCAGATGCTGGGGCCGAAGAACATTCGGGTGAACTGCGTGGCACCGGGGCCGATCTGGACGCCGCTGATTGTCTCGACCATGCCCGCTGAAGAGGTTCAGGACTTCGGCGGTCAAACCCCGCTCGGACGGCCGGGCCAACCGGTGGAAGTGGCGCCGATTTATGTGTTGCTGGCATCGGATGAGGCCAGTTACATCACGGGGCAGCGGTACGGGATCACCGGCGGTAAGCCGATGCTTTGAATGCAGTACGTTGAGTTAGTGAGAACCCTGTGGCGAGGGAGCTTGCTCCCGCTGGGCTGCGTAGCGGCCCCAAAAATCTGGCAACGATCACCGATTTTGTGAGTGCTACGCCCTCAAGCGGGAGCAAGCTCCCTCGCCACAAAAAGCCAGGTATGGCCGCAATTCATTGCTCACGACGGCTCTTGAGCAATCACCGATATCTTGCCGTTGCGCTCCAGGATCGCGAACTTGATCTGCTCAAGGGTTTCGATGCCCTGGCTCGAACGTGCCGCCTCCATGACGTCGGCCTCGATCAATCGCGCGTGACGCAGGCGTTTGTGCAGAATCGGATTGGTCGATCCGTGGCGGTGGAACCGCTCGTATTGCACCCGGACCTTGCCATCGTCGCCCTGAACGTCCCGGGTACTCAGCGGCCCGCGTGAAAACAGGCCGAGCAATGCCAGCAACACCACCAACGCCAGGAAGTACCAGCCCCAACGCTCGAATTGCCAGACCTTGACCTGATGCGCCATGTCTTCGCGCACGGGATAGTCGCGGCTGTGGTAATCGGTATGCCCGGATTCATCATTCATCGAGTGCGCCCTGCCCTTGCTCACCCGCCAATGCCCGTTGGTGGAAGTGCGGCAGCAACTTCAGCGCGTGCTCCGCGGCCAATAACTGCACCTCACTGCGTGTACCGGAAAACCGCACCTGTCGGCTGAAAACACACCGTCCCTGCCCGGTCTGATAGGCCCAGGCGAAACAAATGGTGCCAGCCGGGATGCCATCGACGTCTTCCGGCCCGAGGATGCCGGTGGTCGCCACCGCAACATTGGCCGTGCTGTCGCGCAACGCACCCACGGCCATTTCCTGAGCGACTTCACAACTGGTGAGATTGAATGTTTCGATCGTCTTCGGGCTGACGTGGAGCAAGCGCTGTTTCGCTTCGGTGGAATAGACCACGTACCCGCATTCGATCGACTCCCCGCTGTGCGGAATCTCAGCCAGCAGCGTGACGATTTTTCCGGCGGTACAAGACTCTGCGGTGGTCAGCAGCAAGTCGTTTTGACGCAAGTATTCGACCACGGATTGGCTGACGTTCATGGCACATCATCCAGAAAGGAGAGCTGCTCGGTTGACCTTGCGCGTTCGCAAACATTCCCTCTATCCGACCACGCCCGGCTTTGGGATAAAAAACTGAACCCCTGTCAAAACTCGCCCCTCAATACGTTTAGGGCCCCCTGCTACGGGCCGCTCCAGATCCGGAGGTCATCATGTCCGCACCTATCGTCAAGCTGTTCACCCAACCGAACTACGTATGGACGGATATCCGCAAGGAAGAGGAAGCGCATCCATGCCACTACCTCGCCCATTTATTGTTGCTCGCCATGATTCCCGCCGTGTGCCTGTTTGTTGGCACCACCTACGTCGGCTGGAGCCTGGTCGAAAACGAACTCGTTAAGCTCAGCACCGCCAGCGCGCTACAGCTCTGCGTGTTGCTCTACGTGACCATCGTCGTCGGCGTGGCGTTGATGGGGCTGTTTATCCGCTGGATGTCGCGCACCTTCGACGCACGGCCGACCGTCAACCAATGCATCGGCTTTGCCGCTTACACCGTGACCCCGTACTTCCTCGCCGGCATTGCCGGTTTGTACCCCAGCCGCTGGCTGGCGATTGTGGTGCTGGGCGCAGCGTCGATCTATTCGACGTTTCTGCTGTTCGTCGGCTTGCCGACCTTTATGCATGAGCGCAAGGAACAAGGCTTGCTGAACGCCGCTTGCGTCTGGGGCGTCGGCCTGCTGGTGCTGGTCACCCTCCTGGTCTCGATGATCCTGCTATGGTTCAACGTATTGACGCCTGAATACCTGCGCACGACCGTCGGTTGATGGCGGATCCCGCATCGCAGGCATGCACCCAACGAGTACCGAGCATGAGCTTCATTTTATGGGTGGCGGTGTTGGGTGCGGTGCTGCTGACGCTGGCACTGACCTCTTCGTACCTGCGCTGGATGCCGGTGACCACGTCGGCGGTGTGCCTGGTGCTGGGCGCCGCCATCGGTCCCGCGGGGCTGGGCCTGTTGAAACTGGACACCGAAGAGGCGTCCATCTGGATGGAGCACCTGACGGAAGTCGCGGTGCTGTTTTCATTGTTTGTCTGCGGTTTGAAGTTGCGCTTGCCGCTCAGGAACGAAAACTGGCGTATTGCCTACGGCCTGGCCGGCCCGGTCATGGTGTTGACCATTGCCGGGGTCAGCCTGTTGCTGCATTACGGCTTCGAATTGTCCTGGGGCGCGTCCGTGTTGATCGGCTCGATTCTGGCGCCCACCGACCCGGTACTCGCCGCCCTGGTGCAAGTCAACGACGCCCGGGATGACGACAGCGTGCGCTTCGGGCTGTCGGGTGAAGCCGGGCTCAATGACGGGATCGCCTTCCCGTTCGTTATCCTTGGCCTGCTGCTGGTGCAACACGACAGTAACCCCGGCTGGCTGAGCGACTGGGTGCTGAGCAGTCTGTTGTGGGCAGTCCCGGCCGGTTTGCTCACCGGCTACTGGATGGGCCGTGGCATTGGCCGCCTGACCTTATTGATGCGCATCAAAAATGACGACAGCACCCTGTCCCCGAACGATTACCTGGCCCTTGCCTTGATTGCCCTGGCGTATGTCGGGGCCGAGTGGATTCACGGTTATGGCTTTTTGTCGGTATTCGCCGCCGGCCTGGGTTTGCGCCACGAAGAAGTCAAATCCACAGGCGACGACGAGCTTCCCGCCGAGCATCTGGTTCAGCCCGTGGTGGGACATCAGAACGTCGAGCCGCAACATGCGGTTCATGGTGATACCACAAGCCTTGAGGACAAGCAGGTCGCCGCGGGCATCATGATGGGCGACATGCTCGCCTTTGGCAGTCTGGTGGAACGGGCCATGGAAGTGTTTCTGGTGACGCTGCTCGGCGTGGTGTTGATGGCTCACTGGGATTGGCGTGCGTTGCCGATCGCTGGCGTGCTGTTTTGCCTGATACGCCCCCTGAGCGTCGTCGCCATGCCTTGGGGCCGTTTGCTCAACGGCCACCAGCGCATGCTGATTGGCTGGTTCGGCATACGCGGCATCGGCAGTCTGTATTACCTGTTTTATGCCGTGAATCATGGGTTGGGCGATTCGATAGCAACGTTATGTATCGACCTGACGTTATCCGTGGTTGCGCTCAGCATTCTGTTCCACGGCATCAGTACTCAACCGATCCTGGCTCGATATGAACGGCAAAAAAATCAACTTTTTTGATATGGCCGTGAATGTTTGCCGCGTGAGTTATCGAATTTCTTCGCTGATAAATTTGAAATCCTTGAGCAATCCCGCAGGTCACAACCTTAATCCCGCTCGGCTTTTGCACGGCGGGACGTGTCGGGTTCGGGCCCCTGCGGCATCGATCTCTATCAAAAAGAACTTCGAAAAAATCAGGTGCTGGTCATGGTTCACTATTCCACCTCCGATGAAATCAAAGCCTGCCGGGCTTTCGCCCTGGAACGTAATCATCAAATGTTTGAAGAGGCCCAGGCACTCAGCCGCAGCGCCTTCGCGTTACTGGAGGGCGGCGACATGGATGTGAACCAGTTCGATCGCTATCAGGCCTTGCGCAGAAAGGCCGACATGAAGTTCGAGGAGGCGATCGAGCACTTGCGGCTGCTCAACGAAAATTTCCCGCCGGTCTCGATATCCACGCAAAACGCTCATCGTTCGCTCCAGCAGCCGGAATCCATATCCTGAACTTGAAAAGCCCGGCACAGTCGCCGGGCTTTTTTTGACTGAAAAAACATCAATGTTCCACTGCGAACTGCATGAGTCAATTTCCGGACTCATGCAGGCTGCATGACCCCAGTTCGCCATCAGTCACTTCAACTTATTGTTTTATAAACACGTTATCGCACTGGCAAACCGGCACGACAAATGCTCAGAGACCATGAGCGACTTTCGGCCTAGAGACCGTTCGCGCTCACCCCCTGACATGTGGAGAGACTCGACCATGAACGCCATAGACTTGTTGAAAGCTGACCATGAACGCGTAAAAGGCATCCTGACCCAATTAAGCGAATCCACCGAGCGTGGTGTTAAAAAACGCAGCGAATTGCTGGCCAAGCTGGAAATGGAGGTTGCCATCCATACCCGCCTCGAAGAAGAAGTCTTGTACCCGGCGTACAAGAAAGCCGGGGGCAAGGAGCAGGACGTCATGTATTACGAAGCCAAGGAAGAACACCGCACCGTAGATTCGCTGGTGCTGCCAGACTTGAAGGCCACCGACCCGACCACTCCGGAATTTGCCGGTCGGGTGAAAGTGATCAAGGAACTGCTGGAACATCACATTGAAGAAGAGGAAACCGAGATGTTTCCTCAGGCCAAGAAGCTGCTGGGCAAAGCCACCCTGGAAGAGTTGGGCGCGCAGATGGAAAGTTTGAAAGCGCAGTACAAGAAGGAAATGAGTGCAGCCCATCTGGCGGCTTGATGCACCGTCATGCTGTCTGGTTGATGGTTGATTACTCGCTTACCCATTGATCGTTCCCACGCTCTGCGTGGGAACGATCAGGAAAAAGCTGCGAACGCCCGCTTCTCATGCAACCAAACAGCGAGCACCCGTAATCACTTCATGGTCGAGGCGATGATTTCCACCAGATTGAGCTGGGTAAAGGGTTTGGACAGACGCGGCAGTCTGGTCGCAAAACCTTCCAGACGCTCGGCGTAACCGGTAGCAAGAATGATCGGCAGGTCCGGCTTTTTAATGCGGATAGCTTGCGCCAGTTGTGCGCCGTTCATCTGCGGCATGGCCATGTCGGTGATGACCAGGTCGATCGCTGCTTCGGCGTCGAATACTTCCAGCGCTTGCGCCCCGGATGTCGCACTGACCACCCGATGCCCCAGGTCTTCGAGTAACAGGCAGGTACTGGTCAACACCAGGCTATCGTCATCCACCACCAACACGCATAGACGGGGCACCGGCGGTGCGGTCTCCTCGGCAACGGGCCTGGCAACCGAACCGGTCGTGGCGATGGGTATCCACAATTCGGCGACGGTGCCTATGCCCTTCTGGCTCTTGAGGACGAATCGCCCGCCCAATTGCTCGATGTAACCATGCACCATCGAAAGACCCAGCCCCGTGCCTTTGCCAATGCCTTTGGTCGTGAAGAACGGGTCCATTGCCGAACCGAGCGTGGTTTCATCCATGCCCTCCCCCGTATCGCTGACGCTCAGGCACACATACCGGCCTGGCAGCAGGGATAACTGCGGTTGATCCACGGTTTCTTCGGTCTTGGTACTGATGACGATTTTCCCGCCATGGGGCATCGCATCACGGGCATTGGTCACCAGGTTCAACACCGCCAGTTCAAGCTGATTGACATCCGCCAGGACCGGTTCGAGCTCTGGTGAAAAGCGGGTTTCGAGCACCACGGACGGCCCGAGCGAGCTGCGCAACAGGCCAATGATGCCTTGCACCAGCGCCGGGATCTCGACGGGTTCGGCTTTGAGTTCCTGACGCCTGGCAAACGCCAGCATGCGCTGGGTCAGGGAGACACCGCGCAAGGCGCCCTGGGTGGCATTGTCCACAAGCCGGGTAATTTTCGGATCCTCTCCCACTCGTTTGCGCACGATTTCCAGATTGCCGAGGATGACCGTCAGCAAATTGTTGAAGTCGTGGGCAATACCACCGCTGAGTTGGCCAATGGCCTGCATTTTCTGCGCCTGGAACAGCGCCTCGCGGGTTTGCTCCAGCGTCTGCTGGGCTTGCGTGACTTCGGTGATATCACGGGTGATCTTGGCGAATCCGAGCAAAGTGCCGGTTTCGCCCCAAATCGGATCGACCACGACATTGGCCAGGAACCGCGTACCGTCCTTGCGCACGCGCCAGCCTTTGTTTTCGAACCGCCCTTCTCGCACTGCAATGTCCAGGGTCCGTTGCGGTTCGCCGGCCTCGCGGTCTTCCGGGGTGTAAAACATCGAGAAGTGCTTGCCGATGACCTCTTCGGGCAAATAACCCTTGATGCGCTGGGCTCCGGGATTCCAGTTGGTCAGGCAGCCATCCGGGGCGAGCATGTAGATGGCGTAATCAGTGACGCTTTGAACCAGCAGGCGGAACTGCTGCTCGCTTTGCTTGAGGACTTCTTCGGCCATCTTGCGGTCGGTCAGGTCACGGGTAATCTTGGCAAACCCGAGCAACTTGCCCGACGGGTCGAGAATCGGGTCAATGACCACGTGGCACCAGAAATGCGTGCCGTCCTTGCGAACCCGCCAGCCTTCCCCCTCGAAACGCCCCTCCCTGATCGCCGTGTCCAGTGCCCGCTGGGGCAAACCGGCACGGCGATCCTCTTCGGTATAAAACCGCGAAAAGTGCTGGCCGAGGATTTCGGACTCCTCGTACCCCTTGAAACGCCTGGCGCCGCTGTTCCAGCTGGTGATGATGCCATCGGGATCAAGCATGTAGATCGCATAGTCAATCACAGCATCGATTAACAGGCGAAAACGACTGTCGTCGATGGCGTTGGTCCGATCCTCGTTCATTGATCCCTCTTGGTATGACCGTTTTTTGGAGTATGCGACATACCACGCATTTGGAAAGCCGGAAAAACGGTACTCGTCGCCCAGCGTTATCGATTGACGTGTTTGACGATGTAGGCGTACAGATCGTTGTAGACGAATTTGGGAACATGCGAAGCATGAGTCGCCATCTTGAGCAGTGCCAGGTGGCACTCTTTGATGACTTCATCGCGATCGCTCGCCGCGAAGATGTGGTTGTCGATAATATTCGAATAGATGCTGTACGCAAAATCCACCTTGGTTGTCGTTGTGGCAACGGAACCGCCGGCAGTTTTGGAGTAAGTACTCTGGGCAATCAAGGTCCGTTCGTTCAACACGCCGAACCCGCGTTCGTACACATTGACTTGCGAGCCGCTGACCGCTTTTGCAGCCGTCTCCAAGGCCAGGATGATCGCAGGCGCATAACTCATGCTGGCATCCAGCGTCGATACCGTGAGAAACCGTTCCATTTCCTGGTCTTCAAGGCTTTTGAACGCTCGTTTGATGCTCGACACATGAGCAAACGCTTGAGTGCAGCCCACAATGTGAGTTTCGAACTGATAACCGGCGGCGGTCGCCGACGGCGGGAAGGCTGCAAAATCGAGGCTATCGAACGCACATTCCATGATGATGTTGAATTTGCCGCTGAAGGCTTGCTTATAGATTTTCGTACTGACTTCGCGAACAAATGCCTCGGTATGCTCATACGCATGCAAGACCCCGTGTTTGATCATCTCTGTGTATTGGGGGTGTTTCTTGCGGTAGTCGGGCAGGTAAAGACGAACATAATTGTTGTAGCGATTTGAAGGCAGCAGGGTCTTTTCCAGCAGGTAGGTTTTACCTGACCCTTGCAGCCCGGCAACGACCAGGATTTTGGGGGTTGCCTCGGCCGTGATGCCGCTGAACAGCGTCGCTTTTATTTCATTGAATGCTACGGTGACCTGCTCAGGGGTGTACGTGTATTGCGGTGCTACTGACATATCTTGATTTCCTTATCAAAGATTCAGCTTGAAAGTGATGACGGGCTCTTTGAATAAAGACAGTATTCGCTGCTTGTTCAAATGGGCGTGTCTTTCAAGATATGTCGATGTTTTTAAAGTAAAAAATCCTACTCGATAGTGTGCAAAATCCTCGGAGCAATCGACCACCAGCGCGGCAGTAGCTGTTTGACCTTGCTGTCGCCAAACCGGTCATCGATCAGCATCACCACCCCTTGATCCTGCTGGGTGCGGATCACCCTCCCCGCCGCCTGCACCACTTTCTGCACGCCGGGAAACAGGTAGGTGTAGTCATAACCGGCGCCGAAAATGGCTGCCATGCGCTGTTTCAACTGCTCGTTGACCGGGTTGAGTTGCGCCAGCCCGAGGGTGGCGATAAACGCTCCGATCAGGCGCGCGCCCGGCAAGTCGATGCCTTCGCCAAAAGCCCCGCCCAATACCGCGAAACCGACGCCCTGACTCTCGGCGGTGAACTGATCGAGGAAGTCCTGTCGCTGCCCTTCCCCCATGCCCCGGGACTGCGACCACAGAGTGATGTCAGGATGCCGCTGGGCCAGCAACTGCGCCACTTGCTGCAAATAATCGAAGCTGCTGAAAAACGCCAGGTAGTTGCCGGGGCGTTGGCTGAACTGCCGGGCGATCAGCTCGACGATCGGTGCGAGGGATGACTGGCGATGGACAAACCGCGTGGAGATCTGGCTGACGATGTGCACTTGCAGCTGATCGGCGTGAAAGGGCGATTCAACGTCTATCCACACCGTGTTCGTTGGCGTACCAAGCAGGTCGGCATAGTAGTGGCGAGGGCTCAGGGTCGCAGAAAACAGCACGGTGCTGCGTGCGGCCGTCAGGCGTGGGCGGATGAAACCGGCGGGCACCACGTTGCGCAGGCACAGCTGCGACAGGTTGCGTTGGCGGTCGAGGTCGCGCTTGCTGATGTCGAACAGGAACTGTTCATCAAACAGCTCGGCCACTCGGCAAAACTGCAGCATGTCGAAATAGAAGTTCTGTAACGCCCCGTCCAGGCCTTGCGGGTGATCGTTCAGGTAATCGCCGATGCTCGCGCTGCACGATGACAACGCCTGGAGAAGTTTTTCCGGCGCCTTGTCATAGGCTTGATAGGCACCGAGTTGCTGGTTATGCAGGGCATTCCACTCACGATTGACCCGCTGCAAGGATTTTTTCAACGCCTCGGGCGCGGTTTTTCGTACAGCGTTGAGGGTCGATTGGTCGAGGCTGGCGCTATACATCTGCCGGCCGCGCTCCACCAGGTTGTGTGCTTCGTCCACCAACACCGCGACTTTCCAGTTATTGGCCTGGGCCAGCCCGAACAGCAGCGCGCTGAAGTCGAAATAGTAGTTGTAATCGGCGACTACCACGTCTGCCCAGCGGGCCATTTCCTGGCTCAGGTAATAGGGACAGATGTCGTGTTGCAGGGCGACCTCGCGCAAAGCGTTCTGGTTCAGCAGGGACAATTTGCTGGCCGCCTGGCGAGCGGCGGGCAAGCGATCATAAAACCCCTGGGCCAACGGGCAGGATTCGCCGTGACAGGCTTTGTCCGGATGTTCGCAGGCCTTGTCCCGGGCGATCATTTCGAGCACCCGCAAGGGTGGCGCGCCGGCGCTGTCGAGGATCACTTGCGCGGCGTCCAGCGCCAGTTTGCGCCCCGGGGTTTTCGCCGTGAGGAAAAACACCTTGTCCAGTTGCTGCGGCGCCAGGGCCTTGAGCATCGGGAACAGCGTGCCGACCGTCTTGCCGATCCCCGTGGGCGCCTGGGCCATCAAGCAACGACCGGTGCTGACCGCCTTGAACACCGATTCCGCCAGATGACGCTGCCCCGGTCGAAAGTCGGCATGGGGAAACGCCAGTTGTTGCGCCGCCCGATTACGTCCTTCGCGATGAGCCATTTCCTGTTCGGCCCAGTGCAGGAACAAGGCGCAATGTTGTTCGAAGAACAGCCGCAGTTGCGCGGCGCTGAAAGCCTCGACCAGGCAGGTTTCCTGTTCATTGACGATGTTGAAGTACACCAGGGCCAGATTGATCTGCGTCAGCTGCAGTTTCTGGCACATCAACCAGCCGTAAATCTTCGCCTGCGCCCAGTGCAACTGACGGTGGTTGGCCGGTTGCTTGCTCAAGTCGCCGCGATAGGTTTTGACTTCTTCCAGGCAATTTTGCGCGGGGTCATAGCCGTCGGCCCGGCCCTTTACCTTCAACGTTTGGTACAGGCCTTCAAGCGCGACTTCACTCTGGTAGCCCTCGCTGCGCCGGGACGCCACCGTGCGGTGCCCGACCATCCCTTCCAGCGCCGTCGGCGTAGGCGTAAAACGCAGGTCGAGGTCACCGACCTTGGCGGTGAATTCACACAGCGCCCGCACCGCGATGCTGTAACTCAAGCGCTTTGCTCCGCCCACTGCACGTAGCAGACGGCAATCGGCATCTGGTGCTCATGACAGAACTCGAGCCAGCGCAATTGATTGTCTTGCAGGCGATCACCGGGGCCTTTGACTTCGATCATCCGGTAGGTTTTGTCCTGCGGCCAGAACTGGATCAGGTCCGGCATGCCGGCACGATTGGCCTTGATGTCCAACAGCAGTCGATTGAACCAGTGCCTGAGGTGTTCGGCCGGCAGGCAATCGAGTGCCTGATCGAGCAATTCTTCGCTCAGCACACCCCAGAACACGAAGGGCGACTGCACGCCCCACTTGCTGGCATAGCGTTGGCGAATCGTCTGGCGGTAACGCCCGTCATCCAGTTCAGCCAGGCAGCCCTGGAACAGCTCCGCGCGGCGTGCGTGGAAGTCCTCATTGAGCAGATCCACCGGCCCACGCTGGAACGGGTGGAAAAACGCCCCCGGCAGCGGCGCGAAAATCGCCGGCCAGCACAGCAGGCCGAACAGCGAGTTGATCAGGCTGTTTTCGACGTAATGCACCGGCGCCGAATCTTCCGTCAAATGCGCCTGTACGTAGGATTCCACCGACAATGCCGGGTCGGTTCTGGGCAGTTGCAAGTCCAGGCGCAGCATTTCCCGTGGCGACGAGCGCTTTATCACCGGTCCGCCCAGCTTGCGCCGCAGCCGGGGCAGCACACGCAGCAATTGTTGCTGCTCGGCGGCACTTTCCGGTGCTTGCTCCGCTGCGGTGGCCAGGTCCATGGCCAGCTGGTATTCCCCGCAGCGCTCCAACACGCGAATCAAGCGCAGGCGCGCGCCGGGATAGGCGCACTCGCGGTAGATCACCAGTGCGGTAGAGAAATCCGCCACACGCTCGCAGTGCTGGCCAATCTGGAACAACAGTTTGCCGCGACGTCGTTGCAGCCAGGGATTGCTCAGCGCCAGCCCTTTGATCTGCTCGACAATGCCTTCCACGGCTTCGCCGGCTTCGAAATGTTGCTGACATTCATGCAGGAAGAGGCAGGCGTCCACGTCGTCGCGGCTGCGCAGCCCTCGGGAATCGGCGCAGAACTCGACTTTTTCATAGGTGAAGATGCCAAGGTCGGCCAATACGAACTCGGACCAGTCCTGGTAAAGATTGCCGAAAAACATCAAGCGCAGCCGGTCGCACAGGCCCATGATGGTCAGGCTGAACAATCGGTCATCCAGCGACGGGCACCACTGTCCGAAGCTGAGAGCCTGAGGAAACTGTTCGCTCAGCGCCGGCAGCCAATCGGTCTTTTTGCCCTTGGGTTGATCGATGACGGGGCCAAAATGCTGGAGAATTTCCGCCTTGAGCAGCATCTCGAACAGCACTTCGATCGACAGCGGCAATTGCTCATCGATCCAGCCCAGCGCCAGCAGTGGCTCGGCGGCGATGCCGATGTCGCCGATCTCCAGGTAACGCAGCTTGCTCGCCCGGAAGTGATGCCCCTTACGCATCACCATCCTGACCAGCAACGCCCTGGATTCACGGGGCAACCGTTTGAACTCGCAAATGAAGTGTTGCTCTTCGACACTCAACACATCGGCATAGCGATGCTCAAGCCAATCAAGCACTTGCATGAAGTTGTTCAAGTAATAGAACGGATCGTCGAGAGGATTTGCAGTCACAGGAAAAAAGCCATGGTGAGCGAGTACTGGTTATGCGTACAGATACCAGCTACGCCCCGCCCGGGCAAACGGAAAAGGATAAGCGGCGGCCTGAGCCGCTAATTTTTCCTGTGCCTCTGAACTTTCTGCCGATCCATCGCACCAACCGCGATAGAGGTACAGTGACGGTTGATTTCGTTCGTGGCATTCGCACTGTTTTTTTTAAAGGATGAGAGGTGGTTATGAATATCAAGACTCTGGGTTTGCCCTTGGCGGTAGCGGCCTTTCTGGCCCTGGCCGGTTGCTCGACGCCAACGGTTGTGACACTGCAGAACGGCACCCAGTATTTGACCAAGGACATGCCGAAAACCAAGACCAAGGACGGCTTCTTCGAATTCGAAGATATTTCCGGGGCGAAAGTGAAGGTCCGGGCCGATGAAGTAAGCACGATCCGAAAGGAAGATTAAATACCGGGTTATCGTTCATCGCGAGCAGGCTCCCACAGGGGGATTTGTGAACGCCACAGATCCAATGTGGGAGTGAGCCCGCTCGCGATGGGGCCCTTCCAGTCAGCCCATCACCCTCAGGCGATAACCACCCCTGAACTGGACAAACTATCCAGCCCAACCCCGACCAACGTCACCGAATCCCCCCCAAACGTCAGCACCGTGTCGTGCCCCACCGCCGTGGCATGGGCCCGATAATCGTTATCCGGCGTCACCCCCTGAACCCCGAGAAACACCAGTTTGTCGCTAGCCTGGTAGCCAACCACCCGGTCCTGACCGAACGCGCCGCTAAACAGGAACGTATCGACCCCGCCGCCCGACTCCAACACATCATTGCCCGCCCCGCCGACAAACACGTCGTTACCGTTGCTGCCGAGCAAATGATCGTTGCCGTCCAGTCCAAACAACCAATCGCCACCAGCGTGAGCCGTAAGCGTATCGGTCCCGGCGCCGCCCTTCACTGTTGACGCGTACTGCGTCAGGTTGCTGTCCGCCTTAAGACCTTCGGCGGTGACGCTGTGGGTCACGTCATCCTTGAACAGCCCCCACAGAAAACCCGGCTCCTTGCTCACAATGCTGCCAATGTCGCGGGTGATGCTGACGCCGCCATTGACGTCGCGGATGTACAGGTTGCCGGCGCCGTCATTGGCGAAGTCGAAGTTTTGCACCGACTGCTGCATGTCCAGCACGTTGTCGCCCTTGCCCCCCAACAGGATGTTGTAGCCACCACCCTCACGGAAGGTGTCGTTGCCATCGCGGCCTTCCAGATAGTCGTTGCCCCGGCCACCCTGGATCAGATCGTTGCCGTCGCTGCCGATGATGAAAGTGCTGCCCTTGTGGGTTTCAGCATTGCGATTGAGGTCCTGAACCCAGGTGTTGGCACGCGCCGGGTCCGACAGGTTGGCAACGATAATCGTCGAATCTTTGCTGGTGAGGTCGTAGAACTTCGACTCGATCACCCGGTTCATGCCGTCGCCATAGGCGGTGGGCAAGTGCGAGATCCAGGTCGGGATGTTGAGGATGGAAAACGGCAGCACATTCCACGCTGTCGAAGCGTAGTGGTCGTTGAAGCTGACGATGTTATCGGTCGCCGAGACCTTGGCGGCGTCGTGCACGCCCACCGATGCCAGGTTGAACGATGAACCGTCGAGGGCGCGGTACACCGGGTCGTTCTCGTAACCGACATTCAGCACTTTATCGGTGCTGCTTTGGGTCGGCGAGGCGTAGGCGATGTAGTTGGAATCCTGGTAGAACCCGGCCCACTTGTCGCGGCTCAAATCCGCCAGGCTGTTGACCGCCAGCCCGCCGAGGCTGTGACCGCTGACCAGCACGTCCTTGCCCGACAGACCATTGGCCTGGGCAAAGGCCGCGACGTCGCCGAGCAGATTGCCGAAGGCTTCGCCGACGTAGTTTTTCGCATAATCCTTTGGCCCGAACGCCGCCAGCAGGTCATTGATCACATCGCCGATGGAGTCGCTGATCTGGCTTTCTCGTGGGCCGCTGGTGCCGCGAAAGGCGATACCAATTTCGCTGAGATGACCCTGCGCGTCGTACTTGCCGAGGATTTCCACCTGAGCGCTGGTGTACCCGGCCTTTTCGCCGAAGAACGTTCCGCGTGCATCAACCTTGCCGTCATAGCCCAGTTGCGTGGCGGTGATCGGCGTCCAGCCGGCTTTCTGCACCGCATCCAGCGCAGCTTTTTCCGAATCGGGGTTCCAGGGGATTCCGGGAATGACGCCCTGGGAGTCGGTACCACCGATCAGTGCGCTCACCAGTGTCGCCGGCAAGCCAAGGCCGAAGCCGTTGTGCTGATAACCGGTGGCAAAGCCGTTATCGAGGTTGTGGTAGGAATACAGCGTGATCGCCATCGCGTCGGTAAATAACACTTTGGAATCGGCTGTATCGAAGTTTTTGTAGTCGTACACACCCATTGGTATTGCCTCTCTTTTTGTTGGAATTGTCAGAGATAGCTCACAACCAGGACGCCTCACTACGAGGCGTCCCGGAGCATTTAGTGCATGCCGCCTCAGGCAAACGTAATGCCTGAAGCCGACAGGTTATCCAGTCCCACCCCCACCAGGGTCACGGCAAAATCGCCAATTTTCAGCACCGTGTCCTGGCCCGACTGCGAAGCGTGTTGTTTGTAGTCATACCCCTGCCCCGCGCCCTCAACGCCCATGAACAGCAGTTTGTCGCTGCCCTGGTAGCCATTGATCGCGTCGAAACCGAAGGCGCCGCTGAACAGGAACGTATTGTTGCCACCCGAGGCCTGCATCACGTCATTGCCCGCGCCACCGACGAAGGTCACCTGGCTTTTGTCGCTGCGCAGCAGGTCGTCGCCAGCATTGCCGAACAACCAGTCGCCGTCGATGCTGGCTGCCAGTGTGTTGCCGTAGGCATCACCGTTAAGCGAGTGGTTGTACTGGGTAAGCTCGCTGCCGTTGAGCAAACCGTTGGCGGTAACGCTGTAACTCACCTCCTTGCTCCCCCACCATGAGCCCGGCTCTTTACTGACCAGCGCCCCGATGTCGCGGGTCATGCTGAGGCCGCCATAGGCATCACGCACGTACAGCGTGCCGTCGCCGTCATTGGCAACGCTGAAGTTCTGCAACGGCTTCTGCAATTCGAAGGTGTTGCTGCCCTTGCCGCCCAACAGGAGGTTGTAGCCACCGTCATCGCGGAACCGATCATCGCCGTCGCGACCTTCGATGAAGTCATTGCCGGCACCGCCCTTGAGCAGGTCGTTGCTGTCGGTGCCAATGATGAAGGTGCTGCCAACGTGAGGTTCGCCGCTGCGACCGAGGTCCTCGACCCAGGTCTTGCCCCGGGATTCTTCCGTCAGGTTGGACACGATCAGCGTCGAGTCCTTGTCGGTGAGGTCGTAGAAGCGCGAGTCGATCACCCGGTTCAACCCGTCGGCATAACCCAGCGAACCGTGAGCCGACCAGTTCAGCGGATTCAGGATGCTGAACGGCACCAGGTTCTGCGCGGTGGACGCGTACTGGTCATTGAAGTTGACGATGTTGTTGGTCGCCGAGCCCTGATGTCCGTCGTGCTTGCCCAGGGAGCCGCTGCTGAACGTGGTGCCGTCCAGCACCCGAAACACCGGATCGTTCTCGTAACCGATGTTCAGCACATTGTTGCCGGTAGCGCTCTGGGTCGGTGAGGCGAAGGCAACGTAGTTGGCCTCCTTGAAGAAACCGCCCCAGTTGTTGCCACTCAGTTCGGCGAGGCTGTTGACGCCCAGCCCGCCCAGGCTATGACCGCTGACCAAAACATCCCTGGCGCCCAGGCCATGGGCAATCGCAAACGCGGCAACATCCTTGAGCAAGTTGTCGAAGGCATTCTTCGCGTAGTTCGTCGCGTAATCCACCGGGCCGACGGCAGCCAGCAGGTTGTTTTTCATGTCGCCGAAGGTGTCGCTGTAACCCAAGCCGCCGGTGCCACGAAAAGCAATGCCGATACCGATCAGCTTGCCCGCCCCGTCGTACTTGCCGAGCACTTCGGCTTCGGCGCTGGTGAAACCGTCCTTCTCGCCATAAAAGGTGCCTTGAGCGCCGACCTTGCCTTGATAACCCAGCTGCGTAGCGCCAATCGGCGCCCAACCGGTCGCCGGCAGCGGTTGACCGGTTGGCGTGTACGCATACAGCGTCAGTGCGATGGCGTCGGAGTACAACGCCTTGCCGTCCGCATTTTTGTAATCAAACAGTCCCATAGGTTGGCTTCCTTTGCGTTAAATCAGAACTGCCAGTCGAGCGTCAGACCCACACCGTGGTCTTTCTCGTTGGAACCAAGCAGTCCGTTGTAATCCAGGCTCAAACGAACGTCCTGCGCCACCGCCAGACCGGCCCGCGCACCCACAACGGCGGCGTTACGATCCAGGGAAACGCTCTGCACGCTGAACCCGGTGTTGCCGTTGGCGAAGGCCAGATGACTTTCGGAACGTGTGTTGCTCAGGTTGTGCTGCCAGCCCAGCGTGGCGGACAGTTCCAGTTGCTGTTGGTCCGACAGGGCAATCGCTTTGCTTGCCCGCACACCGAGGGTTGAGAGCACGGCGTCGCGGTTGTCTTCGCCACCCTTGAGCGCCGCGGCATCACCTTTCTCGGTGAAGCTGTCGCTGTTGAGGTGCACGTAAGCCAGGTTGGCGAACGGCTCCAGTGCCAGCGGTTGCAGGTCCAGGCGATACGCCGCTTCGGTAAACAGTTGGGCGGTGGTCGCATCGCGTTTGGATTTCTGTTTGCCGCTGACGTCGCCCAATTGCAGGTCACGCTTCACGTCAATGCGATGCCAGCTGTAAGTGCCGCCGACGCTCAAACGCAGGGCGTCGATTTCGTGGCCCAGATAGGCGCCCAAGTGGTAGCTGTCGACGGAGGCTGACGAATGCGTGCCATCGCCCATGCTTAACGAACTGTCGCTGTAACCGGTGACGAAACCCAGGCGCGTATCTTCAGTGATCAGCCCGTCGACACCGGCCAGCAAGCCGCCAATGGAGCTGTTGGAACTGGCGTTGTCATGCCCGCCATCGCTCTTGCCCCAGGCGCCAAGCACTTTGACCCAGGCGTTGCTGCGGTCATCGGTGGGTGCCGCCGCGTTGAACAGATCACGCTCGCGCAGGCGTTCGCCGACGGCATCGCGCAGGTAACGGCTGTCGTTGATCAGCAGCGTGCCGATCGCCGGGTGAACCTCGCCCGACAGTTGCTGGAAGGCTTGTTGTGCGACGGCGGCGGTCGGCGAAAGCAGCAAGGTTTCATAGAGCGAATTGCCCGCGCCCAGTTGCTCGGCGGCCGCGGCAACGGCGCGTTGATTCGGGGTTTGGCCGACGCTGGCGAAGGACGCTGCGTTGCGCTCAACCGCCAGTTGGATGCCATTGGCCGAGTAGTCGAGTGTGCCTCCGATGAACAGATAATCCGGGAGCACGGCGCCGAAACGCCCTTCGATCCCGCCGGCCGCTTGCAGAATGTTGTATTGGTTGCCGAGCAATGATTTCACTTCGCTAGGGGTCAGCAAGGTCGGACTGTTTTCCAGGGACAGGCTGACGGTCGCGCCGTCGATCACGGCTTTACCGCCCGCCACGATCTGATCGCTGCGGGTCGGCGATAACTCCACGGCGTAGGTCGAGCCAGGTTCGAAGGTCACGTCCCCTGCTACTTGCAAGGTGCCGATGGAGTTGCCTGGCGCTACCGTGCCGCCGCGTTTCGCGGTCAATGCGCCGATGCGGCCATTACCGCCGAGGATCCCGCTGTCGTTGACGGTGACCGCCGAGAGCAGCGAACCGTTGATGGCCAAGCGGCCCTGATTGACCAGCGTCGGACCGGCGTAGGTGTTGGCGCCGGTCAGCACCAGCGTGCCGATGCCCTGCTTGGTCAGGCCACCATGGCCGGAAATGTCGTTGCGCCACGTGTCGAGGCCGCAGTGCACGTCATTGCACACGCGCTCGGTCGGTTTGCCCTTGTCGATAATCGCACCGATCCCCGGCAAGTCCGCCACAAACTGGCTTGAACCGTAGGCACCCTGGATGCGGAACTCCTCGGGAATGTCCTGCTCGGTGACCAACATCGCCGGGCCATCGATGCCTTTGCGCAGGTTGATCATCCCCCAGCCGTACAGCGAATCGACGCCGGGTGCACCGAGGTCGGTGGCCGTGGTGCGCAACACGCTGGCGACCTGGGCGCCGGTCATGTACGGGAAGCGTTCCATCAGCACGGCCATGGAGCCGGCGACGTGCGGCGCTGCCATCGACGTGCCGTTGTAGTTGGTGTAGCCGGTGGTCAGGTTGTCGGCGTTGGTACCGCTGATGATCGAGCTGTAGATCTTGCTGCCCGGTGCGGACACGCAAAAGCTGGCGGTGTAGCCGCAACGTGATGAGAAGGTGCTGATGGTGTAGGGGTTCGGGCTGTTGAGGTCCGGGTTTTTCTGCAACGCCGCCACGGTCACCCAGTTCGGCGCGATGTCCGGCACGAAGTAGCCCAGGCCTGCAATGGCGTCCGGGTTGTTGAGGTTGTAATCGTTGCCGGCGGCGAAGATCGTCACGATACCGCTGCGGGCCGCCGCGATGGCGCCGTCATAGGCTCCGCCCGGTTTGGTCCCGAGTAACGGACTGATCTCGTTGAACTGCAATTGCGCATCTTGCACGGTGAAATGCGGGTAGGCGGGGTTGCGTCCACCGAGGTCGAAGCGATCGGTGATGCCGATGCCCCAACTGTTATTGATGATCCGCGCGCCGCTGGCGATCAAGGCATCCCAACCGGCCTTGTAGACCGCGCCGTCGTTGCCGCGAATGATGCCGTCCTCCGGGCCCGGATCGCCGTTGTCCGCACTGATGATCTGCGCACCAAATGCCACGCCATGCATCGGGCCGCCATCGCGACTGCCCGCAGCGATACCGGCAACGTGGGTACCGTGGGCACCATACTCGCCGTCGGAATCGATCGTGGGCGAACCGTCATAACGAAACGCATCGCCGGCTTTGACCGGGATGTACGGGTCGGTGTATTCGCGGATACCGCTGGTGACCAGGTTGATCACTTTGTTCGGGCCGGAGAATTCCGGATGCGCGGCGTAGACCGGTTGGTCAAAGATCCCCAGCTTCACGCCTTTGCCGGTGTAACCGGCGGCATAGGCCGTTTGTGCGTTGACCGCTCCCAGCCCCCAATCGGCGTTGAATTCAGTGCTGCGCCAACTGTTGGGATCGCCTGCTCGACCGTTTTCCACGTAAGGCGCCGCTTGCGCGGTACCGAGGGTGGCCAATGCGCAGAGCAAGGCAAGGTTGTTGTGCTTGTTATTCATCCAGTTACCGTCCTTAGTTGTGTTGCCAAATCCTGTGCCTTGAAAGCACTCATTTTTATTTGTGAAACACGCCCCCCTGTAGCAGCTGGCGCAGCCTGCGTTCGGCTGCGAAGCAGTCGCAATATCAGGCACCGCGGTCCGTCAGACACACCGCGGATGCAGGGTTTACGACTGCTTCGCAGCCGAACGCAGGCTGCGCCAGCTGCTACAAGGGTTCTGCTTTAAAACTGCCAATTGAGGCTGAGGCCCACGCCATGGCTCTTCTCGCGGCTGGCCAGTTGGCCGGTGTAATCGAGATTCAAGCGGATGTCCCGGCTCAGGGCCAGGCTGGCATGGGCGCCCACCAGCGCCGCATCACGCACCATTGGCGAACTCTCCACGGAAAACGCTGTGCTGCCGCCGGCAAATGCCAGGTGTTCTTCGGAATCGGTATGGCTCAGGTTGTGCTGCCAGCCGAGGCTGCCGCTCAGGTCCAGCTTCTGCTGGCCGGACAGGTTCACGGTTTTCAATGCACGCACGCCCAACGTGCTGAGTACCGCGTCACGCGTGTCGCCACTGCTTTTCAGTGCCGCAGCGTCACCTTTCTCGGTGAAACCTTCAGTGTCGAGGTGCACGTAGGCCAGGTTCCCGAAGGATTCGAGCGCCAGCGGTTGCAGGTTCAGGCGATACGCCGCTTCACCGAACACTTGGGTGGTCCCGGCATCGACCTTGGCTTTCTGTTTGGCGCTGACGTCGCCGTAGTGCAGGTCACGTTTGACGTCGGCGCGATGCCAGCTGTAGGCACCGCCGGCACTCAGGCGCCAGGCACCCGACTCGCGGCCGGCATAAGCACCCAGGTGATAGCTGTCGACCTTGGCCGATGAGTGAGTGCCGGAGCCCATGCTCACCGAGCTGTCGCTATAACCGGTGACCAGGCCGATCCGGGTTTGCTCATCCAGCGCCCCGTCGACACCGGCCAGCAAGCCGCCAATCGAAGTGGTGTAACCGGCGGTGTCATGGCGCTCATCGGTTTTGCCCCAGGCGCCCAGCGCCTTGATCCAGCCATTGCTTTGAGTGCCTTGGGCGTCAATCAACCGCTCACCGACAGCATCGCGCAGGTAGCGGCTGTCGTTGATCAGTACCGAACCCAGCGCCGGGTAGATTTCCCCCGACAACTGCTGAAACGCCTGTTGGGCGGACGTCGCGGTGGGCGACAGCAGCAGGCTTTCGTAAACCGGATTGCCCGCCCCAAGCCCTTCAGCGGCGGAGGCTACGGCGCGCTGGTTCGGCGTTTGGCCGACGCTGGCGAAGGTCGTGTCGTTGCGCTCGACACTCAATTGAATACCGGTGGCCGCGTAATCGAGGCTACCGCCGATGAACAGGTAGTTGGGCAGCACCGCGCCGAACTGACCTTGAATGCCGCCGGCCGCTTGCAGGATGTTGTACTGATGACCGAGCAGGCTTTGCACTTGTTGAGTGCTGAGCAAGGTCGGGCTGTTTTCCAGTGACAGGCTGACGGTCGCGCCGCTGACCGTGGCCGTGCCGCCCGCGACGATCCGGTCACTCGCGGTCGGCGACAGCTCCACGGCGTAGGTTGAACCCGGCGCAAACGTGACGTCGCCGCTGACCTGCAAGGTGCCAATGGAATTGCCCGGCGCAACCGTAGCGCCGCGATTGGCGGTCAGTGCGCCGACGCGTCCAGCCCCACCCAGCGTGCCGCTGTCATTGACGGTCACTTGCGATGCCAGCGAACCGTTGACCGACAGCAGACCGCCATTCACTGTGGTCGGCCCGCGATAAGTGCTGTTGCCGGTGAGCATCAGGCGCCCGACACCAGACTTGATCAGGCTGCCTTCGTAGACCCGAGTGGCGGCGGCGAGATCACGGGCCGTGCCCACCGCATAGTCGGTCAGATCCTGCTGGCTGGCACCGAGCGGTACACCGTTCTCCCAACCTTTGGTCTGCAGCGTCTGTTGCCAGGCACTGTGCTCCGCCGCGTCTTCGCTTTGACGCTGAATCAGCGCCTTGTCGGTGATGTCGTTGCTCCAGACATCGCTCTGCCCTGCCCCCAGATTGGCGTCGAAACGTCCGAGCAATTGGCCCGGCCCGTGCATCGCCCGTTCGAGGTTGGCGACGCCCCAGCCGATGCGGGTACTCGGCGCCTCGGTGATCGAGCCGTCGAGTTGGGTGGCGGTGGTCAGCAGCGTTTCCAGCGCCTGCTGGTTGTTCATGTACGGATAGCGTTCCATCACCAGCGCCAGGGCACCGGTGGCATGCGGCGCGGACATGGAAGTGCCGGACTTGATCGCATAGCCTGCGCCGGGAATGGTGCTGTCGATCTTCGCGCCGGGGGTGGTGATGCACCAATACTTGGCGATCCCGCACTGGTTGTATTTCTGTTGGTTGCCTTGATCCAGCCCCGACACCGCCAGCCAGTGGCCTTCCAGGTCCGGCTCGAAATAGGGCAAGGCCGAGCGCACGCTGGCGTTGGGGTAACCGCTGTTACCGGCACTGAACACGTTGATCACACCGCGTCGGGAAACGTCTGCGGCCTCATCGAGCCAGGTGCCTTTGTTCCAGTGCTGGGCGTAGGCCGCCTGCAGATCGGCGAGGGTCCGATAGCTGACATCCGGCGGTTGGCTGCCCCAGCTGTTGTTGATCGCTCGCACACCGGCATCCGCCAACGCGTTATAGACCGCTTTGAAGTAGCGAGGATCAGGATTGGGGCCGAACAGGAAACTGTCGTTCTTGTTGGTGTTGCCGACGTAGACCTGCGCGTTGTAGGCCACGCCATGCATGCCGGTGCCGTCGCGCGAGGCACCGATAGTGCCGGCGACGTGTGTGCCATGGGAGTCGTTGTTGGCGTTGAGTGTGCCGTCGACATTGAACGGGATGCCGTCAACGTAACTGCCGCTGGCGGTCACCGCGTGATAACGGTCGGTAGCGAATTCGGGGTGGGCAGCATCGAAGCCAGAATCGAGCTCGCCGATTTTTACGCCTTTGCCGGTGATGCCGGCGGCGTAGGCTTGATCGGCTTGCATGCGGGCGAGTCCCCAGTCGCGCTGGAACTCCGCCGAGCGCCAACTGGCGGCATCGCCGGGTTTGCCGGTTTCCAGATAAGCGGCTTGCACCGAGACCGGTATTGCTGACACCAGGAGTAATAGCGTGCCGACCGACATCGGCTTGATCTGTACATCCATGTTTACTTCTCGCTTTTTTGGCGTTTTTAGAATTCTGGTTACCCATAACGGGCAGCAACGCATCTCCCTGTAGCAGCTGGCGAAGCCTGCGTTCGGCTGCGGAGCAGTCGTTAATTCAGACGGCGCGGTGTTTCAGGAAGACCGCGAACTCAGGTTTTACGACTGCTCCGCAGCCGAACGCAGGCTTCGCCAGCTGCTACAGGTTCAACTTATTAACTCCTCGGGCCTTGGCCGAACGCCTCGTCAACCTTGGCCAAATCCTGCTCATTCAACGTCCCGGCGTAGTAATGCAACTTGGTCCAGGCCATCAAGTAGTCGTAGCGTGCCTGTGCCAGATCGCGGCGGGTGGTAAATAGTTGTTGTTCTGCATTTAATGCGTCGAGGTTGACGCGCTCGCCGCCCAAAATGCTTTGCCTGGTTGAAATCACCAGCGCTTCGGCAGACTTCAGGGCTTTCTGATAAGCCCGCAACTTGTTCACACCCGACAGGCAGGCGCTGAACTGGCGGCGCAGTTCAATCAACGTTTCCCGGGTCTTGCCGTCCAGTTCGTACTCGGCCTGCTCCATGGTGCGGCTGGCCTGGCGAGTCGAGGCGGATACCCCGCCTCCGGCATACAGCGGCACGTTGACTTCGATGCCGATGGTGTTGGTGTCGTAACGCTGGTTGTAGGTGTTGCCGCTTTCCGACTCGTTCTGGCGCACCGAGGCGTAGGCGCTGACTTTGGGCAGGTGCCCGGCGCGGTTGCGTTCGACTTCATAACGCGCGACTTCCACGGCATGGCGCTGCGACGCCAGGTTCGGGTTGTTGGCCACGGCCATCTCGTGCCAGGTGTCGTAATTGGCCGGCTGCAGGGTGAACGTCTGGAAACTCTGATCCAGCGGCGCCAAATCCCCAATGTTGATCGCCGGCACGCCAATCAACGCGCCCAGCTCTCGTAACGACGCGTCCTGCTCATCACGGGCTTCTATTTCCTCGGCCGTGGCCAGTTCATAGCGGGACTCGGCCTCAAGGATGTCGGTGCGCGTGCCCTCGCCCTGGCGGAACATGTGTTCGTTCTGCTGGAACTGTTGCTCGAAAGCCTTTTTCTTGGCTTGCGCGATGTCAATCTGATCCTGAGCGAACAGCGCCTGGGTGTAATGCTCCAGCACCCGAACCAGCAACTCCTGGCTCTTGCCGCGAAAGGCTTCGTCGGCAAACAGCGACTGCGCCACGCCTTTGCGGTACGACGCGTAAGCCTCGTAGTCGAGCAACGGTTGTTGCAGGGTCAGGGTCGAGCCGTAACTGCTGTAGTTGCGGTCATCGGTACGGTTCTGCCCGCGCTCATTGAGGGCGGTGGCCTTGGAGGAGTTGCGCCCCTTGTTGTAGTTGTAACCGATCCTGGGCAACAGCCCGGCGCGGCCAATGGCGCGGTTTTCTAGGCCGGCATCGCGTTCCTTGATGGCGCCGAGAAACACCGGATCATTGCGCAATGCTTGTTCGTAGATGTCGAACGGTCCCATCGCCAGCACACTGTTGCAGGTCAGCAACGCCAGGGTCGCTGCGAGCATGGAAAACTTATTCATACAGCGGAACATCCTTATTCCTCAGTCAACGCGGAACCTGCCCGGTCGAGCAGCGGCTTGAACAAATAGTTGAGGAGTGAACGTTCGCCGGTGCGCACGAACATTTCCGCCGGCATGCCAGGCTTGATCACCAGGCCGTTGAGTTTTTCCATGGCCTGGTCACTGACGCTGCTGCGCAGTACGTAATACGGCGCACCGGTTTTCTCGTCGATCATCTGGTCGGCGGAAATCAGGCTGACTTCGCCGGGCACGCGCGGCGTGCGGCTCTGGTTGAACGCCGTGAACAGAATGTCCACCGGCAAGTGCGTGCCAACCTTGTCGACCAGGTTGACCGGCAGGTGCCCTTCCACCTCCAGGCTCGTCCCCTGAGGCACGATCTCCAGCAAGGTTTCGCCCTGACGCACCACCGCGCCCACGGTGTGAACCCCGAGGTTGACCGCAATGCCATCGGCGGTGGCGATGATCTCGCTGTGCTGCAGATCGAACCCGGCGGAGGTCAGCTGCTCCTCCAGCGTCACGCTTTTCAATTGCGCATCGGCCAGTTGGGTGCGGACTTCTTTCTGGTATTCCTCGATGTGCTGTTGCAGTTTCAGCCGCGATTCGAGGATGCCCTGCTCCACACGGCCGCTGTCGCCGCTGTTTTCCGCCAGTTGTTGCTGAACCTGCGACAGCTGACGCTGGTACTCCATCAACCGATTGCGTGGGATGTAGCCGTTGTCCGCCAGGGGCTGAAGGTTGCTCAGCTGTTGTTGCAGAGAGCTGGCCTGGGCCGTCAAGTCCGTGCGGGCGCGGCGCATGCCGGCCAGCTGCGCGCTGGCGCCTTCGATGCTGGCGCGCAAGGCCGCCTGCTCGCGGGAAAACGCTTCACGGCGGCTGCTGAACAACTGCCGTTGACCTTCCAGCACCAAGGCCAGGCGCGGGTCGGGGTTGTTGCTTAGTTCAGCAGGGAAACTCACTTGCTTGAGGTTGTCCCGTTCACTCTGCCACCGCGCCAGACTGGCCCAGGCCATGCGGTATTGCGCTTGCAGCGATTGCACGTCCGCGGCGACTTGGGTCTGGTCGAGCTGGAACAATGGCTGGCCCTGCTTCACCACTTGACCCTCGCGCACCAGAATCTGGCTGACCACGCCACTGCTCATCGATTGCACGGCTTTGCGCTTGCCCGACACCACGACCGTGCCTTGCACGGGAATGCCTTGGTCAAGCGGCGCGAGACTGGCCCAGGTGAAGAAACTGCCGGCGCCGACGATCGCCAGAATCCAGCCCATGCGGACAAAGAAACGCGCGTCGCGCTCAGGGCGTTCGGCGATGTAGTCATGTTCCATGGTGGCTTCGCTGATGTTGCTCATACGCCCGAATTCCTTGTCGAGGGCTGATACTGCCGGCTCATGCTGAGCCCGCCCGGTGCTGGCGCGGTTTTCTCCCGCGGCTGCTCCTGATTGGCGGCGAGTGCCTTGAGCACGTCCTGGCTGGCGCCGAAGGCTTGCAGGCGTCCTTCGTTGAGCACCAGCAGCTTGTCGGCCTGGGCCAGTGCCGAGGAGCGATGGGTCACCAGAATCACGCTGGTGCCTTGGGCTTTCATTTGCGCAATGGCACTGGCCAATGCGGCTTCGCCCACGGTGTCGAGGTTGGAATTGGGTTCATCCAGCACCACCAGGCGCGGGTTGCCATACAACGCACGCGCAAGGGCCACGCGCTGCTTCTGTCCCCCGGACAAGCCGCTGCCGTCCTCGCCGAGCACGGTGTCATAGCCTTGCGGCATGCGCAGAATCAGTTCGTGAACGCCGGCCTGCTGCGCGGCTTGAACGACTTTCTGCGGGTCCGCCTCGCTGAACCGGGCGATGTTTTCGGCGATGCTGCCGCTGAACAGCTCGATGTCTTGCGGCAGATAACCGATGTAGGGGCCAAGATCGTCGCGGTTCCAGCGATGAATGTCCGCGCCGTCGAGCCGCACCGTGCCACCCAGGGTCGGCCAGACGCCAACGAGTACCCGGGCCAATGTCGATTTCCCGGAGCCGGAGGCGCCGAGCACGCCGAGCACTTCCCCTGCACCGAGGCTGAAATTGACCAAATGCAGCGTGGCGGCCCGTTGCCCAGGTGGCGCGGCGCTGACCTGCTCGAACGCGATCTGGCCTTTCGGCGCCGGCAGCGCCATGGCCTCGTCACTCGGTGGAAAGGCTTGCAGCAACGAATCAAGACGACGGTAAGCGAGCTTGGCGCCGCTCCACTGCTTCCACACGGCGATCAACTGATCGATGGGGCTCAGGACGCGGCCCATCAGAATGGAACCGGCAATCATCATTCCGGCCGTCATATCACCCTGGATCACCAGCAGTGCCCCCAACCCCAGCACCAACGATTGCAGGCACAGGCGCAGGGTTTTGCTCAGGGAGCTGATGACGGCACCGGTGTCGCTGGCCTGGTTCTGCAAGCCGAGGAAACGTGAATGGACCTGAAACCAACGTGTACGCAATACCCCGAGCATGCCCATGGCCTGAATGGTTTCGGCGTTGTGCAGGTGACTGGTGGCCAGTTGGCTGGATTTCTGGGAAAAACCGGCGGCGTCGCCCAGGGGCTTTTTGGTCATTGCCTCGTTGAGGCACGCAAGGCCGATCAACAGCACCGTGCCCACTGTCGCAAACACGCCGAGCCAGACATTGAACAGGTAGATCACGAACAGATAGACCGGAAACCACGGCGCATCGAAGAAGGCAAACAGCGCGGGACCGGTGACGAATTGGCGAATTTGCGTCAAGTCCCCCAACGCTTGCCCGGCGTTGCCCTCGCCCCGAAACAGGTTGCGCTCGAAGGCGGCCTGATAAACCCGCAGGTTGAAGCGGCGCTCCAGTTGGCTGCCGATGCGGATAACGATAAAGCTGCGCACGATCTCAAGCAGACCGATGAAGGCAAAGAACCCGACCACCATCAACGACAGCATCGCCAGGGTGGTTTCATTTTGCGAAGACAGCACGCGGTCGTAGACCTGAAGCATGTAAATCGACGGAACCAGCATCAGCACGTTTATTAACGCGGTAAAACAACCGATGCTGATCAGGATGCTCTTGTAGTCGCCCAATGCTTTGAACAAGGGAGCGCTGGCCGGACTCTTTGCCATCTTCATGGGTTATTCCTGAGGTGTTCTTCCTCGCCTTCTTCTGGCGAAGTTTCCATTAACTGTCCGCACTGGGGCGGATATAGGCCTTGCGGTAGCGCTTACAAACTAATAACAACTTTCTGTGGGCGACAGAACGCTGCCACTAGTTGGGTGGTGCTTATGCCAACCATGACAAGCGTTATGTTTGAATCGTGTTATTGCACCTGACGCACAAGTGTTATGACCAGATCGGATTTCAATGTGGCTTTATACGATCCATCACGTTGGCGGCTGAGAAATAGAACCTTCGAACCTTCTTTGCCGGTGATTGCCAGGCCATCCGGCTCAGGGAACCAGCCAATCGCAGATTCGCCGTCCAGCCAGGCGCTGAGACAATCGGCGCCCGCACCCAGCGTCTGTTGCGGTTGAAAGTCGATGACGCAGACATTGGACGGTTTGTCCTGCAACGCCAGGGACTCTGGCGAGTCATCTTTGGCGCTCAGGGTCGCCTGCCATTTGCCGGCCAGTTCCGAGGGGTCTGCTAATTTCAGGCTGCTCGCCATGGCTACATCTCCAAAAATCATCATGAACGTCGCCAATAGCCACGCGGTTGTTCTGTCAGTGAAGCCGTTGTGGATCATAAGGCGCTTTACTCCGATCAAGGCCCAGAGAGCAGCGCGTCTGCGCCGCCCTCCTTTTCACCTCACATTACGCAGCGATGTCGGAGTAAGCCGCCTGGCCCACGGTGCTGACCATGAAATCAGCCACGCCGTGCCCAGAGAAGTCCACCGACAACAGGCTGTTGCCGCCCGAAGAGGTCAACACTGCATCGCCTGCCGCACCGGTGAACGAGTTCACGAAATGCAGGCCCGCGCCGTTGGTGATGCCGGTCAGGTCAATCTTGTCCAGGCCGCTGACAAAATCGAGGATCTGGTCGATAGCACCGGGTTTGGAATCGCTGCTGGCGGCGAACACGAAGGTGTCCGAACCGGCGCCACCCCACAGTTTGTCCGCGCCGCCCGCGCCGAAGAGAATGTCGTTGCCGGCACCGCCCTTCAGTTCGTTGGACACACTGTTGCCGATCAGCAGGTCGCTGCCCGAACCGCCGATAGCGTTTTCGACGGTGACGCCCTTGGCGATGGACACGTTACCCACCATGCCGCCAACGTCGGAGAACGAGGCCTCATTCAGGTTGATCTTCTGGTTTTGGGTAAAACCGGAGAAGTCCAGGGTGTCCTTGCCGCCCGCATCCCATACCGAAAACACAACCTTGTCCGACGACGAAGCCGCGCTCAGGAAGTCCCGTCCGGCGTTGGAGTTGAAGCCGTAAGTGGTGTCACCGGTACGGGTGGTGGTGTTGGCGCCGTAGAGCTTCTGGATGGCGGCGATATCGTCCATCAGCGGGCCGGACGAATAGGTTTCGACGCCGCCCTTGCTGAAGTTCTGGCTGGTATTGCTTTCACTCCAGTAGCTCATGACGCTGTAACCGCGGGTGTCTTGCCCGTAGGAAGCGTCGTTGTAGGTCGGAGCACCTTCGCCGGCGTTGTAGTCGCCAGGGTGGGCCAGGCCCAGGGAATGACCGATTTCGTGGGTCAGGGTCTGACGCCCGTAGTTGTTCAGGTCCGGCGTCTTGTTGACGTTATAGCCACTGCCCGTCAGATACCACGAAGTACCGTCATAACCAGCACCGGTGCCCGGCAGATAAGCGAATGCCGCTGCGCCATCCTGGCCACCGCTGTAGTTGCCGAAGGTCATATGAGCGTCGCCGCCCGTGGCCTTGTCGGTGAACGTGACATTGGCCACATCGGCCCAGGATTGCATGGCCAGCACGGCCTGGGCTTTCTGCTGAGCGCTGAACTGGCTGAACCCGGTAATCCCGTGCTTGTTCATGGTGCTCGACGACGCCGAGGTCAGGAACGTGTAGGTGAGTTCGATTTTGCCGCTGCCGTCCTTGTCCTGGTAGGCAGCGCCATCGCGCAGCAACTGGGTGGCTGCC
Organism: Pseudomonas frederiksbergensis; assembly: GCF_900105495.1. Lineage (NCBI taxonomy): Bacteria > Pseudomonadati > Pseudomonadota > Gammaproteobacteria > Pseudomonadales > Pseudomonadaceae > Pseudomonas > Pseudomonas frederiksbergensis. The sequence continues at coordinate 4,033,396 of NZ_FNTF01000002.1, read as the reverse complement.
TGGTCGACGGAGAATGAGGGTTTGCCATTGACCATGAGGTTACCGCCCCGATCATACTGATGGCTGAAGCTATTGATCTGGTTGAACGCAGAACTGGATGCAGCCAATGCTTGCAGTGGCTGGAATGCCTGTTCGGCGGTATCAATAGCGTTGTCTTTTACTTTCGACATAAACACACTTCCTTGTTTAGCTATGGAACAGTTTTTTGTCAGACAGCGACAATCTCTGGCGAGATCGTCCTATCACTCGTCCAATGAAGGCGAAAGAAAACTGACACAATTCGAAATCAAACGTCTACATTTTTTTTGACGTCAAATTGAGTTGTTCCTGCAAGTACCCGGAAACAATGCCTGCGCTGTCGAAATATTGTTTGTTAGATGGCGGTTTGCGCAAATCGTCTGACGATTTGTTATTTAATTATTAAATAGAGGTAAGTTACTTTTTTGTCGACGGGGTCTCACTTTGCTGAACTTATTAATATAAGTGCCAGCGCATTGATATCAGTTGGATCTTCATTGGATTAAAGATTTTGGCGACTGCTTCGCAGCCGAACGCAGGCTGCGCCAGCTGCTACGAGGATTGCGGTGTACACAAAACCTGTAGCAGCTGCCGAAGGCTGCGTTCGGCTGCGCAGCAGTCGTCAGATACTCACAACCAACACGCATCCCACAGCGGATAATCATGAACCCGCGTCACCAGTCCCGCCCGGATCGGATTAGCTACGACATACCGCGCAAGCGCTTTCACATCGTCCTCCCTCCGAACCGCACGATCGTGGTAACCCTTCTGCCACATCCGCCCTCGCCGCCCTAGAGCCTGATTGACCGCCAAGCTACTGCGGGATTTGATTCGGCACATCAGCTCCGCCAGCGTTTTGTCTCGCAGCTGTACCAAACAGTGCATGTGATCCGGCATCACAACCCACGTTAGAAAGTCGCCCCAACCCTCCTCCTGTGCCTGACGCAACTCTCGTACGACCAACCTACCCAATTGCCAATCAACAAAAAACGGCTGCCGCTGATCAACGACAACCGTTAGCAAATAAATGCGCCCTGACTCAGAAAAGCGACCAAGACGTACCTGTCCCGCATTTATACAAACAGGCATTCCATTGCCTCCTGATCCATCGAAAGGAGGCCTGGAATCTACAGCGTGTCAGTCAGCCCGATGAGCACCCAATGACTACAAGGTATGAACCCTCAACTCCCGGTCCGAATCTTGTTCCAGACCCGTGTCCGAATCCGGTCGATGTTCAACGGCATCGCCTCCAGCGCAAACAGTTTCCCCATCATGTCCGGGCTCGGGTAGACCTTCGTGTCGTTCTTGATCACCGGGTCGATCAGGCTGTCGGCCTGTTCGTTACCGTTTGCGTAGTGCACATAGTTGCTGATGCTGGCCATGACGTCCGGGCGCAGCAGGTAGTTCATGAAGGCGTAGCCGGCCTTTTCGTCCGGGGCGTCCACCGGCATGGCGACCATGTCGAACCAGATGGCGGCGCCTTCCTTGGGAATCTCGTAGCCGATGTCGATGCCATTCTTCGCTTCTTTCGCGCGGTTTTCGGCTTGCAGAATGTCACCGGAGAAGCCGACGGCCACGCAGATGTCGCCGTTGGCCAGGTCGCTGGTGTACTTGGACGAGTGGAAATAGCTGACATACGGACGGACTTTCATCAGCAGCGCTTCAGCCTTTTTGTAGTCTTCCGGGTTCTTGCTGTGATGCGGCAGGCCCAGGTAGTTCAGGGCCGCCGGCAACAGCTCGGGGCCGTTGTCGAGGATGGCCACGCCGCACTTTTGCAGCTTTTGCATGTTTTCGGGTTTGAAAATCAGGTCCCACGAATCCACTGGTGCGTTATCACCCAACACAGCCTTGACCTTGGCGATGTTGTAGCCGATGCCGGTGCTGCCCCAGAGATACGGGAAGCCGTGTTCGTTGCCCGGATCGTTGGTTTGCAGGGCTTTGAGCAGCGTCGGGTTGAGGTTTTTCCAGTTCGGCAGTTGGCTCTTGTCGAGTTTCTTCAACGCCACGCCTTGAATCTGCCGCGCCATGAAGTGGTTGGACGGGAAGACCACATCGTAGCCGGATTTGCCGGTCATCAATTTGCCGTCGAGGGTTTCATTGCTGTCGAAGACGTCGTAGCTGAATGCGATGCCGGTTTCTTTCTGGAAGTTTTTCGTGGTGTCCGGGGCGATGTACTCCGACCAGTTGTAAATCTTGACGGTCTCGGCCGCGTGGCCGAGGGTCGCGAAGAGCGCAAGGGGAGCCAGAGTCAATGTCTTTCGGATCATGAGTCGATTCCTGTTTGATTTGTCTTTTTTTATTGGGGGAGCTGGCAGGCAATCAGTGGATCAAAAAATCAAAACGTAGGTCTTGCGCACGGTTTCCTGGATATCCCAGATACCGAGGCTGTTGGCTGGCAACATCAGTGCATCGCCGGCTTCTATGTGCAGGGTTTCACCGTCATCCGGGGTAAACGTGCAGCGCCCCTGGAGAAAGTGACAGAACTCCTGGGCGACGATCTGCCGCCGCCAGCGGCCGGGCGTGCATTCCCAGACGCCGGTTTCGACGCCGTCGTCGCGTTCAACGCTGGTGGTCGAGGCCACTGCCACGGGCAAGCCCAGCGGTACGGCGACCGGATTCGACTGTTCCAGCTTCAGGGTTGCGGTGTTCTTGAATTGGGTGATGCTCATGGGAGTACCTGTCGATTGAGCCGATAGATGAATAACGCGCCGTTTACCGCATGAAACCTTCCATGAAGCCGGCAATACCGGTGGCCAGTTTTCGGCGCCAGGGTGCGGTGGTCGGGTTGGCCAGGGTCTGGTCTTCGTGGACAAAGCTGCGGATGATCGCGTTGTAGCCAAGCCAGCGGCAGGGCTCCGGTTCCCAGGCCCGGAGCGCGTCGAGCCCTCCGTGGATGACCCACGGCTGCCGAACCAGTTCGGTGTCGCGCTGCAGAATCAGGTCGGCCAGCGTCCGGCCGCCCAGGTTGCTGGCGCCGACGCCCTCCCCGCCATAGCCACCCGACAATGCGATGCCACTGGCCTGATCACACAACATGTGCGGCTTGAAACGCCGGGACATTCCCAGATTGCCGCCCCAGGCATGGGTAATCCGCACGTTCTTGAGTTGCGGGAAGAGTTCGCCAAACAGATAACGCCGCAGCTCCACTTCGCTGGTGGTCAAGTCGAAGTTGTGGCGTAACCTGGCAGCGAACTGATAACCGCCCCGCGCGCCGAACACTAACCGGTTGTCAGCCGTGCGCTGGCCGTAAGTGACCTGGCGACTGCTTTCGCTGAAAGCCTGGCCGCGACTCAGGCCGATTTCATCCCACGTGGCGGCGGATAACGGCTCGGTGGCCACTATCAAGCTTTGCACCGGCAACTGATAACGCCCCAACGGTGGCAAGGTGACCGAGTAACCTTCGACCGCCGGCACGATCCAGCGGCTGCGAACCGAGGCTTTCGCCGTGCGTAGCCCCCCCGACTGCCATTGGGTGACCGGGCTGTTTTCGTAAATTCTGACGCCCATTTTCTCCACCGTCCGGGCCAGGCCTCGCACCAACTTTGCCGGGTGAATGGTTGCGACGTGCGGTGCATAGATGCCGCCATATGGTTTGGCGATTCTGATCTGTTGCGCCAACTGCTCGGGGCCGAGCCAGCGGTAATCGCTTTCGGTCAATCCCTGGCTATAGAGCGTGTCGAGATAGTGCCGAAGGCTGGCTTCTTGTTCCGGATAGCGGGCCGCGCAATACAGCGCCCCGCCTTTGCGGTAATCGCAGTCGATGCCTTCACGTTCGAGGACAACCCCGACTACGTCAGGAATGCCGTGTAGCAAATCGAAAGACGCCCGGCGCTGTTCGGGCGGCAAATCGGCGAGCAAGCGGTCTTCGCCCAGCACATTGCCCATCAGCCAGCCGCCGTTACGCCCCGAAGCGCCAAAACCGGCGGTTTGTGCTTCAACGATGGCAATGCTCAGGTCGGGCGCCTGGCGTTTGAGGTAGTACGCGGTCCAGAGGCCGGTGTACCCCGCGCCAATGATGGCGACGTCAACGTCCAGATCCTGATCCAGCGCTGCACGCGCCAATAATGGCTCGTCGAGTTGATCCATCCACAAACTGATAGTGCGCCACGCCGACATGCAAGACTCCGCCACTCAAACTTCGATGGCGTCGATCCTAGTGCTTGGACTCAGAGGCTGTCTTGCGCGCGTGCACGCAAAGAAATTTGTTTGACGTAGGCCTTGGGCGACTGGCCGGTGTGCTGGCGGAAGCAACTGTAAAACGCCGACAGCGAATTGAACCCGGCGGCAAACGCCAGTTCGTCGATACGCAGTGGCGGCGTGGCGCTATCCAGTGCCGCGAGCAAATGCTGCAGGCGCGCGTGGTTGACGTATCGATAGAAGCTCTGGCCAAGCACCTGATTCAGCAAGTAGGAAATTTGATTGCGGCTGTACCCGCACTCCTTCGCCACCCGTTGCAGGTCGAGTTCGGGATCGAGATAAGGTTGCTGGCCCTGAAAATACTGCTGCAAGTCTTCAGCCATGAAACTCAGCTGGCGTGCAGACAGCCCGAGTCGACTGACCGCCGGACGTTGGCTGCTGGTGGCCTTGCTGACGGGCTGTTCATGCACCAGCGAGGCATATTCGTTGACCCGCCAGATCAGTCCGTCACGGACGGTAATCGCCTCGCTGGCCCGGAACGACACCAGGCCTCCACCACCGCGCAGGGTAATACGGTACTGAATGAACGCCGTGTTGCCGTCCAGACGAATACGGTCCGAGTGCTCCAGGGCTTCATCGGCATCGCGAGGCATGCTACTGCGCACGTATTCACGCAACTCGGACAGCCCCATCACACGGTTCTGGAAGAAATCGCTGTACTGAATCTCTGGATGATAGAGCGCCATCACCCCGTCCAGATCCCGGTGTTTCCAACGCAAGTGATAGCGCATCACCGTGTCGCCCGTGGCCTGGGCTTGCAGCGGACCATCATCATCGGCGTGCATAGAGGACTCGGCGAAAAAAAACCGAGCTTGCCGAAATTCCGTCTCGGCTTCAATGACCAACCGTGATGGCCCATTGCCGGACCCGGGCTATTTCTATGACCTGCATCAAAAAAACTGAACCAATCGCTAAACGGCCTGAAAAATCCACATTCTTTTCACATTCGGATGCTACTTTTAAAGGCAGTCACCGGTTGAGCCATTGAAGGCTCTTCCCTCCTAACATGAGCTAAAGGAAGCGCTCGATGAATAAGGCGGGCTACATATGAATAAAGGCTTCAGTAAAGTCACCTTTCCCAATGCCTGCCAGCTGATGCGCTGGCATTTTCATCCCATGGGTTTCGAGGCGAGCATGGATGCGCCGGGCAGCATGATTGCCCGTCTTTTTGACCGTGCCAGTGGCGAGACCATGATCGCCATCGCCGGCATTCCTTGCGCGACGGTAATGAATGCTGCGGATGTAGAACGAATAATCGAAGCGGTGGAAGACGAGCTTGAGGCCTTCATTCCGCCAGCCGCCCTCAGGAGCTATGCCTGAAGGCTGAACTTCAAACAACAAGCCCACGTTTAGTGGGCTTTTTTGTGCGCGACGATTTTTTACGGTTTACGCCGATGCCTTGCCCTGCCGGTGATCGGCAAAGAACGCCTTGCCCTTGCCGATCCGATCGGACGCTTTAGGCACGTTGGCTGCCTGGGTGTCTTGCCCATCGACATACCAATAGCAATGACTCACCGCCCGAGTGATGCCGACGTAAGCCAGTCGCAGGATCTCGTCTTTCTGTGCGCTGTCATACGCTTCGCTGTCGCCTGGTTTGCCGAGACCCGCCATGCGGTAGACCTGATTCTTGTACGGCGAACTGGTGAGGTGTTGGCAGTCACCCAGCAGGAACACGGCGTCAGCCTGAAGTCCCTTGGCGCTGTGATAAGTCAGCTGCTTGAGCCTCCGCGCTTCGTACGGCAAGCTAGAATCCACATTAACTACAGACTGAATATGTTCTTCTATCAATGACTTATCGCTGCTTTTTCGATAAAGCATCAAGATTGAATCGCCCTTTTGGTAGTGCTCCATCAGGCGTTTGGCCATGCCTTGATCGTCACGATCGAGAACGTTAACCGGCAGCAATGCCTTCGGCTCGCCACTGGCCTTGGCCTTCTTGCCTGCGATCGCCGGCGCCGCACGAACGATATGTTCAGCGGCATCGATGATGTGCTGGTGACTGCGGTAGTTGTCGCTCAGCATGACTTTGGTCGTGCCAGGTGAAGGGAATTCCTTGTTGAATTCCATGAAGTACGTCGGCGAACTGCCCCGCCAGCCGTAGATGGACTGCCAGTCATCGCCGACACACAGCAACGACGAACGTTGTGCGCCGCGCCCCACATGCATGGCCGGGCCGCGACTGCGGATTTCCGTGAGGCTCGCGCGAATCCAGGAAACGATCTGCGGCGATACGTCCTGAAATTCGTCGATCATCAGGTGCGACATCGGCCTGAGCAGCTCATCGCTCAGCAACCTCAGGTTTTCCGGCGAATGTTCGCTGAACAAGGCGAACATCCGGTTGTAGGTCATCACCGGTGGCTTCTGATCGAGCAGATGATCTTCCAGCGCTCGCCAGTACAAGCTCAAGGCCTCGAAGAAAAACCGGTCGGGGTCGTCCTTGGCAAAACTCATCTGGCCCACGGCATTGGGTACATCCAGGCCAAGATTCTCGATAAATCCGGCGGCAGCGACAAAACAGTCCAGCAACGGCGCAGAACTGAGCTCGCCCTTGACCTTGTAATCGAAGCCCGGCCCGGCGCTGGCATCGCCTGCAAGGGACGCCAATACACGCTTTGACGATTCGTAACTATCAAGCCATATCAAAGGCTTACGACAGAAAGCTTGAAACAGGGTGCGCTTGACCGCCCATTCCGCTCGAACGCTCAATTTGGCATTCGGGCGGCTGGCCTGCGGGTTTTCCCGTGGATCGAATCCCAGCACCACCCAAGCGTCCAGGCTGGGAATATAGCCATGACAATGAAATGTCGAGCCGTTGATATCGAATGTCTGGCGCTTCGGTTCAATGCCTTTGATTGGCCAGGCACCCGCGCGAAACCACAAATCTTCGATAGCGTCGCAGAGCTCTTCATCACGCTTGGCGGCCAGTTCGGTCACGGCCATGCGTTTCTGCACATCCGGGTGATCGCGCTCCAGCTCCTTGAGTTGCAGTGCATGACGAGACAACGGCTTGATCAGTTCGCGAAAGCGCTCATCGCGCGTGTGCAGGCTGTGATAGCAGGCGTTGAGTTGCTGGCGCTGGGCGTCGTTGATCCGCAGGTCGAAAGGGTTGCTATCGACCTCCTCATCGCCGCTTTGCGCACGGTGACTGAGGTTTTCGAAGGCTTGCAGCCGCTCGAAACCGGGCAGGCTGCGAACCATCGGCAGGATTCGCGAATGGAAAGTGCGCACCAGATCGCGCGCCTCCTTGAGGCTGAGCGACCGGCCCCAGAGCGCAAACAGCTCGATCAGTTTGTTGATGAAGTCTTTGCGCGATTCACGGGTAAAGGTCACCACCGTCATCGAACTCAGCTCGAACCCCAGATAATGGGTGAGCAGCAAAATACGCAACACCAACGTGGTCGATTTGCCCGCACCCGCGCCGGCAATCACTGAGGTCGAGGGCGTGTCGCTGAAGATCATTTTCCACTGCGCAGCGCTGGGTTGGGCGTGCGGTGGCAGCAGTCGGGCGACATCTGTCTTCATGCGCTTTTTTAACTCAGAGCTCAACGGCAGACGCCAATCGTCGAACAGATTCTCGTCAACATTGGGCGGTCGGTGTTCGGTCGAGCGCGAGTCGCGGATCAACAATACCTGCCGGCCTTCCTCCAATCCTTCAAGTTTGCCTTCCTTATAGCCGTAATCCACCCCGGCGCTGTGCCCGCTGCGAAAGCCGTCGGCCTGGCCGTGCAGCCAGGATGCCCGGTGTTGTGCGCGCAGACGCGTGAGGCCGTGACCAAAGAACCGGGCGGCCAGACGCTTGAGCAGCGGCATCTCGGCCAGGGGACGAAGCTCAGGAGGAAGATCGGGGGTGTGTTGCGGCACGCGGGCTGACTCCAGGGTGTGAGGCTGTTGCAGGCTATGGTGTCTGCATTTGCCATTCAGTTCTAGTGAAATGCTTACAGCTCATTGGCTTATGCGATGAAGTGAAGGTTGGGTGAGAATCTTTCGAGGTGATTAGATATCAAGTTATTCGATTGTATTGAGGCATTTTTTACGCTTTTTATCGATTAGTTCCTGATAGATGATGCTCGCCATCAACCACCGGTTCGCGTTTCGTGGCTCAGGCGCTGCGCCCCATGACGAACCTATTCAGGAGACGATCATGCTTGAACTCAGACCTTTCAGCTCCCTGGGCGGCGCCCACCATGGCTGGTTGGATGCCCATCACCACTTTTCGTTCGCCGAATACCATGACCCGAAACGGATGAACTGGGGCAACCTGCGGGTGTGGAACGACGATGTGATTGCGTCTGGCACCGGGTTCCCGAAACACCCGCACCGGGACATGGAAATCATCACTTACGTCCGTGAAGGCGCAATCACTCACGAAGACAATCTGGGTAACAAGGGTCGCACCGAGGCCGGCGACGTTCAGGTCATGAGCGCCGGCACGGGGATCGCCCACAGTGAATACAACCTGGAAACCACCGAGACCAGGATCTTCCAGATCTGGATCATCCCGAACGAAACCGGTTTGGCACCGTCCTGGGGCGCCAAGCCGTTTCCAAAAGGCCAGCGCGAAGGTTTCGTAACGCTGGCGAGCGGTAAAGCCGGCGACGATCAAAGCCTGCGCATTCGAGCCGATGCGCGATTGGTGGCCGCAAACTTGAAGGCCGGTGAATCCGCCGAGTATCGCCTGGACAATGGCCGTCGCGCCTATCTGGTACCGGCCACCGGCGTCATTGAAGTCAATGGCTTGCGCGCACAAGCTCGAGACGGTGTTGCGGCCGCCGATGAGCACGTGTTGCGGGTGACCGCCATCGAAGACAGTGAAATCGTCCTGGTGGACCTGGCTTGATCAGGTAAACGCGGGACAAAAAAAAGGGCGACCGTGATGGCCGCCCTTTTTTACATTCTGGATTACTTCGCAGAGATCGCGCCGTCCACCAGTGTTTGCGCTTCTGCCACCAATTGCTTGAGGTGTTCGTCACTGACGAAGCTTTCAGCGTAGATCTTGTAGATGTCTTCGGTGCCCGACGGACGCGCCGCGAACCAGCCGTTCTCGGTCATGACTTTGAGACCACCGATCGCCTGGTCGTTACCCGGCGCGTGGCTGAGGATGCTCTGGATTGCTTCGCCCGCCAGTTGGGTCGAGGTGACCTGGTCTGGCGACAATTTGCTCAGCAGTGCCTTCTGCTCAGGATTGGCCTTGGCATCGACGCGCACCGAGAACGGTTCGCCCAGTTCTTCGGTCAAGGCGCGATAGGCCTGACTTGGGTCGCGGCCGGTACGGGCGGTCATTTCTGCGGCCAGCAGCGCCGGGATCAAGCCATCCTTGTCGGTGCACCAGACGCTGCCATCCTTGCGCAGGAACGAAGCGCCGGCGCTTTCTTCACCGCCAAAGCCCAGGGAACCGTCGAACAGGCCGTCAGCAAACCATTTGAAGCCGACTGGCACTTCGTACAGACGACGCCCCAGACGTTTTGCCACGCGATCGATCAAGCCGCTGCTGACCACGGTTTTACCCACGGCCGCATCGGCGCGCCACTGCGGACGGTTCTGGAACAGGTAGTCGATCGATACGGCGAGGTAGTTGTTCGGCGCGAGCAAACCGCCGGACGGGGTCACGATGCCATGGCGATCATGGTCCGGGTCGCACGCGAAAGCTACGTCGAAGCGCTCTTTGAGACCGATAAGGCCCTGCATGGCGTGAGTGGACGATGGGTCCATGCGGATCTGACCATCCCAGTCAACCGTCATGAAGCGGAAGGTCGGATCGACCTGTTGGTTGACCACTTCCATATCCAGACGGTAATGCTCGGCAATCGCCGACCAGTAGCGCACCCCTGCTCCACCCAGCGGATCGACACCCAGACGCAGCTTGGCATCACGGATGGCGTCGAAGTCGATCACGTTGATCAGGTCGGCGACGTAAGTGTTGAGGTAATCGTGACGATGGGTCGTGCTGGCCTTCAGCGCCTGCTCGTAGCTGATGCGTTTGACGCCGGCGAGCTTGTTGCTCAGCAGTTCGTTGGCCTTGGCTTCGATCCACTTGGTGATGTGGGTATCGGCCGGGCCACCGTTGGTAGGGTTGTATTTATAACCACCGCTTTGCGGCGGGTTGTGCGACGGAGTGATAACGATGCCGTCCGCCAGCCCCGACGTGCGTCCGCGGTTGTAGCAGAGAATCGCGTGGGAAATGGCCGGTGTCGGGGTGTATTCGTCACCTTCGGCAATCATTACCGTCACGCCGTTGGCGGCCAGTACTTCAAGGGCGCTGGTGCCGGCCGGGGTGGACAACGCGTGGGTGTCGATGCCGACGAACAGCGGGCCGTCAATGCCTTGGGCTTCGCGGTACAGGCAGATTGCCTGGCTGATTGCCAGAACGTGCCATTCATTGAAACTCAAGTCGAACGAGCTGCCTCGGTGCCCGGACGTGCCAAACGCTACGCGCTGGGTCGAAATGGCGGCATCGGGCTGACCGGTGTAATAGGCCGTTACCAGTCGCGGGATGTCGACCAACAGTTCTACCGGTGCCGGTTTGCCCGCAAAAGGACTGAGTGTCATGCAAAACCTCTGAAGTAGAGTGGTTCAGGAATAGGAACGCAGTTTACTGGCAGTTTGACCGCAGCGCGATGGGATCGATCCATCAGTATCACGCAGGGGCTGGGACCCCGTTCAATCGATCGACTCCAGACGCAAGGCGTCTCCTAACAAGCCCATCGCCGCGGCAAGGTCGTGATCACCGCCGAAGGTATGACTCAGGCGCAAGTGTTGCGCATGCAAGCCCTGGAGGCTGAACAGCTCTCCCGGTGCGAACACCACCTGATGCTTGAGCAGACGCTGGAACACCCGACGTACATCGACCTGGCGCAGCGAACGAACCCACACGGTCGCCCCGCCCTGAGGGTCGACAAAGTGCAAGGCATCCCCCAGACGCTCCTGCAACAGTTGTGTCATCTGCACTTTGCGGTCCTTGAGCATCCGCCGTAACACCTGAAGATGCTGGTCGACACGTCCATTGCCGTACAAGCGCGCGATGGCTTTCTGGCGAATCGGTGACAAGCGGAACGAACGCAGCAGAAAGTACCGCTGCAATTCAGCACTGAAGTGCCGCGACAGCAGGTAGCCGTAGGGCGCCTCCGGCCCGATGATTTTCTCGAAAGTGGAAAACACGATCAGCCGATCGGGGTCCAGCAGGTCGCGAAAGCGCGGGCCGTCCGGTTCGAATCCTAGTTCGCCGTAGCAGTCGTTTTCCAGCACCCAACTGCCATGTCGCTCCAGCAACTGCGCGACGATTTGTCGGTTGTCGTCGGGTGCCAGGCTGCCTCGCGGCATGTTCAGCCCGGATGAAACCATCACCAGCCGCACCGGCTCGGTCTCCAGCAGCTCTTTGAGCCATTCGACGTCCAGGCCACCGCAGGATTGCACCGCCAGCTCGATCACTCGCACCTGCGCAGCCTGGAGCAACCGCAGAATCGCCCAGTCGCACGGCGACTCGACCAACACCGTGGCGTCCTTGAGATTCAACACCGCGATTAGTATTTCCAGTACGCCACGCAGGTCGGCACCAATATAGACATCGTCGGCATGCCAGCAGCGCAGCGGCGAAGTGGTGTAGCGCGCGGCCAGGGCGATGCGCAACTCCAGCTCGCCGCAAGGTTGGGATGTCGGTTGCGGCTGACGCGGATACTGGCGCAGCAGTTCTCTTTCAAGTAGCAGCAACGGACTGTCGAGGGGTTGCAGCAGCGCCGGTTCATCGGCGCTCAACACCAGCATGCCGGGACGTCTGGCATTGACATAAACGGTTTCGAGCAGGTCGTTGCCACTGCTGAGCGTGTTGATAGAGGATACCGGCAATGCGTAATACCCGGACTTGGCCACCGAATAGACGCGACCTTCCTTCTCCAGCAGCGAATATGCGTACTGAATGGTCGAGATCGACACGCTCAGACGCTCCGCCAACTGACGCAACGAAGGCAGGCGGACCCGCGTGTCACTGACCGGTTCGTTGATCAGGTTAGTCAGATATCGGTACACCGCCTGATACGCGAAGTCTGTTTCTCGCGGCCCTTTCATGGGCAAGAGCCGAATGCCGTGTGAACGTCCTCATGCATCGTCAGAAAATCTGTCAAGCCACGCACTTTCAGCGCCCCGCTGACCATTCATCCGCCACCGCCGTGTCGTCGTCGCAAGCGGTTGCCACTTGCACACCCGCGCTGTCGATTTCCAGCGCGCCTGCCCTGCTTTCACCTGCAGACAACGGGGCCATGCGATAAATCTTGCCAATCAAGTTGACAGGCAAACCGCTGACATCGGTCATCCAGTGCAGAACCTGCTCCGGCACCGGCTGGCCCTGCATTGCCCGGTGCAAATCAGGCATCGCCACGAGCATGCCGGGGTGGCACTGGCGCAGAAAACGCTCAAGCGCCGCGCCATTGTCGACGAAAGGTGAAAAAAGCAGGCACACCAGTTGAGCCTCGTTCAGGCCAAGGCTTTTTTGCGCCTCGGCCGCCGCCAGCACGCGCAGTTCGGCCAACATCGCCGGATTGCCGAACGCCTCTACCGCTTGTTCGCACAACCGTTCCGCCAGTTGCTTGCGCCGCATCATGATCAATGCACGCTGCAGGTATTCGGTGACACCTGTTTCGTAGCCGCGGTCGTGGACGAAGCACGACTGCAAACCCCGCATGTGGGCGCAGATAGAAAGGCTGACGTACTCGTTGTCGCTGAGCTGAGCCGCCAGTTCGTCGGCTTGAAAACCGAGAAACTCTGTGAGCAGCGGCCAACGCTCTTCCAGGTTGCTGACCAGCAAGTCGTGAATGTCGATGTACGTGGCGCGACGACAGGCCTCGAATCGTTCGGCCGGGCGCCATGCAACCTGGCCATGCTCGGCATAAAAAGCGCGGTAGCAGTCGCTGCCCAGTTCATCGAGCAATGCGAAAAGCGCCTCGTAGCCGGTTTCGTGATGATCCGAGGTCTTGAGCCCGGCCTTGGCGGCCGCACGCTTCAAGCCGTCGAGAAACTGTTTCTGCTGACGGGGTGAGTCGCTGCTGATCAACGCATCGACACCGCGGTCCCAGCGAGCTATTTGCCCATAGAACTCTCCGGTGGCCAAATACCCGTCGTCCCACAGTTCAAGCGGCCCGTTCCAGGCGCGACAATGGCCCACCATCAAAAGATTGAGCCGATTGGACTCTCGGCCACCTTCGGAAATCGGCGTCAAGTGGTTGAACGGCAGGACCTCCCGGTTATCAACCATCAACACTTCGACCCGAGGATCGTCGTAGAGGAACAAGGCGCTGCAGCTGCGATGGATGTTTTCCAGGGCCGTCGGGCTTGCGTCGTTCAAGCGCAAGGAGGCCACACGCAACTGGAACGTCGCTGGCGCCCGGCCGGCGATACTCAGCTGCGCAGCGCGCAGCAGCGCCAGGGTGTAACAACTGTCACGGGACCCCGACTGAATGGCCAGGACCTTGAATTCGACAATATGCTCCATGCCTCCGGCGGCCACCACCAATCGCTGAATCATCAGTTGCAATGCCGTGCGTTCGGCACGCGAGAAGAAACTCAACAATCGCTGCAGCACTTGCTGATAGACATAGTTCATCGCTTGGTCATGGATATTGGTCATCTTTATTTACCTGATACTTGTAAGTTCGATGTCGTGCCAACCACCACACGCATTGCGCAATGGGTTGCTTGCCCCGACTGAAGTACTGGACGCTATTGCCAAATGCTAGCACTTAAGCTTTTAGTAATTATTTGAAATAACTGGAAGTCCCCCTTGCTCCCGCCAGAGGCAGGTGACCGTGAACCCCTGTAGAGCCGGGCCCTTGCAGCCGACCGCGAGATCCTAGGAAATATCCGACAACGTCCCACAGACAATTAGCACAAGAAATAGAGAAAGAAGTCACCCATGTTTTTTTGGTAACGGCGCAACGACGAACTATTGGTCGGATATGTATTAACAGTGTGTATTGAAAAGTATCAAGCTGATACCCAGCCATGACTCATTCCTTGAGATGAAAGTAATCATTCAATTATCAAGGCTTATATGATGATTAGAAGATACAGATTGAGAGCAAAAACCAGTTCAGTTGCTGAACTGACCTATTGAGGGGGCGAGGCGACATCTCATTTCAGCGGGGTTGAAACAGAAAAGTCCGCGGCGGACGCGGACTTTGCAGAGGGGCTTACATGAAGGACTTAGGCAGGTTCGACCTGGAGGGCGACCCGTTCGCGGCATGGGCATTCGTCCATGTAGCGGTGTGCTTCTACAAACTCGGCAAACGGGAAGACCCGAGTCTTGAGCGGTAGCAGCACGCGGTCGGCGGTCATCTGGTTGATGTCGCGCAAGGCGCGTTGCAGTGCGACCTGGTCCTGGATGATGCCCAGTTCCGGCTTGCCGGTGAAGTTGCCGATGCAGTGCACAAAGAACTGGATGTTCTTCTGGAACGCCGCACAGGCCGGGAACGGCGTCTGGTTGCCACCTTGCAGGCCGTACAGTACCAGGCTGCCGCGAGGTGCAAGCACATCGCCAAGCAACGACATCTGTGGCCCGCCGAGACCGTCGAACACCACGTCCACGCCACGGTTGTCGGTGATCTTGTTGATCTGCATCAGCAGATCCTGTTCCTCGGTGACGATGACTTTCTCGGCGCCCAGGGACAGCAGATTCTCACGTTCTTCCGCGGTCTTGGTTGCGGCAATGACCCGGATGCCCAGAGCCTTGCCCAATTGTACGAAGGACGGACCGGCACAATGACTGGCGTCGGTCACCAGGGCGAATTGCCCGGGCTTGACCCGTGCCAGATCGACATAAGCAAAGTAAGCGATCAGCAGCGGCGTGTAATGCACACTGGCTTCGATCGGGCTGAGTACGTCCGGGTAACGAGTCAGTGCCGTACGCGGCAGAACGATCTGTTCGCCATAGACCGGATAATCGTTGGGGCTTGCAGCCGGGAAGCTGGCGACTTTGTCGCCGATTGCCAGATCATCGACGCCCTCGCCGACCGCCGTCACGACGCCGGACATTTCATGGCCAAGGCCTGAAGGCAGACGAGCGTGAGACGAGGCCAGGTTCTGGCGCCAGAGAATGTCGTACCAGCTGATGCCAATCGCCTCGACGCGCACCTGCACTTCGCCCGGTGCAGGGAGAGCGGCCGCATGCTCTTCGCATTTGAGCACCTCGGCTGGACCAAACTTGTGAAAACGGATCGTGCGGGACATCGCAAACCTCGTCAAAGAAACCTCTAATGCCCTGAACTCTATCCGGGCTTTCTACCCAAGACTATCAGTGGCTATTAATAGTCGACATGCCTGTCATTGATTCCGCAGCGCCGGTGACATCATCAAATGCCGTGAAAACCGAAGCATCCATTTCAGGAAAACTGAATTACTCGGTGCAGAGTAGCAGCCTTTCCCCTTAATATTCATGCCGGCCATTGTTCTCATATGGCCGCTCTCGTCAAGCTTGATGACTCTGCCAGGACTCCAGATGAATCGTAATGACCTGCGTCGTGTCGACCTGAACCTGTTGATCGTTTTCGAAACATTGATGCACGAACGCAGTGTGACCCGCGCTGCGGAGAAACTGTTCCTCGGTCAGCCGGCCATCAGTGCGGCGCTCTCGCGCTTGCGCGGGCTGTTCGATGATCCGTTGTTCGTGCGCACCGGTCGCAGCATGGAACCGTCCGCCCGGGCGGTGGAAATCTTCGCCCTGCTCTCGCCTGCACTGGATTCGATTTCCACCGCGGTCAGTCGTGCGGCGGAATTCGATCCGGCGACCAGCACCGCGGTGTTTCGCATCGGTCTGTCGGACGATGTCGAATTCGCCCTGCTGCCGATGCTGCTCAAGCGCCTGCGTGCCGAATCCCCGGGGATCGTGCTGGTGGTGCGTCGGGCCAACTACATCCTGATGCCGAGCCTGCTGGCTTCGGGCGAGATTTCCATCGGCGTCAGCTACACCGCCGACCTGCCGGCCAACGCCAAGCGCAAAGTACTGCGCCGCAGCATGCCGAAGCTGTTGCGGGCCGACACAGTGCCAGGGCCGTTGAGCCTGGATGATTTCTGCGCGCGGCCTCATGCGCTGGTGTCGTTCGCCGGTGACCTGAGCGGCTTTATAGATGAAGAGCTGGAAAAGCTCGGGCGCAAACGCCATGTGGTGCTTGCCGTGCCGCAGTTCAACGGTCTCAGCACACTCATCAGCGGCACCGATATTGTCGCGACCGTGCCGGATTATACGGCTGAAGCATTAACGGCGGCCGGCGGTGTGCGGGCTGAAGACCCGCCGTTGCCGGTGCGCAGTTTTGAATTGCACATGGCCTGGCGTGGGTCGCAGGATAATGATCCGGGTGAGCGTTGGTTACGCTCGCGAATTCAGATGTTTTTTGGTGATCCGGATAGTCTGGCCTGATCCTGATTGTTATGAGGGCTGATGGCCTCTTCGCGGGCAAGCCCGCTCCCACAGGGATTTGTGAACACCATAGATTCAATGTGGGAGCGGGCTTGCCCGCGATGGCCGCGACTCGGTTCTACGTCCAACTTTTGCACTCCCCGCAACACAGAATTGTCATCATCCCAATTGATAGCCGCCTAACGAAAGGTGCACGCTAGAGAGCTTGCCTGGCGCTTATATCATTCCGAATGATAGTTATCTTTGCCTCATTCGATTCGTGCGATACAGCCTCCCCGAGCATCATCCGCCCATTCTCAATACATTGGCGGATGCATCCATGGAACAATCACTCAAACATTTACGCTTCCCGTTGGCCCTGTTGGCCGTGCTGGTGATGAGCGCTTGCGGCAAGACTCCGGACACGGCCGCCACTATGCCCGCAGCCAAGGTCAGCGTGGCCAAGGTGCTGGAACAACCGGTGAACGAGTGGGACGAATTCACCGGGCGCCTCGAAGCCCCGGAAACCGTGGAGATTCGTCCACGGGTCTCCGGCCAGATCGATGAAGTGGCCTTCACTGAAGGTGCTTTGGTCAAGAAAGGCGACCTGCTGTTCCAGATCGACCCGCGTCCATTCCAGGCCGAGGTCCGCCGCCTCGAAGCCCTGGTTGCCCAATCCCGCGCCACCGCCACCCGCAGCGAAAACGAATCCCAGCGTGGCGAACGTCTGCGCACCAGCAACGCGATCTCCGCCGAGCTGGCCGATTCGCGCACCAGCGCTGCTCAAGAAGCCCGCGCCGCCGTCGGTGCCCTCCAGGCGCAACTGGACCTGGCCAAACTGAACCTGAGCTTCACCCGTGTCACCGCGCCGATCAGCGGCCGCGTCAGTCGCGCAGAAATCACTGCCGGCAACCTGGTGACCGCCGATACCACCGCGCTGACCAGCGTGGTGTCCACCGACAAGGTCTACGCCTACTTCGACGCTGACGAGCGTGTGTTCCTCAAATACACCCAGCTCGCTCGCCAGGGCAAACGCGGTGCTACCACGCCGGTGTACCTCGGTCTCTCCAACGAAGACGGCAACCCGCACCAGGGCGTGATGAACTTCGTCGACAACCAGGTCAACCCGAAAACCGGCACCATCCGTGGTCGCGCGGTGTTCGACAACACTGACGGTCAATACACCCCCGGCTTGTATGCCCGCCTGAAACTGGTCGGCAGCGGCACCTATTCCGCCGTGCTGATCAACGACGAAGCGGTCGGTACCGATCTGGGTAAAAAATTCGTGCTGGTGATGGATGCCGACAACAAGACGGCGTATCGCTCGGTCGAGCTGGGTCCGAAGATCGAAGGTTTGCGCATCGTGCGCAGCGGCCTGAACAAGGACGACACGATCATCGTCAAGGGTCTGCAACGGGTTCGCCCTGGTTCGCCGGTCACGCCAGAAGTGATCCCGATGGCCAGTGAACAAACCCTCGCGGCACTTGCACAACAACGACAAGCGCTGGAAGCCAGCAACCTGCCCCAAGTCGCACCTGCCAAGGTCGCGCCGGGTTCGGTTGTGAAATTGGCTGCCGCGACTCCACGCGGTTAAGGGACGACAACTCCGATGAATTTTTCCCAATTCTTCATTTCACGGCCGATCTTTGCCGCGGTACTTTCGCTGCTGATCCTGATCGCCGGTGCCATCTCGCTGTTCCAGTTGCCGATCAGCGAATACCCGGAAGTGGTTCCGCCGACCGTTGTGGTTCGGGCGAACTTCCCGGGTGCCAACCCTAAAGTCATCGGTGAAACCGTGGCCGCGCCACTGGAGCAAGCCATCACCGGCGTCGAGAACATGCTGTACATGTCCTCGCAGTCCACCGCCGACGGCAAGATCACCCTGACCATCACCTTTGCGCTGGGCACTGACCTGGACAACGCACAGGTCCAGGTGCAGAACCGGGTGACCCGGACCGAACCCAAACTTCCAGAAGAAGTGACGCGTATCGGTATCACCGTGGACAAGGCGTCGCCCGACCTGACCATGGTTGTGCACTTGACCTCGCCGGACAAACGCTACGACATGCTCTACCTGTCCAACTACGCCTTGCTCAACATCAAGGATGAGCTGGCGCGTCTGGGCGGTGTCGGTGATGTGCAGCTGTTCGGCATGGGCGATTACTCGCTGCGGGTCTGGCTCGATCCGAACAAGACCGCTTCGCGCAACCTGACCGCCACCGACGTCGTGACCGCCATTCGTGAACAAAACCGTCAAGTAGCGGCCGGTGCCCTGGGCGCTCCGCCTGCGCCGAATGCCACTGCGTTCCAGCTGTCGGTCAACACCCAAGGTCGTCTGGTTTCCGAAGAAGAGTTCGAGAACATCATCATTCGCTCCGGCGACAATGGTGAAATCACTCGCCTGAAAGACATCGCTCGTGTCGAACTCGGCTCCAGCCAATACGCCCTGCGCTCCTTGCTGAACAACCAGCCGGCGGTGGCAATCCCGATCTTCCAGCGCCCCGGCTCCAACGCGATCCAGATCTCCAACGATGTCCGGGAGAAAATGGCCGAGCTGAAGAAAAACTTCCCGGAAGGCATGGACTTCAGCATCGTCTATGACCCGACGATCTTCGTGCGCGGCTCCATCGAGGCGGTGGTTCACACTCTCTTCGAAGCCCTGATCCTCGTTGTGCTGGTGGTGATCCTGTTCCTGCAAACCTGGCGCGCCTCGATCATTCCGTTGGTGGCGGTGCCGGTTTCGCTGATCGGTACGTTTGCCGTGATGCACCTGTTCGGCTTCTCGCTGAACGCCCTGTCACTGTTCGGCCTGGTGTTGGCTATCGGTATCGTGGTCGACGATGCGATTGTGGTGGTGGAGAACGTCGAGCGAAACATCGGGCTCGGATTAACCCCTGTAGAAGCCACCAAACGTGCGATGCGTGAAGTGACCGGCCCGATCATCGCAACGGCGTTGGTGCTGTGTGCGGTGTTTATCCCGGCCGCGTTCATCTCCGGGTTGACCGGGCAGTTCTACAAGCAGTTCGCCCTGACCATCGCGATCTCGACTGTGATCTCGGCGTTCAACTCGCTGACCCTGTCGCCCGCCCTGGCTGCGGTGTTGCTCAAAAGTCATGACGCACCGAAGGACCGTTTCTCCAAGGTTCTCGACAAGATCTTCGGTGGCTGGCTGTTCCGTCCGTTCAACCGCTTCTTCGACAAGGCCAGCCATGGTTATGTCGGCACCGTGGGCCGGGTTATCCGCAGCAGCGGTATCGCCTTGCTGGTGTACGCCGGGCTGATGGTGCTGACGTTCTTCGGTTTCTCCAACACCCCGACCGGTTTCGTACCCGGCCAGGACAAGCAATACCTGGTGGCCTTCGCGCAACTGCCGGACGCCTCGAGCCTGGACCGTACCGAAGACGTGATCAAACGCATGTCCGACCTGGCCCTGAAACAGCCTGGCGTGGAAAGTGCGGTGGCCTTCCCTGGCCTGTCGATTAACGGTTTCACCAACAGCCCTAACGCCGGCATCGTGTTCGTCACCCTGAAACCGTTCGACGAGCGTAAAGACCCGAGCATGTCCGCCGGTGCGATTGCCGGTGCATTGAACGGCCAGTTCGCCGGGATCCAGGAAGCCTACATGGCCATCTTCCCGCCGCCGCCGGTACAAGGCCTGGGCACCATTGGTGGTTTCCGCCTGCAGATCGAAGACCGGGGCAACCTGGGTTATGACGAGCTGTACAAAGAAACCATGAACATCATCACCAAGAGCCACAACGTGCCGGAACTGGCCGCCCTGTTCACCAGCTACACCGTGAACGTGCCGCAAGTCGATGCCGCTATCGACCGCGAAAAAGCCAAGACCCACGGCGTGGCCGTCAGCGACATCTTTGACACCCTGCAGATCTACCTGGGTTCGCTGTATGCCAACGACTTCAACCGCTTCGGTCGCACCTACCAGGTCAACGTTCAGGCAGAACAACAGTTCCGTCTCGAACCGGACCAGATCGGTCAGTTGAAAGTGCGTAACAACAGAGGTGAGATGATCCCGCTGGCGACCTTTATCAAGGTCAGCGACACCTCGGGCCCGGACCGCGTGATGCACTACAACGGCTTCATCACCGCTGAAATCAACGGTGCTGCCGCTCCCGGCTACAGCTCCGGCCAGGCCGAAAAAGCCATCGAGAAACTGCTCAAGGAAGAACTTCCGAACGGCATGACCTACGAATGGACCGACCTGACCTACCAGCAGATTCTGTCCGGTAACACCGCACTGTTCGTGTTCCCGCTCTGCGTGCTGCTGGCGTTCCTGGTACTCGCGGCTCAATACGAAAGCTGGAGCCTGCCATTGGCGGTGATCCTGATCGTACCGATGACCCTGCTGTCGGCCATCACTGGTGTGATTGCTTCGGGAGGCGACAACAACATCTTCACCCAGATCGGTTTGATCGTACTGGTGGGGCTTGCCTGTAAGAACGCGATTCTGATCGTCGAGTTTGCCAAGGACAAACAGGAGGACGAAGGCATGAACCCGCTCGCGGCGGTGCTCGAAGCTTGCCGCCTGCGTCTGCGGCCGATCCTGATGACTTCCTTCGCGTTCATCATGGGGGTTGTGCCTCTGGTGTTCTCCAGCGGTGCCGGTGCCGAAATGCGTCATGCCATGGGTGTGGCGGTGTTCTCCGGGATGCTCGGGGTGACCTTCTTCGGTCTGTTGCTGACACCCGTGTTCTACGTATTGATTCGTAACTTTGTGGAGCGCGGTGAAAAGCGCAAAGCGGCCAAGGTCCTGAAACTGGAGGCGCAACAATGAGTCTGAAAGCCTTCCTGCCGAGCCTTCTGGTACTGGCCCTGAGTGCCTGTGCCGTCGGCCCGGACTACAAGACTCCAGCCACTGAGCCGGCCAACATCACCACCGCTACCGATGGCAGCGCCGGTCAGAAAAACTTCGACCGCTCGCGTTTCGAAGGCATCTGGTGGCAGCAGTTCGAAGACCCGACCCTCAACCAGTTGGTGACTCAATCGCTGCAAGGCAACCGTGATTTGCGCGTGGCCTTCGCTCGCTGGAAAGCGGCCCGGGCGATTCGCGATGACGTCAGCAATGACGCCATGCCCACCATTACCAGCCGGGCCAGCAGTGACCTGGCCAAGGGTCAGATTCCGGGCCAGACCACCAAACGTGTCAGTAGCGAACGCTACGACCTGGGCCTCGACATGGCGTGGGAGATCGACCTGTTTGGGCGTATCCAGCGCAACCTGGAATCCGCCGACGCCGAACAGCAAGCGCTCGAAGCCGATCTGTACCAACTGCAAGTCTCGATGATTGCTGAACTGGTGGATGCCTACGGTCAACTGCGCGGTGCGCAACTGCGGGAAAAGATCGCCCTGGCCAACCTGAACAACCAGCAGGAATCGAGCAAGATCACCGTCAGCCTGCGTGATGCCGGCGTCGGCGATCAGCTCGATGTGGTCCGCGCCGACGCACGCCTGGCGTCCGTCGAAGCCAGCCTGCCGCAATTGCAGGCCGAACAGGTTCGGCAGAAAAACCGCATCGCCACCCTGTTGGGTGAACGGCCGGACAAGCTGACCGTCGACCTGAGTCCAAAAGACTTGCCGGCAATCGCCAAGGCCCTGCCAATCGGTGATCCGGGTGAACTGCTGCAGCGCCGCCCGGACATTCTCAGCGCCGAGCGCAAACTGGCCTCCGCCACCGCCCGTATCGGCGTGGCCAAGGCTGATTTGTTCCCACGGGTCAGCCTTAGCGGTTTCCTTGGCTTCACCGCCGGGCGCGGTTCGCAGATCGGGTCCTCGGCGGCCAACGCCTGGGCTCTGGGTCCAAGCATTACCTGGGCCGCGTTCGATCTGGGCAGCGTGCGAGCACGTTTGCGTGGCGCCGATGCGGATGCTGAAGGCGCCCTGGCAACCTACGAACAGCAAGTCCTGTTGGCGTTGGAAGAATCGGAAAACGCCTTCAGCGACTACGGCAAACGGCAACAACGCTTGATCTCACTGATTCGTCAGAGTGAGTCGAGCCGCGCCGCTGCCGACCTGGCGGAAATTCGCTACCGCGAAGGTACGGCGGACTTCCTCGTCCTGCTCGATGCCCAGCGTGAGCGTCTGGCGGCAGAAGACACTCAGGCCCAGGCCGAAGTCGATCTGTATCGCGGCATTGTCGCGATCTACAAAGCCCTGGGCGGTGGCTGGCAACCGGAGTCTGTCGCCAGCAAGTAAAGTTTTAACGAGCTCCTTTGGTTGGCCGCAACCAACCAATTCCTTTGCCCTGCGCCTCATTCGGTCGCGGGGCTTTTTTTTGCCTGAATTAAGGGATGGGACGCAACCTGTAGGCAAAATCATTGCAAAGCCAGCCTGCCTCGAATTGCCTGACTGGCGAATTGAACGGCGTCTGGGTTTGACTCACAGCCTTGGCTGACCGAAGCTGGCAACTTTGCAACAGCTTGCCAGCTCCCGGATTCCTGCATGCCCCAGTCCCGCCGCTACCTGCTCATCAGCCTCTGCGTCCTGTTTGCCATCGGCCTTGCCTGGTTTTTCCTGCGCAGCACAACCCCCGCCGTGCCGGAGGCGATCAAGCGTGGCTACAGCGAGGCGCTGAACCAGGCGCGCGCAGGTCAACCGGGCGCGGCGCGAGTTCTCTACCAGCAATTGGGCCGCCCCGATATATCGCCCAAGCGTCGCGTCTGGTTGCATGCCGAACTGCCCAACTACCCCAGCTCCGTGGCCCTGAAACTGGCGGATGCGGACTTGCAGCATGAATCGCCGGACGTGCGCATCGCCGCGATCAAAAGCATCAGCGGTCTGGTGCCCAGCGGCCAGCGCAGCCTGCTGTTGGGCCCGTTACTTGATGATGGCGAACAGCGCGTGCGCTATGCCGCAGTGAACGCCCTGCTCGGGCTATCGCCGGACGACCTCGGTTTGTACTTCGGGCCGCTGGAACAAGCCATCGATGCCTGGGAACAGGACCTTAAGAGCCAGCCGCAAAGCGCCGACAGCCAATATCAACTGGCTCGGTTGCATCTGCACAATGCCGAACTGAAAAAGGCGCAACAGGCGCTGGAGAACACCTTGCGACTTGCACCCGGCAACCTGCCCGCGCTGGTGATGCAAATCGACGTGCTGGATCGCCTGGGCCAAAACGATGCGGCCCGACAGCTGTTGGCCAAGCAGTTGAAGGCTCAGCCAGACTCGGCCTACCTGCAACATGCCCTGGGACTCTGGTTGTTGCATCACGGGCAAAGCGAGTTCGCCCTGCTCGGCCTTTCCAAAGCCGTGGAGCTGGAGCCGGATAACAAGGATTACCGCTACGACCTGGCCACCACGCTTCACGATCAACAGGAGCTGGAAGCGGCGCAGAAACAGTTGCAGGAGATCGTCCAGCGCCACCCGGCCGACCGCAGAGCCCGGGTATTGCTGATCAACTACTGGAAAGAAAGCGGCCAGCTACAGAACGTGCAGATTCTGTTGGCGCAACTTGAACAACTCAATCCCGACGACCCTGCCCTGCAGCAAGGGCTTTAACAACAACAAAAATTTCGTTGAACTCGTCGTCTCGACCAAGGGTCAAGAGATCAGGCAGTCCATTCAGGCACTACCGCCTGCTGCCTCGTTTCCCCTAGTCATGAGAGGGCATTTTTTGTCTACATCAAACGAGTTGATCAGTGCAAAAGCCGCCACCGGCATCGAAGGTCTGGATGACATCCTGGCCGGTGGTTTGTCCCGCGGCCATGTGTTTTTACTGGAGGGTGAACCCGGAACCGGCAAAACCACCGTCGCTTTGCATTTCCTGTTGGCCGGCGCTCGTGCTGGTGAACGCTCGTTGTACATCACCCTGTCCGAGACCGAACGCGAATTGCGCCAAGGGGCCTTGTCCCATGGTTGGGAGCTGGATGAGAACATCCACATCTTCGAGCTGACACCCCCGGAAAGCCTGCTCAATGCCGAACATCAGCAAAGCCTGCTGTATTCCTCGGACCTTGAACTGGGCGAAGCCACCAAGCAGATTTTTGAAGTGGTCGAACGGGTCAAGCCGACTCGTGTAGTGCTCGACAGCCTTTCCGAGATCCGTTTGCTGGCCCAGAGTTCTTTGCGCTACCGTCGCCAGATCCTCGCGATCAAACACTACTTCGTGCGCTATGACGCCACAGTGGTGTTGCTGGACGACCTGACCACCGAATCCCTCGACAAAACCGTGCACAGTGTGGCCCACGGGGTGATTCGCCTTGAGGAACTGACCCCCAACTATGGCGCCGAGCGTCGGCGAATCCGCGTGGTGAAGTACCGTGGCCAGAAGTACCGTGGCGGGTTTCATGACTTCACCATCATGGGCGATGGCGTTCATGTGTTTCCGCGCCTGGTGGCCGCCGAGCATCGCGGTCGCTACATTCGCCAGCAGTTAACCAGCGGCATCAAGGAAATGGATGCCTTGCTCGGTGGCGGGATCGAGACCGGTTCCAGCACGTTGATCCTCGGCCCTGCCGGTACCGGCAAATCGCTGATCTCGATGATCTTCGCCGCTGCCGCCGTGGCCCGTGGCGAAAAAGCTGCGCTGTTCATTTTCGATGAAGAGCTCGGGTTGCTGTTCGAGCGCATGAAGAACATCGGCATCGACCTCAAGGCGCTGCAAGACACCGGCAACCTGCTGATCGAGCAGGTGGACGCGGCCGAGTTGTCCCCCGGAGAGTTTTCCTACCGGGTTCGTCGCTGCGTCGATGACGGCGATATCAAGACGGTCGTGATCGACAGCATCAACGGCTATCAGGCAGCGATGCCCGAGGAAAACGCGTTGGTACTGCACATGCACGAGTTGCTGCTGTACCTCAATCGCCAGGGTGCCGCGACCTTCATGACCGTCGCCCAGCATGGACTGGTCGGCGACATGCAGGCCCCCGTGGACATCACCTATCTGGCCGACACGGTCATCCTGCTGCGCTACTTCGAGGCACTGGGCAAGGTGCGCCGGGCGATTTCAATCATCAAGAAACGTACGGGCAGCCATGAATCGACCATTCGCGAATACCGCATCAGCGCTCAGGGCATGACCATTGGTGAACCACTGGATGCCTTCCAAGGGGTATTGCGCGGCGTCCCGACTTATCTGGGTGCCAGCAACCCCTTGCTTGAGGAACAAAGCCCGTGATCGCCCAGGAAGCGATGTCCGAGCGCGCGATCATTCTCGCGCCGCTGGGTCGCGACAGCCAGATTGCGTTGATGATGCTCAACGAAGCGGGTTACGACGGGGTCATCACTCGGGACCTGGTGGCGTTATGCAGTGAACTGGAGCAAGGGGCAGGCTTGCTGCTGATCTCCTCCGAAGCCTTGCTGGGCGGTGACCTTGAGCCACTGCTCTTGCTGATCGAGCAACAACCGGCCTGGTCCGATCTTCCGATTGTCTTGATGACCTACCATGGCGGCCCCGAACAAAACCCGGCGTCGCGCTACGGCCCGCAGCTGGGGAACGTGACCTTTCTTGAGCGTCCTTTTCACCCGGTCACGTTGATCAGCCTGGTGACCACCGCGTTGCGCGGCCGTCGACGACAGTACGAAGCCAGGGATCGGCTGATCGATTTGAGTCAAAGCGAACTGCGGTTGCAGAACACCCTCGAAACCCTCGAACAGCAGGTCGAGGAACGCACCGCCCAGCTACGACACAATGAAGAAGCCCTGCGTCAATCGCAGAAGATGGAAGCGGTCGGCCAGCTCACCGGCGGCATAGCCCACGACTTCAACAACATGCTGACCGGCATCATCGGCAGCCTGGAGCTGCTGCGTCGACGCCTGGCCCGTGGGCGCACTGAAGATCTGGACAGCCTGATCGACCTGGGCGTGACCTCAGCCAACCGCGCGGCAGGCCTGACCCACCGTTTGCTGGCGTTCTCCCGGCGTCAGTCGCTGGACTCCAAACCCGTGGCGATGAACACCCTGGTGGTGTCCATGGGCGAATTGCTTCAGCGCAGCATCAACGAAACCATTCAACTGGACATGCAGCTCAACGAGCAACTCTGGGTGGCCGAAGCCGATCCCAATCAACTGGAAAGCGCCCTGCTCAATCTGGTGATCAATGCTCGGGATGCGATGCCCGATGGCGGCAAACTGGTGGTAAAAACCAGCAATCAGCATTTGGACCTTGAGTTCACCAAGACGCAAAGCAACCTTCAACCCGGTGATTATGTGGTGCTGAGCGTCACGGACACCGGCTGTGGCATGCCACCAAGCACCATCAGCCGAGCCTTTGACCCGTTCTTTACCACCAAGCCCATCGGTCAGGGCACCGGCCTTGGATTGTCGATGATCTATGGCTTCAGCAAACAATCACGCGGCCACGTCGCCATTCAAAGTGAAGTGGGCGAAGGCACCACGGTGAGCCTGTTTCTGCCGCGATGCGGCAGTGACCTGCCTCAGGACAACCCGGTGAACGTCCAGCACGCGCCATACGCGCGCAATGGCGAAACGGTGCTGATCGTCGAGGACGATCCAGCGGTGCGGGTGTTGGTCAGTACGGTGTTGAGTGACCTGGGTTATGCCTTCGTCGAGGCTGGCGATGCCGACAGCGCGGTGCCGATTCTCGATTCCGGGCAGCGTATCGATCTATTGATCAGCGACGTTGGATTGCCCGGCATGAATGGCCGGCAACTGGCGGAAATCGGCCGGCAATACCGGCCGGACCTGAAGGTGTTGTTCATTACCGGATATGCCGAACACGCGGCGGTGCGCGGTGGTTTTCTGGATCCTGGCATGCAGATGATTACCAAGCCGTTCACCTTCGACCTGTTGACGGCGAAGGTGCGGGAGATGATCAGGATCTGACGCCCCCCTTGTAGCAGCTGCCGAAGGCTGCGTTCGAGGACGAAGCCCTCACCAAGGGATTGTATAGCCCCGATAAGCGGCCGCTACGCGCCCGAACGCAGCCTTCGGCAGCTGCTACATAGAGCGTGCGGCGCTCAGGAAAGCATTTCCCGCATGAGCTCTTGCAGCACATCCAGATCGAACGGCTTGGCCAGGATCGGCGCCTTACGGGTGATCGGGCTGTCCGTCTCGCGGATCTCCTGCGGATAACCGCTGATAAAGATCACCTTGAGCTCCGGTCGCAGCTTCACGGCAGGTTCAGCAATCTGCACGCCAGAGATGCCGCCCGGCAGGCGGAAATCGGTGATCATCATGTCCAGGTGCGGTTTGCTCGACAGGATTTCGAAGGCCTGCTCGCCGTTTTCGGCCTGCAATACCCGGTAGCCCTCACCCGACAGATAGGCCGAAAGCACCATCAGAATCGAGGGGTCATCTTCGACGATCAATACGACGTCTTGTGCATCTTCACTCATGGGAAGCCTTTGTTCGGTCAATAGCTGCTGATAGGACCATGGGGCCGATCAGAGGTTGCGTTTATCTGGCCAGTTTCCTAAAGCGGCAGACAAACGCGAAACAAGGCGCCTTCGCCAATTTGGCTTTCGACGGTAATGGAACCGCCATGGGCGGCCACAA
The DNA here is from genome assembly GCF_900105495.1 of Pseudomonas frederiksbergensis. Taxonomy (NCBI): domain Bacteria; kingdom Pseudomonadati; phylum Pseudomonadota; class Gammaproteobacteria; order Pseudomonadales; family Pseudomonadaceae; genus Pseudomonas; species Pseudomonas frederiksbergensis. Next base: position 4,005,336 of record NZ_FNTF01000002.1, on the reverse strand, counting down.
TCTGCTCGGAAATAAACAACCCCAGGCCCAACCCCGCGACTGCGTGTTTGGCCGTGACGCGTTCGAACTGCTGGAAAATACGCATCTGGTTCTCTTCGTCGATGCCGATCCCTGAATCGCGCACTTCCACCCAAGCCTGATCGCTCTCACTGTACACCCTAACGGTGATCGGGCTCTTGGCGCCGTAGCGCAACGCATTGGTCAGCAGGTTGGAAATCACCTGTTCAATGCGAAATTCGTCCCAACTGCCCACCACGGGTTGCTCGGCTTCCAGGGTGACCGAGGACTCGGCAGCATCGATCTGCGGGGCAAAGTTCTGCAACAAGTCGCGGACCAGCGCCGACAGATCGAAGCGCGTTGGTCGGATCGACAACTTGCCGGTGCGAATGCGCGACACATCGAGCATGTCCTCGATCAAGCGGATCAGGCTTTTGATCTGCCGCTCGTCGCGGTCGACCATTGCGTGCATTTTGTCCAGGGTGAACGCTGCCGCGTTGTCTCGGGCCAGGTGCATCTTGCGCAATTGGGTTTCGAGGATCAGGCCATTGAGCGGCGTGCGGACTTCGTGGGCGACGATGGACATGAAGTCATCACGCATGCGCACCGCTTGCTCCAGTTCCAGTTGGGTACTCTGTAACTGCTGGAGTAATGCTTCCTGCTCGCGGCGGCTTTGCTCCAGCTCTTCGACCTGCTGTTTCATCGCCTTGCTTTGGCGAAACAGTTCGACGAACACGTTGACCTTGCTCTTGACCGCATGGATATCCAGCGGCTTGTAGAGGAAATCCACGGCGCCGCTTTCATAGCCCTTGAACGCGTAGTTCAGCTCGCGACCGCCCGCACTGACGAACACGATCGGAATGTTCTTGGTCTTTTCCGTGCCGCGCATCAGCTCGGCCAGTTCGAAGCCGTTCATGCCGGGCATCTGCACGTCGAGAATGGCCATGGCGAACTCGTGTTGCAGCAACAGCGACAAGGCCTCGTCGGCGGACAAGGCTTTGTAGACGATACGGTCTTCGCGCTTGATCAGCGCTTCGAGCGCCAACAAGTTCTCCGGTAGATCGTCAACGATCAGTAATTTGGCCTGGATAGTACTTAGCATGCGATTCGTTCCAGCTCGACAAGCAGACGGCCGATGCCGCGAATAGGGAGGATATGGTCCGGTTGGTGTATATCAAGCGCCGCCCGGGGCATGGTCGCGACCTGGGCTTCGTCCGGGTCCTGAACGATGGTCATGCCGCCATGGCGCTTGACCTGGGCCAGGCCGCGAGCGCCATCACGGTTGGCGCCGGTCAACAACACCGCAGCCAGAGCTGAACCGTAGGCATCGGCGGCCGACTCGAACAGGTAATCGATGGCCGGTCGCGAATAATGCACGCGGGCTTCCAGGCTCAAGGAAAAACTGCGGTCCTGCTCCACCGACAAGTGATAACCCGGAGCCGCGAAATACAGCGTTCCCGCTTCGACCAGCGTCTTGTCGCAGGCTTCCCGTACTGGCATGGCCACGCGCCGTGCGAACACCTCGACCAGATGACTGCAGCGTCCGTCCGGCAAGTGCAAAACCACAATGATCGGCAGTTGGAAGCCTTCTCGCAGTGGGCCGAGGATACTCAGCAACGCCTCCACTCCGCCGGCCGAGGCGCCGATCACAATAGCCTCTATGGAAGGCAGATCCGCTGCACTGTTCATGATTTTCGGTAGACCCGTTCTTGTTTGACCAACGGTTCGAACTGATTGCCGTAAGACGAGAAATCCGGGGTTTCCTTGCTGCCCAGCACCAGAAATCCTCGATGGCAAAGGGAATCATGGAACAAACCGAAAGCACGATCCTGAAGCTTTTTATTGAAATAAATCAAAACATTACGGCACGAAATCAATTGAGTTTCTGAAAAGACACTGTCAGTCGCCAGGCTGTGATCGGCGAAGGTCACGTTCTCACACAGGGTCTTGTCGAAAATGGCGTAACCGTAAGCCGCTGTGTAGTAGTCGGCGAACGAACGCTGGCCACCTGCCTGCTGGTAGTTATGAGTGTAGGCGCGGACATTCTCCATCGAGAATATCCCTTGCTTGGCTTTATCCAGCGAGCGCGGATTGATGTCGGTGGCGTAAATGATGGTGCGATCGAGCAAGCCTTCTTCGCGCAGCAGAATGGCCATCGAATAGACCTCTTCACCGGTGCTGCAACCGGCGATCCAGATCTTGATCGAGGGGTAAGTCTTGAGCAGCGGCACCACTTCCCTGCGGATCGCCAGGAAATGCGAAGGGTCGCGGAACATTTCGCTGACCGGGATCGTCAGCAGTTGCAACAACTGCATGAATGCCGTTGGGTCGTGCAGGACCTTATCCTGCAACGCTGAAATGGTCGTGCACTCGAACTGGCTCAACGCGTGATTGACCCGGCGCTTGATCGAAGCGCCGGAATAATCGCGAAAGTCATAGCTGTATTTGAGGTAGATCGCCTCGATCAACAAGCGCAATTCGATTTCGCTGTTCTTTTCCACTAAATGCGTTCCATCTTCGGCAACCACACGCGAATCAGCGAGAACAGGCGATCCAGGTCGATGGGCTTGGCCAGGTAATCGTTGGAGCCCGCTTGCAAGCACCGCTCCTGATCGTCCTTCATGGCCTTGGCCGTCACCGCAATGATCGGCAGCTTGCGCCAGCGCGGGTCCTTGCGGATCTCGATGGTGGCTTCGAAACCATCCATTTCCGGCATCATCACGTCCATCAACACCAGATCGATGTCCTCGACTTCATTCAGTCTTTCAATCGCTTCACGACCGTTGCGACCGATGACCACGACTGCACCCTTTTGCTCCAGGGCACTGGTGAGGGCGAAGATGTTGCGCACATCGTCGTCCACCAGCAGCACCTTGCGACCCTCGAAAACCTTGTCGCGACTGCGCGCGGTCTTGAGCATCCTCTGGCGTTCATGGGACAACCTGGATTCGACTTTGTGCAGAAAGAGTGTGACCTCATCCAGCAAACGCTCTGGCGAGCGCGCACCCTTGATGATGATCGAGCGCGAATACTTGCGCAGCTCGGCCTCTTCGTCCCGGGTCAGGTTGCGTCCGGTGTAGACAATCACTGGGGGGAAGGAGCAGATATCTTCCGTGGACATGCGCTTGAGCAAGTCGTTGCCGAGCATGTCCGGCAGTTTCAGGTCGATGATCATGCAATCGAAAATCGTCGTACGCAGCAGGTCCAGCGCATCTTGTGCCAGGCCAACGGCAGTGATCTCGATGTCCTCGTCGCCGATCAGCCGGGCAATGCTGTCGCGCTGCAGGTCATCGTCTTCGACCAGCAGGACGCGTTTGACTTTCTGGGTCAGCTTGGCCTCAAGACGGGCAAACACGTCCTTGAGTTCTTCTCGGGTAGTCGGCTTGACCGCGTAACCGATAGCGCCCATATGCATTGCGGCTTCGACCCGGTCTTCCACGGAAATCACGTGCACCGGGATATGCCGGGTTTCAGCGTGTTCCTTCAGACGCTGCAACACAGTCAACCCGGAATGATCCGGCAGACGCATGTCCAGCAGAATGGCGTCCGGGATGAATTCCCTGGCCAGGTCGTAGCCTTCGTCCGCCCCGTGCGCCACCAGGCACTGATAACCCAGCTCATGGGCCAGGTCGTACAGGATATTGGCGAAGTTCGCCTCGTCTTCCACCACCAGAATGCAACGCGTGGTGAATGGCGCCTTGGTGCGATCGTCGTCGAAGCGCGGGATATCGACTTCGGCGATCAGCGGTACCCGTGCAGCGGGCATTACTCTCGGGGTCATGGCAACCGGGGTGGCTCTCATCGGTTCGACAGGTTCTTCGCCCGGTTCAACGTATTGCTGCGGCAACACCAGGGTGAACACACTGCCCTGCCCCGGCTCGCTGGTGACACTGATGGAGCCGCCGAGCAAGGCGGCCAGGTCACGGGAAATCGACAAGCCAAGGCCGGTGCCGCCATAACGGCGATTGGTGGTGCCATCGGCCTGGCGGAAGGCTTCGAAAATACTGTCCTGCTGATCCGCGGCAATGCCAATCCCCGAATCGCGAACGATAAAGGCAATACCGTCGGCGGGCTGACTGGCAACTGTCAGGCTGACCTCGCCTTTTTCAGTGAATTTCACCGCGTTGGACACCAGGTTCTTGATCACCTGCTCCAGACGCTGGCGGTCGGTGAAGATCATCATCGGCGCACCGGCCTGCACTTCCACCTGGAAATGCAGCTTCTTATCGGTGGCCAAGGGCTGGAACATCTCGCGTAACCCATCCACCAATCGCGCCACGCTGGTGTTCTCCGGCCGCATTTCAAGCTTGCCGGCCTCGACCTTGGAAATATCGAGAATGTCGTTGATCAAGTTGAGCAAATCATTGCCGGCAGAATAGATCGACTCGGCAAACTTGACCTGTTCGGCGCTGAGGTTTTCCTGGGGGTTTTCCGCCAGCAACTTGGCCAGGATCAACGAGCTGTTCAGCGGCGTGCGCAACTCGTGGGACATGTTGGCGAGGAATTCAGACTTGTACTTGCTCGAACGCTGCAACTCTTCGGCGCGCTCTTCGAGCAGGTGCTGGGCCTGATTGAGCTCGGTATTTTTCTTGTCCATGGCGTCGCGCTGGTCCGCCAGGATCAACGCCTGTTCGGCGAGCTGCTCATTGGTTTGTTCAAGCTCGACCTGCTGGGTCTCCAGATGCGCCTGGGATTCTTTGAGAATCCGCGACTGCTCTTCCAGCTCTTCGTTGGCGGTCTTGAGTTCTTCCTGCTGGACTTGCAGCTCCTCATTGAGCTGCTGGGTTTCAGCCAGCACTTCTTGCAGGCGCTGGCGATAGCGAGCGGCCTCGATGGAGGTGCCTATGTTGCCGGCAATCAGTTCAAGCAATTCGACATCGCGATCCATCAGCGGGCGCAGGAAACCCAGTTCGATCACACCGTTGACCCGATCATCGTCACTGGTCGGCACCACCAGCACACTGTGCGGCAAACCTTCGCCCAGGCCGGAGCTAACCTTGAAGTAACCGTCCGGTACGTTATCGAGACGGATCAAGCGAGCCTGGTGCGCGACCTGGCCGACAATGCCTTCATCGCTGTAAATCTGCTGTTCGCGCGCTTCCTGCTCGCGGGAGAAACCGTAAGAAGCAATGCGCTTGAGCCCGCCATGTTCTTCGCGGACATAAATGGCGGCTACGGCGGTGCCCAGGTATTGCGCGCAGAACTGCAGAATGTTGCGGCCCAGCAGATTCAGCGACAGTTGCCCCAGCACTTGTTCGGCCAGTTCAGTCTGGCCATTGCGCAGCCAGGCCTGCTGTTCCAGACGCAGGGCACTGGCCTGTTGCCCGGCGAGGTTGGCGCTGTAACTTTGCGAAAGGTTGAGCAAATCCCGACGACCGATGTAGGCCAGCAAGGCGCTGATCCCGGCAATGAACAACAGGTAAAGGCTGATGCTCCAGATCGTGGTACTGCGCACATCCTCGTTGCGCGTGGTGCGCAACTGTTGCTCCATGTCGATCACGTCTTCGAATTGCCTGCGGATCTCATCAGTCAGCCGCTTACCGCGCCCGGTCTTGACCGCGCTGCGGTAATCACCGCTGGATCGTTGCAATTCAATTAGGGTCTGCGCGTAAGCGGCCCACTCATTCTGCAAGGCCTGGAGCCGGTGCAGACGGTCGGTCTGCACCGGATTGTCTGCGGTCAGATCGAGCAAGGTTTTGAGGGCCACTGCTATTCGCGGCTTGGCCGTTTCGTAGGGTTCAAGGAAGTGCTCGTCGCCAGTCAGCAGGAAGCCGCGCATTCCGGTTTCCAGATCGACGGTCAGCTTGATCGATTCATTGGCGTTATTGATCACCCGGTCGGTGTGCTCGACCCACTGGGTCACCGACAGCAGGTAAGTGATCAGCGAAACAAAGAACACTGCACTGAGCGCGCCGACCCCTAATGGCAGGCTGACGTTACGGCTCAGGAGTTTACGGAATCGTTGCTCATCAACCGAAGACGCGGATGTCATGGGGGAAACCTTGTCGAACTGTTGAAAACCAAGGAGTTTGCCCCAAAAGCGCCGGCTTGATCCAATTTTCTGACACCTTTTCGCGCAAAATCCCACATTCAACTGCTCCACTGCCAAGGAGCGGTTATCCTTGCCAACGCTTGTGTGACTAATCTTTTTTCTACCGCGTGGGAACTTGTCGGGTTCCGTCACTTACTGAAGCAAGAGCCCGGCGATTTCGATCGACCGACCACCCGCGAATTCAACCTCTGAGAACCCACTATGTCCGCCACCGCGTCCATCATCCTTGTAGTCGAAGACGACGCCATCGTGCGCATGCTGATTGTCGATGTGCTGGAGGAACTCGAGTTCAAGGTGCTCGAAGCCGATGGCAGCGAACAGGCGCTGGAGTTTCTCAACGATGAAGACCAGCACATCGATTTGATGATGACCGACGTTGGATTGCCAGTGATGGACGGCCGTGAACTGGCCACCCAGGCCCGGATGCTGCGCCCCGAGCTGCCCATCCTGTTTGCCAGCGGTTATGCCGAAAGCATGGATGTGCCCGAAGGCATGCACGTGATCGGCAAACCGTTTTCCATTGATCAGTTGCGCGACAAGGTCAAAGGCATGCTGGCCTGAGAGTTGTTTGGGGCTGTGGCCCCTCCACTTCTGCATAAACCGACGCAAGGCTGTATTTTTGCCACGCACAGAAGATGACAGCGTTGCCCGCAGCTGGAAACTATTCATGCAGGCCCCGGAACAACAGCCCTTTATGTCGCTGCATGTGCCGATGATGGAAGCGCTGGTCAAGGCCATGGACCTGACCCAAAAAGAAACGCAGCCAGGCCGGGTGGTGAGTTTTCTTGCCACCGGCGCGTCGAAACGCGAGCGCTGAGTTCTTCGAGGCTGAGTACGCAGACGGCGTTGTCGAAACGACGATGGTCAAGATTCTTCCTGGATACGTATCCGAATCAGTCATTACCCGCCGATGATGCGTTTTGCAGTTGTCGTGTTTCCTTGACTACACGTGACTGGCAAACCGTTTCCCATTAATCAGTAGCGGAATGCAGTCAAATGCTCTATTTAAAACTACAACAAATCACCTGACCTTCTTGCCTGTTATAGAAAAGAGTCATTTGCCGCCGAACAACATGACAACCCACCAACTACGCAAACAAATGCAATACACACTTACATACGTCGACTTGCCATCAATTAAATATTAAAAGAGGATACCTCAAACATACAGCCCTGAAACAACTGGATTTACCATGAGCCTTACTAATGCAACCAATACATTTCAAAGACACTTATCAAGACCTTTGACTTATAGCCCGCCGCAAGATCACAACAGTCATAAAGACAATATCGAGCGCCGGGAATTTCTCGACAAATTAAAGCGTCGAGTGCAAGACAGTAGTCACTCCAGGAAAGTCAGCCTGGAAGGTTATTTTATCTCCCTGGAACCTGGCTCATCGCTAGAAGAAACTCTCCAGCCCGCAAGAGACATTTTGCGAAACATGGTCGAAAAAACCTCTTTCAAAAATCTTTTATTGAAACTCCAGCTGCCCGAAGACTCACTGTTTGAAGTAACCGCCACAGGTCAGGTCAAGGCACACTACGCTGGTAAAACCCTGAGTTTCGAGAGTGCATTCAAACTGGCTCCGGATCTGAACGATGATCTTGTTGTATTGGTTGAAATGGCGCAATTGACGGGTGGCGTCGTCACCCTTGACGACCAGGTCGGCATGATTCAATGGTTGAGATTCCATCGTTACCTCCTTCCTCGAACGGTAGTCGATGCTCAGAACCTGATTGCCTTCCTGGAGCAGTCATATCCGGAAAGTCCGCCATTCGGCAACTATTGGGAAATGGTAATCGCCGGCGAAAATAATCCGCTCATTATGCCATCAGCACAGCGGGACCGGCTTCGAACACTGATCAAGGAGTACACCAAGGGCGAGTCATTATTGGAACTGCTTTCAGACACTATTCTGGGTGGACGATCCACTCCCATCAAACGATCGGAAGCGGAGTATTTTCTGAACATGCTTGTTTCCAGTTCCATTGCTCTAATCTGGGCAAAAAGCTTTGTACGAGACCTGGATTGGTATGGTGCGCAAGATGATCAGCCCTTATCGGACGAATCTCTCCAGCAAATACTTTTCACTGCGCTACTGTTGGATCTTCATCCGAAGGTCGGGGAGCAAGAGCCGCGCAATCAAGTGGCCGGGTTCGATCTCTATGCAGCCCAACATATAGAGAAGTCTTTCACCAGTGTTCAAACGGAATTCGAAAGACATTTGATCAATCACCACCGGGTCACTGAACAGAACGTGGCACTGGCCTCGCATTTATTGCTGGCCGGCACCGCGCCGGAGTTCCTGGTCCAGGACTTGCCACCTACTTTGCTATTAGGCACCCCGCAATGGGTTGATTACTGCCGGACCATCGCGGTGCAGGAAGCTATCTCACCGGGATCGTCGCGCGTAATGACCCATGCGCAAATACAACACCTGATGAAGTCCGAGTCAGTCACAGAGTCGCAACAGGCACTCAATGCCTTGGCTGCTGTAGATCCAGTGATCAACTGGGCGTTGCTCAACAGTATCGTCACCCATGATGAAGTGAACCGCTCGACCAAGGATTCGCTTGAAGTGGCCGTGGCCGCTTACGCCCGCCATGCGAAAACCCTTGCTGAAACGGCTGAAACGCTGTCTCGCCCCTTGCCGACCCGCAAGAGCGTCGCCCTGGATATCCTCAAGCAAGTCGCCAAAGGATGCACCTATCTTGAAGATGACGTCCTTCACCAAAAGAGCAATCGATCACTGGAAGACGCCTATGCCGACCCGTTTCTCATGTCCCCTGTAGACCTGCACATGTCCAACGACCTGCAGACAGGCGATTGGGACTTGAAGCATGGAGCAAGTATTTATACTGCGTTTCCAAAGATGCTCCCCAATCTGATCTCTGCGCAGGGAGAGTTTTACCGCCAATTCAATCGGAACTACCTGTCACATGCGCAGGCTATGTATACGCATTTGAAACTAGCCCTTTCATCCTTGCCGCTTGTTGATCGAGTGCGGCTGCTGCGCGGACAATTGACGATATTCTCTGTACGGCCTTCAGTCGCGACTATTCACCCAATCACCCGCTTCCCCATGAATCCATTAGCGTCAACCCTTGACGTCATACTTAAAGTGCCGAATCGGGTTCCCATGGAGAGTCATAAAGACAAAGAGCAGGCCACCGGTCGTTACGGCGTGGTGATGTGTACCTACTTCGAAGGACGATTGAGCTGTTATGAGCTGTTCACCTTGCACGGAGTCTGCCGTGAAAACACGGAACTGGCCGAGCTGATCGAAAGGGAGAACCTGTTACGTACAAGCCCCCGCGGCAGTGAAAAGAACCACACCCATCCGGCACCGGTGCATCAACTGCCCACGGACATCGAGTGCTACACCCATGGGGTCACACCTGGCCTCGTCAATACCAGTCGTGGCGTCATTGAAAAGATCGGTGAACTATCCGCACCCCCACTGGCTTCGGACATTGAAAGCAAAGGCTATTACCAAAGTTTCTATTCAAGTGAATTCGAGTCACTCGTAAACTTCGTGCTCAAGCACCGGCCAATCGCAACCTACGATGAGTTGGTGAAAGAATGTTGGGGGCAAACCCGGCTGGAGGCATTGCGTGCAGAACGTGAAGAGGCATTGAACACGTTTCTCAATATTGTCGTACCGTTCAAATCATGCATCGAAGACATCAGTTCAGACGATCTGGATCGACAGTTCCAAGGCGTAGGTGCCTGCACCCTGGAAGCTGCGATGACGCTTCTGTTGGTGGTCGGGGCCATTGGCAAGATAGCCAGTATTGCCGCCCGAAGCATGACCCTTGCAACGAAAGCCAGCGCCCTGGCCAAAACTGGCCTGGGCCTGGTGAGCAGCTTGCTAAATCCGCTGGATGGCGTTCCGGATTTGCTTATAGGTGGCGCGAAACTGTTGCGCAAAGGTATTAACGGGAGTGTTGCGGCCTTGGAAAACGCCGTATCCGATCTTCGACAGTTGACGGGTCAGACTCAATTCGAGCAATTGGCCAGAGCCGGCGATCCAGACATCATTCGTCTCGGAACCTGGCGCCCTGCGCAAACTTCCCAGGATGCCTTCCAGGTATGGGGTATACGCCACCATGACGAATGGTACGCACTGAACCGATTTGGTGAGCCCTGGGGAGCCAAACTGAAGGGTTTTGATCTCAAACTTAAATTGCCCATCCCACGCTGGCATAAAATCATGCCTAAAAGCTACGCTCGTACAGTGATCAAAGAAGGCTTACCACTCGCCAGCAGAAAAGTAGACGATGCCATCAACGTATTGAATGACCCAACGCTGATCCAGGAATCGAATGCGGCGCTCGTCCTTCTGCTTGCGAATGACTCTTCCGCAGCCCGAAGTGCTTACCGTGACTACCTGATTGCAGTAAAAGAGGACCTTACAAATATCAAACCCGGCAACTTTATCCTCGACAGCAGTCAAGAAAGCGACTCAGTAGCCGAGCTGCATTGGGGGCTGTACAACGACTGGAAAACTGGCGACAAGGCGCAAAATGCCAACAACGAATTTATCCGGGTCTACAGTGACAACTTCAACGAGGCTTATCGCAGGGATCATTTCAACCCAGGCATTACTGCCGATACTTTCGTTCATGAAATGTTCCACGGCGCGCCGAAAACCAAAGATTTCGCCTACGCTGAAGACACCGGAATATTTCAGCGTGGCTCTCAACAATTGGACGTGAGTCCACTCCTGAATCTCGCCAACGGCAAGATGTCCATGGGCCTGCCGAGTTTTCCAAATACCAACTACAACAGCGGGATGGCGTTTAAAAATGCCGACTCATTTGCATTGACGACATCGCTGCTAAGCCAATTAAAGAGCAACAAGCAAGCGTATCAGCAGAATATAGCGACCATGAAAGCGGCACTCAAAAATGCCAACCATGGATACATCAATGGGCAGACACTGATAAAAATCAACATTCTCTGAGTTTCAGACAGACCGAGTTACCGATACCGGGCGCATGCGACCACTACTGTACTGTGGTTTAATTGCGCCCTTTTTTGCCCCCTCGCTTGCTGCAAAGGATCACTGTTCATGACCCAGCCCCTCGCAACCAAAGTCCTGGTCATCGGTTACGTCTGGCCCGAGCCCTGCTCTTCAGCGGCGGGTGGGCACATGATGCAAATTCTCGAGACCTTCTTGCAGCAAGGCTGGGACATTACTTTCAGTAGTCCGGCCAGCTCCGGTGAGCATCGGGCAGACCTGACGGTGTTGGGCATTCGCGAAGTCCCGATCGAATTGAACAACAGCAGTTTCGACAGGTTCATCAGCGAACTGGCTCCGGATATCGTTTTGTTCGATCGGTTCATGATGGAAGAACAGTTCGGCTGGCGAGTTGAGAAGCACTGCCCCGATGCCTTGCGTGTGCTTGAGACTTCTGACCTGCAAAGCCTGCGAGATGCCCGCCATCAACGCCTCAAGGAGCGTTTGAAGGCGAATGACGACACCAATGACTTCAGTGAACTGTTCGCGCCAGCGTTACGGGAAGAGTTTGAGCTCATGGCCGAGACCGATCTGGCCAAACGGGAAATCGCAGCGATTTATCGTTGCGACTTGAACCTGATGGTTTCCGAAGTGGAGATCGAATTGCTGGTCGAGCAATTCAAACTGCCGCGCCACTTGCTGCACTGGTGTCCGCTGATGGTCGATCTACCGAGCGTGCCGCCGGTTTCTTTTGGCGACCGCGCGCACTTTCTCAGCATCGGCAACTTCCGTCATGCGCCGAACTGGGATGCGGTGCTCTGGATGAAAACCACTATCTGGCCGCTGATTCGCGAACAACTGCCCAAGGCTCAATTGCACATTTACGGTGCTTACACGCCGCCCAAAGCGACTGCATTGCACAACCCCGGCCAGGGCTTTCATGTGATGAACTGGGCGCAAGATGCGTTAAAAGTCATGTCTGGCGCACGGATTTGTCTTGCGCCCCTACGCTTTGGTGCCGGCATCAAAGGCAAAATTGTCGACGCCATGTTATGCGGCACGCCCACGATCACCACGCCAATCGGCGCAGAAGCAATGCATGGCGAACAACGCTGGCCGGGGGCTGTGACCCGAACAGCACAGGCGTTCGCCGAGTGCGCGGTTCAGCTGTACAAGGATGAAGCTCTGTGGACGGACGCTCAATCCCTTGGGCAATCGTTGCTCGTCGCGCGTTATCGACAATCGGAGCATGGTCCGGCGCTGATTGAAAAGTTGTTGTATTGCCAACAACATCTGGCACAACTTAGAAATGACAACTTTACGGGAAGTATGTTGCGCCATCATCACCACAGAAGCACGCAATACATGGCGCAATGGATTGAAGCAAAGAATCGGAACCCATTATAGAACTTATACCAACAACAAATATTTTGCATTATCACTGTTATTGACCAAATCCAGCACTCAACCTTATAAATATTCAGCCAGACTTGTTTAAGTTCGGCACCCTCAACTCTTCTTATAAATTAATGCAAGGATGCATTAAATGAGCAACTACGCCAATAACAACTGGATGTCCGCCACGCCAGCCATTAACACTTTATCGCTCAGCGAACTGACTCTGCCTGGCACTCATAACGCTGGCTGCGACTGGAAAGCGCCCTGGCCTTTGTTCGGCCCTCCCCCGCACTGGGTGGCTTGTCAGCATAAGTCGTTCTATAGCCAACTGTGTCATGGGTCCCGAGCACTTGACGCCCGTCTGATTTATGACGCCACTGCCCCAGGGTTAGGAAAATTCATATTTACACATGACAGTCATCGCTCTAACCGCACGCTGGGCGAACTGATAACCGACCTAAATAGATTTCTTACGGAAAACCCGGATGAGTTTGTCATTGTGGACTTTCACCAACTCAAGAATGGCGAGCATCCATTTGATTTCAAATACTTCAACGACATGATGTTGAGATTTATCGACCATCGGATGATTCCTGTCCAAAACCAGAGCCTGAGCCTTGAGAGACTCAAGCAAATCAGCCCACTGCAAAGAATACTGATCGCGACCCCATGGCACAGTGCTCTTGATCGAACTGTATTTCACGAACAGATCAGGCACAAATGGTCTGGCAGCGGTATCACCAATGTCGCTGATTTGAAGCAGCACATTATTAATGTACTGAAATACCCGCCGGGCACAGGGGCACCGTGGTCACTTTCCGCCACCAGTTACAGCGCGCTCGGTGGCCCCGTGGATATTCATGACGAGCTTAATTCCTGGTTCGATCCGAATAACAGCGACTGGGCGTCAAAATGCAACATCATCAACGTCGATTTTATTGAAGAGTCCAACATCGTCTCTTATTGCCGAACGGTAAACCTGATGAAAGCGCGCGATCGGGTCCCCCGTTAGGCAAAGTCGTGGCAGGCTGGCACAGAAGGCGCCAAAAGAGGCATGATCGAGCAGCGATAACAAGAAAAGCATCCTGACATGACTCGAACAGCCCGCGTGACAGACCCCTCCTACGAATTGATGGACGACCACAACGGGTTGTCCATCATCTACCGTCAGCACGGATTCCCTTGCCCGCTGGTGCGTTGGCATTTTCACAAGGAATACGAACTGCACCTGATCGTCGCCAGTTCCGGCAAAGTGTTCATCGGTGACTACATCGGTAATTTCTATCCGGAATCGCTGTTCCTCACCGGCCCCAACCTGCCCCACAACTGGATCAGCCAGGTGGCCGAAGACGAAGTGGTGCCCAAGCGCGACATGCTGGTCAATTTCACGGACGAGTTGTTCGACAGCGGCCACTTGGTGTTTGCCGAGCTCAAGGCACTGGCGCCACTGTTGGAGCGCGCCCAGTACGGCATCGAGTTTCGCTGCAAGCGCACCATCCGCCAGGCCATGACCTTGATGCAGCGTATCGCCGATACCCAAGGCGTGACGCGTCTCGGGCACTTTTTCATTCTGCTGGAGTTGCTGGCCGCCTCTGACGATTTTCAGTTGCTGTCCGGAGCCACGACACCGCAATTGGCCGACGAGCACAATATCGATCGCACCAACCGGGCGGTGGATTACATCTTCGCGCATTACGCTCGGGAACTGCCGCTGGAAGAAGTCGCCGAGCACTTGGGCATGAAGCCGACTTATTTCAGTCGAGTGTTTAAACAAGCCACCGGCCGCTGCTTCATCGAATTCGTCAATCGCCTGCGGATCAGCAAATCCTGCGAGTTGCTGGCCGATGGCAACAAACCGGTGACCGATGTGTGCTTCGAGTCGGGCTTCAACAATATTTCCAACTTCAATCGGCGCTTTCAGCAACTCAAGGGCATGACGCCCTCGCATTACCGGCGGTTGGCGGTGCAGCGGTTGACCGAACAAAACCTTGGGTAAATACAAATCCCTGAGGGAGCGAGCCTGCTCGCGAAAGGGTGGATCATTCAACAGTGATGTTGACTGACACGAAGTCATCGCGAGCAGGCTCGCTCCCACAGGTTAAGACCTGTTTTCACACTGAAACCTGTACGGATTCAATAGGCGTTAACTGCTGAAAACCCGTTCCCTGCACCTCCCCCCTCAAAGTCCAGTGCAAAATAGTATCGATTCAAGTGCGATGGATGATTTGTCACGTCATCAATTGAAGGCTGTAATCAGTGCACATTCTTCCCCCCGCAGGAAGACACAAAAACAATAACTGTCCTTCTGTAACCCGCCGGGTGCAGAAAAGGAGTGCACGATGCAACCTTCTGTAAAAGCTCTGCTTGCCCTTACCTGCATGACCCTCAGCAGCGTCAGCCTCGGCGCCCAGACCCTGACCATCGCCACCGTCAACAACAGCGACATGATCCGCATGCAAAAACTCTCGAAAACCTTCGAGGCCGAGCATCCGGACATCAAGCTCAATTGGGTGGTGCTGGAAGAAAACGTCCTGCGCCAACGCCTGACCACCGACATCGCAACCCAGGGCGGACAGTTCGATGTTCTGACCATTGGCATGTACGAAGCCGCACTCTGGGGCGGCAAAGGCTGGCTGGAGCCAATGAAGGACTTGCCGGCCAGTTATGCCCTCGACGACGTGTTCCCATCGGTGCGTGAAGGCTTGTCGGTCAAGGGCTCGCTGTACGCTTTGCCCTTCTACGCCGAAAGCTCCATCACCTATTACCGCACCGACCTGTTCAAGGAAGCCGGGCTGACCATGCCCGAGCACCCGACCTGGACCCAAATCAGCGAATTCGCCGGCAAACTCACCAATAAGGATAAAGAACAGTACGGCATCTGCCTGCGCGGCAAGGCCGGTTGGGGCGAGAACATGGCGCTGATCACCACCGTCGCCAATGCCTATGGTGCGCGCTGGTTCGATGAGCAATGGAAGCCGGAATTCACCAGCCCCGAGTGGAAAAACGCGCTGAACTTCTACGTCGACACTATGAAGAAATCCGGTCCGCCGGGCGCATCGAGCAACGGTTTCAATGAAAACCTCGCGCTGTTCAACAGCGGCAAATGCGCGATCTGGGTGGATGCCAGCGTCGCCGGCTCCTTCGTTACTGACAAGACCCAAAGCAAGGTGAGTGACCACGTCGGTTTCACCTACGCACCGCACGAGACTACCGATAAGGGTTCAGCCTGGTTGTATTCCTGGGCGCTGGCAATTCCGACCAGTTCCAAGGCCAAGGACGCGGCGAAAACCTTCAGCGCCTGGGCCACTTCCAAGGAATACGGAGCGTTGGTTGCCGAGAAAGACGGCATTGCCAACGTGCCGCCAGGTACCCGCGCATCGACGTACAGCGATGCCTACATGAAGGCTGCGCCGTTCGCCAAGGTGACTCTTGAATCGCTGAAAGCCGCGGATCCGAGCAAGCCGACCCTCAAGCCCGTGCCCTATATCGGCATTCAGTTGGTGACCATTCCTGAATTCCAGGCCGTGGGCACCCAGGTCGGCAAATTGTTCTCGGCAGCGCTGATCGGCCAGACCACGGTCGACCAGGCGCTGACCGCTGCCCAGTCAACCACCGAACGTGAAATGAAGCGCGCCGGTTATCCCAAGTAACCCCCGCTACCAATGTGGGAACTGCTTGTGTGGCGTGGGAGCTTGCTCCCGCTCGACTGCGCAGCAGTCGCAAAGCTTTTGGGGCCGCTTCGCGCCCCAGCGGGAGCAAGCTCCCTCGCCCACAAGCCCGCTCCCATAGTTGATCTTCATTTGTCTGTTCTTAATCGGTTCTATCGCCATGAATATTTCAACTGCCAAAGCTCACATGGACATTTCCCAACCGGTGCGTAAAAGCCGGTTGGCCAATCCCGGCTGGTTCCTGGTCAGTCCCTCGGTGGCGTTGTTGCTGCTGTGGATGATCGTGCCGCTGGGCATGACCGTTTACTTTTCGCTGATCCGCTACAACCTGCTCTACCCTGGTGAAAACGAGTTCGTCGGGCTTGAGAACTTCAGCTACTTCCTCAGCGACTCGGGCTTCATACCCGGCGCCACCAACACCTTGTTGCTGGTCGGCAGCGTGCTGCTGATCAGCGTGGTGTTCGGCGTGTTGATCAGTGCGCTGCTGGAGGCCAGTGAATTCCTCGGTCGCGGCATCGTACGGGTGATGCTGATCTCGCCGTTTTTCATCATGCCCACCGTCGGCGCGCTGATCTGGAAGAACCTGATTTTCCATCCGGTGTCGGGGATTCTCGCCTATGTCTGGAAGCTGTTCGGCGCGCAACCGGTGGACTGGCTGGCGCACTACCCGCTGCTGTCGATCATCATCATCGTGTCCTGGCAATGGCTGCCGTTCGCGATCCTGATCCTGATGACTGCCATGCAGTCCCTCGACCAGGAACAAAAGGAAGCCGCGCGCCTCGACGGTGCCGGGCCGATCGCGATTTTCTGGCACCTGACCCTGCCGCACCTGGCACGGCCGATTGCCGTGGTGGTGATGATCGAAACCATCTTCCTGCTCTCGGTGTTCGCCGAAATCTTCACCACCACCAACGGCGGCCCCGGCTACGCCTCGACCAACCTCGCCTACCTGATCTACAACCAGGCGCTGGTGCAGTTCGACGTCGGCATGGCGTCCGCCGGCGGTTTGATCGCGGTGGTGATCGCCAACATCGCAGCCATCGTGCTGGTGCGCATGATCGGCAAAAACCTGACAGACAAAGCCTGAGGCCTGCGCCATGACCCTTCAACAATCCCGCCGTCTGCAAAGCCTGCTGCTCGGCACCCTGGCCTGGGCCATCGCGATCCTGATCTTCTTCCCGATCTTCTGGATGGTGATGACCAGTTTCAAAACCGAAATCGACGCGTTCGCCACGCCGCCGCAGTTCCTCTTCACGCCGACGCTGGAGAACTACCTGCACATCAACGAGCGCAGCGATTACTTCAGCTTCGCCTGGAACTCGGTGGTGATTTCGTTCAGCGCTACGGCCCTGAGCCTGCTGATCGCGGTGCCGGCGGCGTACTCGATGGCGTTCTACGAAACCCAGCGCACCAAGGGTACGCTGCTGTGGATGCTCTCCACCAAGATGCTGCCACCGGTGGGCGTGCTGATGCCGATCTACCTGCTGGCCAAGAGTTTCGGCCTGCTCGACACGCGCATCGCGCTGATCGTGATCTACACGCTGATCAACCTGCCGATCGTGGTCTGGATGATTTACACCTACTTCAAGGACATCCCCAAGGACATCCTCGAAGCCGCGCGCCTCGACGGTGCCACGTTGTGGCAGGAGATGGTCCGGGTGCTGCTGCCGATCGCCAAGGGCGGCCTGGCATCGACGGTTTTGCTGTCGCTGATCCTGTGCTGGAACGAGGCATTCTGGTCGCTGAACCTGACCTCGTCGAAAGCCGCGCCGCTCACTGCGTTGATTGCCTCCTACTCAAGTCCCGAAGGTCTGTTCTGGGCCAAGTTGTCGGCGGTGTCGACCCTGGCTTGCGCACCGATCCTGATCTTCGGCTGGATCAGCCAGAAACAATTGGTCCGCGGCCTGTCGTTCGGCGCCGTGAAATGAAGATCGCCGACTCAATGCGACCACTGTAGGAGCGAGCCTGCTCGCGATGGCGGAATGTCATTCAACAGTGATGTCGACTGACACGGCCTCATCGCGAACAGACTCACTCCTACAGAAAAGCCCACACGGCTCAACTGAATAACAACAAGTGGAGGCCCATCATCATGGCCAACCTGAAAATCAAGAATCTGCAAAAAGGCTTCGAAGGCTTTTCCATCATCAAAGGCATCGACCTGGAAGTGAACGACCGCGAGTTCGTGGTGTTCGTCGGCCCGTCGGGCTGCGGCAAATCCACCCTGCTGCGCCTGATCGCCGGCCTGGAAGAAGTCAGCGGCGGCACCATCGAACTCGATGGCCGCGACATCACCGAAGTCAGCCCGGCCAAGCGCGACCTGGCGATGGTGTTCCAGACCTACGCCCTGTACCCACACATGAGCGTGCGCAAAAACATGTCGTTTGCCCTCGACCTGGCGGGCGTACCGAAAGCCGAGGTCGAGAAGAAAGTCGGCGAAGCGGCGCGCATCCTCGAACTGGGGCCAATGCTCGAACGTAAACCGAAACAGTTGTCCGGCGGTCAGCGTCAGCGCGTGGCCATCGGCCGAGCCATCGTGCGCAATCCGAAGATCTTCCTGTTCGATGAGCCACTGTCCAACCTCGACGCCGCCCTGCGGGTGCAGATGCGCCTGGAACTGCTGCGCCTGCACAAAGAACTCAAAGCCACGATGATCTACGTGACCCACGACCAGGTCGAAGCCATGACCATGGCCGACAAAGTCGTGGTACTCAATGGCGGCAAAGTCGAACAAGTCGGCTCGCCGCTGGACCTGTATCACCAACCGGCCAACCTGTTTGTCGCCGGGTTCCTCGGCACGCCGAAAATGGGCTTCCTCAAGGGTAAAGTCACCCGCGTCGAAAGCCAGCGCTGCGAAGTGCTGCTGGACGCCGGCACCCGCATCACCTTGCCACTGAGCGGTGCCAACCTGAGCGTCGGCGGTGCGGTGACCCTGGGCATTCGCCCGGAGCATCTGAATCTCGCGCAGACCGGCGACTGCACCTTGCAGGTCACCGCCGACGTCAGTGAACGCCTGGGCAGCGACACCTTTTGCCACGTGGTGACCTCGTCCGGCGAAGCCCTGACCATGCGCGTTCGCGGCGACCTGGCCAGCCGTTATGGCGAGTCGCTGAGCCTGCATCTGGACGCCGAACACTGCCATTTATTCGATGCCGACGGCGTGGCGTTGACCCGCCCGTTGCGCGCTGCAGCCTGATTTCGAGACCTTGTGATGAAACTCAATAAACACAACCTCAACCGCCTCGCCCCTGAGGTGATCCTGCCGGCCTATACCCTGAGCGACACTCGCCAAGGCATCGCGCACATCGGCGTCGGCGGTTTCCACCGGGCGCATCAGGCGTATTACACCGATGCGTTGATGAATGCCGGCGAAGGTCTGGACTGGGCGATTTGCGGTGTCGGCCTGCGCGCCGAAGACCGCCGCGCCCGGGACGATCTCAAAGAGCAGGACTACCTGTTCACCCTGTTCGAGCTGGGCGATACCGACGACACCGAAGTTCGAGTGATCGGTGCGATTCGCGACATGCTGTTGGCTGAAGACGGCGCACAAGCACTGATCGACAAACTCGCCAGCCCCGAGATCCGTATCGTTTCGCTGACCATTACCGAAGGCGGCTACTGCATCGACGACAGCACCGGCGAGTTCATGGCCCAGCTGCCGCAAATCCAGCACGATCTGGCACACCCAAACACACCGAAAACCGTGTTCGGTTTCCTCTGTGCCGCGCTGGCTAAACGCCGTGCAGCCGGCACGCCCGCGTTCACCTTGATGTCCTGCGATAACCTGCCGCACAACGGCTCAGTCACGCGCAAAGCGTTACTGGCGTTCGCCGCCCTGCGCGATGTCGATCTGCGGGACTGGATCGCTAGAAATGTCAGTTTTCCGAACGCGATGGTCGACCGCATCACGCCGATGACCAGCACCGAACACAAGCTGCAACTGCACGATAAACACGCTATCGACGATGCCTGGCCGGTGGTTTGCGAACCGTTTGTGCAATGGGTGCTGGAAGACAAGTTCGTCAATGGTCGGCCGGCCTGGGAAAAGGTCGGCGTGCAGTTCACTGACGACGTCACGCCTTATGAAGAGATGAAGATCAAACTGCTCAACGGCAGTCACCTCGCCCTCACTTACCTGGGGTTCTTGAAGGGTTACCGTTTCGTTCACGAAACCATGAACGACCCGCTGTTCGTGCGCTACATGCGTGCCTACATGGACCTGGACGTGACCCCGCAACTGTCACCCGTGCCGGGGATTGACCTGACCGAGTACAAGAACACCCTGGAGGCGCGCTTCTCCAACCAGGCGATTGCCGATCAACTGGAGCGCGTGTGTTCGGACGGTTCGTCGAAGTTTCCCAAGTTCACGGTGCCGACGATCAATCGATTGATTGCGGATGGGCAGGAGACCAAACGGGCGGCGTTGGTAGTAGCGGCTTGGGCATTGTATTTGAAGGGCGTGGACGAGAATGGCCAGACCTACAGCGTTCCTGACCCACGGGCGGAATTCTGTCAGGCGTTGGTGGCGGATGATGCGTTGATCACGCAGCGGTTGCTGGCGGTTGAGGAGATTTTTGGAACGGCGATCCCGCATTCGCCCGAGTTTGTGGCAGCGTTTGAGTGGTGCTGTAACAGCTTGCGCGATGCCGGCGTGACAACAACCCTCGAACGAGTACTCGCCAACTGATCATTCCCACGCTCTGCGTGGGAATGCCTCAAGGGACGCTCCGCGTTCCAATTCGCGAAAGGGACGCGGAGCGTCCCGGGCTGCATTCCCACGCAGAGCGTGGGAACGATCTTCGGCAGGGTGTATTCATGACAAACCAACATTTATTCCTCGGCATCGACTGCGGCACCCAAGGCACCAAAGCCATCATCCTCGACGCCGTCAGCGGTCAGGTGCTGGGCCAGGGTGCTGCCGCCCACACTCTGATCAGTGGCGCCAACGGCCGCCGCGAGCAAGACACCGCCCAATGGCTGGAAGCCTTCGCGCTTGCCACCCGCCGCGCATTGCTCGCGGCGAAGGTCGACGGCCAGGACATCCTTGGCATCGGCGTTTCCGGCCAGCAACACGGGCTGGTGCTGCTCGACGATCAGGGCCAGGTGCTGCGCCCGGCCAAACTCTGGTGTGACACCGAATCCACCCCGGAAAACGACCGTCTGCTGGTCCATCTGGATGGCGAAAAAGGCTCGCTGGAACGCCTCGGCGTAGTGATCGCGCCGGGCTACACCGTCTCCAAACTGCTCTGGACCAAAGAACAACATCCGCTGGTTTTTTCCCGGATCGCCCGCATCCTGCTGCCCCATGACTACCTCAACTATTGGCTCACCGGGCGCAGTTGCAGTGAATACGGCGACGCCTCGGGCACCGGGTATTTCAACGTGCGTACCCGCCAATGGGACTTGCAGCTGCTGCGGGATATCGATGCCACCGGGCGACTGCAAGCTGCGCTGCCGGAGTTGATAGACGCTCATCAAGCCGTCGGCACGATACTGCCGAGCATCGCTGAACACCTGGGTATCAACCCGCAGGCGCTGGTCTCCAGCGGCGGTGGCGACAACATGATGGGCGCCATCGGCACCGGCAACATCAAGCCAGGCGCTATCACCATGAGTCTCGGTTCTTCGGGGACGGTGTACGCCTATGCCGACCAGCCGAAAGTCAGTCCGGACGCTTGCGTCGCAACGTTCTGTTCCTCCAGCGGTGGCTGGCTGCCGCTGATCTGCACGATGAACCTGACCAACGCGACCGGGGTGATTCGCGAACTGTTCGAGCTGGATATCGAACAGTTCAACGACCTCGTCGCGCAAGCCCCCATCGGTGCCGAAGGCGTGTGCATGCTGCCATTCCTCAACGGCGAGCGCGTCCCCGCCCTGCCCCATGCCACCGGCAGCCTGCTGGGCTTGTCCATGACCAACCTGACCCAGGCCAACCTGTGCCGCGCGGTGGTCGAAGGCACGACCTTCGGTTTGCGTTATGGGCTGGACCTGCTGCGGCAGAATGGCTTACAAAGCCGCAGCATTTGCCTGATCGGCGGCGGCTCGAAAAGCCCGGTGTGGCGGCAGATCGTCGCCGACATCATGAACACCCCAGTCATCTGCACCGAACAAAGCGAAGCCGCGGCCCTTGGCGCCGCGATTCAGGCAGCGTGGTGCAAGTCTTGGGAAAACGGGCATGAAGACAGCCTGGAGGATCTATGCAAACGCTGCGTGAAGCTCGATCCAGCCAGCGAAACCTTGCCGATCGCCGACAATGTGGCGGCCTGTCAGCAGGCCTACGAACGCTATCAACAGCATGTCGCAACCCTTTAAAGAGTAAATAACTATGTACCTGGTGTGTGGCGAAGCGCTGTTCGATTTCTTCAGTGAAGAGGACGCCAGCGGCCTGGCGTCAAAAGTGAATTTCAAGGCGATTGCCGGCGGCTCGCCGTTCAACGTGGCGGTGGGTTTGCGTCGTTTGGGGGTGGATGCGGCGCTGTTTGCCGGCCTGTCCACCGACTACCTCGGTCGGCGCTTGCAGCAGGTGCTGCAGGATGAAGGTGTGCGCCCGGATTACCTGGTGGATTTCGCAGCGCCTACGACTCTGGCGATGGTGGCGGTCGGGGCCAATGGTTCGCCGCATTACAGCTTCCGGGGTGAAGGCTGCGCGGATCGTCAGCTGAAAACCGAGCATCTGCCAGAACTGGGATCTGAAGTGCGCGGCCTGCACATCGGTTCGTTTTCGCTGGTGGTACAACCGATTGCCGACACGCTGTTGGCCTTGGTGCAACGGGAAAGCGGTAAACGCTTGATCAGCCTGGACCCCAACGTGCGGCTCAATCCTGAGCCAAGTATCGATCTGTGGCGCTCTCGGGTTGCCACCTTGGTTGAGTTGGCCGACCTGATCAAAGTCAGCGATGAGGATTTGAGCCTGTTGTACCCCGAGCAGGATCCGCAACGGGTCATTCAAGGCTGGCTGCAGCATCGCTGTCAGTTGGTATTTCTGACCCGTGGTGGCGAGGGGGCGACGGTGTTCAGTCGTGCCCATGGTTCATGGTCGGTACCGGCGAGTTCAGTGAAAATCGCCGACACCGTGGGCGCGGGCGATACGTTTCAGGCGGCATTGATTACCTGGCTGACGGAGCAGCAGCTGGATTCGGTTGAGGGCGTGCAGCAACTGAGCCGTGAGCAGATCGACGGCATGCTCAAATTTGCAGTGCAGGCGGCAGCGCTGACCTGCAGTAAGACCGGGCCGGATTTGCCGTATCGCCATCAGTTGGATCTTCGCTGAGGCTGATGGCCTCCTCACGACAGGCGGCATTCAGTCGGGTTAACCATTGCTTAACCTCGCGGTCCAAAACTTTACTGGACCGCACGCCCTCAGAGTTCTCTGACGCCCAGTGCGGCAGGTTCGACGCTTGAACGTCGAGCTTACTTCAAGCCTGCATCGGAGATCGTTCATGAACATGCGCACCTTGCTGGTTACCAGCGCTCTCGCCTGCACCGCGTTTGCCGGTCTGGCCCAGGCCAATGACACTTCGAGCTCCCAGGCGGTGCCATACCACTATGGTATGCCGCTGCACGTGGGCAAGGTCATTGCCTTGACCGAACCGTCGACACAGGACTGCCAAGTGGTCACAGCCGACATGAAGTACATCGATAGCACCTCGGGCAAACCTGCTCAAATCTCATACCGTAAACTTTCTGACGCCTGCAGTTATCAGAACTGATTGAACGGTCTGATCGAACTGGCGCTGGGTCTGGTGATTTTCCAGACCTGGCGTGCGTCGGTGGAATTCGAAGCCGCGGGTTAAAGCGCTTTTCTGTCTGGATGCAGGGCCTGGGCCATGGTTTGGTGCTGCATGTCAGAGCGCAGCCCGGCGATCAGGTCATTGATTTCGCGGCAACCATTTAGCCTCTTGGCATTTATTCCGGTCACCATGAGATCGAGATGGTCGGTTTCCCGATCGGAATACACCTTCACGGTCATCGACAGGTCCGGCGACAGCGTGCATTGACAACGTTTCGGCAAAAAACTGCTTTCAATGATATTGCGAAGTTCCAAGGCAGAAAGAAACATGGTGACCCCTCTCCTTAAAGTGAGACTGCCAAACGACACTATCGAAACTGACGCAAGGAAATCCCCCGATCAGCTTAAGACCAGCTACAGCATAAAATACGCCTTGGATTTCGCACTGCAGCTCATCGGTAAATCAACGATTTAGCGAAACTAGTGCCAAACGGCCTCATGCGACCTGCAAGGCCGGCCCATTGTGCCGCTGGAATTGGCACACCTCCTTGAGTTTGCATTCACAGCTGACGGCAGTAAGAATGCGGCCTGGCAATCAGTATCTGCTGACACCACTCACAAGCAAGGAGGCAATCATGGGTTCGTTGATCCACATCAATACCGTTGGGCTAATAGTTGCTGGCCTGTCGTTCGCTGCGCACGCCGCGAAACTCGAAGAGGTCGCCCCATTCCCCAAAGCTGACAGCGGTTTCACCCGCCAGGTCATTCACCTTGCCCCACAGACTCAGGAAGACGGCTACCAGGTCGAAATCCTCGCCGGCAAAACCCTGGCCGTCGACTGCAATCGCCAACGCCTGGGTGGCATTCTCGAGGAGAAAAACCTCGAAGGCTGGGGCTACCCGTTCTACCGACTGGAAAAAGTCATCGGCCCGATGAGTACGCAGATGGCCTGCCCGGACGGCAAGAGCAAAAAGGACTTTGTACCGGTGGTCGGTGACGGTTTCCTGCTGCGCTACAACAGCAAACTGCCGATCGTGCTCTACGTGCCTAAAGACGTCGAAGTCCGCTACCGGATCTGGTCGGCGTCGAGCAAGGTCGAGAAAGCCGTCCAGGAATAACCGTTCTATCCCGTTACAGGAGCGCCAATTTGATTACCTGCCACGTCAAATATGTGATCGATCCGTATCAACTCAGCGAGTTCGAAGCCTACGCCAAAGCCTGGCTCGGCATCGTCGAACGTTTGGGTGGTACGCACCACGGGTACTTCCTGCCTTCCGAGGGCGCGAGCAATATCGCCTACTGCCTGTTCAGCTTTCCTTCGCTGGCAGATTACGAAAGCTACCGGCATATCGCGATGACCGACGCCGAAAGCGCCGCGCTCGTAGCTTCGCTGGTCGAAAAGAAGTTTATCGTCAGCTATGAGCGGACCTTCCTGCGCCCGCTGCTGGCCTGACACCGCTCACGCCGGGACGTCGCTCAATGCGGCGCGCTCGGCCACATGACGCAAACTGTCGAAATTGATATTGGCGCCCGAGTCGATCGCGACCAGCGTCTGACCACGGGCGCCGGTCTGCGCTACGTATTTCTTGATGCCGGCCACGGCCAAGGCGCCGGAAGGTTCGGTGATCGAGCGGGTATCGTCGTAGATATTCTTGATGGCGGTGCAGAGTTCGTCGTTGCTGACCGTCAACACTTCATCGACGCAAAACTGGCAGACCTCGAAACCATAAGCACCGATCTGGGCGACGGCGACACCGTCGGCGAAAGTGCCTACGCTCGGCAGGACAACTCGCTCGCCAGCCTGTAATGCCGCGGATAAACACGCGGAATGCTCCGACTCGACACCGATGATGCGGACTTCAGGTCGCAAGTATTTGACATACGCTGCAATGCCCGCGATCAAGCCACCTCCGCCCACCGGGACAAAGATTGCATCCAGCGGACCTTGATGCTGACGCAGGATTTCCATGGCGACGGTGCCCTGACCGGCGATCACATCCGGGTCGTCGAAAGGCGAGACAAAGGTGCGACCGGTTTGCCGTGCCAGGTTCAGCGCATAGTCCAGGGCAAACGGAAAACTCTCGCCGTGCAGCACGGCGTCAGCCCCCCGACTGCGAACACCGAGCACCTTCAATTCCGGTGTCGTGCGCGGCATCACAATGGTCGCGGCGATCCCCAATTCACGTGCTGCCAGCGCTACGCCCTGGGCATGATTGCCCGCCGAAGCGGTGATCACGCCGCATGCCTTTTGCTCATCGCTCAACTGCACCAGTTTGTTGTAGGCACCGCGGATCTTGAAGGAAAAGGTCGGTTGCAGGTCTTCGCGCTTGAGCAGGATCTGATTGCCGAGCGCCTCGGACAACGCTGGCGCCGGTTGCAGCGGCGTACGCACCGCGAGCTCATACACGGGCGCGGCGAGGATCTTTTTCACGTAATGCTCAAGCAAGGTTTGCTGGGCTGTGCTGCTGCTCATGGTCGTCTCCTGACGTTGATCGAAAACCCAGGAGGCAGAAAGTAAAAACCCGCCTCTAGGGCGGGTTGGGTGCTGCAGTCGTGAGCTAGCCCGCCAAATAAGGAATGGCGGTAATAATGCTTGGCTGGCAGCGCAATACAGTGGAAGTCATGCCCGGAAATTAGCCGGGCGTTGATGGCAAGTCAATGGCCAATTTTACTCGGCCTCTGTAGGCTGGCGACTCTACTCATCATCCCAAGGAAGGAAACATGAAGTCTGTCGCCCTGCCCCTCATTGCCTTGATCGCGTTCGCCGGCTACACCGTTTCGGTGATGCTGCAAGCCGAACAGTCATTGATCGATTTCGGCATCGGCCTGATGTCGCGCCCCGACACGGCGCAGGTGGTGATTGATTTGTACCTGCTGGCGACGCTCGCGGGCATCTGGATGTACTCGGATGCGCGCAAGCGCGGATGGTCGGGGTGGTCGGTGGTTCCCTACCTTTTGATCACCGCTGTTTTCGTCTCCATCGGGCCGCTGGTATACCTCGTGGTCCGTGGCCTGCAGGATCGGAGAACGGCCGTCACTTCGCCAACCGTCTGAGCCCCAGCACCATCATTCCAGCCCCCACTATCATCGCGCTCAGAAACAGCGGATACGAAACCCACCATGGCACGCCCGCCGTCATCATGCTGAACTCGGACATGCCGCCGATACTTGCAATCAGGTTCAGCGGCAGAAACACCACATTGATCAACGTCAGTTTGCGCAGCAGGTTGTTCATGCTGTTGTTCATCAGGTTGCCCCGGGCGTCGATCAGCCCGGAGAACACTGTGGAGTAGATTTCCGCCTGCTTGTAGCACTGGTTGTTTTCGATGATCAGGTCGTCGATCAGGCCAATGGCTTCGGCGCTGAAATGTTCCTTGGCGGCGTGATTGCGCAACCGGGTCAGGACGGCGCCGTTGCTGTGAATCGCGTTGATGTAATAGATCAGGCTTTCGCTGAGGTTGAACATCTGGATCAGGTGCTGGTTCTGCATCGACGCGTTGAATTTCTGCTGCAACTCCCGGGCAACCAGTTTGATCACCTTCAGGTGGCCCAAGTAGTGATGGATGTTGTTGAACAACAGGTCGAGCAACACATCCAGCGGCGTGTTCAGAGGTTGGCGCAGGCCGAGGCCGCTGAGCGGCGAGTCGTCGGTGGCGATCACCAGCAAACGGTGCTCGGAAAACAGCAAACCGCAGGACGACACTTCAAAAGCCAGGCTGCCGGCACCGGAATAGTTTTCCGGGCGTTTCCAGATCAGGAACAGGTTGTCGGGGTGAAACTCGATGCGTGACACCTCGTCGGGGTCCAGGGCCGAGGCCAGGGCGTGTTCATCGAGCTTGAAATGGCTGTGCAGCAAGTCCCGCTCGGCGGCGTCGGGGTTGCTGAAGAGCATCACTTCGGCGTCCAGCCGTTCGACTTTGTGCAGGGCGCCGTGGATCAGTTGAAAGCTCTTGATCATCGGCCGCTCACCAGGCCTGGCCGCGGCGCTTGAGTTCAAGGCGACGGACGAACTCTTCCAGCACCAGTGAATACAGATCGTCCTGCAAGTAAGCGTCTTCGATACCGGCGTCCATGTTGGGGTTATCGTTGACCTCGATCACCACCACTTTGTCGCCGGATTGCTTGAGGTCGACACCGTAGAGGCCATCGCCAATCAGGTTCGCGGTCTTCACCGCCAATTCCACCACCGCCCGCGGCGCTTCGTGAACCGCCAGGGTACGGCATTCACCGTTGATGTCCTGACCCTTGGCCTTATGGTTGTAGATCTGCCAATGGCCCTTGGACATGAAGTACTGGCAGGCAAAAATGGGTTTGCGGTTGAGCACGCCGATGCGCCAGTCATATTCGGTGTAGAAGAACTCCTGAGCCAGCAACAGCACCGAATGCTCGAACAGTTCGGCCGTGGCTTCGAGCAAGGCCTGCTGGCTTTCGACCTTGATCACGCCCCGAGAGAAACAGCCGTCGGGGATCTTCAACACCAACGGGAAACCGAGGCGCTCGCCGACCCGCTCAAAGTCTTCCGGTCGCTCTTTGTAGAGAATCTCGGTGGCGGGCATGCCTAACTGATGACTCTTGAGCAGATCGGTCAGGTACACCTTGTTGGTGCAACGCAGAATCGACGCCGGATCGTCCATCACGACCAGCCCTTCGCTCTCGGCTTTCTTGGCGAACCGGTAGGTGTGGTTGTCGACGCTGGTCGTCTCGCGGATCAACAGACCGTCGTATTCGGCAATACGTGCGTAGTCCTTGCGTTCGATCAGCTCGACGTCGATGCCCAACGTTTTGCCAACCCTGACGAAGTTGTCCAGCGCCTTGGCATTCGACGGCGGCAACGCTTCCTGGGGATCGTGCAGGATGGCCAGGTCATAACGGGCCACACGGCGGGAGCGCGGTATTCGCCAGATCTTGCGACTGAAACTGTCGAGTGAGTGGGCGAACTGATCTTCCTGATCTTCGCGTAACTTATGCAAGGCACCGGACTTTATCCCGTCAATATGCCAGCCGTTAGTTCGACGAAACTCAACTAACAATATCGGACACGGGAAGACTTCAAACAACTGTCGCGCCAGATCCTGTAACGGCTCGATATGAGTCTTGCCAAAGTACAGCGTCAGGGTAAAACCTTCGGTGTCACTGTAAAGATGATGACTGAGGGCTTTTTCCAGGGTTTTATCCAGATCATCCAGGGCCAGGCCATACAAGGACTTTCGAGTCAGTTCGCTGATGGTCCGCACCGACGGAATTACCTTGTGTCCGCGGGCTTCGGCCAGCAACGAGCAGTAGTAGCCGTGCCCCAGGTATTTGTAGCTGCGGCATAGGTTGATCACCTGGACCCGCTTGCCCCGCTCGTCATCACGGGTTTTTTCGAGATATTCCTGTGCCGTCACGATGTCTTCACTGGGGAAGTAGGAGGCCCAGTCTTCCTTGCGTTCGACGATGATAATCAACTGGCTGGTAGTTCTAACACCGTCATTTAAATAAGTTGCCGCCGGCAAAGTTTGCTCGGATACTTCGCGCCAATGACCCTGTACCGCTGACATAGTGATTGATCCGTTGGAGAACAAGACCTTTCCTATTAAGCACGAACTTTTTAGAAAGTCCCGTTTCGTTACGTAACTTTTACGGTGGTCATATGAATCTGGTTTTTCGCTTGGCGATGGTTGAAGACTTGCCAGCACTGCTGGAACTCGAACAACACTGTTTCACCACGGATCGGCTTAATCGTCGCAGTTTTCAATGGATGATCACCCGGGCCCACGGGCAACTGCTGGTGGCCCAGCGTGGCGAGCACTTGGTCGGTTACGCCGTGGTGCTGTTTCACCGGGGCACTTCGCTGGCGCGCCTTTACTCGATTGCGATCGCCACCGACGCGCGCGGCAGCGGCCTGGGCAAACAATTGCTCCAACGCATCGAGGCCTGCGCCCTTGAGCACGACTGCGCCTACCTGCGACTGGAAGTGCGCATCGACAACCCGGCAGCCATCGCTTTGTACGAGCGCAATGGTTACCGACGCTTCGCACTGATTCACGATTACTACCAGGACCATACCGACGCGCTGAGGCTGGAGAAGCGCATCCTCCAGCACCGCGACTCTCGCAACATCAAGGTGCCCTGGTATCAGCAGACCACCGATTTCACCTGCGGCCCGGCCTGTCTGCTGATGGGTATGGGCGCACTGCAAGCGGATCGCGTGCTGGAGCGGCGCGAAGAACTGCAGATCTGGCGCGAAGCGACCACCGTGTTCATGACTTCCGGCCATGGTGGCTGCAGCCCTCAAGGCTTGGCGCTGGCGGCATGGCGACGGGGTTTTGGGGTGCGTTTGCAATTGAGCATGGCCGGGCCACTGTTTCTTGATGGCGTACGCGATGCGCATAAAAAAGAGGTAATGCGGTTGGTACACGAGGAATTCACCACGCAGCTACAGGAGACTGATGTGGAGCGAGTGATCGGCGGACCACTGAACCTTGCACGGTTACTGGACGGTGGCGGACAACCGCTGGTGTTGATCAGCAGCTATCGACTGACCCGTTCCAAATCGCCGCATTGGGTGATCGTCACCGATTGCGATGAAGAGTTCGTCTACCTGCATGACCCGGATGTCGATCACAGCCAGCATCGCCAACCCATGGACTGCCAGCATCTGCCGGTCAGCCATGGCGAATTCGACAAGATGAGCAGCTTCGGACGAGGCAAGTTGCGCGCGGCAGTGGTTCTGTACACCCGATCATGAGCGGCTACAGGGATGCGTTACTTGAGGCCGATCCTGTACAGGCCGCCGTCGTCCTCATCGGTCAGCACATACAAATACCCGTCCGGGCCTTGCCGCACATCGCGAATGCGCTTGTTGAGTTCGCTCAGCAATCGCTCTTCGTGAACGACCTTGTCGCCATCGAACTGCAAGCGAATCAACTCCTGGCTCACCAGCGCGCCGATAAACACATTGTGCTGCCAGGCTTTGAAACGGTCAGCGTCATAGAACGCCATACCGCTGAGGCCGGGGGACTTTTCCCAGACGTGGCGCGGGCCGACGGTGCCTTCGGCGGTCTTGCCCGTGGCTTCCGGAATCGGTTGGCCGGAATAGTTGATGCCATGGGTTGCCATCGGCCAGCCGTAATTCTTGCCACGCTCGATGATGTTGATTTCATCGCCTCCCTGGGGACCGTGTTCGTTTTCCCAGAGGGTGCCGGTCCAAGGGTTGAGCGCCGCGCCTTGCGGATTGCGCTGGCCGTAGGACCAGATCTCCGGGCGTACGCCAGCCTGACCGACAAAAGGGTTGTCATCCGGCACCCTGCCGTCCGGGTAGATCCGCACGACCTTGCCTTGCAGCTTGTCGAGGTCCTGAGCAGTCGGACGGTCATTGTTCTCGCCAAGGGTGATGAACAGATAGCCGTCGCGGTCAAACACCAGGCGCGAACCAAAGTGGTTGCCGACCGAAAGCTTGGGTTCCTGGCGGAAGATCACGTTGAAATCCTTGATGGCGGTGAGGTCGTCAGAGAGACGCCCACGCCCGACTGCCGTCCCGGCCCTGTCGCCCTCACCGCCACCTTCGGCATAAGACAAGTAGACCGTGCGGTCTTGCTTGAAGTCGGGCGATAACGCTACATCTAGCAAACCGCCCTGCCCCTTGGCCCAAACCTTTGGCACGCCACTGAGCGGAGCGGAAAGTTTGCCATCGGCGCTGACCACCCGCAGGTTGCCGGGCCGTTCGGTCACCAGCATTCCTTGGCGATCGGGAAGAAACGCCAAGGCCCAGGGATGTTCAAGCCCCTTGGTCATGGTCGTCACCTCAAGGGTGCCCTGTTCGCTTTTGAAGTTCTGGGTCGGCGCCGCGAAAACCGGCGCGGTGACAGTGATCAGTGCGCTGGCACACAGTGTGGCCAGAAGGGTTTTACGCAACATGCACGATTCCTTTTGTCGTTCGAATGGCTGGCAAGAACACTATCGTGCCGTTCAACGGTTGCTGGTGTTTGCGTCTCGATGAGGTGGATTGGGAATGAATTTCGGTGGAGTGGCGGGAGGCGAGCGATCCTGGGGATAGCGGTTGCCGATGCCACCATTGTCCAGCGTCGGAGGGCGAGGCACGGGCACTGTGTTTGGCCCACGAATGACCGGCGCGCCGGGTTGCGTGCCTTGCATGCTGTTGGGATTGGCCCGGAGAATCGGGCTGTTGTAAGGATTGCTGGAGTTGCCCGTCGGGCTCTGGGCCAACAGCAATGAAAAAGGTGGCGATGTGGTGTCAGCCTGGACCAGATTGCTCAGCACGCCACTCAGTGCCAACGCGGTGCAGCCGAGCACAAATCTGTTCATGGGGGAGCCTCTCGACATCAGGGGGATTGGAACTTCGATATCACGCTACGCCCGGGGTTCGGTTTTGTTAACTAAAACCTCCTCGGCAAGATGTAACACGAAGTTGAGAACGCCGTTCATCCCCCACTGGACCAGGCCGCAAGCCACTGAAACTTTTACGCCAGGACACAGGTCACCTGAACATCACTCGCGAGAAGACGACCATGGCACGGGCAATCTGGAAAGGCGCGATCAGTTTCGGTCTGGTGCATATCCCTGTGGCACTGGTCTCGGCGACGTCCTCGCAAGGGATCGATTTCGACTGGCTCGACAGCCGCAGCATGGACCCGGTGGGTTACAAGCGCATCAACAAGGTCACCGGCAAGGAAGTGACCAAGGAACATATCGTTAAAGGTGTGCAGTATGAAAAGGGCCGGTATGTGGTCCTCAGCGAAGAGGAAATCAAGTCGGCGCACCCGCTGTCCACCCAGACCATCGACATCTTTTCTTTTGTCGACAGCGAGCAGATCCCCCTGCAAAACATTGATACGCCCTACTACCTCGCGCCGGACAAACGCGGTGGCAAGGTCTATGCGCTGTTGCGCGAAACGTTAAGCCAAACCAATAAAGTCGCCCTGGCTCATGTTGTGCTGCACACGCGCCAGCACCTTGCGGCTTTGATGCCGCTGGAGTCGGCGATGGTATTGGTGATGCTGCGCTGGCCTGCCGAAGTGCGAAGCCTGGATACGCTTGAGTTGGGCAGTGAAGTCACCAAGCCCCAACTGGCCAAGGGTGAGCTAGAGATGGCCAAACGACTGGTTGAGGACATGAGCGCAGACTGGAGCCCCGAGGATTATCGCGACAGTTTTGAAGACAAGATCATGGCGCTGGTGGAGAAAAAGGCCAACGAAGGAAAAATCGAAGCTGTCGAAACGGCAACTGGTGAAGAGGAGCGTAAGACGGCGGATGTTATCGATCTGACCGAATTGCTTAAACGCAGCCTCGGCGGTAAGAGCACGGGTAAAACGAAGCCCGCTGCGAAACCCGCCGTAAACAAAAAAGCCACGAAGACTTCTCGTGGCTGATTGAAAGTTTGCGGTGAATATTACTGCCCCATCGCGAGCAGGCTCGCTCCCACAGGTGATCGCGATTAACTGTGGGAGCGAGCCTGCTCGCGATGGCTTTATACGCCGCAACAGATCATTCAGATCAGTACAAAAATCGCCAGCAATCCGCCAAAAATCGCCCACTTTTCGAGGTAGTAGAGCTTGCGGTTACGCTTCTTCAACGCTTTGCCACGCAGGCGAATCTTGTAGACCTTGGCGAACAAGCGGTTGAGACCGCCGGTCT
The DNA here is from genome assembly GCF_900105495.1 of Pseudomonas frederiksbergensis. Taxonomy (NCBI): domain Bacteria; kingdom Pseudomonadati; phylum Pseudomonadota; class Gammaproteobacteria; order Pseudomonadales; family Pseudomonadaceae; genus Pseudomonas; species Pseudomonas frederiksbergensis. The sequence goes on along the minus strand of NZ_FNTF01000002.1, from coordinate 3,971,892 downwards.
TGTCACCCGCATCGTTCGGCGCGCCCGCCGCCGACATCACATGACGGCTGAACCAGCCATTGAACGCCGCCGCCCAGCGATACTTCAACGGCCGCTCAACATCGCAGAACAGAATGATGCGGTTCTGCCCGGTGGTGTTTTCGGCGTAATGAATGAAGGTCTCGTCGAACATGACCGCCTCACCGTCGCGCCAGTGGTAGTTCTCGCCATCGACGTTGATGTAGCAACCGGCATCGTTCGGGGTTTCCAGGCCCAGGTGATAGCGGTAGGAACCGGCGTACGGATCGCGGTGACGCACCAGCTTCGAGCCCGGCGGCAGCTCGGCGAACATCGCAGCCTTGATCGAGCCGATGCTTTGCACCAATTCGGTTGTGCGCGGGCAAAGTTTCATCGCCGATGGATGGCTGTCGCCGTACCACTTCAGGTAGAAACGCTTCCAGCCCGTCTTGAAGAACGAGTTGAAGCCGACATCGTCGTATTGATTCGAGCGCTTGATCTCCCCGGCCCTGAGCAGGTTCTGGCCCTCGGCGCGAATTTCTTCCCAATGGTCCTGCAACGGAGTGAGATCGGGAAAGTCGGCCGGGTTGAGAAAAGGCTTGTTGGGGATTTTCGAGAACATATAAAGGAAGCAGTTGATCGGCGCCAGAAACGTCGAGTGGTCGCTCAGTTGGCGCCCCAGCTTGTGGCGCACACGTCCGCGCAAGTGGACGTACGCGATGGATACAACATATATAGCGGCAATGATCAATTTCACAAAAATCGTCACACGTCAGAAGTGAACAAACTGCGTCCCTTGCCGATCGATCGGCCCGAGGGTCTTGTGCAGCGTCTGAATTAACAACAGCGGTCCTGAATGGCCCGTTCTTGAGCCTGCGCCGTCTGTCGGCAGCAGGTGACAGATGGCATTTTAGCCACAGTTTGTAACCAATAGTTATCCTTCAGATGTGAAAAACTGTCCACTGATGCTGCCAAAGTGGCCGTGCGGCCTTAACGCCCTATCGTTTAAAGAGCCAGACCAGTACAATCGCCGCCAAACATTACGCGCCCCCCTTGGTTGATGACGGGAATGAACCCCGTCTCAGCGCACTTCGACTCGGGCCAAGCGCTCCATATGCTGCTGTCCACTTATTGCCAGATGGACCTTCCGCTTCTGACCGGGATGCATTTCCTATGGTTCGAATACCGGAAACGGGTACTGAATCGGTACTGCCGCACCCCTAGCTACTCTGAATGCTTCGCAGGAAAAACCTTTGATCTCTACAGCTAACATCACGATGCAGTTCGGCGCCAAGCCGCTATTCGAAAACGTTTCGGTCAAATTCGCCGCGGGCAACCGCTACGGCCTGATCGGCGCTAACGGTTGCGGCAAGTCGACTTTCATGAAAATCCTCGGCAACGATCTTGAGCCATCCGGCGGCCAGGTCATGCTCGAGCCGAACGTGCGTCTGGGTAAATTGCGCCAGGACCAGTTCGCCTACGAAGAATTCACCGTGATCGATACCGTGATCATGGGTCACGAAGAGCTGTGGAAGGTCAAGGCCGAGCGCGACCGTATCTACTCGCTGCCGGAAATGACCGAAGAAGACGGCATGGCCGTTGCCGAGCTGGAAACCGAATTCGCCGAAATGGACGGCTACACTGCCGAATCCCGTGCTGGCGAACTGTTGCTGGGCCTGGGTATCGGCATCGAGCAACACTTCGGCCCGATGAGCGAAGTGTCCCCAGGCTGGAAACTGCGCGTATTGCTGGCCCAGGCGCTGTTCTCCGATCCTGAAGTGTTGTTGCTCGACGAACCGACCAACCACCTGGACATCAACACCATCCGCTGGCTGGAAAACATCCTGACCCAGCGCTCCAGCCTGATGATCATCATCTCTCACGACCGTCACTTCCTGAACAGCGTGTGCACCCACATGGCTGACCTGGATTACGGCGAGTTGCGCCTGTTCCCGGGCAACTACGACGAGTACATGACCGTGGCGACCCAGTCCCGCGAGCAACTGCTGTCGGACAACGCCAAGAAGAAAGCGCAGATCTCCGAACTGCAATCGTTCGTCAGCCGCTTCTCGGCCAACGCCTCGAAAGCCAAGCAGGCCACGTCCCGCGCCAAGGCGATCGACAAGATCCAGCTGGCCGAGGTCAAGCCTTCGAGCCGCGTGAGCCCGTTCATCCGTTTCGAACAAACCAAGAAGCTGCACCGTCAGGCGGTCATCGTCGAGCGCATGGCCAAAGGCTTCGACGGCAAGACCCTGTTCAAGGACTTCAGCTTCCAGGTTGAAGCCGGCGAGCGCGTGGCGATCATCGGCCCGAACGGCATCGGCAAAACCACCTTGCTGCGCACCCTGGTCAACGAACTGACCCCGGATGCCGGCACCGTGAAATGGACCGACGCCGCGGAACTGGGCTACTACGCCCAGGACCACGCGCACGACTTCGAAGACGACTGCAACCTGTTCGACTGGATGGGCCAGTGGACCCAGGGCGGCGAGCAAATCGTTCGCGGTACCCTCGGCCGTATGCTGTTCTCCAACGACGAGATCCTCAAGTCGGTCAAGGTCATCTCCGGTGGTGAGCAAGGTCGCATGCTGTTCGGCAAGCTGATCCTGCAAAAGCCGAACGTGCTGATCATGGACGAACCGACCAACCACTTGGACATGGAATCCATCGAGGCGCTGAACCTGGCGCTGGAGAACTACCCGGGCACGCTGATCTTCGTCAGCCACGACCGTGAGTTCGTATCGTCGTTGGCTACCCGCATTATCGAACTCAGCCCTAGCGGCGTGATCGACTTCAGCGGTACCTATGACGACTACCTGCGTAGCCAGGGCGTTGTGTTCTAAAAAGCTGCCGAAACTGAAAAGCCCTGTCCTGGTGACGGGGCTTTTTGCATTTCAGGGTCTGATCGTTCCACGCTCTGCGTGGAAATGCCTCAACGGACGCTCCGCGTTCGGCTTCTGATGGGACGCGGAGCGTCCCGGGCTGCATTCCCACGCAGAGCGTGGGAACGATTGGCTCAGGAGAAAGTAGTTAGCCTGCTTTCTTTTATTTTGCGCCCACGCCATGATGCGGTTCTCCTACCGCCGCCCGCGAACGAGCCCTCATGTCTGTGCAGCAGCTGCCACCGCAAAGCTCCCTGGCGATCACCCTGCAGATCGTCTCCATCGTCTTTTATACCTTTATTGCCTTCCTCTGCATCGGTCTGCCAATTGCGGTGTTGCCGGGGTATGTCCACGAGCAGTTGGGTTTCAGCGCGATCATCGCGGGGCTGACCATCGGCTCTCAATACCTGGCCACCCTGCTCAGCCGCCCGATGGCCGGGCGTCTGTCGGACAGCATCGGCACCAAGCGGGCGATTGTTTACGGGTTATCGGGGATTGTGCTGAGCGGCGTGCTGACGTTGATTTCAACGTTGCTGCAAAGTCTTCCGTTACTGAGCCTGTTGATCCTGATCGCCGGCCGCTTGTTGCTGGGGATTGCCCAGGGCCTGATCGGGGTCGGCACCATCAGTTGGTGCATGGGTCAGGTGGGCACGGAACATACCGCGCGATCGATCTCCTGGAACGGCATTGCCTCCTACGGCGCCATTGCCATCGGTGCGCCGCTTGGCGTGGTGATGGTCGGTGAACTGGGATTCGCCAGTCTTGGGATCGCGCTGTCGGTGCTGGCGCTGGCGGCGTTGGTGCTGATCCGAAACAAACCCTCGGTGCCGGTGATTCGCGGCGAGCGCCTGCCGTTCTGGGCGGTGTTCGGGCGCATTGCGCCGTTCGGCGCGAGCCTGAGCCTCGCCTCCATCGGTTACGGCACGTTAACCACTTTTATTACCCTGTATTACGTCAGCCGTGGCTGGGCCGGCGCGGCTTACTGCCTGACGGTGTTCGGCGTGTGTTTCATATTGGCGCGACTGTTGTTCATCTCCAGCATCAGCCGTTTTGGTGGATTCACCTCGGCCATTGCCTGCATGAGCATTGAAACGGTGGGCCTGGTGTTGCTGTGGCTCGCGCCTTCGACCGGTTATGCGCTGATCGGCGCAGGCCTGACCGGGTTCGGTCTGTCGCTGGTGTATCCGGCGCTGGGGGTCGAAGCGATCAAGCAAGTGCCCAATTCCAGCCGCGGGGCGGGGTTGAGTGCTTACGCGGTGTTTTTCGACCTGGCGCTGGCGATTGCAGGGCCGTTGATGGGCGCCGTGGCGTTGAACCTGGGGTATTCGTGGATTTTCTTCAGTGCGGCGTTGTTGTCTGTAACTGGTCTCGGACTGACGTTGTTACTGAAACGCCGCGCAATGGCCTGACACTCCTACAAGGATTTCTTATTGATCGGCAGTCTGCATTCCGGCGCGGGTCGGCTTGGCCAGTGCGTGTGAGAAAAAACGCCCGGCTTCGGAAATCATGTTGCGATGGATGTCTTTGCGATCGACGCCATCGGCATCGGTACACAGCGCCGGCATGGCGATGATCTGCTCTTCGTTGCACGGCGCCAGGAACACAAAGTGCCCTGCCCCCGCCAGCAACTTGAAGTCCGGTGCAATCGGCAGTTTGCGCGCCAGGGCGGCGGCATTCTTGTCGAACGCCACCAGTTTGTCGCCGTCGCCGCTGTAGAGCAGCACCGGCACATGTACGTCGGCCAGGGTATGGCGGCCAAACTTCAGGCTCAACGGCGCCATGAGCAGCAAGGCGCGAACCCGCGGGTCTGCCACCGGTTGCAAGTCATCACGATCCGCAATCAATTCGCCTTGGGTGTTGCAGGCATCGCGGTCGTCCGGGCGCTCCTGACAATAGCGGCGCAGACGGTCCAGGTCGGGTGTCGCGCCGGACAGAATCAGCGCCGTCTCCCCGCCCGCCGAATAACCGATTACACCGATCTGATCGGCATTGACGAAGGGCGCGAGCATTCGGTCGCCCAGCGTCGCGGTGATGGCTTCGGAAATCTGGATGGGCCGACCGTAAAGGTTACTCAACGTACCGAGGCGGCTGTGGTCCTTGGAGTTGTCACCGGGATGGATCACCGCCACCACCACAAACCCTTTGCGTGCCAGCGACGTGGCGAGGTCGTGCAAGGCCAGCGGGGTTCCGGTGTTGCCGTGGGACAGCATCAGCATCGGGAAACGACCGATAGCGACTCGCGTGTCTTCGCCCGCTTCGACCGTGTAGCCCTCGAGGAGGCTGGAGTGTTCCTTGTCGCTGGAAGGATAGAAGGCGATGGCGCGCATCGGCTGCAAATCCAGAGGGTCAAGGAAACTCATCTCATGGAAGCCGACGCTCCAGTGAGGATGCGGCGCAGGCGCGGCGTGCACCGAGTTCAGGCTGCTGAGCAGGCAAATCAGCAAGGTTGCACAAAGACGCACCATGGAAGGTTCCACCTGGCTACTGACCGGGGACGTTAACCCTCGACTGCATGACTCGGGCCACTATTTAATGAAATTCCAACAGCAAGAAACAGCCAGAAACAAAAAACTCCGTATCTGGCACTTGCGTGATCAGAATACAGAGTTTTTTGAGTGCTGCTCGAGCTGTTTGATTTTCTTTACAAAGGCCTTACGCGGCGGCGAACAACTGCTCGCTGATTTGCGTGTGCGCGTCGCTCATGGCTTTGGTGCGGACTTCGTCACCGTAGGCAAGGCCATGGGCACGGACGAACTCGAGGTCGGTGATGCCGATGAAGCCGAACAGCACCTTCAAGTACTCTTCGTGAGCCACGCCAGTCGCTTGACCGGCATGCAGGCCACCGGAAGTCGATACGATGACGACTTTCTTGCCACCGCACAGGCCTTCAGGACCGGCTTCGGTGTAACGGAAAGTCTGACCGGCGACGGCGATGCGGTCGATCCAGGCCTTGAGTTGGGTCGGGATGGTGAAGTTGTACATCGGAGCTGCAATCACCACGGCATCGGCGGCGAGGAACTCGGCCAGGGTGGTGGCACTCAACTCGGCTTCGTGCTGCTGGGCGGCATTGCGCAGTTCAGCGGTGGTGCCGGCGGCGACCAGGGTCGTGGCGGAGAAATGGCTGATGGCATCGGCGGCCAGGTCGCGGTAGGTCACCACGGCCGTCGGCTCGGCGGTTTGCCAGGCTTTAACGACTTCGCTACTCAGCTGACGGGAAGCCGAGTTATCACCAAGAATGCTCGAATCGATATGCAGCAGTTTCATGGGGGGATCTCCAGGTGAGGATCGCTACGTGGCGATCTGATGGGGAGAATCCTACAGGCGAAACCAATAGCTGATTAGACTGCAACGATGCGATAGTTCGTCCCACTGATAGAACAATCGAGCGCCCACCATGCAAGACCTCAATGATCTTTACTACTTCGCCAAGGTGGTTGAAGCCGGAGGTTTCGCCGCGGCCGGGCGTTTGCTCGGCATTCCCAAGTCGCGATTGTCGCGGCGCATCGCCGAGCTGGAAGAGCGCCTCGGCGCGCGCCTGCTGCAACGCACCACCCGACAACTGAAGCTGACCGCCGTCGGTGAACGTTACTTGCGGCACTGTCAGGCAATGCTGCTGGAAGCCGAAATGGCCGACGAAGCCGTGGCCAGTATGTCCAGCGAACCTCGCGGGCGGTTGCGGGTGTCCTGCCCCGTCGGGTTGGCCCACGAAATTCTGCCGACAGTGATCAGCGATTTCCTTGAGAAGTATCCTCAGGTTCAGCTTGAAGTCATGTTGCTCAACCGCCGCGTCGACCTGGTGACCGAGGGCGTCGATGTGGCGTTGCGGGTGCGTGATTTGGGCGATGAGGATCCGCTGTTGGTCACCCGACGTTTGCGCCAGGCGCAGATGGCGATGGTTGCCAGCCCCGGTTTTTTGCAAGGACGTGAAATCAATCACCCCGAAGACTTGAGAAACCTGCCCGTGCTCGGTGCCCTGGAAGCTGATCGCCTGGTGCATATCCGCCTGCTCGACCAACAGGGCAAAAGCTGCGACCTCACCCTCGAAGCGCGATTGGGCATCGATGACTTTATCGTGCGCAAGGCCTGCACCCTCGCCGGCCAGGGCTTTACCATGCTGCCGATGATGTACTGCGAGCAGGAACTGCAAGACGGCTCGCTGGTACAGTTGCTGCCCGACTGGTCGTTGCCTGGCGGCTGGCTGCAAGCGGTCTACCCTCATCGGCGCGGAGTGATGCCGGCCGTACGCGCCTGGCTCGACCATTTGATCGAATCATTCAATGCCTGCGGGGACCGACTGATATGAAAGCTGGACGTATGAGCGAAGAAGATGTCGCGCAATTCTGTCTCGCGCTGCCGGGTGCGCGGGAAGACTACAAGTGGGGTGGCGTAAGGGTGTTTTCGATTGCCGGGAACAAGATGTTTGCCTTGCAGAATCTGCGGGGCGATTCCCTGGCCTTCAAGGTCGACAAGGACTTGTTTCTCGGTCATTGCGACCGCCCGGGAATTCGCCCGGCGCCGTATCTGGCGCGGGCTCAGTGGATCATCATGGAAACGCCCTACCCGCTGGGCCGTGAAGAGCTGCAAGGTTTGTTGCAGCGTTCCCATCAATTGGTGGTGAGCAAGTTGCCCAAGCGCACCCAGGTCGGGCTGCTGCTTTAAAACAGCGCCAGCAGATTTGCACCCAGAAACAATTGATCGATCCAGAACACCTGATGCATCAGCACGATGCTCCAGAACACCAACTGATACGAGAGCTTGCGCGTCTTGTGACGGAACAGCTGCTGCGCCAGCAAGGCGCCCGGCCAGCCTCCGGCAAATTCCACCGCATGCAACACGTTTTCCGGCGTGCGCCAATGGTCAGAGCGTGCCTTGCGCTTGTCGCTCCAGTACAGCAAGAACGCCAGCAGGCTGACGACCCCGTAAGCCACCAGGGGAATCACCGAAACCCCACGCAGCCACAACGAGATCGAGCCAAACAGCGGCAACGTGCACAGGACCGCAAACACCAACAGTTTCAGCTGGAGATTGCGAATCACTCCTGAGGGCTTGCGTCCGGGGTTGTTGCGCGTGCTGCCATCATTCATGGCTTGACCGCCGTCCAGTCGACCCAGCCGAACTGCCAGGTGGCCAGGATGACCAGGCCGAACGCGATGCGATACCAGGCGAACGCCGCATAGCTATGGCTGCCGATGAACACGAGCAAGGCTCTGACGGCAATCATCGCGAAGATGAACGCCGTGACAAAACCGATCGCGAACACCGGAAAATCAGACGGAACGAACAGGTCGCGATACTTGTAGCCCGAGTAAACCGCCGCAGCGACCATGGTCGGCATCGCCAGAAAGAACGAGAACTCGGTAGCGGTCTTGCGCGACAGCCCGAACAACAAGCCACCAATGATCGTGGAGCCGGAGCGTGACGTCCCGGGAATCATCGCCAGGCACTGGGCGAAGCCGACTTTCAGGGCATCTTTCCAAGTGATGTCGTCAACAGTTTCGGCATGCACTTCATGCTGACGCTTTTCGGCCCACAACATGACGATCCCGCCCACAACCAACGCCGTCGCGACAGTGATCGGGTTGAACAGGTACTCGTGGATCAAATCGGAAAAAATCACCCCAAGTACCACGGCCGGCATGAACGCAATCAACAGGTTCGCGGTAAAGCGTCGAGCGCTCGGCTGGGTCGGCAAACCGATGACCACATCGAAGATCTTGCGGCGGAACTCCCACACCACCGCCAGAATCGCCCCCAGCTGAATGATGATGTTGAAAGCGATGGCCCGTTCGCCACCGAAATTGAGCAAGTCCGCCACGATGATTTGGTGACCGGTACTGGAAATCGGTAAAAACTCCGTCAGCCCTTCTACCACCCCAAGTATCAACGCCGAAAAGGCAGTCCAAAGATCCATCAATCCCCCAAGAAGCAATGCGCTACGGCATGCCCCATTAATATTTTTTCACAACGTTGACTGCGGTCAGCGTCGCTGCTGCGCCGCACGCATAGAATCCGGACGAAACCATAAAAATTCCGTGAAAAATCGACTTGGATTCAGGTTTTTCCGCGCGGGGCCGAAATCCTATCAGACAAGTCTGATTAACGCTGCCGCGTTGTTGGACTTGGGTCGGATATGACCGATTGGCAAAGTGTGGTTGGATGCTGGCGATCATTTTTTACAAGAAAAAGAAACCGGAGTGACAGCGTTATGAACAGCTTGCGCAGTATGTCGATCAGCCGACGCTTGTGGCTCATCTTGATCGTGGCCGTCCTGATGCTAATGACGTTGGGCGTCTTGATGCTCAAGCAGATTCACGATGACCTGTACCAGGCCAAGGCCCAGAAAACCCAGCATGTGGTGCAAACCGCCAGCGGCATTCTGACTTATTACCATGGCCTCGAAACTGCCGGCACCCTCACTCGCGATGCGGCGCAGAAGCAGGCACTGAGCGCCGTTCGCGGTCTGCGTTATGACCAGAATGACTACTTCTGGATCAATGACCTGACGCCGGTGATGATCATGCACCCGGCCAACCCGAAACTCGACGGCCAGAACCTCTCGGCGATCCGCGACCCGGACGGTTTTGCCCTGTTTAATGAAATGGTCGCCGTCGCCAAGTCCAAGGGGGCCGGTACCGTCGACTATCGCTGGCCGAAACCGGGCGCGAGCGCTCCGGTAGAAAAAACGTCCTACATCAAACTCTTCGAGCCCTGGGGTTGGATAATCGGTTCCGGCGTGTATATCGATGACATGCAGGCCGAGTTCTATGGTCAGGTCTGGAAGGCCACATTCGTGGGGCTGGTGATTGCGCTGATCATGGCGCTGCTGGTCATCCTGATCGCCCGCAGCATCGTGCGTCCCTTGCAGGAAACCGTGAACGCCATGGCCAACATCGCCAGCGGCGAAAGCGACCTGACCCGCAGCCTCGACACCCATGGCCAGGATGAAGTCACGCAACTGGCACGCCACTTCAACGCCTTCACCGCCAAGCTGCGGCTGGTGATCAGAGAGCTGCAAGTGTCTGCCAGTGCCCTCGGCCAGTCTTCCAGCGAACTGGGCAACGACGCCGCCCAGGCCCAGCAACGCAGCCAGCAACAATCCCAGCAAATGGAACTGGTGGCCACAGCCATTAATGAAGTGACGTATGGCGTCCACGACGTCGCGAAAAACGCCGAGCACGCCGCCAGTGAAATGCGCGATGCCGAGTCTCAGGCGCAGCAAGGCCAGGTCAACATCGATGGCAGCCTGCAACAGATCGACAAACTGTCGTCGACCATCGATCAGGCAGTGGACGTGATTCGTACCCTGGCCGCCGAAAGCACGCAGATCGGCAGCGTTCTCGAAGTGATCCGTTCCATCGCCGAGCAAACCAACCTGCTGGCCCTCAACGCAGCCATCGAAGCTGCTCGCGCCGGCGAGCAAGGTCGCGGTTTTGCGGTGGTGGCCGATGAAGTGCGACTGCTCGCTCAGCGGACCCAGAAGTCCACGGCCGAGATCCAGTCGATGATCGAACGCCTGCAAAGTCACTCCGAAGCGGCGGTCAAAGTGATCGGCGACAGCAGCCGTGCATCGCAGTTGACCATCGAGCAGGCCGGCCTGGCCGGCGCCAGCCTGAATGCCATTGCCCAGGCGCTGCGCAACCTCAACGGGTTGAACGCCTCCATCGCCAGCGCGACCTTGCAACAGGCGCATGTGGTCGAGGACATCAATCAGAACGTCACCCAGGCCGCCGGTTTGTCCCACAGCACTGCGCTGGCCGCCGAACAGTCGAGCGTGGCCAGCGTCCACCTGAAGGAATTGAGTGAGCAATTGAACGGGCTGCTCAAGCAGTTCCGGGTGTAACGACGCCGAGCCTGCGTTCGGCGGTGTAGCAGCTGTCGAGCAGCGCGAGCCTGCGTTCGGCGGTGTAGCAGCTGTCGAGCAGCGCGAGGCTGCGTTCGGCTGCAGAGCAGTCGTCAATCCTGCCTGCGAGTTTTTTCTGATGCACCGCGGTGTCTGATTTCACGACTGCTTCGCAGCCGAACGCAGCCTCGCGCTGCTCGTCAGCTGCTACAGGGGATGCCGGTTCTACTTGGCCGCGCCTGCCGTTACAATCGCCCCCTCTTCGACTTTCCCCAAGGAACCTCCATGTCCGGGCTTGAACTGTTTGCCGCTGCCCTCGGTGTCATTGCCGTCTGGTTAACGGTCAAACAGAACCCTTGGTGCTGGCCGATCGGTCTGGTCATGGTGCTGCTTTATAGCTGGATCTTTTTTGAGGTAAAGCTCTACTCGGACATGCTCCTGCAAGTGATCTATGCCGCATTGCAGCTCTATGGCTGGTGGCAGTGGACACATGCGGGTGGCGCGCGACATGGTCGGCAGGTCAGCCTGCTCGACGGTAAATCAGTTGCTATCAGTCTGGCCATTGGCGCGGTCGGCAGTCTGTTGCTCGGCGCTGCAATGGCGAACTGGACCGATGCTGCACAACCCTGGCTCGATGCGGCACTCACTGGCTTCAGCCTGGTGGCGCAGTTATGGATGGCGCAAAAACGCGTTCAATGCTGGCCGTTGTGGTTCACCCTGGACATAATTTTCGTCGGGCTGTTTATCTACAAAGGCCTGTACCTGACTGCCGGGCTCTACGCGCTGTTCGCCGTGATTGCCGTGCAAGGCTGGCGGGAATGGCGGGCCGATCTGGCGCTGCGCACATGAAAGTCCTGGTACTCACAGGCCCCGAGTCCAGCGGCAAGAGTTGGCTGGCAGCCGAGTTGCAACAGCATTTCGGCGGGATTCTGGTAGACGAATATGTACGCTGGTTCATCGAACAAAACCCACGAGACACCTGCCTCGCCGACATTGCGCAAATCGCTCGCGGACAGCTGAAATGGGAAGACGAGGCACGCGCCGGGCTGCCGCATTTGCTGATTCTCGACACGCACTTGCTGAGCAACATCCTCTGGAGCCAGACCTTGTTTGGCGATTGCCCGACGTGGATCGAGCAAGCCTTGCTGGCACGGCACTATGACCTGCATTTGCTGTTGAGTCCCGAAACCGTGGCCTGGCATGACGACGGACAACGTTGCCAGCCGCAACTGGCAGAACGTCTGGCATTTTTCCAGGCCAGCCGCCAATGGCTTGACCTGCACCATCAACCTTTCCAGGTGCTGCAAGGTGACTGGCAACAACGCAAGGACGCAGCATTCGAGGCTGTGACGCACTTGCTCAACACCTGAGCGCCCCCCACCGCTCTGCCGCAAATGTCCATTACTGAAACACCCTCCCCCGAGCAAACCCGCGTACTAAAGCGGTTCAAGCATTCCCGCAAGAACATGTTAAGCCACCGATACAACCTGCCTTCTGCGCCGTTAGCGAGCAAATGCCGCCAGCCTGGGCGGCATTTTCACGTAGCGATGTCTCGGCGGCGTTACAAACTTTTTTGACTCTATCAACAAATAAAGCCAACTAACTGTTTTCAAAAGAAAAACCAAAACCGGCACACCTTCTGCTCTCTCCCTCGCAACGCTGATAAGGGCCAGCGTTCCACTTACAGAAGGAATTGCCGCCGTGGGGAAACGTGATAACAGCATTTATGGCCTCCTGCTGATCGGATGCGCACTGGGCTCAAGTGTCTGCATGCCCGTACAAGCTGACAACGGCATCATTATTATCAAACGTGATGTCCAACCGCGCATGGCAACGCGTGCTCCGATAATTCCCGATCCTAGCCCCACCACCGTCAACGCCAACCCGTCCAAACAAATCATCAGTCAAACGAATGAGTTGAGCGACGGCGACTTTGCCGGTGTTGCCAGTGGTGCAGGCATCTCCCGCCTGGTCACTCAAAACACCAACAACCTGGGCGGCAATATCAGCAACCAGACCCAGCTTTCCAACCTCCCCGCCGGGCGCTCTGGAAATGCCGGAAACGGTATCGCCAACATGGTCAATTCAAGCGTCCAGCAAGGCCTGGGTGCTCTGAAAGTCATAACGGGAGACCGTTAAGATGAATCGTACGCTGCTGATTATTGCCATGTTTTGCAGTGCATCGACCTTCGCCCAATCTCCCGTCATCAATAACGCCACCATCGACGGCTCGGGCACGCAGTACCAGGGCAACCTCGCGGTCAACCAGGCTGCCGGCGATCTACAGCAACAGGCTAACGCCCGGGCCATCGCCGCTGGCCATGGAGCCAATGCGACCACGCAGATTCGCCAACGGCTGCGTACGGTGGTCGACCCCAGGATCGATGCGCGATCCAGCATTCAAGGCGACTCCTTCAGCCAGGGCAACGGCGTTCTGGGCGTCAACCAGAGCGCGGGCGCCAGCAACCAGCAGGCCAATGCCCTGCGTATAAGCATCGGCACACAGCCGCAAAGCATCGACGACAGCGTCCTCAGGCAACAGAACGTGGCGCTGATCATCAACTCCGATCCAACTGACTCTGCACCAGGCTATCGCCAGGTCGCTACCAGCGATCAGGCCTTCACCGGTAGCCGTGGGGTGATCCAGTTGAATCAGAGCGCAGGGGTGGGAAACCGAACGGCCAACACCCTGAGCGTACGGGTCATGGATTGACCCAAACAGGTAGGTACAACACTTAACCTAAAATAAGTACGGAGAACCACCATGAAACCTTCGATGGCAATAAAACCTCTGGTTTTTGCAATCGCTGCGGTCTTGGCTGTTGCTGCACAAGCTGGGCAAAACGATCGGCGTGGTCACCATCACAACGGTGGCCATCACACCCCTCCTGCAAAAATGATCCCTATCAGCGCGACTGCCAATGCTAACGACAGACAAAGCAGTACCGGCAACCGCATCTGGAATGAAGGGGTAGAAAACTCAGCCGAGATGAGTAGTTCGGCCGCAGGCGCGAGCGGCAACGTCGGCGTCAACGTGGCGGCAGGTTCCGGCAACCAGCAAGACAACGCCGCCGCGATCGCTAACGCAGCCTCCGACAACGCCGCGATCGATAACAGCTTCGTGTTCGGCACTGCCACTGCCACCGCTGACGTCAGGCAAACCAGCAACCGTAACCGCGTCGACAACTTCGGCGTAACCAACTCTGCCGTGATGAGTGGATCCGCCGACGGCAGCAGCGGCAACGTGGGTGTCAACATTGCTGGCGGCGATCTGAACCAACAGAAAAACACCATGGCAATTGCCAATACCAATGCTCCACTCGGTAGCGCAAGAGCCACCGCCTCCGCCAATCAAGACGGTCCTGGCCTGATAGTGAACAACACCGCTGACCGGACCTACCGCGTGGATACCATTACGGTTACCAAAACTGCTAGTGGTAGTGCCTCTCGCGAGAAGTCCTTCGAGGCTAGTGGCAGTCAAAGCGCTTCTTCGAGCTGGGCTGCGGCCGGTTCCAAAAGCTCCGAAGCCAGCGGTTCGCTTAGCATTGATGTAAGCGGTTCATCCGCCAGCGCTGCAAGTGGTTCCAACAGCAGCGCTGCAAGCGGTTCCAACAGCAGTTCTGCTAGCGGATCCAGCAGCAGCAGTGCAAGCGGTTCCAACAGCAGCAGTGCTAGCGGTTCTTCGAGTGCATCCTTGAGCGCTTCGTTGGGCGCTACTTTGGACGCAGAGGCGGCGGCTTCCAGGTCCACTACCTACAATAATGGCTTTGGCGATCGCACCCGCAGCAGCAGTTCCGAGGCATCGCTTAGCGCATCGGTTGACGCAACACTTGATGTAGCGGTAGACAGATCGTACGACCGTTCGCGCGATTCCTCGTTCGACCGTTCACGCGACTCCTCGTACGACCATTCCCGTGACTCCTCGTACGACAAATCGCATGAATCCTCGTACGACAAATCGCGCGAATCGTCGTTCGAGAAAGCGTTCGATGCTTCGTTCGAGAAATCGACCGCGTCCTCGTACGATAAATCGGGCAGCAAGTCGTCCGAATCTGAGTACGCCAAAGCGGGAAGCTGGAGTGAAAGCAGCTCATATGATTTGAGCAACACCTACTCCTATCAAGTGCTGACTCCAACTGGCTGGGCCAACCCTGTGACCAACACTGCAACCCTGAGCGGTTCGGTGAATGGTGGCAGTGGCAACCTGGGCGTCAACGTAGCTGCCGGTGTGGGCAACCAGCAAAGCAACTCGCTGGCCATCTCCAACCAATCGTTCTAACTGCTGTCTCTGGAGGCCCCCTTACGGGGGCCTTTTTCAACACCACCAGAAGGCATCCCGCTATGCGCATTATCGCCTTGGCGTTCCTGCTTTGCGTGGCCAGTGTTATCGAGGCTGCACAACTGCCGCTTTCCGTCCTGCCGGGTGGCGGGTTGGTATATAAGCCGATCCAAAGCATTCGTGAGCGCAAGTTTTCCGACCTGGTACAGCAGAAAACCGACTTCAGTTGCGGCGCAGCGGCGCTGGCGACGATATTGCGCCAGGCCTATTGGCTGGATGTAGACGAAGAACAAATCATCGAAGGCATGTTGGCACACTCCGATCAGGATCTTGTCCGCGTCCAGGGCTTCTCCATGCTCGACATGAAGCGTTACGTGGAAAGTCTCGGCATGCGGGCCCGTGGTTACCGGGTAGCGACGGAAACGTTGAGCGAAATCAAAATTCCGGTCGTGGTACTCATGGATATCCGTGGCTACAAACATTTTGTAGTCATGCAACGGGTTCATAACGGCTGGGTATACATCGGAGATCCGGTACTCGGTCATAAACGTTACAAAGTCGAAGACTTTGTAAAAGGCTGGAACGGCATCATCTTTGCCGTCATCGGCCAGGGCTACGACAAAACCAATGCACTGCTCGACCCACCCCTGCCCCTGACCGCCAAGAACCGCATCAACACCTTCAGCCCGGTGCAAGACGCAGAGTTGATGGACTTCGGATTCATCCAAAGCGACTTCTTCTAATAACAAGGGAGCACGACGCTCCGGGAGCATTCCAATGAAGACTCCGATCTGGCTGGCCGTGGTTTGCCTGGCCGCCAGCCTGCCGACCCAGGCACAAACGCTCAAACCCATTGAACTCAACGATCACGAATTGGCATCCCTGCGCGGCCGCTATGTCATGCCGGGGCGGATCATCAGTTTCGGCATCGTCATGACCAGTACTTGGCAAAATGCCAACGGTGAAGTGATCGGGGCAACGTCCTCGATGCAAATTCAACAATCGACCATCAAGCCACAATTCTATGTGTCGATAATCAATGAAAAAGGTTATGGCTCAGCGAGCTCGCAAGGCACCGGCACCGTGACCGGCGGCGGCGGCCTCAATACCACCGAAGGCGTCACTCAAGTCGTACGTGCTGCCGGCGACCACAACACTGCCTACAACAACGTTGATATCAACGTCACAAGGTCTAATCAGGCGCCAACAACGCAACAGCAGGGTCAGGCATTAGCCGCAGGCTCGACGCTGGCCGACGCCAATGGCGCGGGCTCGCTGAGCGTTTCTTCGACCGGTACGGGTATGCAACTCAACATCGTGGCCAACAACAACCAGGGCAATACGGTACAACGCCTGGGCCAGGGTGGGCTGATGCAGAACACGACTTTGCTCGGCGCTGATAACCAGGTCCGAAACCTCACGTCCCTCAATGTCGTGCTGCGTGACAACGTGGCGACAGCCGGCTCGCTGAACGGCAATCTGGACCAGCTCAAAGGTCTTCGCACCCAGGGATTCTGATCTACGCTCAGTCTCATCAGATGAAGTCAGAAGGGACGGCTAACCCATGCACCGATCGTTTACGTTCAGAGCTATCGTTTGTTTGAGTAGCCTGGCCCCGGCGACACTGCTATACGCAGCACCGGACCCCCAGGTCGAATTATTAAAACAAGAACTCATGGAGTTGAAACAGCGTTACGAAGCACAGCAGAACGCATTGATGGTACTCGAGCAACGCGTTCGCCAAGTCGAAGAAACACCTGCAACACCTGCTCCCAAACGCCTGACCAAATCCCCCGCCGAAACGCCAAAGGGTGGCCAGACGCTGGCCGCTGGTGCGCCGGGAACCACAGGCAGTTCATATGGCCAGTCGCTCAAGGATGATTCGGAGCCTGCGCAAAGCGTTTCCAACCTGTACGACGAAGCCAGCGGCTTCTTCGGTGGCGGCAAATTCAGTTTCGAAACCGGCGTGACCTACACGCACTACGATACCCGTGCATTGGTACTCAACGGCTTCCTGGCACTGGACTCGATCTTCCTCGGCAACATCAACCTCGACCGTATCAAGGCGGATAACTGGACCCTGGACCTGACCGCCCGCTACAACACGGGACAACGCTGGCAGTTCGACATTAACGTCCCCGTGGTCTATCGCGAAACCACGTATTCCTCCGGCGGCGCTGGTGGCGCCGCCAACGGGGTTTCAGACGCGACGGTTACCCGCGACCCGGCGATCGGCGATGTTAACGTTGGCGTTGCCTACAAGTTCCTGGATGAATCGGCCAACCTGCCCGACGCGGTGATGACACTGCGCGTCAAGGCGCCGACCGGGGATGACCCTTACGGCATCAAACTGGTTGAGGTCCCGGGCAACGATAACCTCGCAGTACCCGAAGACCTGCCTACCGGCAATGGTGTCTGGGCGATCACCCCGGGTATCTCGCTGGTCAAGACCTTCGACCCGGCCGTGCTGTTTGGCAGCCTGTCCTACACCTACAACATTGAAGACTCTTTCAGCGACATCAGCCCTCAGGTCAACTCCAAGGTGCCCGGTGACGTGAAACTGGGCAATTCCTGGCAGGTCGGCGCCGGCATCGCTTTCGCCTTGAACGAGAAGATGAGCATGTCGTTCTCGTTCACCGACCAGTTCGCCCGCAAGAGCAAGATCAAGCCGGACGGTGGCGATTGGCAATCGATTACCAACAGTGATTACAACTCGGCCAACTTCAACATCGGCATGACGCTGGCAGCAACCGATAACCTCACGATCGTTCCCAACCTGGCCATCGGCCTGACCGACGACTCGCCAGACTTTTCCTTCAGCCTGAAATTCCCGTATTACTTCTGATTCGGCACCCACAAAAAACCCGCTTTTTCAGCGGGTTTTTTGTTGATCCTGCAATCGCTCAACGTATCTGATGCTTGTGCAACAACCGGTAGAAGGTAGGCCTGGAGATCCCCAGCACCTTGGCGGCGATGCTCAGATTATCGCTGTGGCGGTTAAGCACATCGCACAGGGCCTGGCGCTCTGCCCGGTGCTTGTAATTTTCCAGCGTGCCCATCGGCGCGGCAATGACATGCTGGCTGATCAGGCCCAGGTCTCGCGCTTCGATCTGCCGGCCTTCGGCCAGTACCAACCCGCGACGTACCCGGTTGGCCAGCTCGCGCACATTGCCCGGCCAGTCATGCTTGCCCATGGCAATCAACGCGTCTTCACTGAAGCTGCGCGGACGGCGGCCGGTTTCATGGCTGTAGAAATGGGAAAAGTGGTTGGCCAGCATCGACAGATCGCCATTGCGCTCACGCAGGGGCGCGGTCGCGACCTGCAACACATTGAGGCGGTAATACAGATCTTCGCGAAAGAGCTTCTTCTCGATCGCAGCCTCAAGATCGACATGGGTCGCGGCCAACACCCGTACATCCACGGGTATCGGCTGACTGCCGCCTACCCGCTCGATGTGCTTTTCCTGGAGGAAACGCAACAGGTTCGCCTGCAGTTCCAGGGGCAGATCACCGATTTCGTCGAGAAACAGCGTGCCGCCGTTAGCCGCTTCGATCCGCCCGATCTTGCGTTGATGGGCGCCCGTAAAGGCCCCCTTCTCATGGCCAAACAATTCGGACTGGATCAAGTGTTCGGGAATTGCGCCGCAATTGATCGCGACAAAGGGTTTGCTGTGACGTTGGGATTGTCGATGGAGCGTGCGTGCGACCAGTTCTTTACCGGTACCGCTTTCACCTCGGATCAATACCGGAGACTCGGTGGGCGCCAGCTTGCTCAGCAACTTGCGCAGTTCGCGAATGGGTTTGCTGTCGCCAAGCAGTTCGTGTTCAGGCGAATCAATGTGAACCGTGCCTTGCCCACGCAGGCGTGCCATCCCGAATGCCCGGCCCAGCGTCACCTGAACCCGGGATACATCGAATGGCAAGGTATGGAAATCGAAGAACCATTCGCAGACAAAGTCTCCGACATTCTGCAAGCGCAGGACTTCCTGGTTGAGGACGGCGATCCATTCGGTACCGCTACGGCTGATCAGCTCTTTGACGGCTTCCGGGTGTTCGAGGTGAAAAGGTTGCAAACGCAACAGGCCGACATCACAGGTTTTTTCGGCAACATTTTCCAGGGTACAGCTGTCAACATCCCAACCCACAGAGCGCAAACCCGGCAGCAGACGATAACAATCGTCGCAAGGGTCCACTACTAACAGACGTCGTAAGGCAGGCACTTCGATCATGACTGTTCCTTGGCGCCAAATTTATGAAATATTATTAAAAACAGTCGTTTGGCGGATCTGGCTGTAACGTTAGCAATAATTTGACGTGACCTTGTATCGTTTGACTATAGAGCGGTTGCGTTATTAGTTATAAGAAGCGACTTGGTTAGTTACCTAACGAGTCATTCCTTTCATTCAGCTTTCAACGCCTGTCCAAATCTTGAACCCATCAAAGAAAGTTGATATTTCTTTTAATTGTATGTGACCCGCCCCCCGGTTGCGGGCATCAGTACAAGTAACCAGCCGAACGGTAAGCCCAACCGACGGCACATCACTTGATTGGGCATACAGAGAGAAAACCCCATGAACGCCCCGCTCCGCATCAACGAAGCTCTTTTGATTGCCGACCGCGCATTCCAACCGTTCCAGTGCGTGGCCTGGGCCCCACAAGATGGTAATGGCGAACTCTGCCTGACCGTTATCGACCGCACCAATACCCGCAGCATCGGCCGCAAGCAGATCCCAAGCAGCGCCTATACCGATCCTGCGCAACTTGAATGCCTGCTTGAAGCGGCACGTGCGGAATTGAGCGAGGAGGGTTACAAACTCCAATCGTGGTCAATGCCACACTAAGCGTTTTTGCGGGTTACCAAAGGGTAGCCCGCGCCCTCCCCCGATTACTTTTCGAAACCGCACACGCCTAACTACTTGGCAGGCTTCTCAGTGGGTCGAAAAGACACTGTTCTGGCACACAGCGACCCTCCGCCTGTTAGTTATGACAGTTGTGCATTCAGCCGTTCAGGGATTGAATGTTTCCTTATACAGTCGCCACCCAAACTCCCGGTTCAGGACGACTCGCAAGGAGCTGCGTGCATGTCAATCCAGACCGCGTTTGCATTACCGGCAACCCTGAGTGACGCCGGCAAACTTGATACAGCCTTCGCCTCGTCCGGCAAAACCCAAGTGTATTTCGCTGGCAGCCTTTCAAGCATGGCCAACGGAGTTGCGATTGATTCAAGCGGCAGATTGTTAGTCGCAGCGAAGGTCGGAACGCCAGGCGGCAGCCGCTTCGGCCTGGCTCGCTTACTCGAGGACGGCTCGGCGGATCTGGCGTTCGGCAACCAAGGCAGCGTCATCGGGCAATTTCAACACGGCTTTGAAGCCATGGCCGGCAAAGTCCAGGTACTGGCCGATGGGCACATACTGGTAGCCGGCCTGCATTACGAAAATGCTCACCGGACAGTGCCCGCCCTCGCCCTGTTTGATCAGCATGGGCGGCCGGCACAATGTTTTGGCGACAATGGCCGCTGCGTCGTGCGTCTGCCGGGCGATCTTTCCCAAGGCGTGCGTGACACCTGGCTCCCCCCCGGCGTACCGGGCGCAGAAGCCTGTGATGTCTGCGTGCAGAAGGATGGCCGGATCCTGCTGCTGGCCAATCATCACTTCGAACTGTCCGATCATGTCGGCATGCTGATACGGCTCAACACCGACGGCTCGCTGGACAACACCTTCAACGGTCGTGGCTTCGTGATTGCCAGGCACTTGTTGATGAACACCTGGCTCAGCAGCCTGATAGTGCAACGAGACGGCCGGATCCTGGTGGGCGGCTCGATCAACTTTCCTGAAGAAGGTCTGTTGGCCCGCTATCACATCGACGGCAGGCTCGACGATTGTTTCGCCGTGGATGGTTTCATGACCTTCAAGGCACGTGGCTATAGCGCTCAGGTCAGCCAGATCGTCCAATACGAAAACGGTGATGTGCAGTGCTTTGGCAGCAGCCGCGACCCGATGCACTGCCTGGCACTGAAAATACACAGCAACGGGCGCCCGGACATTCATTGCAATGGAGGCCAGGCCCAATTGCTGGAAATCGGCCACAGTGGCTGCCAGTGGACCGACGCAACGGCACTGCCGGACGGCAGCGTTGTGACGGTCGGAGCCACGATCGGCGGCGTCGAGGCGGATTTCATTCTGGCGCGACATCTACCCGACGGGCATCTCGATCGCAGCTTCGGCAATGGCACCGGTTGGGTTCGCACCCGCCTTGGCCGCAGCCTGGATACCGCGACTTCAGTGGTCATGCAGGCCGATGGAAACATTGTCGTAGGCGGTTATTCACTCGATGGCAATTATCGGGCGGTTGTCGCGCGCTATCTGGGATAGGCCCGCACAGTATTCTTGCACTTGATCTTCCCTTGCTCTTACGGCAAGTTGCGCGCTTCTTAATACAAGGAGTAGCCGATGCCCGGTTCAATGGCTCAGGCGTTCGCGCACAATTTTCTCGGGCATTCACCCCGTTGGTACAAGGCAAGCATTGTCGGCTTCCTGATTCTCAACGCATTGGTGTTTTGGACCGTCAGCCCGGTAGTGGCCGGTTGGCTGCTGGTGCTGGAGTTCATCTTTACCCTGGCGATGGCGCTCAAGTGTTATCCGTTAATGCCCGGCGGCCTGCTGGTGATCGAAGCACTGCTGCTGAAGATGACCACGCCCCAGGCACTCTACGACGAGCTGGTGCACAACTTCCCGGTGATCCTGCTGCTGATGTTCATGGTGGCCGGCATCTACTTCATGAAAGACCTGCTGCTGTTTCTGTTCTCACGGCTGCTGCTCGGGGTTCGCTCCAAGGCGCTGCTGGCATTGATGTTCTGCTTCCTCTCGGCGTTCCTGTCGGCGTTTCTTGACGCCTTGACCGTGACCGCCGTGATCATCAGTGCAGCCGTCGGGTTTTACTCGGTGTATCACCGCGTCGCCTCAGGCAACGATCCGCGTCAGGACAGTGAGTTTGGCGATGACCAGCACCTGCCCACCCTCCATCACGCCGACCTCGAACAATTCCGCGCCTTTCTGCGCAGCCTGCTGATGCATGGAGCCGTGGGTACCGCACTGGGCGGTGTTTGCACATTGGTAGGTGAGCCGCAGAACCTGCTGATCGGCCACGAGATGGGCTGGCACTTTTCTGAGTTCTTTCTGAAAGTCGCCCCGGTTTCATTGCCGGTCCTGGTGGCGGGCCTGGTGACCTGCGTCCTGCTGGAGAAACTTCGCTGGTTCGGTTACGGCACGCTGTTGCCGGACAACGTGCGCGCGATTCTGGCCAACTACGCGGCAGAAGACGATGCCGAACGCACCTCGCGCCAACGTGCAGCGCTCATCGTGCAGGGATTGGCAGCGCTGATTCTGATTGTCGGGCTGGCGCTCCACATTGCCGAGGTCGGCCTGATCGGCTTGATGGTGATTGTGCTGATCACCGCATTCACTGGCATCACCGACGAGCACCGAATCGGCAACGCGTTCAAGGACGCCATGCCGTTTACAGCGTTGTTGGTGGTGTTTTTCGCGGTGGTGGCGGTGATTCACGATCAGCAGCTGTTCACCCCGTTGATCCATTGGGTGCTGGCGCTGCCAGCGGATCAACAACCGGGCATGCTGTTTATCGCCAACGGCTTGCTGTCGGCCATCAGCGATAACGTGTTCGTCGCGACCATTTACATCACCGAAGTCAAACAGGCCTTCATCTCCGGCCACATGAGCCGAGAGCATTTCGAGACGCTGGCGATTGCGATCAACACCGGCACCAACCTGCCGAGCGTGGCGACACCCAATGGTCAGGCTGCGTTTTTGTTCTTGCTGACTTCAGCGATCGCACCGCTGATTCGCCTGTCGTACGGGCGGATGGTGTGGATGGCGTTGCCGTACACCGTGGTGATGGGTGTTCTTGGCTGGTATGCCGTGAGTTATTGGTTGTAACACCGACCAAAAAATATGGGAGCGGGCTTATGTGGCGAGGGGGCTTGCCCCCGTTGGACTGCGCAGCAGTCCCATTTTTTGGGGCCGCTCCGCGACCCAACGGGGCAAGCCCCCTCGCCACACAAGCCCGCTCCCACAGGTTTTTTGCATAAGTTATCGAGGGAGGATGTAGCGCTCGATTGCCTGGGCCGCACCCTCTTCGGTATTGGCGCCCGTCACCACGTCCGCCTGGCGCTTCACCGCCTCTTCCGACTGCCCCATGGCGATCGACAAGCCTGCGCGGTGAAACATCGCCGGGTCATTGCCGCCATCGCCCAGCGCCGCGGTCTGCTCCAGCGGTACACCGAGAAATTCAGCCAGTGTCACCAGCGCTGCACCCTTGTTGGCTTGCATGGCGGTCACGTCCAGATAAATCGGCTGTGAACGGGAAACCTGTGCCTGGCCTTCCACTTTGGGCAGCAGCAGCGCTTCCAGTTCAATCAACAACTGCGTGTTGTTGCTGGTGGCGACGATCTTGTCGATACGTTCCAGGTACGGCTCAAAACTCTCGACCACCACTGGCGGATAACCCAGGCCGTGCTGTTCACGAGGCACCATTGGGCCGTTCGGATCTTTGAGCAACCAGTCGCCACCACTGAACACCCAGATTTCGATGTCCGGCCGGTCGGCAAACAGCGCCAATGCCGTCAGCGCAGCCGTGGCCGGCAAGTAATGTGCGACCAGCAAACTGCCGTCCGGATTAACGATGGTGCCGCCATTGAAGGCTGCCGTTGGCAAGTCGACGCCCAGGGCTTCGATCTGCTGCAACATGGCTTTGGGTGGGCGGCCGGTGGCGAGGCTGAACAACACGCCCGCCTCGCGCAATGAACGGACGGCTTCAATCGTGCGTTGGCTGAGGCTGTGATCGGGCAGCAACAAGGTGCCGTCCATGTCACTGAGCAGAAAACGAATGGGTTGCGCTGTATCACTCATCCGAGGCCGTGCCAGACGCGACCATCGCGAGTCAGCAGATCTTCTGCAGCCTGCGGGCCGTCTTCGCCAGCGGCATAGCTCTGCACGCTCGCGTCCTGCTGCCAGGCGTCGAGGAACGGCTGTACCGCGCGCCAGCCATTCTCGATGTTGTCGGCGCGCTGGAACAGCGTCTGATCGCCGGTCAGGCAATCGTAGATCAGGGTTTCATAGCCGGTGGACGGCTGCATTTCGAAAAAATCCTTGTAGGCAAAGCCCAGTTCGATATTAGCCATTTTCAAGGCTGGGCCAGGCCGCTTGGCCAGCAGATCGAACCACATGCCTTCGTTGGGTTGAATCTGGATTCGCAGATAGGTCGGTTGCAGTTCATCGACCTCGGTATCGCGAAACTGCGCATACGGCGCCGGTTTGAAGCAGATGACAATCTCGGTGTCACGCACGCTCATGCGCTTGCCGGTGCGCAGATAAAACGGCACGCCGCCCCAGCGCCAGTTGTCGATCATGACTTTCAGCGCGACATAGGTTTCGGTATTGCTGTCGGGCGCCACGTTGTTTTCCTGGCGATACCCCGGCAACGGCTTGCCGTCGATTTCGCCGGGCGTGTATTGGCCGCGTACCGAATTGGCCAGCGCTTCCTCGACCGACCAAGGACGAATCGCACCGACCACCTTGGCCTTCTCGCCGCGTACTGCGTCGGCGCCAAAGGCAGCCGGCGGCTCCATCGCGACCATCGCCAGCAATTGGAACAGGTGATTGGGCACCATGTCCCGCAAGGCGCCGGTGTGCTCATAAAAACTGCCACGGGTTTCCACGCCGACGGTTTCGGCGGCGGTGATTTGTACGTGGTCGATGTAGTGGTTGTTCCAGAACGCTTCGAACAGACTGTTGGAAAACCGGCTGATCAGAATGTTCTGCACGGTTTCCTT
Organism: Pseudomonas frederiksbergensis; assembly: GCF_900105495.1. Taxonomy (NCBI): domain Bacteria; kingdom Pseudomonadati; phylum Pseudomonadota; class Gammaproteobacteria; order Pseudomonadales; family Pseudomonadaceae; genus Pseudomonas; species Pseudomonas frederiksbergensis. The sequence goes on along the minus strand of NZ_FNTF01000002.1, from coordinate 3,947,047 downwards.
GCCCAGATAGTGATCGATCCGGTAGATCTGGTTTTCCGTCATTACCTTGAGCAAACAAGCGTTCAAGGCTTCCGCCGTTGGCAGATCGGAACCGAAGGGTTTTTCGATCACGACCCGTCTGAACGCTTCCGGCGACTCTTGCAGCAAGCCGGAGGCGCCGAGACGACGCACCACCTCACTGAAGAAACGTGGCGCAGTGGCCAGGTAGAAGACGGCATTGCCGGTGCCGCTGTCGGCGATTTTCGCCGCCAGGGCTTGATAGGTGCTGTCGTCCAGGAAGTCGCCCTGGACGTAGCTGATGCCTTTGGCCAACTTGGCCCACAAGGCCGGGTCAAGGGCATGCTCGCCCTTGCCGACCTTGGCAGCCACTTCGGCCCGAATGAAGTCTTCGAGTTTTTTCGCAAAGGCTTCATCGGTGATGGCGTTGTGGTCGACGCCGATGATCCGCAGTCCATCCCCAAGCAGACCGTCACGACTCAGGTTGTACAGCGCCGGCATCAGCAGACGCTTGACCAGGTCACCGTGGGCACCGAACAGAAACAGCGTGGTCGGTGGTGCGACTTCTGCCTTGGATTTATTGCGGATCAAGCGGGTCATTTTTTCGAAGTCTCCACGTGGCCACCGAAGCCGAAACGTTGGGCCGAGAGAATCTTGTCGCCAAAGGTGCCTTGCCCGCGCGACCGATAGCGGGAGAACAGCGAGTTCGACAGCACCGGTACGGGCACCGATTGCTCCATGGCGGCTTCGATGGTCCAGCGACCTTCACCGCTGTCAGCTACCGAGCCTGAGTACCCGTCGAGTTTCGGGTCGCTGGCCAGCGCGTCGGCGGTCAGGTCGAGCAACCAGGACGACACAACGCTGCCACGACGCCAGACTTCGGCGATGTCGCCTACGTTCAGGTCGAAACGCTGGTCTTCCGGCAGGTTGGTGCTGGCTTTGGTCTTGAGGATGTCGAAGCCTTCGGCGAAGGCCTGCATCATTCCGTATTCGATGCCGTTGTGGATCATTTTCACGAAATGGCCAGATCCGGCCGGGCCTGCGTGGATGTAACCGCGCTCGGCACGGTCGTCTTCGGACTTGCGGTCCTTGGTCCGAGGGATGTCACCCAGGCCCGGTGCAAGGCTGTCGAACAGCGGATCAAGGCGCTTAACCACCTCGGCTTCGCCACCGATCATCATGCAGTAACCACGCTCAAGGCCCCAGACGCCGCCGGAGGTGCCGACGTCGACGTAGTGCAGGCCTTTCTGCGAGAGGGTTTTCGCCCGGCGGATGTCGTCCTTATAGAAGGTGTTGCCGCCGTCGATGATGGTATCGCCAGCTTCGAGCAGGGTGCTCAGGGTGTCGATGGTGTCTTCGGTCGGTGCGCCGGCCGGCAGCATCACCCACACCGCACGTGGCTTGGCCAGGCCAGCGACCAACGCTGGCAGGTCGATGACGCCAGCGGCGCCTTCTGCGGCCAGGGTGTCGACAAAGGCGGTATTGCGGTCGTAAACAACGGTGGTATGCCCGTTGAGCATCAGGCGCCGCGCAATATTACCGCCCATGCGGCCCAGTCCAATAATCCCGAGTTGCATGTGCTGATGCTCCTTACTACAAATAAAGTGTGTCAAAGGTTATAGCCCAACGTGACTAATGAGGGTTAGTCCAGAGCGCTGGCACATAGTTTCCGGGCATTGTGCCCGATTCAGATTGATAACGTCGGTAATCGAGCCGAAGACACAACGACCATGAAAAATAAAAAAGTTCCCTTCAAGGGCAAAAGAAATCAAAATCGGCGCCGATAGTAAATAAGCACCCGATGTCGGGGGCAGGTTTACAGTTGAGACAGCCATTTGCGAGGTGAGCAATGGGCACAGTACAAGCAGCACGGCCAGCACAAACCCTTTACGTCACGATTCGTCGCGATGAATTGCGCCAGTTGAAAGACGAGCGCGACCAATTGAAGCAGGAGCTCGCGCAATTGCGCTTGTTGACACAAAGCAATCAGGCCCAGCCTTTGCCCGTCACTCACCGTGTGCCTCACGCCTGATCCCCTCGTTTGATTCGGAAGCAGCCCATTGCTGTTTCCGACCTGCCATTCCCTCTTTGCCAAACCCGGCAACATCACGAAGTTTTCACATCCGTTTGTTGATACTCCGGCTCATTATGGCCGCTCGGTATCCGCGCGGTGCCTGTTCGTCGGTGACGTCGATGTCCCGACGATGAAAGTGATGACTGGCTGGAGCGCTGAATGGCTTTGTTTAAACGCAGCAATACGTCTGCGAATGGTTTCGACTGGACAGGATTTCTCTGGCTGTTCCTGTTCTTCTGGTATTTTTCCGGCATTACCCAACTGCTGATCCAACTGACAGGCACCTCTGGTTTCAGCGGGTTCCGCCAGGCCTTTGTGATGAGCGCCCTCTGGCTTGCGCCGATGTTGCTGTTCCCCAAACAGACACGTGTCATGGCGGCAGTCATCGGTGTGGTGCTGTGGGCCTGTTCAATGGCCAGCCTGGGTTACTTCTTCATCTATCAGCAGGAGTTTTCCCAAAGCGTCATCTTCATCATGTTCGAGTCGAACATCTCTGAAGCCGGCGAGTACATGACTCAGTATTTTGCCTGGTGGATGGTGGCGGCATTCCTCGGCCACACCGCTTTCGCTTACTTCCTCTGGACTCGCTTGCGCCCGGTGTACATGCCCCGCGGTCGGGCACTGGTGGCTGCAACGGCGATTGTGGTGGCCGTGGTCGGTTATCCGCTGATAAAGCAAACCGCGCGTACCGGCAGCCTTGCCAGCGGTTTCGAGAAGTTTGAAACCCGTATCGAGCCCGCCGTGCCTTGGCAGATGGCCGTGGCTTATCACCGTTACCTCGATACCCTGGCGGGTATGCAAGACATGCTCCATAGCGCGAGCAAGATCCCTCCCCTGCACAATCTCAAGGATTCGGCGGCCAATCAGCCGGCGACCCTGGTGCTGGTGATCGGGGAGTCCACCAACCGTCAGCGCATGAGCCTGTACGGCTACCCTCGGGAAACCACCCCGGAGCTGGACAAGCTCAAGGATCAACTGGCGGTCTTCGATAACGTCATCACCCCACGCCCTTACACCATCGAGGCGTTACAGCAGGTTCTGACCTTCGCCGACGAAGAAAACCCGGACCTGTACCTGTCGACCCCGTCGCTGGTCAGCATGATGAAACAGGCAGGCTACAAGACCTTCTGGATCACCAACCAGCAGACCATGACCAAGCGCAACACCATGCTGACGACCTTCTCCGAGCAGGCCGACGAGCAGGTGTACCTGAACAACAACCGTAACCAGAATGCCGCCCAGTACGATGGCGACGTGATCGAGCCGTTCAACAAGGCCTTGGCCGACGCTGCGCCGCGCAAGCTGATCGTCGTGCATTTGCTCGGCACGCACATGAGCTATCAATACCGCTATCCGTCGTCCTTCGACAAGTTCAAGGACCGCAAAGGCGTTCCCGACGGTGTACGTGACGACCAGGTGCCGACGTACAACAGCTATGACAACGCGGTGCTGTACAACGACTTCGTGGTTTCGAGCCTGATCAAGGACTACGCCAAGTCTGATCCGAACGGCTTCCTGCTGTACCTTTCCGACCACGGTGAAGACGTTTTCGATTCTCCTGGTCACAGCACCCTTGGCCGCAACGAAAGCAAACCGACGGCGCCGATGTACACCATTCCGTTCATGGCCTGGGCCTCGCCGAAATGGCGCGAAAACCACGACTGGAGCTTTGCCGGTGATCTGGGGCGGCCTTACAGCAGCTCGCACCTGATCCATACCTGGGCTGATCTGGCGGGTCTGAGCTTCGATGAACTGGATCGCAGCAAGAGCCTGGTCAGCGACAGTTTCAAGCCACGGCCATTGATGATCGGCAATCCTTATGAGCGCGAGCAAAAGGCATTGATCGACTTTAGCCTGATGAAACCCAAGGCCCTGCCAGGCGCTACGGCAGCCGTTCAGAAGTAATCCTTTCAGGGGCCGGTTCCGGCCCCTTTTTCCTGTGCCTTTGCGCGGCGGCGCTGCCCGAAACGCTGCAAAGATAATAATTATTCTCGTTTATAGCTAAATCCCGCCTCTCCCCTTCGTCTTTGAACAAACGGAAATTTTCCCTCGAAGACAAGGAGTCGGTCGCGATGTTCGCGCCTATCACCCGTTCCATGACCTTTACCCTGGGCCTGTGCAGTGTCGCCCTGTGCCCCGACTTGCTGGCTGACACCAGCCCAGATAAAGAACCCGCCCGCACCCTCGAACTGGGCGCCACCAATGTCACCGCCCAGGGCTTGGGCAGCACCACCGAAAACACCGAGTCGTACACCACGGGCGCCATGAGCACGGCCACTCGCCTGAACCTGTCGATCAAGGAAACGCCGCAATCGGTGTCCGTGGTCACGCGCCAACAAATGGACGACTTCAAACTCGGCACGCTGTCCGAAGCCATGAGCCAGACCACCGGCGTGGTGGTTCAGCACAACGATTCGGACCGGGTCAGCTATTCGTCCCGGGGTTACTCGATCAGCAATTTCCAGATCGACGGCATGCTGAACACCTTCACCTTCATGAAGTCCGATTCCGACACCATCATCTACGACCGCATCGAAGTGGTTCGTGGTGCCACCGGCCTGACCACTGGCGCGGGCGACCCTTCGGCCACCATCAACATGGTGCGTAAACGGCCGACATCGCAGTGGCAAGTCCAGACCGGGGTCAGCGGTGGCAGTTATGACGACTACTACAGTTATCTGGATGTCGGTGGCCCGCTGGCGTTCGACGGCCGCTTGCGCGGACGCAGCGTGCTGGCCTATCGCGACAGCGATTCGTTCCGCGACAAGTACCAGCAACAACGTGAAGTCGGCTACGGGATTCTTGAAGCCGATTTGACCGATGACACTGTGTTGGCCGTGGGTTACGACTATCAGAACAAACACGTCCAGGGCACATCCTGGGGCACGGTGCCGTACTGGAACGCTGACGGTGGCAAGGCCAACCTCGGACGCTCCACCAACATGGCCACCTCGTGGAGTTCCTGGCCGCTCAAGGACAAAACCGCGTTCGCCACGCTGGAACACCAATTGGGTGCCGGGTGGCGCGCCAAGGCCGCCTACACCCATCGCGAGAGCGATACCGACGGCAAGATCTACTACGGCGGCGGGGGTTTCCCTGAGGCTGATCGCAGTGGCATGAGCGCTAACGTCAGCCACATGCTCAGTACGCAAAAAATGAAGGCGTATGACTTCAACATAGCCGGCCCTTACTCGCTATTCGGAAGGGAACACGAAATGATGATCGGCTACGGCGAGGCCGAGCGCCGGGAAGATTCGCCCTACATGGTGGACGGCCCCAGGGCGGCGGATTACGAAAGCATCCGCGACTGGAAGTACATGGGTGATATCGCCAAGTTTCCCGACACGGTCACCAGCCTTTCAGGTTCAAAAGACAGTACCCGCCAGAAGGCCGGTTACCTGGCCACTCGCCTGAGTCTGACGGATGAGCTGCACGCCGTACTCGGCAGTCGTTATGGCAGCTGGAAGGTGTCGACCAGGACCAACAAGTACGACAACAACCTGCAACTGAGCAGCGTCGATGCCAGCAGCCAGGAACACAACGACATGTGGACGCCCTACGCCGGGCTCCTCTACGACCTCACCCCCGAATACACCGCGTACGTCAGCTACACCGACATTTTCAAGCCGCAAGACAACCGCGACAGCAACCGCAAATACCTCGAGCCGGTGGTGGGCAGCAACTATGAACTGGGGCTCAAGGGCAGCCTGCTGGAAGAACGCCTCAACCTGGCGACCGCGCTGTTCTGGAGCAAACAGGACAACGTTGCCGAACTCGACGATTCGGTGCCACCGGACCCGGTGACCGGTGACGAGTTCTACAAGTCGGGTGGTAAAGGCAACAAGGTTCAGGGCTTCGAAGCCGAGGTCTCGGGCGAAGTCATGGCCGGTTGGAACATGACGGCCGGCTACACCTACACCCACGCGGCCAATGGCGAAAAGAAACGCGCCAATACCAACCAGCCGCTGAACATGTTCCGGCTCTCCACGGCCTATCGTTTGCCCGGCGACTGGCAGGCACTGACCGTCGGTGGCGCGGTGAACTGGCAAAGCGATGTGTTCCGCGCCGCCAGTCGCCCAGTGGGACGTGATGCCAACGGTGCGGTGATCACCGAAAAAACCAACATCCGCCAAGAGGCTTATACCGTGGTCAAACTGATGTCGCGGTATGAGTTCGACAAGCACCTGTCCGCCTCGCTGAACGTCGATAACCTGTTCGACAAGAAGTATTACGACAACGTCGGGTTCTATAACGGTGTGTTTTGGGGTGACCCGCGTACGGTGACCCTGAGCCTGGACTGGAAGCTCTAGGCGCAGGCAATTCCCATTTGACGGAATCGGCGGATAATGTCCCTTCGACATTGCTTCATGGACGAAAGGACCCGACAACTCGTAGTGGGGCATACCATGAAACGTACAACCATGATCCTCGCCGGCCTGATGCTGATCAGTTCAACCGCTGTATTCGCCGAAGGTGGCGCTGAACGCATGCGGTATTACTTTGAGAGTCTGCGTCTGAGCCAAACGGCGAATCAAAGTCACGCCAGCACCGCTGAAATCAGGGTTCCGAATGATCAAACCGCGCAAGTGACAGAGCACTACAAACCGTAACGACAAAGGGCGTCCTGATGGACGCCCTTTTTCATTGCTCGTATTACCTTAAAGCGCCTTGGTCCAGAACAGCATCCGGCCGTGCGCTGGGTCGAACATGCCTGCGGCAAAACCGAACTTGCCATAGGACGCCTGGGCGACTGCATTACCTTCCAGCACTTCCAGCGTGATTTTGCAGCAGCCGCGCTGGCGGGCGATGTCTTCGACCTTTTGCAGCATTTTCTGGCTTAACCCCAAGCCGCGAAACTTCTTCACCACCGCCACATCGTGCACGTTGACCAGCGGTCGACAGGCGAAGGTCGAGAAACCTTCAAAGCAATTGACCAACCCGGCCGGCTCGCCACCGACAAACGCCAGAACACTGAACGCATGGGGACGTTTGGCCAGTTCCGCCGGGATTTGCTTCAACAAGTCGGCGGGCAATGAGTGGCCGCCCCCCATCGGGTCTTCGGCGTAAGCATTCAGCACCAGCCCAATTGCCTCGGCATGCACCGAATTGGTGTAACTGGCCTGAAGCACAAGAATTTCTGCGGATTCCATTTCCACCCTCGTTCACACATTAAGTTGCCCCAGCGCATTTCGAACTGAAAGGCCGACCGACAATATCGCGGGCACCGCCGTGTCGACAACCCGACCCTGCGCTAATTTTTCACTCAAGCGCCCCAGATCAACGCTTCGGTCCACCCCAGTTCAGCAAAATCCTCAGCCCTCAAGTCTGACTCACCGGCACAGAAAAACTCGTCCAGTTGCGGTGGTTTGACCGAGGTGCCGCTGAGCATGGCGTGAACCTGCCCGCGATGATGAATCTGGTGCTCGAACAGATGCGACAGCAGGCGCAAGCGGCTGTCATGTTGCGGCGTGTCCCGGGCGATGGTCACGATCTTGCCAAGGTCTGCGTCGCGCATTTGCTCGCAATAGGCAATCAGTCGACGGTCCACCAGCGCTTGTTCGCGCTTGAGGTCTGCGGCGTGCGTAAACGGCTCGTCCTGGTTGAAAAACACAGAGCAGTCAGGATGCGGGTCATCGCCGCGCAACTCCCGCTCCAGCGCATCCACATAAAACCAGTCGCAGGTCAGGATGTGGTTGAGGGTAGCGCGCAGACTGGGAAAGAAGCTGACCCGGGGCGCCATCAGCTCGGTCGGGCTCAACTGGCTCCAGGCCTTGGCGAGTCGATGATTGGCCCAGGCATTCTGATAGGCCATCGTCAGCAAATGGTGCGACAGAGGCTGATTCATGTTCGCGGCTCCTTGTTCAAGCTTCGGCGAAACGTTGCAGCTGCATTTCCTGTAAACGGCTGAGGGTGCGGCGGAACGGAAACTCCAGATAACCCTCGGTGTACAACGATTCCATGGGCACCTGCGCTTCGAGGCACAGCGGCACCTTGCGGTCGTAGCACTCGTCCACCAGGGCGATGAAACGCCGTACACCGTCGTCATGCACCGACAATTGCGGCAACTCGCGATCGCCCGCTACCACCCGTTCGACACCGTCTTCAGTGCCTCGGGCGATGCGCCCTTCGCGCTTTTGCGCGCTGAGGTTGGGCACCTCACTCAAAAGAATAGCGCTGAAGGTGTCGCACAGGACGATGAAATCCATGGCGGCAAACGGCTGCTCACAGAGATCGGCGTAACGAGTCCAGAGTACGGTTTGACTGGCCTGCACGACATTGAGTGAGCGGTAGCCGACCTTGATCGGGTCACTGGACACCGACTGGCCGACGGTCAGTGCCTTGAACACTTCACCCAGAGCGCTGGGTTGCCCCGGTGCCGCCACCCAGTAACGTTGCAAACCTTTGCCGGGGTGCAGGCGATGATCTTCGCCGCCATCCACCGCAATCACCTGCATATGTTTCTTGATGGCTTCGATGGCGGGCACGAACCGGTCGCGGTTGAAGCCATCGGCGTACAGCTGATCCGGTGGCTGATTGGAGGTGCAGACCACCACCACGCCCTGTTCGAACATCACCTGAAACAAACGCCCGAGAATGATCGCGTCGCCGATGTCGTTGACGAACAATTCGTCAAAGCACAGGACCCGCACTTCCTCGCTCAGTTCGCGAGCCAACGCCTTCAACGGGTCGGCGGTGCCGGTCAGCTGAAACGAACGCTGATGCACCCAGCCCATGAAGTGGTGGAAATGTTGGCGGCGCGCCGGGACCTGCAGGCTTTGGTAAAACTGGTCCATCAACCAGGTCTTGCCGCGACCGACCGGACCCCAGAGGTACACGCCAGTGACCGGCGTGCGCCCTTCCTGCAGCGCTTCGTAGCATTTCTGCAACGCCCACACGGCATGTTCCTGGGCTTCGTCCTGGACGAAGCCCTTCTGTTCGATAGCGTGTTGCCAGGCGTTTAAGGGGGAGTCGACATTCATGCGCGGCAGTATACGTCCATGTGGCACCTGTGTTGTGGCGAGGGGATTTATCCCCTCGCCACAACGCAGCGGCTACAGGCGATCTGTTGTGATCGGTTAGAGGGAGATGTCTAACCGGGCGATCTTGCCCTGTTCATTAAGGCGAAACATGTAGCGCAATTCCAGAGGGCTGCCGGGAAACGTTCCGGAGATCAGGTTATGCACCAGCACCTTGCCGGTGCGCAGTTGCACGTCGAGCACTTCGACCCGTGGCTGGTATCGCTGGGCGGTGTCTTGCATCCATTGCGCGATGGCGTGAGTGCCGACCTGGTGCTGGCCTTCATCGAACACATTGGCATCCTCAGCGAAAAAACTGGCAACCCGTGAGGTGTCGCGGGCATTGGCGGCAGCAATGTAGGCGGCGATGGCGGGCGCCAGTGAAGAGGCGGGATTGGACATGGTTACGGCTCCTTGTTTGTTGATTCTGCAGCCATGCTAAAACAAGCCTGTGTCAGTTCTTGTCAGGAGTGAAGCGCCCGGCTTCGTCCAGTTGCATCTGCTTGCGCCAGGTGCGCAGCAGGTCGCTGCGCCGCCCCGGATAACGCTCGCCCTGCTCGTTCGCCGCCGAGATCCGGTCAGTGCGAAAGGTCCGATAGGCGCTGCGCAACTCACACCAGGCGACGATGATTCGCACCTCGTTCAAAAAACCCAGGGCCAGCGGCCAGATCAGCCGCTGACTCGGCACCTGGTTGGCGTCCGCGTAATCGATATGGAGCTTGGCCTGATCGCGGATGGCTTGGCGAAACACATTCAGCGGCACGGCGTTGGGTGCAAAGCCATAGCCGGGCGGTCCCGGCAACACCGTCGGGTTGCGTAACGCGTCCAGCGCTTCGGGCGCCAATACCGCCGCAATCTTGGCCAGCGCATCGGCCGCCGCTTTGCTCAACACCTCATCACCGCGCTGATCCACATAGCGCAACCCCAGCACGATGGCTTCGGTTTCATCGGCGTTGAGCATCAACGGTGGCAAAAACAAACCGCTGCGCAGCACGTAGCCGATCCCCGCTTCGCCGTAGATTGGCGCGCCGAGGGCGGAGAGTTCGGCGATGTCGCGGTACAGCGTACGTTCAGAAATCTGCAATTCGCCGGCAAGCGTCGCCGCGGTCACCGGACGACTTTTGCCGCGCAGTACTTGCAACAAGGTCAGTAAACGAGTGGTACGCGACACGATCGGCAGGCTCTGTCCGTAAAAGTTGTCGGAGCTTAGCAGAGGCACCTGTCAGAAAGTGGCAGTAGCAGTCAGACCGGTGGTCGGCCATCCTCTTGCGAACGGAAAAGCGCCTTGACGCAAAATATTACCAACATCATATTAAATGCATGTCGACAAACTTTTCTATTCGACCCCACGTCTTTTCCTTCAGGAGTCATCCCATGCATTACAAAGTCTTCGGCCGCAAAACCGGCTTGCGGGTCTCGGAACTGGCGTTGGGCGCCGGTAACTTCGGCACCGGTTGGGGTCATGGCGCCGAGCGCGACGAAGCCAAACGCATCTTTGATGGCTACCTGGAGGCCGGCGGCAATTTCATCGACACCGCCAACGGCTATCAGGCTGGCCAGTCGGAAGCCATGCTTGGCGAATTCATCGCAGCGGAACGGGATCGCCTGGTCATCGCCACCAAATACACCCTGGGGACCACGCCGGCCGCGGGTATTTCCCACACCGGCAACAACCGCAAGAACATGGTTCGCGCCGTCGAAGAAAGCCTGAAACGACTCGACACCGACCACATCGACCTGTTCTGGGCCCACATGAGCGATGGCGTGACCCCGATGGAAGAGATCCTGCGCGGTTTCGACGACCTGGTACGCGCCGGCAAGATTCATTACGCCGGGCTGTCGAACTTCCCGGCGTGGCGCATCGCTCGGGCAGATTTGCTGGCCGAGATTCGTGGTTTCTCGCCGATTGCGGCGATTCAGGTGGAATACAGCCTCGCCGAACGCACCGCCGAACGTGAACAACTGCCGATGGCCGAAGCCTTGGGCCTGGCCGCTACGTTATGGTCACCGTTGGGTGGCGGGTTCCTCACCGGCAAGTACCGCACCAACGATGGCGACAACCGCGCTGCCAAACTCGGCATGCTGATCCACGCCGAGAAAAGCGCCCGTGAAACCGCCCTGCTCGACACTTTATTGGCCGTCGCCGCAGAACTGGACACCAGCCCGACGCACGTGGCCATTGCCTGGCTGCGGGAAAAAGCCAAGCGCTCGACCACTGCGCTGATCCCGATTCTCGGCTCGCGCACCCGTGAGCAACTGGATGCGACGCTGGGGGCGCTGAATGTGCAATTGAGTGCTGAACAGTTGTCGCGGCTTGATGGGGTCAGTGGTGTGGCGATGGGCGTGCCCCATGAATCCATTGCCGGGTCGATGGCGCGATTTACCGGGGCTGAAACCCTGGATCTGCCGATCATCCCGGTGGCCTGACACAGATTAAATGTGGGAGCGCCGCACCGCCGCTCCCACAGTTTTCACCGCGTTTTACCGGTCGACCTTATGCTTCGCGGCATAGAGGCACAGCATTTCCATCGCCAACGTCGCCGCCGCCAGTGAGGTAATGTCCGCACTGTCGTAGGCCGGCGCCACTTCCACAACGTCCATCCCCACCAGGTTAATCCCGCGCAAGCCGCCGAGGATTTCCAGCGCCTGCACCGTGCTCAGGCCGCCGCACACCGGCGTTCCGGTGCCTGGAGCGAAAGCCGGATCGAGGCAATCGATGTCGAACGTCAGGTACACCGGGTGATCAGCGACCCGAGCCCGAATGGCCTCGACAATCTCATCAACGCCACGTCGATGCACTTGCCGCGCATCCAGCACTTGAAAGCCCTGGTGATCGTCATTGGTGGTGCGCAAACCGATCTGCACCGAACGCGACGGATCCACCAACCCTTCCTTGGCCGCGTGCCAGAACATCGTGCCGTGATCGACGCGCTTGCCGTCTTCGTCCGGCCAGGTGTCGCTGTGGGCGTCGAAGTGGATCAACGACAGCGGACCATGTTTGCGCGCATGAGCCTTGAGCAGCGGGTACGTGATGAAGTGATCCCCGCCGAACGTCAGCATCGCGCTACCGGCGTTGAGAATGTGTTCGGCATGGGCTTCGATGCTGTCCGGCACCGACTGCGGTGTGCCGTAATCGAAGTCGCAATCGCCGTAGTCGATCACCGCCAGATGGTCGAACGGGTCGAAGGCCCACGGCCAATGGCGTTCCCAGGCAATCCCGGTGGACGCGGCACGAATGCCTCGTGGTCCGAAACGCGCACCGGGGCGGTTGCTGGTGGCGGTGTCGAACGGGACACCGCTGACCGCTACGTCGACGCCGCGCAAGTCGCGACTGTAGCGACGGCGCATGAAACTGGTGATACCGGCGTAGGTACTTTCTGCGGCGGTGCCGTAGAGGCTGTCGCGGGTCATGGCCTGATCGTTTTGCATCGGGATGTCCATCAGGTGCTCCTTGTTATTGGCTTATTGGCGGCTACGGAAAGTGGTCCACAAGCGAGTGCGCTGGCGCAGGTCCTTGAGGCTCATGCTGCGGTCGGCGTACAGCAGAGCGCGAACGTCGGCCGGAGGGTAAATGTCCGGGTCGCTGCGCACCGCCTCATCCACCAGCGGCGTTGCGGCCTGGTTGGCGGTGGCAAAGAACAGTGTGTTGGTCAGCGCCGCGACGGAGTCAGGGCGCAACATGAACTCGATAAAGGCGCGGGCCGCTTCGGGGTGAGGCGCGTCCTTGGGGATCGCCAGGTTGTCCTGCCAGACCAGCGTGCCCTCTTTCGGAATCCGGTACGCCACTTCGAACGGTTTGTTGGACTTGCGCGCCAGGTCGGCGGCCATGCTGGCGTCACCGTTGTAGGTCAGCGCCAGGCAAACATCACCATTGGCCAGATCGCTGATCTGTCGACCGGTCGCGACGTACAGCACATTCGGTTGCAACTGAAGCAGTAACGCCTCAGCGGCTGTCAGATCAGCCCTGTCAGTGCTGTAGGGATCTTTACCCAGGTAATGCAACGCCAGGCCGACGACTTCCTGGGGCGAATCGAGAATGGCAATGCCGCAGTCCTTCAATTTGCTGGCGTACTCAGGCTTGAACAGCAAATCGAGGCTATTGAGCGGCACATTCGGCAAGCGCTGTTTCACCGCTTCGGCATTCATCCCAAGACCCAAGGTGCCCCAGGTGTAGGGCACGCCATAGCGATTGCCGGGGTCGACGGCGGCGAGTTTTTCCAACAAATCCGGATCGAGGTTGGCGTAACCTTTGAGGCCTTCGTGGGGAATCTCTTTCAAGGCACCGGCGGCCAATCCGCGGGCCAGCACGCTGGAAGACGGCACGACCACGTCATAACCGCTGCCCCCGGTGAGCAACCTGGTTTCGAGCACCTCCGAGGAATCAAAGGTGTCGTAGCGCACGTGGATACCGGTTTCCTGCTCGAAACGCTGCAAGGTTTCCGGCGCTACGTAATCGGACCAACTGTAGAGATTCAGGGCTTTTTCCTCGGCCTGGGCCGATACAGCCATGGCGAGGAACAGCGCGGGTAAACACAGCTTGAACATGGGAGCCATGACGGAACACCTGACCAGATGAAGTGGATGCAGAATGCGTCGTCGGATACATTGGAAAAATACCAAGTTAGTTATTCTGACTTTATCCAGGAGTAATGTTTTGATGCTCAGCCAACTCCACGATCTCGATCTGCAACTGCTGCGTCTGTTCGTCAACGTGGTGGAGTGCGGCGGCTTCAGCGCGGCTCAGGGAGAGTTGGGCTTAAGCCAGTCGAGCATCAGCCAGCAAATGGCCAAACTGGAAACCCGGCTCGGTTATCGCCTGTGCAGTCGCGGCAAGGGCGGTTTCAAGATCACGCCCAAGGGCGAACAACTGCTGAGTGCAACTCGCAGTCTGTTCGAGTCCATCGAAGCCTTCCGCCATCAATCCAATGGAGTGGCCGGGCGCCTGATCGGCGAGGTGCGTCTGGGACTGTCCGAAGCGCTCGATCAATCCGTGCTGCAACGGGTGGCCGATGCGATCCGGCGTTTTCGCGAACGGGACGAATCGGTACGTATCGAATTGATCAGCGCCATGCCCGGCGAGATGGAACGCTTGCTGCTGCAACAACGACTGGACCTGGCGATCGGCTATTTCTCACAAGTGCAAAGTGCTTTTGACTACCGCGAACTGTTTACCGAAACCCAGCACTTGTATTGCGCCGCCGGCCATCCGTTGTTCACCAATGAGGCGCCTGACGATCAAGCGCTACAGGCTTGCGATCGGGTCGATCACCCTTACCGCTTCCTGCGCAGCGACGAGCCCTTCCAGGGGAAGAGGTGTTCGGCGCGCTCGGAGCAAGTCGAAGGCACCCTCGCCTTCATTCTCTCTGGCAAGCACGTCGGTTATTTACCCGAACACTTTGCCCGCAGCTGGGAAGACAAAGGACTGCTGCGGGCCGTGCGCCGTGGCGATATGAGTTTCGACGTGGCATTCCATCTGGCCCGCCATCGCGCCCAGGTGCCGGGGGATGCACAGAAAGCCTTTGAAGAGGATCTACTCGCGGCGTTCTCCTGAAGCCCCAGAACAGTTTTTGTGGCGAGGGGGCTTGCCCCCGTTCGACTGCGAAGCAGTCGCAAGATCAGCTGAAACAGTTTTGCCTGAAGGAATGCTAGGGGCTGCTTCGCAGCCCAACGGGGGCAAGCCCCCTCGCCACGGGTTCTGTGTATATCACTTCTGTATCGTTTGCCCTTGATGCCCGCTGCTGGCATCCTGCGCCTCCATTTTTGACCCGGCCCGCCTTCTGGCACGCACCTCACCATGACCGCCTCCGAAAAAGCCCCTGCCTCGCGCAATAACGACCTGATTTACGGCCTCGACGATCGCCCGCACCTGACCGCCACTGTCTTCGCCGCCCTGCAACACGTGCTCGCCAGTTTCGTCGGCATCATCACCCCGACCCTGATCATGGGCGGCGCTCTCGGCCTGCAAAGCGAGGTGCCGTATCTGATCAGCATGGCGCTGTTCGTCTCGGGGCTCGGCACGTTTGTTCAAGCGCGACGTTTCGGCCCGATCGGTTCCGGCCTGCTGTGCCTGCAAGGCACCAGCTTCTCATTCATCAGCGTGATTCTCAGTGCCGGCTTCATGGTCAAGGCCCGGGGCGGCGGCACCGACGAAATCCTGTCGACCATCTTCGGTGTGTGCTTTTTCGCCGCCTTCATCGAAGTAGTGTTGAGCCAGTTCATCGGCAAATTGCGGATGCTGATCACTCCGGTGGTGACCGGCACGATCATCACGCTGATGGGTTTGTCGCTGATCAAAGTCGCCATGACCGACATCGCCGGCGGCTTCGGTGCGGCGGACCTCGGCGCGGCCAGTCATCTGGCCCTGGCGGCCCTGGTGCTCGGAACGATTGTGCTGTTGAACCGGGTCGATGTGCCGTTCCTGCGCCTCGGTGCGATCGTCATCGGCCTGACCCTCGGCTATCTCGTGGCCTGGCTGATGGGTGACGTCGATTTCGCCAGCCTGCCCGAAGTCCCCTTGATGAGCGTGCCGGTGCCGTTCAAGTACGGTTTTAACTTCGATTGGGTGGCGTTTGTGCCAGTGGCGGTGATTTTCCTCGTATCGCCACTGGAAGCCGCCGGTGACTTGACCGCCAACTCGATGATTTCCCGCCAGCCCGTCAAAGGTCCGATCTACATCCGCCGGATCAAGTCCGGCCTGCTCGCCGACGGCCTCAACTCGGCCATGGCCGCCGTGTTCAACAGCATGCCGATGGTGACCTTCGCCCAGAACAACGGCGTGATTCAGCTAACCGGCGTGGCCAGCCGCTACGTGGCGTTCTTCATTGCCGGTTTGTTGGTGCTGCTGGGGTTGTTCCCGATGATCGGCGCGGTGCTGCAACTGATGCCCAAACCGGTACTCGGTGGCGCTGAGCTGGTGATGTTCGGCACCGTCGCCGTCGCCGGGATCAAGATCCTCGCCGAAGCCGGCCTGCACCGACGCAACATGCTGATCGTGTCGATTTCCCTCGGCATGGGCCTGGGTGTCGCAGCCGTGCCGGAAGTGTTGCGCGAGTTGCCGAAGGCGCTGCACAACATCTTCGAATCGCCGATCACCGTCGGCGCGTTGTGCGCTATCGTGCTCAACATCTTCCTGCCTGAAGAGTTCATCGAGCTGGAAGAAGACGATTTCGATCCGGAAGCCTCGATCCTGCGGGTCATGGAAAACCCGGATGTCCCGGCCAAGGGTGAACCCGTCTCGCCTGCCGCTGTCGCACCCTTGAACCGCTAGAAATGCTCCTGGCCGAGCCACTGGCGGTTCGGCCTTTTCTTTAAGAGAGCACGTTCATGCGCAGTGTCCACACCGTTATCCTTTGCCTGCTTTTGCTTTCCCTGAGCGCCTGCGCCCTGCTGCCCAATCGCGACCCGCTGAACATCAACGTGGTCGGCTTCGAGCCGTTGCAAAGCCAGGACATGGAAGTACGCTTTGCCGTGAAAATACGCGTGCAAAACCCCAACGAGACCACCATTAATTACAACGGCGTCGCCCTGGACCTGGAAGTCAACGGCCAACCACTTGCTTCCGGTGTCAGCGATCAATCGGGCTCGATTGCACGCTTTTCCGATACCGTGCTGACCGTTCCGGTGAGTGTTTCGGCGTTCTCCGTGCTGCGCCAGACCCTGGGCCTGAGCAAAACCCAAACCCTCGACAACCTGCCCTACGTCCTGCGCGGCAAACTCGCGGGCGGCTTGTTCGGCACCCTGCGTTTCATGGACAGTGGCAAACTCAGCCTGCCAACTTCGACGACCGGCACCTGGTGAATCTAGACTCAAGGAGCGACAAAGAACATGGAAGCCATACCCACGCTGTACACCGAACGCCTGATCCTGCGTCCGCTGGAGTTGTCCGACGCCGAAGCCATCCAGCAACAGTTCCCGCACTGGGAAGTGGTGCGTTATCTCAACGCCTTGGTGCCTTGGCCGTACCCTGCCGACGGCGCACTGACCTATCTGCGTGACATCGCGTTGCCGGCGATTGCCGCGGGCAAAGAGTGGCACTGGTCGATACGTTTGAAGTCGGCGCCGGAGCAACTGATCGGCAACATCAGCCTGATGGATGAGCAGGACAACAACCGGGGCCTGTGGCTCGGGCCAAAATGGCAAGGCCAGGGCTTGATGACCGAAGCCAGTGGGGCGGTCACCGATTACTGGTTCAAGACCCTAGCCCGGTCAGTGCTGCGGGTACCGAAAGCGACGCCCAACCTCGGCTCGCGCAAACTCTCGGAACGCACCGGTATGCGCTTGATCCGCAGTGATGAGGACGATTTTGTCAGCGGGCGATTCCCCAGAGATCTCTGGGAAATCACCCGTGAAGAATGGTTGCGGCAGCACTGAAGATCCCATTGTGGGAGGTTATGCAGTGAAGCGAACGCCGGGTTTGGCGCGCTCATCCACCGTCAGCTCAAACACGTCCGGGCGCGCGTAGTGCCCGACCACGTCGTAGTCGTAACGGGCGCGGATCAGGTCATCGGTGTCGATTTCTGCGCTGAGCAAACCGGTGCTGTCACGCAGCGGCCCCGCCAGAATGTCGCCCATCGGCCCGAAGATCACGCTGCCACCGGCAATCAACGGGCGGTCCGCCGGCCAGTTCGCGATCGCCACGCCCAAGGCGTGCGGTGAATCCTGAACCTGACAGGCGCTGACCACAAAGCAGCGTCCTTCATGGGCGATATGGCGCATGCTGACCTGCCACATTTCCCGCTCATCCACCGTTGGCGCGCACCAGACCTCCACGCCCTTGGCGTACATCGCGGTGCGCAGCAGCGGCATCATGTTTTCCCAGCAAATCACCGCGCCGATCCGCCCGACCTGACTGTCGATTACCGGCAACGTCGAACCATCGCCTTTGCCCCAGATCAACCGTTCGGTACCGGTGGGCATCAGCTTGCGGTGCTTGGCGACCAGGCCTGCCTGCGGATCGAAATACAACGCCGTGCAGAACAAGGTGCTGCCGGCACGTTCGATGACACCGATCACCAGATTGGCGCCGGTGCGCGCTGACAGCCCGGCCAAGGCTTCGGTTTCCGCGCCGGGCACGTCGATTGCGTTGGCAAAGTACCGGGCGAAGGCTTCACGCCCTTCCGGCAGGCGGTAACCCAGCTGAGTGCCGAAGCCCTCGCCTTTGGGGTAACCGCCAAGCAATGCTTCGGGCATGACCACCAGCGCCGCGCCGGATTCGATGATCGCGTTTTCCCAGGAAAGGATCTGTTCCAGTGTCTCGGCCTTGCCACCGGGCAAGGCGCCGATTTGCAGTGCAGCAACGATTGACTTGGGCATCGCAGTAACTCCGAAAGCAATGAGGGGTTGCCCATTCTCCGGCGCCACAGGATCATGAATAAAGCCCCGTTTGCTGCTTAATGATATGAACCAAATGAATATCGCCGCCGTCGATCTCAACCTGCTGAAAGTTTTCGAAGCGCTCCACGAGGAGTCCAGCGCCAGCCGGGCGGCGTTGCGCCTGGGCGTAACGCAATCGGCGGTCAGCGCGGCATTGCGAAGATTGCGCGAGGTGTATGGCGATCAGTTGTTCGTGCGCACCGGCCGCGGACTCGCCCCCACACTCAAGGCCAATCAATTGAAACCGGTGGTCAGCGATGCCCTGAACAAATGCCGGCAGAGCCTGGCGATGGTCGATCCGGCCGCCCACCAATATGACGGACGCTCGGTGACCGTGGGGATGTCCGATGATTTCGAAATCGCTTATGGGCGACGGCTGATTGAAGAAATCGCCCGCGTCGCGCCGAAGCTGCGGCTGATCTTTCGTCAGACCCACAGTCAGATCGTCGCCCAGGCGTTGATGGAACGCAGCATCGATCTGGCGATCACCGCCGGTGGGTTTGCCGAACGCTTGCTCAGCCGTCAGGTACTGGGGGAAGGCGGCTATCTGTGCCTGGCGGACCCGCTCAGCCTGGCCGAGGGTCAACAGACCCTGAGCCTGGATGAGTTCGTCGCCCGCGAGCACATTCTGGTGTCGTCGGGCGGCTTTATCGGGATCACCGATGAAGGGCTGGCGGCGCTGGGGCTGGCTCGGCGGGTATGCGCTTCGACCACGCACTTTGCCGCGTTGCCGCACTTGCTAAAGGGCAGTCAGGCCGTGGCGACCATTCCGGCCCATGCGGCGCAAAGCATTGCAGCGCTCAGCGGACTGGCACTGCTGCCCTGCCCTCTGGCGTTGCCGCGATACCCGATCGAACTCGGCTGGCGCACCAGTACGCTGCTCGATCCGGTGGTGTTGAAAGTGCGCGAAGCGATTGTCGCGAGTTTTGCGAGCGCTACTTGGCAGCCATCAGGCGATTGACTTCGCTGCGCACCATATTGGCGAATTCCGGGGGCGACATGCCATCCAGTTCGGCACGGACCCACTCGGCCCATTTGCCTTTGCGCTTGGCGCGTTCACCGAAC
Source organism: Pseudomonas frederiksbergensis (assembly GCF_900105495.1). NCBI lineage: Bacteria > Pseudomonadati > Pseudomonadota > Gammaproteobacteria > Pseudomonadales > Pseudomonadaceae > Pseudomonas > Pseudomonas frederiksbergensis. The sequence goes on along the minus strand of NZ_FNTF01000002.1, from coordinate 3,927,523 downwards.
AACCGCGCGGCTTCACCCTTGGACTTGCCCAGGTTGCTTTGCCAGAGATCGAACAGACGGGATTTCTCATCTTCCAGCGCAGCGCGCTCGGCAAGGGGTTTGTCGGCCAGATTGAAGCTCATGGGAGTTACCTGCTGCGTAAAATAGGCGACATCTTACACTGTAGGAAGAAATGTCCGACTCAGGATTTTTCGTCAAGGTTGGGTCTACGCGAAAATCCACTGCAACTTTTTCGCTGATGACACACTCCACTGTTCACTGTCCATTTAACTGCAAGGAGTACCTCAATGGCCCGGAAAACCGCCGCACAAGTTGCCGAAGAACAGATCAAGGATCAAGCCTTCAGCGAACTTCAGGCTCTGATCGAAGAGTCAGAGAAACTGCTCAAAAGCAGCGCCTCGCTCGTCGGTGAGGAAGCGGACACACTTCGTGGGCAAATCGCCCAGAAACTTCAGCAGGCTAGGGACTCCGTCACCAGCGTTCGTGACCGGACCAAACCTGCGGTCGAAGCCACTGAAACCTACATTGGTGGTCATCCGTGGCAAACCGTGGCCATCTCTGCCGGTTTCGGCCTGGTAGTCGGGTTGTTGCTGGGTCGACGTTAAGCGCCCCCGTTTTAATCAGTACCCGCAAAAAGGCGAGCACGCAGCTCGCCTTTTTCATGCCCGGTTTTTATGCAGACCGAGAGTATGCCGGACTCAGAGCCCGGCCAATTCCCGCAAATTCGCCAACGTCTGAGCGTCGAGCGGGATGCCTTCGGTGCTGGACTTGGCACGTTGTTGGTGACGTCGATCCCCTGGCAAACGCTTGAGCCCCACACCGTGCATCTGCCTGACCAATTCCTGGCTGCGCTCGGCAAAACTCTGCCCGGCCGCCTTGCTCGGGTCGATCACGATCAACAGTTGGCCCGTCCACGGCGTCTTGGCCCCCGGATGGTTCGACCAATCGAACTCGAAGGAAAAATTGCCGCCGGTCAACGCCGCTGCCAACAGCTCGACCATCATCGACAGCGCCGAACCTTTATGGCCGCCAAATGGCAGCAACGCGCCGCCCTCCAGAATCGCTTTCGGGTCCTGGGTCGGCTGGCCGAGGCCGTCCACCCCCATGCCTGGCGGCAAACGCTCACCCTTGCGTGCGGCGATCTGCACATCGCCATGGGCAATGGCGCTGGTCGCCAGGTCGAAGACAATCGGATCGCCGTCAGCCCGAGGGGCGGCGAAAGCGATCGGGTTGGTCCCGAACAGCGGACGATCGGCACCGTGCGGCACCACGCAAGTCATGCTGTTGACCACGCTCAGTGCGACCAGGCCTTCATAGGCGAAGGGCTCGACATCCGGCCACAAGGCGGCGAAATGGTGGGAGTTACGAATAGCCAGCACCGCAATCCCGGCACTGCGGGCTTTTTCCACCAACAACCCGCGTGCTGCGGCGAGGGCCGGCTGGGCGAAACCATTGCACGCGTCGACCCGGACAAAGCCCGAAGCTACGTCCTCGACCACCGGCACGGCCTGGCCATTGACCCAGCCACTCTGGAGCGTCGACACGTAACCGGGAATGCGGAACACACCATGGCTATGGGCGCCATCGCGTTCGGCGCCGGCGCAGTTGAGGGCCAGTGTCCTGGCGACATCGGCGGAGGTGCCATGGCGTTGAAAAATCTGCTCGAGCAAAACAACGAGCGCGTCGAAATCGAGCGTTTGAGTGTTCGAACTGACGGCCACTTCGGGCGTTGCGGTCATCTGAAGCTCCAGTTTTATTTTTGAGTACGGGCAACAGGGTGCAGCGAGGTTGCAAGGCAACCCAAAACAGTTGTCGATTAAGCGCTGTTCTACCAGCGTCCTGTCAAGTCTCGACAGCCTGTTCGGTTCAAGCAATATGTACCGCACCCGAGCCAGCCACTGGCCGTACTGTTTTTTCCTCAATCCAACGACAGGCGATTACCCGCCGGTCGTAGCGCATCGAGGAAAAACCATGATGACTCCCCCACTGCCGTATTTTTTCGACGAGGCAGAACTTGCATCCAAAGCCGAACAACCCGGTGAACGCGAAAAGGCACGGTCCTTCACGCTTGATGATTTGAAGTGGTTGAGTGCTGTTTATCTGGCAACGCATGCGGCCCGTATCGCCAATAGCGAGCCCATGCACGTCGACCGGTTGCTTCTGAGCGTACCTGACGCGTCAGGCATCCCCTTGGCCGGCGCTTTTTCCATGAGCCGGCCCAATGATGGGGAAGTCACGCTCTATACACCGTGGAAAGGCCTGGTCAAATTCGCGGACTTCAAGAGCCTCAAAAGCAAACTCCAGGAATGGCTGACGCAGCCCACTGGAAAGCGTGAGCTGCTGCGCTTTCTTTCCCTTGAACAACGCAGTGCCTTGGCTGCCGCCACTGCGCCGGGCATTACCACGCAAGTCATCGAAGGTGCGGTGCTACAGGACCAGGAACTCATCCTCGAACGCAATCAGGCTCAGAACATCAGGGCGATGATGGGCGAGTTGCTCAAGTTGCCAACGCTGCAATCGATGCTGGACGAAACCCTCAAGACCGGGTTGCATGAAACGTTCCCCGAACTGGACCAGCGCCTTACCCGAGTTAAGAGCTTTGTCATCGAAAGCGATGACCAGCAATTGCTTTCCTCGCATTCACTGAGCGAAACGCTGCTGCATTACTACCTGACCCATCAGTGGCCCACTGGCGATACCAGAGTTTTTTCCAACCCCCTGCACAATGTGAGCGGCGCCGCCGATAACCAGGCCTGGGAAAGCGCAGTCAAAGAGATCGCACAAACGTTGACCCCGCGCTTGCAAGACCTGCTCAAGACGTTCTGGAACACACCGATGAACAATGGGCAGTTACGCGGGAAGTTTTTTGCCGAGGGTTTGCGCGATACCTTTCACCTGAAACTTTTGCTACAGCGCCAACAACGTGTTCTAACGACGCAGCAATACCTGCGACTGATGAATCTCAGCCTTGAACCTGACATCGACGATCCGCTTCGTGCCGAAAAAGTCCGTGTCACCGCCCCCTTCAAGCAATTCGTGGAACTCGCCTCCACCCTGATGATCGGCAGCAGCGACACGTTGGATTTTCTGTACACCCCGTCGAGAGGCATCGAGGCTACCAGCGACCTCCCCGCTGTCGGGAAAATCGTCGCGCAGATGTTGAAAAGCCAAGGACATGAAGACACGCTGCTCAACTTTCTGTCATTGGACGAACGCACTACGTTTCTTTCAATGAAGCCGGAAGAACAAGTGATTGTCGGTGAACCGATCATCGGCTCGGTGTTTGAACAATTGATGACCGACATCCTTGGCAAGCAACGCGAGAATCTGGCCTATGCGCTGAGCGAATACCGTGAAAGCGAAGGCACGCAGGATCCCCGAGCCTTGTTCGACAAGGCATTGGATGTCCGCGGACTGATCGACGCTCGACTGCTGGCCGCCGATGCCGAAGGACGCTGGAGTACACACGCAGACCGGCGCCCGAGCGCGCAACCAGCGGCCGTTCGCGGCGAGTCGGCCAAGGAGCATCTGGCCATTCTTTCCACCGTTAAGCAGCCGCTGGAGCTACTGCTCGACAACCGGCCGGTCATTCCCGCGAACACTCGAACGATTGCCGAAGTGCAGCGTATCTTCAATTCCTCGCTTGGGAGCCTGCAATCGCGTTTCACTCAAACCCTGTCAACGGCATTGCGCAGCGAATTGAAACTGCACGCCGTCATGCGCACCCTCAGTGCCACGGAACAGGCGATCATCAACACCGTGCTTGATACCCCGGTACGCTTGCAGCGGGCAGCATTGAACAGTTTTTTGCCGGACGTATTTTCCTTGGCATTGAAGGCAAGCGGGGCCACAGCCACGTTGAAACTGGCCAGTTGTTTTGTGCTGACTGAACGTGGAGGCCTGGACCCGAAGCATTCAGGCAAGGCGATTTTGTGGACGCCAGCCTCGGGATTCGAAGCTTTCAAGGCATTGCCTCCATTGCTGACCGAGCTGGATCGACGTCTCAAGGACACCGATGATCGCACCACCTTTCTGGAGAACCTTGGACGCAGCGAGAGAGTCGCTGGCCGGAGCTACACCCTGGCGCCGCTGCAGCGAATAGATGAGGATTTTCTCGATCACGTGCAAAAGCCCTTTGTCCAGCTGGACCAGGCGTGCGTCATCCGTGCGCTGGCCACGAAACTTCCCGCGACGCCCCTGGCCAATCTCCTGATGCTGGTGGCATTGCGCCAACCGATGACCGGATCAGATCGCGCGACGGACATCGCCCAATCCCTGATCACTCAGCAAAAACTACCGGCATGGCTGGCCAAGGCGTCCATTCAAGACCAGATACTGCACGGGGAGTTGCTTCAGCAATACCTCAACAACGTGACCGATGATCAGGACTACCTCACTGGCATACGCTCCCTGGCACGCACGGCGCACGATGCACTTGAAAAACAACTCAAGGCAGATACGTTCGACATCGATCCAGATAAGGTCCAGATACAGATCGACAAGCGCTCGAGGTCTGCGGCCAGCACCCAAACCCTGACCGATTTTGCCCTGACCCATTTCAAGGATCTGGACAAAACCCATTTCAAACTGGTGTCGCTCGATAACACCGCGATCCCCCAGGATATGGACCAAAGCTACATCAAAGACCTGATACGAAACTTGAAGCTGGGTGAACTTCAACAAAAGACACTGAACGAAGCCTTTGCAGACACCCAGGCGAATGCCAAGGACCGCAGGAAGCGTTTTTACACGCAATTGCCCTGGCAGCTGATGCATTACGCCCACACGGAAAAATTGCAGGAGCGCCTCAGCGAGACGGGGTTTGATCTGATACGCCAAGTCATGGACATGCCGGACGCTATCGCACGCGCGGCAGTCGACGGTGCCCACGCGATCATTCGTCCACTCGAGCTCCTGGGCATCAAGCGTCAACAGCCGGTCAAGGTGCCAGGGGTCTATCTGATTGGCTCATCGGCCGACAGCACCGCACCACAGGTCCTTGTCGCGCCTCATAGCCCCGGGTACGGGGTGAAAGAGTATAAAAATGAAACACAGCTGCTGACCGAACTGAAGACACGCGGCGATCTGCTCGACTGGGTACTCATGAACCTGCCGCAGCCTGATCGGATACTGCTCGAACACAGGATGGAGACCACCAATAGCCGCCTTGCCGAGGTGACGCTGGCGTCCAACCCGATCAAGGGGAATCTGTTCGGGCACTTGTTCGATGACAACGCCGCTTTACTGGCACGATTGCTCGGTTGTCAGGCCGATGACAACAAGCAGGCTGAGTGGGCAACCATCAAGCATGTGCTGGGTGAAGATCTGCAAGGGGCATTTACGTTCCTGATGGGCAAGCTTGCCTACCCGATTACGGTGTGGCGCAGTTACCGAGACATCAAGCAGTCCGCCGAAGACCTTCAAACGCACAAATGGGGAGCGGCGATAAAGGAATTTATCAGCGGCATTGCACAACTCGCCACGTTGCGACTGTCGTTGGAATCGCAAGCGAAGCCATCTTCAACGCCCACTACACCGGCACCAGAAACTTCCGATACCCGCTTCAAATGGCAGGAAGTCGCCATTACAGCCCCCGAACGTACGCAGTTGAAGCGTCATGAAAGCCTTGATGTCGACCTGAATTCGCTCACATTAAATTCGAGTCTGGGCCTCTATACCCATCCGACGACCAATAAGACCTACGCACCGGTTGAAGGAAAGGTATATCCGGTCACAAAGCGCGGCACACACTGGCGCATCGCTGACACCAGCAATCGCGGTCCCCGGCTGAGTCAGAACGTATCGAAACAATGGGTTCTGGATAGGCAAACGCCAGCGCCCCGCTTCAGCATCAGCGATCGGTGGCGCACCGTATCTTCGGTTTGGGAGGGCATGAACATCGATGCCAATGGAATGCGCGAAATCCGTCGACTGTTTCCGCAAAAGGCCCGCCAGATTGACGAAGCGCTGGACCTGGCAACCACCTATGCCTGGAACTGCTTTCAAAATCTGCAATTGCTGAAGTCATCCGACAAGACCGTTACCCCCGTGCATCAACTCATCATGGATTTTATTGAAGTACCGCAAGTGCAGCCCGTGCATGTGGAACAGCTTGAAAAAGTCTTTGGAGACATTTTTGCGGCCTTGTTGGACCCCTCACTCAGAAAGCCGAAAACCAATCGTTTTGCCATCGGCAGGGTACTCGATGGCGCGGCAACAACATTCGGCTTCATCGTTCCAACGGATGCGAAGCGGAAAATCTATCTGGCAGAAAAGTTCTTCGATACCGGTTTCGAGTTCTACCGCACACATCTTTCCGAGCCTTCCTTCCCTATCAACACCCATGCTCAAGCAGTCACCCTTATTCATGAGCTTTCGCATATCGTCTGCAAAACCGAAGACATCGCTTACCTCGACTCCAGCAGACCATTTCCCCATCTGATTGGGCAGGCCAGCGCAACTGCCAGTGAGCTCAAGGACGCGTTGACCACGCTGCAGGCCACCGCACTTTCGATCAAGACCCCTCTTACCCGGTTGTTCATGACCGAAGATCCTGACACCGGTGTGTGGGAGGACCCGGGCAACACTTCATATGAAAATACTGATCAGGTAAGAGCGCATATATTGGCCTTGACCGGCGGAGAAAACCTGAGCGCCGCCCGCAAGATTTTCAAGCGAGATCCATTGGTCCGACTCAAGGTGCAACTCGGTAACGCCGACAGCGTTTCATGGCTCATCAGCCAAATGGGGCGCCAACTGCATACCAGCACCCCGTGAATCAGAAAAATAACGACCGATTTGCTGGGCAATTGCCATGACGGTTGTTCTCGCAGACTTCCCCTCAAGGTTAGAATGCGGGAAATCAGGATGGGTCAATGACCGATAACTCACTCTCGCAAGCCCAATATGACGCAATCACCGATGCCGCTGCGCATTGGTGCATGCGTCTGCACGCCAACGATTGCACCGCTGAAGAGCGGCTGGCATTCGAGCAATGGCATGACGCTCATCCGCTTCACGCGTTCGAGTACGAGGCGATGCTGGAGATCTGGGATGTCGCGGGGGACCTGCCCCGTCCAGCCACCGTAGTCCCGATGGTCCGCGCCAAACCTGCAACGCCTTGGCGCACCTTCGGTATCGCCGCCGCGGTTTGTGCCGTGGCGTTGCCGCTGGCGGCCTATAGCGGCTGGAACCTGGGCTGGCTGCCCAATTCCTATCAACATTTCGAAGCGAACGACAATGTCCGCCAGGTCACCCTGAGCGATGGCAGTCAGGTGGAACTGAACCTGGGCAGTGAGCTGACGTTCAGCAACTACAAGGATCAACGTCGGATCACGCTGAAAAAAGGCGAAGCCTTCTTCAACGTCAGCCATGACACTGAACACCCCTTCATTGTCAAAGCGGCCGAAGGCAGGATTCGGGTAACCGGAACCAGATTCAACGTCTGGATGTATGAAGATCAGGTACGCGTGAACCTGATAGAAGGTTCGGTGCTGGTGAGCAGTAACGACGCCGTTGCGGGTGACGGTTTGCGCCTCGAACCAGCAATGCAGGCGAGCTATAGACGCGGCGACTTCACTCCGCGGATCAGTCAGACCTACGACAATGACAACTCACTGGCCTGGCGCAGCGGAAAACTGGTGCTCGATGATCTGGCGTTGACCGATGCATTGCCATTGATCAATCGCTACTTGAGCAAACCGGTGATGGTGGCCGACAGCAGTACCGGCTCGATTCGCATCGGCGGCATCTACAACATCAAGGAGCTCGACAACCTGGTGGCTTCCCTGCCCAAGGTATTGCCGGTCTACCTGACCCGCAACAAGGATGGCAATCCGGTCCTCAACTCCCTTGCGCAACACCCCCCAAAAAGCTGAAGGCCGCCCCCTTTTGCGGGGTGCGGCCTGCTTTTTCTCGCTCCAGCAACTTCAGCGTTACTGTGCGGCCACCTTTCTGGTGGCCCTTAGTCATCGAAGGTCACGAACCTGCAAATATCGAGTACCGCTGACAAAAAATTTAGGCCATGAAAGCGCTTTTCACAGGCATCTCACGGGGCGCTGACGTGATGGCGACAAAATTTCTACATTCGGGGCTTCATTATTTGCCCCGCTCGTACGTCTTATTGAATGAGAGCACCCATCACATTTCCTGGCCGGCTCGAAAAAGGAGTTTTTGCATGTACAACTCGCAACTGCCAACGGACGGTAGCAGTGCGCCAAAGGGCTCCGCCATGGGCTCCGGTGTTTTTGGTCAACGCATTGAGCGCAATGGCAACGAGCGGATCAGGTTGCTGCTCAAGAGCTTTGGCCTGCGAACCAGCCTGATCCGCCTCAAAGTCATCGACGCCTTGCTGACTGCCGCCGAAAGCGACCGTAGCCTCGGCGTGCGCGGCGTGCACAGCCACTTGCTGGAGCTGGGTATTCCCCTGTCCTTTCTCAGTGTGCGGGAAGTGTTGAAACGCTTGTGCAGCGAAGGCGTGATCACGCTCAATCCGGACAAAAGCTACAGCCTGCATCCGCACGCTGCAGCCATTCTTCATCGCGAGTGATCCGCGCAAGATGCGTCGTTCAGGGTTTGACCTTGCGGCGCATCACGCCATTGACCACCACCACGATCACCGCCACGCCGATGGCGATGTACTGAAACAGCTTCTCGCTGATGACACCTGCGTTTTGCAGATACGAAAGTCCGAACATGATCCCCAACACCACGAGCGAGATCAGAATCGAGTATTTCAAACGTTGCGACTGAGTCATTGCGAGTTCCTGAACCTGAAAAATTATCCGATTTGTATCAGAGCGCGTGCCAAGCCCTACCTTTCTCCGATGATAGGACACTACAAAACGGGGTCTCATGTTACAGCCGATCACTGGATTTGGCTTTATTGCCCCGTGAGGATTTTGAAATGTTCCGTCGAATCGCACTGCCGATTCCCCCTGCTCGCTCTCCTGGCCCTGAGCAGCTGCATCGTTTTCCCCCACGGCGATCACCATTACGACCGTGGTGGGCCGGGGTATTACCAGCATCGATAACGTGGATATTTGAACCTTCATTCGTAAGCTAAATACCCAATCCGATAACTGCTAAATAAATGCCCGCCCTGTCGCGAGTATTTTTCGTACGGGCATATTTACCTATTCCTATCAATGGAATATCGAAACATAGCGAAAACTATCGAAACCTTGAGTTTCAATAGTTCATTGGAGCTATTCATGTTCCGTGATTAATCTCGGCGCGTTGCAAAAGACCCGATATTAAACTTCGCGCAAAAAAGAGACGCCATGCACAAGCCTTTAATCAATATCAGCTCCCGACATCTATTGGGCTTTTGCCTTGCAATCACTTTTTTCGAACTGCTGACCTATATGGCCAGCGATATGATCATGCCGGGCATGTTGACCGTTACCCATCAATTGGATGCCAGTCCCGACCATGTCCCTTACGCCTTCAATCTTTATTTGGCCGGCGGCATTCTTCTGCAATGGCTTATTGGCCCGCTGTCCGATCATTTCGGCCGCCGCCGGATGTTGCTTATCGGTTGTGCGGTATTCGCCCTGGCCTGCGCCGCCGCGTTCAAGGTGCAAAGCATTTCCGCGTTCAATGGCTTGCGACTGATTCAGGGCATGGGGTTGGGGTTTGTCATCGCGGTCAGCTACCCGGCCCTGCAAGAAGTTTTCTGCGAAGCCGACGCGGTCAAGATCATGGCGCTGTTGGGGAACGTTGCGTTGCTCTCCCCGCTGCTGGGGCCGTTGCTCGGCAGTCTGCTGCTGGAATGGTTGTCCTGGCGGGAGCTGTTTTTACTGCTGGGTATCGGCGGCGTGATGGTCTGGCTCGGGCTTTATCTGTTCATGCCGGAAACCGTGGGCACCCTGCGCCACGACGGACAGCGACTGGAAGCAGTACGCTTTGAATGGCACGGCACCCTGCGCCGCTATGCGGCGTTGCTGACTAACCCGCGATTCCTGTGCGCCGCTGTCGCGCTCGGCGTGATGAGCCTGCCGTTGATTGCCTGGATCGGCTTGGCGCCGCTCTTGCTGATCCACAACCAGGGGTTATCAACGCTGCACTACGGCCTGTGGCAAATCCCGGTATTTACAGCCGTCATTCTCGGCAATCTGATCCTCAATCGACTGATTGCCAACGTTGAACTGCCACAACTGATTCGATACGCGCTTTGGCCGTTTTGCGGCGGCCTCATCGCGTTAGTCGCCGTCAGCATCCATGGCGGTTCGACCGTCGTGCTGATCAGTTGCCTGGCGCTGTACGCCGTGGGACTGGGCATGAGCAATGCCGCGTTGTACCGGCTTGCGCTGTTCGCCAGCGATGACAGCAAAGGTCTGGTCTCGGCCATGATCGGCATGATCTCGATCGCCGTCATGGGTGGCGGCGGCTCGCTTATTGCGGCCATCGGTGCCGGTGACAGCCACGAATCCTTCGCTTTGATGGCGGGTATCGCTGGGCTGCTGAGCCTGGCGCCCCTGCGCCTGTTTCTGCGGCGCTCTCAAATCCCGCTTGCCGTCTGACACCCCACAGCAGGTCTTCTGATGATCCACTTACCCCACACCGATGCGCTTTGCGCGTTAACGCAACCCTATTGCCTGGATTCCGTCCCTGAGGGCCTGTTCGATCAGGCGATGGGGGAAATCAGCTTGTTTCATTGTCACCACACGCCTGGCTACGAACGCTGGCTGAACGCCAACGGGCTCGATGCCCAAGATCTCGAAACACTGGATGACTGGTCCAGATTGCCACCGATTTTCGCCAACTATTTCAAACGTCACCTGTTGTTCGGCCCTACCGGCGAAGGCGCGCTGGAGCTGACCTCATCCGGCACCAGCGGCCAGAAAAGTCGCATGCGCTATGACTCTCGCAGCATGGCGGCGGCTCAAGGGATGGTGAGCCACATTTTCCGGCACTACGGCTGGGATACGCCGCACAGCCCCTGCAATTATTTGCTCCTGAGCTACGAGCCCGAGGCTGCCATCACCTTGGGCACTGCTTACACCGACCAGTTTCTGTGCAGCTATGCGCCCGTCAATCGGCTCGTCTACGGATTACGCCGGACGGCTAAAGGTCACGAGTTCGACCTGTTTGGCGTGATTCGCGCCTTGCAGGAGTTTGCCGACGAGGGCTTGCCCGTGCGAATTCTTGGATTTCCTGCGTTTCTTTCCCATGCGCTACAGCACATGGAAGACACCGGCGCACCCAATCTCGAGCTTCCAGCTCAGTCATTGGTGTTTTTGGGGGGAGGCTGGAAAACCCAGGCAGCACAAGAAATTCCATTGCTTGAGTTGTATGCCCGAATCAATCGGCAATTGGGTGTCGACCTGTCCCGCTGTCGCGATGGTTACGGAGCCGTCGAGCATGCCGTGCCCTATATCCAGTGTGCCCGTCATCATTTTCATGCCCCCGTTTATTCGAAGGTTTTCGTGCGCAACCCATCCGATTTCACGGTCCAGCCATACGGCCAGCGCGGCTTGCTGGAATTCGTCTCCCCGTACATTTCGTCAAGCCCTGCTCACGCGGTGGTCATGGGCGACCTGGCGACATTACACCCCGGCGCCAGTTGCGGATGCGGCCTGAGCACCGATTGGTTCGAGCTGCACGGGCGTGCCGGCACCACCGCCAGTCGCAGTTGCGCGATGGCGGCTTCCGAATTGCTGGGAGGGGCTTGATATGTACCTGATCAATGGCCAACTGCGTGACGACGTTACCCCGCAAAGCGCCCTCGACAGCCTTCGAAAACAATTGCCCGGGCTGCTTTCTGCACCGATCGACAGCGAAACCGTCATCGAAGCCGCGGCTCGTTTCGCCGCGCAGTTACAGACTCGCAGCCTGAACCTGCCTCTGGACGACGATCAATGTCAGGGGCTGAGCGAGTTCTGCCAGCGCAGCAACCTGAGCACAAAGCTTGAGCGAGAACTGGGTTCGCAACCCCGCTCGCTGAGACGTATCGACTACCGGCAGCCACACTTTGAAAGCTGGCACCCCTTGGGACTGGTGGTGCATGTGACGCCGGGCAATGCGCCGATGCTGGCGTTCTGCGCGGTTCTTGAAAGCCTGCTGGCCGGTAACATCAACTGGTTACGCCCCAGCACCAGCGATGCGGGTTTGACTGCAAAGTTGTTGGCTGAATTTGTGAAGTGCGACACCAGCGGCAGGCTTGCCGAGTTCGTCGCGGTACTGCCCGTGGGCACTTCCCTGATAGCCGAACTCTGCACTCAGGCCGATGGCGTGTCAGCCTGGGGCGGTGAAAAGGCACTCACGGCGATTCGTCAGCAGATCCCCGCCGGATGTCGCTGGATCGATTGGGGGCACAGGATCAGTTTCGCTTATCTGTCGCCTGACGCGGCCAGCCCTTCGGCGCTGGATGCGTTGGTGGATGAAGTGTGCAGCCTGGATCAACAAGCGTGTTCCAGCCCGCAATGGGTGCTGGTGGACAGCAATGATCCGGCCATTCTGCAAGACCTGGGCGAGCGTTTGAGCGAAGCCTTCACGCGCCGTGCCTCGCGCTGGCCGGCGCTGGTACCCACGGACCAGGAGGCGTGCGAAATCACCACCCGCACGGCCATGGCGCAACTGGATTACTGTTTTGCGAACCAACGCGGCCAGGTCTGGGCCGGCCATGGATGGCGGATCATCTGGGAACACCATCAGACGCTCGCGCCATCGCCACTGTTTCGTACGCTGCTACTCAAGCCTGTGCCGCAACACTTGATCGCCGAGACGCTCTTGCCCTGGCGCACGGTCCTGCAAAGCTGCGCACTGATTTGCTCTGCGACAGAAACGCCAGGACTTGTGCGAACACTGGTCAACGCTGGCGTCACCCGTATTGCGCCTTGCCCGGGGATTCATGATGGCTACGCCGGTGAGCCGCATGATGGCGTTTACGCGTTGACGCGTTTGAGTCGCCGCCTCTCGGTGAGCCTGTCGGCGGATGTTTTGCCGGGCCGGGCGACGCTCGACCCGGTCCCACCGGCCCCTGACATTGCCGATGCGCCGATCATGGACAAAAACGCCTTCACGACCCAACCGATGGGCGCCGCAGCGCAATTGTATTTCCGCTCGGGAGGGAGCAGCGGCACTCCCGCCCTCGCCGGCTTCAGCTATCGCGACTTTCAACGACAGATGCGCGCAGCGGCAGACGGCCTGTTCGCCGCCGGCCTCGATCCTGCACAGGACCGGGTCATGAACCTGTTTTACGGCGGCAGCCTGTACGGGGGGTTCCTCAGCTTTACCAAAATACTGGAGCAGATGGGCGTCACACATTTCCCCATGGGGGCGCCCCAGGACGATGACTTCAGCGAAATCGCCCAACTGATCGTTGACCAGCGTGTCACCGTGCTGATCGGCATGCCGAGCACCTTGCATCGTCTGTTCTTCAGCGAGCAGGCCCGACTTCGCGCGTACGCAGGTATCAGCAAAGTGTTCCTCGGCGGCGAGCACCCGGGCCAAACCAGCCTGAGCCTCATGGAAAGTTGCGGGGTTTCGATGATCCGCTCGGCGATCTATGGTTCCGTCGACGCCGGTCCTTTGGGGCATGCGTGCGCAGCCACCGCGAACGGGGTGTTTCACTTGATGTGCGATACCCAGCATCTGGAAATCGTGCAGATCGAACAGGATGAACCGGTTCAGGCTAATGAGGTCGGTCGCCTGCTGTTTACTTCACGAGCACGACAAGGCCAGACCGTGCGCCGATATGACGTGGGTGACACCGGTCGCTGGATGCCCGGAGCCTGTCCGTGCGGGCTGGACTCACCCCGATTCGAACTGCTCCAGCGCCACGGCAAACTGGTGCGAATGGGCACGGAATTCATTTCGCCGTCGGCTCTGCACGATAGCGTCGGCGTGCCCATGCAGATAGTTCTCGATCACAGCCCTGATGGCGTCGAGCGGCTGACAGTTTTGTCGAATGCAGACGCCGATCAGGTCCGCCACGCCTTATTGAACGATCAAGCGCTGGTAAACGCCGTGAACGCCAACCTGTTAATTGTTGAAGTTCAAACATGCAAGGAACAAGCATTCACTCGGAATAAACACAGCGGCAAAACACCGTTGGTTATTGATAAAAGAAAATAAAAATACCGAGAACTACTCACAACTTGTTTTCCGACTGTCTAGACGCCTGATAGAAAAGAGAGAATCCAGTGAAATCGACTTATTCACTCGAACAACTGCTGTCTTATATACGACAACATTCAAACTTCTACCGCCAGCAACTGGAACACTTACCGTCGCAGGGCATTAAGTTGCAAGATATACCGCTGACCAACGCTGTGGACTATTGGTCTGACAGCCATGACTTGAATCATTGGCCGGTCCTGACCGCAAAGGTCGACGATGCGTTGGTGTTTCAAACCGGCGGATCGACCAGCCAGGGCAAACTGTCCGTTTACACCTATAGCGAATGGCAAGAACTGGTCAGTACATTTGGAGAAAGCTTCTCCTCACAACTGAATGACGGAGACCGTGTCGCCAATCTATTCTTTTCCGGAGATCTCTATGCCAGCTTTCTGTTCATCCACGACTCCCTGGTACACGTCAGGCGATCGATCTGCGAGTTTCCGTTTACTGGACACGCGGAGCTGGGCGCACTGGCCGATGCGATTGATCAGCATCGGATCAACGTGCTGGTCGGCGTCCCGGCACAGCTGCTGCGATTCGCTGCCTACCTGAACCAGCATCGGCGAGTACTGCGCGGGGTTGAGACGTTGTTGTATGGCGGCGAAAGCCTGTTTGCCCAGCAGGTAGCAATCCTCACCGACGTATTTCCCAACGTGCGCATCGCGTCCATTGGCTATGCCAGCGTAGATGCCGGCCTTATCGGGGCCAGCGCTCGTGACTGCGCCTTGGGCGAGCATCGGGTGTTTGAACCACAAACCTTGCTGGAGATCATCGATGAACTCACCGGCGAAGTCATCGAAGAATGCGATCGCACCGGATTGTTGGTGGTGACTAGTCTGACCCGCCGGCTCATGCCACTGCTGCGTTATCCAGTGGGCGACCGCGCGTGCTGGCGCGAGCCCGGCTCAGCCCCAAATCGCAAATTCGCCCTCAAGGGACGTAGCGTGCACAGCCAGCGAGTGCGCGTCGGCGTGCTGTCGCTGCTGATCGACGACATCCAGCAGATCGTCCAGCGCATTGCCCACAACGACCAATGGCAATTGTTGATCGAACATGACGGATACAAAGATATTTTGAGTGTGAAGTGGGTTCCCTCAACGCTATCGATGGCCACCGTACCGGTGTGCCGAGCGTTGTACGAGGCGTTGGTTGAACACTATCCCGCCATCGAGGAGTTGAGCCGCGAGGGTCTGCTGGAATTGCGAGTGTTGTCTTGTGCAGTCACCGCATTGAAGCTTCACCCACGCTCCGGCAAACAATTGCGGGTCCAGGACCTGCGCGTGTATGACGCACCATTGTCGGAGCCCGCATGATGCCGCATTTGGTTTTTCGCCCCTATCGCCCCTCCGACGCACGAGCCGTAAGCCAGTTGTTTCGCGAGGTCTATGGCGATCATTACGTTCAGCCGGATGTGTATTTGCCGAACATGATCGATCAGCACAATGCCAAGGGACGCTGGAAGTCGATGCTGGCGGTGGACGACGTACGCGTTCTAGGGCATGCCGCGTTGTGTCATGACACACCTGCGGACACCACCGAACTGGCCCTCAGCGTGGTACATCCCGCCGCGCAGGGGCAGAGCATCGCGACCCGTCTGGGTCGGGAGTTGTTGTCGCAATCAGGTTCCATGGGGTTCAACAGCGTCTCGATCAAACAAGTGACACACCATCCCTACACGCAACGCATGGCTGCAAGCATCGGCTTCCACAGCACGGGTTTGCTACCTGACTACGTCCCTTCGCCCTTCGCCGAGCCGCTGCCGGAAACCATCGTGATGGGTTGCCATGTAGTCGAAGGGCAAACGCGTCCACTTCCCGATATCCCATGGCCTGAAAGCTGCCGAGGGTTTATGCAGCACTTGTGTGCTGTGTTCGGCACTCATGCGGACATGACGCCGTTGTCTTCCCTGCCCTTGCAACTCAAGCAACACCATAAAAGATTCGACATGGTCATTCAGCGTTTGACCAAACGTCTGCTTGAGCAGGTCCGGCAATTGCCCAGGCACTGGCTGATCTCGGCCAAACTTCAGTTGTCACGGCACTTTGCCCAGGACGTTCGCAATCTGGCGGCCCTTGGTTTCACCTTTACCGGGCTGACGCCTACCTCCAGTGCCCAGGGGTGGTTCGCACTGTTTCATCGAGGGGCGCAGTCTCGACACCTCGACCTGCATTGCCCGCACATGCAACGCTTGCATGACGATTTACAGCAAAACACCAACATGCAGAGTAGCGCCGAAGCGCTGAACAGAGCCCGCTCAGCCGCGTGAGGCTTTTCGATAAAAGTCATTGCCCGGCTGCGCGCAAAGCTCTACCAGCCAGTCGACAAACACCCTCACCCGCCGGGACAACTGGCGGTGTGGCGGGTAAAGCGCGGTCAGCGGCATGCCCGGTGTCGGCACCGCACTGAGGACTTCACATAAACGGCCTTCGCTCAACTGGCGCGCTACGTGGTAAGACGGGGCCTGGACCAGACCATACCCCGCCTCGCACGCGGCCAGGTAACCATCGGCGCTGTTGACCGAAACTTGCTTGGGCAAATCAATGAGCTGAACCTGATCATTGACCGTGAACTCCAGCCCATAACGCTTGCCATTGTTGCTGGAGAAGTACTCCACCATCTGATGGCCTTCCAGGTCAGCCAGACACTGAGGCGTTCCGAATCGCTTCAAGTAATCGGGGCTGGCACACGTGACCTGGTCCAGCATGACCAACGGCCGCGCCACCAGTGAATCATCCAGTGAGTCGCCGCCCCGCAGCACGCAATCGACGCCTTCGCGTATCAAGTCGACAGGTCTGTCATTCAAGCCGATTTCCAGCTCGATCAAAGGATATCGAGCAGTGAATTGCGGTAACGCCGGGATCACTATCAAGCGCCCTACGCCCGCCGGCATGTCCACGCGCAGCAGCCCCTTGGGGTTATTGCGTGCAGTGCTGAACACCGCTTCGGTTTCCTCCAGATCCGCCAGCAACCGCACGCAACGAGGGTAATAGGCCGCGCCGTCGAGCGTCAGGCTGATCTGCCGCGTCGTGCGTTGCAACAGTTGCACACCGAGATGCGCTTCCAACTGTTTGATCAGGATGGTCACGGAGGCACGGGGCAATTGCAGGCTATCCGCCGCTTTGGCAAAACCGCCCAGTTCGACGATTCGAGTGAACACGCGCATCGCATTAAAACGGTCCATGGCTATTGCTTACCGGCTGATTATTTAGAAATTACGAACAGTGATAGCAGTTTTAGCCGGTTTATCTTGTTTCTGTCGAGATCAACAATGGACTTCACTCACAGGGAGCTGATTTCAATGCAAACACGTCAACTGGGCAAAAACGGTCCACTCGTCAGCGCGATGGGTCTGGGCTGCATGGGCATGACCGATTTCTACACGACTGGCGTGGACGTCCGCGAAGCCACGGTCACACTGCATCGCGCGCTGGAATTGGGCATCAACCTGCTCGACACCGCCGACATGTACGGCCCGCACACCAACGAAGAACTGATCGGCAAAGCCATCGTCGGCAAGCGAGACCAGGTGTTTCTGGCCAGCAAATTCGGGATCGTTCGCGACCCGGCCAATCCGGTTGCGCGGGGCGTGAATGGCCGACCGGAGTACATTCGCGCCGCTATCGACGGCACCCTCAAGCGTCTCGGTGTCGAGACTCTGGATTTGTATTACCAGCACCGCATCGATCCGCAGGTGGCCATCGAGGAAACCGTCGGTGCCATGGCCGACCTGGTGAAAGCCGGCAAGGTTCGATACCTGGGTTTGAGCGAGGCCTCGGTCGCAACACTTGAGCGCGCGCACAAGGTTCATCCGATCAGTGCGCTGCAAAGTGAATATTCGTTATGGAGCCGTGATCAGGAGGAAAACGGTTGTCTGGCCGCGTGTCAGCGCCTGGGAATAGCCTTCGTCCCTTACAGCCCTTTGGGCCGTGGCTTTCTCACTGGAGCGCTGAAAAGCCCTGATGATTTCGCGGCAGACGACTACCGGCGTTTCAGCCCGCGTTTTCAAGGCGAAAACTTCGCCAAAAACCTGTTGTTGGTGCGGCAAGTGCAGGACCTGGCCGCAGACAAAGGTGTGACTGCCGGCCAACTCGCGCTCGCATGGGTGCTGGCTCAGGGTGATTACGTTATCCCGATTCCCGGAACCAAACAGCGTAAATACCTGGAAGAAAATGTGGCCGCGCTGGATGTGAAGCTCAGCGGCGAAGACTTGCAAGCACTGGAAGCGATATTCCCGGCCAATGCCACGGCGGGTTTACGTTATCCGGAAGAAGTCATGGAGTTACTTGACCGGTAACCGACACCTGGCCCATTCGACAAGTTGAGTGGGCCAGGACAAACCGTCACGCCTTTGAGCTGACGCCCTTGTCGGTAGGCACTGATGTGCCGTTGCCCTTGCCATAAGCTTGTAAATTCTGCAGTACGTAGATCGCTTTCTTGTATTCCGGGATCAGTCCCGCAGCGTACTTGTCACCCTTGATGCTGTTGTTCTGGATGGTGTCCAGTTGAGTGGCGAAATACTCCAGTGCATTGAATTTCGCATCCGGGTCTTTCTGTATTCCGAACCGGTCAAACTTGTCACCGGCATTCATTAAGGTCATTGAAGTAATATCAGAAATCAGTCCTTTGGCTTTCAAGAACGCACTGAGATTGCCCAGTTGTTTGGCGGTGACATTTTCCGGATCGAAGCCTTTGATGTTTCTGTGCAGTTTCTGCTCATCCATCAACTTCGTGTTGAGCGCACTGGGATCGCTTCCCACCAATGCCAGCATTTGCTTGACCCTGGCGCTGTGCGTCACAGGCTTGCCAGCGCCTGTGTCCTTGACCAGCAAACCTGCCTTGGAAGTCCAGGCACCGGTATAGCCAATAGTCATGACCGAACTCCCGACTGCGCTATCTGAAACAGACATCCGTGTGAGGCGACCATACAAAGCTCCTTGTTTAATCTGGTTAAGAGCGGGCGAGTATCAGCCTGGCCACTTGCCATACCAACTATTTATTCCGGTTTTTTACAATTCTCGTACATTTACGATACAAGCGGAAAAGCGCCCTGTTTCATTGGCTTATCCAATGGGAGTGTGATTTTTCGACGCTACGCAGCCGGACGCAGCCTTCGGCAGCTGCTACAAAGAATGTGCGGCGGCTGAAACTCGTATTACTTCGAAACAATCTCCTGCCTCGATACTGGTTAGAATGGTCAAAATGCATTTTTTGGCCGCTATTCGAGACGAGATCCCCCATGCGAACCCACCTGCGTCTGGTCGCCCTGAGCGCCCTGTTCATTTCCTCCCTGGCCCAGGCCGCCGACCTGATCCCGATCGAGGTTCACCGCGATGCCAATTGCGGTTGCTGCAAAAAATGGATCAGCCATCTGGAAGCCAACGGCTTCAAAGTCGACGATCACGTCGAAGCCAATATGAGCGAATTCAAGCAACAGCACGGCGTGCCTCCACGTCTGGCGTCGTGTCATACCGCTTTGATCAACGGCAAATTCGTTGAAGGTCATGTCCCCGCCGATCAGGTGCTGGCCTTGAGCAAGCGCGACGATCTGCTGGGCGTCGCCGCACCCGGCATGCCCATGGGTTCACCCGGCATGGAAATGGACGGCATGAGTGATGCGTATCAAGTGATCGGCCTGAAGAAAGATGGCACCGACATGGTGGTGGCGGACTACCCGGCCCATTGATGTTCGGTGCGTACATCGGGCTGTTCTTTGCCGCATTCGGTGCGGCAACCTTGCTGCCCTTGCAGTCCGAAGCGGTGTTGGTGGGGCTGTTGCTCAGCGGCAAGTATTGGCTCTGGTCGCTGCTCGCCGTGGCGACATTGGGCAATGTCCTGGGGTCGCTGGTGAACTGGTGGCTGGGACGCGGTATCGAGCGGTTTCATGATCGGCGCTGGTTTCCCGTCAGCCCGCGCCATCTGGAAAAAGCCCGGGTGCATTATCAGCGTTACGGTCATTGGTCGTTGCTGCTGAGCTGGGTGCCTGTGATCGGTGATCCGCTGACCTTGGTGGCCGGCGTGATGCGCGAGCCGCTGGGGCGATTCCTGCTGATCGTGACCCTCGCCAAAGGCGCCCGTTATGGTGTGTTGACCATGGCCACAGTGGGCTGGATGGGTTGAACGATTAGCCACGGCGATTGCCTGTGTTTAATGTCGCCCTAATCATGCCGATCCAGCATCGGCCGATTTCCAATGGAGCTCGCCCATGTCCCTCACCCCTTTCCGCTGGCTGCCCAGCCTGCTACTGACCGCTGCATTGCCTGTCATCGCCCACGCCGAAGGCCCGGAATACGGGCCGGAGCTGCAAGGTTTCGAATACCCCTACACGGTCAAGCATTTCGCCTTTGAATCCCAGGGCAAATCCCTGCAAATGGGTTACATGGATGTCGCCGCCAACGGCAAGGCCAACGGACGCAGCGTGGTGCTGATGCACGGCAAGAACTTCTGCGGTGCCACCTGGGACAGTTCGATCAAGGCCCTGAGTGAAGCCGGTTACCGGGTCATCGCCCCGGACCAGATCGGTTTCTGCACCTCCAGCAAACCCGACCATTATCAGTACAGCTTCCAGCAACTGGCGACCAACACCCAGCAATTGCTCAAGGCCCTGGGCATTCAAAAGGCCAGTGTTCTCGGGCACTCCACCGGCGGCATGCTCGCCACTCGCTATGCGCTGCAATACCCCGATCAGGTTGAACAACTGGCCCTGGTCAACCCCATCGGCCTGGAAGACTGGAAAGCGCTCGGCGTGCCCTATCGCACGGTCGATCAATGGTATGAGCGCGAGCTGAAACTCACCGCCGACGGCATCCGCACCTATGAACGCAACACCTATTACGGCGGCCGCTGGAAGCCGGAATTCGATCGCTGGGTAGACATGCTCGCCGGGTTGAACAAAGGACCGGGGCATACGCAGGTGGCGTGGAATTCGGCGCTGATCTACGACATGATCTTCACCCAACCGGTGTACTACGAGTTCAAGGACCTGAAGATGCCGACCCTGCTGCTGATCGGTACATCCGATACCACGGCCATCGGCAGCGACATCGCACCGCCCGAGGTCAAGGCGAAACTCGGTCACTACGACGTCCTCGGCAAGCAGGTGGCGAAACTCATTCCCCGGTCAACGCTGGTCGAATTCCCCGGCATGGGCCACGCGCCGCAAATGGAAGAACCGGCGCAATTCCACCAGGCCCTGCTCGCTTGGCTGAACAATACCAACCCCGTTCATTGATGAGGTAAAGCCGATGACAGTGCAGATCGCGATGATTGATGACTGGCAGGACGTGGCCCGTGACGTGGTGGACTGGTCGGTGCTGGAGCCCATCGGCCAGGTAAGTTTCATCCATGACTACCCTGGCGACAACGACACCCTGGCGGCAAGGCTGGGCGAGTTCGAAGTGATCTGCGTGATGCGCGAACGCACCCGGTTCGATGAGGACCTGCTGCGGCGCTTACCGAAACTCAAGCTGCTGGTCACCGGTGGCATGCGCAACGCCGCCCTGGACCTGAAAGCCGCCGCTGCGCAGGGCATTCAGGTCTGTGGCACCGACAGTTACAAGCACGCAGCGCCGGAACTGACCTGGGCGTTGATCATGGCGGCGACCCGCAACCTGGTGGTTGAAGCCAACGCCCTGCGAGCCGGTTTATGGCAGCAAAGCCTGGGCGGCGACCTGCATGGCAAGACCCTGGCAATCCTGGGGCTGGGCAGCATTGGCACTCGCGTTGCCCGGTTCGGCCAGGTGTTCGGCATGCGGGTGATTGCCTGGAGCGAGAACCTGACCGCCGCACGCGCAGCCGAAGTCGGCGTGACCTGCGTCAGCAAACAGGAACTGTTCGAACAGGCCGATGTGCTATCGATCCATCTGGTGCTCAGCGAGCGTAGCCGCGGCTTGGTGGACGCCCAGGCACTGGACTGGATGAAACCTTCGGCGCTGCTGGTCAACACTGCCCGTGGCCCGATCGTCGATGAGGCCGCGTTGATCAAGGCGTTGCAAAAACGGCGACTGGCCGGCGCTGCGCTGGACGTCTTCGAGCAGGAACCCTTGCCGGCTCATCATCCGTTCAGAACCCTGGACACTGTGCTGGCCACGCCCCACGTCGGGTATGTCAGCCAACAAAACTATCAGCAGTTTTTCTCGCAGATGATCGAGGATATTCAGGCGTGGTCTGCGGGAGAACCGATTCGCGTACTGAGCTGATACGCGTCAGGCTGAGGTGGGCAACCACAACCGAAACCGTGCCCCACCCAGCGGCGACGCTTCAACGGTGAGCGTGCCGCCCTGAGCTTCCAACGCCCGACGACTGATTGCCAGCCCCAGACCAAACCCGCCAGTGGCCCGATCCCGACTGCGATCCAACCGATAGAACGGTTCGAAAATCCGCTCACGCTCCTCATCCGGAATACCGATCCCATCGTCGTCCACCCAGATTTCCGCCCCCTTGGCACACACCTGCACACCAATCTGGATGCGTTTTTCGCAGTAGCGCATCGCATTGCGCAGCAGGTTCTGTATAGCGCGGGCAGTCAACCTTGGGTCGAGGGTGAAGCGCTCAAGTTGCCCGTGCAGCAGCACATCGATAACGATGTCCGGGGATTCCAGTTCTTCGTCGACGCTGCCGAGGATGCTGTCGATAAATTCATCCAGCGACACTTCGACCCGCTCCGGCAGCCGCGCCGGGTTTTGCAGGCGGCTGTAGGACAACAGTTCCAGCACCAGCTCATCGAGTTCGCGAATGTGCGCGACCAGCCCTTGCAGACGCTCGCGACTGGCGGCGGGCAAATCGTCGGACAGTGCCAGCGCCAGGCCGAAATCCAGTCGTGTCAGGGGCGTGCGTAATTCGTGAGACACGGCATTGAGCAGGTCCCGCTGCTGGTTGAGCAGGTTCTCGATATCGCCAGCCATGGTGTCGAAAACGTTGGCCAGGCTACCGATGTTGGAGCTTCTGGAAATCTGTGTGCGCTCGCTCAAATGGCCCTTGCCGAAACGTTCAGCCGTCCCTTTGAGACGTTCCAGGTCGCGCCAGTGCGGGCGCAGCCACAGCAACAGGCAGGCGAGCATGGTCGCGCCGATCAACACGTTGATGCTCCAGTACAACAGGCTGACGTCTATCGGGTCCGGCGGCACGATCATCTCCACCACCGTCCGCTCGTTCAGCGGCGCCACCGCCAGGGTGCGCCAGCCCCAGTCGCCAATGCGCACGATGTTCTCGCCACGCTGCAAACGCCTGCGCTCATCAGCGGTGAAATCGGGGTCGTCGTTACCGGTCAGGACGATGTGCAGCGGCTGGAATTCCTTGTCCATCTCCGCGGCCAATGCCGGCCACTGCGCCGGGGGCACGGCGTGAAACTGTTTGACGATGAGGGTTTGCAGCCCGCGCGAATAATCGAGGTTGTAGGTGACAAAGCGCTCCTGGAAGACCTTGATCACCACGTCAGGCACCAGATAGATCGCCGCGCTGTACGAAACGATGGTCACCAGATACAGGCGAAACAGGATTCTGAACATCGACTCAGCATTCCCACTCGGAACGGCTGAACAGGTACCCCTTCCCCCACACCGTCTTGATCTTGCGCGCCTCGCCGGCGTGATCGTCGAACTTGCGCCGCAGCTTGGAAATCGCCACGTCCACCGAGCGGTCGGTGCCATTGAACTCGATGCCGCGCAGGCGTTGCAGGATCTGGTCGCGACTGAGCACTTCACCGGCATGACGAGCGAGCACCACCAGCAGGTTGTATTCACCGCTGGACAGTTCGACCAATTGCTCGCGCCAGGTCACGGTGCGCTCGGACAGGTCGATGCACAGATTGCCCATCAGAATGCGGTCGTTGGCCGTCTGCGGTTCAATCAGGCTGCTGCGCCGCAACAACGTCCGCACCCGGGCCAGCAACACCCGCGGTTCGCAAGGTTTGGTGACGTAGTCGTCAGCGCCCATTTCCAGTCCCAGCACCTGATCGTGGCTGTCGTCGCGGGCGGTGAGCATCAGGATCGGCAAGGTGGCCGAATCGGCGCGCAGCAAACGGCAGACTTGCAGGCCATCGAGCCCCGGCAGCATCAGGTCAAGGATCACCAGGTCCGGCGGATTGACCCGCGCCCGTTCGCGCACATGGTCACCACGGCTGATCACGCTGACGCTATAGCCGTTGCGTTCCAGGTAACTGGCAATCAGTTCGGAGAGCGCGGTGTCGTCTTCGACCAGGAGGATGTTGGGCATGGGGTGTTTCCAGAAAGTGCAGTGGCGTTTGACAGACCGCTTTCGCGAGCAGGCTCGCTCCTACAGTTGAAATGCGGTCCCCTGTGGGAGCGAGCCTGCTCGCGAAAGCAATCTAACAGTCGCAATAGAAATCGAGGCGTGAAGGATATACGCCCTCAGCCGTGCCTGAGTAAAACCCTTACACAATTTCACACAGCACCAACAAAGCTTCACCGCTACCCTCGTCGCCTCCCCGTAGGATGCGGGGGGTCATTATTGGGGTATTACATGTCAAAGAATCTGCTTGCCAGGCTCAGCCTGATTGCACTGGCGGTGACGCTGAGCGCTTGTGACAAGGCTTCGACTGCCGAAGAACAGGCGCCTCTGGCCACGGTTCGCATTGAAACCATCCAGGCCAGCCCACTCTCGATCACCAGTGAACTGAGCGGGCGGATTGCCGCGCCACGCATTGCCGAAGTCCGCGCTCGGGTTGCCGGTGTGGTGCTGCAACGGGCGTTCCGTGAAGGCAGTGATGTGAAAAAAGGTGAAGTGTTGTTCCGTATCGACCCGGCGCCGTTCAAGGCCGACCTGGACAGCGCCGAAGCGGCGCTGCGCAAGGCGCAAGCCAATGCGTTCCAGGCGCGCCTGCAAGAGCAGCGTTACGCGCAGTTGATCGAAGGCAATGCCATCAGCGGTCAGGACTATGACAACGCCCGGGCCAGTGCCCGGCAAACCGCTGCCGACGTCGCCGCGAACCAGGCTGCCGTGGAACGGGCGAAACTCAACCTGGGTTACGCCACCGTCACCGCCCCGATTTCCGGGCGCATCGGTCGCGCGCTGGTGACCGAAGGTGCACTGGTCGGGCAGAACGAAACCACACCGCTGGCATTGATCCAGCAACTGAACCCGAT
Source organism: Pseudomonas frederiksbergensis (assembly GCF_900105495.1). Classification (NCBI taxonomy): domain Bacteria; kingdom Pseudomonadati; phylum Pseudomonadota; class Gammaproteobacteria; order Pseudomonadales; family Pseudomonadaceae; genus Pseudomonas; species Pseudomonas frederiksbergensis. The sequence goes on along the minus strand of NZ_FNTF01000002.1, from coordinate 3,902,300 downwards.
TCACGCCGACCTCACCCAATCGACCCGCGAACTCAACGACCTGCGCCGGGCGTTCCGTTCCGGCCACTTGCAGCAGGTCGGTCAGGACCAGGTCAAAGCCACGCTGATCCAGGACGACGGCAGTCTCTATCCGTTGCCCGGCAAGTTGCTGTTCGCCGACATCACCGTCGACCCCGGCACCGGCCAGATCATTCTGCGCAGCGAATTCCCCAACCCGGACCTCGATTTGCTGCCGGGCAGCTTCGTGCGCGTGCGTCTGGAGCAAGCGGTCAACCAACAAGGCATCAGCGTGCCGCAACGGGCCATCCAGCGTGACAGTGCCGGTATTGCCCAAGTGCTGTTGCTCGATGCCGAGCAGCGAGTCGGCCAGCAACCGGTCGAACTGGGCGCCGTGCAGAACGATCGCTGGATCGTCACCGCCGGTCTCAAGCCCGGTGACCGCATCGTCACCGAAGGCCTGCAGCACGCCCGTCCCGGCGAAAAAGTGCAGATCGACGACACCCCTCTTCCACTTGCCCAAGTTTCTGGCCAGTAAGCAGGACGCTTCTTTATGCCGCAGTTCTTTATCGATCGCCCGGTGTTCGCCTGGGTGGTTGCCCTGTTCATCCTGTTGGCCGGCGTCCTGGCCATTCCACAGTTGCCGGTGGCGCAATACCCCAACGTCGCGCCGCCGAAAGTCGAAATCTACGCGGTGTACCCCGGTGCTTCGGCGCAAACCGTGGACGAAAGCGTGGTCAGCCTGATCGAGGAAGAACTCAACGGCGCTGACCATCTGCTGTATTTCGAATCCCAGAGCAGCCTCGGCAGTGCCACCATCACCGCGACGTTCCAGCCGGGCACTGACCCGGAAATGGCGCAGGTCGATGTGCAAAACCGCCTGAAAGTGGTCGAGTCGCGTCTGCCTCAAGCGGTGACACAACAGGGTTTGCAGGTGGAGAAAGTTTCCGCCGGTTTCCTGCTGCTGATCACCCTCACCTCCAGCGACGGCAAGCTCGACGACGTGGCGCTCAGCGATTACCTGGCACGCAACGTGATGAACGAGATCAAGCGTCTGGACGGCGTCGGCAAGGCGCAGTTGTACGGTGCCGAACGGGCCATGCGAATCTGGATCGATCCGCAGAAGCTGATCGGCTTCAACCTGACCCCGGCCGACGTCAACGCCGCCATCGTCGCGCAGAACGCGCAAGTGTCGGCGGGTAGCATCGGCGATTTGCCAACCCGCACCACCCAGGAAATCACCGCGACCATTCTGGTCAAAGGCCAGTTGTCGACCCCGGAAGAATTCGCCGACATCGTCCTGAAAGCCAATCCCGACGGCTCCACGGTGCGCATCAAAGATGTGGCGCGTGTCGAGATCGGCAGTCAGGAATACCAGTTCTCCACCCGCCTTAACGGCAAACCATCGACCGCCGTCAGCGTGCAGTTGGCACCGGGCGCCAATGCCTTGAGCACTGCCACGTTGGTGCGGGCGAAGATGGACGAACTGGCGCGCTACTTCCCCGCTGGCGTGGAATACAAGATCCCGTACGACACCTCGCCCTTCGTCAAAGTCTCGATCACCAAGGTGGTTTACACCCTTGGCGAGGCGATGTTGCTGGTGTTCGCGGTGATGTTCCTGTTCCTGCAAAACATCCGCTACACGCTGATTCCGACCCTGGTGGTGCCGGTGGCGCTGATGGGCACCTTTGCGACCATGTTGGCGCTGGGGTTCTCGATCAACGTGCTGACCATGTTCGGCATGGTGCTGGCGATCGGCATCCTGGTGGATGACGCGATTGTGGTGGTGGAGAACGTCGAGCGAATCATGGCCACCGAAGGCCTGTCGCCCAAAGAGGCAACGCGCAAGGCGATGAAGCAGATCACCGGGGCGATCATCGGCATCACGCTGGTGCTGGTCGCGGTGTTCATTCCGATGGCGTTCATGCAGGGCTCGGTCGGGGTGATTTACCGGCAGTTCTCCTTGTCGATGGCGACGTCGATCCTGTTCTCGGCGTTCCTCGCCCTGACCTTGACCCCGGCGTTGTGCGCGACGCTGCTCAAGCCGATTGCCAAGGGCGAACACCACGAGAAGCGCGGGTTCTTCGGCTGGTTCAACCGGCGCTTCGAGCAACTGACCGAGCGTTATCAGGGCTGGGTTGCCTATGCACTGAAACGCACAGGCCGCTACCTGTTGATCTACGGCGTGCTGCTGATCGGATTGGGCGTGTGCTTCAGTCGCCTGCCCTCCTCGTTCCTGCCGGTGGAGGATCAGGGTTACACCATCACCGACATTCAACTGCCACCGGGTGCAAGCAAGAACCGCACGGTGCAGGTGGTCGAGCAGATCGAAGCCCACAACGCCACTGAACCCGGCGTCGGCGACAGCACGGTGATTCTCGGTTTCAGTTTTTCCGGTAGCGGGCAGAACGCCGCGTTGGCGTTTACCACGCTCAAGGATTGGTCTGACCGGGGTAGCGACGACTCGGCCAGTTCCATTGCCGATCGCGCCAACATCGCGTTGAGCCAGATCAGGGACGCCGTGGCGTTTGCAGTACTGCCGCCACCGGTGGATGGCCTTGGCACTTCCAGCGGTTTCGAGTTCCGCTTGCAGGACCGCGGCGGCCTCGGCCATACCACGCTGATGCAGGCGCGTAGTGAATTGCTCGCTGGCGCCGAGAAAAGTCCGATCCTGATGAACGTGCGCGAAAGCGCCTTGGCCGAAGCGCCGCAGGTGCAATTGGAAGTCGACCGCAAACAGGCCAACGCGCTGGGCGTGTCCTTTGCCGACATTGGCAACGTGCTGTCCACCGCCGTCGGTTCGGCTTATATCAACGACTTCCCTAATCAGGGGCGGATGCAGCGTGTGGTGGTGCAGGCTGAAGGCGATCAGCGCAGTCAGGTCGCCGATCTGCTGAAGATTCACGTGCGCAACAGCGCCGGGAAAATGGTGCCGTTGTCGGCCTTCGTCCAGGCCAGGTGGACCCAGGGCCCTGCGCAATTGACTCGCTACAACGGCTACCCGGCAATCAGTATTTCCGGTGAACCGTCGCCCGGTTACAGCACCGGCGAAGCCATGGCGGAAATCGAGCGTCTGGTGGCGCAAGGACCGGCGGGGTTGGGGCAGGAATGGACCGGGTTGTCATTGCAGGAGCGGTTATCCGGCAGTCAGGCTCCGATCCTGCTCGGTTTATCGTTGCTGATTGTGTTCCTGTGTCTGGCCGCGTTGTATGAGAGCTGGTCGATACCGACCTCGGTGCTGCTGGTGGTACCGCTTGGCGTGCTCGGCGCGGTACTGGCCGTGACTTTGCGCGGGATGCCCAATGACGTGTTTTTCAAGGTTGGATTGATCACCATCATCGGGCTGTCGGCGAAGAACGCGATCCTGATCATCGAGTTCGCCAAGAGCCTGTACGACGAAGGCCACGACCTGATCGACGCCACGCTGCAAGCCGCGCGCCTGCGGCTGCGACCGATTGTGATGACGTCGCTGGCGTTCATTCTGGGTGTGGTGCCGCTGGCGATTGCCACCGGGGCCAGTTCAGCGAGCCAGCAAGCCATCGGCACCGGGGTGATTGGCGGGATGATCACGGCGACACTGGCTGTGCTGTTTGTGCCAGTGTTTTTTGTGGTGGTGATGAAACTCGTGCGCAAGCGCCATAAGGGTATCTAACCCCACCTACCCTGTGGGAGCGAGCTCCTGCAGGGTTCAGGCGAACCACTGCAGGAGCGAACCCTGAGTCAGGCCAGGCTTTTGCTGACCACCTCGAACACATCGCTGGACAGCTGGCCCGAAGCGCGAATCCGCTCAAGCTCACCTTTCATCAACGCCTGGCGCGCATCGTCATACTTGCGCCAGCGAGTCAGCGGTGCCAACTGCCGAGAAGCAATCTGCGGGTTGAACCCGTTCAACTCGATCACCAGATCCGCGAGGAACCGATAACCCGAACCATCGGCCGCATGGAAGTTGATCAGGTTCTGCCCGGCAAACGCGCCGACCAGTGCACGAACCTTGTTCGGGTTCTTGATGTTGAATGCCGGATGCTGCATCAACGCCTTGACCCGCTCCAGACCACCGGGCAGCACGCTGCCCGCCTGGACGCTGAACCACTGATCCATGACCAGCGGATTGTCCTTGAAGTGCTCGGCAAAACTGGCCAGGGCCTTGGCTTTCTCGTCTTCGAACGGCGAATTGACCAATACCGCCAACGCCGTCAGGCGCTCGGTCATGTTGTCGCTGGTCTCGAACTGCTCGAGCGTCGCCGCTAATACTTCCGGTTTGCCGCTGAGCATCAGGTACGACAGCGCAATGTTCTGCAACGCGCGACGAGCGAAGTGTTCGGCCTCAGCCACATACGGGGTTTTCTTCGACAGATCGCGATTGGCCTGGTAACGCAGCCACAGCGCCTCGAACAAACCTTCTGCCAATTGCTTGCGAGCAAACTCGCGAGCGATGTGAATGGCGTCAACGTCAGCCACTTCGCTGATCTCAGTCAGATACGCCTCGCCCGGCAGCGAGAGCATTTCCGCGACCATCGCCTGATCCAGCGTCTCGTCCGACAACACGGTACGCAAGGCAGAAACCAGACGCTGATCCAGCACCAGTTTCTCGCCCTTTTGCTGCTGGGCAATCAGCTCTTGCAGCACCTGAACCGACAATTGCTGACCCGCATCCCAGCGGTTGAAACCGTCGCTGTCGTGTTGCATCAGGAACATCAGCTGATCGCGGTTGTACGGGAAGCTCAGTTTCACCGGCGCCGAGAAGCCACGCAGCAACGAAGGCAATGGCTGTTGCGCGATGTCGATGAAGGTGAACGTCTGCTCGGCTTCGGTCACCGAAATGACCCGTGAGGTGCCCTGGGCACTGGCTTCACCGGAAAGACACAACGCAATGGCCGCGCCTTTGGCGTCCAGCAGGCCCAGTTCGACCGGGATCACGAACGGCAGCTTCTCAACCTTGTCCGGAGTTTCCGGGCAGCTTTGACGGAACGTCAGGCTGTAGGTTTTCGCCGCCGCGTCGTAGGACTCGCTGACCGCCAAACGCGGTGTGCCAGCCTGGCTGTACCAGCGCTTGAACTGGGTCAGGTCGACACCGTTGGCGTCTTCCATCGCTTTGATGAAGTCGTCACAGGTCACGGCCTGGCCGTCATGGCGTTCGAAGTACAGGTCGCTGCCTTTACGGAAACCTTCGGCGCCGAGCAAGGTGTGGATCATGCCGACCACTTCCGAGCCCTTTTCGTACACGGTCAGGGTGTAGAAATTGGAAATCTCGATGAAGCTGTCCGGGCGCACGGCGTGAGCCATGGGGCCGGCATCTTCGGCGAACTGGTGGGTGCGCAGGTACGCCACGTCCTGGATGCGCTTGACCGTGGCCGAGTTCATGTCGGCGGAGAAGCACGAATCGCGGAACACGGTGAAGCCTTCCTTCAGCGACAACTGGAACCAGTCGCGGCAGGTCACACGGTTGCCCGACCAGTTGTGGAAGTACTCGTGGGCAACAATCGCCTCGACCCGCTGGTGCGCGGCGTCGGTCGCGGTTTCAGCGCGAGCCAGCACGGCGCTGGAGTTGAAGATGTTGAGGCCCTTGTTCTCCATGGCACCCATGTTGAAGTCATTGACCGCGACGATCATGAAGATGTCCAGGTCGTACTCGCGACCGTAGACCTCTTCGTCCCAGCGCATCGACTTCTTCAGGCTGTTCATGGCGTGCTGGCACTTGTCGATGTTTTCCGGCTCGACATAAATGCGCAGCGCCACAGAGCGCTCGGTCATGGTGGTGAAGGTGTCTTCGACGCACCACAAATCACCGGCCACCAGCGCGAACAGGTAAGCAGGTTTCTTGAACGGATCTTCCCAGGTCGCCCAGTGCCGGCCGTCTTCCCCGGGACCTGAGGCAATCGGGTTGCCGTTGGAGAGCAACACCGGATAGCTGTGCTGCTCGGCAACCACCGTGGTGGTGAACGTGCTCATCACGTCCGGACGGTCGAGGTAATAGGTGATCTTGCGGAAGCCTTCGGCTTCGCACTGGGTGCAGAACATCGTGCCGGATTTGTACAGGCCTTCCAGCGCAGTGTTGGTTTCCGGGTGGATCCTGACGCTGGTATCGACCGTGAAGGTGGTGCTGGTCGGGTGCAGGGTCAGGTGGTTTTCCGTCAACTGATAGTCGGCGGCGGTCAATTCGATGTCGGCCAGGTTCACCGACAGCAATTCAAGCTGTTGGCCATCCAGCAACAGCGGCGGCAGGCCCGGGCCACGCTCGGGATTGCGGCGCATCACCAGTTGCGCATGGACCAGGCTGTGGTCCTCGTACAACTCGAAGGTCAGGTGCGTCTCGTCGATCAGGTACTCGGGCGCCTGATAGTCCTTCAGGTAGATCATCTTCGGTTGTTCGGTGCGCATGCTGGAGTCCTTACTGATGCACGGCGAGCTGGTAGGCCGTGTATTTACGAATATTGATTACGCCGGTGTCGAAAATCAGGTACTGGCCCTTGATTCCCAACAGCGTGCCTTCGGCGATCGGATTCTTGTCCAGGTTGAAGCTGACGATCTTGGCCGGGTATTGCTCGACCGGATAGCGGATCTCGAGCGTTTCTACATCGGCAATAGTCTGGATCGCCTGTAGGCCGAATCGTTCCTGCAAACTTTGCAATCCTTCGGCGCAACTGTCGAACAGCTGATCGCGAACCTGCGCCAAATCGACCGACACCGCATCGCCCTTGAGTAAAGCACGCCAGTTGGTCTTGTCCGCCACCTGACTGCGGAACAGGTCTTCGACGAAGCCCGACTGCTGACGGGTCGAAACCCGCATGATCGGCAGAGCCTGACGGGCGCCCTGATCGATCCAACGGGTCGGCAGCTGAGTGGCGCGGGTAATCCCGACCTTCACTCCCGAAGAATTGGACAGATACACAATGTGATCCGTCATGCAAAACCTCTCGCCCCACTCCGGCTCACGGCAGGTGCCAGCGTCATAGTGGCAACGCTCCGGGCTCATGATGCAGATGTCGCACTGAGCCAGTTTGGTCATGCACGGGTAGCAGTAACCCTGGCTGAAGCTGGTTTTAGTCTTGCGTCCGCAATGGGTGCAATGAATCGCTCCCAGGTATTCCAGGCGCACCGTGGTCCCGATCAATGGATTGACCGGCACCTCGACGTCGTCCAGACGAAACGCGTACTGCACGTTCGCCCCGTCAAGGCGCGCCGACATTTTGCTGATTGCACCGCGGCCAATCTCGATCAATGGACGGCATCCGATTTGAACAGGATATTCGGCACTTCGATCGACTTGGAGCCGCACTCCTGCACGCCCATGTAACCGGTGCGCTGGTCTTCGGGCAGGTTCTGGATTTCCCAGGCGATCATCGCTTGCAGCGACAGTTCGCGTTGTTCGGCGGTAAGTTTGCCACCGTCGGACCATTTACCGATTTCCACCGCCAGTTTCAGGCTCTGGTAGATCTCGGGGGTGATGTTGTTGATCATTTCGTTAAAAGAGGACATCAAGGGCTCCGCGCTCTTTATTGACATAACTGGTTAGACGGCCAGTTTACGGCGGTTGTACAAACCACCCAACAAGCCGGTCAAGCATCCGACGAGCAACCCGCCGACGTGGGCCGCGTTGGCAATTTCACCGAAACCGATCAACGAGATCAGTCCCGACATACACAGCACCAGCCACACCAGCATCATCACCAGCACGCCGCGCGGCAGGCGATAAGCCGGGTTTGGCGACAACAGCTGAAAGATCCAGCAATGCCCGAGCAGGCCGTACAGCACGCCGGACAACCCGCCAAACAGTGTCGGGCCACTGAAAACAAACTGGGCGTAGTTCGAGACCAGGCCGAACAGCAAGGTCAGGCCGATCAGGTTGATACTGCCCTGGCGCGACTCGATGCGTCGCCCCAGCTCCCAGTACCACATGCCGTTCATGGCCAGGTGCAGGATGCCGAAGTGGATCAGCATCGGCGTTACCAGACGCCACCACTGCCCCGCCGCCAGGCTGTCAGCCAATGGCACAAAGTGGATGTACTCGCCGACAACGCGAAAATCGAGGAAGGTCAGCCAGCGCAACGTGTCGAGGTTTTCGCCCAGCAGCGTCACCGCGCCGACCAGCAGGCTCAGCAGCAACACGAACGCCGTCGCCTTGGCGTGGCGCAGTTGCTCGACGAAACCTGGGTGCTTGACGGTTTGCGCCACCGGAATGTCCAGCTGTTGATCGGGATCACCGGCCGGGAAACGTTCGTACAACACACGCACGTCTTCGCTGATGTTGGCCGGCACCCACAGCACTTGCTCGCCCGCCTCTTCACTGACCCGATGCGGCACCTGCATGCGCTGCAACAGTTTGACGAACCCGCTCAAGTCCACCGCCAGCGGCAGGCGTAAAACAGCAACGGCACTCATCGCAGCACCTCCGGCCGCTCGACGTCGACCCAGACAAATTTATGCGGATCGAGACGGGTTTCCTGGTCCAGACGGTAGGCGACCAGTTTGCCGTAAAGCACCGCACTGTAATCCAGACAGGCCAGGTTCGGCCGGATCGGCGCCGGTTTGCCGCTGCGCCAGTAGTGGCCCACGAACAACAAAGGTTCATCGACGCCATAGCGCAGCAAGGTGTTTTTTTCAGTGGACGACAGCGGCGTCCGGGCCACGGGTTCGGGCAAGGCGTCGGGCTGGAACACAATGTCTCCATAGGTTTGCGGGTCGTCTTCCCAGAACTTGGTGCGGAAGAACGAACGCGTCAGGCCATCGCCGCTGGTCATGGTCAACCCGTGCGGCAAGCGCATGTCAGTGCCGCGCAGCAGGCGATCGAACACGGTGCAGGCGAAACTGCCCGGCACGGCCGAGGCCTGGAGGAAATGCTCATCGACGCAACCATTGGGGAACAGCGCGCGCAAGGGTTCGATCAGGCCTGCATCCCAGCAGGCATGCACCACGCGAAAACGCCCGGCGTCGACGAACAATGGCATCTCGTAGAACCATTGCAGGAAGTCATGCCAGTCGGCAGGATGGCCTTCGAACTGGGTCAGGGTTTCGTTCAGCAAACGGGCATGGCGCGGGGTGTGTTCACGCACGAACTGCTTGCCGCTGCCCGGAGGCGCCGGCGTGCTCCAGCCGAGGGCGTTGAACTCATGGTTACCCATGATGCACAGCGCCTGACCCGCTTCGACCATGTCGTGAACGATGTGCAGCGCTTCGCGAATCCGCGGGCCGCGGTCAATGATGTCGCCAACGAACACTGCCATGCGCGACGAATGCCGCCAGACGCCAGCGTGTTTCTGGTAACCGAGCCGGTCGAGCAAGTGCTCAAGGGTCAGAGCGCAACCGTGCACGTCACCGATCAGGTCGTAGCTACGCGCGGGATCGAGCATCAGTCGCCTCCACCACCCAACTTGCTGCCCCAACCGAGTTTGGTCCTGCAGACTTCATAGTAGTTGTGATCGAGCGGATGAATCAGCCGCAGCTTTTGGGCTTTTTTGCTGATGGTGATGGTGTCACCCGGCGCGCAGGTGAAATGGTTCTGCCCGTCACAGGAGACTTGCGGGTAAATCTGCATATCTTTGGACACGACGATTTTCAGCTCACTGTTGCCATCGACCACAATCGGCCTGCCCGACAAGGTATGGGGGTACATCGGCACAATCACAATAGCGTCGAGCTTGGGGTGCATGATCGGCCCGCCCGCCGACAGCGCGTAGGCGGTCGAACCGGTCGGAGTGGCGACGATCAGGCCGTCGGCCTTCTGGCTGCAGACGAACTGGCCGTCGATGTACAACTCGAACTCGATCATCCGCGTTGACTTGCCAGGGTGCAGCACCACGTCGTTCAGCGCGTCGCCCTGACCGATGGCCTCGGCATGACGACGAACTTCGGCTTGCAGCAGGAAGCGGTTTTCGACCAGATAGTGGCCGTCGAGCACTTCGGCGACTTTGACTTCCAGCTCATCGGGGCGGATATCGGTCAAGAAGCCCAGGCTGCCACGGTTGATGCCCAGCACCGGGATATTGTGCCGGGCCAGCGCCCGGGCGGCACCCAACAGGCTGCCGTCACCACCCACCACAATCACCATGTCACATACTTCGCCGAGCATCTTGCGCGACGAGGTTTGCAAGCCATGGCCCGGCAACACTTCGGCGATGGTGTCTTCGAGGATCACGTGCAGGTGACGATCGAGCAGAAACCGTTTCAGTCGGCGGACGGTATCCAGCACCTGCGAACTGCCCAGGCGACCGATGATGCCGATATTACGAAATTGCTCCATGAGGTTCCTGCGCGACGGCGAAAAACACGATTATGGGCGAAAGCGCGGGATAGACAAAATCCTTTCAGCCACAACGGTGTACTCACGATTGAGGCTATGCTCGCAAGATGATCCTATTTCCCGATTTGCTGCAGTTACCCCACCAGTTGCGCCATCCCGAAGTGCGCGACCTGGCTTGGGTCATCCTCGCGCCGCCGATGCTTGGCGTGACGACGTGGCCGCAGCGTCATCCGCTGACCGGCAGTGACTGGGTGCAAGCGCCGGATCGGCTGGAACGGTGGCTGCGGCAACTCGATCACGACAGTTATGACTTGCTGCACTGGCTGGCGCAGGCCCGAACCCGGCGATTGGGCTTGTACTACGAACGCCTCTGGCAATACGCCGTGCAGCACGCGCCGGGTATCGACCTGATTGCCGCCAATATGCCGATCCGCCGCGAAGGCCACACGCTGGGTGAGCTGGACATGCTGCTGCGCGATCGTGACGGCGTGCATCATCTGGAACTGGCGATCAAACTTTACCTTGGCCCGCAAAATGGCGACGGACACGACACGGCGCGATGGCTCGGCCCCGGCTGCCACGATCGGCTGGACCGCAAACTGGCCCATCTGACGCAGCATCAACTGCCGATTTCGGCCCGTCCGGAGAGCCGCGAAGTATTGGCGGCGCTGGATATCCAGCAGTTCAGTGCGCACTTTTGGCTGGGCGGTTATTTGCTGTATCCGTGGCCGGGATCGGCCGAGCCACCGAATGGTGCGCACCCCCAGCATTTACGCGGTAGCTGGCTGCATCAGAAGGACTGGGCAGACTTTGTCGTACAGCGCCCGTTCGGTCGCTGGCAGCCCCTGCCCCGCCATGCCTGGCTGGCGCCGGCGCACTATCCGGCGGAGCAGGCCTGGAGCGTTGAACAGCTGAACACCTGGCTCAGCGAGCTGGAGCCGCTGGCCCCGGCGCAATTGCTGGTGCGACTCACAGAAAACGCCCAAGGTGATTGGGAAGAGGCAGAGCGGCTGTTTCTGGTGGCGGATCTTTGGCCTAACGTTCCTGGCAGTGGCTGAGTTTTTTAGCGTCTGGGCTGGCCCTATCGCGAGCAGGCTTGCTCCTACATTTGATTTCCTTGTGACGAAGATACCTGTAGGAGCGAGCCTGCTCGCGAAAGGGCCAACGCAGTTCAGATGGATAACCGCAAAGCCAGCGCCGCCAACGTCACCAGCAAAACAGGCACCGTCAACACAATCCCGACCTTGAAGTAATACCCCCAGCCGATCCGGATACTCTTGCGCTCCAGCACATGCAACCACAGCAGCGTCGCCAGGCTGCCGATCGGCGTAATCTTCGGCCCCAGGTCGCTGCCGATGACGTTGGCATAGATCATCGCCTCCTTCACCACCCCGGTCGCCTGGCTGGCATCGATTGACAGCAAACCGATCAGCACCGTCGGCAGATTGTTCATCATCGACGACAGCAGCGCCGTCAGGACGCCGGTGCCCATGGCTGCGCCCCATACGCCGTAGCCGGCAAAACCATCCAGCCATCCGGCCAGATACCCCGTGAGCCCGGCATTGCGCAGGCCATACACCACCAGGTACATGCCCAGCGAGAAAATCACGATATGCCAGGGCGCTTCCTTGATGACTTTGCGGGTGGAAATCTTGTGACCACGGGCAGCGATGGCCAGCAGCAACGCCGCGCACACTGCAGAGATGGCACTGATCGGAATCCCCAGCGGTTCCAGCGCGAAGCAGCCGAGCAGCAGTATCGCCAACACGGCCCAACCGGCATAAAACGTAGCGTGATCGTGGATCGCAGAAGCCGGTTGCGCCAGTTGCTCGGGGTCGTAGTCCTTGGGAATGGCACGACGGAAAAACCACATCAACATCGCCAGGGTCGCCACGACACTCACCAGGTTGACGGGGATCATCACCGCCGCGTAACGGTTGAAACCAATGTTGAAGAAGTCGGCGGAAACGATGTTCACCAGATTCGACACCACCAACGGCAGACTCGCCGTATCAGCGATGAAACCGGCGCCCATGACGAACGCCAGGGTCGCCGCCGGGGAAAAACGCAACGCCAGCAGCATGGAAATCACGATGGGTGTAAGAATCAGCGCAGCCCCGTCGTTGGCGAACAATGCCGACACCAACGCACCGAGCAGCACCATATAAGCAAACAGCTTGCGTCCGCTGCCCCGTCCCCAGCGGGCCACATGCAGCGCCGCCCAGGCAAAGAACCCCGCCTCGTCCAGCAGCAGACTGATGACAATCAGCGCGACAAAGGTCCCGGTGGCGTTCCAGATAATCTGCCACACCAGCGGGATGTCGCTCAGCTGAACGACCCCGAAAATCAGCGCAAGCACCGCGCCGAACACCGCACTCCAGCCAACGCCAAGGCCTTTTGGCTGCCAGATCACCAAGGTGATGGTCAGCAGGAAAATCAACGATGCGGTCAGCATGCAGTGCAGCCTTGTCGGAAAACAAACCGCGATTCAGCCGCAATGCACGGGCGGAGTAAAGCGCAAACTTGCTCCCTCCTTCCCAAACGCACTGGGATCGATGTAGCAGCGGCTACGACAGATTGGTGTGCGATGTTCCTACACAGGGTTTGTCACGCTTTCTTGTGTTGTTCGACCCACAGGCCATAAGCATTGATGAATTTTTGCAGAAACGGTTTTAGCGACTCGGACAGTTTTCCCGCCTCGTCGAACGCTGAACCGGCACCGCTCAGATAAGCTTCGGGTTGCTGCATGCACGGCACATCCAGAAACACCATCGACTGGCGCAGGTGATGGTTGGCGCCAAAACCACCGATAGCGCCCGGCGAAGCACTGATCACCGCGCCTGGTTTTCCGCTCCAGACACTCTTGCCATAGGGGCGCGAACCCACGTCGATCGCGTTCTTCATCGGCGCAGGCACAGAACGGTTGTATTCGGGAGTCACGAACAGCACCGCGTCGGATGAGCTCACTTGTTGCCGGAAAGTGCTGTAGGCTGCCGGCGGTGAAGCACCATCGATGTCCTCGTTGTAGAGCGGCAGATCACCGATTTCGACGATAACCAGTTTGAGATTGGCAGGCGCCAGGTCGGCCAGGGCCAGCGCCACCTTGCGATTGATCGATTCCTTTCTCAAGCTGCCGACCAGTACAGCGATCGTATAGACGTTGCTCATGGAAGATTCTCGACTGTCGGATGAAAGAGCTTGTAGTTATAGATGACGATTCAACCAGTGGGCGACTGAAAAAACGTCGCCCCTGACTATTTTTTTCCTGTAGGAAAACTTACCTCGCCCAACCACGGTCTACAGAGCCGCAAATTGAGTGATTTATCCCCAGAGGTTCTAAGCAGATGGCAGCAGTACTCGTCGGTCAGTTCCATGCAAGAGACGCGGAAGGCCGCGTTTATTCCGTGCATGAGTTCCAGGAATCCACCCCGTCGGCAGACGGCCTCACTGGCTCGGTGCCTGTTACCACTTACAAGCTGGCCATTGGCGACCGCGTACGGAAACTCGATGACAACCAGTTTTTGCTGGTGCAGTCGGACGTGACCATCGTGCGTGAGCCCGACACTTATGTCGGCAATCTGCCGGAAACCAACGTCGCTTCATAACCCCGTGTTATGAGCAGAAGTCATATGCGCGCACTTGAGTTAGGATTCAGCCACTGACTCCCTCACCTGCTGAACATGGACTTCACGCATGCGTTTACGTCATATCGAAGTGATCCAGGCGCTCCTGCAGACCGGTCACCTGGGCACCGCCGCCGAATGGCTGCAGTTGCCTGTGGCTGAAGTCGAAGGGATTCTGCGCGACGCCGAGGATCAGCTGGGTTTCATGCTGTTTTCCAGCGTGCGTGGACGCTTGCAGGCCACGCGCGAGGCGCGGGAGTTACAGGTCCAGATCGCCCACGTCTATGAAGCGCTCGAGCCGGTCCAGCGGCTGGCCAACAGCCTCAAGCAATATCAGGCTCCGCCCTTGCGGATTATCTGCACGCCGCCCTTGGCACAGCAGCTATTGCCACAGAGCATTGCCGCCCTGCGCCGACGCCTTCCTGATGCGCCTTGCACCCTTCTGAGTCAACCAACCCGCGAGATCGTCAGAAACCTGCTGCTGCGTGAAAGCGATCTGGGATTAAGCCTGCATGACCCCGATCACGCCGACATTCATTGCCAGGTGATCGCCCAAGGCAAGCTTCAGCTGCTGGCACCCCACGGCTGGTTGCAACCCAAACAGAAGTACATCTCGCTGCAGGACCTGGCCGGCCAATCGATGGTGGGCCTGGAAGGTCATGATCCGCTGAGCCCGGCGCTGGAAAACAAGCTGCATGCCCTGCGTCCTGCCCCGGTCATTCACACCCGGGTACAGACTCACCAGATGATGCGCAGCATGGTCGAGGCCGGTGAAGGCCTGGCCATCGTCGACCCTTTCACCGCCCTCGGGGCGAAATCGGCCGGGCTGGATGCGTGCCCGCTGGCGCCGGCCGTGCCAATCAGCCTGTATGCCTTGACCCTGAAGAGCGGTGAGCCGTCGCCAGCGGTTCAGGCATTGCTGGGCATTATCACGGAACAAGCCGTGGCGATGCTGGCGAACTAAGCGGGGTTTCCAGCGGGTTATCGAACAATCGATACCAGAACAGCGCCACTTCGGCGGTGTTCGGATCGATTCCGCGATAACGCAAATGATCGATTCCGCCCAGGACGTAACCGCGGCGTTCATAGAGCCGACAGGCCCCCAGGTTGTTGTTCTGGGTTTCGAGCATGATGCCCGGCAGTTTCTTTTTGCGGCTCCAGAACTGCGCCACATCCAGCAACGACTTGGCCACACCATGACGACGCGCCGGCGCATGCACCGCCAATTCGTCGATATGGGCAAAGCCGTTCCAGTTGGTGCTGACCACCAGGTGACCCACGGGCTCATCATCGAGATAAGCCATGAAGATCGCGCTGTCAGCGGCATCGCGGAAACTGCTGAACTCCTCGGGATCGATGCCGTAGCACTTGCGATAGGGCGTGATCGGTGTCACCGGCCACTGCTCCACCGGTTTACCGATTTCGGCGGCACCGTAGACCGCGACTTCAAAACTGAAATCACTGCCCCAGATGTAGGCTGCAAAACCATCGTCGGCAACGCGTACCGACAGCCCTGGGTATTTCGGATTCATGAGCGGTTGCATACTGGGAAAGGTCCTCATTCCTTGATGCAATCGACGGTATATAGCCGTCCATTGCCCTCATCTTCGTGTTGCAAGCCGTGCACATCAGCGACAAACCCCGGGAAGCTGCTGTCGAACGTACGGGCAAACGCCAGGTAATCGATAATCGAGCGCGTCGACTCGGTAAAACGCTCGCCGGGCATGATCAACGGAATCCCCGGCGGGTACGGCACCAGCATCACTGCGGCGATCCGCCCGTCCAGAGCATCGATCGACACCGCTTCAACCTCGCCACGCACTAATTGATCATAGGCGTCAGATGGCTTCATGGCGATTTCCGGGAGCACGGTGTACATGCGCTTCAGGTGTTTGGCCGTGGCATTGCTGCGATAGCAGGCGTGCAGTTGATCGCACAGATCGCGCAATCCCATGCCCTGATAGCGCGCGACATCCTCTTGTGCCACGCACGGCAGGCAGGTCGCGAGACTGACATTGGCATCGTAGCTGCGCTTGAACTCCAGCAATTCGGTCAGCAACGTGCTCCATTTGCCTTTGGTAATGCCCATCGAGAACAGCACCAGGAACGAATACAGCCCGGTCTTTTCAACGACCAAGCCACGTTCCCAAAGGAATTTGCTGACCACCGCTGCCGGAATTCCGCGCTGGCTGAGGGCCCCGCCTGCCGTCAGGCCCGGCATCACCAGCGTGACCTTGATCGGATCAAGCAGCACGTAGTCGTCGGTCACGCCGCCAAAGCCGTGCCAGTCGGCATCGGGCTGCAGCAGCCAGTCATCGGTGATCACGCGGTCGATGCCTTCCACCGATGGCGGCTGCCAGATGGAAAACCACCAATCGTCAGCGGCGATGTGCTGACGCAAATTGGCCAGCGCCCGGCGGAAACTCAGCGCTTCGTCGAACATTTCCTGCAACAGCGATCGTCCGGCCGGGCCCTCCATCATGGCCGACGCCACATCCAGCGAGGCGATGATGCTGTACTGCGGCGAGGTCGAGATGTGCATCATGAACGCTTCATTGAAGCGATCCCGATCCAGTTGCCGCGCGCCGCCATCCTGAACGTGAATCATCGACGCCTGGCTGAACGCCGCCAGCAGTTTGTGGGTGGAATGGGTAGTGAACACCAGGGGGCCGCCTTCACTGCGGGAAGTGCCCATGCCGTAACGCCCGGCGAAAAACTCATGAAACGCCGCGTAGGCGTACCAGGCCTCATCGAAGTGCAAGACCTCGACGCTATTGCCCAGTTGCTGCTTGATCAGCTCAGCGTTGTAGCAGAGGCCGTCGTACGTCGAATTGGTCACCACCGCCAACTTGACCTTGGGTGCCCGTCCCTTGGTCAGCGGGCTGGCATCGATCTTGGCCTGGATCGATTCGCGGCTGAATTCGCTCAAGGGAATCGGGCCGATGATCCCCAGTTCATTGCGCTCCGGGCACAGGTACAGCGGAATGGCGCCGGTCATGATGATCGCGTGCAATATCGACTTGTGGCAGTTGCGATCCACCAACACCAAGTCATCGCGAGCGACCATCGAATGCCAGACAATCTTGTTGGCGGTCGAGGTGCCATTGATCACGAAGAAGGTGTGATCGGCGCCGAAATTGCGAGCAGCACGAGCTTCGGCTTCCGCCAGCGGGCCAGTGTGATCGAGCAAAGAACCGAGTTCCGGCACCGACACCGACAAATCGGAGCGCAAAGTGTTTTCCCCGAAGAACTGGTGAAACGCCTGACCCACCGGGCTCTTGTGGTACGCCACGCCGCCGCCATGGCCGGGTGTGTGCCAGGAATAATTGGAGTCGGCCGTGTGCTGCACCAGCGCTTTGAAAAACGGCGGCAGCAGACCATCCAGATATTTGCGCGCCGCTCTCGCGACCTGCCTGGCCAGAAAAGGCACGGTGTCTTCGAAAAGATAAAGAATCCCGCGCAGTTGATTGAGTTCGGCCATGGCGTCGGCGGGAGCGTTTTCCAGGGTCACCTGCTCGCCCAGCGCGAAGATCGGCAAGTCGGGCGCACGCACCCGCGCCAGGCCAATCAGCTCGGCCATGTTGTGCAATAGATGAGAGTGGGTGCTGGCGTCTTCGGCCGCAATCAACATGCAGGAAAGACCGTGATGGGTCGAAGCGACCAGTCGCCCTTCGGTGTAATTCACCGCCGAGACAATGCTGAAGCCTTCCTGCTCCAGCTCCCGGGCGATGCCACGCACGCGATCACCGGCCACGGTGTCGGCCTTGATGTCGCGATGGACGATCAGGACCGGGAATTTCAAATCTTTATACATGGGGCTCAGTGTCCTGAGGCGGCAGACCGTGGTCCACCAATCACCTCAGGGTAGAGGGTTCGAGCGCATGTGGCGAGTGTGATGCACTGAAATGGGTCATCGGGGCGCGTTACGCTTGATCAAGATCAAAAGATCGCAACGCTACGCCTGAGCCTTGGCTTCGGCCAGTTGCTGCCAGAGCGATGGGGCGCCGGCGGATTTGGCGATGACTTCCAGGCGTGCCATGTGCTGGGCCAGGTCATCCTCGCTGGCACGGATGATACGCGTCGGCTGACGATCGACCGGCAGGCGGCGGATCTCAGTGGCGGAGTTGTCCGCACCTTCCCCGGAACCATTGCCATCGGAAGCATTACCGGCCAGGGACAGGCTGGTCTGGCCGCCCGTCATGGTCAGGTAAACGTCAGCGAGGATCTCGGAGTCGAGCAAGGCGCCGTGCAGTTCACGGCCGGAGTTGTCGACGCCATAGCGTTTGCACAAGGCGTCGAGGCTGTTGCGCTGCCCCGGGTGACGTTCCCGGGCCATCATCAAGGTGTCGAGGATCGAGCAGTGCTGCGTGATGTCCGCACGATCGTGCTGGCCCATCAGGGCGAATTCGTTGTTGATGAAGCCAACGTCGAACGCCGCGTTATGGATGATCAGCTGCGCACCCTTGATGAATTCAAAGAACTCATCGGCGACTTCAGTGAAGCGCGGCTTGCCGACCAAGAATTCGTTGGTGATGCCGTGGACGCCAATGGCGCCTTCATCACTCTCGCGGTCCGGTTGCAGATAAACGTGGAAATGCCGGCCCGTCAGGCGCCGACCGATCAACTCGACACAACCGATTTCGATAATCCGGTGGCCGTCGGTCACCGGCATGCCGGTGGTTTCGGTATCGAGTACAACGGATCTGGTGGCCATCAGTGCTCAGCTCTCAACGGGTCATTCGTGCAAAAACGGCGATGTTAACACGCTCGCCGGGGTCTTTCAGGTACGCCGTGTTGCACCCATCGCGAGCAGGCTCGCTCCCACATTGAATTCGGGGGTCACAGATTTTGTGCTCAACGAAGATCAAATGTGGGAGCGAGCCTGCTCGCGATTGGCCACGACGCGGTGCATCGGTAGAGCCGGAATCAAGCCTGCTTGTACCCGCGTACTTCATCCACGCCACGATTGGCCAGTTGGTCGGCGCGTTCGTTGCCGTGATGGCCAATGTGCCCGCGCACCCATTTCCAGGTGACGTTGTGGCGATTGACCTGCTCATCCAGCAACTTCCACAGATCAGCGTTTTTCACCGGTTCTTTCGCAGCGGTTTTCCAGCCGCGCTTCTTCCAGTTGTCCATCCACTCGTTGATGCCTTTCATCACATACTGCGAGTCGGTGACCAGCAGCACGTCGCAGGAGCGCTTGAGTTCTTCAAGACCACGGATAGCGCCCATCAGCTCCATGCGGTTGTTGGTGGTGTTGGCTTCGCCGCCCCACAGTTCTTTTTCAACGCCCTTGCACACCAGCAAAGCGCCCCAGCCGCCAGGGCCAGGGTTGCCTTTACAGGCGCCGTCGGTGAAGAGTTCTACGCTATCGCTCATGCCAATCTATCCAGAAAATGCCGTGGCTCGCCGATCGGTGATCGACGATGCCCGAGGCCGGGGCAAACCCGGCCGGGAAAATAAAAAAGGTCTTATGGATCGATGCGGCGACGATTGACCTTGGCCATCGGCAATGGAATCAGCTTGCCCATCGGTTCGCGCCGCTCCTGACGGACGGGCCGCAGGCCCACCACGATCTTGCGCGCAACCAATAAATAGAAGCCGCCACCCGAAAGTTGCCAGTCACCGGCCTTGCGCTCCCAGCCGGCCAGACGAGCCTGCCAGGCCGGTGACGCAAGCGGCGGACGATAGCATCCGAAGCGGCGTTTCTCCAGCGCGAAACCCAGCAGGTTCAGCCAGTCTCCGACTCGCGACGGGGAGATGCAGCGAGCCTTGCGCAACGCGTCATGAGCAAAAACATGACGCAAGCCCCAGGTGCTCCAGGGGTTGATCCCGATGATCAGCAGATGCCCGCCGGGCCGCACGCTGCTCGCCGCTTCGCGCAGCAGACCGTGAGGCGACAGGCAGAAATCCAGCCCATGCTGCAACACCACCACATCGGCGGCATGCTCGCTCAATGGCCACGCCTGCTCTTCACAGACGATCTCGACCCCCGGCAACGGCGCGCCGAGCCGCACATTGCGCTGCACTTGCGGTGCCGACGGCGGCGTTTGGGCCGACGGGCCGTAATGCACCAGGTAGCCACCGAAGAACCGTCCCAACTCGTCTTCGAGCATGCGACGTTCTTCGTCCAGCAGAAATTGCCCGATGGGGCCGGACAGCCATTCACGGGCCGCGCTGATCAATGTCAGCCATTCAGGATCAGCCTGAGCGAACGCTTTATCGGTCATTGCATTCTCCAACGCGCCAGGAAGTTCTAAGATGCGCCATTGTTTTCCGCTTGGCGAATCCGACGATGATACAGATCAGTGCCCTGCCCGCCTTCACCGACAACTACATCTGGTTGTTACAAGACCACAGCACCCAGCGTTGCGCGGTGGTCGATCCGGGCGATGCCGCGCCAGTGCAGGCCTGGCTCGAAGCGCATTCGGGTTGGGTGTTGAGTGATATTTTGATCACTCACCATCATCATGACCACGTCGGCGGCGTCGAGCAGCTGAAAAAAGCGACAGACGCGACAGTCTACGGCCCGGCCAGCGAAAGCATCCCGGCGCGGGACGTGTCGCTCAAGGACAACGACCGCGTGAGCGTACTGGGCTGGGACTTCGATGTCTTTGCCGTGCCCGGCCACACCCTAGGGCATATCGCCTATTACCATCATGGTTTGCTGTTCTGCGGTGACACCCTGTTCGCCGCCGGTTGCGGGCGCTTGTTCGAAGGCACGCCGGAGCAGATGCATACCTCACTGACCCGCCTGGCCGCGTTGCCTGAAGATACGCTGGTCTACTGCACTCACGAATACACGCTGAGCAACCTGAAATTTGCCGCAGCGGTCGAACCGGGCAATGCGGACACCGCCGCACGTCTGGAAAAAGTCACCGCGCAACGTGAAGCCGGAATCATGACGCTGCCCTCTACTCTGGCGCTTGAAAAGCTGACCAACCCGTTTTTGCGTGTCGACGTAACATCCGTTAAAGAAAAAGTGGACGAACGGAATGGAACCCAAAACCGGGCTCCGAGTGCGGTTTTTGCTGCTCTGCGTGCTTGGAAAGATAAGTTCTAAGTAGCCATCACGTTGGTACAAAAATTCTGAATGGTTGACCGCAGGGGGTGCGCTTTCTAGAATCGCCCGACATTTTTGCCCGGAACTTACTTCCAGCCAATGTCGTCATCTATTCGTAAAGCCATCAATTCAGACGCATTGACCCGCTTGGCTCAAGCCATTGCGGTGGCTGTGTCCGCCACGCTGGCGGGCTGTTCCAGCCATGTGCCGCAGACCGAAGCGACACACACTCCGAATATCGCCGCCCGGGCCAAGCAGAAACCTATCTGGCTCAGCGAAAAACCGACTCCACAAATTCCGCAAGATGTCTGGGAGCGCATGCGCCAAGGCTTTCAGTTGCAGGACAACGTGGGTGTCAACCCGCGCATCGAGCAACAGCGCCTGTGGTTCGCCAGCAACCCGTCCTTCCTCGAGAACGCCGGCGAACGCGGCAGCCTCTACATTCACTACATCGTCGAACGCCTTGAAGAACGCAACATGCCGCTGGAACTGGCGCTACTGCCAGTGATTGAAAGCGCCTACAACCCGATGGCCTATTCCCGGGCCAACGCGGTTGGCTTGTGGCAATTCATCCCTTCCACCGGGCGTTACTTCAACCTGCGTCAAACCCGCTTCTATGATGGCCGTCGCGATATCACCGCCTCGACCACCGCAGCGATGGATTACCTGACCCGCCTGCACGACATGTTCAACGGCGACTGGCTGCTGGCCCTGGCCGCGTACAACGCCGGCGAAGGCACCGTCAGCCGGGCCATCGAGCGCAACGAAAAGCTCGGTTTGCCGACCGATTACTGGAACCTGCCGCTGCCGGCCGAAACCCAGGCCTACGTGCCAAAGCTGCTGGCCCTGTCGCAAGTGGTGCTGGCACCTGAAGCCTACGGCGTGAACCTGAACCCGATCGCCAACGAACCGTACTTCCAGGTCGTCGAAATCAACCAGCGCATGGACCTGTCCAAGGTCGCCGCGGTGGCGAACATCGACGAAGACGAACTGTTCCAGCTCAACCCCGCCTTCAAGCAGCGCACTACCATCGATGGCCCCCAGCATTTGCTGGTGCCGACGTCCAAGGCGCAACTGCTGACCGCCAGCCTGTCGACCATGCGTCCTGAAGAGCTGATCAGCAAGAAGTCGCTCAAACCGGTATTCGAAGGTGCAGACGACTCTGAAATCGCCGGCCTCAAACGTGCCTACCGCGTCAAACGCGGCGACAACCTGGCCGCTATCGCCAAGGCCAACAACGTCGACGTCAAGGATCTGCAGCGCTGGAACAAGATGACCGGCAAGAACCTCAAGGCCGGCCAGACATTGGTCATGCAGGACACCACCAAGCGCAGCCGCGGTCGGGTCAACACCGTCGTGGCGGCGAACAGCAAAGCAAACACTAAAGCTGACAAGCAGAAGTCGCAGACCCAATACAAGGTCAAGCAAGGCGACTCGCTGTACATGGTCGCCAAACGCTTCAACGTTGAAATGCAGCACCTCAAGCGCTGGAACCCACGTGTTGGCCAGGCGCTGAAGCCCGGCCAGATGCTGACGGTGGCTTCCCCGCATTAATCAGCACGCCCTGTCGAGGGGCTTTTGTGGTGGATGGGGCTGTTGTGGCGAGGGGGGCTTGCCTGTGGCGAGGGGGCTTGCCCCCGTCGGGGCGCGAAGCGGCCCAGCACTTTTTCAGGTCCACCGCATTCGCAGGATTTACGACTGCTGCGCAGCCGAACGGGGGCAAGCCCCCTCGCCACAGGCAATCCCCCTTCCCACAGGTTTTGCGCTTGCAGGCCAATCTCCCCGACAATTAACCACGCATTAACCCCCCGTCTTTTTCCTGTCGATACAAGCTGTTACTGTACGGCCCACAAAGCCCAAGCCGCCTGGATCGGATCCCTGACTTGAAGCATGCCCTCCTCCTGCTCCTGATCTGCCTGGCCTTGAGCTCCCCCGCAAGCGCGACGATCAGCGAAAGCCATGGTTATGCGCAGTTCGGCACGCTCAAGTACCCGGCCAGATTTACCCACTTCGACTGGGTCAACCCGAAAGCGCCCAAGGGCGGTACGTTGCGGGTGATGGCGTTTGGCACCTTCGATACGCTCAACCCCTACACATTCAAAGGCTCGAGTCCGGTTTCCACCGCCAACTTCCTGCAATACGGCATCAACGAACTCAATGAACCGTTGATGGTCGGCACCGGCCAGTACGCGCCGTCCGGCGATGAACCAACCTCAAGCTATGGCCTGATCGCCCAATCGGTGGAATACAGCGAAGACCGCAGCTGGGTGGTGTTCAATCTGCGCCCCGAAGCGCGTTTCCACGATGGCACACCGATTACCGCCTATGACGTGGCGTTCTCCTACCGTTTGTTGCTCAAGGAAGGCCATCCGCAATACCGCACCAACCTTCAGGAAGTGTCGCGGGTCGACATCCTCAATCCGCAACGTATTCGTTTCGTCTTCAAGCGCGCCGGCAACCCGTTGCTGATCCTGCGCCTGGGCGAGTTGCCGGTACTGCCCCAGCATTACTGGAAAGGTCGGGACTTCAAGGCCACCACCTTCGAACCGCCACTGGGCAGCGGACCGTATCGCATCACCTCGGTAGAACCTGGACGACGGATCATTTTCGAACGGGTCAAGGATTACTGGGGCAAGGACTTGCCGGTCAATCGTGGCAAATACAACGTCAATCGTATGGAAGTCGAGTTCTACCGTGACAGCGACGTGGCTTTCGAAGCGTTCAAGGCCGGCGAATTCGACATCTATATCGAACACCAGGCAAAAAACTGGGCCAATGGCTATAACTTCCCGGCCGTGCGCCGTGGCGATGTGATCAAGGCGCAAATCGCGCACCGGATCCCGACCCAGAGCCAGGGCCTGTTCATGAACAGTCGGCGGCCAACTTTCGCCGAGGCCAAGGTCCGTGAAGCGCTGGGCCTGATGTTCGACTTCGAGTGGACCAACCGCACGCTGTTCAGCGGCGCCTACAAGCGCGCCATGAGTTATTACCCCAACAGCGAATTCTCCGCCACCGGCCTACCGGTCGGTCATGAGTGGCTGCTGCTCAAGCCCTATCGCGATCAGTTGCCCGCCAAGCTGCTCACCGAACCGTTCAGCCTGCCGCAGACCGAAGGCCGCGGCATTCCGCGGGAAACCATGCGCAAGGCCCTGTCGCTGCTCGCCGAGGCCGGCTGGAAGCTCAACGGTCAGCGACTGCAAAACTCCATCGGCCAACCGTTGCGTTTCGAGATCCTGCTGGTCAACCCGAACCTGGAACGTATCCTCCAGCCTTACGTCGAGAACCTCGCCAGCATCGGCATCGACGCCCGGTTGCGCACCGTCGATCGCGCCCAGTACAAACAACGCCTCGATCAGTTCGACTTCGACATGATCCTGATGACCCTCAACCAGACCCTCAGCCCGGGCCTGGAACAGTGGCAGTATTTCCATTCCAGCCAGGTCGGGGTCAAGGGCAGCAAAAACTACGCCGGGATTGCCAATCCGGTGGTCGACCATTTACTCGAACAATTGCTCGCCGCCCAGACCCGCGATGAACAGGTCGCCGCCGGCAAGGCGCTCGACCGGGTGTTGCTGTGGCAGCACTACATCATTCCCAACTGGTACCTCAATTATCACCGCCTGGCCTACCGCAACCGGTTCGCCTTCGTCACCACGCCGCCCTACACGTTGGGCCTGAGCGCCTGGTGGCTGAAATCTTCGGAGAAAGATCGATGAAACCCTTACGCACCCTGCTCTTGCAGGCCAGCGGTCTGTTGTTTGCCGGGCTGGCCTGTGCCGCCCCGCAACATGCCCTGACCCTGTACAACGAGCCGCCGAAATATCCGGCCGATTTCAAACATTTCGACTACGTGAACCCCGACGCGCCCAAGGGCGGGATCTTCCGCCAGGCCGGTTTCGGCGGCTTCGACAGCCTCAACCCTTTCATCAACAAGGGTGTCGCGGCCGACGACATCAGCATGATCTACGACACCCTGGCCAAACAGGGCCTGGATGAGCCGTTCACCGAGTACGGCCTGGTTGCCGGCAAGATCGAAAAAGCCCCGGACAACAGCTGGGTGCGTTTCTACCTGCGCCCCGAGGCACGCTTCCACGACGGGCATCCGCTGCGCGCCGAGGATGTGGTGTTCAGCTTCCAGACCCTGATCAAGGACGGCGCTCCGCTGTTCCGCGGTTACTACAGCGATGTCGAGGAAGTGGTCGCTGAAGATCCGCTGACGGTGCTGTTCAAGTTCAAGCACACCAACAACCGCGAGCTGCCGCTGATCCTCGG
The DNA here is from genome assembly GCF_900105495.1 of Pseudomonas frederiksbergensis. Taxonomy (NCBI): domain Bacteria; kingdom Pseudomonadati; phylum Pseudomonadota; class Gammaproteobacteria; order Pseudomonadales; family Pseudomonadaceae; genus Pseudomonas; species Pseudomonas frederiksbergensis. Next base: position 3,877,108 of record NZ_FNTF01000002.1, on the reverse strand, counting down.
CCAATTGCCGGTGCTACCCAAGCATTGGTGGGCGACGCGCGATTTCACCAAGGGCAACCTGGAAATGCCATTGGGCAGCGGCCCCTACAAGGTCAGCGAAGTGAAGGCTGGACGTTCGGTGCGCTATGAGCGGGTCAAGGATTACTGGGCCAAGGACCTGCCGGCCAACCGTGGGTTCTACAACTTCGACGTGATGACCACCGACTACTACCGCGACAACACCGTCGCACTGGAAGCGCTCAAGGCCGGCCAGTTCGACTACTGGCTGGAATCGGCCGCGAAAAACTGGGCCAAGGCCTACAACATTCCGGCGGTGGCCGAAGGTCGGCTGATCAAGGAAGAGATCCCCAACGGCAACCCCACCGGCATGCAAGGCTTCGTGTTCAACCTGCGCCGCCCGGTGTTTCAGGATGTGCGCGTGCGTCAGGCCCTGACGCTGTTGCTGGACTTCGAATGGACAAACAAGCAACTGTTCAACGGCGCCTACGCGCGCACCCGCAGCTACTTCGAGAATTCGGAAATGGCGGCCAGTGGCCTGCCGGACGCCGATCAACTCGCGATCCTCGACCCGTTCCGCGGCAAGATTCCCGAGCAGGTGTTCAGCGAGGCGTTCCAGAACCCGGTGACCGACGCCAGCGGGATGATCCGCACCCAGCAGCGCAAAGCCTATCAATTGCTGCAAGAGGCGGGCTGGCGGATTGTCGATGACAAGATGGTCGACGCCAATGGCAAACCGGTGACCATCGAGTTCCTGTTGGCCCAGACCGAATTCGAACGTGTGTTGCTGCCGTTCAAGCGCAACCTCAGCGACCTGGGCATCGAACTGGTGATCCGTCGGGTCGACGTCTCGCAGTACATCAACCGCGTGCGTTCGCGGGACTTCGACATGATCGTCGGCAGCTTCCCGCAGTCCAATTCGCCGGGTAACGAGCAACGCGAATTCTGGATGTCCGACGCCGCCGACAAACCCGGCAGCCGCAATTCCATGGGCCTCAAAGACCCGGTGGTGGACCAGTTGGTCGAGCAACTGATCAACGCCGATTCGCGCAAAAGTCTGGTGGCCCACGCCCGCGCACTGGACCGCGTGCTCCAATGGGGCTATTACGTGATCCCCAACTGGCACATCAAGACCTGGCGCGTGGCGTACTGGAACCACATCGGCCACCCGAAAATCTCCCCCAAGTACGACATCGGCATTAATACCTGGTGGGTCAAGCCTGACGCGACATTGCCGATAGAAGTCGAAACCAAACTGCAAGCCGACCCTGCGGGCACGGAGTAATCAGATGCTGGCGTATATTTTTCGGCGACTGCTGCTGATCATCCCGACCTTGCTCGGCATTTTGCTGATCAACTTCGTGATCATCCAGGCCGCCCCCGGCGGGCCAGTGGAGCAGATGATCGCCAAGCTCGAAGGCTTCGAAGGCGCCACCAGCCGCATCGCTGGCGGCGGTGCCGAAGTCTCGGTGGCCGGCTCGGCCTATCGTGGGGCGCAAGGCCTGGACCCGGCGCTGGTCAAGGAAATCGAGCACATGTACGGCTTCGACAAATCGGCGCCGGAACGCTTGTGGATCATGATCAAGAACTACGCCACCCTGGATTTCGGCGACAGCTTCTTCCGCGACGCCAAGGTTATTGACCTGATCAAGGAAAAGTTGCCGGTGTCGATCTCCCTCGGGTTGTGGAGCACGCTGATCATGTACCTGGTGTCGATCCCGCTGGGGATCGCCAAGGCGACGCGGCACGGCAGCCATTTCGACGTCTGGACCAGTTCGGCGATCATCGTCGGTTACGCGATACCGGCGTTCCTGTTCGCCATCCTGCTGATCGTTGTCTTTGCCGGCGGCAGCTATTTCGACTGGTTCCCGCTCAGAGGGCTGACCTCCAACAACTTCGATGAATTGAGCATGGGCGGCAAGGTCCTCGATTACTTCTGGCACCTGGCATTGCCAGTGACGGCGCTGGTGATCGGCAACTTCGCGACCATGACCCTGCTGACCAAAAACAGCTTCCTCGACGAGATCAACAAGCAGTACGTGGTCACCGCCAAGGCCAAGGGCCTGACCAATCACCGCGTGCTCTACGGCCACGTGTTCCGCAACGCCATGCTGTTGGTCATCGCCGGGTTCCCGTCGGCGTTTATCGGGATTTTCTTCACCGGTTCGTTGCTGGTGGAAGTGATCTTCTCCCTCGACGGCCTCGGGCTGATGAGTTTCGAGGCGGCGATCAACCGCGATTACCCGGTGGTCTTTGGCACGCTGTTCATCTTCACCCTGTTGGGATTGGTGGTGAAACTCATCGGTGACCTCACCTACACCTTTGTCGATCCGCGCATCGACTTCGAAAGCCGGGAGCATTGAGATGAACCTGTCCCCTCTCAATCGCCGACGTTTCGAACTTTTCAAGGCCAACAAGCGTGGCTGGTGGTCGTTGTGGCTGTTCCTGCTGCTGTTCGGGCTGAGCCTCGGCGCCGAGTTGATCGCCAACGACAAACCCTTGGTGGTGCACTACGACAATGGCTGGTATTTCCCGGCGCTCAAGCGTTACCCGGAAACCACCTTCGGCGGCGAATTCCCGCTGGAAGCCAACTACAAGAGCCCGTACATCCGCGAATTGCTCAAGGCCAAGGACGCCTGGGTGCTGTGGGCGCCGATTCCCTACAGCTATCAAAGCATCAACTACGACTTGAAAGTCCCGGCCCCGGCGCCGCCTTCCGCCGACAACCTGCTGGGCACCGACGATCAGGGGCGCGATGTGCTGGCCCGGGTGATTTACGGCTTCCGGATTTCGGTGCTGTTCGCCCTGACACTGACCATTCTCAGCTCGATCATCGGCGTGATCGCCGGGGCCTTGCAGGGCTTTTACGGCGGCTGGGTGGATTTGGCCGGGCAGCGTTTTCTGGAGATCTGGTCTGGGCTGCCGGTGTTGTATCTACTGATCATTCTTGCCAGCTTCGTCCAGCCGAACTTCTGGTGGCTGCTGGGGATCATGCTGCTGTTCTCGTGGATGAGTCTGGTGGACGTGGTCCGCGCCGAATTCCTGCGAGGACGTAATCTGGAATACGTGCGCGCCGCGCGGGCGTTGGGCATGCAGAATGGTGCGATCATGTTCCGCCACATTTTGCCCAACGCCATGGTCTCGACCATGACCTTTATGCCGTTCATCCTGACCGGCGCCATCGGCACCCTGACCGCTCTGGACTTTCTGGGCTTCGGTCTGCCGCCTGGCGCGCCGTCCCTCGGTGAGCTGGTGGCCCAGGGCAAATCGAACCTGCAAGCGCCGTGGCTTGGCATGAGTGCGTTTGCCGTGTTGGCGTTGATGTTGAGTTTGCTGGTGTTCATCGGCGAGTCTGCTCGCGATGCCTTCGACCCGAGGAAGTGAAATGAATCAGGACAATCTGATCGAAGTGCGCGACCTGGCCGTCGAATTCGTCGTTGGCGAGCGCGTTCAACGGGTGGTCGAAGGCGTCAGCTTCGATATCAAGCGCGGCGAAACCCTGGCGCTGGTGGGCGAAAGTGGCTCCGGCAAATCGGTGACCGCCCATTCCATCCTGCGGCTGCTGCCCTACCCGCTGGCCCGGCATCCGTCCGGGACCATCACCTACGCCGACCAGAACCTGCTGGACCTGAAAGAGAAAACCATCCGCCACATCCGCGGCAACCGGATTGCGATGATCTTCCAGGAGCCGATGACTTCGCTCAATCCGCTGCACTCGATCGAGAAGCAGATCAACGAAGTGTTGGGCATCCACAAAGGCCTGGTCGGCAAAGTCGCGACCAAGCGCACGCTGGAGCTGCTGGAAATGGTCGGCATCCCGGAGCCCGAGAAGCGTCTCAAGGCCCTGCCCCACGAACTGTCCGGTGGCCAGCGTCAGCGGGTGATGATTGCCATGGCCCTGGCCAACGAGCCGGAACTGCTGATCGCCGACGAGCCGACCACCGCGCTGGACGTCACCGTCCAGCTGAAAATCCTTGAATTGCTCAAGGAACTACAGGCCCGGTTGGGCATGGCGCTGCTACTGATCAGTCACGATTTGAACCTTGTACGAAGAATTGCGCATCGCGTATGTGTCATGCAGCGCGGTTGCATCGTCGAACAGGCATCGTGCGAAGAGTTGTTCCGCGCACCACAGCATCCGTACACTCGGGAACTGCTGGCAGCGGAGCCCAGCGGCAAGCCGGCAACCAATGTGGTTGGCCCGCCGTTGCTGCAGGTCGAGGACCTGAAAGTCTGGTTCCCGATCAAGAAAGGCTTTCTGAAAAAGACCGTCGACCACATCAAAGCGGTGGACGGCATCAATTTCAGCCTGCCTCAGGGCCAGACCCTGGGGATTGTGGGAGAAAGCGGCTCGGGCAAGTCGACACTGGGTTTGGCGATTTTGCGGCTGATCGGCAGCCAAGGCGCGATCCGTTTTGAAGGCAAGCAGCTAGACTGCCTGACGCAGCAACAGGTTCGACCGCTGCGTCGACAGATGCAGGTGGTGTTTCAGGACCCGTTCGGCAGCCTGAGCCCACGGATGTGCGTGAGCCAGATCGTTGGCGAAGGCCTGCGGATCCACAAGATGGGCACCGAGGCGGAACAGGAACTGGCGATTATTGCGGCACTCAAGGAGGTAGGCCTGGATCCGGAAACCCGGCACCGCTACCCCCACGAATTTTCCGGCGGGCAACGGCAGAGAATCGCCATTGCCCGGGCATTAGTGCTAAAACCGGCGTTGATTCTGCTGGACGAGCCGACATCGGCCCTCGACCGGACAGTGCAACGCCAAGTGGTGGAGCTTTTGCGTTCACTGCAAACCAAGTACAACCTGACGTATCTGTTTATCAGCCATGACCTGGCTGTCGTCAAAGCGCTGAGCCACCAGCTGATGGTGGTCAAGCAAGGCCAAGTGGTCGAACAGGGAGACGCGCAAAGTATTTTTGCGTCCCCCAAACATCCGTATACACAGCAGTTGCTGGAAGCCGCTTTCCTGGCCCCGGCCACTGCGCAATAACCTGAAAGAGAGGAGCAACACATGGGTTTTCTCGCCGGTAAGCGCGTACTGATCGTCGGTGTCGCCAGCAAGCTGTCCATCGCATCCGGCATCGCTGCCGCCATGCATCGCGAGGGCGCTGAGCTTGCCTTCACTTATCAGAACGACAAACTCAAGGGTCGTGTCGAAGAGTTCGCACAAAGCTGGGGCTCCAACCCTGATCTGTGCTTCCCGTGCGACGTGGCCAGCGATGAAGAAATCGCCAAGGTCTTCGTTGAGCTGGGCAAGAAGTGGGACGGCCTGGACTGCATCGTGCACTCCGTCGGCTTCGCCCCGGGCGACCAACTGGATGGCGACTTCACCGAAGCCACCACCCGTGAAGGTTTCCGCATCGCTCACGACATCAGCGCCTACAGCTTCGTGGCCCTGGCCAAAGCTGGCCGCGAAATGATGAAAGGCCGCAATGGCAGCCTGTTGACCCTGTCGTACCTGGGCGCCGAGCGCACCATGCCGAACTACAACGTGATGGGCATGGCCAAGGCTTCCCTGGAAGCTGGCGTTCGTTACCTGGCTGGCTCCCTGGGCCCGGACGGCACTCGCGTCAACTGCGTCTCGGCTGGCCCGATCCGCACCCTCGCTGCTTCCGGCATCAAGAACTTCCGTAAGATGCTGGCCGCCAACGAAGCGCAAACTCCGCTGCGTCGTAACGTCACCATCGACGAAGTCGGCAATGCCGGCGCCTTCCTGTGCTCGGACCTGGCGTCCGGCATCAGCGGCGAAATCATGTACGTGGACGGTGGTTTCAACACCACGGCCATGGGTAGCCTCGAAGAATAATCTTCGGTCAGCCCCTTAAAAAACCCGCCTCTTCAGGCGGGTTTTTTTATACCTGCGATTTGCGGCCTGATGCAGAACCCCTGTGGGAGTGAGCCTGCTCGCGATAGCGGAGTGTCAGTCGACATCAATTTTGAATGTCAGTCCGCTATCGCGAGCAGGCTCACTCCCACAGGGGATTTGTGTTTAACCATCACTCGGTGTCAGGCAACTGGCAAATAGCTGCTGGATCGGCTGTGTGCGCTGGCTATAGCGCTGCAACAGGACCATTTCCCGGTAGAACGTCAACGCGCCCAACGGGATGATCCGCACCTTCGCCCCATGCTCAAGCCAGAGCCCGGCCTCGGGTAGCAGCGACACCCCTAATCCACATTCAACCATCTTCACGATGGCTTCCAGCTCATCCAATTCCAAAGCCACTTGCACATCAATCTGCTGCTCGCGCAAAAACCGGGTTACCAGTCTTCCACCGAACGAATTGCGGTCGTAACGCACATGCGGATGGCTCGCGAGGATCTGCAACGGCTCATCGCCTTCAAGGTCCGCCGGCACGATCAATACAAACGGTTCCTTGCGGATGATCTGCGCTGACAGCTCCTTGGGCAACTCGAACGGCGGCTTGATCAGGATCGCCAGATCCACCTCACCGGTGTCCACCTGGCTCAGCAGGTTCAGCGACACGCCGGGCACCAGTTTCGGCTCCAGCAACGGCGCCTGCTGCCTCAGTCGCAGCAACGCCTGGGGCAGCAGTCCGGTCTGGGCCGTGGCTACCGCACCGATTTTCAGTTCGCCACGATACTCGCTGACATCATCGCTGACCGCCATGCGGCTGAAGGTCTCAAGGATCTCTCGCGCCATCGGCAACGCGCGTTGCCCCGCTGCATTGAGCAGCGCCTGACGCCCGGTGCGATCGAACAAGCGAATGCCCAACGCCTGCTCCAGATTGCGCATCTGCGCGCTGACCGCCGACTGCGTCAGGCCGATGTGCATTCCGGCCGCCGCGAACGTGCCATAGCGTGTGACGGCAATGAAAGTTTTCAGTTCGCGCAGCATGATTGCTCCCGATTGATCGAAATAATTTGAGCTCGCGGCAAAAATTATCGTCTTTTAATCAAAAAGCACAGGACTAAAATCAGTTCGAATCCAGACAGTCGAGGCACATCCGATGCAACTTTCCCCTTTTCACTTGGCCATCCCGGTCCATGACCTGACTGCCGCACGTAATTTCTACGGCAACGTGTTTGGCCTGGAAGAAGGTCGATCAAGCGATCATTGGGTCGATTTCAATTTTTTCGGCCATCAACTGGTGATTCACCTGGCGCCGAAAAATGCCTCGCAAGAAGCCGCGCACACCAATGCTGTCGATGGTCATGACGTACCGGTGCCGCATTTCGGCGTGGTGTTGGGGATGAACGAATGGGAGGCGTTGGCCGAGCGATTGAAAGCCCTCGACACCCGGTTCGTCATCGAACCGGGCATTCGCTTCCAGGGATTGGTGGGTGAGCAAGCGACGATGTTTCTCTTCGATCCTTGCGGCAATGCGCTGGAGTTCAAGGCGTTCAAGGACATCACTCAGTTGTTCGCCAAATGATCCGCCCCGTCCCGGATGCCACGACCCTCAGTCAGTCCGTGATCAAGGGTGAGACCACCGCCGCCGCCGTCGCCGAAACGGTCCTGGAGCGCATTCAGGCACTGGAGCCGGAGATTCAGGCCTTCGTCTCGTTCGATGCCCGAAAAGTACGCACCGATGCTGCGTCGCACACCAATCGTGGCTTGCTGGCCGGCGTTCCGGTGGGGGTGAAGGATGTCTTCGACAGTGCCGATCATCCGACGCAATTCAACTCACCCATCTATGCCGGTCATCAACCTGCCCGGGATGCCCATGTGGTGACCCTGCTCCGCCAGGCCGGCGCGCTGATCATGGGCAAGACCCACACCACTGAATTTGCGTACATGCACACCGGCCCGACCCGCAACCCCCATGACCCGGACCGCACGCCGGGCAGCTCCAGCGCCGGTTCGGCGGCCGGGATGGCAGCGGATTTCTTTGCGGTGGCGCTGGGTACCCAGACGGCCGGCTCACTGCTGAAACCGGCGTCCTATTGCGGTCTGTTCGCGTTCAAACCGTCGTTTGGACTGGTATCGCTGGAAGGTGTAAAACCGCTGGCACCGAGCTTCGACACCGTAGGCTGGTACGGTCGCTCGGTGCGGGATCTGCACTTGGTGGCGCGGGTATTGATTCCAGGTTTTACAATGCCGGAGGTTGAACCACGCCCTCTGCAATTGGGCTTCTATCGCACAGCGCGCTGGGATCAGGTCGACCCCGAGGTGGCCAACGCCCTGGAACAGGCGGTGGACCACTTGCGCAGTGCCGGCCATCAGGTCGACTACGTGCAACTACCGGATGAGTTTGCCGGGGTATTCGACGATCACCTGTTGATCAACGACTGCGAAGGCGCCCGTTCTCTGGCGAAGGAGTTTCAGGAACACCGCGCACTGCTAAGCCCTTCGATCTTGGCAATGTTCGACCGAGCGGCGGCGACCACCTGGGAACAGGAGTCCGCTGCCAAGGCCCGATTGGCGGCGCTTGCACCGCGCCTGAATGAACGCTGCCAGCCCTACGACGCGATGCTCGGCCCTTGCTGCGGGATGGTTGCGCCCCTGGGTCTGGAAAGCACCGGCCCATCGGATTTCATCAAGTTCTGGGGGGCGTTCGGCTGGCCGCAGGTGAATATCCCGCTGGTTCGCGCAGAAGGATCGATGCCCATCGGTTTACAGATGATCGGCCGGTTCAGAAATGACGGTTCACTGCTCCGGGTGGCCGAACGGGTCGCTGTCGATTTGCTCGTTGATCGCAGCCAATAAGCCTTCGGCTGTCTCGTGGAGCGCAGGATGAAACTCGATCTGATCGACACTGAAGTGGATGTCGCAACCGCGATGCTCTGTGGCATTACGCTCTTCGAGTATTTCTTCGAGTCGTGCCCTGATCGCGGGAATCTCCACAACGCTTGATCCGGTCAGTAACGCGACGAATTTGTCGCTGCCCAGCCGGCCGATTACATCGCTCTCGCGAAAGGCAATGCGCAGCACATCAGCGAAGGTTTTCAGGGCTTTGTCGCCCTCGGCACGACCATAGAGATAATTGATGTGCTTGAAGTCATCGATATTGAAAAGCAGCAGCGTTGCCGGCTTTTTCAGCTGGTGACAGACATCCAGCCCTTGTTGGGCCAGCGCTGTAAAACCGTGTCGGTTGGAGAGCAGCGTCAACTCGTCCATGCTCGCCATCTGCACGCCCATCAACTCCTCCTCGGCCTTGCGGGCCAAGTCACGCAGCAGCTCGCGCTCCTGCAATGGCGTGCGCAACGGGTCGGCGCACGCGCCTGGTTTTACCGGTTTGCCTGGGATCAGCATTACTCACTCCATTGGCGGGTATATTTCTTAGAGTCGTCCATACCCGCTTTGACTCCCTGTTAACGGACCGCCGGTCAGCTACCCGCGACCGGACATGGCCCTCCTGCATCAGCCCAAAGCTTGAACTGGGTGACGAAAATGTCGTGCGGCACCGGTACCGGCGCCCTTCCATATCCTGGATTCCAGCCCCAGAGCACCAGTTTGTCTTCGCTGACATGTTTGATCAGCGCAGCGAAATCGCGGTCACCGTTGCTCGAACGGTCCTTGATCATTGCGCACAATTTATCGGTTGGCAGACCGATCCAGGCCATTTTGTGCGCGGCTGGCGGCAAGCTCCAGTGCGGCGCCCCTGGCGGTGCGTTTGCGCCGTAACTGGCCGGCGGATTGCGCTCGGCGTGACAGGTCGCGCAGGGCAAACCCGCCGCGCCCTTGCCGTCCATGCCCCGCACGACGTTCATGGCGTGAGGGATCCCGGCGTCAAACTGCAATGGCGAATCGCCGGGGATATGGCAATTCTGACAGCGCGGGCTCTGGAAGACCTGTTGCACGGTATCGAACGCCTTGATCGCTTCCTTATTGTCAGCGAACAAGTCCTCGGCGTAGCCGACCAGGCCGATCAACACCACTGCGCCAAGCATCAGATGTCGTCTCATCTCACACCCCCGACAGCTGCAACGGCAATTCCCGCAAGCGCTGGCCGGTCAGGGCGAACACCGCGTTGGCCACTGCCGGCGCCGTGGGCGGCACACCGGCCTCACCGATGCCACCGGGTTTGTCGCTGCTGGGCACGATATGCACCTCCACCACCGGCATTTCGTTGAGCCGCAGCACTTGATAGTCGTGGTAATTGGATTGCACCACTTGCCCGTTCTTGAAGGTCAACTTGCTGTGCAAGGTAAACCCGAGGCCGAAGGTGATGGCCGATTCCATTTGCGCCGCGATGCTCATCGGGTTGACCGCAATGCCGCAATCCACCGCACACACCACCCGATGCACACGGATCGCCAGGTTGTCCTGGGACACCTCGGCCACCTGGGCGACGTAGCTGCCGAACGACTCATGCACCGCAACACCCAATGCATGGCCGGCCGGCAGTGGCGCCTTCCAGTTGGCTTTCTCGACGGCCAGGTTCAGCACGCCAAGATGCCGCGGATGGTCCTTGAGCAAGGTTCGCCGGTACTCCACCGGGTCCTTGCCGGCCGCTTCTGCCAGTTCGTCGATCAGCGACTCCATCACGAACGCGGTGTGGGTGTGCCCCACCGAGCGCAGCCAGAGCACGCGGATGCCGGTTTGCGGCGAATGCAGTTCAACCTGGTGATTCGCCAATCCCTCAAGGTACGGACTGTCGGCAACCCCTTCGACAGAGGTCTTGTCGATGCCATTCTTGACCATCGTCGCCTCGAACGAGGTGCCCGCCATGATCGACTGCCCGACCATCACATGCTTCCAGGCGATCGGCAGGCCGCCCGCATCGAGCCCGACGCGCGCCTGATGGAGGAACGCGGAGCGGTAGTAGCCGCCGCGAATGTCATCCTCCCGGGACCAGACGGTTTTCACCGGTGCGCCCGCAGCCTTGGCAACTTCCACGGCTTCAGCGACAAAGTCCGAGGTCGGATTGGCCCGGCGACCGAATCCGCCGCCGAGGAACTCGGTGTGAATCTCCACCTGCTCGGGTTTGAGCCCGGTGATTTTCCCGGCGACCATTTGATCCAGGGTCTGGAACTGGGTGCCGGTCCAGATTTCGCATTTGTCTTTGCTGATTTTTACTGTGCAGTTGAGCGGCTCCATCGGCGCGTGGGCCAGGTACGGCACGCTGTATTCGACATCGATGGTCTTCGCCGCTTTACCCAGACCCGCCGCAACATCCCCCGCCTGACTGGCCGAAGCGCCAGGGGTGGCGGCGAGTTTGCGGAAGCTGTCCAGCAGCGTTTGACTGTCGAGCCCGGTGTTCGGCCCCAGGTCCCAATCGACCTTCAATGCATCGCGCCCCAGCTTCGCCGCCCAGTAATGATCGGCAATCACCGCCGCCCCGGTGGGCACCTGCACCACTTTGTGTACGCCCGGAATCGACAGCGCTTCGGCGCCTTCGAAGGATTTGACAGTGCCACCGAACACCGGCGAGCGCGCGACCATGGCGGTCATCAGCCCGTCGAACTGCACGTCCATGCCGAACTTGGCGCGGCCGGTGATTTTCTCCGGGGTGTCCAGGCGCTTGGTCGGTTTGCCGATGATTTTCCAGTCCTTGGGCTCCTTGAGCTTGATCGACGCCGGATCCGGCACCGGCAGCTTGCCGGCGTCATCGGCCAGTTCGCCGTAGGTGGCGCGTTGGTCGCCGGCAATCACCACACCCGATTCGGTGCGAATCGCGGAGGGTGCGACGTTGAAGCGTTTGGCCGCCGCCTCAATCAACATCAAACGCGCTGCGGCTCCGGCCTGCCGGTAGCGGTCGAACTCCATCCAGGTCGAGGTCGAACCACCGGTGATCTGCATACCGCCAAACCCAGCCAGACCATATTCGGCGGCCGAAGCGGGTGCATGTACGACGCGGATCTTCGACCAGTCGGCGTCCAGTTCTTCGGCGATCAACATGGTCAGGCCGGTCCAGATGCCCTGGCCCATTTCCGAATGGCCGAGCAGTATGGTGACGCTGTTGTCATTGCCGATCCGTAGAAACGCATTGGGCGCAAAAACATTACCCTGATTCTCCGCGCCGATCGCAAAGCGATGGCCACCGGGGATAACAAACGCCACCACCAGACCACCGCCCAGCACCGCGCTGCCCTTGAGGAAACCGCGGCGTGACAGAGGATTGAGGCTGTTCATTGTTCGGACTCCCTTCGACGTGGCATCAACCGATTTCTGCGGCGCGTTTGACCGCTGCACGGATCCTTGGGTAGGTGCCGCAGCGGCAGATGTTGCCGGAGAGCGCCTGATCGATGTCGCTGTCGGTGGGTTTGGGAATTTTCGCCAGCAACGCGGCGGCCGACATGATCTGCCCTGACTGGCAGTAGCCGCATTGCACCACATCGAGTTCGGCCCAGGCTTGCTGCACCGGGTGCGAACCGTCGCTGGACAGGCCTTCGATGGTGAGGATTTTTTGCCCATGGGCCACAGCTGTGGCGGGGGTGACGCAGGAGCGCAGCGGCGCGCCGTCGACGTGCACGGTGCAAGCGCCGCACTGGGCCATGCCGCAACCGAATTTGGTGCCGGTCAGGTGCGCGACATCGCGCAGTACCCACAGCAGCGGCATGTCTGCGGGGACATCCAGCGCCTGGTCCTTGCCATTGATGTTGAGGGTCAGCATTGCGAATTTCCTCAGATTCACGGTGTTCTGAACGGGCTCTCTCGGGGCTGCGCCGTTACGCCCTTTGCAGGAGCAGCGTTATCCTTTCAGCTAAGCGCAAATTACCGGGCGAGACGGGTTCATCGACCACCGGTCACACAAAGAAGACCGAGGTAACCCGACGACATCAAGGTTGTTTCACATAAGCCGCGCTGTACTTCTGATACTCACCAAAACCGGTCACTTCTGCGGCGCCGTTCAGCAATTGCAGGCGAAACAGCGGGTCGCCCTCGGGGTTCAGTGCAATAACAAGATTGCCGGCGAGCAACGGGTACTGATGACGGATTTCGACGGGCGGATCCTTGAGTTGAAAAATGCTCAGGGTGACGTCCGCCATCTCCGGGCCGTTGTCGATTGCCGGCAATACTTTGACGGTCAATTCGCCGACGCGCTGATCCTGGACATTGCTCACGAGGTAGCGCCCTTCTCGCTGACTGTCTGCAACCGGCTCGAGTTTTTGCGCAGCAACCTTGAACGCAGTCGGTCTCAAATTGATGCTTAATTGCCGCGAGCCGTTGATCCACGTGCCGGTCTGGCTGCCCTGCTCGTTCGGCGTGCCTTCGACGAACCAGTTGCCGATCATCTGACCGTCGTCGCCCAGTTCACGCAGAACGATTCCACCATCTTCGTAGGTATTGCCCACCAGCCGGATCGGTTTGCCGCTGCCCGTCTTGCTGTAGCGGACTTCCCCGACGTAGACATCCCCCTGACGTTGCCACCACAGTTCAACGGGGATCTTGTCATCGAGGGTGCCGCGCAACATGACAGGCGCTTCACCGATGGGCCCTTCGAGGCGACGACGCTCAGTCCACTGGCCGGACTTCAGTTCACGATCGGTGACGTCCACATAGCCATTAGGCATGAACGGGTTGGCTTCGGAGGGTTTTTGCTCCACCTGTGTTTTCTCGGCCACCTTTACAGGACGGTTGTCCTGTATTTGCCAGGTCGCGCTCTGGTGCCAGCAGCAACCGCTTTTGGACTGGGTGTGCAGGCTTTTGGTAACCGGGTCGATCTCGAACATGCCAAGGTGTTCGTCACGGGTCAGAGCGGAAAAGGATGGACTCAACAGCAGCGTCCGGCTCTGGGGATCGAACAGGTAGATGTCATAGGAAGGACCGCCATAGCCCGCATCATTGCCATTGCGTACGGCAAGATCTTGTTGGCCGTCGAAATTGAAATCGCCGAACAACAGCAGACTTTGATCGGCATACGCCAGGTTGCGGTCGAACTCCGAAGCTTTGCGGCCTGGCTTGAACAGGGCGAACGCTTCGGCTGACTCGATACGCTGCAGCACCTGCCCGCCGGCCCTTTTGCGCAAGGTGATCAGCGCAGGGGCGCCGTCGAAAGTCTGGGTGGGCGGCTGAGCGAACAGCACGTCAATGACGTATTTCTTCGCGGGATCCGTGAGGTGATACGTCACCGGCCCGGCGCTTACAGCACCGGCAGCCAGCAGACAGGAAACAGCCAGTAAACGAGAGGCAACCATGGCGCAGAGCTTCCTTGCGGCAATCAGGTCGGCAAGTCTAGCGGCTATCGGGTCATCCCGACATTGTTGATTCCGTCGCCAAAGCAAACTCTTTCAACTTGTCGATCTACGGTACGGCCAGACCACCCGAGGCTGACTACGCTGAAAGTCCAGCCTGAGTAATCCGAAGAGGAGCTGCGCCATGCACCGCGTTCAAAAACTCACGCCCTGCCTGTGGTTCGACGATCAAGCCGAGGAGGCCGCGAAGTTCTACTGTGCGATCTTCGATCATTCGAAAATCAGTGCCATTACCCACTACGGTAAGGCCGGTCAGGAGATACATGGCAGGCCCGAAGGCTCGGTGATGACGGTTAGTTTCGAACTGGACGGACAGAGTTTTACCGGCCTCAACGGCGGCCCCCTGTTCAAGTTCAATGAAGCGGTTTCATTCCAGGTCAATTGCCATACTCAGGAAGAAGTCGACCACTTCTGGGGGCGTCTGTCCGCGGGCGGGCCCGTTGAGGCTCAGCAATGCGGCTGGCTCAAGGATAAATTCGGCGTGTCGTGGCAGATCGTTCCGGTGGCCCTGACGGACATGATGAAAGACCCCGACACGGCAAAATCCCAACGCGCCATGACGGCACTGTTGCAGATGAAAAAACTCGATATCGCTGCACTGCAACGAGCCTTTGACGGCGAGAGCTAATACACTTCGCGCTGACCTGCCGAGGACGCTGACCATGAAGCCCGCCGTTGCCAAAGATGCCGACAAAGCCCCGCGCTTCTGGCGCGACGACGCCCTGCCCTTCATCGAAGCCCGTTCCATCGCCGACGGCCGCGAGGTCTGCTACACCCGGCATTCTCACGAGCACTTTTCCATTGGTGCAATCACGGCCGGGTGCAGTACCTATCTCCATGAACAATCGGAATGTCAGGTCAGTGCCGGCACCGTGGTGCTGATGAATCCCGGTGATGTCCACGCCTGCAATCCCCTCGATGACCAACCGTGGTCGTACCTGATGCTGTACGTCGAGACACCCTGGCTGACCGATTTGCAGCATCAGCTCGGTTTCAGCCCGGACTTGGCGTTCCGCCGGTTTTCCATCACTCACGTGGACGACGCCGATCTGTTTGCCGGGCTCAAGGGTTTGTACGACGTGCTGGTCGATGATCAGCACGACATCCTGCGCAAGCACAGCGCCGCGGTGGAGTTTTTCACCGATGTACAGCAGCGCCTCAACCCCGGTGATCAGCCTCTGCGCGAGCCCAATTTCAAACTGGAGCGGGCCGCCGAGTACATCCGCGACAACTTCACGCAATTGCTCAAGCTCGAAGATATTTGCGCGGCGGCTCAGTTGTCGCCTTCCTACCTCATCCGCGCGTTCAAGCAGCATTACGGCATGACGCCCCACGCGTTTGTACTCAACCAGCGAATCCAGTTCGCCCGGGAGCGGTTGCGTCGCGGTAAATTGATTGCCGATGTGGCACTTGAAGCAGGGTTTGCCGATCAGGCGCACTTTCAACGGGTTTTTAAACAGCATCTGGCGGCGACGCCGGGGCAATACCGGAGTTGACATCAGCCGTCACCCCCAAAGGGCAACGCTTAAGCCCGGATCAAATATCCCGCGCATACCACCAAGAGCAACGCCATGCTTCGGTTAAACAACCGCATGCCTTTGGCGTTGCTCAAATACCCGCGCAAAAACGTCCCGGCGTAGACCCAACAGCCGACGGACAGGTAGCAAATCACCAGATACACCGCCGCAAACTGCCAGACCAGCCGCGCCTCGCCATCTGCCACAAAAGCGCCCATACCGGCCACACAGGCCAGCCAGGCTTTCGGGTTGAGCCATTGCATGGCGGCGCCATACAGCATCGAGGGTGTCCGGCCCGATTCCTTCGCATCCAGATCTCCCTTGTCGGCAGCCAACTTGAAGGCCATGTACAACAGGAACGCCACGCCCGCCCATTGCACCCCCTGCGTCAACGCTGGCCAGCGCTGCAACACTTCGTGCAGCCCTAACCCCATCAACACCAACAACACGACGAAACCCAGCGTCGCCCCGGCGACATGCCGTTGACTGGCGCGAAAACCAAACTGCGCGCCGCAACTCAACGCCACGATGTTCACTGGCCCTGGCGTTATCGAGGCCACCAGGGCAAATGCCGCCATCGAGATAATCAGACTCATCACAGACCTTCTTCAATTCAGTTGAACAAGGCCCCAAGGTAAAGAGCCACCTGAGGGCTGTATTGAACAAAACGCCCCTCGGTTGACCCTGTGCTGCAATTGCCTGCGGATGAACTACGCTGCCAAAACAACCCCGCAGATTGAAGAAGCGGTGCGCAAAGCCGGTGCGGCAGCGATAAAACCACTGGCGCATACCGACTGACCTTTCTTCGGCGTCCGGCGTCCATATGCTAACCGCTACCACCCGGAATACGCTCCGTGAGAATCAGACAGCCCCTGCTTGCTTTTCTGTTACTCGCCTCGCTGTTTGGTGGCTGTACGACCATTAATGTCCCTCGCGAACCCAGTCAGGCCCTGCCGGCAATCCATTCGGCGTTCGGCCGTTCGATTCAGGCGCAGGCAGTCCCCCATCAGGGCCGATCGGGCTTTCGCTTGCTCTCCGACAGCGCCGAAGCTTTCACCGCCCGCGCCGAGCTAATTCGCAACGCCCAAAGCAGCCTGGATTTGCAGTACTACATCGTCCACGACGGCATCAGCACACGGGTACTGGTGAGCGAACTGCTCGACGCCGCCGACCGCGGAGTACGGGTGCGGATTCTGCTCGACGACACCACCAGCGATGATCTGGACTGGATCATCGCGACCCTCGCCGTCCATCCGAAGATTCAAATCCGCGTGTTCAATCCGCTGCACCTGGGCCGCAGCACCGTCGTGACACGGACGATGGGCCGGTTGCTCAACCTGTCGCAGCAACACCGGCGCATGCACAACAAACTGTGGGTAGCGGACAACAGCGCGGCCATCGTTGGCGGGCGCAACCTGGGGGACGAGTATTTCGATGCCGAGCCTAACCGCAATTTCACCGACATCGATTTGCTCGGCATCGGCCCGGTCGCCGAACAGTTGGGGCATAGCTTCGACCAGTACTGGAACAGCGCCCTGAGCAAGCCGATCGATCAATTCATCTCGAGTAAACCGACAGCCCGAGACCTGGAAAACACCCGGACCCGGCTGAACGAGTCTCTGGAGCAAACGCGCAAAGAGAATCACGCGCTGTACCAGCAGTTGAAGACCTACACCACTCACCCGCGTCTGAACGTCTGGCGCCGGGAGCTGGTCTGGGCATGGAACCAGGCGCTGTGGGACGCACCGAGCAAGGTGCTGTCCAAGGGCGAGCCTGACCCGCACCTGTTGCTGGCCACCCAGTTGGCGCCCGAGCTGAATGGCGTCAGCAAGGAACTGATCATGGTCTCGGCCTACATCGTGCCCGGCCAACCGGGGCTGGTGTACCTGACGGATCGCGCCGATGCCGGCGTGTCGATCAGCTTGCTGACCAACTCACTGGAAGCCACGGATGTACCGGCGACGCACGGTGGTTACGCGCCTTATCGCAAAACCTTGCTGGAGCATGGCGTGCAGCTGTTCGAATTGCGCCGTCAGCCCGACGGCAATGGCAACGGTGGCAGTGGGCCGCGCCCGTTCAACAAGGGGTCATCATCCAATAGCTCCGACTCCAGCCTGCACAGCAAGACAATGATTTTCGACCAGCAGAAAGCCTTCATCGGATCGTTCAATTTCGACTCGCGCTCATTACTGTGGAACACCGAAGTCGGGGTGTTGGTGGACAATCCGGAGCTCGCCAGTCGGGTTCGCGCACTGGCGCTGGAAGGTATGGCGCCAGCGCTCAGCTATCAGGTCCGGCTGGAAAAGGGTCAGATCGTCTGGGTCACCGAAGATGACGGCAAACAGCGCACATTGACCAAGGAACCGGGGAGTTGGTGGCGACACTTCAACTCATGGTTCACCAGCATGATCGGCCTGGAGAAGTTGCTATAGCTTGAATTGGTTCTTTACGGGACTCGGAAAACACACTGCACCTGGACTGTTCAGCGGGTGCGAAACGACGGCTGGAATTCTCTGTCGATTTTCCGGTGGAGGCGCTGGGCGACGCGGCTTATGCTCAGCCCATGAACCTACAAAACACTTTGCTTCCGCCCCACGCCGAGATGGTTCGTGCCATGCTCGAACGAGACACCGCCTATGAGGGGGTGTTCTTTACCGCGGTCAAAACCACCGGCATCTTCTGTCGCCCCAGTTGCACGGCGCGCAAGCCGAAACCGGAGAACGTCGAGTTCTTCGCCCATGCCGATGAGTGCATGTCGGCCGGCTACCGCGCCTGTCTGCGTTGCAAACCACTGGACGCGGCGGCCATTGCACCGGATTGGGTGCAGCAGTTGCTCAAATCGGTGGATGCCGACCCCGAGCAGCGCTGGACCGATGCCCAACTGTTGGCCGAGGGCATCGAACCACTGAAGCTGCGCCGCTGGTTCAAGCAGCATTTCGGCATGACCTTTCACGCCTGGCTGCGCACCCGACGCCTCGGCATGGCGTTGGGCGGAATCAAACAGGGCGACTCCATCGACAATGCCGCGTTCGGTTCGGGCTATGAGTCCCTGAGCGGGTTTCGCGATGCGTTTCAAAAGTCCTTCAACATCACGCCCGGCCGCGCCGGCAACAGCGAACCACTGCTGTTCACGCGCCTGACCACACCGCTGGGGCCGATGATCGCCATGGCCGAACGACGCGGGCTGGTGCTGCTGGAGTTTCTTGACCGACCAGCGCTGACCAAGGAAGTGGAAGAACTGCAGAATCGGTACGGCTACGCGGTTGCGCCAGGACATAACGCGCATTTGCAGCAGATTGAAGCCGAACTGACCGAGTATTTCGCCGGCAAACTGACTGACTTCAACGTTCCACTACACTTGCCTGGCAGCGATTTCGCCCGACAGGTCTGGGCCGAACTGGCGAAGATCCCGTACGGCCAGACCAGCACCTACGGCGCCATTGCGGCGCTATTGGGCAAACCCGGCGCCAGTCGCGCCGTGGGCGTGGCCAACGGGCATAACCGTCTCTCGATTGTCGTGCCCTGTCACCGGGTGATCGGCGCTGACGGCTCGCTGACCGGCTATGGTGGAGGACAACCGCGCAAGGCGTTCCTGCTCAGGCTGGAAAAAGCAGCGGTGCAGATCACGCAACAGCTCGCATTCTGATCATTTGCAGGTTTCTCAAAAAGTCATAAGGAAGGACATTCGATGGACACGTCATTTCACCAACTGCACCACGACGGCTTGCTGATCCTCACCAATGTCGCCGATGCCACCGGGGCGCGCATCGTGGAGCAACTGGGCTGTAAAGCCGTCGCCACCAGCAGCGCGGCAGTCGCCTGGGCTCACGGTTATCCGGACGGCAACGCCCTGCCCCTCGAGCGCCTGGTATCGACCGTCGAGTCCATCGCCCGGGTGATCTCGGTGCCGTTGACCGTGGACATCGAGGCCGGTTATTCCGATGACCTGACACGGGTGGCCGAAGTCATTGGGGCGGTAATTGCCGCCGGGGCCGTCGGGATCAACATCGAGGACGGCGCTTCCCCGCCCGAGCTGTTGATGCGCAAGATCGAAATCGCTCGGCAGGTTGCCGAACGTCGCGGCGTGAAGCTATTCATCAACGCCCGAACCGATGTGTACCTCAAGAGCCTGGTGCCCGCCGAAGATCGCGTGGCCGAGACGCTCAAGCGCGCCGCGTTGTATCAGGCGGCCGGTGCCGATGGTTTGTTCGCGGCTGGCGTCACGGCTGAGTACGAAATCGCCGCGCTGTGCCAGGGCACTCGGTTGCCGTTGAACGTGCTCGGGCTCCCCGGCTTGCCTTCGCCTGACGAGCTGAAGGCCCTCGGCGTACGCCGTTTGAGCGCGGGGTCACGCATCGCCGAGTTTCTGTATGGCGCCATGAGTGCACTGGCCAAGAGCTTTCTGGAAACGGGGACACTCGACAGCCGTGAGCTGAAGGCCTTCACCTATGGCGAAGTGAACGCCCTGTTGGCGCCGTCCGGGAAAGCCTGACCCATGCCCGACGCCTACCTGCCCGCCACCGAGTTTCTATCGTCCATCGATGACGACTGGCGCCGCCACATTGCCGCCATCGGCCCTTGCCTGCACCAGCCCCATGCGGCACGCGATCCTTATGAGTCGCTGGTGCGGGCGATTGCCTATCAGCAGCTGCATGCGAAGGCCGGGGATGCGATTGTCGGTCGATTGATCGCGTTGTTTGGGACGGGTGTGTTCCCGAGGCCTGAGCAGATTATCGCGACCGGGTTCGATCAACTGCGCAGTTGCGGCTTTTCCGCCAGCAAGATCGCAACCATTCAGGGCATTGCCCAAGCGGCGCTGGACGGTGTGGTGCCAGATTACGCTGAGGCAATGGCGATGGCGGATGAAGCGCTGATCGAGCGATTGATTACCTTGCGCGGGGTTGGGCGCTGGACGGTTGAGATGTTGCTGATCTACAGCCTGGAGCGGCCGGATATTTTGCCCGCCGATGACTTTGGAGTGCGGGAGGGATATCGCCGGCTCAAGGGGCTGGAGGTGCAGCCGACGCGCAAGCAGATGATTGAGATCGGGTTGGCGTGGAGCCCTTATCGGACGGTGGCTTCCTGGTATTTGTGGCGGATGACCGGCAAGTAGACCGCGTTATCGTTCTTCGCGAGCAAGCCCGCTCCCACAAGGGGAATGCATTTCAATGTGGGAGCGGGCTTGCTCGCGAAGAGGCCGGACCATTCACCACAAATCCAACTACCCATCACCCTCCCTTATCCGCCATGACTTCTCCTCAAACCCGGCGCATGTTGATCCCTCAACCGGAGGGATTCGCCATGCTCAACGCACTCAAACAGATCAACTCAACCTCAGCCTTCAATCGCTGGGCCGGTTTCGAAGTCACTCGCGCCGAGAGCGGCGAAGCCGAGCTCACGATGGCTTTTCGCGAGAGCGATATGGCGCAGTACGCAGGCTTCCTGCACGCCGGACTGATCGGCGCGCTGCTCGACACCGCCTGCGGATTCGCAGCCGGAACGGTCGCCGGCAATGTGCTGGCCTCACATTTCTCAGTGAACTGCCTGGCACCCGCCATCGGCGAAGTGTTCATCGCTCAGGGGCGGGTGGTAAAGGCCGGCAAGAAACAAGTGTTCGCCCGCGCCGAGTTGTTCGCGCAAACCGGCGATCAGCTGAAACTGGTGGCGACCGGCGACGCGATTCTCGTACCGGTCGAGGGGCGCTGAGGGTCTAGGCTGTCTTGGGAACGTTGCAGATTTGACGGAGGTTCCCATGCAGCTCGAAGGTTCCTGCCATTGCGGCGCGGTGTCGTTCAGTTTGACCAGCGCCCACCCCTACCCGTATCAGCGTTGCTATTGCTCGATCTGTCGCAAGACTCAGGGCGGTGGCGGCTACGCGATCAATATTGCCGGTGATGCCAATAGCCTGAAAGTGCGAGGGCGCAAACACGTTGCGATTTACCGTGCGCGGCTCAAGGATGAAGGCCAGAAGCGCGCCCACCGCAGCAGCCTGGAGCGACATTTCTGCACGACCTGCGGCTCGGGCTTATGGATATTCAGCCCCGAGTGGCCAGAGCTGATTCACCCGTTTGCCTCTGCCATCGACACCCCGCTGCCGGTGCCACCGGAGCACACCCACTTGATGCTCGGTTCAAAGGCGCCTTGGGTCGAGGCACAGGTGCAGCCTGGCGACAAACAGTTCGATATTTTTCCCGAAGAATCCATCGCCGAATGGCATGAGCGCCTGGGTTTGAACCGCTAAACCGGTTCACAGTCTTTGACAGTTTCCCGACAAAGCTGTCAAAGATTGCCGCCCGGCAGCCGCCTAGCATGGGCGCATCCAAATTTCCTCGGGTGCTCCCATGTTTCGCTCGCTATCCCTGTCGTTGACTTCGCTGTGCCTGCTCATTCCCGTTGACTCTTTGCAAGCTGAAGACTGGCGCTACACCTTGCGGGCCGGGGCCGCCAGCGTGCCCCGTTACAGCGGCAGTGACGAACGTGTGGTGGCGCCGCTGTTGGGCGCTGAAATCCTCAGCCCTTACGGATTCTTCCTGGACACTGAAAAGGGTCTGGGCTGGGCGTTCGACGAGGAAGATTTCGGCCTCAGCGTGTACATCGGCGCCAGTGATGTGCGCAAGGATCGCAAGACCGGGTTCAAAGGTTCGGATGAGCTCAACGGCATGGGCTCGATCAAGTCACGCCCGGCGCTGGGGCTCGACGGGACTTACCACATGGGGCCGATTATCCTCGGTGCGAGCTTTGAGCATGCCTTGGAAAAGGACGACGACGATCATGACACCGGCTCGGCGTGGAACCGGTTGAAACTGAGCATCAGCGCACCATTTTATGAAGGTGAGCATGGCAAGGTCGTCGGCAGCCTCAACAGCCAGTTTGGTGACAGTCATTACGTGCGCACCTGGTACGGCGTCAGCGATGCCCAAGCGTCGCGCAGTCAGTTCAGGGCTTATGACACACATGGCGGGCTGGTGAGTCGCGGCGCGGATGTGACCTGGACATTACCCGTCAATGGGCAGTGGCGTGTTTCGACGGTGCTGGCGGTGCAGTATCTGGCGAACGATGCGGCGGACAGTCCGATTGTTGAGCAGCGGATGCAGACATCGTTGGCTGGCCAGGTTGCGTACACCTTTTGACGATGCGGTGTTGCAGATGGCCTCTTCGCGGGCAAGCCCGCTCCCACATTTGGAATGCATTCCCCTGTGGGAGCGGGCTTGCCCGCGAAGGGGTCCGCAAGAGCGGCGCAATTAATCCTGGTGCGCCCAGGTCATGCGAAACGACGCCCCGCCCCACGGCGAATCCGCCACTTCCACTTGCCCGCCATGGGATTGCGACACCCGCCGCACCAACGCCAGGCCCAGGCCGAAGCCACCGGTGCGGCGGTCGCGGCTGGCGTCCAGGCGCGAGAACGGCTCGAAGATTTTCTCCCGCCCGTCCATCGGCACGCCTGGCCCGTCGTCGTTGACCCGCACTTCGTAGTGATCACCGGTGCGAACCAATGACACCTCCACCCGCCCATCGGCATAACGAATGGCATTGCGCAACAGGTTGATCACCGCCCGGGCCATGAAGCGCGGCTCGATGCGGACCTCATCGACCTGGCACTCGACAATCAGCAATTGCACACCAGCGGCTTCAGCTTCCAGCGCGACGCTGCCGAGCACACTGTCGAGCCAGCTGCTGGCCTGAATGTTTTCCCGAGTGATCACCGTGGCGCCGCGCTCGAGGCTGGCATAGGTGAGCAGTTCGGACACCATCTCTTCGAGCTCGCCGAGGTCGGCGTACATGTCGGCAATCAGTTCACGGTTCTGGGTCGGATCGGGTTGTTGCTTGAGCTGGTCCAGCTCGAAAGACAGTCGGGCAATCGGCGTGCGCAATTCATGGGACACCGCGTTGGTCAGCTCGCGCTGATTGGCAATCAGGCTTTCGATGCGCGCCGCCATCAGGTTGAAATGTTCGGACAGGTCGCGGATGTTCGAGCGCTTGGACAGCTGGATCCGCGATGACAGGTCGTTATCGCCAAAACGCTCGGCCGCCAGACGCAGCTTTTCCAGATCGCGCCAGTGCGGGCGCACCCAGAATAACAACACGAACCCGATCATCACCGCGATCATCAGATAGGCCGCGGCAATGTAGAACGACATCAGACTCGGCTCAGCCGGCAGCATGATGCTGAGCAGTTGCGAACCGTCGTCAATGCGCGAGATGAATTGCGTGTACTTTTCACGAATCACCAGCAGGCCCTGGGCCAACTCGGCTTTCTCCTGATCGCTCAGGGACAATTGGTCGGTCTCGACCAGGGTCAGGCCCAAGCCGTAGTGGGGGCGCACCGCGTCCAGTTGTCGCTCCCGGGCCGCCCCGTCCAGGCCGCGCAACTGCTCGGCCAGCGACCAGGCCTGGCCCCGCACCGCCTCGCGGTTGTAGCTCTGCATCTGACCGTCGAGCAGCGCATTGAACGCGCGATCGACCGTTTGCAGCCCCAGGACCAGGCCAACCGTCATCACCAGAAACAGCCCCAAAAATAACCGCAGCATTCACCGCTCCCACGCAAACGGATTGAACAGATAACCCTTGCCCCATACGGTCTTGATACACAGCGGCTCTCGAGGGTTGTCCTTGAGCTTGCCCCGTAGTTTGCTGATGTAGACGTCAACGCTGCGGTTCAGGCCGTCGAAAGCGATGCCGCGCATGCGGTTGAGAATATCGTCACGGGACAGGATTTTTCCGGCAGCGCTGGCCAGCAACCACAGCAGTTCGAACTCCATGGTGGTGAGTTCGATGCCCTCTCCCGCCAGCCGCACTACCCGGCAGCTGCGGTCGATACTCAGATGGCCGAATTCCAGAGCGCTGCACACGCCGCTGTCCGGCATCTGGCGGCGTTGCAAGGCGCGTAACCGGGCGAGCAGAACCGGCGGCTTGATCGGTTTGATCACGTAGTCATCGGCACCGGACTCCAGGCCGAGGATGTGGTCAAGGTCGTCTTCCTTGGCGGTAAGAATGACGATCGGCGTGTCGGACACGCTACGGATCTCGCGGCACACGTGCAGGCCGCTCTGGCCCGGCAGCATCAGGTCGAGCACGACGACTTTCGGTTTGAATTCGAGGAACGCGGCCAATGCGAGGTCGCCGCGGTGCACCTGCCGGACTTCAAAACCATGTTGCGACAGGAAATGCGCGATCAGCCCGGCGAGCTTCTCGTCGTCTTCCACCAGCAGTACTTTGCCAAAACCCAGGCTATCCATAACGACCGTCTGCCAACCCTTGTGAGAAGTGGCCGGCATTATGGCGCCAATCGGTGACCGGACGGTTATCGCAGGCAGCAAAAACCGGCCTCGGGGGCCGGTTTTCGGAGATGTTTCATACTTTTAAGAGTTTTTTACATTTGCCGTCGAAGCGTCAGGCGGCCGCTGGCACACCGCTGTGGAAACGAAACTCCACGTCCGGCGACTCGATCAGCTCTTGCTCGGCGGTGCGAACCCTGTCGATCACCTGGGCGATGTCCTTGGCGTCACCGTACTGGTAGGCCAGTTTCAGGTAACCCTGGAAATGCCGGGCCTCGCTTTTCAGCAGGCCGAAATAGAACTTGCCCAAATCTTCATCCAGGTGCGGCACCAGCGCTTCAAAGCGCTCGCAGCTACGGGCTTCGATAAAGGCGCCGACCACCAGGGTGTCCACCAGTTTGACCGGCTCGTGGCTGCGCACCACTTTGCGCAGGCCCGAAGCGTAGCGCCCGGCGGACAGCTGACGCAGCTCGATCTTGCGCTTTTTCATCAGGCGCATGACCTGTTCATGGTGAACCAGCTCTTCCCGGGCCAGTCGCGACATCAGGTTGATCAGATCGACGTGGGAGTGATACTTGGCAATCAGGCTCAACGCGGTACTGGCGGCCTTGAATTCACAGTTTTTGTGATCGATCAGCAGGGTTTCCTGATCAGCCAGCGCGGCCTGAACCCAGCCATCGGGGGTGCGGCAGCCGAGGAACTCGTGAATTTCGGGAAGGATCATGGGGCTCACGGACAAGAGGTTCAAAATCGAAGGGCGCCGATTATACCGGCCTGCCAGCAGACCACCAGTCGCGACCGTTGATATACATCAAGTCCCGAATGGCCAGCCAGCAACTATAGTTGTCCAACGCAGTATTTTTTACTTCATGGAGATCCCGATCATGCAAGCCATTCGCAGCATTCTGGTGGTCCTCGAACCTGAACACTCGGAAAGCCTGGCGCTCAAACGGGCCAAGCTAATTGCCGGCGTGACCCAGGCTCATCTGCATCTGCTGGTCTGCGACCGCAAGCATGACCACAGCGGCATGTTGGGCGTGCTCAAGGCCGCGCTGATAGAGGACGGCTACAGCGTCACCACCGAGCAGGCGTGGAACGAAAGCCTGCACGAAACCATTGTCGATGTGCAGCAGGCTGAAGGCTGCGGACTGGTGATCAAACAACATTACCCCGACAGCCCGCTGAAAAAAGCCCTGCTGACCCCGGCGGACTGGAAACTGCTGCGTTACTGCCCGACGCCGGTGCTGCTGGTCAAAACCTCGAAACCCTGGACTGGCGGGGTCATTCTGGCGGCAATCGATGTCGGTAATACCGATGCCGAACACCGCACCTTGCACGCTTGTATCGTCGATCACGGTTACGACATCGCCAGCCTGGCGAAGGCCCATTTGCACGTGGTCAGCGCCCATCCATCGCCGATGCTGTCGGCGGCCGACCCGACGTTACAGCTCAGCGAAACCATCGAGGCGCGCTATCGCGAACAGTGCAAATCGTTTCAGGCCGAATTCGATATTGATGACGAGCACCTGCATATCGAGGAAGGCCCGGCGGATGTGTTGATTCCGTTCATGGTCCACAAGCTGCAAGCGGCGGTGACGGTGATTGGTACCGTGGCGCGGTCCGGTTTGTCAGGGGCGTTGATCGGCAATACGGCGGAAGTGGTGCTCGATGCGGTGGAGAGCGATGTGCTGGTGCTGAAGCCGGACACGATCATGGACCATCTGGAGGAGATCGTGACCCAGCATTGATATAGGCAGCGCCAATAAGGACGCCTTCGCGGGCAAGCCACGCTCCCACAGGGTTCGTGTCGATCACAACCATTGTGCACGACACAAACCCTGTGGGAGCGTGGCTTGCCCGCGATGCTTTTCAGCCGCCGAACGCGTCTTTGAGGAAACCGGGCGCAATGTAGCGCTGGTAATGCGCCTCGGAGAGCAAAAAGAATTCCCGATCAATGGCATCCCGCAGTTCCGGCAGGTTCCAGTCGCGAAACTCCGGCATCAGCACCATCCCGTAGGCTTCCAGGTTGTTGATGACCCGCGCGCCCCGGGCGATCAACTGATACGCCCAGCAATATTCCGACTGATGCGGCACAAAGCGGATCTTGCGCTGCTCCAGCTGCAGACGCAGGCGCTGGGGATCGAAAACTTCAAGCTTGCTGGCCATCACCTGGGACAGCAATAGCTCAAGACGCAGCCACACCGCGCGCTTTTCCTCCTCGTTGTAACCATTCCAGTTGATCACTTCATGGTGGAAACGCTTGCAGCCTCGGCACACCAAATCACCGTAAACAGTGGAGCAGAGGCCGACGCAGGGGGTCTTGATGGTCTGATTGGGCATAGGTTGGGAGAGCACGGGAAAGCAGAACAGGTCGGCATGTTAGCCCTTTGTCTAACATTCATCACCCCTCAAAGTTCGAGGGCCAACTTACCTTTAAATTTTTTTTGCCGTAGAATCAGCCAGCCTTTTAAGGCGCCAATGTCCGTTAGAAGCTGTTTTCAAAGCGTCACGAGCACAGTCGTTCCTTCAGAGCGGTGTTGGCGAAGGGTTTTTCCAGCGGGGAAAAGCCCAACGCCAACCCTCATCAGCTCCCCCGTTCTGCAGGCGTAAAACTTTGAAAGCAGCTTCTGTAAGGAATTGTCGGTAATTCTGGCTAAGCGGCCCACAACGCCACGCAGCGCATGAGTACGGCAATTTCGGGATGAGCGTCCCGGACACCCATTTGGGACCACTGATGAGGGTAATAACTGTGCTTGAAGCCTACCGCAAACATATCGAAGAGCGTGCAGCACTGGGTATCGTTCCCCAGCCGCTAAACGCCGAACAAACTGCAGGCCTGGTCGAGCTGCTGAAGAATCCCCCGGCGGGCGAAGAAGCTTTCCTCGTTGACCTGATCACCAATCGCATTCCGCCAGGTGTGGACGAAGCAGCCTATGTAAAGGCCGGTTTCCTGTCTGCCCTCGCCAAAGGCGAAGCAAAATCCCCTCTGATCGACAAGAAACGCGCTGTTGAACTGCTCGGCACCATGCAGGGCGGCTACAACATCGTGACGCTGGTCAATCTGCTGGAAGACGCCGAACTGGCGCCAGTCGCTGCCGAAGAACTCAAGCACACCCTGCTGATGTTCGACGCTTTCCACGACGTCGCTGAAAAAGCCAAGAACGGCAACGTTCACGCTAAAGGCGTGCTGCAATCCTGGGCTGACGGCGAGTGGTTCAAGAACCGCCCTGTCCTGGCCGACAAGATCAGCCTTCGCGTGTTCAAGGTCACCGGCGAAACCAACACCGACGACCTGTCCCCTGCTCCGGACGCCTGGTCCCGCCCGGACATCCCGCTGCACGCCCTCGCCATGCTGAAAATGGCCCGTGAAGGCATCGTGCCTGACGTCCAGGGCGTCACCGGCCCGATGAAGCAGATCGAAGAAATGCGCAACTCCGGCTTCCCGATCGCCTACGTCGGTGACGTGGTCGGTACCGGTTCTTCGCGTAAATCCGCCACCAACTCGGTGCTGTGGTTCTTCGGCGACGACGTTCCTTTCGTACCGAACAAGCGTGCCGGTGGTTTCTGCTTCGGCAGCAAAATCGCTCCGATCTTCTACAACACCATGGAAGACGCGGGCGCACTGCCAATCGAATTCGACGTTACCAACATGCACATGGGCGACGTGATCGACCTGTACCCGCATGCTGGCAAAGTCTGCAAGCACGGCACTGACGAAGTCCTGACCACCTTCGAAATGAAGACTCCGGTGCTGTTGGACGAAGTTCGCGCTGGCGGCCGGATTCCGCTGATCATCGGTCGCGGCCTGACCGATAAGGCCCGTGCCGAATTGGGCCTGGGCCCTACCGACCTGTTCAAGCTGCCTGAAGCACCTGTCGACACCGGCAAAGGCTTCACCCTGGCACAGAAAATGGTCGGCAAGGCGTGCGGCCTGCCAGAAGGCAAAGGCGTTCGTCCTGGCACCTACTGCGAACCGAAGATGACCACCGTCGGCTCCCAGGACACCACCGGTCCGATGACCCGTGACGAACTGAAAGACCTGGCGTGCCTGGGCTTCTCGACCGATCTGGTGATGCAGTCCTTCTGCCACACCGCGGCTTACCCTAAGCCGATCGACGTGACCACCCACCACACCCTGCCAGACTTCATCATGACCCGCGGCGGCGTTTCCCTGCGTCCGGGCGACGGCATCATCCACAGCTGGCTGAACCGTATGCTGCTGCCGGACACCGTCGGTACCGGTGGTGACTCGCACACCCGTTTCCCGATGGGCATTTCGTTCCCGGCCGGTTCCGGTCTGGTCGCGTTTGCCGCAGCCACTGGCGTTATGCCGCTGGACATGCCGGAATCGATCCTGGTGCGCTTCAAAGGCAAAATGCAACCGGGCGTCACCCTGCGTGACCTGGTTCACGCCATTCCTTACTTCGCGATTCAGGCTGGCCTGCTGACCGTCGAGAAGAAAGGCAAGAAGAACGCCTTCTCCGGCCGCATCCTGGAAATCGAAGGCCTGGACAACCTGAGCATCGAGCAAGCGTTCGAGCTGTCCGACGCCTCGGCCGAACGTTCGGCTGCCGGTTGCACCATCAAGCTGTCGAAAGAGTCGATCACCGAGTACCTGAGCTCCAACGTCACCCTGCTGCGCTGGATGATCGGCGAAGGCTACGGCGATGCGCGCACCCTGGAACGTCGTGCTCAAGCGATGGAAGCCTGGATCGCCAACCCTGAGTTGATGGTTGCCGATGCTGACGCCGAATACGCTGAAATCATCGAAATCGACCTGGCCGACATCAAGGAGCCTGTGCTCTGCGCGCCAAACGATCCGGACGACGCCCGTCTGCTGTCCAGCGTTGCTGGCGAGAAAATCGACGAAGTGTTCATCGGTTCGTGCATGACCAACATCGGCCACTTCCGCGCTGCCGGCAAGTTGCTGGAACAGGTCAAAGGCCAGCTGCCAACCCGTCTGTGGCTATCGCCGCCGACCAAAATGGACGCTCACCAGCTGACCGAAGAAGGCTACTACGGCATCTACGGCAAGGCCGGCGCACGCATGGAAATGCCGGGCTGCTCGCTGTGCATGGGTAACCAGGCACGTGTAGAACCGAACTCCACTGTTGTGTCGACGTCGACCCGTAACTTCCCGAACCGTCTGGGTGACGGCGCGAACGTCTACCTGGCTTCGGCCGAGCTGGCGTCTGTTGCTTCCATCCTGGGTCGCCTGCCGACCGTCGAGGAGTACATGGAATACGCTGGCAAGATCGACAGCATGGCGGCCGATGTCTACCGCTACCTGTCCTTCGACCAGATCGCCGAGTTCCGTGAAGCTGCTGCGAACGCCAACATCCCGGTCGTTCAAGCCTAACGCTGCAACGCAATAAAAAACGCCGCCCATCGTGAGATGAGCGGCGTTTTTTTATGCCTGAAGAAATATGGGGCCCACTGCCTGGCTTACCTGAAGAACGAGGCGCCCCCCATCGCGAGCAGGCTCGCTCCCACAGGAACGGGTGCAGAACCTGTGGGAGTGAGCCTGCTCGCGATAGCGGACTCACAGCCCCATAGAAACGTCAGTGGTCGCTCAAATTCAAGCTGTCAGCGAATAGATCAACGCCGAAATCGCCACCAGGCCCACCGCCGTCACGAAGACGTTGGAAGCCTGACCGCGATAACGCGCCATGGCCGGAACCTTGCGGATTGCGTACATCGGCATCAGGAACAGGATCGCGGCGATGATCGGACCACCGAGGGTTTCGATCATCCCCAGAATGCTCGGGTTCAGCGTGGCAACGATCCAGCAGACCACCAGCATGAAGGCGGCAGTCATGCGATCGAGGGTCTTCGGTGCCGGGCGCTTGCCACTCTTCACGATCAGACCTTTAAGGCCTTCGCTGGCGCCGATGTAGTGGCCAAGGAACGACTTGGAAATGGCCACGAACGCAATCAACGGCGCCGCGAAGGCGATGGTCGGGTTGCTGAAGTGGTTGGCCAGGTACGACAGGATCGACAGGTTCTGCGCCTTGGCTTCCGCCAGTTGCGCCGGCGACAGGGTCAGCACGCAACTGAACACGAAGAACAACACCATCACCACCATCAAGAGGTGGGCCCGGGACAGGATCTGCGAGCTGCGCTCTTCGGCGTGATCGCCGTAACGACGCTTCTGGTCCACCGCGAACGCCGAGATGATCGGCGAATGGTTGAACGAGAACACCATCACCGGAATCGCCAGCCACAGCGTATGCAACAGTGCCGAGGGTTCCGGCAGTGTCGATGCGGTGGCGAGAATGCCGCCGTTCCAGTGTGGAATCAGGAACACCGCGAGGAACAGCAGCGCAACAATGAACGGATAAACCATCAGGCTCATCGCCTTGACGATCACCTGCTCGCCGCAACGCACCACCGCCAACAGGCCGAGGATCAGCACCAGCGACAGCACGGCGCGCGGTGGCGGCATGATGTGCAATTGATGCTCGAGGAAACTGCCCACGGTATTGGTCAGGGCCACGCTATAAATCAGCAGGATCGGGAAGATCGCAAAGAAATACAGCAAGGTGATCAGCGCACCAGCCTTGATCCCGAAGTGCTCTTCCACGACTTCAGTGATGTCCGCGCCTTCGCGTCCGGACAACACGAAGCGGGTCAGGCCACGGTGTGCGTAAAACGTCATGGGGAACGCCAACACCGCCAGGACCAGCAACGGCCAGAAGCCGCCCAGACCCGCGTTGATCGGCAAAAACAGCGTGCCGGCCCCGATGGCTGTGCCAAACAGGCCCAGCATCCAGGTGGTGTCATGGCGATTCCAGCTCTCAAGCGTCGCTGGTGCCGTCGATACATAGCGTTCGTCGACGCTATTGGCCTGATCATTCATCCGGTGGGATCTCCGCATTCCGGTCAGTTGCTACCCGGTCAGGACGAGTCGGAAAAATCCGACAGGCAGCGCCCTGGCCGAAACAGGGGCGCGATTGTCCGGGATTAATCAGCAGAAGCAAAGACTTAGCTGAGGAGTGGTTGAACGGATCAGATGCTTGGCATCCCTTTATTGAATAGCTGTTCTAAAAAAATCTATCCAATAAAGGATTGTCGTCCTGTAATTTCGATTCCGACTGCTGGCCGTCAGCCCTTACCTGCGGAGCCCTCTCATGCCACTCGTTCGCGTCGACATCAAGAAGCATCAAGACCCTACTCACGCCAAACGTGTCGGGCAATTGATCTACGCCGCCCTGCACAGCGCCATCGCCGTGCCCGAGAACGATAACTTCCAGATTCTGGCCGAGCACGACGAACAGCATTTCATCTTTGATCCCGGCTACCTGGGCATCAATCGAACCGACAATCTGGTGGTGATTCAGATCACCCTGAGCGAAGGCCGCACGATCGAGCAGAAAAAACTCCTCTACAAAACCATCGCCGAGAGCCTTAACTCGGAACTGGCGGTGCGCCTGGAAGATGTATTCATCAATCTGGTGGAGGTAAAGAAAGAGAACTGGTCGTTTGGCAATGGAATAGCCCAGTACGTCAGCTGATTGCTGGCAGCCCGGATATTTCCCCCCCGGCTACGGCCGTTGACACACCCGCGACGCCGGGTGAACCCAAGGCCCCGCCAGCAATGGACCGGGGTCTTGTCGTTTCATCAGCGCTATTGATCATCGATATGCAGGTCGGTCTGTACCATGGCGCGGAAAAACCCTACGACGGTGAACGGGTACTGGCGAACATCCAGCAACTCATTCGTCAGGCCAGGGAGCGCAACATGCCGAAACGGTGCCTTCGCCAAGGTATTGAACACCGTGGATGTGTGAGCGCCAAGGAACGCTCCTACACTGAGGTCGCAGGCCACAAGCCTGCTATCTTTGGTTAATGCCAGACCGTTGCGCCATCAGCCATCCGAAGCGACGTTCGAGCCTCCGAACTACCGATGCCCACAGGAGCCCAGCATGCCCGCAACCGTTCTGGTACTGGTTGAAACCATCAATGAGTACCTGCCGATTCTCGAACATCAGGGTTTTCACCTGATTCTGGCTCCCACACCTGCCGAGCGCGCCGACGCCATCACGCGCCATGGCGCCCGGATCGATGCGGTGCTGACCCGTGGTCCATTGGGCTTGTATGCCGACGAAATCGCCGCCCTGCCCAATCTCAAGATCATCTGCGTGATCGGTGCCGGTTATGAACATGTCGACCTGCAAGCCGCCGCCAACCGGGGCATTACGGTCACCAATGGCGCCGGAGTCAACGCCTCTTCAGTCGCCGACCATGCCATGGCGATGCTGCTGTCGCTGGTGCGTGACATTCCCCGTTGCGATGCCGCCGTGCGCCGGGGTGAGTGGCCGAAAATCATGCGCCCTTCCCTGGCCGGCAAGCACCTGGGCATCCTGGGGCTCGGTGCGGTCGGCATGGCCATCGCCAAACGCGCCGCCCACGGCTTCGACATGACGATCAGTTACCACAACCGCCAGCATCGCAGCGACGTGCCGTACAGCTTCCGCTCGACGCCCACCGAACTGGCCCGGGAATCAGACTTTTTGATCGTCGCCACCCCTGGCGGGCTAGGCACCAAGCACCTGATCAACCGGCAAGTACTCGACGCTTTGGGCCCCCAGGGGTTCATCGTCAACATCGCCCGAGCCAGCGTGATCGTCACCGCCGACCTGATCAGCTCGCTTGAGCAGCGCAGGATTGCCGGCGCTGCGCTGGATGTCTTCGACACAGAACCCCAAGTCCCCAATGCCTTCAAGGCGTTGGCCAATGTGATCCTCACCCCGCATGTCGCCGGTTTGTCCCCGGAAGCCACTCAAGGCACCGTGGAGCTGGCAGGTCGCAATCTGGTGGCGTTCTTCTCCGGCAACCCGGTTTTGACCCCGATTGCCCTGCCATCGTCGATGAGCATGATCTGATTCACTATTCAAACAGATGTATCAAAAACAATGATTGTCCGGCAACACGCTCACCTATAAGGGCCGTTCGTGGTTGTGGGTGTCGGGTGTGCGCATTAGATTAGCCAATAGTCTCAGGCCTCCAGAATAAGCAGAAGGGATAAGCATGGCGCTTACTGACCAGTCCACCCGTATCCGCACCGGCGAAGAACTCGATGCCAGCCTGATCGATCCATACCTCAAGGCCCACATTCCGGGCCTGAGTGGTTTGCCGCAGATCAGCCAGTTTCCAGGCGGTGCGTCGAACCTCACCTACTTGCTGGAATACCCAGAACAGGAGTTCGTCCTGCGTCGCCCGCCCTTTGGCCACAAAGCCAAGTCCGCCCACGACATGGGCCGCGAGTTTCGCATCCTCAATCAGCTCCGGGACGGTTTTCCGTATTGCCCGAAAGCCTACGTGCACTGCACCGACGAATCGGTGATCAGCGCCGAGTTCTATGTGATGGAACGGGTCAAGGGGATCATCCTGCGTTCCGAACTGCCGCCGGAACTGGGTCTGGATTCGGCGAAAACCGAAACGCTGTGCAAGAGCTTCATCGACAAGTTCGTCGAACTGCACCGGGTCGACTACAACGCCTATGGCTTGGGTGACCTCGGCAAACCCGAAGGTTATGTCGCACGGCAGATCAAGGGCTGGAGCGATCGCTACGAGAAAGCCCTGACCCCGGACGCACCGAAGTGGGAAACGGTCAAAGCCTGGCTCAACGACAAGATGCCGGCCGATCACCCGACCTCCAGCATCGTCCACAACGACTACCGCTTCGACAACGTGATCCTCGACCCGAACAACCCGATGGAGATCATCGGCGTGCTCGACTGGGAACTGACCACCCTCGGCGATCCGCTGATGGACCTGGGCAACACTCTCGCCTACTGGATCGAAGCCGACGACCCGGCCCCGGTGCAATTGATGCGCCGCCAGCCAAGCCACGCCCCGGGCATGCTGACCCGCCGTGAGTTCGTCGATTACTACGCCGAGCGCGCTGGCATCCAGATCGACAACTTCGACTTCTACTACACCTACGGCTTGTTCCGCCTGGCCGGCATCGTGCAGCAGATCTACTACCGCTTCTTCCATGGCCAGACCCAGGACAAACGCTTCGCGCAGTTCATTCACATGAACAAACTGCTGGAGCAGATGAGCCTGCAAGTCATTTCGAAATCCAGCCTCTGATCACGCCACTGGCCCCAATAACAAGGAAAAACCATGTCCAAGACTCAGTTGTTCGACCTCGACGGCAAAATCGCATTTGTATCCGGCGCCAGCCGTGGCATCGGTGAAGCCATCGCCAAACTGCTGGCCCAGCAAGGCGCCCACGTCATCGTCTCGAGCCGCAAACTCGACGGCTGCCAGCACGTAGCCGACGCGATCATCGCCGCCGGCGGCAAAGCCACTGCGGTGGCGTGCCACATCGGTGAAATGGAACAGATCAGCCAGGTCTTCGCCGGCATCCGCGAACAGTTCGGGCGCCTGGACATCCTGGTCAACAACGCGGCGACCAACCCGCAGTTCTGCAACGTACTGGACACCGACCTCAGCGCTTTCCAGAAAACCGTCGATGTGAACATCCGCGGCTACTTCTTCATGTCGGTGGAAGCCGGCAAGCTGATGCGCGAAAACGGCGGCGGCAGCATCATCAACGTCGCGTCGATCAACGGCATCTCGCCAGGGATCTTCCAGGGCATCTACTCGGTGACCAAAGCGGCGGTCATCAACATGACCAAAGTGTTCGCCAAGGAATGCGCGCAGTTCGGCATCCGCTGCAATGCCCTGCTGCCGGGCCTGACCGACACCAAGTTTGCTTCGGCACTGGTGAAGAACGAGGCCATTTTGAACACCGCGCTGCAACAGATTCCGCTCAAGCGTGTAGCGGATCCGAGTGAGATGGCGGGAGCGGTGTTGTATCTGGCCAGTGATGCATCGAGTTACACCACCGGGGTTTCGTTGAATGTGGATGGTGGGTTCTTGTCCTGATCCGATGTAGCGGATGAACAAAAGGCAGCCTTCGGGCTGCCTTCTTTTTTGCGCTTATGATCGTTCCCACGCTCCGCGTGGGAATGCAGCCCGGGACGCTCCGCGTCCCAAAACGCACGCAGAACGTCCATTAAGGCATTCCCACGCACAACGTGGGAACGATCGCACGAAAGAATATTAATTCCACCATTTGCAAATAAGGAATATTTATTCCATAAATAGCCCCTCCTGAAAATAAAATCCAAAAGGACCCCGGCTATGCACGAACTCGGTATCGGACTCATCGGCACAGGTTTCATGGGCCGCGCCCATGCCTTGGCGTTTCGCAACGTCAGTGCGGTTTTCGAACTGCCCCTCAAACTCAAACTCGCCGCCCTGGCCGACGCTGATCCTCAGCGTGCCCGCCACTGCGCCGATGCCTGGGGTTTCGGCACGGCTCATAGCGACTGGCAGCAACTGATCGATGACCCCAAGGTCAATCTGATCGCCATCACCACGCCCAATCATCTGCACTACCCCATGGCCATGGCCGCCCTCGCCGCCGGCAAACCGGTGTATTGCGAAAAGCCGTTGGCCGTGAACCTGGAACAGGCCGACGCCATGCGCCTGGCGGCCAAAGCGGCGGGCGTGGTGACGCGGGTGGGTTACAACTATCAGCACAACCCGATGATCGGGCTGGCCCGGGAGCTGATTGAAAACGGTGACTTGGGTCAGATCATCAGTTTCCAGGGTGAATTCAGCGAAGATTTCATGGCCGATCCCGCATCCCCCTGGTCGTGGCGTTGCGATGCCAATCATGCCGGTGGCGCATTGGCCGATCTGGGCAGTCACTTGCTGGCCATGGCCCGTTATCTGGTGGGCGATGTCGAGGCAGTGAGCGCCGACACCCAGACCGTACACCGGCAACGTCCCGCCACGGCTGGCAGTCCGGAGCAACGCAGCATCGCCGTCGATGATCAGGTCCATGCCTTGTTGCGGTTTGCCAATGGCGCCCGGGGCACGTTCAGCAGCAGTTGGCTCAAGCACGGCTACAAGAATCATCTGAGTTTTGAAATCAGCGGCACCCGAGGAACGTTGGTGTTCGATCAGGAACGCCTGAATGAACTGCGTCTGTTCCGTGCCGGTCAGGACGGTTTCCAGCGCTTGCTGGCAGGTCCCAATCTGCCGGGTTATGCCGCGTTCAGTCCGGCGGCAGGGCATCAGCTTGGATACAACGAGCTCAAGACGCTGGAAGTCCATGAGCTGGTGTTGGCGCTGGCAGGCTTGTCTCAGGGGGGAACGGATTTCGAGCAGGCGTGGGAAGTCGAACGCCTGGCGACAGCGATCCGTTTGGCCGCACAAGAGTCGCGTTGGGTCAGGATCGAGGAAGTTTGAGCAAAACGCACAAATACTCGCCAGCGGCACAGCGCCGCTGGCGGTTCAACGTGAGCAAATACGTGCTTACTGAGTGACGCAACGAGTGAGCGTCGTTTCCCGGGTCACCTGCCCCTCAGCCCTCACATCGCCTTGCACATCAGTGTCTTCAGTGGTTTGGCAGGTGCGCACAGGGGGTGGAGGCGGTGCCGCGGGAGGTGGCGGCGGAGGACTGGCACACCCCCCGAGAATCGCCATGCAGAGTGCGAACGACAGTGTTGTAAAAGTGCGTTTCCCAAGACTTTTCATAGATTGACCCGCGGTAAGTGATCGAGATCTTCCGCGACCCAACATTCTCACCGCGTATCAGCGGACCGGTCACAGAAAAAATACTTTCGTATTCCTCATACGACCGCCGGCAAAACCTGACAGTTCCTAGGACATCTGGCGACAATGCAACGTGCTGCTCTCAAGTTCATAACGCAGCTCGTCGATCAATGCTGCCACCGCCTCCGGCGTTCTGAGGTTGGCCACGTTCAACCCACTGACCACCAGGTCCACCTCACCCGATACGGGATGATAGAGCTTCACCGTCAATGAATGATCACCCGTGACATTGCACTCACAGGCCAACGGGGAAAAGCTCCGCTCCAGTTGCATACGCAATTGCGCCACATGAATCATCCGGCAGTTCCTGTCGCTGTTTTGATAGGGAGGCGATACCCGCAGATCGGTATCGCACCCTCACAGACTAAGAACTGCCGCGCCCGTCCAGAACATGAATTTGCACCCCCTCGAGTAGTGCATTTGCACCTAACGCTGGGCCTTTGGCCGCCACTCGCTGGAGAACAAACCGCGCTCGCGAGCCCAGACAATCGCCTCGCTGCGACTGTGAACGTCGAGTTTGGAATACACCGTCGAGACATGATTGCGCACGGTGTTCGGCGCAAGTTTGAGCCGTGCGGCGATTTCCTTGTCGGCCAGGCCTTCGCAAATGAGGCCGAGCACATCACGCTCGCGGGCAGTCAGGTCGGTGAAAGACACACTAGGCAACAGCGGCGAGTTGACGTTTTTTACGTTAGCGAGTTTCTCGATGAGCGTGCGGCTGAACCAGGAAGCGTCCTTCATGACCTCTTCGATCGCCGACACCAACTCCAGCTCTGTGCGTTTACGTTCGGTGATGTCCATGAACACCAGCAGGTAGCAGGGCCTGTCCTGAATGTTCACGGTGTCGGCCGAGACCGCGCAATCGATGAGCCCGGCGCCTTTCTTGCGTACCCGGACATCGACACGATCCACGCTTCCGTTTTTTTCCAGCGCGGTAAACAGTTGCGCGCGGGCGCCTTTGTCATCGATAAAATCGATCTGCGTGACCGATTTGCCAAGCACTTCTTCACTGGTGTACGCGAGCGTATCGAGGAAGGCTTCATTGACGTCCATCACCACCTGATCGACGGCGTTGCACACCAGGATCGGCACTGGGGTCAGTCGAAAAGCCTTGGCAAAACGTTCCTCGCTCTGGCGCAGGGCGACTTCGGCCTTATGCCGAGGCTCGATGTCGACGAAGGAAAACAGCATGCAGGCTTCATCGTTCAGCTCAAGGGGCTGGCCGGCGACGATCACCTGTTTGCTGCCACCTTCGGCTAACTGCAGCTGCGCCTGCATTTGCGGAATGGTCACCCCTTCGCGCAACCGCTGCTTGGCCAGGTCTCTGTTTTCGGCGCCCTCCAGCACGTCCAGTTCATAGGTCGAACGGCCGATCACCTGATCACGGGTATAGCCGGTCATCTCCAGAAAGCCCGGGTTGACTTTGATATAGCGCAAATCGCTGAGGCGACAGATCACCGCCGGGGCCGGGTTGGCATTGAAGGTTTTTTCGAAACGCTGTTCGGCGCTGGCCCACTCCGTAACATCGTTCATGATCAGCACCAGCGACTCCGGTTTGCCAGCGCTGTCGGCCAACACCATGCTGCGCACGCTGTGAACCCAGGTGCGCTCTTCGTCGGCGGCGGGCGTCACTTCAACCAATACATCGCTGAAGGACTCGCCTCGGGCGACGCGGCTGATCGGATAGTTGTCGGTCTGAACCGGATGATTATTGCGATAACGCAAGGCGAAGCGCTTGGCGTACTCGTTGGCATTCGCCCCCAGCTCGCTGAGTTGCCCGACGCCGTGCATGGCCAACGCGGCGTCATTGGCCCAGAGAAGGGTCTGGTCGAGTTCCAGCAGAATCACCCCGTCGGACAGCCCGGCGATGATCTGCTGCAACTGACGGCGATTGGTTTCGGTGGTCAGGACGTCCTGGCTCATTGGATCTCCACGCGTACGGCGGCGCCTTCATGCGCCGCCCTGTGAAGATTACGACCGCGAGGGGGTGGGATAGTGCAAATGGCTCACCTGCGGGAACTTGCGAACGCGCCCCCTGTAACGAGGACGGCAAATTTCCGGAGGTGAGATCTTTGTGCTCGCCTATACTGAAAAGGGTAAACAGTTCTGCCGAGCTCGATTACTAAATCATTGATAAATATGGTGATTTAATAGCCTTGGTATCCTTGGAGGTTGCTGGTTAAAGATATTTCTCTGTGATGATTGGGTGTCGTAACGAGGATTTGATATGAACGTCTTGTTGAAAGAACTTCAGGCCTATCATCATGAGGTGGCTATAAAAATCACTCGGATCAAAGAGTTGCTGAGAAAAATGAAGCATGAATCCGATGCTGCTGATGACTGCAAGCGGTTGTTCAAGATGCTGGAAGCCTTGCATGGTGATGCAGAGCGACACCACCACGAAAATGAAGAACTGATTCGGCTGGCCTTGCTAACGACTGAGGCACCGATCCACCAACGGGTCAAGGATATCGAGCGAGATCACCAGGCATTTGGGCGCATTGCCGGACAGTTGAAGACATTGGAGGACACAACTCTGGAAACGAGAGTAATTGCTGACACTGTCGATGACTTCATCAAAAAATACTTCGATCATATGGACTCGGAGGAAAATATTTTCTTTCCGTTGGCAGATAAATGGCTGTCAGACGATCAGTGGCAGGAAATAACGCGTCAATGGCATTAGTTGGCGTTCACCGTATACCTTCAATATTGCAAATCCCTTCGCTTTGGCGCGCAACATTGCTGCACTGAGTCACTGCACAGCCTCAATCAGTGCCGCGACAAAAAACTTTGATCTTTTGGTCGTAGCGCCCTCTCGCCGCGGCTGCCCTAAACTCGCGTAAACAATTGATTTAATGCTGTCCCTTATCTGCCTGGAGAGTTTCCATGATCCTGGATACGTTACATTTCACGCCTTGGTCCGCGTTGGCAGGCGGTGCGTTGATCGGCTTGGCGGCGAGCGTGATGGTCGTGGCCAACGGACGGGTCGCCGGGATCAGCGGATTACTCGGCAGTCTCCTATCGCCAGGTGATTCGGGACGGGGCGAAAAAGCCTTATTCATCCTCGGGCTTCTGGCGGCGCCCCTGTTGTGGGCGCTGTTTGAGGTATGGCCGGCCATTGAATTCAAGACCGGCACCGTGGGGCTGATCATCGCCGGGTTGTGCGTCGGGATCGGCACCCGTTATGGCTCCGGTTGCACCAGTGGCCACGGGGTGTGCGGTATCTCGCGGTTGTCCCCGCGCTCCATCGTCGCGACGTTGTGCTTCATGTTCGCGGGCTTTGTGACCGTGTTTGTGCTGCGCCATCTGCTGGGGTTTTGAACATGAAAAAACTCACGGCTTTCCTCGCAGGCCTCTTGTTCGGCATCGGCCTGCTGTTGGCCGGCATGGCCAATCCGGCCAAAGTACTGGCGTTCCTCGATATCACCGGTCTGTGGGATCCCTCCCTGGCGCTGGTGATGATCGGGGCGATTGCCATGGCCTGGGTGCCGTTTCATTGGGCCATGAAACAATCCAAGGCGTTGCTGGGAGGGCCGATGCAGTTGCCGGTCAGTCGTGAACTGGATCGGCGCTTGATCGGTGGTAGTTTGCTGTTCGGGGTCGGTTGGGGCATTGCGGGGATCTGCCCCGGGCCGGCACTGGTGCTGTTGCCGACGGGGCATTGGCAGGCGTGGGTGTTTGCGATTGCCATGCTGGCGGGAATGTTGATGTTCAGCGTGTTGCAAGCGCGTCGATAAATCGCCTCGCCTGGTTCAATGTCCAGAGGTCGTAACCTTCGGCGGCGCAGTCATTGCCGAAGGCTACGATTTTTGCGTTTCAGGCTGCCGATGCTCCGCTGGCAATCGCCGCCGACGCCGCCAGCATCGCCCGCAACAACACCGCACACCCGGCCGCCAGGTCATCCGGCGCGGCATTTTCGATTTCGTTGTGGCTGATCCCGCCTTCGCACGGTACGAAAATCATCCCGGCCGGGCCGAGCTCAGCGAGGAAGATTGCGTCGTGCCCGGCTCCGCTGACGATGTCCATGTGTGACAGGCCCAAGCCTTGAGCGGCGCCACGTACCGCTTCGACGCAGCCTTTGTCGAAGTACAGCGGCGGGAAGTCCGCAGTGGGTGTGAGTTCGAAGGTCAGGCCGTGTTCCTCGCAGGTGGTTTCGATGACTTCGCGGACCTCGGCGATCATCGAGTCCAGTCGCGCCGGTTCCAGATGCCGGAAGTCCAGGGTCATGCGCACTTCGCCGGGGATGACGTTGCGTGAGCCGGGATAGGCTTGCAGGCAGCCGACAGTGCCGCAGGCGTGGGGTTGATGACCGAGGGCGGCGCGGTTGACTGCACCGACGATCACCGCGGCGCCGACCAGGGCGTCCTTGCGCAGGTGCATCGGCGTCGGGCCGGCGTGGGCTTCGACGCCGCGCAGTTTCAGGTCGAACCATTTCTGGCCGAGGGCGCCCATCACCACGCCGATGGTTTTGTGTTCGTCTTCGAGGATCGGGCCTTGTTCGATATGGGCCTCGAAATAGGCACCGACGGCATGCCCGCTGACCTTGCGCTCGCCAGCATAGCCAATGGCGTTCAAGGCTTCACCGACAGTGACACCCTCGGCATCGACCTTGGCCAGGGTTTCTTCGAGGGTGAATTTTTCCGCGAACACGCCGGAGCCCATCATGCATGGCGCGAAGCGTGAGCCTTCCTCATTGGTCCAGACCACGACTTCCAGTGGCGCTTCGGTTTCCACGCCCAGGTCATTGAGGGTGCGCAGCACTTCGACCCCGGCCAGTACGCCAAAGCAGCCGTCGAACTTGCCGCCGGTGGGTTGGGTGTCGATGTGGCTGCCGGTCATCACGGGTGGCAGGTTCGGGTTGCGGCCCGGACGGCGGGCGAAGATGTTGCCGACAGCGTCGATGCTGACGGTGCAACCGGCCTCCTCGCACCAGTTGACGAAAATGTCCCGGGCCTGACGGTCGAGGTCGGTCAGGGCCAGGCGACAGACGCCGCCCTTGACCGTGGCGCCGAGCCTGGCCAGGTCCATGAGCGACTGCCACAAGCGGTCGCGGTTGATGTGCTGATGGGTGGACTGCAGAACGTCTACGGCAGCGTTCATGATGATCTCCTCAGTTTTTCTTCTGATAGTTCCCACGCTCTGCGTGGGAATTCATCCATGGACGCTCTGCGTCCGCTTCAGGGACGCGGAGCGTCCCGGGCTGCATTCCCACGCAGAGCGTGGGAACGATCAAACCGTGGATTTTGCGATTGATGGGCTGGGGCGCATCGAGCACAACCCGTAATAAATCAGCCCACCCAGCACCGAGCCGGTGAACCAGCCATAGTCGTAGAACCAGCTGAATGCATCGCTGCCGAGCGACAGCAGCGTCAGCGCCACCGGCACTCCAAAGGCAATGAACCCGAACCAGTTCCACGCCGGGTAAACGTCATCGCGATAGAGGCCAGCCAGGTCCAGTTGCTGTTTCTTGATCAGGAAATAGTCCACCACCATGATTCCGGCGATCGGGCCCAACAGGCTCGAATAGCCCAGCAACCAGTTGGAATACACCGTCTCCAGGCTTAAATCCGAGACGATCAAACCGAGCTTCTTCAACAGCTCATGGGCCATCAGCGCCAAACCGACCAGGCCGGTGAGCATCACCGCTTTGGTGCGGTTGATGAATTTAGGTGCAACGTTCTGGAAATCATTGGTCGGCGAAACGATGTTGGCCGCGGTGTTGGTCGACAGCGTGGCGATGATGATCAGCGCCATGGCCAGTGCCACCCAGACCGGGCTCTGGATATGCCCGATCAGGGTGACCGGATCGGAGACGGTGACGCCCACCAGTTTTACCGAGGCGGCGGTCATCACCACGCCGAGGGAGGCGAACAGAAACATGGTCAGGGGCAAGCCGATAATCTGCCCGACGATCTGGTCCTTCTGGCTTTTCGCAAAGCGGCTGAAATCCGGAATGTTCAGGGACAAGGTGGCCCAGAACCCGACCATGGCGGTCAGCCCGGCGGCAAAGTAACTGGCCACGCTGGCCCCTTCCGGACGCTTGGCCGGGATCGCCATCAACTCGGTCATCGACACGTTCGGCATCGCCCACACCAGCAGCCCCACGCCCACCAGCACCAACAACGGTGCCGAGAGGGTTTCCAGCCATTTGATCGAGTCCGCGCCGCGAATCACCACCCACAGGTTCAAGGCCCAGAACACCATGAAGCCGATCACTTCACCGGTACCGCCGAGGGATTTCCAACCGTCGAACACCGAGCCGAGAAACAGGTGAATGGCCAGCCCGCCGAACATCGTCTGAATGCCGAACCAGCCACACGCCACCAGCGCCCGGATCAGGCACGGAATGTTCGAACCGAGGATGCCGAAGGACGAACGCAACAACACCGGAAACGGAATGCCGTACTTGGTGCCGGGAAAGGCGTTCAGGGTCAACGGGATCAAGACGATGATGTTGGCGAACAGAATAGCCAGCAGCGCTTCGCCGACGCTCAGGCCGAAATGCGCAGTGAGCACACCGCCGAGGGTGTAGGTCGGCACGCAAATCGCCATGCCCACCCATAACGCGGTGATGTGCCATTTGTTCCAGGTTCGTTCGTGCACCTTGGTCGGTGCCATGTCGTGGTTGTAACGGGGGCTGTCGAGGACGTCACTGCCGGCTTCGAGCTCAAACAAGCCGTCGCGCTCGGTCACTTGCGATCTGATCTGTTGCATGGCCGCTCCACTGTTCTTTTGATTATTGTTGCTCATCAGGGGCTGACGGGATCAATTAACGTGCCGGTTACCCCGTTTGCGCATCGGGCAGTTCCATAAACGCTTCATAACCAACTGATGTTTATCAGTTTTATTGATTTAGCCGATGAGTCATCGGTTACTTGCCTGTTCACTCAGGCCGAATGCCAGGCAAGTTGTCCGAACAGTCAGGACTCAATCTG
Organism: Pseudomonas frederiksbergensis; assembly: GCF_900105495.1. Lineage (NCBI taxonomy): Bacteria > Pseudomonadati > Pseudomonadota > Gammaproteobacteria > Pseudomonadales > Pseudomonadaceae > Pseudomonas > Pseudomonas frederiksbergensis. The sequence continues at coordinate 3,832,636 of NZ_FNTF01000002.1, read as the reverse complement.
GTGCATACCACTTTTTTTCAATGTCGCGCATCAACCATAGACCATTCTCAAGCGGCTGATTTCACATAAGAAATCTCGTCTATTTTTACAACCTGTCAAGTGCGTCAAAATGGTGAGAGGCCTCACCATTTTGGTGATTTTTACAATTAATCTTTAATTATCAATAACTTATAAAAGTTATAAGCATATAAAAATATTCTTGCTCAATCCTCAAACTCAGACTAGCGTTTATTCCTGACAGCGCTGACAGGAATACACCTGTTTGCGCAGGCTTCCTATAAAACATTTAGAACCGGCACAAGTCGGTCATTGCCTGCGAGGAACTCGGAATGTCTCTGTTGATCCGTGGCGCCACCGTTATTACCCATGATGAGAGTTATCGCGCCGACGTCTATTGCGCCGACGGCGTGATCAAAGCCATCGGTGAAAATCTTGATGTTCCGGCGGGTGCCGAAGTGCTCGACGGCAGTGGCCAATACCTGATGCCCGGCGGCATCGATCCGCACACGCACATGCAACTGCCCTTCATGGGTACGGTGGCCAGCGAAGACTTCTTCAGCGGCACCGCGGCGGGACTTGCCGGTGGCACGACGTCGATCATCGACTTTGTGATTCCCAACCCGCAGCAATCCTTGATGGAAGCGTTTCATCAGTGGCGCGGTTGGGCCGAGAAGTCGGCGTCGGATTACGGTTTCCATGTCGCGATCACCTGGTGGAGCGAACAGGTGCGCGAGGAAATGGCCGAGCTGGTCAGCCAGCACGGGGTCAACAGCTTCAAGCATTTCATGGCCTACAAGAACGCGATCATGGCCGCCGACGACACCCTGGTAGCGAGTTTCGAGCGCTGCCTGGAGTTGGGCGCGGTGCCGACCGTGCATGCGGAAAACGGTGAGCTGGTCTATCACCTGCAACGCAAGTTGATGGCCCAGGGCATGACCGGCCCGGAAGCGCATCCGTTGTCGCGCCCTTCGCAGGTGGAAGGTGAAGCGGCCAGTCGGGCGATCCGCATTGCCGAAACGTTAGGCACGCCGCTGTACCTGGTGCACGTCTCGACCAAGGAAGCCCTCGACGAAATAACCTACGCCCGCAGTAAGGGCCAACAAGTCTACGGCGAAGTCCTGGCCGGGCATTTACTGCTGGACGACAGCGTCTACCAACACCCGGACTGGCAGACCGCCGCCGGTTACGTGATGAGCCCGCCCTTCCGTCCGCGCGGCCATCAAGAGGCGCTTTGGCACGGCTTGCAATCGGGCAACCTGCACACCACCGCCACCGACCATTGCTGCTTCTGTGCCGAACAAAAAGCGGCTGGCCGTGACGACTTCAGCAAGATCCCAAATGGCACGGCCGGTATCGAAGACCGCATGGCAGTGCTCTGGGATGAAGGAGTGAACACCGGGCGTTTGTCGATGCAGCACTTCGTGGCGCTTACCTCCACCAACACCGCAAAAATCTTCAACCTCTACCCGCGCAAAGGCGCGATTCGCGTCGGTGCGGACGCAGACCTGGTGCTGTGGGATCCAGAAGGTACGCGGACGATTTCAGCGCAGACTCACCATCAGCAAGTGGACTTCAACATCTTCGAAGGCAAGACCGTACGCGGTGTGCCGAGCCACACCGTCAGCCAGGGCCGGGTGGTGTGGGCCGATGGTGATTTGCGCGCCGAGCGCGGTGCCGGGCGGTATGTCGAGCGGCCGGCATATCCGGCGGTGTTTGATTTGCTGAGCAAGCGGGCTGAGTTGAACAAGCCTGTTGCCGTGAAACGCTGAGATCGAGGCCTTCGGCCATCGCGGGCAAGCCACGCTCCCACAGGGGAATGCATTTCAAATGTGGGAGCGTGGCTTGCCCGCGATGGCGGCAGTCCTGACAACACAAAAACCAATGCCCATCAGAGGCAGCACCTCAAATAACCGTGAGGCCAACACCGTGATCAAGACCCTGAACCACCTCCCGCATCCGCACGAGAATGCGGCCGCCCTCGCCGGCCATTTCACCGATCTGGCGCCACCGCTCAACGACCGCCAGGCCCATCTGGAAGCCTCGCGCTGCCTGTATTGCTACGACGCGCCATGCGTGAATGCCTGTCCGAGCGAGATCGACATTCCGTCGTTCATCCGCAATATCCACCAGGAAAACGTTCAGGGTGCCGCGCAGAAAATCCTCTCGGCGAACATCCTCGGCGGCAGTTGCGCCCGGGTGTGCCCGACGGAAGTGCTTTGCCAGCAAGCCTGCGTGCGCAACAACGACCATGAATGCGCACCGGTGCTGATCGGCCTGTTGCAACGTTACGCCGTCGACAATGCCCACTTCAGCGAACACCCCTTCACGCGTGCGGCCTCAACCGGCAAGCGCATCGCCGTGGTGGGCGCCGGCCCGGCCGGTTTGTCCTGCGCTCATCGCAGTGCCATGCACGGTCATGACGTGGTGATTTTCGAGGCACGGGAAAAGGCTGGCGGCCTCAACGAATACGGGATCGCCAAGTACAAACTGGTGGATGACTACGCGCAGAAGGAGCTTGAGTTCCTATTGGAAATCGGCGGGATCGAAATCCGCCACGGGCAGAAACTTGGAGAGAACCTGACGCTCAGCGATCTGCATCAGCAATTCGATGCGGTGTTCCTCGGCCTCGGCCTGGCCGCCAGCAAACAGCTGGGTCTTGCTCATGAAGATGCACCGGGCCTGCTCGCCGCTACTGACTACATCCGCGAACTGCGTCAGGCCGATGACCTGACTCAACTTCCCCTCGCTGACCGTTGTATCGTTTTGGGCGCCGGCAACACCGCCATCGACATGGCCGTGCAAATGGCACGTCTGGGGGCACGCGACGTCAATCTGGTGTACCGCCGCGGTGTCGATGAAATGGGCGCGACAGGTCACGAACAGGACATCGCCAAGGCCAATCAGGTGCGGTTGTTGACTTGGGCTCAACCGGAAGAAGTGCTACTCGATGATCAAGGCAACGTGCGCGGCATGCGCTTCGCCCGCACTCACCTGGTAGACGGTCGCCTGCAAACCACCGGCGAAACCTTCGAACTGGCCGCAGATGCGATCTTCAAAGCCATCGGCCAGGCCTTCGACGCCAGCGCCCTCGCCGACCCGCTGGCCCGTGAACTCAAGCGTCAAGGCGAGCGGATTCAAGTGGACGAAAACCTGCGCACCAGCATCCCCGGCGTGTACGCCGGCGGTGACTGCACCAGTCTCGATCAGGACCTCACCGTGCAGGCCGTGCAACACGGCAAACGGGCCGCCGAGGCGATCAACACCCAACTCATGCTCAACGTGGAGGCTGCGTAAATGGCCGATCTCTCGATTGTCTTCGCCGGCATCAAAGCCCCCAATCCGTTCTGGCTGGCCTCCGCGCCACCCACCGACAAGGCCTACAACGTGGTCCGCGCCTTCGAGGCCGGCTGGGGTGGCGTGGTCTGGAAAACCCTGGGTGAAGACCCGGCGGCGGTTAACGTGTCGTCGCGTTACTCGGCACACTTTGGTGCCAATCGCGAAGTGGTGGGCTTCAACAACATCGAACTGATCACCGATCGCTCGCTGGAGATCAACCTGCGGGAAATCACTCAGGTCAAAAAAGACTGGCCGGACCGCGCGCTGATCGTGTCGCTGATGGTGCCCTGCGTCGAAGAATCCTGGAAAACCATCCTGCCACTGGTGGAAGCCACCGGCGCCGATGGCATCGAACTGAACTTCGGTTGCCCGCACGGGATGCCGGAGCGCGGCATGGGCGCGGCGGTCGGCCAGGTGCCGGAGTACGTCGAACAGGTCACCCGTTGGTGCAAGACGTACTGCTCGCTGCCGGTAATCGTCAAGCTCACGCCGAACATCACCGACATTCGCGTCGCCGCCCGCGCGGCCCATCGCGGTGGTGCGGATGCGGTGTCGTTGATCAACACGATCAACTCGATCACCAGCGTCAACCTGGAGCGCATGGTCGCCAATCCCGCCGTGGGCAGTCAAAGCACCCACGGCGGATATTGCGGTTCGGCGGTCAAGCCCATTGCGCTGAACATGGTCGCCGAAATTGCCCGCGACCCACAGACCCAAGGCCTGCCAATCTCCGGCATTGGCGGCATCGGCAGCTGGCGCGACGCGGCGGAATTCATTGCGCTGGGCAGCGGCTCGGTGCAGGTGTGCACGGCGGCGATGCTGCATGGCTTTCGGATTGTCGAGGAGATGAAGGACGGTTTATCGCGCTGGATGGACAGTCAGGGCTATGCCAGCGTGTCGGAATTTTCCGGGCGTGCGGTGGGCAACACCACGGACTGGAAGTATCTGGACATCAACTATCAAGTGATTGCCAGGATTGACCAGGAGGCCTGCATCGGTTGCGGTCGTTGCCACATTGCTTGCGAAGACACTTCGCACCAGGCGGTTGCGAGCCTTAAGCAGGCGGACGGGACGCATAAATATGAAGTGATTGATGATGAGTGCGTGGGGTGCAATCTGTGTCAGATCACGTGCCCGGTGCAGGATTGTATCGAGATGGTGCCGATGGAGAATGGGAAGCCGTTTCTGGATTGGAATCATGATCCGCGCAATCCCTACCATGTCAGCCCTTGAGGTCAGAGGCGCCTGAACCGACGCCATCGCGAGCAGGCTCGCTCCCACATTGGATCTTCAGTGTTCAGTAGAACCCTGTGGGAGTGAGCCTGCTCGCGATGAGGCCAGCAGCAACACCGCAAAAGTTAGGGCTCCAACCCAATCCCCCGCAAGATCACACTCGTCACCGTCTGCACCGCCCGCTCGAACTGCATGTCCGACAATGGCTGGTGGTCATTCAGAATATTCACCTGATGATCAAAGTCGGCGTAGTGCTGGGTCGACGCCCAGATCATGTACAGCAGGCTCGAAGGTTCCACCGGCAGGATGCGTTTGTCGTCTACCCACTGGCGAATTTTCGCTTCTTTCATCTTGGCCCAGTCGTACAGACTGACGTCCAGTTTCTCACCCAGCGTTGGCGCACCATGGATGATTTCGTTGGCCCAGACTTTGGAGCCGTAAGGCCGGCTGCGGGAGTGGTTCATCTTGGCGCGGATGTAGCTGCTGAGCACCACGCGCGGGTCGTCGAACATCTCGAAGCACAGGGCGTCCTGTTTCCACACTTCCAGCAGACCCAACAGCACAGCGCTGTACAGCTCGCTCTTGGTGCTGAAGTAGTAATGCAGGTTGGAGCGCGGCAGTTGCACTTCGGCAGCGATGTCGGCCATGGCAGTGCCGCCGAAACCTTTTTCGGCGAAAACCTTTTCGGCTCCCAACAGAATTTTCTCGACGTTACTGCGACGAATCTCGATCTTGTGATTGCCCATGAGGGCTCCCTGACAACAGCGTTGCTCAAGACTAGCATCCGCTCTACCTCGCGGCGACAAGGGAAAACGAAACTTCGTACACCCAGCTACACGCAGGTAAACTGACCGCCTTTTCGAACCCGCCTCAGAGGTATTCCACGATGCTGTTCAAGAAAACCCTGACCACCGTCGCCCTGCTCGGCTCGCTGTTCGCCGCTTCATCGGTGTTTGCCCACGCCCATCTGAAAGACCAGACCCCGGCCGCCGACAGCACGGTGAGCGCACCGTCGGAACTGCGCCTGGTGTTTTCCGAAGGCGTTGAAGCGACCTTTTCCAAGGTCTCGATCAGCAAGGACGGCAGCGAAGTGCCGGTGAAGGGCCTCGCCACCGAAGGCAGCGACAAGAAAACCCTGATCGTCACCCCGGCTGCACCGTTGGCAGCGGGGGCCTACAAAATCGAATGGCACGCGGTGTCGGTCGATACCCACAAAAGCGAAGGCGCCTATAGCTTCAAGGTTGGCCAGTAATTCATGACGAGCGCGCTGGTGCTGTGCCGCTTTGTGCATTTCACCGTCGTGCTGTTGCTGTTCGGGACGTGGGTGTTCAGGCCGCTGCTGGTCAATGGCAACCCTGGACATCTGGATCAGCGACTGACGAAAACAACCCGCTGGCTGGCGGTGACGGCGCTGGTCACTGGCGTCAGCTGGTTGCTGCTGATCACCGCCAGCATGGCCGGCTCATGGGACACGGCATTCGATCCGTCAACCCTGCGACTGGTACTCGGCAATACATTTTTCGGTCAGGTCTGGCGCTGGCACTTGTTTCTCAATGGGCTGTTGATCGCGCTGCTGATGTCGCCCTTGCGTGCAAACCTGCCCCTGCGAATCGGCCTCGCCAGCCTGCTGCTGGCCACCCTCGCCCCGGTCGGCCACGGGGCCATGCTCGACGGCCTCTACGGCCAATTGCTGATCCTCAATCAAATCATTCACCTGACGTGCGTCGGTGCCTGGCTCGGCGGTTTGATGGTGTTGGTGCTGATCCTGCGGCAGCCGGCAGAGCATTCTATCAAGGCGACCTTGCAACGCTTCAGCGGCATTGGTTACGTCTTGGTGGCGGGGTTGGTGATGACCGGTTTGATCAACGTGCGGGTACTAACCGGGCAATTCTGGCCTACGCCATTGCTATCCGGGTTTGCGCTGATTCTGTTGATCAAGGTTGTGCTCGTCGCGGCGATGCTGGGGCTGGCGTTGTTCAATCGGCTGCGGATCAAGCATTGCGAGCAACGACTGCCAATGCTGAAAACCAGCGTGATCATGGAATGGTTTCTGGGGATTGGCGCGGTGGCGGCGGTTTCCCTGCTGGGGACCATGCCCCCGATGATCGTGAGCTAAAACACAAAACCCTGTGGGAGCGAGCCGGCTCCGGGCGGCGTTCCGACGATGACGGTAGAACAGACACCACTGCAGTGAATGTCAGACCGCTATCGTCGGAACGCCGCCCGGAGCCGGCTCACTCCCACAGGGGTTCTTCGACATACCTTAAAATCGCGCCAAGTCATCGTACAACTTCTGATTGACATTCCCCGTAACACTTGTAAATAATCCGCCCCAACGTTGTACGACGACGTATAACAAAAAATAAAAACAACAAGAAACACGGGAGCGTCACTGTGAGCAAGCTCGTCCGCAATTCCTCCGTCAGCACCCCTCGCCCAACCTTCGCACGCCGTCACACCCTGAGCCTGATCGGTTGCAGCAGCCTGGCCCTCGCCCTGCCCATGACTAGCCATGCCGAAGGTTTCGTCGATGACGCCAAAGCCACGCTGAACCTGCGCAACTTCTACATCAACCGCAACTTCACCAACCCGGCCTACCCGCAGGGCAAGGCGGAAGAGTGGACGCAAAGTTTCATCCTCGATGCCAAATCCGGATTCACCCAAGGCCCCGTCGGTTTCGGCTTGGATGTGCTGGGCCTGTATTCGGAAAAACTCGACGGTGGCAAAGGCACGGGCGGCACCTCGTTGCTGCCGATTCATGACGACGGCCGCCCGGCCGACAATTACGGGCGCCTGGGTGTGGCGTTGAAAGCTAAAGTCTCGAAAACCGAATTAAAGGTCGGCGAATGGATGCCGGTGTTGCCGATCCTGCGCTCCGACGACGGCCGCTCCCTGCCGCAAACCTTCCGCGGTGGTCAGTTGACGTCCACCGAGATCAGTGGCCTGACGCTCTACGGTGGCCAGTTCCGCGCCAACAGCCCGCGCAACGATGCGAGCATGGAAGACATGTTCATGAACGGCAAATCCGCGGCCTTCACCTCGGACCGCTTCAACTTTGGCGGCGGTGAATATGCCTTCAACGAGAAGCGCACCCAGGTCGGCGTCTGGTACGCGCAACTCAGCGACATTTATCAGCAGCAGTATTTCAACCTGAGCCACAGCCAGCCCATCGGCGACTGGACCCTCGGCGCCAACCTTGGCTACTTCATCGGCAAGGAAGACGGCAGCGCCCTGGCCGGCGACCTCGACAACAAAACCGCGTTCGCCATGCTCTCGGCCAAATACGGCGGCAACACCTTCTTTGTCGGCCTGCAAAAACTCAGCGGCGACGATGCCTGGATGCGGGTCAACGGCACCAGCGGCGGCACCCTGGCTAACGACAGCTATAACTCCAGCTACGACAACGCCAAGGAACGATCCTGGCAGCTGCGTCACGACTACAATTTTGTGGCACTCGGCATTCCCGGCCTGACGATGATGAACCGCTACATCAGCGGCGATAACGTGCACACAGGCACCATCACCGACGGCAAGGAATGGGGCCGCGAATCAGAACTGGCTTACACCGTACAGAGCGGTGTGCTGAAGAACCTCAACGTCAAATGGCGTAACGCGTCGATCCGCAAGGACTTCAGCACCAATGAATTCGACGAAAACCGCATTATCATCAACTACCCGCTTTCGTTGCTGTAAGCCGGATCTTTGTAGCAGCTGGCGAAGCCTGCGTCCGGCTGCGAAGCAGTCGTAAACCCTGCGAGCGTGATTTTCCTGATGCACCGCGTCGGCTGATTTTACGACTGCTTCGCAGCCGGACGCAGGCTTCGCCAGCTGCTACATCGATTGCGGGGCGACCGGACCCTTCGTCAACTTCAATTGATGTGTCGTTGACAACTACCAGAAAGGCTAACGATACTTCGCCACAGTCATACGACAACCTACAACAACTAACAATAACTGCGTATCAGGGACTTCCATGACCACTACTCCCCCAGCCCCTTTCAATCGTCTCCTCCTGACCGGTGCCGCCGGTGGCCTCGGTAAAGTCCTGCGCGAACGCCTGCGGCCCTACGCCAATGTGATTCGCCTGTCGGACATCGCCGACATCGCCCCGGCCATCGATGACCGTGAAGAGGTCGTGCCCTGCGATCTGGCAGACAAGCAGGCAGTCCATCAGTTGGTTGAAGGCGTGGACGCGATCCTGCATTTCGGTGGCGTGTCGACGGAGCACTCGTTCGAAGAGATCCTCGGCGCCAACATCTGCGGCGTGTTCCACATTTATGAAGCCGCTCGCCGCCATGGTGTGAAGCGAGTGATTTTCGCCAGTTCCAACCACGTGATCGGCTTCTACAAGCAGGATGAAGTGATCGACGCCCACTCTCCTCGCCGCCCGGACAGCTACTACGGTTTGTCCAAGTCCTATGGCGAAGACATGGCCAGTTTCTACTTCGACCGCTACGGCATCGAGACCGTCAGCGTGCGCATCGGCTCCTCGTTCCCGGAACCGCTGAATCGCCGAATGATGAGCACCTGGTTGAGCTTCGGCGACCTGACGCAATTGCTCGAATGCGCGCTGTACGCCCCTGATGTCGGCCACACCGTGGTCTACGGCATGTCCGACAACAAGAACGTCTGGTGGGACAACCGTTTCGCCACCTGCCTGGGTTATGAACCCCAGGACAGCTCCGAAGTGTTCCGCGAAAAAATCGAAGCCCAACCAATACCAGCCGCTGATGACCCGGCACGGGTCTACCAGGGGGGTGCGTTTGTCGCGTCCGGCCCGTTCGGCGACTGAACCCGCGCACATCATTGATCCCGACAACAAAAACCCGAGGGAATGAGCTGTCATGCAAGCCGAATTGATCGTCGATGCCCGCAACGCAGTCGGTGAATGCCCGGTCTGGGTGCCCGAGGAAAACGCCCTGTATTGGGTCGATATTCCTGCCGGTGGACTTCAGCGCTGGAGCGCCGAAACCGGCCATGTCCACGCCTGGAGAGCACCGCAGATGCTTGCCTGCATTGCACGTCACCGCGATGGCGGTTGGGTTGCAGGGATGGAAAGCGGGTTCTTTCACCTGCACCCGCATAACGATGGCAGCCTCGACAGCAATCTCCTGGCGCCGGTCGAACACGCCCGCACAGACATGCGCCTGAACGACGGTCGCTGCGATCGTCAGGGGCGTTTCTGGGCCGGCAGCATGGTGCTGAACATGGGCGCCAACGCTGCCGACGGCGCGCTTTACCGCTACAGCGCCGGGCAACACGGGCCGCTCGAGGTGCAACTCGGCGGGTTTATCGTGCCCAACGGTCTGGGTTTCAGCCCGGACGGGCGGACGATGTACCTGTCTGACTCTCATCCTCTGGTCCAGCAAATCTGGGCCTTCGATTACGACACCGACAGTGGCACACCGTCCAACCGACGGCTGTTTGTCGACATGCATCAGTTCGCTGGTCGTCCCGATGGCGCAGCGGTCGATGCCGAAGGCTGCTACTGGATTTGCGCCAATGACGCCGGGTTGATTCACCGTTTCACTCCCGACGGCCGGCTGGACCGTTCCCTCGCCGTGCCGGTGAAAAAACCAAGCATGTGCGCCTTCGGCGGCAGTCGCCTGGACACCCTGTTCGTAACCTCGATCCGACCCGGCGACGACCATGACGAACAGTCACTGGCCGGCGGTGTGTTCGCCCTAGATCCCGGCGTCAAAGGCTTGCCGGAGCCGTTGTTCAACGATTGCTGATCACCCAGCTTTGAATGATGTGACTTGGCTGGCGAGGTCTCCCTGTGGCGAGGGAGCTTGCTCCCGCTGGGTCGCGCAGCGGCCCCCTGCAATTTTTCAGACAGTCCGAGTTTCCTGTATTTGCGACTGCTTCGCAGCCGAGCGGGAGCAAGCTCCCTCGCCACAAAAGCCTTTCAATGAGCTAGTAAAAATCAACATGACGCCAATAACTCTGGAACTCGAAGACGAATTCACCCACCTCACCCTCGCCCCGAACTCGGTGGCAGCGTCGTCAACTGGAGCATGCGCGGCACGGCTCTGCCACTGGTGCGAGGATTGCGTTTGCTGAAGCAAGGCGAGTCAGCCGAGCTCGGTTTCAGCCTGCACTATCGCTACCCCAGCAACTGACTCAGCACCGCGCGCAACTTGCCGGGTTTCACCGGTTTGTTCAGCAGTGGCGCATCGAGTCGCTGCAATGAGCGCCGACACTGATCCGTGCGGTCGGCAGTGATGATCACTGCCGGAATGGCCTGGTGGTAATGCTCGCGCAAATGCCTGACCACATCGCAGCCCACCACGCCGTGATCGAGATGGTAGTCCGCCAGAATCAATTCCGGCGCTCGCCCCTGCAACGCAGCCAATGCAGAGAACTCATCGGTGGCCGTGACCACCTCGCAGCCCCATTGCCCGAGCAGCGCGCTCATGCTTTCGAGGATGCTCACTTCATTGTCCAGTACCAGCAAACGCCGGCCAGGCAATGGATTTCCGGTGCCGGGTTGTGGTGCCGCCAAACTGATCGGCAGCGGAACCTCATGGGAAATCGGCACGTCGATGCTGAACATCGAGCCGCGCCCCGGCAACGAATGAACCCCGACTTTGTAGCCGAGGATCTTGGCGATGCGCTCAACGATGGCCAGCCCCAGGCCCACACCCTTGCGGTCGGCGGCGCGGCCGACGTCCAGTTGGTTGAACTCGAGGAAGATCGAATCCAGTCGGTCCGCCGCGATCCCGCGCCCGGTGTCCCAGACTTCCAGGCGCAGCATTTCACCCCGGCGCCTGGCCCCCAGCAGGATGCTGCCTTCGTCGGTGTAGCGACAGGCGTTGCTGAGGAAGTTGCGCAGAATCCGCGTCATCAGCCGCAGGTCGGTGCTGATGGCGTAATCGCCCATGTGCACCCGCAGGTTCAACCCTGCGGCCTGGGCCACTGACTGGAACTCCGACACCAGCGGCGCGAGCAATTCATCGAGGCGATACAGCGCAATATCCGGTTTGACCGCGGCCTGATCGAGCCGGGAAATATCCAGCAAATCGGTGAGCAGATCCTCCGCCCCTTCGAGCGCCTGGTGAGTCCGCTCCACCAGCACCTGTTCGACGTCGGGCAGCTTGCGTTCGCGCAGGGTCGAGATCAGCAAACGCGCGGCATTGAGCGGTTGCAACAGGTCATGACTGGCGGCGGCGAGGTATTTGTCCTTGCTGCGATTGGCGGCCTCGGCGGCGTCCCGGGCATCGCGCAAGGCTTGGGCGATCTGTTTACGCTGGGTGATTTGCTGTTGCAGGTTACGGTTGGCTTCCAGCAATTCGTCGGTGCGCGCGGTGACCCGCTGCTCCAGTTCATCATTGAGTTGTTGCAGACGCTGCTGGGCGAGTTTGCGTTCAGTGATGTCGGCGACAAAACCTTCCACCAGCCCTTCCTGATCAGGTTTGAGCAACAGGTTCATCAACACGTCGACGCTGCTGCCATCCTTGCGCCGCAATTGGGTTTCGTAGCCAAGCAGACTGCGCTCGCGCTTGAGCATTTCACCGATGTTTTCCAGCTCTTGCGCGCCGTTGACAAACAGGTTGCTCGCCAGATCAGCCAGCGAAAACAGCACTTCCTGGGGATTGTCGTAGCCGAGCATCCGCGCCAGTGCCGGGTTGGCGGCGCGCATGCCTTCCAGGAGGCTGGCCTGGAAGATCCCGTGGACCGCGTTTTCGAACAGCCATTTGTAGCGATTGCGCTCGGCTTCCAGCTCGTCGAGGCGCGCGGCCAGTTCCGGGTAATGACTCTTGCGCGCCGAGTGGCTGCCTAATCCCAGTAACCCCGCCAGCGCCCGTTGCTGTTCGTCAGAGGGCTTCGCCATAGACGACCTCGACATCACGCTGACTGGACTCGCGCGGGTTGGTCAGGATGCACGGGTCGTGCATGGCGTGTTGCGACAGGAACGGAATGTCCGCGGTGCTGACCCCGTGCAATCCGAGGGTTTCGTGGAAGCCGATGGCGTGTTTCAACGCAATCAGGTGTTCGACCAGACGCCCGCAAATCTGACGGTGATTCAAGCCACGGCAATCGATGCCAAAGGTCTCGGCGATCACCTTGAAGCGCTCGGGCGCCGAGCTGTAGTTGAACGCCACCACGTGTTCCACCAGCACCGCGTTGCACAGCCCATGAGGCAAGTCGAGAAAGCCACCGAGGCTGTGGGACATGGCGTGCACCGCGCCGAGGATCGCGTTGGAGAACGCCAGCCCGGCCTGCATGCTGCCGAGCATGATTTTCTCGCGCAAGGCAATGTCGTGCGGGTTGGCGATCATCTGCACCAGGTTGCCGTTGATCAGGCGCATCGCTTCAAGTGCGTGGGGATCGGTCAACGGCCCGTGACCGGTGGATACAAACGCTTCGATGGCATGCACCAATGCATCGATGCCGGTACAGGCCGACAGGAACGGGTCCATGCTCAACGTGGTTTCCGGGTCGATCAGCGACACGTCCGGCACCACCGCCTTACTGACGATGGAGAATTTCATGCGTTCTTGCTGGTTGGAGATGATCACGAATTGCGAGACATCGGCCGAGGTCCCGGCGGTGGTCGGAATCAGGATCAGCGGCGGGCTCGGGACGCGGATGGTGTCCACGCCTTCGAATTCGAGAATGCTGCGCCCATGGGCGACGACAATGCCAATGCCTTTGCCGCAATCCATCGGGCTGCCGCCACCGACGGCCACGATCACATCGCAATGGTTTTCCCGGTACAGATCGGCGCCGAGCATCACTTCTTCGACCCGCGGGTTGGGCGAGACCGCGCTGTACAGGACGTACTCGATGCCCTGGGCCTGCAGGCTGGCCTCGACATCAGCGACCCAACCGGCGGCAATCACACCGGGATCGCTGACCAGCAGCACCTTGCGGGCACCAAAGGTTTTGGCGCAATTGCCGACGTTGTGCCGGCAGCCGGCACCAAAGATGATTTCAGGCGAAACGAATTTACGCAGTTGACTGAGACTCTGGCTCATTGGAAAGCCTGTTTTTATTGTTTTGGAAGGTAATGCCCACACTAAACCATCCGGCAGTGAATGCAATCAGACCAATGGGTAGCACGGCTGGTGTACTCAAATCCTGTGTCCACCGCAAATCCCCTGAGGGAGCGAGCCTGCTCGCGATGACGGAGTGTCAGGCAGCATCAATGGTGGCTGGAAGACCGCTATCGCGAGCAGGCTCACTCCCACAGGGGATTTGTGTTGTTTGATTCATCCGCGGTAGATCAATCGAGAAGCCTTCTCGTTGCGTAACGTCAGGTGTTCCATGCCCAGCCCCGGCGCCTCGGCTTCCTCGCGGGCCTTGAGAATCACACCGTGGTGCGGGGATTTGCTGCACACCGGGTCAGCGTTGGCGGCGTCGCCGGTCAGCATGAATGCCTGGCAGCGGCAGCCGCCCAGATCCTTGTGCTTTTCATCGCAGGAGCGGCACGGCTCCTTCATCCAGTCATCGCCACGAAAGCGATTGAAACCGAAAGAATCAGTCCAGATGTGCTCGATGCTGTGCTCGCGCACGTTGGGAAACTGCACCGGCAACTGGCGGGCGCTGTGGCAAGGCAATGCCGTGCCGTCGGGGGTGATGTCGAGAAACAGATTGGCCCAGCCGTTCATGCAGGTCTTGGGGCGTTCTTCGTAGTAATCCGGGGTGACGAAGATCAACTTGCACGGGTGGCCCTGTGCTTCAAGACGCTCGCGGTATTCGTTGGTGATGCGCTCGGCACGCTGCAATTGTTCACGCGTGGGCAACAGGCCGACGCGGTTGAGCTCGGCCCAACCGTAAAACTGGCACGTCGCCAATTCGACGAAATCGGCCTCCAGCTCCAGGCACAAGTCGATGATCTGCGCGATCTGGTCGATGTTGTGCCGATGGGTTACAAAGTTCAGCACCATCGGATAGCCCTGGGCTTTCACCGCTTGGGCCATGGCGAGTTTCTGGGCGAAGGCCTTGCGCGAACCGGCGAGCATGTTGTTCACCGCTTCGTCGGCGGCCTGGAAGCTGATCTGGATATGGTCCAGGCCCGCGACCTTGAAATCGCGGACTTTCTGTTCGGTCAAGCCAATGCCCGAGGTGATCAGGTTGGTGTAGTAACCCATGTCCCGGGCGGCCTTGATCAGTTCGGCCAGGTCCTGTCTTACCAACGGCTCGCCGCCGGAAAAGCCCAATTGCGCGGCGCCCATCTCTCGGGCTTCGCGGAATACCCGGATCCATTCTTCGGTGCTCAACTCTTCGCCTGATTGGGCAAAGTCCAGCGGGTTGGAGCAATACGGGCATTGCAGCGGGCAACGGTAAGTCAACTCCGCCAACAGCCACAGCGGCGGACCCGGACGCGAGTCACTCGATCCAGAATTGAGCATGGGCCACCTCCAGAAACGCCAGCACATCTTCGTCGATCCCCGGTACGCCGGGGAAATTCGCGGACAGTTGATCAATGATCGCCGCAACGCTGCGCTGGCCGTCTACCAGATCGAGGATCTGCCCGGCACTGTCGTTAAGTTTGATCATGCCTTCGGGGTACAGCAGCACGTGACAGTCCTGACGCGGCTCCCATTGCAGGCGAAAGCCCTGGCGCAGCGACGGTGATTGTTCGCGGTTGATCAGGCTCACAGGGCAATCCCCCGATGCCAGACCTGTTCCGTGGTGACGGTGTGATACGGCGGGCGCTCCAGTTCGTAGGCCATGCTCATGGCGTCGAGCATGCTCCACAGCACGTCGAGCTTGAATTGCAGGATTTCCAGCATGCGTTGCTGGCCTTCGACCGTGACGTAGTGCGCCAGGGTGATGCGTAAACCATGCTCGACATCCCGTCGCGCCTGACTCAGGCGAGTACGGAAATAGTCGTAACCGCCGACGTCGATCCACGGGTAATGGGTTGGCCAGGCATCGAGTCGCGATTGGTGGATCTGTGGCGCAAACAGCTCGGTCAGCGAACTGCTGGCGGCTTCCTGCCAACAGGCGCGACGGGCGAAATTGACGTAGGCGTCGACGGCGAAACGAACACCGGGCAGCACCAGTTCCTGCGAGAGGATTTGCTCGCGATCCAGCCCCACCGCTTCGCCCAGCCGCAGCCAGGCTTCGATGCCGCCTTCGCTGCCGGGTGCACCGTCGTGGTCGAGAATTCGTTGCAGCCACTCCCGGCGCACGTCGCGGTCCGGGCAGTTGGCGAGAATCGCCGCGTCCTTCAGGGGGATGTTCACCTGGTAGTAGAAGCGATTGGCGACCCAGCCCTGAATCTGCTCGCGGGTTGATCGGCCGGCGTACATGGCTTGGTGGAATGGATGATGGATGTGGTAATAGGCGCCTTTGGCGCGCAGGGCTGCTTCGAATTCGGCGGGGGTCATTGGGGTGGCAGTCATTGCGGTTCTCCGGGGAATCTGCGGTGTCTGGTCTGGCCCCATCGCGAGCAGGCTCGCTCCCACATTGGGATTGTGGTGTATACAAAATCTGTGTTCACACCGATCAACTGTGGGAGTGGGCTTGCTCGCGAAGAGGCCCTCCGCTACAGCTCAATACTCATGCCGTCATAGGCCACTTCGATCCCGCGCCGCTCAAGCAGCGCTCGCTCGGCGGAGTCTTCATCGAGGATCGGGTTGGTGTTGTTGATGTGGATCAGCACCTTGCGCTGGCGGGTGAAGCCCTCAAGGATTTCGAGCATGCCGCCGGGGCCGCTTTGCGACAGGTGACCCATTTCACTGCCCAGGTTCTGGCCGACCTCGCAGACTCGCATCTCGTCGTCGCGCCACAAGGTGCCGTCCAGCAACAGGCAATCGGCGCGTTGCATCCAGCTCAGCACCTCATCGTCGACCTGTCCCAGGCCCGGCGCGTAGAACAGCGAAGCACCACTGCGTCGATCTTCGATAAATAAACCAATGGTGTCGCCCGGCTGCGGATTGCCGCGATTGGGCGAGTACGGCGGTGCGTTGCTGACCAAGGGGATCGCGCGAAATCTCAGGTGTGCACACGCCGGGATGCTGAAGGGCTCGCGGTCGAGCCCGACCGGTTGCCACTGCAACCCGCCGTTCCAGTGCTTGAGCATGGTGAACAACGGGAAGCCGCTACTCAGGTCTTCATGGACCCGTTCGGTGCACCAGACCTGATGCGGGCAGCCTTCGCGCAGACTCAACAGGCCGGTGCAATGGTCGATCTGGCTGTCCAGCAGGACGACGCCGGCAATTGCGGTATCGCGCAACCGGCGCGCCGGTTGCAGCGGCGCGAAACTCTCGAGTTGCGCGCGAATGTCCGGTGAAGCATTGCACAGCACCCAATCCACACCGTTGTCGCTCAGGGCAATCGAGGACTGGGTGCGGCGTTGGGCCCGCAGGCTGCCATTGCGCATCGCGGCGCACTGGCGGCAGTTGCAATTCCATTGCGGAAAACCACCGCCAGCGGCGGATCCGAGAACGCGAATGTGCATGGGCAATGCTCCAGAAGGCAGGCCCGGCCAACGCAACAGCTGGCCGGGTGAACAATCAGCGGTTGGCGAAATACATCGTCACTTCGAAGCCAATGCGCAGATCGGTAAACGCGGGTTTAGTCCACATGGGTCAATCCTCTTCTTATGCCGGACGATTCCGGTAAAGCCATTAATGCACGGGGCGCCAGGCACTCGAATGCTACTTTCGAACGAGGTGGCGGCGTGCATTGGTAGGGGGTGTTAGAAGGTGCAGGCATTACACAAAACAGTGTGGCGAGGGAGCTTGCTCCCGCTGGGTCGCGAAGCGACCCCATTCCCGACAACCCGGTGCATCAGGCACACCGGGGGTTCCGGGATTGCGACGGCTGCGCCGTCGAGCGGGAGCAAGCTCCCTCGCCACAGGTACCGGAGTAGGACTAGAAGAACCCCATCGGGTTGATGTCGTAGCTCACCAGCAGGTTTTTGGTCTGCTGATAGTGGTCGAGCATCATCTTGTGGTTTTCACGGCCGACACCGGACTTCTTGTAGCCACCGAACGCGGCGTGGGCCGGGTACAGGTGGTAGCAGTTGGTCCAGACACGCCCGGCCTTGATCGCCCGGCCCATGCGGTAGGCGCGGTTGATGTCGCGGGTCCACAGACCGGCGCCGAGGCCAAACTCGCTGTCGTTGGCAATCGCCAGGGCTTCGGCTTCGTCCTTGAAGGTGGTGATACCCACCACCGGGCCAAAGATTTCTTCCTGGAACACGCGCATTTTGTTGTGGCCCTTGAGCAGGGTCGGCTGGATGTAATAACCCGTCGACAAGTCGCCCTCAAGACGCTCGGCCGCGCCGCCGGTGAGCAGCTCGGCGCCCTCCTCCTGGGCAATTGTCAGGTACGAGAGAATCTTGTCGTATTGCTGCTCGGACGCCTGGGCGCCGACCATGGTTTCGGTGTCCAGCGGGTTGCCGCGCTTGATCTTGACGATCTTCTTCATCACCACTTTCATGAAGTCGTCGTAGATCGACTCCTGCACCAAGGCGCGGGAAGGACAGGTGCAGACTTCGCCCTGGTTGAAGAACGCCAGCACCAAGCCTTCGGCAGCCTTCTCGATGAACTGCGGCTCGGCTTGCATGATGTCTTCGAAGAAGATGTTCGGCGACTTGCCGCCCAGTTCAACGGTGCTTGGAATGATGTTCTCGGCCGCGCATTTCATGATGTGCGCGCCAATCGGAGTGGAACCGGTGAAAGCAATCTTGGCGATGCGCTTGCTGGTGGCCAGCGCCTCACCGGCTTCGCGACCGAAACCCTGAACGATGTTCAGCACGCCAGGTGGCAGCAAATCGGCGATCAGTTCAGCGAAAACCATGATCGACAGCGGCGTCTGCTCGGCAGGCTTGAGTACCACGCAGTTACCGGCGGCCAGGGCCGGGGCGAGTTTCCAGGCGGCCATCAGCAGCGGGAAGTTCCACGGGATGATCTGTCCGACCACGCCCAGCGGCTCGTGGAAGTGATAGGCGGTGGTCAGCTCGTTGATCTCGGCGGCGCCGCCCTCTTGAGCGCGGATGCAACCGGCGAAGTAACGGAAATGGTCGGCGGCCAATGGCACGTCGGCATTCAGGGTTTCGCGCACGGCCTTGCCGTTGTCCCAGGTTTCGGTGACGGCAAGGATTTCCAGGTTCTGCTCGATGCGGTCGGCGATTTTCAGCAGCACCAGAGAGCGGTCCTGCGCCGAGGTCTTGCCCCAGGCGTCAGCGGCGGCATGCGCGGCGTCGAGGGCTTTCTCGATGTCGGCGGCGCTGGAGCGAGGGAATTCGGCGATCACTTCACCGGTAACTGGCGAAGAGTTGGTGAAGTACTCACCATTGACCGGGGCAACGAACTCGCCGCCGATGAAATTGCCGTAGCGCGGTTTGAACGTAACGACGGCGCCAGGTGTGCCAGGTTGTGCGTAGATCATGGTGGGCCTCTGTCTGGGTCGATGCCTGTCGGGCAAACAGGCGATGAACCGATAGTAGAGAGCCCTGCGCGCCAGACGAATGCGCCGTTGGCAGGAGGACTCTCGTTATTTGGTAGTAGGAGCTGAGCTTGCTCGCGATTGGAGCGCCACAGTCTTGATCGTTCCCACGCTCTGCGTGGGAATGCCTCTACGGACGCTCTGCGTTCGGCTCTTGGGACGCAGAGCGTCCCGGGCTGCATTCCCACGCGGAGCGTGGGAACGATCAGTGGCAGGTATCAGTGCTTGGCCACCAGGTCTTTCGGCAGCTTGAACGTCCAGAGCATGCCGCCCTGGTTGAAGTCCTTGATGCGCTTGGCCACTTCGCCGCCCCACAGCGGTACAGCACCGCCCCAGCCGGACAACACCGAGACGTACTGTTCACCGTCCATTTCCCAGGTCACAGGCGAGCCGAGTACGCCGGAACCGGTCTGGAATTCCCAGACTTTCTCGCCGGTCTTGGCATTGAACGCCTGCAGGAAGCCTTCAGGCGTGCCGGTGAACACCAGGTTGCCCTTGGTGGTCAGCACCCCGCCCCACAGCGGCGCGAAGTTCTTGTGGCGCCAGACTTCCTTGCCGGTTTTCGGGTCGATGGCGCGCAACACGCCTATGTAGTCTTCATTCAGCGGTTTGATAGTGAAACCGGCACCGAGGAACGCCGCGCCTTTCTTGTAGGCGATGCCTTCGTTCCAGATGTCCATGCCCCATTCGTTGGACGGCACATAGAACAATCCGGTGTCTTTGTTGTAAGCCATCGGCATCCAGTTTTTCGCGCCGAGGAACGCAGGGGCTACGAACACCGAACTGCCTTTGGCTTCGGTGCCGGGAGCACCTGGGCGGCTGGCTTCGTTGTAGATCGGCCGTCCCTCTTTATCCAGGCCGGTGGCCCAGGTGATCTTGTCCACGAACGGGAAGCCGCGAATGAATTTGCCGTTGGTGCGGTCCAGCACGTAGAAAAAACCGTTGCGGTCAGCGGTGGCGGCGGCTTTGATCTCTTTGCCGCCTTCGGTGTAGTTGAACGAGACCAGCTCGTTCACGCCGTCATAGTCCCAGCCGTCGTGAGGCGTGCTCTGGAAGTGCCACTTGATGGTGCCGTCGTCCGGGTTGAGCGCCAGACGCGACGACGAGTAGAGGTTGTCGCCAGGACGCAGGTGCGAGTTCCACGGCGCCGGGTTGCCGGTGCCGAACAGCAGCAGGTTGGTTTCCGGGTCGTAGTAACCGCCCAGCCAAGGAGCGGCGCCGCCGGTTTTCCAGAGATCGCCGGGCCAGGTCTTGCCTGCTTCACCGCCGGAGATGCCGTTCTCTACCGCTTTGCCGTCCTTGTAGGTGTAGCCCATGTGGCCTTCGACGGTGGGACGGCTCCACAGCAGGCTGCCGTTTTTCGGGTCGTAGGCTTCGATTTTGCCTACCACCCCGAACTCGCCACCGGCGACACCGGTGATCAGTTTGCCGTTGATCACCAACGGCGCGGCACTGATGGAGTAGCCTTCCTTGTGGTCGGCGACTTTCTTGCTCCAGACAACTTTGCCGGTGTCCTTGTTCAAGGCCACAAGCTTGGCGTCGAGGGTGCCGAAGATCACCAGGTCGCCGTACAGCGCGACACCCCGGTTGATCACGTCGCAGCAAGGACGGATGTCATCGGGCAGGCGTGCATCGTATTGCCAGAGCTTCTTGCCGGTGCGCGCATCCACCGCAAACACCCGCGAGTAGGAACCGGTCAAGTACATCACGCCGTCCTTGATCATCGGCTGTGCTTGCTGACCGCGTTGTTTTTCACCGCCGAAGGAGAATGCCCAGACCGGCCGCAAGTCCTTCACGTTGTTGACGTTGAGCGTGTCCAGCGGGCTGTAACGCTGACCCTGGACGCCCAGACCGTTGGTGACGATCTGCCCCGGGTTCTTGGGATCCTGGAGGATGTCTTGATCAGTGACGCCGGCCAATGCCGAGCCAGACAACAGCATGGCACTGAGCAGCACACTCAAGACGAAGGGTTGGCGACGTGCGGGTTGGGTCATGACGGCTACCTCTGCAGTTTTTGTTATACCCGGGAAATTTTCCCGGTCTGGTGCAGATTCTTGGGCGCCGCCGCCCTTGGAACAATTGCCCGCAGTGCTGAGATTGCTAGTTCCTTAGTACCGGGTCGGATGAGATGAGTGCTGACTGATCGTTCCCACGCTCTGCGTGGGAATGCAGCCCGGGACGCTCCGCGTCCCTTTCGAAAGCTGGAACGCGGAGCGTCCCTTGAGGCATTCCCACGCGGGAGCGTGGGAACGATCATTGCCTGTTCGCGGCGGAATCGACACGGGTCATTTGTGCGCGCTCGTAGCGCGGATACAGATGGCTGACGCTGCGGATCAGTTCGTAGCGGCTCAGGCTGATCCCGGCAAACCGTTCGGGAATGGGGCTGCGGATCATCTCGGCCATATCACTGCCATTGGCGGCGCCGTCGCGCATGAGCTGGTCAAGCCAGGTCAGGTAGTCGCGCATCTGCTCGAACGGCTGTTGATCCCTGGCGACCGGTCCATGGCCGGGGACGATCAGCGTCCACGGCAGGCCTTGGAGGGTGGCGATGTCCGCCAGCCATACCGACAGCCCCGGACTGTTGGGCGTGGTCAGTGCCCGCTGGTAAAACACCAGGTCCCCGGCAAACAGCACGCCGGTTTTCTGGTCGAGAATAGCCAGATCCGCGCCTGTGTGCCCACCCAGGTCCAGCAGGCGCAGATCGTGATTCCCAAAACTTTGCACGCCCGGTGTCAGCGTCCGGGTCGGCAACACCACTTCGGTGCCACGCATCCAGTCGCCCACCAGGCGATACATGTTCTCGGCCATGGCATCGCCCTGCTGATGCAACAGTTCGGTGGTGCCGGCCAACGCGCTGATTGGCACATCACTGAAGGCCTGGTTGCCGAGCACATGATCAGGATGATGATGGGTCAGCAGCACCTCGATCACCGGTTTGTCGGTGGTCGCTGCGATTGCCTTGCGCATCGCTTCGCCGTAGCGTTTGGACGGCCCGGTGTCGATCACCACCACCCCCTGCTCGGTGACGATGAACCCGGTATTGACGATGTTGCCGCCATTGGCCTTGGCGAAATTATCGGTGCTGCCCTCCAGCAGCCAGGTGTCTTCGGCGATCTGCCGGGGCTTGAGTGAGTAGTCAAGTTCGGCCAGAACCGGCAGGCTCAAGCTCATGAACAACAGCAGCATCCAGCGCATCACGCGCTCCTTTGGGTCAGGGTATGGCCGCATCGAATTGATTGCCGCTGTTGTCGCGCAGCATCAGGCGCGTCTGCCCTGCCCCTTCGATATCGAAGGCCAGGTTGGGGTTTTCACTGACCGCGGGAAACAGCTCAAGACGGGCCAGCAATTGATCGTTCTGATCCCGCAGTTCGGCATGACTGATGAAGAATTCCGGGATGCCGCTGACCATGCCATTGTCCATCGGGTGCGCCACCTGCATGCGCACTCGGCTGAACTCACCACGGGGATATCGACCGCCGAGCACTTCGCCGATGTGCTCCTCCCAGCCCGGCTGAGTGCGTACCACGCTCGGCGCCGTGCAACCACCGCCCGCCGCATCGATCAGCGTCGAGCCGACGTGCCACACCCCATCACGGGTCAGTACCGCCGCACGCAACGGCGTGGCCTGCTCAATGCGGATACGAATCGACAGCCAGGGCAGCACGCGGTCCAGCGGCTGGAAATCGACGATTTTCGGCAACGGGTTGAGCTCGGCCCAGGCGAGGATTTTCACCACTTCGCCCTTGAACGCCCGCGCGTCAATTTCCAGTGGCACCTGCCGGGAGTCTTCGGCGAACGGCGGCGCCAGCAGCTTGACCCGATCGTCGAACACGAACGGCGCATCCCCGAGCATTTGCTTGTGATAAAAGGCCCACATCACCGACGGCACCGGGTCTTTTCCCGGATCGATGTCCACCGCGTGCGCGGCGATGGGTAACCAACAGGCCAACAGACAAGCCGCTCGCCAGTTCACTGTTGATACATCTCAGGCACGTCATAGCGCAGGCCGTAATGGCCATAAATGGTCTTGACCGAGCCCTCGCGAATCAAGGTTTCCAGCGCCTCTTCCACGGCATAGGCCAGTTGACGGTTGCTTTCATGCACCGCCATGCCGATCTCCCACAGCTGCTTGCCCATGTTCGGGTAGGCGTTTTCCG
This sequence comes from Pseudomonas frederiksbergensis, assembly GCF_900105495.1. NCBI lineage: Bacteria > Pseudomonadati > Pseudomonadota > Gammaproteobacteria > Pseudomonadales > Pseudomonadaceae > Pseudomonas > Pseudomonas frederiksbergensis. The sequence continues at coordinate 3,809,501 of NZ_FNTF01000002.1, read as the reverse complement.
CCAGCGCCACTTGCGGGTCGTTGGCTTCATGAACCTGCCAGTCGATCTCCCCGCGCATGGCCATGACGGCATCGACTTCACCGGCCTTCATGGCGGCAAAAGCCTGGGGTACGCCGGGATAGTGGTGGGTTTTGCCGGCGAGCATGCCGTTGAACACCGAGGTCAGGTAGAACGACGGCACGCTGTCGACTTCGACGCCGATCGGGTGGTGCTCGAACACCGCGACGCTAGCGACTTTGTCCAGTCGGCGGCGATCATAAGCAACCTGCCATTGTTCGTTCTGGTACGGGCCGAACATCACCACATGGCCGTTTTCCAGCTCGCCCAGTTCATTGCGCTTCTGCGCGTAGGCGCGATCGTATGGCACGCGCATCATCAGGTCGGCCAGTTGCAGATCGTGCAACTGACTGGCACGCCAGATGTAATCGCGCAGGTCGTCATCGAGCTTCTCGCCGGCCGGCGCCCAAATCAACCTCAGGCGCACGCCAAGGGCCTTGGCCAACGCCTCGGCAAGTTCGACATCAACGCCCCGGGCCTGGCCGTCGTGTTCAAAACTGTAAGGGGCGAAGTCCTTGTAGACCGCCACTTTCAGTTCCCCGGCGGCGATCATTTCGTCATAGGTACGGACCTGCGCCTGCACCGACTGGCAGCACAGCAACACAGCGCTGATCAAGACAGCGAACAGGCGCATGGGTTATTCCTCGACGCGAACGGTGTCCAGGTAAGTGCGGACCGCCCACAAAGCTTCCTGACTCAGGTAATCGGCCATCTTCGGCATGTAGACCCGGCCATCACGCACCGCGCCGTGGCGCACGCGTTCGACGAACCATTCATCACCCGCCTCGCCGACATCGAGCAGGCGCAAATCGGGGGCGATGCCGCCGGACTTGGCTTCCAGGCCATGGCAGGCCGCACAGTTCTGGTTGTACGCCGAAGAGCCGATTTCCACGGCCTTATCGTGTTCCGGGGTGGTGCGATAAGGGTTCACCGCAGCCCAACCATCGGCATCAACCGGTACGCCAGCGTCCTTGATCGGGGTCAGGCCCGCGGTGGCGACAGCCTGTGGGACCACGTTGCCATGGGCCCAGACAGAACCTGCACTGATAAAGCCGGCCAGCAAACCGGCAACGAGCAAGGCGTTGCGTCTTGTTGTCATTGTTATGCCCTCTTGATTGCACGCAAAACCTCTTTGAAGAGGCTATGGCACCCATCTTAGGAACGGCTTCGCGCAAGCCCCATGCTGCTTTGGTGGCCGCCGTCTAGTTCCTTGGTAGTAGGGCTTGTGGCGCACACCTAAATCAGGTGCCGTACGGGAAGTATTCCCGGCAACAGCGGGACTTTTTCCGTATCCGCCAACACGTCGGGCACACCACCCTGTGCAGGCCAAAACCTCCACTGGGAACTGCAACCATGACAATAAGATCGCTACCCGCCCTTTCCCCGCTGTCTATCGCCGTGCAGGCTTTTCTGCTGGTGGGCAGCCTGTCCCTGAGTGCTGTCAGCTACGGCGCGACGGCACCGGCCACTCCCACCCGCAATGTGAGTTGGGAAGACATCGCCAACGATCACCTGACCACCAAGGACGTGCTGCAATACGGCATGGGCACCAACGCCCAACGCTGGAGCCCGTTGGCCCAGATCAATGACAAGAACGTGTTCAAGCTGACCCCGGCCTGGTCCTACTCGTTTGGCGATGAGAAGCAGCGCGGCCAGGAATCCCAGGCCATCGTCAGCGACGGCGTGGTGTACGTCACCGGTTCCTATTCGCGGGTATTTGCCCTGGACGCCAAGACCGGCAAGCGCTTGTGGACGTACAACCATCGCCTGCCGGACAACATTCGTCCGTGCTGCGACGTGGTCAATCGCGGCGCGGCGATCTTTGGCGACAAAATCTACTTCGGCACCCTCGACGCGCGGCTGGTCGCCCTGGACAAGAACACCGGCAAAGTGGTGTGGAACAAGAAATTCGGTGATCACGCCGCCGGCTACACCATGACCGGCGCCCCGGTGCTGATCAAAGACAAAACCACCGGCAAAGTGCTGCTGATTCACGGCAGCTCCGGTGATGAGTTCGGCGTGGTCGGGCAACTCTTCGCCCGCGATCCCGACACGGGTGAAGAGGTCTGGATGCGGCCCTTCGTCGAGGGTCATATGGGCCGGTTGAACGGCAAGGACAGCACCACGACCGGCGACGTCAAGGCTCCATCCTGGCCTGATGACCCGACCACCGAAACCGGCAAGGTCGAAGCCTGGAGCCACGGCGGCGGTGCCCCTTGGCAAAGCGCCAGTTTCGATCCGGAAACCAACACCATCATCGTCGGCGCCGGCAATCCTGGCCCTTGGAATACTTGGGCTCGGACCTCCAAGGACGGCAATCCTCACGATTACGACAGCCTCTACACCTCGGGCCAGGTCGGCGTCGATCCGAGCACCGGCGAGGTGAAATGGTTCTACCAGCACACCCCGAACGATGCCTGGGATTTCTCCGGCAACAACGAGCTGGTGCTGTTCGACTACAAGGACAAGGACGGCAAAACGGTCAAGGCCACCGGCCATGCGGACCGCAACGGTTTCTTCTACGTGGTCGATCGCAACAACGGCAAATTGCAGAACGCATTTCCCTTCGTCGACAACATCACTTGGGCCAGCCACATCGATCTCAAGACCGGCAAGCCGGTGGAGAATCCGGGCCAGCGTCCGGCCAAACCGTTGCCCGGTGAGACCAAGGGCAAGCCAGTGGAGGTTTCGCCGCCGTTCCTCGGTGGCAAGAACTGGAACCCGATGGCCTACAGCCAGGACACCGGGCTGTTCTACATTCCGGGCAACCACTGGAAGGAGGAATACTGGACCGAAGAGGTCAACTACAAAAAAGGCTCGGCTTACCTGGGCATGGGTTTCCGCATCAAGCGCATGTACGACGATCACGTCGGCAGCCTGCGCGCGATGAACCCCACCACCGGCAAAGTGGTCTGGGAGCACAAAGAAGCACTGCCACTGTGGGCCGGCGTGCTGGCAACCAAGGGCAACCTGGTATTCACCGGTACCGGCGACGGTTTCCTCAAGGCCTTCGATGCGAAAACCGGCGCGCAGCTGTGGAAGTTCCAGACCGGCAGCGGCATCGTCTCGCCACCGATCACTTGGGAACAGGACGGCGAGCAGTACGTCGGTGTGACCGTCGGTTACGGCGGCGCGGTGCCGTTGTGGGGCGGTGACATGGCCGAGCTGACCAAACCGGTGGCTCAGGGCGGATCGTTCTGGGTGTTCAAGATCCCGAGCTGGGATAACAAGACGGCGCAGAAGTAATCCGCCACCTCCTGTGGTGAGGGGGCTTTTGTGGCGAGGGGGTTTACCCCCGTTGGGTCGCGAAGCGGCCCCCTACATTTTCCAGGAACACCGAGTTGCCTGGATTAACGACTGCTTCGCAGCCGAACGGGGTGGTGCGGCATTCCGATAAACCCCCTCGCCACAAAAGCTCCCTAGCCACAGGTTTTGTGTGTATCCAGCTGCCCTCCATATTTCGAGGACCTGCAATGAAATACCTTCCCTTATTCCTTATGTTGACACTGCCTTTGGCTCACGCCACCGACGACGGCGAAGACACCCCGCTCATCATCAACGGCTGCACCGTCGCCCAACACAGCCAATGCCCCGGCGCCGATCTCAAAGGCGCGAACCTGAGCAATCAGGACCTGCGCAGCATGAACCTCAGCGGTGCCGACCTGCGCAATGCCGACCTGCGCCACGCCCGACTCGATCTCGCCAACCTGGAAAAAGCCCGATTACAGGGCGCCAACCTGACCCGCGCCAGCCTGCAACAAAGCAACCTGCGCCTGGCCGACTTCACCGGGGCAACCCTGATGGCGATTCAGGGCTGGGGGATGTTCGCCCAGGGTGCACAATTTCAGGATGCCAACCTTGGTGGCGCTTACCTGCAATTTGCCCGCCTGTCCGGGGCCAAAATGCACAACGCCAATCTGCGGGCTGCGGATCTGGAGATGACCTGGTTGAGCAAGGCCGACCTCAAGGGGGCCAATCTTAGTGATGCCAATCTGCAAGAGGCCAAGTTGGGGGAAAGCAATTTGGAACAGGCGAATCTGAGCGGCGCACGGCAGCACTATGCGAATTTTCAGGACGCGAATATGGAGGGGTGCACCGGTTGCCCGACGACGTGGGGCAAATGAGGCGATATACCGGATGATTGTTCCCAGTCTGCCTAATGGTTGGACACAACTGATGGGGTGTTTCACGCACTCCCCTGTGGGAGCGAGCCTGCTCGCGAAAGACGTGAACGATAACGCGTGCTGTCTGAATGAACGCGGTGTCCAGACATCTTTCGCGAGCAGGCTCGCTCCTACAGGTACAACGCCAGGCTGTTGATCTTGCTGTTGATCTTGATCTGCCCCGTCGGAAGGCCGAGCGCAGGTTCTGCGCAGTGGGCACCGCGGCAAGGATGCCGCGGTAGCCGCCCCCGGCCATGGATGGCCGATGGCGGCGGGCCCACGGAGCAGGACCGGAGCGAGGGTATGGCGAGCCTAGGCGAGCCACCGTACGTCAGGGGCAAGAGCGCTTGGTTACTTGGCGCTTCTCCAAGTGACCCGCCGTAAGGGCGGAACCGCAAGCAGCCGTTACCGCAGCAACGGATATGCACCCCGAAGTAAATATTTACCCTTCAGCCCAACGTGTACCCGTTATCAACCTTCCAATCCTGCCCATAAACACCCCGAGCCCCCTGCGACAGCTGAAAAACAATCACATTAGCCACCGCCGCCGCATCAAGAAAATGCCCCGGCAACAGACGTTTACCCAGCGTGTCGGCAACATCGCCAAGCTCCCCATCGCTCAACCCCAGGTTGTCCCACATCGAGGTCGCCGTCGGCCCCGGCGAAACCAGATTAATCCGCACATCAAAACGCGCAAACTCCACCGCCAACGTCCGCGCCTGAGCCGCCAAGGCAGCCTTGCTGGCAATGCACGCAGCCAACCCCGGAAAACTCGAACCGGTCAGAAAACTCCCGACAAACACCACCGACGCCGGGTTCGCCAATTCACCGCGCAACGCCGCCAGCGTATTCAACGCCCCGGCACCGTTAACCGCCCACTGACGCTGAAAGGCCTGCATATCCAGGCTGTCAGCCATTTCGGCGATGCCCGCGTTGGGCACCAGATAATCCACCGGGCCAATCGCCGCCGCGCACTCGGCCAGCTCGCGCAGGTCCTGCTGACTCGTGACATCCCCGGCAAACCACTGCAACCGCTCGCCGTAGATATGCTGCAACGCCGGCAATTCACCGAGGGTCCGAGACATCGCCAACACCTTGACCCCGCGCGGCAACAGCGCGGCGCACAGTGCCAGGCCAATCCCGGAGCTGGCACCCGTGACCACCGCCAAACGATCCTGAAACTCGGTTTTCATCATTTACTCCTGGGCATCACGGATGCCAGCACTGGGGGACATTGCCAGCCCCTATCTTTGAGCAGGAGGAAAAAAAACGACTTGACGGCGATCAGGATTTTTCGACGGCGTTAGTGCTGCTGCAACAGCGCCGGAGTGATCTCGCTGAATCGCAGCAAGCGACCGCCCTGTTCAGCGGCAAGTTTCTCAGCGGCCTCGCGATTGGAGAACGACGCCAGCACTACGCCCATGGCGCCCTTGAGTTGGGTGCCGACCACGTAGAACGCATCCTTGGCATCGATCAGCTGAGCGTCATCCGGCGCGTTCCATGGACTGCGGCCCATGTCGTGGACATACAGTCTTGCATCGCCATGATGATTTTCCGGCTGCAACCACCAACCGATCATTTCCGCCGTGGAGCAGAACTTCTTGACCCCGGACCGCTCGACCACTTCGCCCTTGGGCCCGGGGAATCCGTCGATGATCATCCCGCAGACATGGCATTCATCACTGGGATGAAAGGCCGTGGCCGCGTCGCTGTAAGTGGCTTGCGCCGGGTTGTCGCAAGCCGTCAGAAACAGGCACATCATCAGGCCCGCCACCGCGCGCATCGTCGTCAGATAAAACCCATTCATCGTCAACTACTCCCAAAATACCAAAGTAAAAATTCATGTCGCCCGGCGACGAAACAACAGCCAAGCCGAGCCCAATGGCACCGCCACCCACAGCGACAGGCACAGCCAGAGCATCGAGCCCGGCATCGGCAAATCGCTGCCCAGCGTCAGCACACCCGCGGTACTGGCGCCGGGCTCGAAACCGGAGAGGTTGATCAGGCGATAGATGTCGGCGGGGTTGAGCAGCAGTAACCAGGGCAGCACTTTGGGGTTGAACTGCCCTTCGCTGAGCACCAACAGCGCCAGCAGTGCGAGGTCGAACACCAGCACGAAGAAGAACCACACGCCCAGCGCCAGACCGGCTGCGGTGGACTTCTCGGCCGACACACTGCTCAACACATAGGCCAATCCCAGAAACCCCCAGCCCAGCAACGTCGACGACGCCATGAACCGGCCAAAGGCCCAAAGCAACAGGCTCAGTTCGACATCGTCCACCAGCACCGCGATGGCCAGCATGGCGCAGCCGAAACCGATCAATGTCGCCAGCGCCAGGATCAATCCGTGGCCGACAAACTTGCCGAGCAAAATCTGCCCGCGACCCAACGGGTAGGTCAGCAACAGCAGCAACGTGCCGCTCTCGTCCTCGCCGACGATGGCGTCATACGCCAGCAGCAACGCAATCAACGGCATCAAAAACGTCGCCAGACTGGCGAGGCTGGCGATGGTGGCCGGCACCGAGGTGAACCCCAATTGCCCGGAGGCTGCCGCGCCCAGCCAGGCGATGCCGATGGCCAGCACGGCGAACAACACACTGATCGCCAGCAACCAGCGATTGCGCAAGCCATCGCTGAATTCCTTGCGGGCCATGTTCCAGACAGCGTTCATACGGCCTCCCCAACGGGCGCCGCACCGGCCCGGCTCATGTAGTAGCGGTAAATATCTTCCAGAGACGGCTGATGGATTTCCACGTCGGCCGGTTCGTCGTCATTGAGCAGTTGGCGCAACAGCCCGAGCTTGCTGCCATTGAGCGCGGCCACTTCAAGCCCTTCGACGCCCCAGCGTTCGGTGACGTGCCCGGCGTTGTTCCAGCGTTGCTGCAACGGCCCGGCGTGCTTCAGGCCGTTGGCGCGAATCAGCGTCGGTAACCCGGCTTCCTCGCGCAAACTGTGGAGACTGCCGAGGGCCAGCAGGCGGCCCTGGGTCAGAATCGCGGCGCGGTTGATATGCGCCTCGACACCCGGCAAGACGTGGGAGCAGAGAATGATGCTGGTGCCCTGGCTGCGCAGGCGATCGAGCAAGCGATAAAGATCCTGGGTCGCAATGGGATCGAGGCCGACCGTCGGCTCGTCGAGCAGCAACAAACGCGGTTCGCCAAGCAGCGCCTGCGCCAGCCCCAGGCGTTGGCGCATGCCTTTCGAGTAAGTCTTGACCCGTCGATGCGCCGCACCGGCCAGGCCGACTTCCTCCAGCAGCACGTCCACCTGAGCGGGTGCGGCGCCTTTGAGTCGCGCGAAATGGCGCAAGGTCTCAACACCGCTCAGCTGCGGGTAAAACGTCACGTTTTCCGGCAGATAACCGAGCAGGCGCCGCACGTGGGGATCGCTGGGCAAACGGCCGAACACCCTGACCTGCCCTTCGCTGGGCTGGAGCAGGCCAAGCACCAGTTTCATGCTGGTGGTCTTGCCCGCGCCGTTATGCCCGAACAAGCCCAGCACTTCGCCTTCAGCGAGGCTTAGGTTGAGCTGATGCAACACGGTGGCATGCCCATAGCGCTGGCTGACGCCTTCGATGTCGATGACGTTCATGAGGTGGGCTCCTGGGTCAGGGTTTGAGTGGATGACTTCATCAGCGGATGACTGTCGAGCACCCCAGGCGATTTCATCACCGGAAACGCTCGTTGCACCCAGCGCAGCAACTCGATACCGGGGCTGTTCATCAACAGCCGTACCTGCGGGTACAGCCACAACAAACGGTCGACGTTGTCATTGGGTTCATAGGCGATATCGCCGAGGCCATCGTTGTTGCGGTCCCAGCCCAGGTAATCGCTCCAGTAATTGCCCCGGCCATCCGCCGACCATTCCTGCAAGCGGGTAGCGACGTACTTGACCTGTCGCTGGTTGCCGACAAAAGCGTTGTCGGCGATGCGGTTGTCCTCCGAGCCGGCGGTGAGATGAATACCCACGGCGCTGTGCTCGAAGTGGTTGTGTTCGATGCTGTTGAACAGCGAGTTGTAGATGAACAGCGCCTTGCCCTCGGCACCGCTGATCATGCTGTCGCCGGTCGAGCCGTCGCGCACGTCAGTGACGAAGTTGTCACGCAAGGTTGAATAGGTGATGTAGTTCATCAGGATCCCGTAGTTCTGATCCTGTTCGGAGCGATTGCCGATCACCGTGAGCTTGCGGCTTTGCATCAAGGCATAGCCGGTGCGGGTGCGGCGGGTGGTGTTGCCGATCAACCGGTTATCGTTGGCGAACATGTAATGCACGCCGTAGCGCAGGTCTTCCAGGGTATTGCCCTGCAGCAGGTTGCCGTTGGAGGTGTCGATGTAGATGCCATCGCGAGTGTCGCGCACCTGGTTGCCAATGACCTTGGCGCCATGCACGGCATACAAGTGAATGCCATTGCCGCGGTCCTGGGAGCGCATCGTCGGATCACCCTGAATGCGGTTGTCGATCAGGCTCACATCCTGAGTGCCATCGACCCAGATACCGAAGCCCTTACCCTGCAGGCGATTGCCTTTAATCACCGCGCCATGGGCCTTGGGCTGGATGAACACCGCCGCATTCATGGCGGTGAGATCGTGCCCCCAGTCGAGAAAGGTGCAGCCTTCGATGCCGACATCCGGCGCACTGATGATCAAGCCGTTGCCCTGCCCCTCGCCCTGAAATACCGCGCCCGGCTCGCAGACAATCTGCATCGGCTGATCGACGCTGAACGAGCCACGGTATTCCCCGGCCGGCAGGTGCCAGCGTTGATCGGCGCCCACCGTCAACGGCAGCGTGGTGACGGGTTGCACCGCCAGCGCGCCGCCGGACATCAGCAGGAGCGCAAGCGCAATGACCTTCACCGGGTTTCCCTTGCTGTCAGTCATTGCCTCGCTCCTGTCGATGGTCAACGGTCAGGCCTTCTCGACCTTCATGCGGCCGACCATTTCCATGTGCAGCGCATGGCAGAACCAGCTGCAGTAGTACCAATGCAGGCCAGCCTTGTCGGCAATGAAGGTGATCGATGAAGTCTGCTGCGGGCTGATCTCCATGCTCACGCCATGGTTGGTCATCACGAAGCCGTGGGTCACGTCTTCAATCTGGTCGATGTTGGTGATGGTCACTGTGACCTCGTTGCCCTGCTTGACGGTGAACTCCGGCAAGCCGTAGGCCGGGGCCATCGAGGTCATGTAGACGCGGACTTTGTTACCGTCGCGGATGACCTTGTTGTCGGTCTCCAGCTTGATCCCGTCCTTCGCGGCGATGACCACGGTTTCGGCAAAGAACGGGTCATTGCGGTCCCAGATTTTCTTGGTCTTGATCTGGTCGCGGCGGGCCATGACGCAGTCGTGGGGTTCGGCAAAGGCCGGGCCGTCGTGCACCAGTTTCATTTCCTCGCCGGAGATATCGATCAGTTGATCGTTTTCCGGGTGCAGCGGGCCGGTCGGCAGGAAGCGGTCCTTGGAAAACTTGCTGAGCACCATCAGCCACTGGCCGTCGGCCTCACTGGTTTCGGTCAGCGAGGCATGGTTGTGCCCCGGCTGATACTGCACATCGAGTTTCTGCTTGATGTAGTTGACCTTCTCCCCGGTGTAGGCGCGAATCGCCTCCTCGACGTTCCACTTCACCACCTGGCTGTCGATAAACAGCGTGGTGTAGGCATTGCCGCGGCCGTCGAAAGTGGTGTGCAGCGGGCCCAGACCGAGCTCGGGCTCACCGACCACCACGTCACGCGGGTCCTTGAACTTGTCGTCGAACAGATCGTCGAGCTTGGCGATGGCGATGATGGTGCAGGTCGGCGAAAGCTTGCCGTTGGCAATGAAGTACTTGCCATCGGGCGAGGTATTGAGGCCGTGGGGATTCTTCGGCGTCGGGATGTAACGGGTGAACGCGCTGTCCTTGCCGTCGGTTTTACGACCGTCGACCACCGGCACTTTCGAGCCGTCGAGGGTGATGAACTTGCCGGCCTTGATCGCCGCTTCGATGCGCGGGATGTTGAACACCACCACCCAGTCGCGCTCGTTGCGCATCATGCCGCCCAGGTCGTAGGCCTTCTCCGAGTTGTAGCAGGTCGACGCCGCGTATTTGCCGGTGTAGTCGGCATCAGTGTTGTCCAGGTTACCGTCGACGATGACCTGGAACGCCATCTCCATTTTCTCGGCATCGATGGCGTTGAACAGGGTGTAGCTGTTCTTGTCCTGCAGGTCGAAGGTGCTGCCGTCATTGGGGTGCGGAATCACGAATTCGGCATTGGCGAACACGTACTTGGTGTGCGGCACTTTTTGCAGGCGCAGCCCGTGAACCGCCTGCACATTGGGCACGGTGAGCATCTTGTCGCACTTCATGATGTCCAGGCGGATACGCGCAACGCGGCTGTTGGCCTTGTCGTTGATGAACAGGTATTTGCCGTCGTACTTGCCGTCGGTCATCGACAAATGCGGGTGGTGGCAGTCGCCATTCTGGAAATGCGCGCTGTCGCCCATGATCCGTTTGCTTTCATTGGTCAGGCCCCAACCGGTGGCGGAATCGACGTTGAACACCGGAACACGCAGCAACTCGCGCATTGACGGAATGCCCATGATCCGCACTTCACCCTGATGGCCGCCGCTCCAGAAACCGTAGTACTGATCCAGTTCACCCGGCCCGACGTGGGTTTTCAGTTGTGCGTCCTTGGCCGCTGCCGCCCAGGTCTCACGGGTGAACACTGCGCCACCAATGGCCGTGGCGCCGGCCAGTACCGCACCGGTCACCGCACTGGTGCCCAGGAAGCCGCGACGACTGAGGCCGGTCGGTTCCGACGCTTCAGTGGTTTTTTTGGATTCTGTGTCGTTCATCAGGTGTTTTCCTTGAAGGGATAAAAACGGTCACTGCGGACAGGCGCTCGCGGGGTTCATTCCAGAGCGGTCACTTCCACGACAGGTATCAGTTGCACAGGAGCGGGCGTCGCTTTGTCGCGCTTCTTGCGCTTGTTGATCAGCGGCGGGCATTTGTTGTCGTTCTGGTACGTCATCTGGCAATCGAGGCAGTAGTGGCACTCGTTGGCGTTGATCCGGCCATCAGGATGAATCGCCTGGATCTCGCATTCCTTGGCGCACAGTTGGCAAGGTGTGCCGCACTCTTTGCGGCGTTTGAGCCAGTCGAACAGGCGAAATTTGCTCGGAATCGCCAGCGCCGCACCCAACGGGCAGATGTAGCGGCAATAGACTTTGCGCGTGAAGAGGTTGATGACCAGCAGCGCCACCGCGTAGAGCACGAACCACCACTGGCGGTCGAACCTGAGGGTGATGGCGGTCTTGAAGGGTTCCACCTCGGCGAACAGTTCGGCGGTGGACATCGACTCCAGGGAGATACCGAACAGCAGCAGCAAAATGATGTATTTGATCGCCCATAAGCGTTCATGCACGGCGAACGGCAATTCGTACTGGGGGATTTTCAGCTTGCGCGCAGCCTCGTTGATCAACTCTTGCAAGGCGCCAAACGGACACAGCCAGCCGCAGAACACGCCACGGCCCCACAGCAGAATACTGGCGGCGGCGAAGACCCAGAGCATGAAGATCAGCGGATCGGTGAGAAACAGCTCCCAGCGAAAGTGATCGAACAGCGCATGGGCGAAGGTCAGGACATTGACCACGGACAACTGCCCCAGCGCGTACCAGCCGATAAACACCACGGTAAAGACCAGATACCCGCGACGCAGCCAGTGCAGAAAATGCGGGCGACGGGTGAAGGTGTCCTGCAAAAACAGGATCGCTGTCAGCAGCAGCAACGCAGTACCGAGCACGGCAATCTGAAAGGATTTCTGGTACCAGATGTTCAACCACATTGGCCGACTGGCTTCCTCGAGGGCCGCCAGTTCTTCGGCGCTGGGCAGTGGACGTTCAAGGTAAGGCTCGGGCAATTGATAGGCCAGCTCGAAGCTGCTGAACATGCCACTGACCGGGCCGGTCTGGCGACGTACCAATAGCTCCAGGGACCAGGGCGATCCCGGATCGAACTTCGCCGGTTCGCGCACAATGAAAATCGACATCTCGGTGAACTCGGGCATGCCTTTGGCAAACACATCCGAGAGCCGCTGATGGTCCATGTCGCGAAAGCTGATGACGTTGCCGAACTGGCGCAGTTGCACCCGATCGAAAATCCCGCCGCGCACGTATCCCGAGCCTTTATAGGAAAACAGCCCACGACCCAGCACCGCGATGGCTTGTTCGCCAGGCTTGAGGTCTTGCATGAGGAAGCGATATTGGTTGTCGCCCAGCAGCGCACGGCCGATGGTTGGCGGATTCAGGTCGGCGGTATAGAGCTCGATGAAGGTCTCATCAACCTGATCGGCACTGGCGTTGTCGATGCCTTCGGCTTCAGTGCCCTTGAAGGCAGCGTCGACCTGGCCACGGGTCAGGTTCAAACGGCGGATGGCGCCGTTACCGGTCAGTTGTTCCCAGGTGGCAGGTTCGAAAAAGTCCCGGCGTACGGTGGCGGCTTTGCGTGCCACACCGCCCGTGTCTTCGATCAGCTTGAGTGAGACCGCCACTTCATGGGCGGCGCGCATGATGACCTCGTTGACCACCATGGCGGTGACGGTTGCGCCGGCGATGGCATCGACGGTCACCGCATTCGGGTCGCTGGAATGGCCGACGACGACTCGCTGGCTGACCTTGACGCCTTTGTACTTGGCGCTGAAGCCGTGAAGTTTTGCCTCAGGAATGCCAATCAGCAGAATCGGCTCGTGATGCTCCAGCACATAGGCGTCCTGAATCATGCCGGTCGTGTCGAGAATCACCTGGGTGTTGATCGGTTTGCCTGAGTAGGCCGGAATATCCACCACGTCCAGGCTCTGGAACACATAACCGATGACCTTGCCGGCAGCGGACAGCGTGCGCACCTTGAACCGGCCTTCGGGGGCGGAAACGGAATCGGTCTGAGGGAAGGTTTTTTCGATGCGCTGCTGCTCGATGTCGCCGTATTGCTTGGCCTGTACCGTCTCGAAGGTGGCGAACATCAGCATCAGCAGGACCACCAGACCGACACCCCAGGCGCGCAGGTTGCCGAGTATCGAAGGCTGATGGATTGTCATGGGCTCGCTGATTTTGAAAGGGCTTGCGGTCATGTTAGGGAGAGTTGCGCCCCCTGCCCTTGATTGAAATCAACTTAAGAAGTCAGCCCCGGGAGCCAAGCTCCAAAGTAATGCCGAGCAGCCAAGCCTTTTCACCCGCAACGCAAACCTTTGTAGCAGCTGGCGCAGCCTGCGTTCGGCTGCGCAGCAGTCGTAAAATCAGCCAACGCGGAGTGTCAGTCTCACCGTGCATTCCGGTTTTACGACTGCTGCGCAGCCGAACGCAGGCTGCGCCAGCTGCTACAGGGTTTGCGTGTGGCTTAGACCGTGCGTGAAAACTGGCCTTTTTGCTCACCACCGAGATAGGCATCGAACGCCATCGCGGCACTGCGCATCATCAAATGCCCTTGTGGCAGCAGCACCAGTTGGTCGAGGTGAATCTGCAGCAATCCATCGCGCACATGCTCGCCCAGCTGCGTCAGCGCCTCGGCAAAATACTCGGTGAAGCGAATGCCATGCCGCGCCTCGTACTTGTCGAACGCGATACGGCCATGGCACATCAGGTCGCTGATCACCTCGCGGCGCAGCAGGTCGTCGGCGCTCAGGCGGTAACCGCGATGCACCGGCAACAGCCCTTGATCGATACGCGCGTAGTACTGCGAAAGCTCCTTGACGCTTTGGCTGTAGCTGTCGCCGACCTTGCCGATCGACGACACCCCAAGGCCGATCAAATCGCAGTCGGCATGGGTGGAATAGCCCTGGAAATTACGCTGCAGGGTGCCATTGGCCCGGGCCAGCGCCAGCTCGTCATCCGGCAAGGCGAAATGATCCATGCCGATATAGACGTAACCGGCCTCGGTCAGACGGCGGATGGTCAGCTCCAGCAGTTCCAGCTTGCGCTCCGGTGGCGGCATGTCGGCGGGGCGAATCAGCCGTTGCGCGCGGACCATTTCCGGCAGATGCGCGTAGCTGTAGGCGGCAATCCGGTCTGGGCGCAGCGCGATGATCTTGCTGAGGGTGATGTCGAAACTCTGCACGGTTTGCAGGGGAAGACCGTAGATAAGGTCGACGCTGATCGACTTGAAGCGCGCCTCGCGCGCCGCCGCCACCAGCGCATAAATCTGCTCTTCACTTTGCTGGCGATTGACCGCTGCCTGCACGTCGGGGTCGAAATCCTGCACACCGAAGCTCAGGCGATTGAAGCCCAACTGGCGCAGTGACTGAATCTGCTCGGTGCTGATGGTGCGTGGGTCGACCTCGATGGAGAACTCATGGTTATCGCTATCATCCATGTTGAACGCCTGGTGCAGGCAGTCCATCAGGTCGGCCAGCTGCTCGCTGGTCAAATAGGTCGGCGTGCCGCCCCCCAAGTGCAACTGGGTGAGTTTGCGGGTGCCGTCGAACAAGGCCGCCTGCATCGCGATTTCACGCTTGAGGTACGTCAGGTACTCGACGGCGCGATGGGTTTTCTGGGTAATAATTTTGTTGCAGGCGCAGTAGTAACAAAGGCTTTTGCAGAACGGGATATGGATGTACACCGACAACGGCTTCGGCGCGGCCACCTGATTGCTGTCGCGGGCGGCATGCTGATAGTCATCAACCGCAAACGCCTGATGAAACTGCGGCGCCGTGGGGTAAGAGGTGTAACGCGGCCCCGGGCGGTCGTACTTTTCGACCAGGGCGCGATTGAAATCAAAAGTCGTGTTCATGATCGATCAACTCGCAGGAGGTTAATGCTTCGCACCGCCCAAATCCTTTTCAAACAGGTTGCAGATGGCATCCACTTCCGGCCGACCGGCAGGAAGGATGCTGATGAAACGGTCTGATAACTCGATCAACCCGTCCCGACTCAATTGCTCCAGCAATGGCCAGGCGGCGGAGAAGTATTTGGAAAAAACCAGCCCGTAGCGCCGCTCGATAGCGCGGATATCCAGCTCCTGATCACAGGCCAGACGCTCCATGACCATTTGCCTGATCTGATCCCCCGCCTCGAAGCGCCAGCCTCGACACGTCGGCAATTGCTTCATGTCCAGTTGCTGCTGATAGCGTTCAATCTCGTCGGTATTTTGCGTGTACAGATCGTCGATCTGGCTGATGGCACCCAAACCGAATCCAACATGATCGCAATAGCCGTGACGGGAGAACCCTTCACAGGTACGGCGCAACCGGCCGCGCTCCTGGGCGATCGCCAAATCATCATCAGGCCGGACAAACTGCCCCAGACCGATGTAGTGATAACCCGCGCCAAGCAGTTGATCGAAGCAGATCTGGCGCATCGCACCCTTATCGTCCTGGCTGCACAGTGCTCTGACCTTGTCGCCGAGCACCGGCCGATAGCGCCGCGGGGGCCGGGCATAATCAAACACCATCAGCCGGTCCGGTTCCAGCTCGATAATGCTCGCCAGCTTCAGCGCAAAACTGTCTGGGGTCTGCCAGGCATGACCGAAACCCAGGTCGACATTAATGGATCGAAAGCCAAAGGTACGCGCGGCATCCATGAGCGACTGGATCGGCGCCGGGTTCTGGTAGCAGGCCACCGACCTGTCACAGTCGGCGTCGATATCCGGAACGCCGATGCTCACATGAGTGAATCCCTGGTTGCGCAGCAACCCCATGGTCGCCCAGTCGGTGTGGTGGAGGTCGACCTCGACGCTGTAGTCGCCGCCTTCATGTTCGAGAAAGTTGAACCGGCCACGCAGATGACTCATCAGCCGTTCCAGGTGGGCAGGCGTTGGGGTTCCTCCACTCAGATGAAACTGCTCGACCCGTTGTTGCGCACCGAGGTGACAACCGACGAGGTCGATTTCCCGCTCCAGATGCTGGAGGTACTGCTCGATACCGTTGTGCTCACCGTTGATAATGCGCGGGGAACAGGAAGACGGCTTGAGGCTGGAAGGCAACTGCACATTCAGGGACAGTGGACGGCATTTCTGACGGCTGACGCGCAGCGCACGAAGCAGATCAAGGGAGCCAATACCGTCATGAAATTTTTGCGTATCGGCATGACAGTTAGGGTCAAGCACGCCTTGATCGCACCGAGCGATCAACTCGCCTGGGTTGTGAAATAAATCGAGCATGGCGGTCTCCGAGACTGGCTGCGGACTTTCAGTCTCCGGGTTTAACCCTCAATGCTCCTTGATTTGCGTCAAGCGCAAGCGAAGTGTCTGCACGACGGACCAACGGTCAGGCCCGATTACCACGTCAGATAAAACATGCCCTTGGCCAGCAGCACGATCACGACCATGTGACCGAACAGGCTGCCGTGAATGAAGTGCAAGTATCGCGGGCTCATTCGGCCGCTTTTGAACAGGAACATGGCACCGAGGAAATGCAGCAACACACTTACGGCCACTGCGATTTTCAATGCCAGTAAGGTGCCGAACGATGAGGACAGTGGTGCGGCCAGGGCTGGCAAGTAGCGTAACCAGACCATGCCCAGCCCGGCGCCGAACAATACCAGCAGGACCCACGGCATCAGCGAGCGGGCCCGGCGGCCGATGCCCTGCTCCACCAGCAGCATCACCCTGGCGGGTAGCTGTTTGCGGATGCTTTCCAGGAACAGGACTTCGAAGAACACGGTGCCGATGAAGATCAGCGCGGCAAACAGGTGCAAGGTCAGAATCAGCGGATAGATCATGGTGTTTTCGCCTTGGGTCAAGGCAACCGGCGCTACGGCGAACATTGGGCGTGAGCGCACTGGCTGTCGGTCTCTGGAGACTACAGAGACTGGCTGGTTGTGCGGTTGATACTGATCAAGAAAGCGGCAAAACCCTCGAGTTCGGTGGCCTGTCTTTTGTTGATCGTGTGCATATCCATTTCTGCGGTGACGGCGGCTTAGGGTTCCGCCCTTACGGCGGGTCACTTGGAAAAGCGCCAAGTAACCAAACGCTCTTGCCCCTGACGTACGGTGCCTCGCTGTGGCTCTGCATGCCCTCGCTCCGGTCCTGCTCCGTGGGCCCGCCGCCATCGGCCATCCATGGCCGGGGGCGGCTAACCCGGCATCCATGCCGGGTTGCCCACTGCGCAGAACCTCCACTCGGCCTCCCGAGGGGGCGACTACCGCAACAGCACCGCGAGGCGGCCTACCGGCCGGCCTGTCTCTTCATGCGTACGCATTCCCCTGTCGGAGCGAGCCTGCTCGCAAAAGACGTGAACGATAACGCGTGCTGTCTGAATGAACGCGGTGTTCGGACGTTTTTCGCGAGCAGGCTCGCTCCCACAGGTTCAACGCCGCTTTTGATCTTGCTTTTGATCTTGATCTGCCCCGTCGGAAGGCCGAGCGCAGGTTCTGCGCAGTGGGCACCGCGGCAAGGATGCCGCGGTAGCCGCCCCCGGCCATGGATGGCCGATGGCGGCGGGCCCACGGAGCAGGACCGGAGCGAGGGCATGCCGAGCCACAGCGAGGCACCGTACGTCAGGGGCAAAAGCGTTTGGTTACTTGGCGCTTTTCCAAGTGACCCGCCGTAAGGGCGGAACCCTAAGTCGCCATCACCGCAGCAACGGATATGTCCCCCAACCTTAGTGGCGCTGCCCGGTCTAGTGCCCGCGAATGTAATGCTCCAGCTGCCGAATCAAATCCGCCTGCTCAACGATAGCTTCCTTGACCAGATCCCCAATCGATAACAACCCCATCAGTTCGCCGCCCTCCATCACCGGCAGATGACGCAGATGGCTGTCGGTCATCACCGCCATGCAACGCTCAATACTCTGCTGACTGTCAGCCGTCACCACCGGCGCGCTCATGATGTCGCGCACCGGCGTACCCACCGAAGAGCGCCCCTGCAGCACGACCTTGCGCGCATAGTCACGCTCGCTGATCACCCCGACCACCTGCCCGGCCTCGATCACCGGAAGCGCGCCCACATTCTTTTCGGCCATGATCCTCAGCGCTTCAAGCACCATTTCATCCGGCGCGATGCTATGCACCTGGCGGTTTTGTACGACCTTGAGTTTCAGCAATTGTGCGGCTGTTTTCATAAATGCCTCCGATGCGGATACGCGATGCTGTTGACCAGGCTCAAGCCACTCCGACTTCCACCACGCCGCTGTTCAACCGCACGGGCCAAACCCGCAGACGCTGTTGCGGATACTCCAGGCAGCTGCCGTCCTCAAGGCGGAAATGCTGTTTGTAGATCGGCGATGCAACCACCAGATCACCCTTGATACTGCCGACCAACCCGCGACCGATCACATTGGCCCCGGATTGCGGGTCATGGTTATCGATGGCGTAGAGGGTCCGCCCCTCGGCACCCGGCAGGTAGAACAGCGCCACTTGCGCGCCATCGAGCCAGACGACGACGCCGGAGTTGCTGACCAGGTCCTGTTGCCCGCACACCGTTTGCCAGGCCTCGGGGTTTTCCAGGGAATCGATGCGTTGGGTATTGGACTGGCTCATCAGGCAATCTCCTCGGTAACAGGGATAAGGTTGAGTTCGGCGGCCATGATCGGGCGCCGCTGGCCGCGTTCCTGGACGAAGTGGATGTCCGGGTCCGGGCGTTTATCGTTGACGAAGGTACGGAAGCGCTTGAGTTTTTCCGGGTCTTTGAGAGCGTTGGCCCATTCGCATTCATAGCGATTGACCACCAGTTGCATTTGCGATTCGAGCTCTTCACCCAACCCTAGGCTGTCGTGAATGATCACATCCTTGAGGAAATCGAGGCCGCCTTCCAGGCTTTCGCGCCACACCGAGGTGCGTTGCAATTTGTCGGCGGTGCGGATGTAGAACATCAGGAAGCGGTCGATGTAGCGGATCAGGGTCGCATCGTCGAGGTCGGTGGCGAACAGCTCGGCGTGACGCGGGCGCATGCCGCCGTTACCGGCGATGTACAGGTTCCAGCCTTTCTCGGTGGCGATCACGCCAACGTCTTTGCTCTGGGCTTCGGCGCACTCGCGGGTGCAACCAGACACCGCAAACTTGAGCTTGTGCGGCGAACGCAGGCCCTTGTATCGGTCCTCGATGGTCAGGGCCATTTGCACGCTGTCCTGCACGCCATACCGGCACCAGGTGCTGCCGACGCAGGATTTCACGGTGCGGGTCGATTTGCCGTAGGCGTGCCCGGTTTCGAAACCGGCTTCAATCAGCTCGGCCCAGATGTCCGGCAATTCATGCAACTGCGCGCCGAACAGGTCGATACGCTGGCCGCCGGTGATTTTGGTGTAGAGGTCGTATTTCTTCGCAACCACACCAATCGCGATCAGTTTGTCGGCAGTGATCTCGCCACCGGGGATGCGCGGCACCACCGAATAGGTGCCGTTTTTCTGCATGTTGGCCATGAAGGTGTCGTTGGTGTCCTGCAACGGCACCAGTGAGGCGTCCATGATCGGCTGGTTCCAGCACGACGCGAGAATCGAGCCCACCGCCGGTTTGCACACGTCGCAACCGGTGTGGCCACGGCCATGCTTGGCCAGCAATTCTTCGAAGGTGATCACCCCTTCTACCCGCACCAGCGCATAAAGCTCTTGGCGGGTATAGGCAAAGTGTTCGCACAGGCTCTTGTCGACGCTGACGCCACGGGCGATCAACTCGTGCTCGAACACCTGCTTTAGCAACCCGGCACAACCGCCGCAACCGGTGCACGCCTTGGTCTGCGACTTGAGCAAGCCAAGGTCGGTGCAGCCACCGTCGATGGC
Source organism: Pseudomonas frederiksbergensis (assembly GCF_900105495.1). NCBI lineage: Bacteria > Pseudomonadati > Pseudomonadota > Gammaproteobacteria > Pseudomonadales > Pseudomonadaceae > Pseudomonas > Pseudomonas frederiksbergensis. Next base: position 3,789,611 of record NZ_FNTF01000002.1, on the reverse strand, counting down.
CGAGCAAATGGAACCCTTGGTGACGTTGTGGCACGAGCACACCGTGGCCGCTTCGGGCAACGCGCCCGGGCCCAGGGTCGGCGCGCCTTCGGACGATGGCAGAATCAGGCTGGCAGGTTCGGCCGGCAGCGCAATCGCGTTCTGCATGTATTGCAGCAGCGTGTCGTAATAGCTGTTGTCACCGACCAGCACCGCACCGAGTACGTGCTTGCCCGTCGCGTCCACCACCAGGCGTCGATAGCTGGCCGTGGTTTCGTCGATGAACTGATAACTGCGCGCGCCCGGCGTGCTGCCATGCGCGTCGCCGATGGAACCTACATCGACGCCCAGCAGCTTGAGTTTGGTCGACATGTCCGCGCCCATGAACGGCTCGGCGGCTTCGTTGCACAACAGTGCGGCAACGCCGCGCGCCATTTGATAGCCCGGGGCGACCAGGCCAAAAATGCTGCCATTCCACGCGGCACACTCGCCGATGGCGAAGATGTTCGGGTCGCTGCTCTGGCATTGGTCGTCAATCACCACGCCGCCGCGCGGGCCGACTTCCAGCGAGCATTGGCGGGCTAGTGCGTCTTGCGCACGGATACCGGCGGAAAACACGATCAGGTCGGTTTCAAGAAATTCGTCATTGGCGAAGTTCATCCGATAGCGGTATTCCTCGCCTGCACTGATCGATTGCGTGCCGCGCGACAAATGCACGCCGACGCCGAGCCGTTCGATCTGCGCCTTGAGCGCCAGGCCACCGTATTCGTCCAGTTGCACCGGCATCAGGCGCGGGGCGAACTCCACCACATGTGCTTCCAGCCCCAGGGTCTTCAGGGCGTTGGCCGCTTCCAGGCCCAGCAAGCCACCGCCGACCACCACACCGCGTCGGGCGTTGCTGGCCGCGGCACGAATGGCGTCGAGGTCTTCAAGGGTGCGATACACCAGGCGCGAATCGCCCTCGGCGCCTTCAATCGGTGGCACAAACGGATAGGACCCGGTGGCCAGCACCAATTTGTCGTAGGCGACGCTGCCTTGCGCGGTGATCACTTGGCGGCGTGCACGGTCGATTTCCAGCACCGGCACCCCCAGATGCAGGATGACGCCCGGGGTCTGGTACAGCGAGGCTTCGCCGAGGGCCAGCGACTCGGCATCGCGGCCGGAGAAATACTCGGAAAGGTGCACACGGTCGTAGGCACGCATCGGCTCTTCGCTGAACACGTGCAGCCGATAGTGATCAAGGGCACCGCGTTCGATCAGCTGTTCGACACAATGATGTCCGACCATGCCATTGCCGATCACGATCAGCGTTTGCAGCTTGTTCAAAGTGGCAACATTGGAATTCATAAGAGACACCCGTCGATAGCTGTTCAAAAAGCAAAAAAAAACGCCTGAAACCTTGCGGTTCCAGGCGTCTTTGCCTGTTCATTTACGGTGCTAAGTCAGGCATCTATGCCGGAACCACCGATGTTGCCCACGACCTGCTCGGCCAATCGATCGTCGTTGACCGAGGGGGCTGCCCACTCGACTGCGTCACAGTGGGCCTGAACAGTGTCTTGCAGACTTTGTGCCAGTCGGCGATTGGCAGCTTTTGCGCAGGTAAACAGGGCCATGGGGCGAATGCCGATCAGTTAAGCCTCAATGCTATTTGTAGCAGCTGGCGAAGCCTGCGTTCGGCTGCGAAGCGGCCGTGAAATCAGACGATGCGGTGTTTCAGGAAGACCGCAAACTCAGGTTTCACGACTGCTTCGCAGCCGAACGCAGGCTTCGCCAGCTGCTACGGATTGTGTCGTCCCTTAAAGATCGGCATTAGGCCTGGGAGCTTCAGAACATCCGAAATTTGCCTTCGCATAGTGCAAGGCAGTGTTGCGTGGCCTTATAAAAGTGCACAAAGGTCAGCAACTCGATGATGGTGAAATTCCATTGTTCCTATCCTTTTACGCACACCACCTGACGCAAGGTGTGCAGCACTTCCACCAGCTCGCGCTGGGCGTGCATGACGTGGTCGATGTCTTTGTAGGCCATCGGAATTTCATCGATGACGGCAGCATCCTTGCGACACTCCACGTGGGCGGTGGCACGGATCTGGTCTTCGACGGTAAACAGGCTTTTCGCCTTGGTACGACTCATGGTGCGGCCGGCGCCGTGGCTGCAGGAGCAGAACGATTCCTCGTTACCCAGCCCGCGAACGATGAAGCTTTTCGCCCCCATCGACCCCGGGATAATCCCCAACTCGCCCTTCTTGGCCGATACCGCGCCTTTGCGGGTGACCAGGATTTCCTGACCAAAATGCCGCTCTTTCTGCACGTAGTTGTGATGGCAATTCACCGCTTCCAGCGCCGCCTCAAAAGGCTTGTTGATCACTTTTCGGGTCGCCTGAATCACCGCTTGCATCATCAATGCACGGTTCTGCCTGGCGAAGTCCTGGGCCCAACCGACCGCTTCGACGTAGTCATTGAAATGTCGGCTGCCCTCTTTAAAGTAAGCCAGGTCACGGTCCGGCAGGTTGGCGAGGTGCAGACGCATGTCCGCCTGTGCCATTTGAATGAACAGGTTGCCGATAGCGTTGCCGACACCACGGGAACCGCTGTGCAGCATGAACCAGACCCGGTCGGTTTCATCCAGGCACACCTCGACGAAGTGGTTTCCGCTACCCAGCGTGCCCAAGTGCCCACGGTTGTTGGTGTTGGCGAGTTTCGGGTACTTGTCGGTGATCGCCTTGAACCGGGGTTCCAGTGCCGCCCAGGCCCGGTCCGCCTCACGCGGAACACTGTCCCAGGCGCCCTTGTCCCGAACGCCGCGCCCAATGGTGCGGCCATGGGGCACCGCTTTCTCGATCGCGCAACGCAAGCCATGCAGGTTGTCGGGTAAATCACTGGCGGTCAGCGAGGTGCACGCGGCGATCATCCCGCAGCCGATATCCACTCCGACAGCGGCTGGAATGATCGCGCCGACCGTGGGAATGACGCTGCCGATGGTCGAGCCCTTGCCCAGGTGTACGTCGGGCATCACGGCCAGGTGCTTGAAGATGAACGGCATCCTGGCGGTGTTCATCAATTGCTGTCTGGCTTCGTGTTCTACCGGGACGCCTTCGGTCCACAGCTTGATCGGTTTGCCGTTGGCGACTTCCAGCAGTTGATAGGTATGGGCTTGCATGATTTTGATTCTTTTCGATTGGCCGATCGTTCGGCGTTGTTCTGGCGCCTGGGGTGAAAAAGGTCGGTGCAACAGGCATGGCAGGTCGCCTGTCGAGAAAGGAACAGCCGCAGACGCGCCCGCTTTGATTTTCCTACTTCGCGAAAAAAGTGGACATATTTATTTACTGGAAATAACCGCCGATGCTTTTCTCCTGTCAGCGCTGATAACAGAAACGCCGCTCAGTGAGCGGCGTTTCTTGCGGGTTCTGCTGGAAAAACGAATAGCCCCCCCTTTCAGAGCTTGGCGATCGAGACTTCAGTGGATTTGACGAAGGCAATCACCTCGCTCCCCACTTTCAATTCAAGATCACGCACTGAACGGGTGGTGATCACCGAGGTGACGATGCCGGAGGCGGTTTGCACATCGATTTCGGAGACCACCTCGCCTGTCACGATTTCCTTGATGACACCCTTGAACTGGTTGCGGACGTTGATCGCTTTGATGGTCATGATGAGGCTTCCTGTCTGATGTCGAGAACATCCGCACGGATGTGCAGGCCTTCAAAATGAGCCTAACGGACAAACATTAAAAGGAATATATATAGATTTGTTTATTCCTTAATAGAATAACAAGCCCGACCGCTACCACAACGCCACGGTATAGCTAACGATCAAGCGATTCTCATCCAGGTCATTACCGAAGTTCGAACGCACTGACGCGTTACGCCATTTGAGGCCCAGCCCCTTCAATGAACCGTCCTGCACCACGTAAGCGATGTCGGTGTTGCGCTCCCATTCCTTGCCTTCACCTGGCGCAGTGCGTTGCACATTGTCGCCAGAGATGTAGCGCGTCATGAAGGTCAATCCCGGCACGCCGAGTGCAACAAAGTTGTAGTCGTAGCGCGCTTGCCAGGAATGTTCGTCGATGTTGGCGAAATCACCAATTTGCACGAAGTTGACCAGGTACGGATCGCTACGCCCGATATACGCAAACGGATCGTCGCCACTCATGCGCTGATAGCCAAGGCCCAGCGCATGGCCGCCCAGGCTGTAGGTGAACAGCGCGCCGAAGGCCTGGTTGTCGATATCACGAAAGTTGCCGTCTTCGGTGCTGCGCGCATAGCGCACGTCGCTCTTGAGCGACTGCCCGGAGCCCAGGTCCAGCGTGTGCACCAGCCCGAAGTAATTTTGCTGGTAGATGTTTTCCAGCTGGCCGTAGCGGTACTGCGCGGTCAGGTTCGGCAGGAACTGATAGTCCGCCCCGGCAAACTGAAACTTGTCGCTTTGCCCGCCGATGCGGTTGGCGGTCATGTCTTGATAGTCGGTGGAGTCGACAAAGTTGATCTGCGTGAGCTGACCGGCCGTGAGCTTCAAGCGATCGATTTCCTGCACATTCACCAGCCCGCCCTTGAACGTGCTCGGCAACAGACGGGTATCGTTGGAGCTCACCACCGGGTCCTTGATCTGCAACGTCCCGAATTTCAGGGTGCTGTTGGACACGCGCATTTTGCCCGTCAGGCCTGACTCGCCATAGCGATCCTGTGAGCCGCCGGACAAATCCGGTGGCAACAGATTAGTCCCCGCCGTCCCGCCACCGGAGTCCAGTTTGAAACCGGCCATGCCCAAAACATCCAGGCCGAAACCGAACGTGCCGGCGGTGTAACCCGACTCCATCCGCAACAGAAAACCCTGGGCCCATTCCTCGGCCTTGTCGCGCGAACCGTCCTGGCGAAAATCGCGGTTGAAGTAGAAGTTGCGCGCTTCCAGGCTGCCTTTGCTGTCCGCTACGAAATCCGCCTGAGCGGCCGGCGCACAGAGCAGACCCAGGCCGAGCAATGTGCCAGCCGAGGCGTACCCGTTGAATGGGCAGGTGCGCACCGCTTTTGAAGGCACGTGGACAGTCATGATTTTTTCCATGGAAGAGGTTCCTGCAGCAGCAAGCGAAGATGACGGACACGCCTCATTGTTTTTTTGTGAAGGCGATGTCGTGGTGGGCGAGCACAGCGACCTGCGTCGTGGAGCGGATTCTTCGTGCCGGGGCAGAACGGCGTCAAACGGGAAAAAGACGAGGTTATGCATAAGAAAATTTGATGCCCGCGAAGGCGGACTCTGGAGTAACAATTGCAACCCGCCCCTTCATTACAAGAGCCATAAGCGCCAAGGGAACCGCCATGAACCTCAAATTCCTCGAAACCTTCGTCTGGGTCGCCCGCTTGCAAAGCTTCAGCCTGACCGCCGAGAAAATGTTCAGCACGCAGGCAGCGATCTCCAGCCGGATCGCCGCGCTGGAAGACGAACTGGGCCTGCGCCTGTTCGTGCGCGATTCACGCGGGGTGTCGCTGACGCCCGAAGGTCTCAAGGTGCTCGACTACGCCGAGCAGATGCTCGAGGTTCAGCGCGCACTGAAACACTCGCTGGACAACACCAGCCCGCAACAGGGGCTGGTGCGCATCGGCGTGATGGACACGGTGATTCACACCTGGCTCAGCCCGTTGATGTCGACCCTGATGCAGACCTTCCCCGCCGTGGAAATCGAGATCACTGCCGACGCCGCGCGCAATCTCTGCGAGCAATTGCAAAAGGGCTATCTGGACATCGTTTTCCAGACGGACCTGATCCGCCACGAAAGCGTGCGCAACCTCGAACTGGCGCACTACCCCATGCACTGGATCGCCGCCAGCAACTCGATCTACGCCCGACCTTATGCCTCGCTCACCGAGATGGCCGGCGAGCGGATCATCACCTTCGTCAAACATTCACGACCGCATCAGGATGTGCTCAACCTGTTGCACGCCCATGGCATCGGCGCACCGCGTGTCAGTTGCGTCAACTCGGTGTCCGCCATGACCCGGCTGATTCGTGACGGCTTCGGTATTGGCGCCTTGCCCGCGGCACTGGTGGCCAAACCGCTGGCCAGCGGCGAGCTGATTCAGCTGGACCCCGGCAGCCGCTTGCCGCAACTGGACGTCGTGGCCTCGTGGCGCGCGGGGGTCGGACTGGAACTGATCGAGAACATCGTCGAGATGAGCCGCCAGGTGGTCTGCCAATACGCGGCGGATGTCGGGCCGTTACTCATGGTGGCGGCGCCCGGCCTCGACAGCCGACGGCCCCCTGAATAACTTTTAGTTGTCTGGGGGCAACAACATTCCTTGTTGGACGGCATCACCGCGGTTTTCTAAAAAGGCTCAACGAACCTGCCGAGACGCCATGATGAATCAACCCGCCCTGTCCTTCGAACAACTGCAGCGCAGCACTCCTCAGGCCCTGCGCCAAAGCATCGCCGCCGGGCACTATCAGGGTCACACCAGCGGCCTGGGCCAAGGCCGGGTGCAAGCCAATATCGTGATTTTGCCCAGTGACTGGGCCAATGAGTTTCTCAGGTATTGCACCATCAATCGTCAAGCCTGCCCGCTGCTCGACATTACCGAACCGGGCGATCCTTATTTCCGCCATCTCGGAACAGCCATTGATATTCGCCACGACGTGCCCCGATACAGGGTTTATCGCCATGGCGAACTGAGCGAAGAACCGCTGGATATCGAGCACCTTTGGCAGGATGACCTGGTGGCCTTCGCCATCGGCTGCTCGTTCTCCTTCGAACAACCGCTGCTGGATGCCGGCATCCCCCTCAAGCACATCGATCTGGGCCGCAATGTCGCCATGTACCAGACCAACATCGACACGCGCCCCACCGCTCGCCTCGGCGGCAAATTGGTAGTCAGCATGCGACCGATGAAAGCCGCTGCCGCCATCCAGGCCATTCAGATCACCGCACGCATGCCCAACGTCCACGGCGCACCCGTGCACATCGGCGATCCGTCGCTGATCGGCATCCACACGCTCGACACCCCGGACTACGGCGACGCCGTCCCCATTGAAGCTGACGAAATACCGGTGTTCTGGGCCTGCGGTGTGACCCCTCAATCGGTGGTGCAGGCCTCACGCCCGCCACTGTGCATCACCCATGCCCCCGGTTGCATGCTAGTGACGGATTTGTGCAACAGCGCTTTGTAAAGGCGTGGGTGTGCCATAACCAAGGAACGACACCCTCTGTAGCAGCTACAGATGGCGTTTTGGGTGCCATTTTTTTTGCCTGTTGTTTAAGCAAAGTCGAAGCCTTGTAAAACCACTCAATGTAGTCAACGATGCGATTGGCCTTCGTCCCTTGTTTTGTGCCATGGACCCTGTCCCATTTCCTGAATGTTCGGGACTAAAGTTCGCGCACATTACCCACAAAAGACATGATGACAGCGAAACCGACTATCCTTTCGGACAGTGGACGCTGCACTCTTGGCAAAAAGGGACGCCATGCCAGACTATGATCGCGCCATCGGCTCCAGACCCGGCATCATATGCGGTGATCGAACTTGCCTGATCAGGCCCGGGCTACTCTGGCGGGCTTCGATTGCGCTGTTCTGTCTTTTCACCGCCACTCCCGGATTCGGCCAGAACCTGCCAACCACAGCGGATGTCGAAATCGCCACGGTTACGGTGATCCAAGCGCAGGAAATCGTTTCCAGAGCCACCCTCGAAGCCGTGCGCTGGAGCGGCCCTGAATCCGGCCCGCAAGTCCTGCGCGGCAAGAGCATCGCCTTTGTCGCAGAAGATTTGCGCAACGGAGGCATTGTCGGTGTCGCGCAAGGCGCTCGCGAGGCAGCCAAGGCGATGGGCTGGACGCTGAAGATATTCGATGGCGCCGGATCATCGACCGGGCGCGCAAAGGCCTTTTCCGATGCCCTGGCAGCGAAACCCGACGGCTTGATTCTGTGCGGCTCCGACGCCCTTGAGAACAAGGCGGCGCTGGCCCTCTTCGCCAAGAGGGATGTGCCGGTGGTTGCCTGGCACGCCGGGGCACGGCCCGGGCCGATTGACGGCACACCGGTGGCCATGAACGTCACGACCGACCCGCTCGAAGTGGCCCGCCTCACGGCCATGGCGGCAGTGGCACAGTCGAACGGACGCGCCGGCGTGGTCATCCTGACCGACTCCAAGTACAGCATCGCCATGGCGAAAGCCAAGGCCATGGAAAACGTCATTCGGGGCTGTCGGGAATGTACATTGCTGGAAGTGCGCGATGTCGCGATTTCCGAAAGTGGCGAGAAGATGCCGGTGATCACCAAGGAGCTGCTTCAGCGCTTTGGCAAGCGCTGGACCCATACGCTGGCCATCAACGATATCTATTTCGATTACTCGATTGCCTCATTGACCAACGCCGCCATACCCAGCGACGGCATCAGCCTGTTGTCTGCCGGTGATGGCAGTGCCTCGGCTTTCTTGCGCATCCAGGCAAAGACCTACCAGACCGTCACCGTGGCCGAGCCGCTCAACCTGCATGGCTGGCAAGTGATGGATGAACTGAACCGGCTGTTTGCAGGTCAGCCAGTGAGCGGCTTCGTCGCGCCGATTCACCTGGTCAATGCCGACAATATTGCCTTCGACGGCGGAAAGAAATTCCAGTACGACCCTGACAATGGCTATCGAGACATCTATCGCCACCAATGGAATCCCTGACATTGGACGTTATTTCCCGGCTCGGACGCCGGCTGTTGCCGCAATCGCTACGCGCACAGTTCACCCTGGCGTTTCTGACGCTGGCGCTGCTGATCCTGGCGAGTGGTGCAACGGCGGTCTATGCCTTGCGCACATCGAACAACGCCACCCGCCAGCTGACGGATGAACGACTGGTCCGCATGCAAAACGGGCAAGACATGCTGCAACGTACCTTGCTGATCGAACGCCAGACCGATCAGCTCCTGACGACCCGCTCCCCGGACACCTTGCGTTCAAGCTATGCGGCGACCGTCGAACAGCTTGAAGCCCTCGATCGACTGGTGCAGCAGCTGACTGCCGCGAACAGTGGCGTGGCGATACTCGACATGCATCAGTCGAGTCAGATGTTCCGCAATACCGCCAACATCGTCGCGCAGCTGCGAGAAAGCCTGCTGCAAACCGAGGTCACCTTCGCGCAAACCATGGAGGATCACACCGCTCGGTTAACCGCGACTCAGGCCCGGGCCAGCCTGGAACTGGCGGTGTTACTTTTCGATCTGCCGCAGGCTGTTGACAGTGATGCCGTGCAACGGCTGCGGACCCGATATGAACGCCTGTCACGCACCGCAGGCAATTTGACCGACGCTAATGTGCAAACGCCCGATCTCTTCTCCCTGCGCCTGAGACTCATCAATCAGCAAAACGTCATACAGCGCGTTAATGAGGAGCTGAAGAATGAGGCTGGGGTTCTGGTCGCGGTGGCCCGTGCGCAATCCAGTGCATACACCGAAGACTATCGAGAAGCTCTGCAGCGTCTGGTCGAAGCTTCAAATCGCAGCCAGCAATGGGTGCTGATCATGTTGGGTGCCAGCCTGGTGTTCGCCTGGTTCGTGACTCGGGTCTTCATGGGCCGTCATGTGCTGATGCGCCTGAATGAAATAAGCCGGCAATTGCGTCAGGAACACACTGACAAAACGCATTTGATGATGGCGGAACATGGAAAGGACGAGATCGGCAACATGGCTCGCGCGGTGAATCAGTTCCTCAGGGACCGGCTTCAGCTGGAAAAAAGAACGGTCCAACTGAGTATCGCCACAGAGCGGCTCGCCCTGCAGAACAGCCGATTGGAGCAAGAAGCCGTCATCCGCGCCGGGCAACGTCACGTCCTGGAGCTGATCGCCAGGAGCACCGAGCTTGCAGAGGTCCTCGACAGCCTGGCGCATCTGGTGGAGTCCCAGCTGGAGGGGATGATGGTGTCCATCCTGTTGTTGGACGAGGATGGCAAGCACTTGCTGCACGGGGCGGCCCCCAGTTTGCCGACAGCCTATAACCAGCTCATCGACGGGATTGCGATCGGTCCGAACGTCGGTTCATGCGGCACCGCGGTGTATCGACGAGAGCCGGTCATCGTCACGGATATCGAGCTGGATCCGCTGTGGGAGGAGTACCGTTCAGCCGCTGCACCCTATGGATTTCGCGCCTGCTGGTCGACGCCGATCCTGTCCCATGAGCGAAAGGTATTGGGGACGTTTGCCTTGTATTCCAACACCGTCCGCAGCCCCAGCTCGACCGAGACGCGACTGATCGACATGGCGACACCGCTTGCCGGCATTGCGATAGAACGCCAGCTGACCGAAAAGCGCATTCGCTATATGGGCGACCATGACGCGCTGACCGGGCTGCCGAATCGCACACTGCTCGAAGACCGTCTCAAGCAGGCAATGCTGTATGCCCAGCGCTACGACCGCCTGGTGACGGTGGTGTTTCTCGATCTGGACAAATTCAAACTGGTCAATGACAGCCTTGGCCACAGTGCTGGAGACGAACTGCTGAAAACCGTCGCCCAGCGCATGCAGGAATGCGTACGCCGTACCGACACGGTCGTGCGACTGGGTGGCGACGAGTTTGTGATCATCCTGTTCGACCAGCCCTCAGACCTCGACGGTGTTACTCCGGCCCTGCACAAAATCCAGGAAGCCATCCTGCGGCCGATTCAGCTCAGCGGGCATACACTGCACGTCACCTGCAGCATGGGGTTGGCCACCTACCCTGCCGACGGCAGCGATACCGACACGTTGCTCAGCAACGCGGACGCTGCCATGTACCGGGCCAAGGAACTGGGTCGCAACAGTTACCAGTTCTATACCAGCGAGATGAATAACAAGGTCCAGGGCAAGCTCGTCATGCAAGACGGGCTTCGAAACGCACTCAACCATGACGAGTTCCTGCTGCTGTACCAGCCCCAGGTGGATTTGCGGTCTGGTCAGATTATCGGCGTAGAGGCACTGATCCGCTGGCAACACCCCGAGCTCGGCATGGTGTCTCCCATCAAGTTCATTCCGCAGGCCGAGGAGACCGGGTTGATCGTGCCGATCGGCGACTGGGTGATTCATACCGCATGCAGACAGAACAAGGCCTGGCAGGATGCGGGCTGGCCGCCAATCACCATGTCGGTGAATATTTCTGCACGCCAGTTCGTCGAAAGGGATCTGATCGAGCGGGTGATGCACGCCTTGCAAGAAACCGGACTGAACCCGAAGTACCTCGAGCTGGAGCTGACCGAAAGCCTGATCATGCAAGACCTTCAGCAGGCCATCAGCAAAATGAAGGAACTGCAAGCGATGGGCATCAGCCTCTCGATCGACGACTTCGGCACTGGCTACTCCAGCCTCGCAGCCCTGAAAAGCTTTCCGATCGCGAGACTCAAGATCGACCAGTCATTCGTGCGCGACCTGCCCGACAACGAGAACGACAAAGCCATCGCCACCGCGGTGATTTCGTTGGGGCACACACTGAACCTGAAGGTCATTGCCGAAGGTGTCGAAACCGAAGAGCAGCAAACCTTCCTGCGTGAAAACGGTTGCGATGAAATTCAGGGCCACGTGTTCAGTACTGCGGTCTGCGCAGAGGAAATCAGCCTGTTATTGCGTACGCCCCGTTCACCTCAACCGAGTCGCATGGCGAGCCCTGACTCGGTGAAGCGAAAACGCGATGCAAATCGCCCAAGCAGCCCAATATCCAGGCATTGAACTGCGCAGGCTCTCGCCCGCCAACCCGGACTTAAGCGCTACCCGCCAATCCACATAGCCCTCATGGCAACCATATAAATGGCAGAATCGCCTTAACTTGATCGTTTCGGAGACCACCATGCTTCGCGCATTTGAACAAAAACTCGACCCCTTCCCGCCCGACGAGGTGCCGCCGCCACCCGAGGGCCTGGCTCGGTTCCTGTGGGCATGCACACGGGGCGCCCGCGGCTATATTCTCGCGTTTGCGCTGCTCAGTGCCGGGGTGTCGATCTACGAAGCCTGGCTGTTTTCTTTCCTCGGTCAGGTCGTGGATCTGCTCTCGACCTGGCAAGCCGGTGGTGATGCGGCAGCGCAGGAAAGTCGCGTGTTGTGGGGGATGGGCATCGTCATGGTGGCCAGCATCGGGCTGGTGGCGTTGCGGACCATGGTGCAGCACCAGATATTGGCGATCAATCTGCCGTTGCGGCTGCGTTGGGACTTCCATCGCCTGATGCTGCGGCAAAGTCTTTCGTTCTTTTCCGATGAGTTCTCCGGCCGGGTCACCACCAAGGTGATGCAGACTGCGCTGGCGGTGCGCGACGTGCTGTTCACCCTTATCGAGATCGCACCCGGCATCGGGGTGTATTTCATCGCGATCATCGCGCTGGCCGGCGGCTTCGCCCTGAAACTGATGCTGCCCTTCATTGCCTGGCTCGTGTTGTTCGGCCTGGCCATGCTCTACTTCGTGCCCCGCTTGGGGAAAGTCGGGCAGGAACAGGCCCATGCGCGCTCCTCGATGACCGGACGTATCTCAGACGCCTACACCAACATCACGACAGTGAAGCTGTTCTCCCATTCCAATCGTGAAGCGCACTTCGCGCGCGCGGCCATGGAGGATTTCAAGCAGACCGGTTTTCGCCAGATGCGCCTGGTCAGCCAATTCGAGATCGTCAACCAGGCATTGGTGGTGGCGTTGCTCATGGCCGCCGGCGGTTATGCACTTTGGCTGTGGCACCTGGGCGAAGTCGGCACAGGTGCGGTGGCGGCAATTACCGCCATGGCGTTGCGTATCAATGGCATGTCGCACTGGATCATGTGGCAAATGACCTCGCTGTTCGAGAGCATCGGCACTGTGCAAGATGGCATGGCAACCCTGACCCGCGGCCCCAAGGTGCAGGATGCGCCGGACGCGGGCGTGCTGGTGACCGCTGGCGGGGCGGTAACTTTCGACAATGTGAGCTTCAACTACAATGGCGAACGCCAGGTGCTCGATGGCTTGAGCCTGAACATTCGCCCGGGCGAAAAAATCGGCCTGGTAGGCCGCTCGGGCGCGGGCAAATCCACGCTTATCAACTTGCTGCTGCGCTTTTATGACGTCGACGGCGGGCAGATTCGCATTGACGGGCAAGACATTGCGCACGTGACACAAGACAGTCTGCGCAGCGCGATCGGCATGGTCACCCAGGATACTTCCCTGCTGCACCGTTCCATTGGCGACAACATCGCCTACGGCCGACCCGATGCCAGCGACGCACAGATCCGCAGTGCCGCGATCAATGCCCAGGCCGATGAGTTCATCAGCCAACTGAGTGACCGCCAAGGTCATACCGGCTACGACACCTTGGTGGGCGAGCGTGGCATCAAGCTTTCCGGCGGCCAGCGCCAGCGCATCGCCATTGCCCGGGTGATGCTCAAGAACGCTCCGATCCTGCTACTTGACGAGGCTACCAGCGCGCTGGATTCGGAAGTCGAAGTGGCCATTCAGGAAAGCCTCGATGAAATGATGAAGGGCAAAACCGTCATCGCCATCGCCCATCGGCTGTCCACGATCGCGGCGATGGATCGACTGATTGTCATGGATGATGGACGCATCGTCGAACAGGGCACCCACACTGAACTGCTTGCCAGGAACGGTATCTACGCGCGGCTGTGGCACCATCAGAGTGGCGGATTCCTGGGTGAGGACCGGGAGATGACCGAGGTTATGGACCAGGTATGAACGTGAACGGCCCGGGGATGATCTGCAAGTGGCGGCGTTGAGTCCGATTGCAGAAAAACTCGTTGGCTGGCTCATTGAACGATGAGCGCCGTATAAAAAGGCCGCCCGCAAGCGTAATGCAGGCGGCCTTTCGCTGACGATTGTCACCGGGGCAATGCATAAACCCTGAACAGTTTTTTCACCGTATCGTCGGTACCGCCCAGGTACTGGTCGTATCCCTTTTCTATGGCGCCGGAGGAATAGGCTTCGCTCAGGGCCGTATCAACCAGCAAGCGGAAGTCTTCGTCGTTGCGATCCACCATCATCGCCACCGGCGAGTACTCGAAAATGCGGTCCAGGACCATCAGGTTCCTGGCTGCGCCCTCCTTCGTGATTTCGTTTCGCAGCAGCATGCGTTCTGAGAAAAAGGCATCGGCCTTGCCCTCGGCGACCAGTTTGATGCCCTGGTCAGTGTTGTCCACGGTCACCAGCGAGGCGATCACGTTGAGCAGGCGCATCCGTTCGCGAATCCAGTCTTCGGTCACTCCTCCCTCAAGGGTCGCGTAGGTTTGGTTGGCCAGACCATTGTTGATGCTGGCACGCCAGGTCGGACCGGTGTAGGCGACCTGGCCGTTGAGCACATTGAGCAAAGGCGCGGCAGCATCCTTGCGCACCACGACTGAGAGGCCAGCGGTATAGATCGGTATGGAGTAACTGATCATCTTGCGCCGCTCCAGGGTTGGCGGAGTCGGCGTGCAGAGGATATCGACCTTGCCCTGGCTCACAGCACTGACCTGTTCCGAAACTTGTACCGGCTGGTAGCGCACTTTGAGGTCGGGCAGACCCAACTCGCTCTTGAGCTTGTCGGCAATTTTCAGGCACAGGTCGATGGCATAACCGTTGGCCTTGTCGCCTTCCTGCTTGCTGAAGGGTGCCAGGTCCGGCATGTAACCCAGCGTAAAGGTGTGGCTGCTGCGCACGCGTTCAAGGGTGTCGGCGCCGGCCATCAGCGGCAGCGTCGAGAGAGCGAGGGCAAGCAGCAGCCTGGTGGTTGTGGCAAATGGTACGTTCATGTCCGGTTTCCCCGTATGCAGATGTCTGTGCAGTCCTGTTGGCAGCGCCTAAGGGTTTACGGCCCTGGCCTGGTTGGTGGCTGGCGCTTCGGTGAAGCGCTTGGCGAGGAATCCATAAAGCAGGTAGCCGACCGCGAGTACCAGGGTGCCGCCCATGACTGCGTCCTTGCCGCAGGCATACAGGGCGTACAAGCAGTACGTGACTGCAATCAACAAAACCACCACGTTACGCGTGTGAACTGCTGATGAGACGCCTGCCTTGTGCATGATCACCAGCAGGCCCGTCAGCGCGGTGATATAGGGGATCAGGTTGGTGACCGCTGCCAGGCTGACCAGCTTGCTGAACTGGGCGGCGGCATCGGGCGAGATGGTCGACAGGGCCATGAGGGTCTGCAGCACCCCGCAAACGATCATGCCAACGACAGGCGCATTCATGGAATTGACCTTGCTGAACAGCTTGAGAAACAGATTCTGGTCAGCCGTCATCTTGGCCGTTTGCGCCAGGGTAAATTGCCAGCCCAGCAGCGAGCCGACACAGGCCATGACGGCCAGGGCCATGACGATATTACCCACCATCGGGCTGAACATCGTGGCGTAGACCAGCGCGAAAGGTGCCGAGGACTTGGCCAGTTCATCGTTGGGAATGATGCCCTGGATGACGGTGGTCGACAGCACATAAACCACCGCGGCTCCGAGGGTGCCGAACAGACAGGCCAGCGGTACGTTGCGCTTGGGGTCTTCCACGGCATCGGTGGCCTGGGCTGCGGATTCCATGCCCAGGAATGCCCACAGGGTCAGGGGTATGGCTTTGCTGACGGCTTCGGAAATCGCCAGGTTGTTGGGGTTCCAGGCGGCGGCCAGCACATCCGGCTTGAACCAGAACCAGCCGATGATGCTCAGGCCGGCTACCGGAATGATCACGCCCCACACCGTGAAAGCGCCAATCTTGCCGGTGATGCCAGGGCCACCGAAGTTGGCGAAGGTAGTCAGCCAGATCAGCCCGATCGTGCCGACGCATAACGGAATGGCTCCCGTGCCGAGCCAGGGCACGAAGGCCGTCATGTAGCCCACCGCCGAGATGGCCACGGCCACGTTGGCGATGGCCAGGGACAGGAAGTACAGGTACGAACAGAGGAAAAAACCGGATTTTGAATGGGCTTCCTCGGTGTAGGCGGACAAGCCGCCTGAACGCGAACAAAAGACGCCGCACTGGGAAAAACAGTAGGCGATGGCCATCGAACCGATTGCGGTGAAAATCCATGACAGCAGCGACACGGCCCCCAACTGAGCCATATTAGTGGGCAACATGATGATTCCCGAGCCCATCATGTTGACTGTTACCAGCGTCGTGAGCCCCATCAGGCCCATTTTTTTGCTTGAATCAGCCATCGCAAACTCCTTGCCTTGTGCGAAGTTTTGAACCTGGGTTCGGCAACGTGCAGCACGCGACCGGACAGGGGCTACTGCTTACTGCTTGACTACGTAAACCTTGTAGGTCGGGCGCCCCTGGCTGTCGCGTTCGATCTCGACGCCATGGTTGTCATGTTCAAAACCGGGAAACCGGCCGTCGAAAGTCTCCATCGCCAGCAAATAGTCGACGATCGCTTTTTTGTCATTGCCTGCTTTTTCACCAGGCATCATCAGCGGAATGCCTGGCGGATAAGGAACGATCTGCACGGCAACGGTGCGATCGACCATATCGCGTACGGCAATCTGCTCGATTTCACCTTTGACCAGGCAGGCAAAAGTCGCCCTTGGCGAGGACACCGGGTCGGGCAGCAAGGTGTAGGCGGCATCCATGTTGTGCAGCATTTTCGTGGCCAGCATGTCCTGGTGCATCTCTTCGGCCAGGTCCTTGAGGCCCAGGCCGCTGTAACGCTCACCATGGCTGTCGACCAGGTCAGGCATCACCTGTTCGAGGGGCGAGTTGCCATCGTAGTGTTTCTTGAACTCCATCAGCCCAGCCACCAGCGAACCCCATTTGCCCTTGGTCACCCCCAGGCTGAACAGCAGCAGGATTGAGTAGGGTTCGGTTTTCTCGACCACGATGCCGCGACTGGAAAGGAAGGACGACACCAGCGGAGCCGGGATGCCGCTGTCCTCCATCTGCCCTTCAAGGGTTTGCCCTGGCGTGAGCACGGTGACCTTGATCGGGTCGAGCATGCAGTAATCGCTGCCCAGGTCGCCGAAACCGTGCCAGGTTGCCGTAGGCCTGAGCACCCAGGCGTCGCCGTGGTGCAACACCTGCGGGTCGACGTCAGCAAACGGCACGCCGTCGATCTGGTCCGGTTGCCACACGCCGAACCACCAGTCCTTGGCGTTGCGTTGCTGTATTTCGTTGTTCAGACGCGCCATGGCTTGGCGAAAGGCAATGGCTTCGTCAATGGATTCATCGGTCAGGTAACCACCGGCATCGTTCATCATTTTCGCCGAGACATCGGTCGACGCGATGATGCTGTATTGCGGTGATGTCGAGGTGTGCATCATGAAGGCTTCGTTGAACAGCGCCGGCTTGACCGGCACCTTGCCCGAGCGGATATGGATCATCGAGGCCTGGGACAGCGCCGCCAACAACTTGTGGGTGGAGTGGGTGACGGTCACCGTGGCGTCGTCGGCATGCCGTTCGCCGCGATGCATGCCATAGCGCCCCTCGTACAACGGATTGAAACGGGCATAGGCATACCACGCTTCGTCATAGTGAATGCGGTCGACGCTCTGGCTCAGTTCGCGGGTGGTGGTCTGCACGTTGTAGCAGAGACCGTCGTAGGTCGAGTTGGTCAGCACCGCCAGCACCGGCCTGGCAGTCTTGTCGGTTGCCAGTGGGCTGTCAGCGAGTTTCTGTGCAACGGCCGCAGGCGTCAGCTCGCTAAGCGGCACCGGTCCGATCAAGCCACGCGCATTGCGCCGTGGCCGCAAGTACAGCGGCACCGCGCCGGACATGTTCAAGGCATAGTTCAACGACTTGTGACAGTTGCGATCGACCAGAACAGGGTCACCATCGGTCACTGCCGAATGCAGGACAATCTCGTTGCTCGCGGAGCTGCCGCCCACGGAAAAGAAGGTGAAGTCAGCGCCAAACACGCGTGCCGCATATTTTTCCGCTTCATTAATCGGGCCGGAATGGTCATTGAGCGAGCCCAGTTCGCCGACCGAAACACTCAGGTCCGAGCGAAGCATCTGCTCACCGTAGAAGTCGAGAAAAGTACGGCCCACCGCAGTTTTCATGAAGGCGGTACCACCGGTGTGCCCCGGGGTATGCCAGGAATATTCATGGGTGCCGGCGAAGTTCACCAGTGCGCCGAAAAACGGCGGGAGAATACTGTCGAGGTAACGCCGGGCGGCGGCTTCGACGCGTCCAGCGATGAACTCCGGACTGTCTTCGGGCAGCCAGATAAAGCCGTCGATGTTCTCCACGAAAGCCAGCGGCACCTGGCTCTGATGTGCCTGGCTCATGCCGAGCATGATCGGCAACTGTGCCGTGCGGCGACGGATCAGCTGAATCAACTTCAGCGCCTGGTCCTGATTGTTTTCGCAAAGGCCCCAGCCAATGATCGCGCAGCAGTAGGCGGAGTTGGCACTGACGGCGATGTCTGCCTCCTCCAGCGACCCGACCAGTTCCACCTCCATCTCATGCTCACGCAAGACGGCAGCAATCGCCTGAGCACTGCGCAGAATGATGCTGTCGTCATGTTCCTGGATGTTGGCCACGATCAGCACCGGGAAGCGCTGTGCCAAATCGACTGGCAAGCGGGTAAGCGAGTGACTCATGCGTATCTCCTTGAGCAATGTTGAAAATGCAACATCAGACCTTGAGCACGTACCCATAGGCGCGGGTACGACCGCCGTCCTGTTTCAGGTACACGCCCTGCAACTCCGGTGTGAAGCCAGGCAAGCGGTTAATGCCCTCCTCCAGTGCCAGGAAGTACTTGAGCACCGCGCCGCCCCATATTTCCCCGGGCACCACGCAGAGCACGCCGGGTGGATAAGGAAGCGCACCTTCGGCCGCAATGCGGCCATCGGCGTCAGCCAGGGGCACAAGCTCGACATTGCCGCGGATGTACTCGATTTGCGCCTGCTGTGGATTCATGGCCTTTTTCGGGAAGTGTTCCTTGCGGAACATTTCCTTCTGCAACTGCTGCACGTTGTGGTGGCGATAGAGGTCGTGCATTTCCTGGCAGAGTTGGCGAATGGTGTAGTTGCGATAACGCTCCTCGTGCTGGCTGTAGATAGCTGGCAGCACCTGGCTCATGGGCGCGTCGTCATGTACGAAGCGTTCGAAACGCGCGATCTGTGCCGCCAGATGGCTCATCTTTGCCCAGTCTTCGGCCGGCGTGAGCAGGAACAGGATGGAGTTGAGGTCACACTTTTCCGGAACGATGCCGTTCTGGCGCAAGAAGTTGGCCAGGATGCCGGCATGAATACCGAAATCGGTATAGCTGCCATCCACTGGATCGATGCCCGGCGTGGTGAACAGCAACTTGCACGGGTCGATGAAGTACTGCTTCTCGGCATAGCCCGGGAAGGCATGCCAACGATCCTTCGGATGGAACTCAAAGAAACGGACGTCGCTGGCGATGGCGTCGGTCGGATGGTCCTGCCAGGGGCGCCCGTCGATTGAATCCGGCACGAAGGGGCGGACCAGGGTGCAGGCTTCCAGGATCAGCTTGCGGGCATTGATGCCGAACTTCACGCAGTCGTCCCACAGGCGCAAGCCGCTACGGCCTGCGTGAATACGCGCATTCACATCCAGCGAGGCGAACAAGGGGTAAAACGGGCTGGTGGATGCCTGGGCCATGAAAGCGTTGTTCAGCCGTGCGTGATTGCAATAACGCGGCTGGCCCTTGATGTGTCGGTCCTTCTTGTGAATTTGCGAAGCCTGGGAAAAACCGGCCTGCTGTTTATGCACCGATTGCGTGACGAAGATCCCGGGGTCGTTCTCGTCCAGATCGAGCAACATGGGCGAGCAGTCCTTCATCATCGGGATGAACTGTTCGTAACCGACCCACGCCGAATCGAACAGGATGTAGTCGCACAGTTTGCCGATGCGCTCGACCACCTGCCGGGCGTTGTAGATCGTACCGTCATAGGTACCCAGTTGAATGATCGCCAGGCGAAAGGGTCGTGGAAGTTGAGCTTTGTCCGGTGCGACTTCGGTAATCAATTGGCGCAGGTAGTCTTCTTCGAAACAATGGGCGTCAATGCCGCCGATAAAACCGTAGGGATTGCGCGCGGTTTCCAGGTAGACCGGTGTGGCGCCGGCCTGCAGCAGCGCGCCCTGGTGATTGGATTTGTGATTGTTGCGGTCGAACAGCACCAGATCGCCCGGGGTCAACAGGGCGTTGGTCACCACCTTGTTCGACGCCGAGGTGCCGTTGAGCACGAAGTACGTCTTGTCGGCGTTGAACACTTTCGCGGCGTGTTTTTGCGCCAGCAGCGCCGGGCCTTCGTGGATCAGCAGATCACCGAGTTTGACGTCGGCGTTGCACATGTCGGCGCGAAACAGGGTCTCGCCGAAGAAGTCGAAGAACTGCCGGCCCGCCGGGTGTTTGCGAAAGAACTGGCCGCCCTGGTGGCCCGGGCAGGCAAAGGTCGCGTTGGCCGATTCGGTGTAGTGCTTGAGTGCGTCGAAGAACGGTGGCAGCAGGGTTTCTTCGTAGGCTTTGGCTGCGGTCTCCAGTTGATTGCCGTAGTACTCGGCATTATTGCTGGACGAATCGAAGACGCCATTGACCTGCAAAATGACATCCTGCAGCTGTTTATAGACCTCCAGGGAGCGATTGCTGCGTCCCTGGGATGCCACGAGGAAGATAGGGATATCGAAGCCTGTTCGCTTGATGGAGTCCAGCGCCCCTGCTGCCAAATCATCTACCGAAAGAACGGCGACCGCGACATCGGTAAGGTCGGTCTGGTCGAACGGGACGATTTCACGGGTCGTACGAAAGCAATTTCGAACTGCATCGCTGGCAGCGATTTTCAAAGCGTTCATAACCAGAATCTCTCGGTCTGTTTGACGTTGAAGTTCCTGGGACGACCATCTTTAAATGGCATCAGGTCCCGGAGTCAGAAGCGATTGCCCTATTGGGTATAGTTCATTTTTATATTCTGTTGCTCGTTAGCTAGTTTTTTTTGAGGGGGTATGTGAGGCATGGCGCAGTAACCGGACCATTTCTGCTAACAGGCCTTTCGGTGTTTGTCCGGGGTTATCGGGAGCTCTATTTCGAGAGTGTTAATCGATAACAGAGCATCGTAATATCGACTCTGTACTACATACTTTCGGACACCAAAGCTTCTCTTTTTCAACGCGGCATAAAGGTCACGTATAAAAAACGCTACTCATTAAGTGGCTTTTCTTTAAGAAATCTGGAGCGGGAAACGAGACTCGCAACTGGCGTCCGTCCCGTTGAATTCCAAGGGGTTCTTTCTTGCCTAGGCAGACTCAATTCTGGATTTCAACCCATCAAGAGCGCCAACTGGCGCGAAGCGTCGCGCGTGCTCCTTTAAACTCACCCGCTGCCCGGCAGCCCCTAAGGAACGGTTGGTAATCACAAGGAGGGGTCAACCACGGAGAAAAAGGCAAAAAGGCGCCGGCAAGCCGCAAGATGTGGAGCGCCGTATCGTGGCCACTACGTATTCACACAGTGCGACAAGGGACGGGCGACGATTGCTTCATCGCCCTCCTCCAGTCCATTCGATGGGCCGTTAGATCCCGCTGCTCGACCGCCTCAACGGTTACGTTGAACCAACTCGGCCGTTCGCCTCCCTGGGCGAGTGCCGCCGGCCGCCGATCACTTAAGGCCCTTACTCGGTCACACCAACGATGTGCTCAGGTGCAGGCTCGGCATCGCTGATCGGCGCGTTGAGCAACAGGTAATACGCCAGGGCCGAACACAGCGCCACCACCGCACTGATCATGAACGCGGTATTGAACGACCCCGAGTACTGGATGCTGAAGCCGGTGACAATCGGCGCGACGGAACCGGCGATGTAGCCGCCGAAGTTCTGGATGGAACCGAACGAGGCCACCCGACGGCTGTCGACGATGGTGTTGACGATCATCCAGGCCGTGGCACTGGCCATGTTGATGCTGAACAGCGCCAGGCAGAGCAGGATGATGCAACCGGTAAGGCCGGTGACAAACGACAGCGGCACGGTAAACAGTGCAGCCAGTACCAGGCCAGTGATCACGCCGAACTTGCGGCTGGCCAGGATGCTCATGCCACGGCGCACCAGCCTGTCGCAGAAGCGCCCGGCGACGATAGTACCCACCGCGCCGAAGCCATAGGCCAGCGACACCAACCACGCGGTCTTGTACAGGTTCATGCCATGCTCGCGCTCAAAGTAGCCCGGCAGCCAGGTCAGGTGCAGCCAGAGCATGTAGATCACGCCCATGAAGCCCAGGACGGCACCCCAGGTGCTGCGGTGTTTGAACAGGTCGAGCCAGCCGGCGAAGTAAGAGACCTTCGGTGCGGTGGCCGCTTGCACTTGAGGCTTCTTCTCGGTCGGCAACGGTTTGCCTTCAGCCGCGAGCTCGGCCAGGTACTGCGCCTTGCTTTTGTAGAAGGTCAGCCAGCACACGGCCAAGACGATACCGATTGCGCCAGTGATGATGAACATCCCGCGCCAGCCAAAGTTGACCATGAAAAGCGTCAGCAAGGGCGGCGCCAGGCATGGGCCCAGGCAGGTCGACGACCAGACGATCCCGGTCGGCGTACCACGCTCGTTGGCATCGAACCATTCGGACAGGGCCTTGGCCGCCGAAGGGAACATCGGTGCCTCGCCAATCCCCAACAGCACGCGCAGGCCCATGAAACCGGCGAAGCTGTTGACCATGCCAAACGTCGATTGAGCCACCGACCAGGCCAACAACGATGCGCCAAGAGCGATCTTGCTGCCCAGGCGGTCGATGATCATGCCCATCGGCAACTGCGCAAAAGCGTAGGCGATGGAGAAGGCCGACAACAGAATGCCCATCTGCGAGGGGCTGATCATCATGTCCTTCTGGATCGAGGTATTGGCGATCGACAGCGCACTACGGTCCAGGTAGTTGACGATGCCAATCAACAACAGGAAAACAACGGTGATGCTTTGATACTTCTTCAGTGTGTTCATCTGATGGCCTTTATTATTTTTATTGCAGCGGTTTCAATGCCCGGTGATCCTTCAAGCGGTGACACACTCATCCTTGGGGTATGACGAAAAGAATCAGGGCTGACGCGCCGTCACAGCCGCCTCAAGCAGGCCACGTCGACTCAGGCTCTCGATCAGTGAGCGCAGGCCGAAATTCCACTGCGGCGCCTGGTCGCTGGTGGTCACGCGGTTGCTCAGGGTGCCCAGTTGCGCGTTGCTGATGGCCACCATATCGCCCAGCTTGTGGGTGAAACCGTTGCCCGGCTGGTCGCGGTCCTGCTTGGGGGCGAACAGGGTACCGAGAAACAGCACCAGGCCATCGGGATATTGGTGGTTTTCGTTAAGGGTCTGCTGGACCAGGTCGAGCGGGTCGCGGCTGATCTGGCGCATCGAACTGTGGCCTTCAAGGATGAATCCGTCCTGGCCTTCGACGCGCAAATCCACTTGCGCGTTACGCACGTCATCCATGTTGAAAGTCTCGTCGAACAGACGCAGCAAAGGTCCCAGGGAGGTGGATGCGTTGTTGTCCTTGGCCTTGCCCAGTAGCAAGGCGCTGCGCCCTTCGAAGTCGCGCAGGTTGACGTCGTTGCCGAGCATTGCGCCACGCACGATACCGTTGCTCGACACCGCCAGCACCACTTCCGGCTCCGGGTTGTTCCAGCTCGACTTGGGGTGAATCCCGATGTCGGCACCGTGACCGACCGCCGACATCGGCTGGGCCTTGGTGAAGACTTCGGCGTCCGGACCGATGCCCACTTCCAGATACTGGGACCACAGGCCCTGCTCCACCAGGACCTTACGCAAGGCTTCGGCCTGGGCCGAGCCAGGGACGATTTGCGAAAGGTCAGCGCCAATGCGGCTGGCCAGCGCGTCGCGGATCGCGTCGGCCTTGGCCGGATCACCCTTGGCCTGTTCTTCGACCACACGTTCCAACAGGCTGGCGGCGAAGGTCACGCCAGCGGCCTTGACCGCTTGCAGGTCGATCGGCGCCAGCAGCCACGGCAAGTTTTCGTCGCGCAGGGTCGGGTCACTATTGTCCAGCAATGCGGGCAACTCGATCAGAGCCGGGGTCAAGGGTAATGCACGCAAATACGCCACGGGGTCAGCCACTTCAAGCAAGGCCGAGACGGTCGCCACATGGTCACTGATATCGTGCACGGCGCTGTCCTTGACCAGAACCACTGCTGGCCCCTGGCCGGGTAACCAGACACGTCCGACCCAACTGCCGGTATTGAATACGGTGGTGTTGTTGCTTAACTGCAGCGGTGCTTGTGCTCTTGATTCGTTTGTCATCTCTGCACTCTTGTTGTCGTTGTCAGTCATTGAAAAAGCGCTGGCAGTTGCAACTGCACGGCGGTCTGGTTGAGGTCATCGACCACCTTCTGTGACAGGTTCACGCCTTCGCGCAGGGATTGCTCGCGCAGCTTCAGGCCGGCCTGTCCAGGCAAGCGCACCGGGCGCTCCGGGTCTACCGGGCGGCTGGCCAGGATCAATTTGCTCAGGAACGAACTTTCGTCGGTGAAAGCATCCAGCCCGCCGAAGAAACGCGGGTCAATCACCACGGCTGTTGCCGAAGCCCCCCATTGATCGGGAACGTCCTTGCGCCCATGGCCGGCCAACCCCGAGGTCAGGGCCTCGACCAGAATCGCCAGAGCAAAACCTTTGTGGCCAAAGGCCTGACCACCCAGGGGCAGGATGCTGCCCGGCGGGGTGGTGAAGAAGTCGGCTGGGTTGTCGCTCAGGCGGCCCTCATTGCTCATCAACACCGGGTGCGGCAGTGTGCTGCCGGTATCGCGGCACTGGCCGATCAGGCCCAGGGTGACGGTGGACATGCTTACATCCAGCAAAATCGGCTCACCCCGGGTCGGGATACCGGCGGCAATCGGGTTGGGTGTGTAGATCGGGTCGATCCCGCCATGGGCGCACACCAGTCCCACTGACGGATCCGAGGAATACACCATCGCCACCAGGCCACGGTCAGTGAAAGGCTTCAGGTAAGCCGCCAGGCAACCGATGTGCGAGGCACGACGCACTACGGCGATACCTATGCCCTGCGCCGTGGCGCCTTTGGCCGCGCAGTCCAGGGCGCGGCTGACACAATAAGGGCCCAGCACATAGTGGCCATCGAACAGAGCCGAAATGCCGCTGTCCGAGACATGCTCAAGCAACTGGGTACGGGCCTTGACCTGCCCTGTCAGCATGCCGCCGATATAGCGGCTCACCAGATTGAGGCCGTGGGTGCGATGGCCCAGCAGTTCACCTTCGAGCAGTACCCGGGTCACCACCTGGGCAACTTCGGCATCAGCCCCTGCCGTTTCGAAAAGTTGCTCGACGAACGTGGTAAGCGTTTGCGCGTCGTAGCGTTTGGCTTCAGTCATGCTTGCTACTCCGAGATCAACCCAAGGCCGCTGTGCTGTGCTTGCCATCGACCAGACGCTGTATGCCCAGTGGGTTGGCGTTCTTCAAGACATCGGGCAGCAACGCATCGGGCACGTTCTGGTAGCACACCGGACGCAGGAAGCGATCGATCGCCAGCGTCCCGACCGAGGTGCCGCGTGAATCAGAAGTCGCCGGGTACGGGCCGCCATGGACCATGGCGTCGCACACCTCGACACCGGTCGGGTAGCCGTTGAGCAGCACCCGACCGACCTTCACTTCCAAGGCGCCGAACAGTTGACCAAATGCGGCCAGGTCATCGTTGTCGGCCAGCAGCGTGGCGGTGAGCTGACCACGCAAGGCGTCGACAGCGCGTAACAATTCAGCCTCGTCCGCTACCTGGACGACCACTGTGCAAGGGCCGAAGACCTCTTCCTGCAGCAGCTCATCCTGTTCCAGCAACAGGCTGATATCGGCCTCGAACAGCTGCGGCTGCGCCTGGTTGCCTGTTTGCGTCAAGCCGCTCAAGTGTTTGATGCGCGGGTGAGCAAGCAAGGCCTGCAAGCCTTTGCCGTAACTGTTCAAGGTGCCGACATTGAGCATGGTCTGTGGCGCCTGCTCGGCCATGTGTCCGGTCAAGCGCTCAATAAAAGTACTGAACGCCGGTGAGCGAATACCCAACACCAGGCCAGGATTCGTGCAGAACTGGCCACACCCCTGCACCACCGAGGCAGTCAGTTCCTTTGCCATCTGCGCGCCTCGATTGACCAGGGCCTGCGGCAAGATCAGCACCGGGTTGATGCTCGACATCTCGGCAAACACCGGGATCGGTTGCGCCCGAGCGGCAGCCATGTCGCACAGGGCACGGCCGCCCTTCAGCGAGCCGGTAAAGCCGACCGCCTGGATGCCAGGATGCTTGACCAGCGCTTCGCCGACGCCAGCACCGAAGATCATGTTGAACACGCCGGCCGGCATGTCGGTGCGCTCGGCGGCGCGGATCAGCGCTTCGGCCACCCGCTCGGCTGTCGCCATGTGACCGCTATGGGCCTTGAACACCACAGGACAACCAGCGGCCAGGGCCGCGGCGGTATCACCACCGGCCGTGGAGAACGCCAGAGGGAAGTTGCTGGCACCAAACACCGCCACCGGGCCTACACCGATGCGGTACTGACGCAAGTCAGTGCGTGGCAAGGGCGTGCGTGCAGGCAGAGCCTGGTCGATGCGTGCACCATAGAAATCGCCACGGCGCAGCACCTGGGCAAACAAGCGCATCTGGCCACTAGTACGACCGCGCTCACCCTGGATGCGGGCGCTCGGCAGCGCCGTTTCCTGGCAAGTCAATGCAATGAAATCCTCGCCCAAGCCGTCGAGCTCGTCGGCGATGGCTTCAAGAAATTCCGCCCGGCGTACCGCCGGCAGGTTGCGAAACAGCGCAAATGCCGCGCTCGCAGCTCCCACCGCCGTATCGACCTCCGCAAGGGTTGCCTGATGGAAAGCGCCTGGCAGTCGTTCGCCAGTGTGGGCGTCGACGCTGTAGACCAGGGTGTCGCCCAGCGCGCTGCGCTGGCCGGCAATAAAGTTGTATCCGGAAACTTGCATGTACTTTTCGCCTCGTGAAAGTTGCAGGGCTGTCAATCAGGTCACGGCACCGATCTGCCAGGGCACGAACTCGTTCTGCCCATAACCATGTTGTTCGCTCTTGCTGCGCTCGCCGGAAGCGATGCGCAGCATCTGTTCGAAAATGTAGGCGCCGCGCTCTTCAATGCTGGTGGAGCCGTCGGCGATGCCGCCGCAGTTCACGTCCATGTCTTCTTCCTGATGCTCGAACACCCGGTTGTTGGTCGCCAGCTTGATCGAAGGTGTCGGCGCGCAGCCGTAGGCTGAGCCCCGGCCGGTGGTGAAGGCGATCAGGTTGGCGCCGCCGGCGACTTGCCCCGTGGCCGAGACCGGGTCGTAGCCTGGGGTGTCCATAAACACCAACCCCTTGGCCCGGACCGCTTCGGCGTACAGGTACACATCCACCAGGTTGCTGGAGCCGGCTTTGGCCACCGCCCCCAGGGATTTCTCCAGGATGGTGGTCAGGCCACCGGCCTTGTTGCCAGCCGAGGGGTTGTTGTTCAGTTCGGCGTTCATGCGCTGGCAGTAGTCTTCCCACCAGTGGATGCGCGCGATGAGTTTTTCCCCCACCTCGCGGCTCACGGCGCGGCGCGTCAGCAGATGCTCGGCGCCATAGATCTCCGGGGTTTCCGAGAGAATCGCGGTACCGCCCGCCGCCACCAGACGGTCAACGGCATTACCGAGCGCCGGGTTTGCGGTGATGCCCGAATAACCGTCCGAGCCACCGCATTGCAGGCCGACGATCAGATGGCGAGCGCTGACCGGCTCACGCTGCACCTGGTTAGCCGTTGACAGCAATGCCTTGACCTGCTCGATGCCACTGGCGATGGTTTTCGACGTACCGCCTGCGCCTTGTATGGTGAAGGCACGTAACTGGTCACTGGCCTTGAGACCTTGAGTCTCAAGCAGGCTCTCGATCTGGTTGGTTTCACAGCCCAGGCCGATGATCAGCACCGCAGCAAAGTTAGGGTGGACGGCGTAGCCACCGAGCGTGCGACGCAATAACCCCAAGGCCTCGCCGTTGGGGTCCACTGCGCAACCGGCGCCATGCGTCAGCGCCACCACGCCGTCGATGTTCGGGAAGGCGGCCAATGCCTCGGGGTGGATATCCCGGCGAAAGTAATCGGCCACGGCCCGGGCCACGGTCGCGGAACAATTGACCGAAGTGAGGATACCCACATAGTTGCGGGTCGCGACGCGGCCATCGGCACGCACGATGCCCTGAAAGACGGCTTCAGTGCTTGGCGTGGCGTGGGCATCGACGCCAAAGGCGTAGTCACGGGCAAATTCGCCCATCTCCACGTTATGCACATGCACGTGGTCGCCGGCTTCGATGAGCTGTGAAGCAAAACCGATAATTTGCCCATAACGGCGCAGCGGCTGGCCCTGCTCCACACGCTGGGTAGCGACTTTGTGCCCAGAGGGAATCGGCTGGCGCACGGTGATCGCTTCGGCTTCCAGGCTCAGGCCTTCAGGCAGGACCTGGCGTGCAATCAGAACATTATCCAGGGGGTTGAGGCGGATCACGGCAGCGTCGCTGGTCCGGGTTCTGGCAATTAGTTGCATGGGACCTCTCAGGGCAGTACGGCAGTCTTCTTGTTATGGCGTCGCCCTTTCTGCGAAGGGCGAATCTGCGATAACTGTATGGACCCTGCCTGAACATTCCCAATGAGATGATCCGATCAATCGATAACCTGGCGTTATCGATTCGTCTTATTCAACCGTGTTAATCAATCAATCGCCGTCTCCTCCTCCCGTCGCTGGAGTGCGAAATCGAGCAGGATGTCGGCGAACTCACGGGCCGACCCTGTCAGTGGCTCGTCTTTGCGGGTGATGATGCCGTACTCCAATGGCGCCAGGCGTAGCGGGGTCTGCAGCTCTTTGAGCTGGCCGCTATCCAGCTGCGCTGCCACCATGGATCTGGGCAGCATGGCGATCATGGGCCCCGATTGCAGCAGTTGCAGGAACATCTGCATGGAGATGGTATCGACGCTGTCTGCCGGCGATGCGAGGCCAGCGGCCTTGAACGCCAACTCCAGGCGATCGCGAATGGGCGTACCGACCGGATACAGCACCCACGGCCACTGGCCCAGCGCTTCAAGCGGTGTAGAGTCCAGTTCGTTAAGCGGATGACGGCTGTTGACCACCAGGCTGAAGGGCTCAGGCTCCAATGGGTGGAAGTCAAAGACCTGGCTGTAACGCTCTTCGGTGAAGCGGCCGATCATCAGGTCGAGCTTGTTTTGCTCAAGCATGGTGAGCAGGTGATCGCTGGACTGCTCCACCACTTCGATCGACAGCAAAGGGCTGCGCGCCTTGATAGCGGCGATGGCCTGGGGCAGTACCATCGAGGTTGCCGCAAAAATCCCGCCCACCTTGAGAAAACCATGGCCGCCTTTGCGCAGCCGGTTGACCTGGTCGACAAACTTGTGTGAATCGGCCAGTGCACCTTGGGCGTAGCGCACCACGTGCTCGCCCAGCTCCGTTGGTGGCATGCTGCGTGGCAGGCGCTGGAACAGGGCAAAGCCGAACTGCTCCTCCAGGTCTCGCAGCATTTTGCTCAAGGCTGGCTGGCTGAGGTTCATCCGTATGGCGGTGGCGTGCATGTTGCGCGTGCGTGCCAGAGTGTCGATCAGCACCAGGTGCTTGAAGCGCACCCAGTTGCAAAAACTGGAATGGGTAATGTCCGACGGCATCGGGGTTAGTGCCTCCTGAAGGTGGTGTGCAGCGTCTGTCAGGTGTTGCGGGATGTCTGTAAAGCCAAAGCTATTGCTCCCGCAAATACTGCAGCAGCGTATTCAACGCCACCGACCTTGGCCGGGAACGCAAGGTCAGCAGGCCAATATTGACCATGGAGATCGGCAACTCGACCGGCAAGATAGCGACCATGCCATAGCGCGCATAATGCTCGGCCACGTCATTGGGCACCACCGCGATCATGTCCGAAGCCTCAAGCATCGCCGTGGTTGCCAGGATCGAAGCGGTCTCAATAATGTCCAGCGACTGCACCATACCGCCGGCCAGCAGGGCCGTTTCCACCCGGCGGCGCATGGGGCTGCCGATGGGGTGAAGGATCCAGGTCAATGTGATCAAGTCGGACAACTGCAATGGCGAGGCACCCGCCAATGGGTGACCAGCCCGGGCGATCACGCGCATCTGCTCGCCGTTGTCGAACAGTTCGATATCCAGGTCCTGACTGTCGCTCTGGTCCGGCAGGCGCCCCAGCACCACATCGAAATCTCCGCGCAGCAAGGCCGGCAGCAAGGTGTCACTAGTGCCCACCTCAATGGAAATCCGCACCTTCGGGTGATCGCGCTTGTACGCCAGCACCGCTTTGGTCAGCAGCCGGGGCACCGGCCCCATCACGCTGCCGACGCGCACCCGTCCCATGGCCCCGCGCTCCAGTTCAGAGATCTGCGCCTGGGCCTGCTCGAACTCATGCAGCGCACCTTGGGCGTAACGGATCATCACCTCGCCATAAAGGGTCGGCTGCATGCCGCGGGGCATGCGTTCGAACAGGCGCACGCCGAGGCGCTCTTCCAGTTGCTGCAACAGCAAACTGGCGGCCGGTTGCGTGGTGTGCATCGCGGTGGCTGCCCGCCGCAGGTTGCCGAACTCACCGAGCGCATTGAGCAAGGTGATCTGCCGGCTGGAGATTTTCAGGGCGCCGAGGTTACGCGGTGTGGTCGTAGTGGTTTCTGGACCAGCTGACATATCGAATCCGGTATCCCTACTTAGGAAACCGTGATTATGCACATATCACTTGGCGACCTACAGTCGAGTCTCCAACTGGTCATCGAGCACAAGAGCCCACCATGAGCATTCGAATCACCCAACTGAGCGTTCGCGACATCCGTTTCCCCACTTCCCTGTCGCTGGACGGATCCGATGCGATGAATAGCGCGCCGGATTACTCCGCGGCCTACGTCGTGCTGCACACCGACGCCCCTGCCGACCTTGAGGGTCACGGCCTGACGTTCACCATTGGCCGTGGCAACGAGATCTGTGTGGCGGCCGTGCAATCCCTGGCACCGATGGTGGTCGGCCTGACCCTGGAAGAGATCGTTGCCGACATGGGGGACTTCTGGCACAACATCACCGTGGGCGACAGTCAACTGCGCTGGCTGGGCCCGGAAAAAGGCGTGATCCACCTGGCCACCGCGGCCATCGTTAACGCGGTCTGGGACCTATGGGCCAAACGCGAAGGCAAGCCCGTGTGGAAGCTGTTGGCCGACATGACGCCGGAACAATTGGTCCGCTGCCTGGACTTCAGCTACGTCACCGACGTGCTCACCCCCGAAGAAGCCATCGCCCTGCTACGCCGCCAGGCGCCGGGCAAGGCCCAACGCGAGGCGCAGATGCTGCGCGAAGGCTACCCTGGCTACACCACCGCGCCTGGCTGGCTCGGTTACAGTGAAGAAAAAATGCGCCAACTGGCCCGCGAAGCGGTTGAGGATGGCTGGACCCACATCAAGCAGAAAATCGGCGCCAATCTGGAAGAGGACATCCGTCGCGCCACTGTTCTGCGCGAAGAAATCGGCTGGGAACGCAGCCTGATGATGGACGCCAACCAGGTCTGGGGCGTCGATGAATCGGTCGCCAATATGCGCCGCCTGGCGGTTTTCGAACCGCTGTGGATCGAAGAGCCGACCAGTCCCGACGACATCCTCGGCCATGCCAGCATCCGCCAGCGCATCGCACCGATTGGCGTCGCCACTGGGGAGCATTGCCACAACCGGGTGATGTTCAAGCAAATGTTCCAGGCCGGTGCACTGGACTTCTGCCAGTTGGACGCGGCGCGCTTGGGTGGTCTCAACGAGGTATTGATCGTGCTGCTGATGGCCGCCAAGTTCGATGTGCCAGTCTGCCCCCATGGCGGTGGTGTCGGTTTGTGCGAGTACATGCAGAACATCGCCCTGTTCGACTACATCGCCGTCTCGGCCTCGCTGCACAACCGTGTTCTCGAATACGTCGACCACTTGCACGAGCACTTCCTTGACCCCGTTGTGATCCGACGCGGCCGCTACATCCCTCCCCTTCGCCCGGGCTATAGCATCGAAATGACAGCTGAAACCCTGGAGCTTTACCAGTACCCCAACGGACAAGTGTGGATCGATATCGCCTGTACCTGATCGCCACGCCGCGACAACCGACAAAGTATTAGAAACCCAAAACCGCTCAACTTTCGAGGAGCAAGTGCATGTCACAGGGGGGGTCAAAGAGATAACCACACGCTCTGCGCCGCTATAGAGCTGACTGCTTAAAATGCGGTCATTGTGAAAGGCTAAAAATTATTGTGAAGCGATCAGTTTTTTCGCACCAACCAAATGAGCAAGATCTGTGTACACCCAAGAAAAAATCAAGCCCCGAAAAAACACGGGGCTTGATGTGAATCACACCTCATCAGGACTTACGTCCGCTACCAGGGCCTTGTTCACCTCCTTTGCGCCCTGCTTGAGAGGCTTTATCCCTGTCGTCGGCAAAGTTACCGCCGCGACCACTTCCCTGTCCGCCACTGGACGACCGATCCGCGTCGGAGGATTGTCGCCCACCCGAAGCCTGGCCACCTTTCTGGCCCGACTGCGAGATTTCTTCGTTGTCGTCGGTAAAGCTGCCTTCGCGTCCTGCGCCCTGACCACCGCCGGACATACGGTCAGCATCTTTTGACTGCTGTCCGCCTGAAGCCATGCCACCTTTTTGGCCAGCCTCAGAAGCCCGTTGTGGATCGTTGGCAAAATTGCCGCTTGATGCCTCGCCGCCTTTCTTGCCGGCTTCCGAGGCTTTTTCCCGGTCATTGCCAAAGTTTCCGGGGTTGTTGTTTCCAGTGTTAGCCATTTTTGTTCACCTCATTTTCAAGGACGAGCGCGTGTGCTCGCCTTCAATTACGAGGTCATGAAAAATCGAAAGTTTGAACGAAAATGCCCCTCTCGGGACGGGCGGAATGGGCAATATAGTTCCCGGAAAATCTGCCGGGAGCGACTGGCGGCACAGTCGCCGCCGATCACCCGGCGATTGGCTTATTTTTCAAAAGAGTTCAGATTTTTATTAGCCTGTATTGGCTTTTGGATCCTGCGAATGTCGTGCATGGGAGGTCAGTCGATGACTGAACACATCATCCATTTTCATTGCCAGATCGACCAGGGAACGACCGAGCGCTTCAGGGATTGTTGTCTTGAAGCCATCGATCAAGGTGCCACGTCATTGCTGTTGAACCTGTCGACGTGTGGTGGCAGCACCAATTTCGGCTTCACGCTCTATACCTTTCTGAAGTCGTTGCCGGTGCCGCTGTGCGCGATCAATGCGGGCAACATCGAATCGATGGGCATCATCATGTTTTTAGCGGCAAGCCGACGCATCACGTCGCCGCATGCGCGCTTCCTGATTCATCCCATGAACTGGTACTTCAGTCAAAAATCGGTCGACCATCAACGCTTGCGCGAATACCTGTCGAGCCTCGACAACGACCTCGCCCGCTATGTACAGATCTTCAACCTCGAGACCGCTGAGGCAGAAACCAAACTCGATATTTTCCATTGCCTTTCAGCGGAAGAGAAAGTCATCGCAGCCCACGAATCCCTGGCTTACGGCATCGCCCATGAGATGCAGCAGATGGTCTTCGCCGACGATGTCAAACACTGGAAAGTCAGCGGTGGTTGAGGTCAGCGCGGTCAGTTAAGCCCCCCACAATCCTGTAGCAGCTGGCGAAGCCTGCGTTCGGCTGCGAAGCAGTCGTAAAACCTGAACGCACGATCTATCTGATGCACCGTGTTGTCTGAATTCACGACTGCTTCGCAGCCGAACGGGGCGGTGCGACGTTTCGCTAAATCCCCTCGCCACAACGCAGCTGCTACAGGGTAGGCGTCGCTATTGAATCGCAAGGCTCTTGTGCCGTTTCCATCAGCAATTGATCCACGACTTGAGATAGCGCTGCAGGACCATCCTCTCCACCGCCTATGGCTCGTTTGAAGACGGTCCTCTGCCGCTCTGCACTGGTTCCGTCCCGGAGGATTCGGCGAGCTTGAGAAAAGGCGTTTTCCACCTGCATGTTCCGCGCTGCGTCGCCCAGCATCTGCTCCGCCAGGAACAGCCACTGCTCGGCAGAGAATGGCCGGTCGTAACCTTCAACGATGAACGCCGCATGGATACCAAATCGTTTAGCCCGCCAGCGATTTTCCTTGAGGATCCATTGCGACGCTTGCGAATAGGCTGACCCTGGCCGCGGTTGATCCATGGCGTAGGCGACCAGCAATCGAAACAACGAGGCAATGCACAGCGCATCGTCCAGGCGCGGGCAGGCATCGGTCATGCGCAATTCCAGGGTCGGGTAGTGCGCAGCAGGCCGCACTCCCCACCAGCATTCGCTGGCCTGTTTGATAGTGCCGGTACGGATCAACAAAGCGATATAGGCGGCGTAGGCCGCTTCATCCTCGAAGAACTCCGGTATGCCCATCCTCGGCCACTCGTCACACGCCGTCTGCCGGTAGCTCATGAAACCGCTGTCGACGCCGTCCCAAAATGGCGAGGAGCTACTGAGTGCCAGCAACAACGGCATCCACGGCAAGACTTCGTTCATCACTTGAATGCGATCCAGGTGTCGGCCAACTTCAACATGCACGTGCAAACCGGATAACAGGCTACGCCGAGCTACGCACTGATAGTCTTCGAACAGTTGAAGAAAATGATCTTGCCCGGTGGCCTGTTGCGTACGCCAGTCGGCCAGAGGATGGCTTGCGGCGCAGAGCAATCCCAGGTCAAAGGATTCGAGTGTGCACCGCAATCGATGGCGAGCCGTTACAAGGTACTCCTTTGCTTGCGCAAGGCTGGTGAAAATCGGCGAGGCCACTTCGATTTGACTCTGGAACATTTCATAAGCGAAACAATCGCCCGTCACCCGCTTGCACGCTTCAATCGACGCGCCGGGAGGCTGCTCGCACAGGCGTCGTGTGTCCAGGTCAGTGATGAAGTATTCCTCTTCAATACCGAACCTCAATGGCCTGTTCATTGAATTCATGGCAAGGCAATCCCCGAGCTGTTTTTGATGGGTCAACAGGACTCGACGCAGGTTCAGGGGCGCCGACAAGAGGCGCAAATCCAGACGAAAAAAACACTTGATTCACACGCTTCAGAAGGTCTGTTAAACACTTTGAATTTTTTTTGACGCACTCACTCCTTTGTCTATGAGCATAAGGAGGGGGTCTTATGAACCGCACTGATCTCTTCGTCATCGAGTACAAGCTCCATGGAGAGCCGAGGTCCTTCATCATCCGGGCCAAGAAAATGTGCAATGCGGATGCCTGGCATTGGGCGAGTTGTGATGCCGGATTGGCGCCTATTCCCAGGCCCGGGAAACCGCCGCTTAAAGTCGTATCCAAACCCCAGGCCGAGCGGTACGGCGTCACTGATGTGAAATGGCGCGAGTCCGCAGCGCTGGATTGGACGCAGGTTTAGACTTGACGAGGGATAAAAAACGGGAGGTCAGTTCTGGCCTCCCGCCTTTCATTCGACCTTTTACGAAGTGCCTAACCCTCGTGATAGATCGGCTGGTGAATCGGACGCAGGACGGCGCTCCCCATCCGGCCTGACCTCCGTCTGCGAATGATCAGTGGTCTTTGTCACGGTGTCGCGCACCGCCTCAAAGCCCTCCCGTGCCTGTTGCTTGACCTTGTCAGCCAGACCGGCGCTGGTCTTGCCCAGGTACCGCTGTTCAGTCGCCGTCGACGGCAAAGCCGCCCCCAGCATGGCGCCCAAGGCGATGCCAGCAGCGGCGACCACCAAGGGTTGTTCCTTGAGCAGATGGCTGAACTGATTGCTCATGACGTGGGTGCTGCGCACCAGCCGGTCGCCGACATCATGCACGGTGTGGCTGATGTTTTCGGTGGCGGCACCCAGGTTATCCGTCAGGTTGGCGGCTTTGCTTTTGACCGTCTGATAACCCTCTTTGAGCGTATCGGTGGTGTGGTGCAAATGCTCGCGCGCACTGTCGATACCGTCCGCCAGGCCATCGGCCCACTCGCCAACCCTGTCCTGATCGGGAACCGTTCGATAAACCGGGGTCGGCGGACGATTCTGACTCATCATCAACCACAGCAACCCGACTGACGTCAGTACCGCTGGAACGGGGTTGTTACGAACGCTGGTGCCCAAGTTACTGAGGAACATCGTGCCATTGCTCTGCAACAAACCCAGCGCCTGATCGAACATCTGACCCGGGGTGAATTTGCTTTCCAGCGCATCAACGATATTGCCGATGCTGGCCCGCTGCGCATCGATTTCACGTTCGATGGTTTCCGGACTTTTTTGTGATTCCAGTTCAAGTTCACGGTTCATGAGACTTTCCTCCGCAGGGCTTCCTGGTCTTTATTCAAAGCGTCCAGTGTGCGATCTGGCTTGAAGTGAGACGGCTCGAATTGTTTTTTTCCTGACTGCAACATGGCGAACCCGATGATCATCACCACCACACCCACAATCAGCGCAGCCAACCAGGGCGCCATCACGAGGCTCAGTCCGTAGACGGCAGACATCAACAAGATAATGAAGCCTGCCAGCAGCACAATCGCACCGCCCGCGACCGCGGCAATGCCGGCCTTGAGCGTCGTCAGGCTGGCTTGAAGCTCGGCTTTGGCCAATGCCAGTTCCTTGGTAAACAACGCTGGCACTTCGCGCGACAGCTGGCGTAACAAGCCGACAACCGACGCGTCATGCTCAGTGGCGGACACCGGTCTTGTGCCGGGAAAATCTGAATCTTCTCTGTTCATCACAGTTCTCCTTTGAAGGCTGTCGAGCCAGGTGTGGAGGTCGTTGCGAAGTCCGAAGGACGGTCTTGTTCATTTGGTGAAGGCGGCGTGATGCCAGTGTCCGGACCGGCGCCTGGATCGGTGCGTGGTGCCACGGAAGTTTCATAGGGTCGTTGGGCGCCAAAACCGCCTGGTGGCGGCATTGAATGGCCTGCCGCCGGGTCGCCGGTGTCGGGGAATGTCGCCGCAGGGGCGCTGCCGGCTTTGAGGAAGCGCGACAGGCCAAAACCCAGCGCAACACTGCCTGCGATGAAAAGTGCCGGGTTGTTACGGGCCAGGTCGGCCGCGTCGTGCAACAGCTGTTCGGCGCTCTTCCCACGCAGGTTGCCCGCCAGGCCGCTCATGGACTCCGCGATGTCTGACAGGTAGTCGGACATACCGAGCGTGTCTTTGCTTTCAATCTCGGAAACGAAGGATTTCGTTCCCTGCGCCAACGCCTCGATCTGGTCTGCTGCCGTGTCGCGGTATTGCCCAAACTGCGCATCGGCCTGCTGTCTTGCGTCGCCAAGCGCCTCTGTTACGTTTTCCTTCAAGTGTTGAAAATCCTGCTCCGGTGTTCCGGTGCCCTGCTGATCGGTCTGACCGTCCGTTCTGGTGTCTGAAGTATTCATGACTGCCCTCGCCTTCTAGATGAAAAAAGCGGTATCGGGTTCGCCACGAAACGCCCGTAGCCCCCCTCATTGCAGAGGACGGAGCAGCGTTATGGGAGTTCCAACGAAATGATGAGCGATGCGTCGGCAAGACAGATATGAACGGCAATGGCAAATATTGATTTAAAGACTTTAATCATAAAAATAACTTATTTTTGAAAACGACAATATAAAGGCGCCACTTAAGTGACTATCAAGCGCATGATAGCCCTGACAATCCGCTCTCACCGCGACACTTATAGATAAGGAATAATTCAAACTTCCAGACAAACGGACAATAAACTTTAAATACTTATAAAAACATAAACTTAAGCAATAATTTATTAACCCCGATAACTTTTCATAAAATATCGAAAAACTAGAAAAGACCCGCAACCCATATAAAAGTTTCAAACTTATTCGCTTAAATAAAAAACGCATATACCCCTTTGAGATATGTACATTCGATGCTAATAATCCCGGCCGGTTACTGCATCCAAACACTCAGTACATATCAACACTCCCACTGAGCACTCGGCCTCTCCCAACTCCAACTATCGCTTGCGGCCCAAGTTTCAATAGAACTTGAACTGCTGTTGTGCTGCGCACTGAAGCTGCGCAAGGAAGACACCATCATTCACCCTCATTCAAGGCTGAAAATCCTTTCGATCTTCGGTACCCGTCCGGAAGCCATCAAGATGGCGCCGTTGGTCAAGGCCCTTGCTGCAGAACCTGGCATTCATTCGCAGATATGCGTTACCGGCCAACATCAA
This sequence comes from Pseudomonas frederiksbergensis, assembly GCF_900105495.1. Lineage (NCBI taxonomy): Bacteria > Pseudomonadati > Pseudomonadota > Gammaproteobacteria > Pseudomonadales > Pseudomonadaceae > Pseudomonas > Pseudomonas frederiksbergensis. The sequence continues at coordinate 3,751,633 of NZ_FNTF01000002.1, read as the reverse complement.
AGCATGCTTAAACAGGTGCTGGATCTGTTCGACCTCAAGGCCGATTTCACCCTCGATGTCATGACCCCCCATCAGACGCTCAACTCGCTGACGGCGGCGCTTTACGGGGCGATTGATCCGGTTCTGGAAACGATTCGGCCGGACCGGGTGCTGGTGCATGGCGATACGACTTCTGCGATGGTGGCCGCGATGGCTGCTTTTCACCGTCGGATCCCGGTCGGTCATGTGGAAGCCGGGTTGCGAACCGGTGATATCTACAGCCCATGGCCGGAAGAAATGAACCGGCGCTGCATCGATATGGGGGCGGACATGCTCTTTGCGCCGACTCACGAATCGCGCAAAAACCTGCTCGACGAACGCCTTCAAGGTCGTTCCTTCGTGACCGGCAATACGGTGATCGACGCGTTGCAAATGACGGCGCGGCGCATTGAGCGGGACGCTGAGTTGCGTGCAAGCCTGGACCGGCAATTCCTGTTCCTGAAACCCGGCCGCAAGGTTCTGCTGGTAACCGGGCATCGTCGGGAAAACTTCGGCGAAGGCTTCCTCGATATCTGCAAGGCGCTGAGCCATTTGGCCCGACGGGCTGATATCCAGATCGTTTATCCGGTGCACTTGAATCCCAATGTCATGGGGCCGGTCACCGAGCACCTGGGCGACCTGCCCAACGTGCACCTGATCAAGCCACTTGACTACCTGGCGTTCGTGCGCCTGATGCAACGTGCGCATGTGATCCTCACCGACTCCGGTGGCGTGCAGGAAGAAGCCCCCTCCCTGGGCAAACCCGTGCTGGTCATGCGTGACGTTACCGAGCGCCCCGAAGCTGTCGCCGCGGGCACTGTGCGTCTGGTTGGCACCTCGCCCAACTCGATCATCGCTGGCGTCAATGCATTGTTCGATGACGACTTGCTGTGGCGCCGTTGCTCCCAGGCTGCCAACCCTTATGGCGATGGCAAGGCCAGTGCGCGCATCGTCGACGCCCTGATGGGTCGCCCGGTCGATGAATTCGTCGTGACACGGGGGCTTTTACCCAAGTTCCTGCACTACCCGTCCGGGGTGCCTGTTACCGAAAAATATCACCCGGCCTTCACCTGAACCGCTTCTCCCCTTATCAGCTCGAGATCTACCTGAATGAAGTCTTCCGTTGCCATCCATACGGGTGCGCTCAGCGCCCTTGCCTGTGGCGTGAGTCTGCTCGCACTCATGCCGACCTTTGCTCTGGCCGCGGACAGCCCGCTCACCCAGGCGATCAACCGGCTCAATGCCGACACGCGCCAGGAGCGTGAGGTCCGCTTGAGCGATCTGGGGATCGACGCTCCCATCATCCTCGGTTCGACCGATGCCCGCCGCGAACTGTATCTGCCGGTACCGGCGGGTGTGCCGCTGACGGATGCCACCCTGAATTTCGACGCCAGCTACCTCAATGGCGAAGGCGGCCGCAACACGCTGCTGTTGTCGCTGGACGGTTATCCGGTGCGCGCGCAAGGGCTCAGCGAACCCCAGGGCGACGCCAGCGTCACGCTCGGCGTGGATAAGAAAGCGCGAGAAAACGGCTCGTTACGCCTCGGGGTTGCCTGGTCGTCAATCGTGTCCCGTGTGCTGTGCGAAGACGAACGCGCCATCGGCAACGTGTTGCGCATCGAACCGGACACCCGCCTCACTTACAGCTACGACGCCAGCCAGTTGCAGGACGTCGGTGCCGCCTGGACGGCATTGCCCGGCAAGCCGGGGATCATGGTCGCGCCGGGCACCTTGTCCGCCGAAAGCTACGACGCGGCCTGGCGCCTGGGTGTGGCACTGGAGCGGATTGGCAAACACAGCCGCATCCTGCCCTTCCCCGCCGTGCAGGACAGCGTTGACCTGACCGGCCTGCGCATTCCGGCCGAACTGCAAATGATTCCAGCCTTCGCCAGCCTCAACGTTAAAGGCCCGCACGTTCTGGCGAACCCGGCAGAAATCGGCGCCCTGTTGATGTTGGGACAGACGCCGAACGTCCAGGCGGATCTGGCCGTCAACGATCCGCAACTGCTCAATGCCGTCAACCAATCCCTGGACGCGTTGCAGAGCCAGGTTCAAGGCCTGGACGCAACGGCAGCCCGCGCCTTTACGCAATGGCGTGAGCGGCATATCAACGCAGGCCTGGCCGCCACCGGCACGGACAACGTGCGCCTCGCATTGCTGGGCACCCGCCCGGTGCTGATGATCGCGCCACAAGCGACCGGCAAGGCGCTGGCCTTGTTCAGTTCAGCCTGGAACACATTGGCACGCAGCCGCCAATTGACCGTCAGCGAAGCACAAATGCCCTTGAGCGCCGACGGCCGCGTGGCCTTGTCGCGCCAGGGTGGAAACGCCGGCGCCATTGACGTGCTGGCCAAATCCGACTGGAGCACCTCGTTCCCGCTGGGCAGCGTCGCCTACGACGGTCGTTTGCCGGTGAAGGCCGTGATCGATTTGTCTGCCGCCCCTGGCGCCTCGGATACCGCGCCGGTGGCCTCGCTGTTTCTCAACGATTACCTGATCGGCGCGCAACAGCTGGTGGCCGACGGTGAGAAGCAACGCATCGAAGCGCGAATCCCGCGGTACGCCCTGGGTTCGAAAAACGTGCTGCGCGTCTCTTTCCAGCGTCAGCCGGTCAGCGACCGTTGCCTGGAAACACCACAGGCCTTCCCGGTCTCAGTGCTGCCGACCAGCCACATCGTGCTGGAAAAAACCGCGTTGGATGATGACTTCTCCGGCATGGCTGCGCGCTTTGCCATGGACGCGCAAATCCTCGTGCCGCAGGCCTACCTTGAGCAACCGGCGAGCAGTTTGCCGCAAGTGATTTCGGTCGCTGATGCCACCGGCGTTTCACCGTTGCGTGCGCACTTGAGCGTCAGCGCCGACTCCAAGGTTTCGGCCACGCCGGACAAAGCCTTCCTGGCGTTCGAGCTGCCGATCAAGGACAGCAAAGAGTCGGTGCAGGTCGATGAGCAGGGTCGCCTGCGCATCAATCACAAGGATCAGGTGCTGCTGGACGTCCATCCCCTCAATCATCTGGCCTCGCTGCAAGTGGTGGATGCTGGCGGCCAACACGGTCTGGTCTATCACGCCCTGGGCAACGACGCGCCCCGCTTCGCCAGGCAGATTCTGCTGACCCGCGGCGACGTGGCCATCCTCGGTGATAACGGCGTGCTGTCCACCTTCGATGCCAAGGATCCAAGTGGCAGCCAACTGATCGACAACGACGAACCCAAGAGCCTGGACGCCTGGCGCACGCCGTCGCTGTTGTGGCTGATTCCGGGTGGAATCCTGTTGGTCCTCATCCTGATGCTGGCTGGCCGTAACGCCCGTCGCAATCGCCAGTAACGGAAGCCCTCGATGACGTCGCTCTATTGGCCCTATTGGCTGGCCCACTACTACAGCTTCCTGGAGATCTCGACCATCGTGGTCGCGGTGCTGATCCTGATTTCCAGCCTGGACGACCTGTTTATTGACCTGTGGTACTGGTCTCGCCGCCTGTTCCGCAAGTTCACTGCGGACCGCAGGTACCGGCCGCTGACCGCCGAACAGTTGATGGCCCGTGATGAACAGCCTCTGGCAATCATGGTCCCGGCCTGGCTGGAATATGACGTCATCGCCCCGATGATCGAAAACATGGTCTCGACCCTCGATTACCAGAACTATGTGGTTTTCGTCGGCACCTACATCAACGACCAGCGCACCATCGATGAAGTGGAACGCATGCGTCGGCGTTACAAGCAGCTGCATCGCGTGGAAGTCCCGCATGCCGGGCCAACCTGCAAGGCCGACTGCCTGAACTGGGTGATCCAGGCCATCTTCCTGCACGAAAAAACCCACGGCATGACCTTCGCTGGCGTCGTGTTGCACGACAGCGAGGACGTGCTGCACCCGCTGGAGTTGCGCCTGTTCAACTACTTGCTGCCGCGCAAGGACATGATCCAGTTGCCCGTGGTTTCGCTGGAGCGCAACTGGTACGAATGGGTGGCCGGCACTTACATGGACGAATTCGCCGAATGGCATGGCAAGGATCTGGTGGTGCGTGAAAGCATGACCGACACGGTGCCATCGGCCGGAGTCGGCACCTGTTTCTCCCATCGTGCCCTGCGAGTACTGGCCGGGGAAACTCAGAACCAGCCGTTCAACACGGACAGCCTCACCGAGGACTATGACGTCGGCGCACGCCTGGCCAAGGTCGGCATGAACGCGATCTTCGTACGCTTCCCGGTGCAGTTTCGCGTGCTGCGCAAATCATGGTTTCGCAAGCCTTACGAATCGACCCTGAAGATGCCGTTGTGCGTTCGCGAATTCTTTCCCGACACCTTTCGCACTGCGTTTCGCCAGAAAGCCCGCTGGACATTGGGCATCGGCCTGCAAGGCTGGGAGCAAATGGGCTGGAGCGGCTCACTGGCCAACCGATACCTGCTGTTCCGTGACCGCAAAGGCATCGTGACGGCGTTCGTCAGCATCATCGCCTACGTGATCCTCTTGCAGTTGCTGGGCCTGATTATCCTGCGCCAGAGTGGCCTGTGGGATGTGAGCTTCCCGACCCCGTTTGAAACCAGTGGCGCGATCAAATACTTGCTGCTGGCCAACGGTATCGCGCTGGCCTGGCGTATCGCACACCGCTGCTATTTCACCACCGTGCTGTACGGCTGGCAGCATGGTTTGCTGTCCATTCCGCGGATGGTCGTGGGCAACTTTGTCAACTTCATGGCCGCCTCACGGGCCTGGCGCATGTTCCTGGTCGGCAAGGTGCTGAACCGCAAGCTGGTGTGGGACAAGACCATGCACGACTTCCCGTCCACCGACCTGGTTGCTTTCGCACCGCGCAAGTTGGGCAGCGTATTGCTGTCCTGGCAGGCGATCAACGAAACCGACCTGCAAAGCGCCCTCGCCGAACAGAAAACCCGGCACATGCCATTGGGGCGGATATTGCTCAGTAACGGCTGGCTGGATGACGAGACACTGGCTGAAGCCATTGCCTTTCAGAACGACTTGCCGCGCGTGTTCAATGTGGCGGCCATGGCTCAGGATTCCACCCAGGCCCTGGACGATGAATTCGCCCTGCGCTGGCGCGTAGTGCCGCTTGGTTTGAATGCCGACGGCCGAGCGCAAGTCGCGGTGGCCAGTCCACTGACAGCTGAAGGCCTGCAACAGATCAGCGATGAACTGGGCACCGAACCGCTACAGCTGATCGCCCGGGAAAGCGAAATCGTCGCGCAGTTGCGTCAACAGAACGTGCGTGAAGGCCAATCGGTGCCGGATGCGCGAGCGCCACTGTTGGGTGACCTGCTGATCGAAATGGGGCTACTGGATCGCGACGTGTTCAGTCGCGCCATGTTGCAGTACCGCCCACAGCATCACGGACGCATCGGCGACTATCTGGTCGACAGCGGCGTGTTGCCCCGCTCCACCATCGAAAAGGCCGTGGCCCGTCAGCACAGCCACTACCCTGAGGAACTTCCGGCATGAACCGTCCCTTCCTGACCCTAATGGCCACGGGACTGTGCCTGATACCCGCCGTTGCGCCTGCCGAGACGCTGCCATTGCCGTTGACCGGCCCGGCCTATGTCACGGCCAACGAGGCCTATAGCGCTTACGAACGCAAAGACTACGACCTGGCCATTGCCAAGGCCCGCGAGGCGTTGCGTCAGCGGGCCGATATCACCCGTTTGAACACGCTGATTACCTTGGCCCAGCGCGACAAGGATCTGCGGGATCATCCCAAACGCTACCCACAGTCGCGCCAAGCCCCGGGCTTCGGCGCCGCGGCAAAGGCGTTCAAGGCCTATGATCGCGATGACTTCGGCGCGGCTGCCCAGGCGGCACGCACCGCTGTCGCCCAGGCGCCGAAACGCATGGATTATCGGCTGCTGCTAATCGAGTCCTTGCAGCGTCAACAGCATCTGCAAGAAGCGGATCAGGCCACCACCCAGGCACTGGCGATGTTCCCGGACGACGAGACTTTGCTGCTGCGCCGTGAAGCGATTCGTCGTCAACTGGCGGCGCCGCTGGCGGTACAGGGGTATCACGCCCTGGAGCAAGGCAATGTGACCTTGGCCGTTGACCAGGCCAGGAAAGCCGTCGCCTGGGCGCCCGAGATCAGTGCCAATCAGCAACTGCTGATCAGTGCGCTGCTGGCTGGCAAGGATTACCACGGCGCCGAACAGGCTGCGTCGGCTGCATTGGCACAGAACGATGGGGACATTGCGCCGTGGATTTTGCGCAGCTACGCCCTCGACCGCCAGGGCAAAACCCGGTTAGCCCAGGCTGACCTGAATCACGCGCTGGCCGTCGATGGCCTGCCGAAAGCGGAAACCCGCCACATTCGGTTTTTCGCCGCCGACACCGCGTTGGCCCATGGCGAGCCGCAGCAGGCGCTCGATCATTTGCAGCCACTGACCGACGATGACAGCGGCGAACTGGCCCGCCGACGGACTGCCGCGCGAATGGCGTTGCGGCAGAAAAACAACGGCTTGAACGCTGTCGCCCTCTTTCCGGCACCCGCATTGAACTGTCAGGAAAGTGCCTTCGGCCTGGTCTGCAATATCTGGCCGGGCAACCGGCGCGACGGGGGAACCGACATGGCCTCCCAGGCCTACGCGGCGTTGGCCCGCAAGGCCCCCGAGACGGCAGTTGCCCTGGCGAAGGTAGCCATTGATCGCGCACCGGAAAATCCGGCCTACCGACGTCTGTTGGTCAGCGCCCTGAGTGAGCAGAAACGCTTCCCCGAAGCCATCACCGCAGCCAACGACGGCCTCAAGTTCAATGCCGATGACGCGCAACTGTTGGCCCAGCGTGGTCGTCTGCGTCAGCAATCGGGGGACGATGCCGGGGCTCGCAAGGACTTTACCCAGGCCTTGGCACTGGGCAGCTTGCCCGCTTACGAGGAGGCCAGCCTGTATGCGGCGATCGGTCAGCGCCGAACTGCGCGCGAGCGATTGCAGCAAGCGCGGGCAACGGGCGAACTGGAATCGATGAGCGACCTGCAGATCGCCTACCTGTCGGTCCAGGCGGGTGATGACGACGGCGCCCACACGTCGTTCCGCAACGCCGATGCCGATAACCGGCTCACGCCGACGGCAACGCAGGACGCGGCGTATACCGCAATGCGGGTCAATGACGACGAGCAAGCCGTCAGCTACTTCAAGCGTGTCATCGACGCACAAGCCTCCGGCGAACGGGACATGTCGGCGCAGCAGTTGTTCGATACCCGCCGCGCAGTGGCCGATGTTTCGCGCACCTGGGGCTTGACCAGCACCACCAGTTATCGCGGCAACAATTCCAGCAGTGGCCTGAGTTCAGCCCCGAGCGGCGGCAGTAGCAATGACAGCTTGCAGAACAGCACCGAACTGTCCTGGCGTCCCTTGGGCTATCGCAACGCCCGTTTTGTCGAACTCTACGGACGCGTCACCGACACGCTGTGGAGCAAGAACGGCGATTCGGACACTGGTTTCGATGCGCTGCAAGGCGCTGTCGGCGTACGGGTCAAACCGTTCACCTCGCTGAATGTGATGGCCGCGGTCGAACGCACGTTCCCGTTGGGATCGTCGGACATTGACGGTGATTGGCTGGTGCGCCTGGGCTACGGTTCAAGCATCGGCACCGATCTGCGGGTCGATGCCTCCAGCTGGTGGACCTCGCAGTTGTTCGCCGAGGCCGGGCACTACATCAACGACTCGCGAGACTATTTCAACAGCGAATGGCAGGTGGGTCGCAGCTACGCTATGGGTGGAGCAGGCTCGCGCTGGGTGAGTTTCCCGCATGTCGTGGCGGCGTTCGACTACGACTCCAAAATGAACAGTGGGACCGATGCCGATGGCAGCACCGACTCATCATCCGGCAAGGCCGGTGGCGTGGGTGTAGGTAATAACGTTCGCTACTGGTTCCGCGAGGATGCCTACAACGCTCCCCGCTCCTACGTGGATTTTTCCTTGCAGTATCGCGTGAAGGTGCTGGGTGACGATCGCGCTCAAGGCGTGTTCGGGCGCCTGACTTATTCCTATTGAAAGGCCCTGCCGTGAAAGTCTTTAACTACAACGTCAGTCGCGCGGCTGTTGCTGCGCTCCTGTTTGCCGTCACGCTTGCCGCAACGACCGGCGTGCTCTACGTGACGCGCACCCAGGCTGTCGAACCGGGGATTGTCGGCATCGTCTGGCAGCCGGACAACCAGACCGTCGGCATCAGCGGGCACTGGGAAAAACTCGGGGCTCGTGAGTTGCTGGTGCAGTGGACTGTGGTCGACGATCAGGCCTTCATTCCCGGTACCGGCTTGCCCGGCGTGCCGGTGCTACCCGATTGGGCGCGCATCGCCAAGGCGCCCTGGGCGCAGGATGTCATCCTTGGGCTGGCGGGTTATTTCAGCGAAAACCGTTCACGGGACAACATCGAGCAACTGGCTGCTGTCTCGGAACGCATCGCCAAACTGCCCACGCCGTTAAACGTCACCGGCTGGTATTTCCCCGTCGAAGTCGACCCGAGCTGGACCCGTGCCAAAGAGCTGCCCGCCCTGCTGGCCAAATTACCGCGACCGTTATGGATCAGTGTTTATGACGGCGCCAATATCGGCCCTGCCGCCACGGCCGAATGGCTCAAACGCTGGCTGCCGGATGACATCGGCGTGTTCTTCCAGGACGGCGTCGGTGTCTACGCCCGCAGCGCGCCGGTCGCCAGAACCTACGCCGACGCCTTGCGCCAGCGTCTGGGTGAAAAACGTGTGCGCATCATCGTCGAAGCCTTTCGCCCGAGTTTCGGTGGCGGATTCCGCTCCGCGACGGCCGCCGAGCTCAAGACCCAATTGGCGGCCTATGACGGTTACCCGCTCTACCTGTTCGACGGACCGCACTACGTGACCGATGAGTTGGTGGAGCAACTGGTGCGCTAATACCCATCGCCTCAATGGCACCGAAACATCCAGAAATTGTCGCACTTTAAACAGCGCTACATTTCTCGCGCAAAGATTGAATGCGGAGATTTAATCATGAGCACAACACGGCGACCAAGCCTATGACCTTGGAGTGAAAGTCATTCATATCGCCGAATACGATTTTCAGTGTACTGATCGCCGTAAAGAAATCGGAGAGTTCGTAAACACATGGTCAGTGGAAGGCTTCATCCCCGGAGGCATGCCAGCCCGCTGAACTTGGCTGGGGCAGCCATGAGTTTCCGGAGCACAGCATCAGCCGGACGACCCTTGGCAATTTCGCAATTTTCGAGCCGGCTGGTGAATGCATGAAAGAACTTCAAGATCGGTTTCGACGATGAAGGGTCGGTCATGGATCTCATTTTTCCTGGCACTTCAGCGGGTGTCCCTTACCCGGAATAGAAATGTCAGCGGCACGCGAATTGTTCCTGGCGCGTGATCTGGAGCGCTACCACCTCGATTGAGATAATCGCCTGAAGCCGTCATCGCCCCGGTCGCAATAGATCCCGCTGCTCCAAATCGTATTTCAACGTCTCTCCTTCATCGTCCTGGGGCATTACTTGCTCTGTTCAGCCTTACCTTCTTGCATCTGCACCGATGATTTGGTGCCGTCGGTATTTTGCTTGGTTGTATTTTTTGAGCTATCGAAGCAACCCTGCAGCAGAAACAGGCTGCCGAGGGTAAGGCACACGTATAGTTTTTTCATGGCTGTCTCCTGCTTTGGTAAATTTCAAAAAACCTTCAACGCTGTCGACAAACGGACAAGGTTTTATCCTTTGCTGTGTTCCTGCGAGGTTGGCCCCTCCTTGATTCCGCGCGGCCCTGCAACACCCCAAACGATCAATCCAAACACTGGAAAGAGGATGAGGCCGATAGCCCAAGCCGCTTTCACCCCCACCGTTTTGTCGCTGCGAAACACACTGATGATGGCCCAAAGGTCAACGAGCAGAATGAACACCGCGACAGCGATTGAAAAATAGCTGGTAGCTTCAGACATGATTTGGCCCTCCTGCGATTACTACTGATTAGGTCTCAGCCGAAGACAGGGGTTCAACTCGGGTTTTGCCACGAAAGGGATGTCACTTGACGCTTCAGACCGTTAGGTGGGACAACGTGCGTGGCCCGGATGCAAGCGTTGGGTTCAACAGGAATCAAGGAAGACTCATTTGAAAACCCTACTGTGTTTGCTGATCGCCAGCGGCGTCGGCACCGCGCTGCAATATGCCGGTCTCCCCCATGGCCTGTTGCTTGGTTCAATACTCGCCACTGCGTTGATCGCCAGTAACTTGCGTTTTTCCCCAACGCTGCATTTCAGCCTTGGCTACGTGCAAATCGTATTGGGGATCGCGACCGGCCTGATGTTCACCTCGTGGAACAGCCAAACGGCGGCCGCCATGTTGCCGAGCCTGGGCTTCATGCTGCTGGGCTTGATGGTCCAGAGCACCGTGGCTGGTTTGTGGCTGATGAAGGTTTCGGGATGGAATCCGAAGGACTCCTTGTTAGCCGTGTATCCGGGAGCACTCGCCGCCGTATTTGATTTACTCGAGTCCGAGTGCGCATCCGGCAAAGTGATCGTCGTGCATCTGGTGCGACTGCTGTCGATCACCGTGCTGGTCAGTTTCTGCATTCCCGGACAGACCGACGTGCCACTTGCCCAGACCAGCCCGCTGCTCATGAGCACGGTGCTGATCCTGCTGTCGCTGATCGCCTTGTGCCTGTTGTTCGGCCGTTTGCTGCTGCGCGTTGGCGTTCCAGCACCGTTCATGCTCACCGCGATCATTGTCACCGGCGTTTACATGAAAATGGGCTATCTCCAGGCCTTCCACCTGCCGTCATGGAGTGTCAACACCGCCGTGGTCCTCCTTGGCGTGCTGATCGGCTCGAAATTCAAAGACATCAGCCTCGCAGAACTTGTCCGCCACGGCCGAGCCGGGTTGGTGGCCGTCGCCTTGATGTTGCTGATCGCCGCGGCGTTTGCCGCAATGGCCGGACGGGTACTGGGCAGCGATCCGTTGTCGTTGTGGCTGGCGTACATGCCTGGCGCCATCGAAACCATTACCCTCGTCGCCTTCAGTGGCGGGCTGAATGTGGTGTTCATCCTGACCCATCACCTGGCGCGCATGGTGGTGCTGCACTTTGCGCCGGCGCTGGTCGTTCAGGCACGGCACTGGCGAGAAGACGTTTGATCGCCGGAAGGACTAAGCCGGAGAGATCGTGGCCAGGGCACCAATCAGAATGGTCAACACCAGAAATCCGCCCAGGAAAATCGCCATCTTGCCCATTGGGCCTCCTACATTATGAGTTTGCGGTGCAGCGTTCGCCGCGAGTGCGGAGCGTGCCGTTATTGTGAGCCGGCGGCTGTGTGCGTTACAGATGCAGATAGCGCAGGAAAATACGGATCAGAACACCGAGTTGGGGCTGGATCGCCTTTAAACATCAATTGCGCCAGGATCTTTTTATGCCGCTGAGTTTTCAAAAAATGCACGCCAATGGCGATGACTTCGTTGTAGTGGACTCACGAAACGCGGCTAACCCAATGACAAGTGCCCTGGCTCGGCAAATGGGTGATCGGAACCGAGGCGTCGGATTCAATCAACTCGCGGTGGTGCTCGATTGCGATGATGCCGATGCACGTTTGATGTTTTGGAATGCTGATGGCTCCACACTGGATGTTTGTGGCAGCGCCACGCGGGGCGCCGCGCATATGCTGATGCGCGAATCGAACAGCACTTCGATAGCGCTCCGAACCAACCGTGGTCTACTCACTTGCGAACGAACTTCAATCGGCGCAATTTCCGTCAATATGGGAGAGCCGCTTTTCGGCTGGTCGGATATTCCCCTGGCTCTGGAACTGGACACTGCTGTTTTGCCACTTACCGGTGACCCAACAGCTTGCAGCATGGGAAATCCGCACTGCACCTATTTCGTGGAGGATCTAACAGCCATCGATATAGCGACCATCGGCCCGACAATTGAAACCAATCCCCTGTTTCCACGCAGGACGAACGTGCATTTCGTCCAGATCATCGACCGAAAACACATTCGGTTGCGCATTTGGGAGCGCTGGGGTGGCATTCCGCTCGGTTCAGGTTCCTGCTCTTGCGGTGCCGCTGTTAACGGAATTCGTCGTGGCTTGTTAGATAACTCCGTTGAGGTTGAATGTGATGGCGGAACCGTAACGGTTCAATGGGATGGCGTGGGACCTGTGTTTCTCATCGGACCGGTCGAGGCGACTTTTTCGGGAGTATTCATGGATGGTTTATTGCACGTTTTATAGCTGCTTTATCATGGTCATCAGGGGAGTTGATCCTTTACGAAAACACCCTGCGGAATTATCAAAAAAATACTTAACCGCTACGCGACAAGCTCGACATAGCTCGACTCCCCACCTCCAGTCGCGCCCGACAGCCAACCCCATACGAAGGTCAGCGTGGTACGTCCTGCGTGATCAATGCCTACCGTGCCCCGGGACCAGCCGGAAAGAATCTCACCATCCGTAGTCAGGCACTGATAAAGAAGCTCAATGGTATCGGGGCCCGTCGCACGTCCGACTTGATTACCCAGGCGGATATGGCCGCCCTTGTAAGTACCCCAAACAGCATTTTCCTCGACATGGTAGTGAAATATTGTGCGTGCATCGGACAGCCCTTGGGCGTTGTCTGTTACTGAAAATCGGCGATTGTTCAAACGCTCGCTGATTTGAGAAAAGTGGATTTCCATAATTGTCGCGTCCTTTAGTCGAGATGTATCAATCCAGTCTTCAGTGATCTTAAGCCACATTATCGTGACAGAAGAAGGCACTGCTTTGGCCCGATGGAGCTGCGAACTCGGGAGACACCGTTTGTCAGCTTCTTAGCACCTTCCCTTTCCCGCTTTTTCCAACGCTGTACATCCCCTCACACGGCAGGCCCATCTGATGAACAGGACAATTGCTGCACTCACCATCGCAGGCCTGTTCGCCTGCCCGCTTTTCTCACTTGCGACCGAAAAGGTCACTGAAGATGCTGCTGTGCCACCTGCCACGCTCCCCGGAATCAATCAGACCCAGGGCACTGAATCCAAAGAGGAAAAGGCCGACAAAAAAGGTGAGGAAGCTTCGGGTTCAAACTCCGGCGCCGACCCGGAAGCGATGGAAAAAGATGCGGCCACCTCTAGCGATTCGGAGGACATTGAGCAAAAACCAACGCAGTAGCGTTATGACGGATGCGAAGTCTCCATTAATCGCTATTGTTACAGCGCGCGTCAGGCCCGCCACGGTGGAAGAGCCCCTTCGAAAAGAGAAAAGGCTCGATGCATGAAACTGTTGAAGCGAGCGGCATCGCGCCGCAGCCCTGCCTGTTGACCACCAATCAGGCACATATGGGCCACAAGCCCGATCACTTCTGCTTCGCCTGGCAGATGGACCAAGCGGCGGCAAGTTCGTATCGCGAAGTCCAGACGTCTAGTATCCACACGCTGCTGAAACTCGCCTACCAACGGATCGTGCAGCGACCAGGCTCGGATGGCAACTTCCCGCCCAGGTTGTTTCTCAGCGGCAATATTCAAGTAGCGTTTCAAGGTTTCGCCCGCACTACGACCCTGCGCCGCATAAGCGAGCATGCGCTCCGTGTAGTCTTCTTCCCAAGCGGCCAGCAAGGTGCGGACAAAGTCTTCGCGATTGCGGAAATGGTGATAGAACGATCCGCGGGTCACATTCAATCGGCGCGATAGGCTCTCGGCCGAAACGCCAACATGCCCTATTTGGTCGAGGGCCTCAAAACCAGCCGCGATCCAATGGTTACGAGTTAGTGTGCTCACCAGTTTTTTCGCTCCATATTTAGCGCCATACAGACTGTGTATGGTGCGCAACCGATTGATACGCTGCGAACACCAGCAAAGATGGCCGTTGCGTTTTGCACGCCGCACTTTTCATGGAGCTCGCCTTGAAAAAAATCGTTCTGGTTGCTTTCGACCAATTCACTGATATCGACCTGTTCCTGATGTGGGACATCTTAGGCCGTAACACTGAGGACTGGCACGTCCGAATATTGGGTTCCAGCGCTATCGTGCGATCGGCGCACGGCTTGCCTGTTTCGGTGCACGGTCCGCTTTCCGAGGCCAATAGTGCTGACGCGGTATTGTTCGTCAGCGGCAAGGAAGGGATACCCGCTGCACTTGCCGCCCCGGATTTCCTGCCGTCGTTTGAACTTGACTCCAAGCGCCAGCGAATCGGCTCCATATGCGCCGGAGCGTTCATTCTCGAGCGGCTTGGGCTGCTCAACGGCCAAGCCACTACACACCCGGATGCACGATCGGGATTACAAGCTCTGGGACTTGAGTCCGTGAATCAGCCTCTTGTATGCCAGGGAAACGTTGCAACCGCTGGCGGATGCCTTTCGGCGCTCTATCTGGTGGGATGGCTGGTTGAATCCTGGTTCGATGCCGACAAGCGCCGGGCGACGTTGCTCCCTGTTCTGCCAACTGGGCAGCAAGCGCTCTATGATGCTTTGATCGGACTCAGTATCCGACAAGGAGAAGTTGGTGCCTCGTGCCGGACAGCCTAAGCAGGAAACGCGACATGGCATGTCGTCCAATCAGTAGTTGGAACTCAGGAGAGATCACCGATGCCCCGAGAATTTGAGCTCATTAAGTCCGTGCCAGTCCCCTCGAGGTCCGGCATCACCCACCTTTACAAGTCGATGAACCTGGCGGACGCTTTTGCGATTCGGCTGCCTGCGGGCACATCCGGCAATCCAGATTTGCTTGCTCGATTCATCCTTTCCCACCAGCCATCCTGGATCGGATGGCTCATGAAAGTCCGGGACACTATCGTTGCCTGTTTTGGTCTCAAGACAGCCAGACAGTTGGCATCACTTGCCAATCGGGTTGGAATCTTCAAGGTCTACAGCACGAACCACACTGAAATCGTGTTGGGAGAGGATGACAAGCACCTCGACTTCCGGATATCGATCCTGTGTTCTGGAGAGGCAGAGCCAGAAGGCAGTCGCCAACTCGTTTTTTCAACCGTGGTCCACTGCCACAACCGCTTAGGCCGGGCCTACATCTTTGTTATTGCCCCCTTTCACCGCATGGTTGTTAAGGCCAGTCTCCTTCGTGCAGCGCGAATTGGTTGGCCACTGGCTACCTGCCCCCAAGGCTGAGAGCGCTGACCCATCACGCACAAAAAAGCCCACTGACCGTCACCGGTTCAGTGGGCTTTTGATCAGGCCTCTAGTTACAGAGCCATATCCGTCGCAGCATTAGCCTTCGGCGCCTTGGCCGGAGCAGCCGGAGCAGCCGCCGGAGCCGCCATCTGACCAATCGCCGGTGGCGGAGTCAGCTCCAGCACCTTGGAGGTGTAAGCCCACTCTTCAGCCACTTTCGCAGGGTTGCCATTCAACTGAGTGCCATAGCTCGGCACGATCTGGTGCAGCTTTTCCTGCCAGGCAGGCGATGCAACCTTGTCCTTGAACACCTTCTGCAGCACGGTCAGCATGATCGGTGCGGCAGTCGATGCACCCGGCGATGCGCCCAGCAGACCAGCGATGGTGCCGTCTTGCGAGGCAACGATCTCGGTACCCAGCTTCAGCACGCCACCGGCGGCTTCATCACGCTTGATGATCTGCACGCGTTGGCCGGCTTGCCACAGGCGCCAGTCTTCAGCTTTGGCGTTCGGGAAGTATTCTTTCAGGGCGTTGAGGCGGTCTTCATCAGACAGCATCAGTTGGCCAGCAAGGTACTCGACCAGCGGGTACTCCTTGATGCCGACCTTGGTCATTGGCCACACGTTGTGCGTGGTGGTAGTGGTCAGCAGGTCCAGGTACGAGCCTTCTTTGAGGAACTTGGTGCTGAAGGTCGCAAATGGGCCAAACAGGATGACGCGCTTGCCGTCCAGGACGCGGGTGTCCAGGTGCGGAACCGACATTGGCGGTGCGCCAACGGAGGCTTTGCCGTAGGCCTTGGCCAGGTGTTGCTCGGCCAGGGTCGGGTTCTCGGTCACGAGGAACGAGCCGCCTACCGGGAAGCCTGCGTATTCCTTGGCTTCAGGAATACCGGACTTCTGCAGCAGGTGCAGTGCACCGCCGCCCGCGCCGATGAACACGAACTTGGCGTCGGTTTCGGTTTTGCTGCCGTCTTTGAGGTTTTTGTAGCTGACGCGCCAGGTGCCGTCTTCGTTCTTGGTGATGTCTTGCACTTCGCTAGACAGTTTCAAGTCGAATTTCGGCGTGGTTTGCAGGTGCGCAACGAACTGGCGGGTGATCTCGCCGAAGTTGACGTCGGTCCCGATAGGAGACCAGGTGGCCGCGACTTTCTGGTTCGGGTCACGCCCTTCCATCATCAGCGGAACCCACTTCTTGATCACAGCCGGGTCTTCGGAATACTGCATGCCAGCGAACAGCGGGCTCGCTTGCAAGGCTTCGTAGCGCTTTTTCAGGAACTTGATGTTGTCATCGCCCCACACGAAGCTCATGTGCGGCGTGGAGTTGATGAACGAACGCGGATTCTTCAGCACGCCTTGCTGAACCTGCCAGGCCCAGAACTGACGGGAGATCTGGAAGGCTTCGTTGATTTCAACGGCTTTCGGGATCTGAACGTTGCCTTTATCGTCTTCCGGGGTGTAGTTCAACTCGGCCAGGGCGGAGTGACCGGTACCGGCGTTGTTCCAGCCATTGGAGCTTTCCAGGGCGACGCCGTCGAGGCGCTCGATCATTTCCATCGAAGTGCCAGGTTCCAGCTCATTGAGCCAGACACCGAGGGTCGCGCTCATGATGCCGCCGCCAATGAGCAGTACATCGACTTTCTTTGCCTCTTCCGCGTGAACGGACGTGATCCCCATCGACAAAGCCAGCCCCAGCAGGGCCGTGTTCATTTTTTTAAACATGTGTAGCACCTATGATAAAACGCCATCCGCCCTTCCATCCCCATGCTTGAGGCCCCGGTTCACGGCATGCAGGCAGCATGCAGTGGGTTGCGCTCGCAAAGGGATTGGAGGGTGGGCACACAAGGCCGACGTGTCTCCATCGACCTCAGTTTATATGTCCCTACTGAACTGACTTCTTATCGTTATTGGCTTCAGCTACTTGAGCGACAGTGATTCTGTTGGCGCGTCTCAAGGACACGCAAACTGAATAGGTCAAAGCAAGTTGGGGCGAAGAATATCACGACACGGCAAACCCGCGCGTCTGTTCCCGACTTGATAGTCTGCCCCGGCCACTATACTCATCGTGCTTTTCTCGATGAGCCGGTGAGGAGATGTCATGAGCGACAAGGTTGATCTGCGCAAATATTCCTCCCAAGTGGTCGACGGCGTAGAACGCGCGCCCGGCCGCTCGATGCTGCGGGCCGTGGGTTTTACGGACGAAGACTTCAAGAAACCGCAGATCGGCATCGCCTCGACCTGGGCGATGGTCACGCCCTGCAACATGCACATCGACAAACTGGCCATTGAAGCCGAAAAAGGCGCGAATGCCGCTGGGGCCAAGGGCGTCATTTTCAACACCATCACCATTTCCGACGGCATCGCCAACGGCACCGAAGGCATGAAGTATTCGCTGGTATCGCGTGAAGTGATCGCCGATTCCATTGAAGTGGTGGCCGGCTGCGAAGGCTTTGACGGCCTGGTCACCGTGGGCGGATGTGACAAGAACATGCCGGGGTGCCTGATCGGTATGGCGCGGCTGAATCGCCCTTCCATCTTCGTCTATGGCGGCACCATCCGGCCGGGCGCCGGCCACACCGATATCATTTCGGTGTTCGAGGCCGTGGGTCAGCACGCACGGGGCGATATCAGCGAGATTCAAGTCAAGCACATCGAGGAAGTGGCGATTCCGGGCCCTGGCTCCTGCGGCGGCATGTACACCGCCAACACCATGGCGTCCGCGATTGAGGCGTTGGGCATGAGCCTGCCCGGTTCCAGCTCTCAGGACGCCGTCGGCAGCGACAAGGCGTCGGACAGTTTCCGCGCTGGCCAGCAGGTCATGGAGCTGCTCAAGCGAGACATCAAACCGCGCGACATCATGACCCGCAAGGCGTTTGAAAATGCCATTCGAGTGGTGATCGCCCTCGCCGGCTCGACCAATGCCGTGCTGCACCTTCTGGCGATGGCGCATGCCGTGGATGTCGAGCTGACGCTGGATGATTTCGTCGAGCTGGGCAAGGTGTCCCCGGTGGTGGCCGACCTGCGTCCCAGCGGCCAATACATGATGAGCGAACTGGTGGCCATCGGCGGCATCCAGCCGCTGATGAAGCGTATGCTCGCCGCCGGCATGCTGCATGGCGATGCGCTGACAGTCACCGGCAAGACCCTGGCCGAAAACCTGGAAAACGTACCTGACTACCCCGCAGACCAGGACGTGATCCTGCCTTTCGACCAACCGATCAAAAAAGACTCCCATTTGGTGGTGTTGCGCGGCAACCTTTCGCCAACCGGCGCCGTGGCCAAGATCACCGGCAAGGAAGGCCTGCGCTTTGAAGGCACGGCGCGGGTCTATCACGGTGAGGAAGGTGCGCTGGCCGGCATCCTCAACGGTGAAGTCAAGGCCGGCGATGTGATCGTGATCCGCTACGAAGGCCCCAAGGGCGGGCCCGGCATGCGCGAAATGCTTTCGCCGACGTCAGCGGTCATGGGCAAGGGACTGGGCAAGGACGTTGCGCTCATCACCGATGGCCGTTTCTCCGGCGGCTCACACGGGTTCGTGGTGGGCCATATCACGCCCGAAGCCTTTGACGGCGGGCCGATCGCGCTGATTGAAGACGGCGACAAGATCACCATCGACGCCGAAACACGGCAGATTACGGTCGATGTCTCCGACGCCGAACTGGCCGAGCGCAAAACCCGTTGGGTGCGCCCGGAACCCAAGTACAAACGCGGTGTGTTGGCCAAATACGCGAAGACCGTGTCCAGCGCCTCGGAAGGCGCCGTAACGGACAAATATCTCTAGGCGTTGAGGAAATGGCCTGGCGGTTACCCCGCCGCCAGTCCCTTCCCGGCCCGCTCCAGATTGCGCCACAACCAAACCGGCAGAACATCTGGGTCAAGGCTGTCGATCAGGTTCTTCAATGCCAACCCCAACTCCGTATCGCCCTCAATCACCAAACGCCGGCGAAAGAACAACGTGTCCGGATCTTCCTGACGGCTCGCCAGCAATAGAAACTCGCGCCAGTTACCACTGATCGTCACATGCGCCGTGGCGTGTTCGGCAATTCGCAACCCGTCACGAGTCAACGTCAGGAACCACGACAACCCCAGGTCCGGGATCCGCAAGCACAACCAACGCCCGCGCAAAACCTCAAACTCGCCATCGCGTAACGGCCCGGCGAGGCAGCGATTGAGCGCCTGTTGCAACGCCAGGCGCTGCACCGCAAATGGCACCCGGCGCACCAACGGCAACAACCGGTCGGCGCCTTTCAGCAGCCATTTCTTTCGATTCAACACAGGCCAACCTCCTCGACGCGCAACATGCCGGCCTGGCCATGCCAATAGCCATTGCAACCGTCGACGAACAACGGCGGTGTCTCGCCCAAACGAACCCGTTGATAGGCCGCGATCACCTCGGCCATGCCCTGAGCGCGGGGGCTCAGACGCAACAGATCGGCGCCACAGGCCACCAGCCCGGAGTAATCCGCCAGCAGATTGGTCACCTCCGCTGACATCGTTTGAATACCGTTGATGGTGAACAACGCCTGCCCTTCCTGACTGGTCAGCGGCAAGCCATCGGGGTAGTTGAGGCAGCAAAACCGGCAGTCGTCCTTGGGCAGGTTTTCCGCCCGTGCGGTGAAGCAGCGAGCGGAATAGGCCAACGGCAAATGCCCATAGGCAAAGATCTCGACTTCCGGCACCTCGCGGCCCAGTTCGCGCACTTGCTCGAGCACATCGCCAATCAGCGCCGCGGAGCATTCCACCGGCGGCACCCACCGGGTCATCCCGCAGTCCAGCAGTTGCGCGAGGGTATGACCGTTGTACACATTCAGTGCCGGACCGCCCACGAATGGCAACTTGCGCTCGGCCAGAAACTGCACCGCGCCCATGTCGTTGGCTTCCACCAGCAATTGGCCGTTGTCGCACAGCCGCCGCAGGCTGGACAGTTCGGAGGCCGCTTCGATCAGCGTCAGGCTGGAGATCACTAACTGTGCCTGGCTGCATTCCTGCAACTCGCGCCCCAGCCCTAGCCATTGATCCAGCGAAAAGGCCCGGCGTTTCGAACACACGGTTTCGCCCAGGTAAATCACGTCCAGCGGCAAGGCCGACATTTCGGCGTAAAAGTTGCTGAGTTGCTCTTTGTCCCAATAAAACAGGACCGGTCCAAGGCTGAGTTTCATGTCGCCTCCCTCATTGCCATGATCGATGATAAGCACCCAGGGTGGTCTGGCTGCCTTCGGACAAACCGGCCAGTACCTTGCGCCATTCCTCCTTGACCCGAAAACTGCCCGGCGAGCCACGATGGGCATCCAGTGCCGCACGCCAGACGCGGGTGACTTGTTCGACATAGGCCGGGCTGCGTTGCCGGCCTTCGATTTTGACCGCCTCGACGCCGATGGCCGTCAATTCCGGCAGCAAGTCCAGGGTGTCGAGGCTGGTAGGTTCTTCCAGCGCATGAAAGCGTTTGCCGCCGACCAGGAAACGGCCCTTGCACAGAGTCGGGTAACCGGCGGGTTCTTCGGGGGTGTAACGGTCGATCAGCACTTCACTGAGCCGCGCGCTCAAGCCTTCGGCGTCGTCGCTCCAGCGCACCGCTTTGGCCGGTGAGCAGACGCCGCAGAGGTTCGGCGACTCGCCGGTGATGTAGGACGACAGATGGCAACGCCCTTCGGCCATGATGCACAAGCTGCCGAAGCCAAACACTTCGATGGGCACCGGGCTGCTCGCGGCGACCTGGCGCACTTGCGCCAAGGACAACACCCGCGGCAGCACCGCACGTCGAATGCCGTAGCGTTGCGCGTAAAATTCCAGCGCCGCAGCATGGGTCGCCGAACCCTGGACTGACAGGTGCAGCGCCAGTTGCGGATGGCGCTGGCTGGCGTAGTTGAGTACTCCGGGGTCGGCGGCGATCAACGCATCCACACCGAAATCGGCGGCGCGATCGACCGCCCGTTGCCAGCGTTCCCAGCCCTTGGGTTGCGGGTAGGTGTTGACCGCGACGTAGAGTTTGCGTTGATGCTGGCGGATGTGGGCGACCGCCGCGTCGAACTGTTTGTCGTCCATGTTCAGCCCCGCGAAGTGCCGGGCATTGGTGTCATCGCGAAAACCGACATACACGGCATCGGCGCCTTCGCGCACCGCCGCTTTTAGCGCAGGCAGGTTCCCTGCCGGGCAGACCAGTTGCATGGGTGATCCTCATGGAAAAACGCGCTGCCAGTCTAGCGAGACCGGCAGGCGCGGCCTTGACGGCAATCAATTGCGATCAATGCATCAGGTCGGCGAAGGACAGGAACATCACGTTGTCGTGCTTGAGCACTTGCTGCTCGCACTCGATCACCGCCAGCCCATCGGCCCAACACGCGGCGCTCAACATCGCCGAACTTTGCTGAGGGTGGAGCTCCACGCGCAACTGGCCGTCAGCACCCGGCGTCAGTCGAGCCCGCAGGTACTGCCGACGCTTGTTGCGCTGCAACCAGTCGAACCCGGCGGGCACGGCCATTGGCAGCGGCAACACGTCTTTCACGCCCTGGGCCCTGAGCAGGAACGGCCGCACCACCACCAACGCGGTAATCAGCGCCGCCGAAGGATTGCCCGGCATGCCGATCCAGGGTTTGCCGGCCACTTCGCCGAAGGCCAGCGGTTTGCCCGGCTGAATCGCCAGCCGCCAGAAATCCAGGCTGCCGAGTTCCTCGATGGCCTGCTTGAGGTGATCTTCCTCACCGACCGAGACGCCGCCGGAACTCAACAACAAGTCGCATTCCGAGGACGCCAGGCTCAAGGCATGCCGGCTGGCCGCCAACTCATCGGCCATGACGCCATAGTCATGTACCTCGACACCCCAGCCGCTCAACAACGCCGCGAGACAGTAGCGGTTGCTGTTGTAAATCTGCCCCGGCGCCAATGAGTCGCCGGGCTCACGCAATTCATTGCCACTGCTGAGCAAGCACACCTGCAACGGTCGATAAACCTCGACCCGCGCAATGCCCGCGCCGGCCAGTAACCCCACTTCTTGCGCGCGCAGGCGTTTACCGGCCTGGAGCAACAGGTCTCCCCGGCGAACCTCCTCCCCTTCCTTGCGCACGTGATCGCCAACGCTTACGGACGGGAACCAGACGCGCTCGCCATCGATCCGGCAGCGCTCCTGCGGCACCACCGTGTCGGCACCCGGCGGTAATGGCGCGCCGGTGAAAATCTGTACCGCCTGCTGTGCGAGCAAGGGGGATTTCGCCTGATCGCCCGCCGCAATTCGTCCGCCAATCGCCAAATAGCCGCCGTCCGGTGGCAGGTCAGCGGCCCTGAGGGCGTAACCGTCCATGGCGCTGTTGTCCCAGGCCGGCAGGTTGACGGGGGAATGAATGTCCGCCGCCAGCACCCGACCCAAGGCTTGATCCAGACCGATCTTTTGCGCCAGGGGCGGCGGCGGTGCCTGCTCCAGCAGACGGTTGATGGCCTCGTCCACCGGCATAAGGTGGCCGAGGTCGCACACCCGGCCAGTCATGAGCGTGGCTCGCAGGCGTCGATCACCCGTTGCGCTTGCGGCTTCAAATGCGGGGCGAAATTGCACGGGCCGGTGCGGCTGTCCAATTGTTCGAGCAGGATCTGGTTCCAGGCAGTTCGACACGCGCCGGGCGAACCCGGAACGCAGCACACCAGCACGCCGTTGCTCATCCCGGCCAGCGCCCGTGACTGCAGACTGGACATGCCGATTTCCGCCAGGGACACCTGACGAAACAGTTCACCGAAGCCTTCCACGTGTTTGTCCAGCAACGGCAAGACCGCTTGCGGTGTGTTGTCGCGCGCGGTGAAACCGGTGCCGCCGGTCATCAGTATCACTTGAACCTTGGGGTCGGCGATCCAGTGAGAGACCTTGGCGCGAATCTGATAAATGTCGTCCTTGACCAGGTCACGGTCGATCAATACATGCCCGGCCGTTTGCAGCAAATCCGTCAGGGTCTGCCCCGAGGTGTCGGTGTCAAAGGTGCGCGTATCGCTGATGGTCAGCACGGCAATGTTCAGGGGTTCAAACGTGCGTTGCGCCAGATGGGCCATATCCAAGCCTTCCCGTGAATGAGGGTATGGGACAAAGCCTGAACCGGAATCCCCGGTGAGCCTATTCCTCCAAGGAGGTACCTCGACAGGGACATAAGCAGAATGTGTCGGGCACACAAAAACCTGTGGGAGCGAGCCTGCTCGCGATAGCGGTGTGTCAGGCAACATCAATGGTGACTGACACACCGCTATCGCGAGCAGGCTCGCTCCCACACTGTCTCCCATCGCTATCAGGGCGCCAGTCGGTTGCGCTGCCAAACACCATCGCGCAACCGGTAATCGAGGCGGTCATGCAAGCGGTCGGCACGGCCCTGCCAGAATTCCAGACGCTCAGGGCGCAAGCAGTAGCCGCCCCAATGTTCGGGCCGCGGCACGGTCTTGCCGGCAAAGCGCTGGATGGTTTGGAGCAACAGCGATTCGAGCTCGGCCCGATTGGCCAAAGGCCGGCTTTGCGGCGAAGCCCAGGCGCCCAGGCGACTGTCCTGCGAGCGGGAATCGAAGTACGCATCCGACAGCATTGGGTCGAGCCTGGAGACCTGGCCTTCGATACGCACCTGACGCTCCAGCCCCGGCCAGAAAAAGGTCATCGCCGCATGCGGGTTGGCAGCCAGTTGCTGGCCCTTGTCGCTCTGGTAATTGCCGAAAAAGGTGAAGCCTTCATCGCTCAAGCCCTTGAGCAGCAGGACCCGGCAGTGCGGGCGCCCTTCACTGTCGACCGTCGCCAACACCATGCTGTTGGCTTCGACAGGCGCGCGCTCGGTGTCGCGGGCCAGTTGCAGCCATTGCCGGAACATCGCCATCGGGTCGTCCAGCGCCGACTCGTCTTGCAGGCCAAAAAGGGTGTAGTTGCGACGCATCTGTGCCAGGGAAAGGGGCATGACGGTGATCTCCAAAAAGGTTCTGCCCAGTGTGCAATGCACAGCGCAAGACCACCTTGACCACCATCAACCTTATTTGAGACGCAGACGCCGAGCCAGTTTGTGCAGGTTGCTGGGATCGACTTCCAGAATCCGCGCGGCGCTGGCCCAGTTTTCCCCGGACAGGCTCAAGGCCTGGAGAATTTTCTTGCGCTGGTAATCGTCGACCGCTTCACCAAGAGGCTGGAACGGCTCATCAGCCGTGACGTCCAGTGGATTTTCGACGACCGCACCCTGCCCGCCCACGGCACTGTCGAGGTCCAGAATCTCGGGCTCCAGGGTCATGATCAACGTGCGACTGGTGCCGCGACTGAGCTGCTTCAACGCGGCCCGGCTGATCACATGCTCCAGCTCACGCACGTTGCCCGGCCAGGTGTACGTCAGCAGCGCTCGCTCGGCCGCCGGCGACAGACGCAAACCGCGCAAACCGAGCCGCGCCCGATTGAGTTCAAGGAAATGCCCGGCCAGCATCAATACATCGTTACCGCGCTCGCGCAGCGGTGGAATCGGCACCGGGTACACCGAGAGCCGGTGATACAGATCGGCCCGAAACAAGCCGTCGCGGATGCTGTCCGGCAGGTGCCGGTTGGTCGCGGCGATGATGCGCACATCGACATGCAACGGCTTGTCGGCGCCGAGGCGCTGGATCTCGCCGTTCTGCAGGGTGCGCAGCAGCTTCGCTTGCACGGCCAATGGCAATTCGCCGACTTCATCGAGAAACAGCGTGCCACCGTTGGCCGCATCGAAACGTCCGGCACGGTCACTGGTGGCACCGGAAAACGCGCCTTTGACATGGCCGAACAATTCACTCTCTGCCAGAGACTCCGGCAACGCCGCGCAGTTGACCTGTACCAGCGGCTTGTGACTGCGACGCGACAGACGATGCAAGCGCCTTGCGAACAGCTCTTTGCCGACGCCGGTCTCGCCCAGCAGCAACACCGGCAATTCGGAGTCGGCCAGCACGTCCAGTTCATTGAGCAACTGATGCAGCACTTCACTTTGCCCGAGGATTTCGCCTTCATCAGCCGGCCGCCGCACGTCTTGAATATCGCTGCGGGACAAGCGCAGGCTGCGGTTTTCCTGCTCGAGCCGGGTAACTCGCACGGCGGCTTCGATCTGCAAGGTGCAGCGCTTGAGTTCTTCCCGCGCACGACTGTCGAAAGTCCCGGCGTGCAGCGCATCGAGGGTGATCGCGCCCCAGATCCGCCCCTCCACGTACAGGCTCACGCCCATGCAATCGTGCACGGGCATCGGTTCGCCGGCGTGATGGTCGAGCAAGCCGTCATAGGGGTCCGGCAGACGGCTATCGGGCTCGAACCAGGTGGGTTCGCGCGACGCCATGATCGCCGCCAGCCGCGGATGCTGGGCGATGACGAACCGACGGCCCAACGCTTCATGCACCAGCCCCACCGTCGCCACCGGCCTGAGGCTGTCGTCGTCCAGACGCAGCAATCCCACGGCGCCACTGTTGAAGTACTCGCGCAGGGTCTGGACCAGTCGTTGCAACCGCACAGCATTGGGCAACTCGACAATCAGGTCGGCCGCCAGGCTTTCTCGCAGCATGGTAGTTATTACCCTCTATGGTTGGATTCACCCTAAAGCGTCCGGGTGTCTATCACCACAACTAAAAATAAATCTCTATTTTTCAATACGTTAAAGATGGCATGCCGGGTGCAATGAGCCTGGGGAACCGTTGAAATCCAAACAAGGAACCCCCTGATGAGCCTGACCCTACTGGAACAAAGCCTCGGCCAACTGGCTTGCGATATTCCCGGCGCCACGCGGATTTTCCACACCTTCAAACTGGACTTCTGCTGCGGCGGGCATAAAAGCCTGCGTGAAGCGGCCGCGGGCAAAGACCTCGACCCGGCGCTGATCGCCGATGCGCTGAACCGGCTGCAAGACACCGGCGAAACCCAACACGACTGGCGCAGCGAACCATCAGAGCTGTTGATCGCCCACCTGCTGGCGCGCTACCACGCCCGCCATCGCGAGCAACTGCCGGAACTGATCCGCCTGGCCCGTCGTGTCGAGCAGGTCCATGGTGCGCGCAGCAGCTGCCCCAATGGCCTGGCCGATCTGCTGACTGACATGCAACAAGAACTCGAAGGCCACATGCTCAAGGAAGAACAAGTGCTGTTCCCGATGCTGCAACAGGGCATCGGCCCTCAAGCAGCACCACCGATCCAGGTCCTGCGTTTTGAACATGATCAACATGGCGAAGCCCTCGAAAAGCTGCTCGCGCTGACCAACAACATCACCCCGCCGGCCGATGCCTGTAACACCTGGCGCGCTCTGTATCGTGGGCTGCTGGAGTTTCGGGATGACCTGATGCAACACATCCATCTGGAGAACAACGTGTTGTTTGTTAATGCCCTCAAACCCCGCCATTGATCGGCAACCAGTGACACCGCTTTCGCGAGCAGGCTCGCTCCCACAGGGGATGGAATTCCAATGTGGGAGCGAGCCTGCTCGCGAATAGCGTCACCTCGGAATTACGGGTTCTCCAGCGCGATCAACCGTGCCAATAGAACATCGCCTTGGCCAGGATCACGATCAACACCATGTGCCCGAGGATGCTGCGGCGAATCCAGCTCGCGCGGGTCGTGGTCAGTCGTGCGCTTTTCAGCCAGTACGCCAGCAGGAAGTAATGGCCGATGATGCTCAGGGCCAGGATGATTTTCAGACTCAGCAACGTGCCAAAACTGCTCGCCAGCGGCTGACTCAATACGCCGCGGTGTTGCCACGCCAGGCTGATGCCGGCGCCATACAACAGCAACACCACGCCATGCAGCACCTTGCGCGAACGCACTGCAATCGCTTGATCCGCCGTGGTTAGCGCGGTATCCGCCAACTGCTGGCGAGCGCGGTGCCAGATCACCACCTCAAAAAACAGCGTGCCGATGAAGGCAATCGCTGCCAGCAAGTGGGTGACCAGTAAAAAGGGATATAACACTGGCAGCCTCCATCAGTTGACTTGCTTAGCCCGGATGACCGTCGACACGGGCCCGCAGCAGCATCGGCCCATAGCGCCAGGCGTACAGCGCAAACGCCAGCGCCCAACACACACCGGCCAGCCACAACGCAGGCAGGGGAAAGAACAGGATCAACACCACCCGGCTCAGACAGGCCAGATTGAGCAGAATGAACGCCAGGGTCATGCCCGACGGCGGCTCCAGCGCACGACCGGTGTGGCCCAGGCTGACCCGCGCGATCATCGCCAGCACCAGGCCGCCCATGGCGCCGATGGTCAGGCAATGCACCGCCAGACTCGGATTGATCGGCACACCGAAATGCCACAGCGCCATTCCAAGACAGGCCGCTGCCAACCAGGCATAAGCCAGGTACAACGACCACAGCAGCGGCACGTGCCAGAGGGCCCGATCATGCCAGCGAACCAGGCGCACCAGATGCCCGGCGGCCAACATGGCGAACAACAGGCCGACCCAGAGATTGGGGTCAAGCGCAGGTCCGGCGGCATATAGCAACGCCACCAGCGGTGAGCCAATCAACAGCAGCCAATCCAGCCACGGCCAAGGGGTCACGCCATCGACCTTGCCGAGACCGCGCTGGATAAAGAACGGAATGACGCGCCCGCCGATCAAGCCCATCATCGCCGCCACCAACCAGAGGCCGGTCAGCACGCCTTGACGCTGCCAGGCTTCATGACCTTCGACCAGGCCGTAAAGGGACAACCCGTCGGCCGCCGCTAACAACAACAGCACCACCGCAATCGGGTAGTTACGTTTCTGCCGCACCTTCCACAAGGTGAAGCCCATGAGCGCCGCCACCGCCAGTGGGAACGCCAATTCCAGCACGGCGAGCACCGGCCACGGAGCATTGACCAGCCAGGCCACGCGCGCCAATAACCACAGCAACGCCAGCGCGGCCAGGGGTCGCCCGCTGAGGCCGGGACGACCGGTCCAGGTCTGCACGGCCGTCAGCAGAAAACCCGCGATGATTGCCAAGCCGAATCCGAACAGCAGTTCGTGTCGATGCCAGCCCAGCCAGCCACCCGCCGGCTGCCAGTCGGCAATCGAACCGCTGAAGGCGGCCAGCCAGAGTGGAATGGCCAGCACTGCCAGCAGGCAGCCGGCGAGGAAAAATGGCCGAAAGGCCAAACGTAACAGCGGCGCGATGGCCATCGCTTTACGGCGGTCAAGCACTTGCATAAAGCCACTCCTTTACCTTGCTGCTGACCTGACGCCAACCCGCACGCGTCGAGGTAAGTCCGGGAGCAATGATCGGGTATTAGCGATCCATTGCCTTTGTCACAGATCAAGTGTGCAAAGGGCGTGCCCCGGATCCCAACTCAACCCACTGTGGCGAGGGGGCTTGCCCCCGTTGGAGTGCGAAGCACTCCCAAAACCGGTATCCGCGGTGCGTCAGATAGAACGCTTCAGCCGGTATTACGACTGCTACGCAGCCGAACGGGGTGGTGCGGCGGTCCGACAAGCCCCCTCGCCACAGGTGTTTCGGATCAGGGTAAAAATGACCATTTAAGGGTTATTTAAACCATTAACCTCGTGGTCGTTTTTACCCTCCTTTCTGACAACCCTAATAAACAAGGGGTCTCCAGGCATGGCCCGCGTCTTGCTCAGGCTTTCAGCAATCAAAAAACCTTGATCCCTCTCGAATCCCCAGGAGTCGTCATGAAAAAAGTCATCCAGCCACTGGCCTGGTTCGTGGTGTTGACCTCGGTCCTGGCGTTGGCCAGCGGCGTCTCGCTGGGCCTCGTTTGACTTGATCGCCACCCCCTTCTCAACCTTCAGGATGAATTCTTATGGTGCTTCATCGCGTCCATCACCAGATTCTGCGCAGTCACCACTTGTTCGAGCCGTTGAACGAAGAACAGCTGGATGAACTGATGAGTACCAGCCACCTGCTGAGCATCGACAAGGGCGAACCGTTGTTCCGCCAGGGCGAGCCGGCCGACTCGTTCTATTTCGTGATTGCCGGCGCGGTGAAAATCTACCGCCTGACACCGGATGGGCAGGAGAAAGTGTTTGAGGTCATCAGCGATCGGCAAACCTTCGCCGAGGCGATGATGCTGATGGACACCCCGAACTATGTGGCCTCGGCCGAAGCGATCTGCCCGACTCAGCTCTATCGGTTATCCAACAGCACCTACATGCGCCTGCTGCAGAGCAACAGCCGGCTGACCTTTGCGCTGCTCGGCAAGCTCTGCGTTCGCCTGCATCAACGGGTCAACGAAATCGAAACCCTGTCCCTGAAAAACGCCACCCACCGGGTCGTGCGTTATCTGCTGACGCAACTGGTGCGCCAGCAAACCGTCGACAGCCAATTCGAACTGCCGATGGCCAAGCAACTGATTGCCGGGCATCTGTCGATCCAGCCGGAAACCTTTTCGCGGATCATCCGTCGCCTGATCGATGAAAACATCATCACCCAGGACGGCCGCCAGATCGCCATTCTCGATCGTCTGCGCCTGGAACAGTTCGAGTGAATGCCATGCCCGTCTGTTTGTATTGCCAGCACACCCACCCCGCGCAAGAAACCGAGTGCAGCCAATGCGGCATGCCCCTGCCGGCATTGGCGGCACAGGCAGGGGAACGCCGGCTGCGCCGGTTCACGTGGTTCTGCATCGGCCTGACGATCTTCTGCGTGGTCATGTTTTTCTGGCTGCCACGCAGCATCTGATCCCCACACATTTCCCTGTAGCAGCTGCCGAGCCTGCGAGGCTGCTGCTACAAGGGCGTAGGTGACTAGGGACCGTGTCGATCACGGCTGGGTCAGCTGCCGATACAACTGCGGCAAGCGCAGGGGCAATTGCTCGGGCTGGCGGATCAAGGTGTAGCCATTGGCGCCGAACATGTACGGCAGGTAGTCCCCGGCCTCGCGGTCAATCGTGATACAGAACGGCGTCAACCCCTGGCGCCGCGCTTGCAGCACCGCTTCGCGGGTGTCTTCAACGCCGTAGCGACCCTCATACAAATCCAGATCATTCGGTTTGCCATCCGTGAGCAGCAGCAACAGTTTGCTGCGGCGTTTGCTCTTGCCCAGCAGTTGGGTGGCGTGGCGGATGGCGGCGCCCATGCGGGTGTAATACCCCGGTTTGAGCCCTTGAATACGACCACGGGTATTGTCGTCATAACGTTGGGTGAAGGACTTGAGTTCCTGCATGCGCACTTGATGGCGGCGCAGCGAGGAAAACCCGTACAGGGCGAAATCATCACCCAGCACCGACAGGGTTTCGCCGAACAGCAGCAAACTGTCGCGGATCACATCGATCACCCGATGCTCATCGTTCAAGTGCGCGTCGGTGGACATCGACACATCGGCCAGCAACAGGCACGCCAGGTCGCGGCGTGTCTGCCGTTGTTCCATGAACAGACCTCGCTCCGCACACTGGCCATGCTCGCGTTCAACGTGAAAATCCAGCCAGGCCTGCATGTCCAACTCAGAGCCCTGAGGCTGCTGGCGTAACCATTGGCGGTCATTGCGCAGGTGCTCGAACTGGCGGCGCAAACGGTGTGCCGGGGCCTTCAGCCGTGGCGGCAGTGGCTGCGCCTCACAGTCCCGGGGCACCATCATTTGCAGATTGACGAAAGCGTCCTGCAGCTGCTGTTTGCGGTAGTCCCACTCCGGCAACTTGATGCCCTCGCCCAGGGGAATATCGTCGACATCGGCCGGCGGCAAATCCAGGTGCAGCTTGAGGCCGCCGCCCTTGCGCAGACGGGTGCGCGACAGGCTCAACTCGTCAAGGTCTTCGGCGACTCTGGCGGCGTCCGGGTTTTCGCTGTCGTCTGTCCAGCGATCCAGGTCCACGTGTTCGGTCCAACTGAACAGGTTCTCCAGGCGCACGATCAACAATCCGCCATCGCGGTTGCCTTCATCGATCCGCTTGGCGCGTTTGCTTGCGCCTTTCTGCTCACCGGGTGGGGTCGTCAGGGATTCTTCCGACTCGTCACCGAGGTCGGCCGCCTGCGGGCTGGCGAGGTTCTGCGGCGGGTACAGCCACAGCGGCAGCGGCCATGCGGCCCGTTCGCTGCGGGGAAAATGTTCGACACTGCCCGGCTCGCGTAGCGCCTGGCATAACGCTCGTTCCAACGCCGCTTCGCCGGTACTTAAAGTTGCCGGATCCGGGCGCAATTGCAGGTGCGCATCGACTAGACGTTTATACCGGGCACGCAACGCGGGATAGCGCCGCAACAGCTGTTGCGTCCAGCGTTGATTGTCCCGCCCCCAATGACGCATCTGCCCGGCCTGGGCCGCCAGCAACGCGAGCCAGCGATAGAGCTCCTCGTTCAGTGCGACTTCAGGAAACACTGCCAGGCTCGACGGCAGACGCAGATTGGCCTCGTCGCACCACGCCAGGGGCACTTGCTTGCAGGTGCCGGCGATCTGCTGCAGCACGTTGCGCCGCAACAGCAGATCACGTTCGCTGGCGGCTTCCACGCCGACGCCACTGGCCCCACCCATGGCGCGAAACAACAACGCCAGCGGCCGCTGCTGGTGGATCAGTTCGACCCGGGCCTCGGGAAAGTCCGGGCTGGCGCGACGGGTGATAAAGCGATGCCAGACACTGCCGACCCACTCTTCCAGTTCGACGGTAAAGGCCATGGTTTTTTTCCTCTGAAACCAATGTGAAACGGCCCGCTGTACCAGCCGGGCCGTCCTCCTTCAGGGTGTTATTGGCTCACGAACGAACAGCGGAGGCGGCAGTGGCAGTGATCCCCACTGGCACCCGACGCTTGAAGCTGAACAGGTAGCAGATCAGCCCTGCGAAGAACCCGAGACCGGCGCCAAGACGAGCCCAGAACAGCACTTGCAGATGATCGACAGTGGCCATGAACGGTAACGCGACGCCATCTACCGGCCAGCGTTGCAGATAGATCTGCACGACACCGGCTGCGGTGAGCAACAGCGTGATCATCACCATCGATAGGGTCATCAACCAGAAACCCCAGATCTCGAGTTGCTGCGAACGCTCGTCCGCTGCCTCACCGAGCCCGCGCAGTTTCGGCATGGCGTAGCTGATCAAGGTCATCACGATCATCGCGTAAGCACCGTAGAAGGCCAGGTGACCGTGAGCCGCCGTCAACTGCGAACCATGGGTGTAGTAGTTGACCGGTGCCAGGGTATGCAGGAACCCCCAGACGCCAGCGCCGAAGAACGCGGTGACCGTGGTGCCCTTGGCCCACAGCGTGGCGGCGCGGTTCGGGTGGTCTCGACGACGGTTCTTGACCATGCTGAAGGCGAATATCACCATCGCCAGGAACGGTAGCGGCTCGAGTGCCGAGAAGATTGACCCCACCCACAACCAGACCTCAGGCGCACCGATCCAGAAGAAGTGGTGACCGGTACCGATAATCCCCGTTATCAGCGCCATGGCGATGATCACGTAGAGCCATTTCTCAACGACCTCTCGGTCCACGCCGGTGATCTTGATCAGGACGAAAGCGAGCATCGAACCCATGATCAGTTCCCACACGCCTTCTACCCAAAGATGCACCACCCACCACCAGTAGAACTTGTCACGGGCGAGGTTGCCGGGGTTGTAGAAGGAGAACAGGAAGAACACCGCGAGACCGATCAGCCCGGTCATCATGACCATGCTGACGGTGGTCTTGCGCCCTTTGAGCAAGGTCATGCCGATGTTGTAGAGAAAGCCCAGGCAGACCACCACGATGCCCATTTTGGAAATGGTCGGCTGTTCCAGGAACTCTCGCCCCATGGTCGGCAGCAGTTCGTTGTGGGTCAATTTGGCCAGGCCGGCATAAGGCACCAGCAGGTAACCGAGGATCGTCAGCACACCTGCGGCGGCGAATACCCAGAACAGGATGATCGCCAGCTTCGGACTGTGCAGTTCGCGGTCGGCCTCTTCCGGAATCAGGTAGTAGGCCGCCCCCATGAAGCCGAACAATATCCAGACGATCAGCAGGTTGGTGTGCACCATCCGCGCCACGTTGAAGGGGATGATCGGGAACAGAAAGTCGCCGATCACGTATTGCAGGCCCATGATCAAACCGAACAGTATCTGACCGAGGAACAGCATCAGGGCAAACACGAAGTACGGTTTGGCCACGGATTGCGAGGCGAATTTCAGATGCGGATTAGCAATGCTCATGTCTTAGCCCTCCTTGTTTGGCGGCCAGCCATTGGTGTTGATTTTCGAGCTCCATTTGAGGAACTCGGCGATGTCATCCACCTCCTGGTCACTCAACTTGAACTGCGGCATCGCGCGTCGGCCCGGTACGCCCAGTGGCTGCATTTTCATCCAGGCATGCAAGAAGGGTTTGAAGCCCGCCTCTCCGCCGCGCCGCTGGAACACGTTGCCCAGCTCAGGCGCGAAATAGGCGCCCTCGCCCAACAGCGTGTGGCAGCCGATGCAATTGTTTTGCTCCCAGACCAATTTGCCGCGCTCGACTGATTCGGTTAACAACGCCTCATTGCTGCGCTCTGGAAAGGTCTGTTCCGTGTGATAGGTCAAAGCCAGGAATATCAGGAAGAAGAAGATGCTTCCCCCGAAGTAGATGTTCCTGGCCATGCCTTTGGTAAAGGTGTCTGACATGGTCGCTTCCTCTTTGCTAGGCCCGTCCATCATAGGAAGCGAAGGGTTGAAACCTGCTTGATGGCGATCAAGAAAGGCAGATGGTTTCGGTCGGGTATTACACCTGAGCCAAACTCGGTCCTTGTAGCAGCTGGCGAAGCCTGCGTTCGGCTGCGCAGCAGTCGTAAAATCAGGCACTGCGGTGTATCAGATTGACCGAGGTGGCAGGATTTACGACTGCTGCGCAGCCGAACGCAGGCTTCGCCAGCTGCTACAGGGATCGTTTAACGGAACAAGATAAGCGTCAGGCCTACCACCGTTGCCAACACCAGCGCCCAGCTCAACATCAAGCGCCGCCACAGTCGCGGCGCGTGGCGCATCTCCATGAAGCCATCGGTGATCAGCCACGCCTTGCCGACCGCCACCAGCAAAATCGCAATCGACAGCAACCACGTCGCCCCGGCCTGGGCCAGCACTACGGTGCATACGCTTAACGTCGCGAGCGCCGCCCAACAGACGAGCAAAACCCTGGAAACAGACATGAGAACCTCGTCAACTCAACACGTAGACCAGCGGAAACAGCACCACCCAGATCAGATCGACCATGTGCCAATACAACACGCCGGATTCAAACCCGCTGCGATTGTCGGCGTCGTACAGGCCACGGCGACAGCGCTCGGCCAGCCATCCGAGAATGACCATGCCGAGTACTACGTGGAGAAAATGAAACCCGGTGAGGATCCAGTAGAGCGTGAAAAAGGTGTTGTGCTCCATGCCCAGCCCCGAGGCGAGCAAGTGCCGATATTCGGTGAGTTTCAACCCCACGTAGACACTGGCAACGAGCAACGCCATCAGCAGGAAAACCGTGCCATGACGAGGCCGCGAGCGCCTGACCTGCTCCTGCGCCAGTGCAGCGAACAGGCCCGCGGTGAGCAGGCTCAGGGTCATCGCCAAGCCGGTTGAGGTGTTCAGCAACAGGCGGCTTTCACTGAACATCTGCGGCTTGAGCGCCTGGGTCACGGTGAACACCAGGATCAGGATGGCGAACACCGACAGCTCGGCCAGAATGAAAAACCACATCGCCAGATCACCCGGCAAGTGGCGACGCGAGACGCCCGCGGACTCAACCGAAGTGGACATCAACCACGTCCATCAGCGCGGCAACGGTCAGCGGATCATCGCTCAGTGGCTCGGCCAGGCATGCCATGCAGGCCTCACGCGGGCTCATGCCGGAGCCGATCATGCGCGCGGTAAAAATCAGCAGCCGCGTTGAGGCGACCTCCTCCAGATCATGCTGATCGAGCCGGCGCAGTGCCTGCCCCAGCCGCACCACTTGCGCCGCCAGCGCGCTGTCCACCTGTGCTTCCCGGGCCACGATGCGTTCCTCATCGGCCACCGGCGGATAGCCAAAGCGCATCGCCACGAAACGTTGCCGAGTGCTGGGCTTCATGCCTTTGAGCAGGTTCTGGTAGCCGGGGTTGTAAGACACCACGAGCATGAAGGAGGGCGGCGCCTTCAGCACTTCGCCGGTGCGTTCCAGGAACAACTCCCGACGATCATCAGCCAGTGGATGCAGTACGACCACGGTGTCCTGGCGCGCCTCGACCACTTCGTCGAGGTAACAGATGCCGCCTTCACGCACCGCCCGGGTCAGCGGTCCGTCCTGCCACCAGGTGCCCTGGGCACCGATCAGGTGACGGCCGATCAGGTCGGCCGCGCTCAGATCGTCATGGCACGCCACGGTGTACAGCGGCAGTTTCAGCCGATGGGCCATGTGCTGGACGAAACGGGTCTTGCCGCAGCCCGTCGGGCCTTTGATCAGCACCGGCATGCCGTGTCGCCAGGCTTGTTCGAACAGCGCCTCCTCATTATTCAGCGGTTGGTAGAAGGGTTCGGTCGGGTGTTCGCAAGACGGGGTACGGTCCATGGGCTGTCTGTTCCAAAAGCGGATTCAAGGAACACGCTACGGGCCCCTGCGACAACCTGGCAAGTGAGATGGCCGGCAAACTTGATCGTCGTCAAGCGGACATTGGCCTGCTCGGGCATAGCCTTGCACGGCACTAAGAACCTGCGTTCTGCGCTGCCGTTTCAGCACATCGCAAAGGTCTTGCCTGAGGAGAAATGGAATGCTGATCAGCAATAGAAAAACGTTTGCCCTGACCCTCGTCACATTGTGTTCGTCACTGGCCCTGGCGGTGAGCCATGCCGCCAGCGCTGAAGAGCCCGCCGCCGCGGCCGCCCCGCCCATGGTCAAAACCGCGGGTGCTCCCGACATGAGCCAGGCCGAGTTCGACTCGTCCAAGGAAATCTACTTCCAGCGTTGCGCAGGCTGCCACGGCGTGCTGCGCAAAGGGGCGACGGGAAAACCACTGACGCAAGACATCACCCAGTCTCGCGGGCAACCGTTCCTGGAGGCCTTGATTACCTACGGCTCGCCAGCGGGCATGCCGAACTGGGGGACGTCCAATGCGCTGACCAAGGATCAGATCACGTCAATGGCCAAGTTCATTCAGCACGCGCCGCCGACGCCGCCGGAATGGGGCATGGCCGAGACGCTGAAAACCTGGAAGGTACTGGTCAAACCCGAGGACCGCCCGAAAAAGCAGCTGAGCAAACTCAACCTGCCGAACCTGTTTTCGGTGACGTTGCGCGATGACGGCAAGATCGCCCTAATCGATGGGGACAGCAAGAAGATCGTCAAGCTGATCGAGACCGGTTACGCGGTGCACATCTCGCGGATCTCTGCCTCGGGTCGCTATCTGCTGGTGATTGGTCGAGACGCGCGGATCGACATGATCGACCTGTGGCCGCTGGAGCCGACCAAGGTCGCCGAAGTCAAAGTGGGCATCGAGGCGCGCTCGGTCGAGACCTCGAAGTTCAAGGGCTACGAAGACAAATACACCATCGCCGGTTCTTACTGGCCGCCGCAATTCACCATCATGGACGGCGAAACCCTGGAGCCGAAACAGATCGTTTCGACCCGCGGCATGACCGTCGACAAGCAGGAGTACCACCCCGAACCCCGGGTCGCGGCGATCATCGCCTCCCACGAATGGCCGGAGTTCATCGTCAACGTCAAGGAAACCGGCAAGGTCATGCTGGTCAATTACCAGGACATCAAAAACCTCACCGTCACCTACATCGACGCCGCGCCTTTCCTGCATGACGGTGGCTGGGACAGCACGCACCGCTACTTCATGACCGCCGCCAACAACTCCAACAAGGTTGCCGTAATCGACTCCAAGGAGCGCAAGTTGACCGCGCTGGTGGACGTCGGCAAAACCCCTCACCCGGGTCGCGGCGCCAACTTCAACCACCCGACCTACGGCCCGGTCTGGGCCACCAGCCACCTGGGGGATGACGGCATCTCGCTGATCGGCACCGACCCGACCAAACACCCGCAATACGCCTGGAAACAGGTCGGCTCACTCAAGGGCCAGGGCGGCGGATCGCTGTTTATCAAGACCCATCCCAAGTCTCGCCACCTGTACGTCGACACCACCCTCAACCCGGACGCCAAGCTCAGCCAGTCGGTGGCGGTGTTCAACCTCGACAAGCTCGACGCGGGCTACACCGTGCTGCCCATCGCCGAATACGCCGGCATCAAGCAAGGCGCCATGCGCGTGGTGCAGCCGGAATACAACAAGGCTGGCGATGAAGTCTGGTTCTCCGTGTGGAGCGGTCAGGCAGAGGAATCGGCGCTGGTAGTGATCGACGACAAAACACTGAAGCTCAAATCAGTCATAAAGGACAAACGACTGATCACACCCACCGGCAAGTTCAATGTCTACAACACCCAACACGACATCTATTGAGCTCCATCAATGCAAGGAAACACCATGAAAAATACTCTGTTTTCACTGTTCGCCCTGACCGCTGCGCTGAGTGTGCAGCCGGCCATGGCCCAAGACGCGCAGGAGCTGTTCAAGAGCAAACCCTGCGCAGCCTGCCACTCCATCGACACCAAGATTGTCGGCCCGGCCCTCAAGGAAGTGGCGGCCAAGAACGCTGGTGTACCCGGGGCCGTGGACACCCTGGCCAGCCACATCAAGAACGGCACGCAAGGCAATTGGGGCCCGATGCCAATGCCGGCCAACCCGGTAACGGATGAAGAAGCAAAAATTCTCGCAACCTGGGTACTGACACTCAAATAACCGCCTGGAGGGCGTCTGATGGTTTATCGACACGCTGTGATTCTGGCGGCCCTCCTCCTCATTTGCGCAACCGCGGTTGCGGCGCCGGACGCCCAGCGTCAGGCACAACTCGAACACCTGCTGACCCAGGACTGCGGCGCCTGCCATGGGCTGCACCTGACCGGCGGGCTGGGCCCCGAACTGACGCGCCCAGCGCTGGCCGGCAAGTCACGGGACAGCCTGATTGCCACCGTCACCCATGGCCGGCCCGGCACGGCGATGCCCGGTTGGGCACCGTTGCTCAGCCCCGATGACATCCGTTGGCTGGTCGATCTTCTTCTCCAGGGAAATCCCGCACCATGATCCGTTCAATCCTGCTGTCAGCGGCGACCGGGCTGTTGTTGTCCGCTTGCGTTCAACCACCGTTGCGTGGCTCCGGCGACTTGGGCGTGGTGGTGGAGCGCGCCAGCGGTAGCGTGCAAATCATCGAAAGCGACACCCGCACCACGCTGGCCCGACTCGAGGGTTTCGGCGACCTGTCCCATGCCTCGGTGGTGTTCTCCCGTGACCAGCGCTACGCCTATGTGTTCGGGCGCGACGGCGGGTTAAGCAAAATCGATTTGCTGGCCCAACGTATCGACCACCGAGTCATTCAAGGCGGCAACAGCATTGGCGGCGCCATCAGTCAGGACGGCAAGTTGATCGCGGTGTCGAACTACGTGCCCGGCGGGGTCAAGGTGTTCAATGCCGACACCCTGCAACTGGTGGCCGATATTCCGGCCACGGCCCTGGCCGATGGCAGCAAGCGCTCGCGGGTGGTCGGCCTGGTCGACGCGCCGGGGCAACGTTTTGTGTTCAGCCTGTTCGATACCGGCGAAATCTGGACCGCCGATTTCAGTCAGGGCAGCACACCGCAGATCAGCCGTTTCACCGGTATTGGCTCGCAACCCTACGACGCCCTGATCACCCCGGATGGCCGCTATTACATGGCCGGGCTGTTCGGTGAAGACGGCATGGCCCAACTCGACCTCTGGCATCCAGAGCGCGGTGTGCAGCGGGTACTCGGCGACTACGGACGCGGCCAGGTGAAACTCCCGGTCTACAAGATGCCGCACCTGGAAGGCTGGGCTGTCGCCGATAACCAGGCCTTTGTGCCCGCCGTTGGCCAGCATCAGGTGTTGGTGATGGATTCACGCACCTGGCAGCAGACCGCGGTCATTCCGGTCGCCGGCCAACCGATATTCGTCACCTCGCGCCCGGACGGTCGGCAGCTGTGGGTCAATTTCGCCTACCCGGACAACGATCGGGTGCAGGTCATCGACACCGAAACCCATGCCGTGGTCGCAGATCTGAAGCCGGGACCGGCGGTGCTGCACATGGAATTCACCGCACGCGGCGACCAGTTGTGGCTGTCGTTACGCGACGGCAATCAGGTTCAAGTCTGGGATCCGTACCGCCTGAAGCTGCTGAGCACCCTGCCAGCCTCCGCGCCGAGCGGCATCTTCTTCAGCAGTCGCGCGCAGAAAATGGGGTATTGAAATGAACCTTGAACGGCTCAGCCGCCAACTCATCGAGCGCTTCCAGCACGGCATGCCGCTGTGCCCGTCACCGTACAAGGAGATGGCGCAGATTCTCGGTTGTCGCGAATCCCAAGTGATGGCCTGCCTGGAAGAAATGGATCAGGCCGGCACCCTCTCACGCATCGGCCCGGTGTTCGAGCACAGCCGCGCCGGGGCCAGCACCCTCGCCGCCCTCGCCGTGCCCGCCGACCGCCTGCAACAGGTGGCCGATCGCGTCAGTCAGTACCCGGAGGTCAATCACAACTACGCACGGGAGCATTTCTACAACCTGTGGTTTGTGCTGACCGCCCCTGATCGCCAACACATCGACCGTGTGCTCAAGGAACTGGAGGACGACACCGGCCTCATGCCGCTGGACCTGCCGATGTTGACCGCTTACCGCATCGACCTCGGTTTTGCCCTGGGAGAAAAGTCATGACGCCCGGATTGAGCCCCCAACAAGCGCTGGCGCTGCGCCGACACCTTGAAGGCGGGCTGCCGTTGGTAGCGCGCCCGTATCAGGCCCTCGGCGAACGGATAAACGCTGACGAAAACCAGGTGCTCGAACAAATGCGCCAGTGGAGCGAGCAAGGGCTGTTTCGCCGTATCGGCCTGGTGCTGCACCATCGCGCGCTGGGCTTTACCGCCAACGCCATGCTGGTGCTGGATGTTCCCGATGCGCTGATCGACGAAGTCGGCCAGCGCCTGGGAAGAGCACCCGGCATCAACCTCTGCTATCAACGGCCACGGCGTTTGCCGCAGTGGCGGTACAACCTGTTTTGCATGGTGCACGGGCGTAGACGTGATCAGGTGGAGGCGCAAATTCAGGCGTTACTGGAAGAGAATTTGCTGAGCGATTTGCCCCATCAATTGCTGTTCAGCACCCAGGTCTTCAAGCAGTGCGGCGGCCGCTTTGCGCCCTCGCGTACAGGCGCACCTTCCCATGGATGACTTCGACCGTCGACTGATCAACCGTTTGCAATTGGGCCTGCCGCTGGTGCGCCACCCTTGGCGGGTATTGGCTGCGGAACTGGAGAGCAGCAGCACTGAACTGCTCGGCCGACTGCATACCCTGCTCGATGACGGAATGCTCACGCGCTTTGGCCCGATGTTCGACATCGAACGCCTGGGCGGCGCCTTCACCCTCGCCGCCCTGGCGGTGCCGGAAGAGCGTTTCGACGAGGTCGCCGAGCAACTGCATGACCTGCCTGAAGTGGCGCACAACTACCGACGCGAACACGCCTGGAACATGTGGTTCGTGCTCGCCTGCGCAACTGAACATGACCTGACCGAGACCCTGAACCACATCGAAACCCTGACTGGCTTGCCGCTGCTCAACCTGCCCAAAGAGGAGACCTACCATGTCGGTCTGTATTTCCCGGCCTGAAGACACCCTCGTCCAGCGCCTGATCGTGTTGACCCAGGCGGGTCTGCCTTTGCTGGAAGACCCGTGGGCGTGGCTCGCCGAACAGTTGGGGCTGAACATCGACGCCACCCTGGATCTGCTCAAGCGCTTGCAGGCCGAGGGCGCGATTCGGCGGATCGCCGCCGTGCCCAATCACTACCGCCTCGGCTATCGCCACAACGGCATGACGGTCTGGGATGTGCACGATGCCGACATGCCGCGCCTCGGCGCGCTGATCGGCGCGCAACCCTTCGTCAGCCACTGCTATCGCCGTCCACGCCGAACCGACTGGCGCTACAACCTGTTCGCCATGGTTCACGGCCGCAGCCGCGATGAAATCAACAATTACCGCGAGCACCTGCGCCACTTGCTGGGTGACGCTTGTGCGGCCGACGAAATGCTGGTGAGCAGCCGCATCCTGAAGAAAACCGGCTTGCGCTTAACACCAGTCAGTCCAACACAGACCTTGTAGCAGCTGCCGAGCCTGCGAGGCTGCGTTCGGCTGCGCAGCAGTCGTGAAATCAGACAGTGCGGTGTTTCAGATAAACCTCGCACACAGGTTCTACGACTGCTGCGCAGTCGAACGCAGCCTCGCAAGCTCGACAGCTGCTACGGGTATCCGCGCTGAACACACCTGACTCAAGGAGAGTTGCATGTTGAGGATCAGCCAATACCTGCGTGCGTTAGCCGGCCAGGCGTCTGCACCCAGGACCAGTCCACCGGGCAGCAATCGGGCGCCGGTGGTGATCTGGAACTTGCTCAGGCGCTGCAACCTGACCTGCAAACACTGCTACGCCACCTCGGCCGACAGTGTCTTTCGCGACGAACTGGATACGCCCGCCGCGCTGACCGTGATCGACGACTTGCACGATGCCGGCGTCAAGGTGTTGATTCTTTCCGGTGGCGAACCGCTGTTGCGCGAGGATCTGTTTGTGCTCAGCGCCTACGCCCGGACCAAGGGTTTCTTTGTGGCGTTGTCCACCAACGGCACGCTGATCGATGAGCACAACATCGCGCAGGTCAGCGCAGCGAATTTCGACTACGTCGGGATCAGCATCGATGGCCTGGAAGCGACCCATGACGCCTTCCGCCAACTCAAGGGTAGCTTCGCCCGTTCCATGCAGGCGATCCGGCTCTGTCGCGAACAAGGCATTCGCGTCGGGCTGCGCACCACCCTGACCCAGGAGAACCATGCGCAGCTGCCGCAACTGCTGGCGCTGATGAACGAGTACGACGTGCAGAAGTTTTATCTGTCGCACCTCAACTACAGCGGTCGCGGCAAACGCAGTCGCAAACTCGACGCGCACCAGCAGATGAGCCGCGAGGCCATGACGTTGATCTTTGAGCGGGCCTGGGAAGACATCCAACAGGGCCGCGACAGCGATTTTGTCAGCGGCAACAACGATGCCGACGCCATTCTGCTGCTGCAATGGGCAGCCCTTCGTTTGCCCGAGCATTACCCACGCCTGGAAAACATGCTCCGCGCCTGGGGTGGCAACGCCTCCGGCAGTGGCATCGCCAACATCGACAACACCGGCGAAGTGCACCCCGACACCTACTGGTGGCAGCACTCGGTGGGCAATGTCCGGCGCACGCCGTTCCGCACGTTGTGGCTGGATCAGCCGGATGCCCTGCTGTTGCGCTTGCGCGAACATCCCCGCGCCGTCGGTGGCCGTTGCGCGCAATGCCGCTGGTTGCCCATCTGCAACGGCAACACCCGCACACGCGCCTGGGCCGAAGGAGATCTGTGGGGCCAGGACCCCGGCTGCCACCTCAGCGATGACGAAATCGGCGTGCCGCCGGTGACGACCATCCCTTGCATCACCCACTGAATAGCCCGTCCGGCCAACCACCTGACAAAGGTGGGGCCGGCCAACCTGATGAAGCACCAAGGACGTCCCATGCCTCCATCGATTGCTATACCGGCCACACTTGAGTCCCCGTTCCGACCGGGCGAAGTTGCCCTGGTCGGCGCCGGCCCCGGCGATCCACGCCTGCTCACCCTGCGCGCCTGGAGCCTGTTGATGCAGGCCGACGCCGTGGTGTACGACCGGCTGATCAGCCCCGAATTGCTGACCTTGATCCCCCTGACCTGCGCCCGCCATTACGTGGGCAAGGCCAGCGGCTGCCACAGCCTGCCCCAGGACCAGATCAACGAACTGCTGGCCGACCTCGCCGATCAAGGGCAGCGCGTGGTCCGGCTCAAGGGCGGCGACCCGTTCATTTTCGGTCGCGGTGCCGAAGAGCTGGAGTACTTGCTGCAACGCGGTGTTGATTGCCAGGTGGTGCCGGGCATTACCGCCGCTTCCGGCTGTAGCGCTTACGCGGGCATACCCTTGACTCACCGCGACCTGGTCAATTCCTGCCGATTCATCACCGGTCATTTGCAACGCGATGGCGAGTTGTCGTTGCCCTGGAACAGCCTCGCCGACAGTAGCCAGACCTTGGTGTTTTACATGGGCTTGTCGAACCTGGGGATCATCGCTAAACGCTTGATCGAAGCCGGGATGTCAGCCGACACGCCGGCGGCGCTGATCAGCAACGGCACGCGGCCCGACCAGCACGTCGCCCGTGGCAAGTTGCACCAATTGCCGACCCTGGCGCTGGATTGTCCACCGGGCATTCCGACATTGACGGTGATTGGCACCGTGGTCGATCTGTTCGCCGCAGAACAACTCGAATACCCGGCGCGGCTGTACCCGGCGCAAGCTCTGCAAC
Organism: Pseudomonas frederiksbergensis; assembly: GCF_900105495.1. Taxonomy (NCBI): domain Bacteria; kingdom Pseudomonadati; phylum Pseudomonadota; class Gammaproteobacteria; order Pseudomonadales; family Pseudomonadaceae; genus Pseudomonas; species Pseudomonas frederiksbergensis. The sequence goes on along the minus strand of NZ_FNTF01000002.1, from coordinate 3,708,300 downwards.
GTCAGGCCAAGGTGGCGATATGAGGCGAATCCTCCTTGCCCATCTGTTATGGATCAGTGCCGCCCAGGCCGGCGCAGCGGTTCCGGCACTTGAACACGCGGCGCATAACTATCAGCAGCATTGCCAGAGTTGTCATGGCACTAACCGTCTCGGCGGTGCGGGGCCGGCGTTGTTGCCGGAGAGTCTCAGCCGGATCAAGCCTGATGAAATTCGTCGGGTGATCCAGAACGGCCGACCTGCGAGCCAGATGGCTGGTTATGCCAACGTGTTCAGCCCCGCTCAGATCGACGCGCTGGTGGATTACCTTCAGCAACCACCCGCCACCCCGCCCACCTGGAGCAATGACGACATTGTCGGCAGTCACTCGATGCTCGCGGATCTCGGCAAATTGCCCACTACGCCCCAGCATGGCGCCGATCCGCTGAACCTGTTCGTGGTGGTGGAAGCCGGCGACCATCACATCGACATCCTCGACGGTGACCGCTTCGAGGTGTTGGCGCGGTTTGCTTCGCACTTTGCCGTGCATGGCGGGCCGAAGTTTTCGCCGGACGGCCGCTTCGTCTACTTCGCCTCCCGTGACGGCTGGATCAGCCTGTATGACCTGCACAACCTGAAGTTGATCGCCGAAGTCCGCGCCGGCCTCAATACCCGCAACCTGGCGGTGAGCAAGGATGGACGCTGGGTGCTGGTGGGCAACTATCTGCCGGGGAATGTGGTGGTGCTCGATGCCCGTGACCTGTCGCTGGTCAAAACCATTCCCACGATCGGTCAGGACGGCACCGCGTCACGGGTCAGCGCGGTCTACTCCGCCCCGCCGCGGGACAGTTTCATCGTGGCGCTCAAGGACGTGAAAGAAGTCTGGGAACTGTCCTGGGCCGGCACACCGGATTTCGAACCACGGCGGATCCCGGCCGGGGACGTTCTCGACGACTTCTCCTTTTCACCGGACTACAAACAGCTGCTGGCCACCTCGCGCAAGGCCCAGGGCGGCCAGGTGATCGACCTCGACAGCGGCAAGGTGATCACCGACATCCCGCTGCCGGGGATGCCGCATTTGGGCTCGGGGACTTATTGGAAACGCAACGGTGAGTGGGTGTTCGCCACGCCGAACATCAGCAAGGGGCTGATCTCGGTCATCGACTTCAAGAGCTGGAAACTGATCAAGGAAATCCCGACCCTGGGGCCGGGGTTTTTCATGCGCAGTCACGTCAATTCACGGTATGCCTGGAGCGATGTGTTCTTTGGGCCGGACAACGATGCGATTCACTTGATCGACAAACAGACGCTGGAGATTGCCCACACGCTGCGTCCGATGCCGGGCAAAACGGCCGCTCATGTCGAGTTCACTCGCGATGGCCGTTTCCTGCTGCTGAGCATCTGGGCCACCGACGGTGCGCTGATCGTCTACGACAGCAACACACTCAAGGAGATCAAACGTATCCCGATGAACAAGCCTTCGGGCAAGTACAACGTGGGGAACAAGATTGAGTTTGCCGAGGGGACTTCGCATTAGGGTTTGGATCGGGTCAACTCGCCACCCGCACAACCCCCATATCAATCCCCAAATGCACCAGTTCGGTATGGGAAGTCACCTGCAACTTACTCTTGAGCAAGGTCAGGTGATTGGAAACAGTCTTGCTGCTAATGCTCAGCTGCTCGGCAATCACCCGCGCCGGAGTACCTTTGGCAAGCATCACGAAAATCTCCAGTTCACGCTGAGTCATGCTCTGCAAGCGCGGATCACTGGCATCCTGTTGCGGATGACACGCGAGCTGAGTGGCCAGCGGCTGCTCAATGTAGGCATGACCGGCGAGGATGCGCTGCACGGCCTCGATCAGCACTTCGGGTGCCGAGCTTTTGGTCAGGTAGCCCGAAGCCCCGGCGTCGAGCGCCTGGCGCACCAACGGCAGTTCATCGTGCATGCTGAAAAACAGCACCCGCAGTTGCGGCAAGCGCTGACGCAATCGCCGGGTGGTTTCCAGACCGCTGATCCCCGGCAGACCAAAATCCATGATCACCAGATTCGGTACGGCTTCGTGTACCCGCGTCAGCGCCTCCTCGCCCGTCGCCGCTTCACGGACTTCCATTGCCGGCAACAACGCTCGCAACAGACTGGCATAGCCCTGACGGACCACCGCATGGTCATCGACCAACAGGATATTCATGACACCTCCCAAGGCATGCTCAACGTCAGCGCCCAACCGGCGCCGGGGTGACTGATGACTCGCAACTCGCCGCCCAGGCTGCGCGCACGTTCGAACATCGAATACAAACCGACACCCGGCCGCTGCGGCTGTTGCGCGCCTCGTCCGTTATCCCGAATGAGCAAGCGCAAACGGCCGCCGTGGAATTGCAGGCGGACCCGCACCTGGCTGGCTTCGGCGTGCCGGGCGATGTTGGTCAATGCTTCCTGCAACAAACGATACAGATGGGTTTTGTTCGGTGCGGACAGCGGCGGGAGCTGCGCGCTGACCCGTAACTGGCAATCGATGCCTTGCCGGCCCCGCCATTGCTCCACCAGCAAACCGAAGGCTTCGGCCAGCGGCAGGTGTTGCAACACCACCGGATAGAGGTCATGCACCAGCGCCCGGAAACCCTGTTGCAAATGTTCGCAGTTGTGCTCCAGTTCCCGCACCGTGCGCTCCACCACCCCGGGTTGATCGGCCACCAGTCGCAACAGGCAGGCCTGGGCGCGAATGCCCGCCAGGTATTGGCCGAGGTCATCGTGCAGGGTCTGCGCCAGATGGGTGCGTTCCTGCTCCTGCACCGCTAATAACGCCTGAGTCAGTTGGGTCTTGTCGGCGCAAGCCTGCTCCAACGCAGCGGTCATCTGATTGAAGTGCACCGCCAGTTGCCGCGCTTCCGGCACACCTTCAGCGCGCAATCGCACCTTGAGTTGCCCACCGGAGACCTGTTGCAACGCGCGCAACAATTCATCGAGCAAGCCCATGCCCCGGCGCACGGCCCAGCGGATGGTCAACAGACTCAACAGCAACGCCAACCCACAGAGGCTCAGCAGCTGTAGCAAGGAATCCCGGACTTCGTCGATTTCATCCCGCGGATCGACCGCGATCTGGACACGCCGGCCATCCTGCAAATCCAGCACCTGGGCGCTGTGTCGAGCTTGGGCAAACAACAAGCGCCCGAGCCAGGCGTCGGCCCCTTCCTGAACCGGCAGCCGTGCCGCCTCGCCGGGTTCCAGCCAGCGCACCCGTACATGCCGCAAACTGCCTGTCAGCCGGGGTTGCAGGCTGGCGGGGTCACGCTCGGCGGTTTCGCTCAAGTACTCGACCACCGCTTCGGCGGATTGCAGTTCACGCTCCACGTCCGCCAGCGCCTGGTGCACCAGCAAGCCCATGCACGCCAAGGTGACCAAGGCGAAAAATCCGCCGACCCAGAGGTTGATCCGCCACAGGGCCGACATCCCTAGCGCCCCGGTGTCATGGGCAGGACCAGCAACGGCGCGGGACGCGGGCCGTGGAGCTTGTCGACGCCGATCAGGGTCAGGATCAGCAGCAACGGCAGAAGCAGCGCTTTGAGAATACGCATGATCGATCTCCTCCCGTGTGATGGCCGTTATCGCCCATGCTAGAACCGCGCCACCCCGGGCGAGCTACTACCTTGGTACTGGCTCACTGGTACTTTCTGCATATTTCCTTCTGCCTCACAGCGTTCCTATGCTGGCGCTACCTGTAATGGAGTGCCCTATGCGCCAGCTTGCCCCTTACGCCCTGATCTACCTGTTGGCGATTGCCTGTGCCGCCGGGCTGGCGACCCAGAGCCAGGCTGCCGAGGCGTCGTTGCAGGTGCAGATCGGCTACCTGGGCTATCGCCCTGATCCGGGCCCGTTGCTGTCGAACGTCATTCCCGAGCCGGTCGATGCCGGCCTGCGTGGCGCCGAACTGGCGATCACTGACAGCAACAGCACCGGGCGTTTCCTCAATCAGAGCTACAACCTGGTCAGCGCCAACGTCGACAATCCGGATGCCCTGGTCGAAGCGGCCAAGGTTCAACATGCCCAAGGCCTGCGCCTGTTTGTCGTCAATGCGCCAGCCGCCAGCCTGCGCCAACTCAGCACCGTGCTGCCCGACAGCTTGCTGTTCAACGCCGGCAGCCCCGATGACAGCTTGCGCACCAGCGACTGCCTGCCGAATGTGCTGCACAGCCTGCCAAGCCGGGCGATGCTCGCCGATGCACTGGCGCAATTTCTGGTGCTGCGCAAATGGCAACGGGCGCTGCTGATCGTCGGCCCGACCCCGGACGATCAAGCCTATGCAGCCGCCCTGCGCCGCGCCGCCAAACGCTTCGGCCTGACCCTGGTCGCGGAAAAAGCCTGGAGTTTCGACAATGATCAGCGCCGTAGCGCCCAGGCCGACATGCCGCTGTTCACCCAGACCGCCGAGTACGACGTGGTGCTGGTGGCGGATGAACGGGGTGATTTCGGCGAATACGTGCCCTACCAGACCTGGTACCCACGGCCGGTCGCCGGCACTCAGGGACTGACCCCGGTGGGCTGGCACAAAACCGTGGAAACCTACGGCGCCGCCCAATTGCAGAAACGCTTCGAAGCCCTGGCCGGACGCTGGATGAATGACCGCGATTTTGCCGCCTGGATCGCCGTGCGCAGCATCGCCAGCGCCGTGAGCAAACTGCGTCAGGTTGATCCGGTGGCAATCCGTACGCTTGAGATCAGCGATCAATTGCCGCTGGACGGTTTCAAGGGTCGCAAGCTCAGCTATCGACCGTGGAACGGCCAGTTGCGCCAACCCATTCCCATCGTGCAGCCCCGGGCGCTGGTCAGCACGTCGCCGCAAGACGGCTTCCTGCACCCCTTCAACGAGATGGACAGCCTCGGCTACGACAAACCCGAGGTCAGCTGCCGTTTTCCCTGACCCAATAATTAAAACAACAAGGAATCTGCCATGCGCCGCACCCTGCTTTCCTGCGCTCTGCTGCTCGCCGCCGGGCACGCCGCTGCCAGCACCGCCTGGGTTTCCAACGAAAAAGACAACAGCCTGAGCCTGATCGACCTGCAGACCCTGCAAGTCACCGACACCCTGCCCGTCGGCCAGCGCCCGCGCGGTCTGCTGCTGTCCCACGACAACAAGCTGCTGTACATCTGCGCCAGCGACTCGGACCGGGTCCAGGTGATGGACGTGGCCACGCGCAAGATCATCAAGGAACTGCCCTCGGGCAAAGATCCTGAACAATTCGCCCTGCACCCGAATAATCGCTGGCTGTACGTTTCCAACGAAGACGATGCGCTGGTGACGGTGATCGACACCGAAACCTCCAAGGTGCTCGGGCAGATCAGCGTCGGTGTCGAGCCTGAAGGCATGGCCGTCAGCCCCGACGGCAAGTGGGCGGTGAACACCAGTGAAACCACCAACATGCTGCACTGGATCGACACCAGCACCCAGACTCTGGCCGATAGCACTCTGGTGGATCAGCGACCGCGCTTCGTTGAGTTCACACCCGATGGCTCGAAGCTCTGGGCTTCGGCGGAAATCGGCGGCACGGTGACCATTCTCGACGTCGCCAGCCGCAAGGTCCTCAAAACCCTGACCTTCCAGATCAAGGGCGTGCACCCGGACAAAGTCCAGCCAGTGGGGATCAAGCTCAGCGCTGACGGCAAGTACGGTTTCGTCGCCCTCGGCCCGGCCAATCATGTGGCGGTGATCGATGCCAAGACCTTCGAAATTCTTGATTATCTGCTGGTCGGCCGGCGGGTCTGGCAGATGTCGTTTACCCCGGATCAAAAGCAATTACTGGCCACCAACGGCGTCAGCGGCGACGTGTCGGTGATCGATGTCGACAGCCTCAAGGTGACTAAATCGATCAAGGTCGGGCGTTATCCGTGGGGCGTGGTGGTGACGCCATGAACGCACTCGAAGTCAGCGAACTGAGCTTCGCTTATGGTGCGAAAGAGGCGTTGCGCCAGGTGAGTTTCAGCCTGGCGCCCGGCCGTTTCGCTGCGTTGCTCGGGCCGAATGGCGCGGGCAAATCGACGCTGATTGCCCTGCTCACCCGGCTCTATGATTTACAGCGCGGTGACATCCGCGTCGGCGACTGTTCGTTGCGCAACGCCGCACGTCCGGCGCTCAAGCAATTGGGTGTGGTGTTTCAGCAAAGCACGCTGGACCTGGACCTAAGCGTCGAGCAAAACCTGCGTTATCACGCCGCGCTGCATGGCATGTCGCGGCGCCAGACCAGCCTGCGGGTCGACGCCGAACTGGCCCGTCAGGCCTTGACCGAACGCCGTCGCGAACGGGTTCGCGAACTCAATGGCGGCCACCGTCGCCGAGTGGAAATCGCCCGTGCCTTGCTGCATGAACCGCGCCTGCTGCTGCTCGACGAGGCCAGCGTTGGCCTCGACCCGGCCAGTCGGCTGGCGCTCAATCAACACATTCGTAGTTTGTGCCGCGAACAGAACATCAGCGTGCTCTGGACCACCCATTTGCTCGATGAAGTGCAGCCCAGCGATGACTTGCTGATTCTCCATCAGGGCCGGTTGGTGGCCAGCGGACAGGCCGATGCGCTGAGTCTGGAGCACGGTGGTGACCTGGGTTCGGCCTTCGCTCGACTGACCACTTCAGGAGCCGCCCAATGAATGCCTACTGGCAATGTTTCAGCGGCATCGTGCTGCGCGAATGGCTGCGTTTTGTGTTGCAGCGCACGCGGTTTCTCAGCGCGCTGGTTCGGCCGTTGCTGTGGCTGCTGGTGTTCGCTGCCGGTTTTCGCGCGGCACTGGGGATCGCGATCATCGAGCCCTACGACACCTACATTCCCTACGAGGTCTACATCATTCCCGGACTGGCCTGCATGATCCTGCTGTTCAACGGCATGCAAGGTTCACTGTCGATGGTCTACGACCGGGAAATGGGCAGCATGCGCGTGCTGTTGACCAGCCCCCTGCCCCGGACTTTCCTGTTGTGCAGCAAACTGCTGGCCACCTCGTTGATCTCGTTGTTGCAGGTGTACGCCTTTCTGGCGATTGCCTGGGTGTACGGCGTGCAGCCACCGGCCATGGGGCTGTTGATCGCCTTGCCGGCGTTGCTGCTGGTGGCGTTGATGCTCAGCGCGCTGGGTTTGTTGCTGTCCAACGCGATCCGCCAGCTGGAGAACTTTGCCGGGGTGATGAATTTCGTGATCTTCCCGCTGTTTTTCCTGTCGTCGGCGCTGTATCCGCTGTGGAAGATGCGCGAGTCCAGCGAGTGGCTGTATTGGTTGTGCGCATTGAACCCGTTCACCCATGCGGTGGAACTGGTGCGGTTTGCCTTGTACGAACGCTTCAATCCGCTGGCACTGGCGGTGTGCGTGGGGCTGACGCTGGTATTCGCCCTGCTCGCCGTACTCACCTTCAACCCGCAACACGCCGCCCTGCGCAAATCCAACTAATGCCGTGTAACCCTGATCGTTCCCACGCAGAGCGTGGGAACAATCAATCAGCGATCAACGGTTCGAAATTACTACTTTAGTACTGGTTTTCCTGTCTATCGTCGCATTCCAATCGCACCGAGACTGGCATGTAATAGGTTCATAACTATAAGGATTGAACCCCATGCCGCGTGCCCGACGTCGTCTGCTGCGCCCTTCTCTCGCTGCGCTATCGCTAAGCCTGTTGCTGGGCGTCGCGCAGGCCGAAACACCGCTGTTTTCCGCCGACGGCTATCGCATCGGTCTGTACCGCAGTCCGACCCCGAATCACGTACAGGGCGCCGACATCATCGATACCGCCGCCCTGCAAACCCTGCTGACCCAGACACCCCGTCCAGTATTGATCGACGTCTACCGCCGGCAATGGCTGCAAGGACGTTTCATCGAGGACCAGCCCCACGAAAGCCTCCCCGGCAGCCATTGGCTGGCCAATACCGGCGACGGTGACCTGACGCCTGACTGGGAGGACTATTTTGCGCGTAAGCTGAACACATTGACCGCAGGTGATCTCGCACAACCGCTGGTCTTCTACTGCCGCTCCGATTGCTGGCTGAGCTGGAACGCCGTGAAGCGCGCCGCCGCCATGGGCTATAAGACTCTGTATTGGTATCGCGACGGCCTGGACGCCTGGCAGGCAGCCAACCTGCCCGTAACGCCCGCCCAGCCCGAGCCCTTCCCCTGACCTTTACGCGTGCGAGTTGTTGCCACACCCTAATCAAAATAATGAGGTGAAAGGCTATGTACAAAATTCTGATTGCCGATGATCACCCGCTGTTTCGCGAAGCCATTCATAACGTCATCAGCGATGGTTTTCCGGGCAGCGAGGTGATGGAAACCGCCGACCTGGACAGCGCCCTGGTGTTGACGCAGGAACACGACGACCTGGACCTGATCCTGCTCGACCTGAACATGCCCGGCATGCACGGCCTCAATGGCCTGATCAATCTGCGCAACGAGGCACCGACCATTCCGGTGGTGATCGTCTCGGCCGAACAGGACAAACAAGTCGTGCTGCAAGCCATCACTTACGGCGCGGTGGGCTTCATCACCAAATCCTCGCCACGGGTGCAGATGACCGAAGCCATCCAGCAGATCCTCAACGGCAATGTCTACTTGCCGCCGGACATCATCCGCACGCAAAAAAGCGGTACAAGGCGCATGAACGATGCCCCGAGCTTCCCACCTGAGCTGCTACAGGCCTTGACCCGCAAGCAGTTGCTGGTGCTCGAACGCATGACCAAGGGCGAGTCGAACAAACAGATCGCCTACACCCTGGAAATCGCCGAAACCACCGTCAAGGCCCACGTCTCGGCGATCCTGCGCAAACTGAATGTGCACAACCGGGTGCAGGCGATTCTGAGTGCCGGGGATATTGATTTCGGGTCTTACTTACGCCGCTGATGTCTGATGATGATCGTTCCCACGCTCCGCGTGGGAATGCAGCCCGGGACGCTCTGCGTCCCTCCAGAGCCGAACGCGGAGCGTCCGTTGAGGCATTCCCACGCGGAGCGTGGGAACGATCATCTCAAGGCCTGCCGAGCAAATGACTCATCGCGGTCTTGAGCTTCATCGGCCGCACCGGTTTGTGCATCAGGGTGTGGCCCAACTCGCGGATCTGCTGTTTGAGTTCGTTGCTGTAGTTGGCGGTGATCATCATCGCCGGGATCGCCGAACCGCGACGGGCGTTGATCCGGGCCACGGCATCGACGCCGTTCTGATCGTCGTCCAGGTGATAGTCGGCGATCAGCAAATCGGCTTCTTCGTGATAGTTGTCCACTTGCCGCGCCAGGTCCTGCTCGGACAGCGCCGTGACCACCAGACACCCCCACCCTTCGAGCAAGGTGCGCATGCCGGCGCAAATGGCCGCGTCGTTGTCCAGCACCCAAACCCGCGCCCCACGCAGGCGTTCAAGCATCGGCTCACTCATCAACAGGCTCGGCAGCGCCTTGGGGGCCGTAGCGCTGAGGGGCACTTCGACCGAGAACATCGAGCCCTTGCCCGGCCACGAACGCACATGAATACGGTGGCCGAGAATCCTCGCGATCTTTTCCACGATCGCCAGTCCCAGACCTAACCCGCGATCCTGATCCGGTCGCTGCACATCACCACGTTTGAATTCCTGAAAAATCTCCTCGAGGCGGTTTTCGGCGATGCCCATGCCGCTGTCCCAGACCTCGATCGACAGGCGCTGGTGATGACGCCGACAACCGAGTACCACACGTCCGCTGTAGGTGTAGCGAATGGCGTTGCTCAGCAGGTTCCGAAGAATCCGCGCCAGCAACTGAATGTCGCTGCGCACCAAGGCGGAACAAGGAATGAAATGCAGCTCCAGGCCTTCACTGCGAGCCACCTGGGTGTACTCGGCCGCAAGGTTTTCCAGCAATTCGCTGAGGGCAAATGGCGCAATGTCGGCCTTGATCACCCCGGCATCGAGCTTGGAGATATCGACCAGCGTACCCAGCAGGTTCTCCACGTCTTCCAGGGAGTTGCTGACATTTCGCACCAAAATGGCATTGGCCACCGGCTCCCGCCGTTCGAGCAACGCGCTGGTAAACAGCCGCGCTGCGTTGAGCGGTTGCAGCAGGTCATGACTGACGGCAGCGAGAAACTTGGTCTTCGACAGGTTGGCTTGTTCGGCCTCGAGCTTGGCTTCACGCAGGCGAGATTCCGCCCGCCGACGCTCGTCGATTTCGCGCAGCAACTGGTCATTGAGGGTGGTCAGTTCTGCCGTGCGTTCGCGCACCCGCAACTCAAGATTCTGATAGGCCTGGTGCAGCGCTTCGGCGGTGCGGCGGCGTTCGGTGATGTCGCGGATCAGCACGAAAATCCCCACCACTTCCCCGGTGGCCAGGCGATTGGGCACATAGGAGCGCAACATGTAGCGCTCCTGATTGTTGATGTTGGTTTCGGCGAACTCGAACGTCACGCTCTCACCGGCCAAAGCCCGGGCGACGTAGGCTTCCAGGCGCTGGTAATGCTGTTCGCTGTGGACTTCGCGCAGGCTCTGCCCAAGCATCACACCCCGAGGCCAGCAGTACCATTCTTCGTACACCTTGTTGGTGAATTCGTAGACCAGATCGGCATTCAGGTAGGCAATCAGCGCCGGCACATGGTCGGTGATCAGGCGGATCCAGCGCTCGCTTTCGCTCAGCGCTTCGGCGTGTTGGTAGCGTTCGGTGATGTCGGTGAAGGTGTTGACGAAACCGCCGGTGGGCAACGGATGGGTGCGAATTTCCAGCACCCGGCCATCGTAGAGGCGCTGCTCGCACTCCAGCACATGCCGTCCGTTCAGATCCCGGCTGGCCGGGGTCAGCAGATTCAGCTCGCTGTCGCCGATCACTTCGGCAAACGGACGATGGGCCGCCACCGGGGCCAGGCCGCTGAGTTCGAGGAATCGCCGGTTCCACAATTCCAGAATGCCCTCGGCGTTGACCATGGCCACGCCTTGGGACAGGTTGTCGACCGCCCGTTGCAACAAGTGGGATTTCTGCGCCACCGCCTGCTCGCGGCGCACGGTTTCGCGGAGTTTGACGTCGGTAATGTCGGTGAACAGGATCACCCGCCCGCCTTCCTGGGTGGGGCGTTCGCTGACTTGCAACCAGCGACCGTCCTGCAGGCGATAAAGCAGGTTTTCGTCGGCATGCCCGCGCGGCTCTTCAGTGAACAACCCGGTGGCGGACATCAGCCGCTTGACCTCGGTCAGGCGCATGCCGGCGTTGATCCGCACCCGGCTGTTGCCCCAGAACGCCTTGAAACGGCTGTTGAACAACACGATCCGCTGGTCCGCATCGAACAGCACGAACGCGTCGGAAATGCTCTCGATGGCATCGATCAAATGCTGATGCGCGGTTTCTGCTCGCAGGCGTGCCTCGCTGAGCAAGCGATTGCCCGACTTGAGTTCAGCCATGGCCTGGTTCAAGGCGTCGGTGCGCTCACGCACCTGCTCGGCCAGCACCACAGAATGCTGGAACGCCGCGTACGGGTCATTGCCGCGGGTGATGCCGGACTCGATCCGCTCGATCAGCGCGCCATTGATACGCTGCAGCTTGTGGTTGTCGCGCTGCAGGCTGGCGATCTGCGCTTGAAGCTCAACGATGTCCAGGGGACCGGCCTCGGGCAATGGCAACCCCGGTGAAGGTCTGGTTGATGTGCATGCCATTGAACTGTTCTCCGTAGGTGTTGAAACCCATCACCCGCTGGTCACGCAAAAACGTTCCGATCTGCTCCAGACTGCCGCTGTCTTCCAGTTCCATACGCCTTAGAAAGCAGTCGCAGCCGATGGTCAGCAACAGATCGCCAAGGCGCTCCTGCAAGCCTTCGAACAGGGTTTGCAGGTTTGGCAGCATGGGGCCGGGCTTCATGACAGTAAGGACGATGCCGTTTTCCACCGCACAGTAGAAACTCAGGCTCAGGTCCGGATGAACCTGCTGGATCGCCCTCACGTAATACTGATCGTTGATCCGCACGGCCAAGGGGTGCGCGGCGAAGATCCGGTGATCGAGCTCCGCCACCGGCACACCAATGTGCCGGGCGTATTCCTCGGCGGCCGGTTCGGCATTCAGTTCAAAGACCCGGCGTGAGGCGCTGTCGGCGCCGGTGACCACCAGTTTTTCCGCCCGCGGCAGAATGTGGTGGGTGGTGAAAACTTCAAAGTCGAGCCAGGTATTGACCAGCACCACCACCGCCGCGCCGCTGTGGAACTCGCCATTGAAATAGACGTGGGTGTGGGTCAGGTAATTGTCGTCGCCGGCAGAACCGCCGAAATGCGGGATGTCGCCCAATGCTGCACTCAGGGCCGCGAGGACCATTTCTTCACGACTGGACAAGCCATCGAGCAGAGTCAGGGCAAAGCTGTTGCCCTTGATCGGCGCCAACGTGTTGCTGCGACAGCCACTGACCAGGCGCTCGACCATTTGCTGGGCGTCGATCAGGCTGAAGCGCTCCATCTCGCAGATCAGTTCGGCGTCGATGGAAAAATGCCGGTGGTCGAAGCCGACCGCGGTCACGCAGTTGCGGCCATAGCCCAAGGGCGTGATTTCCCCGGCACTGGTGCAACCCACCAGGCGTATACCGCCGAAGCTTTGTTGCAAGGCCTGGCCCAGCGCCTGCAAGTCGTACTCGGCGGAACAGAAGAACAGCACGAAGCCCAAGTGCGGATGCAACAGTTGTCGCGCCAGCTCCTGCGCCACTTGCTGGGCATCGGTGGCCTGGGACATGGCACTGACCACACCTTCACTCTGGACCTGCTGCATCGTCGCCTCCCGCAGGTGCGCATGTATGAGGCTGGAGTGTACGAAGCCTGTGAGCTGCGACGTATGCTACTTGGGTAGCGGGTAGCCGCTTCGATGGGATGAGAGTCGGCAAATTGAGTACTTGATGACTGACGCATTTGTGGCGAGGGAGCTTGCTCCCGCTGGACTGCGAAGCAGTCCCCAACCGGCCGATGCGCGACCAGGATCGGGACCGCTACGCGATCCAGCGGGAGCAAGCTCCCTCGCCACAAGTAAGCGGCGTCGCTACAGGGTTACCAGGTCAGCACAGCCCCCACCGCAAAGGTGTCGGTGTCTTCATCCTGGTCGCTGGTGTCGTGGCCGTTGATTGCGAACTGGTTGTACTCGGCCACCAGCTTGAGGTTGTCGTTGATGTCATGGAACAACGCAACGCCGCGCGTTTCGTAGTCCGCGCCGCTGCCGACCACGCCATTGCCGTCGTCGTTGGTCTTGCCGTAAGACAAGGCCAGTCGGTTCTTGCCCAGTTTGTAGGAGCCCTGCAGCAGGTAACCGTCACTGTCGACATTGCGCAGGGTCGGTTCGCCAGCGTTGTTGGTGAAAAACGGGTTGATGCCTTTGGCCTGGAAGCCGGAGCCTGTAAGGGACAAACCGCCCATTTTCGCCTGCACGCCATAGCCGACGCCTTTGGAGGTGACGGACTCGACGGTGGAATCGGTATTGTCCGACGTCTGGTAGCTGCCGTTGACCCAGCTGTAGATCTTCGCCCCGGCGAGGTCGAACTGATAGGTGATCTCGCTTTCGGTACGCGGGTTCTCTTGGTACGCCTTGCCGGTCGGGCTGCTGTCGTTGGTGTCCACCGGGTCCATGATCCCCACGGCCACTCGCAAACCCTCCATCACCGGCGTGCGGTAGGTGATCTGCGACGTCGGGAACGGGTACGGATAACCCGTGCCGATATTGCCGAACGACACCCCGCCACCGTCCACCAGCCCCAGGGTATCGCTGACCTGGCCGTAACCGGCGAGCAACTCATCGAGCAGGATGTTGGAACGGGCGAACAGGCCGAAGTCCTTGCCGACCAGCACTTCGCCCCACTCAGGGTTGGCCACCGTGCCGTAGAACTGACGCACGTCGATGGCGGTGTCGGTGCCGTTGGTTTCGCTGTCGTTGATGGTCACCCAGAAAGAAGACCGGGCGCCGAGCTTGAGGTCATCGACCTGCTTGCCCATGTTGAAGCCCAGGTAGTTGGGCAGAAAACCCATTTTGACCCGCGCTTGCTTGCGGTCGAACTGGTCGCCGGCACGGTCCACATCGCTGTTCACGTAAAAAGCGTTGATGTAGCCGTCGGTGGAAAACGTGGTCTGGTCCTTGTCGTACAGCACGATCTCGGCTTGGGCCATCGAGCTCAAACCGAGGGTCGAAAGGCTGGCGATGAAGGCAGGCAAGAAACGATGCTTGATGTTCTTATTGTTGTGCATGACGCGCTCCGCAGCGGGGGACTGGATGTCGGAGGCGATTATCGAAAGCTGACCGGCGGCGTCATACGCTGCCTTGGAGGCGGTTTTGAAATGCTTTGGAGTGGCAGGTGATGCGCGGCAAGTTCGGTGTAAGACCGTCCGTCGACGAGGCCCGGAACTTAAGGCGTACGCCTGTGGAACGGACTGGCGTCCACAGGAACCGGTACTTGCTAGACGCCCGCTCTAAACAGCATGTAAGCGGCGACCACGACACAGATGCTGGCGAAGCCGATCTGCAATGCCCGGGCCGGGACTCGCGCACAAAGTCTTCGGCCAATGATCATGCCGACGATGCTCGCGACGATAAACGCCACGCCCAAACCGTCGATTCGCACCCCGGCCTGAAACGCGCCAATCACGCCGATGGCGGAAATCAGGCTGATCACCATCAACGACGTGGCGACGATGCCGCGCATCTGCACATCGGTCAGTTGCTTGAATGCAGGGACGATCAGGAAGCCGCCACCGACCCCGAGCAGCCCCGATACCACACCGGTCACCGCGCCCAGTGCCGCGAGGGTCGCGGTGCATTTGGCGGTCCAGGAAAAGCGCCCGGTCTGCTGGTCGAGCATGCAGTTCTTCTGGCCCCAGTTGGCGTGGCCGTGGTCGCTTGGCCCTTCGTCCTGGCGCTCTCGGCGCAGCATCCGCCAGGCCACCATGACCATCAGCAGGCTGAACAGGATCATCAGGATTTTTTCCGGCAACTGATGGGCGAAGTAGATGCCGATCGGCGAAAAAATCGCCCCCAGCAGAGCGATCAGCAACGCTGCGCGATAACGCACCAGGCCATGGCGCAACCCGTCAATGGCGCCGACAGCCGCCGCACTGCCCACCGCGAACAGGGCGACCGGCGCGGCTTGCGTCATGGTCCAACCCAGCCCCAGCACCAGCGCCGGCACCGCAAGAATGCCGCCACCGGCGCCGGTCAAACCGAGAACCAACCCCATCACCACGCCAAAAAAAATTGCCAGCAACATAAAACACTCGTGATCCGCGAAAAAAGCCGGGAACGCCCGGTATCGATGACTGACAGAATAGAGCCCGCGCAGCTTTTTTGATTAATTGAATTGATGCGGGCTGGTCAGCGCAGGGAGAATGAAACTACCCTCATGGCTTGTCCTAAAAGAAAACGGCCACCATGCCTGCCTTGATTGAAGCTTTTTTAGACCCTGCCTCGTCGACCTACAGCTACGTCATCTACGAACACGATGGCGGACACTGCGCCATCGTCGACCCGGTGCTCGATTACGACCCCGCCGCGGGGCGAACCGCCACCACCCAGGCCGACAAGATCATCGCCTTCGTTCGCCAGCATCAGTTGCAGGTGCAATGGCTGCTGGAAACCCACGCCCATGCCGATCACCTGTCCGCTGCGCCGTATCTGCGTCGGGAACTGGGCGGGAAGATTGCGATTGGTCAGTCGATCAGCAAGGTTCAAAGCGTGTTCAAGACCCTGTTCAACCTTGAGCCGGAATTCTGTATCGATGGTTCGCAGTTCGATCATCTGTTCGCGCCGGATGAATCGTTCCGCATCGGCAATCTCAAGGCCACGGCCCTGCATGTTCCCGGCCATACGCCAGCGGACATGGCTTATCTGATCGACAGCGATGTGATTCTGGTGGGCGATACATTGTTCATGCCGGATGTGGGCACCGCGCGCTGCGACTTTCCCGGCGGCAATGCCAATCAGATGTTTGCCTCGATTCACAAGCTGCTGGCCTTCCCTGCCGGCGTCCGACTGTATGTCTGTCATGACTACCCGCCCGAGGGGCGTAAACCGCAGTGCATGAGCACGGTGGGTGAACAGCGCAAAAGCAACATTCACATTCATGACGGCATCGACGAAGCCACGTTCGTTGCCATGCGCACCCGGCGCGATGCGGGGTTGGGCATGCCGACGCTATTACTGCCGGCGATCCAGGTGAATGTGCGGGCGGGGAATTTGCCGCCGGCTGAGGGCAATGGCGTCACCTATTTGAAGATCCCTCTGAATAAACTCTAATGATCGAACACGTAACCCGTAGCAGCTGTCGAGCACCGCGAGGCTGCGTCCGCGGTTTACCTGAAGGAACTCGGTTGTAGGGTCTGCGACTGCTACGCAGCCGAACGCTGCCTCGCGGTGCTCGACAGCTGCTACAGGGGATTTGCGTTTAGTTCGCGAGAGTTAACCCATTCGCCGGCAACGGCAACGCCGTCTTATACCGCACCTGCTTGAGCGCAAAGCTCGAGCGGATATTGGCAACGCCGGGGACTTTGGTGAGGAAGTCCATCATGAAGCGCTCCAGCGACTGAATAGTCGGCACCAGTACGCGAATCAAGTAATCCGGGTCGCCGGCCATCAAATAGCACTCCATCACTTCCGGGCGATCCGAGATCGCTTCCTCGAAATGCTGCAACGCCTCCTCCACCTGTTTTTCCAGGCTCACATGAATGAACACATTCACATGCAGCCCCAGCAAGTCGGCATCCAGCAGCGTCACTTGCTCACGAATCAGGCCCAATTCCTCCATCGCCTTGACCCGGTTGAAGCACGGGGTTGGCGACAGATTGACCGAGCGTGCGAGGTCGGCGTTGGTGATGCGCGCGTTCTCCTGAAGGCTGTTCAAAATGCCGATATCGGTACGGTCCAGTTTGCGCATGAGACAAAACCACCTGTTTTTTATGTTTATGCAGATTTTTTATCCTCAAATGATCACCAGCGCAATGAAACAGAGAGAAATATTCTTCTTGGCCCGGCCTATGATTGTTGTAGGACAAGATTTCTTTCACCGAAGAATGACGGTCAGCTCACTACAAGAAATTCACAAGATCGAGCGTAGAAGCCATGAACCAAGCGTACGAACCGCTGCAACTGCACGTTCCCGAACCATCGGGCCGTCCAGGCTGCAAAACCGACTTCTCCTAC
Organism: Pseudomonas frederiksbergensis; assembly: GCF_900105495.1. NCBI lineage: Bacteria > Pseudomonadati > Pseudomonadota > Gammaproteobacteria > Pseudomonadales > Pseudomonadaceae > Pseudomonas > Pseudomonas frederiksbergensis. Next base: position 3,691,210 of record NZ_FNTF01000002.1, on the reverse strand, counting down.
CTGCGTCTGACCGACGCCGGCACGGTGCGCAAACCCCCAATCGACGTTGAACCGGCCGACACCGCTGATCTGGCCAAGGGACTGATTCGCGTCCTCGATGACGAGGGCAATGCCCTCGGTCCCTGGGCTGAAGGCGTGCCGGCAGAGATCCTGCGCAAAGGCATGCGCGCCATGCTCAAGACGCGGATCTATGACAACCGCATGGTGGTCGCCCAGCGTCAGAAAAAAATGTCGTTCTACATGCAGAGCCTTGGCGAAGAAGCCATCGGCAGCGGCCAGGCCCTGGCGCTGAACGTCGATGACATGTGCTTCCCGACGTACCGCCAGCAAAGCATCCTGATGGCGCGCGAAGTGCCGCTGGTGGACCTGATCTGCCAGCTGTTGTCCAACGAGCGCGATCCGCTCAAGGGCCGTCAGCTGCCGATCATGTATTCAGTCAAAGACTTCGGCTTCTTCACCATTTCCGGCAACCTCGCCACCCAGTTCGTGCAAGCCGTGGGCTGGGGCATGGCCTCGGCGATCAAGGGCGACACCAAAATCGCCTCGGCCTGGATCGGCGACGGCGCTACCGCTGAATCCGACTTCCACACCGCCCTCACCTTCGCCCACGTTTACCGTGCGCCAGTGATCCTCAACGTGGTCAACAACCAGTGGGCGATCTCCACGTTCCAGGCGATTGCCGGTGGTGAAGCCACCACGTTCGCCGGTCGTGGCGTCGGTTGCGGCATTGCCTCCCTGCGGGTCGATGGCAACGATTTCGTCGCGGTCTACGCCGCCTCTGCCTGGGCCGCCGAACGCGCCCGCCGCAACCTCGGCCCGACCATGATCGAATGGGTCACCTACCGCGCCGGCCCGCACTCGACTTCTGATGATCCGTCCAAATACCGTCCTGCCGACGACTGGAGCTACTTCCCGTTGGGCGACCCGATTGCGCGTCTCAAGCAGCATCTGGTGAAAATCGGTCAGTGGTCCGAAGAGGAACACGTCGCCGTCAGTGCCGAACTGGAAGCCGAAGTGATCGCCGCACAGAAAGAAGCCGAGCAGTACGGCACCCTCGCCGGCGGCCAGATTCCGAGCGCCGCGACCATGTTCGAAGACGTCTACAAAGAGATGCCGGAGCACTTGAAGCGCCAGCGTCAAGAGTTGGGGATCTGACATGAACGATCACAACAACAATATCGAGTTGGAAACCGCCATGACCACGACCACCATGACCATGATCCAGGCCCTGCGCTCGGCCATGGATGTGATGCTTGAGCGTGACGACAACGTCGTGGTGTTCGGCCAGGACGTCGGCTACTTCGGCGGCGTGTTCCGTTGCACCGAAGGCCTGCAGAACAAGTACGGCACCTCCCGCGTATTCGACGCGCCGATCTCCGAAAGCGGCATCGTCGGCGTCGCCGTCGGCATGGGCGCCTACGGTCTGCGGCCGGTGGCCGAGATCCAGTTCGCCGACTACGTTTACCCGGCGTCGGACCAGATCATTTCCGAAGCCGCCCGCCTGCGTTATCGCTCGGCCGGCGAGTTCACCGCCCCGATGACCCTGCGCATGCCTTGCGGCGGCGGCATCTACGGCGGCCAGACCCACAGCCAGAGCATCGAGGCGATGTTCACCCAGGTCTGCGGTTTGCGCACGGTGATGCCGTCCAACCCTTACGACGCCAAAGGCTTGCTGATCGCCTCCATCGAAAACGATGACCCGGTGATCTTCCTCGAGCCAAAACGCCTGTACAACGGCCCGTTCGACGGTCACCACGAACGCCCGGTTACCCCGTGGTCGAAACACCCGGCCGCGCAAGTGCCGGACGGTTACTACACCGTGCCGCTGGACGTCGCCGCGATCACCCGTCCGGGCAAGGACGTGACCATCCTGACTTACGGCACCACCGTTTACGTGTCGCAAGTGGCGGCTGAAGAAACCGGCATAGACGCCGAAGTCATCGACCTGCGCAGCCTGTGGCCGCTGGACCTGGAGACCATCGTCAAGTCGGTGAAGAAAACCGGCCGTTGCGTGATCGTGCACGAAGCGACCCGCACCTGCGGTTTCGGCGCCGAACTGGTCGCCCTGGTGCAAGAGCACTGCTTCCACTACCTGGAAGCGCCTATCGAACGCGTCACCGGTTGGGACACTCCCTACCCGCACGCACAAGAGTGGGCGTATTTCCCTGGTCCGTCCCGAGTGGGCGCGGCTTTGCATCGGGTTATGGAGGTCTGAATGGGCACGCACGTTATTAAAATGCCGGACATTGGTGAAGGCATTGCAGAAGTTGAACTGTCGGTTTGGCACGTCAAAGTCGGCGACATGGTCGTCGAAGACCAGGTACTGGCCGATGTCATGACCGACAAGGCGATGGTCGACATCCCTTCGCCGGTGAACGGCAAGGTGATAGCCCTGGGCGGACAGCCTGGCGAAGTCATGGCGGTTGGCAGCATCCTGATCAGCATTGAAGTCGAAGGCGCGGGCAACGTTAAAGAGTCGGCGCAGCCTGCACCGGTTAAAGAAGCGCCGGTGTCGGCACCGAAAGTTGCCACCGCTGTCGAGAGCAAACCGGTTGTTGCCGCAGCGCCGCGAGCTGCCGTATGCCAGGGCCCGATGGTCGCTCGCGAAGCGGATGAGCGTCCGCTGGCCTCACCGGCCGTGCGCAAACATGCGCTGGACCTCGGCATTCAATTGCGTCTGGTGCGTGGCACCGGCCCTGCCGGTCGGGTGCTGCACGAAGACCTCGAGGCCTATCTGGCTCAAGGTCAGCAGCCGCAATCCACCGCTGTCGCCGCTTACGCCCAGCGTAACGATGAAGAACAGATCCCGGTCATCGGCATGCGCCGCAAGATCGCCCAGCGCATGCAGGACGCCACTCAGCGCGCCGCTCATTTCAGTTATGTCGAAGAAATCGACGTCACCGCCGTGGAAGAACTGCGCGCTCACCTGAACGAAAAACACGGCGCGACCCGCGGCAAGCTGACCTTGCTGCCGTTCCTGGTCCGCGCACTGGTCGTTGCCCTGCGCGACTTCCCGCAGATCAACGCCCGTTACGACGACGAAGCCCAGGTCATCACCCGCCTCGGCGCGGTGCATGTCGGCATCGCCACCCAAGCTGACATCGGTTTGATGGTGCCGGTGGTCCGTCACGCCGAAACCCGCAGCCTGTGGGACAGCGCTCAGGAAATTTCGCGCCTCGCTACCGCTGCCCGCAATGGCAAGGCCAGCCGCGATGAGTTGTCCGGTTCGACCATCACCCTGACCAGCCTCGGCGCCTTGGGCGGTATCGTCAGCACCCCGGTGCTGAACCTGCCTGAAGTGGCGATCGTGGGCGTCAACAAAATCGTCGAACGCCCGATGGTCGTCAAAGGCCAGATCGTGATTCGCAAGATGATGAACCTCTCCAGCTCCTTCGATCACCGCGTGGTCGACGGCATGGACGCGGCGCAATTCATCCAGGCCATCCGTGGCTTGCTCGAACAACCCGCAACCTTGTTTGTGGAGTAAGACATGCAGAATTTGAACACCACGCTGCTGATTATCGGCGGCGGCCCTGGCGGTTATGTGACGGCGATTCGTGCCGGTCAGCTGGGCATCTCGACCATTCTGGTCGAAGGCGAATCCCTGGGCGGCACGTGCCTGAACATCGGCTGCATTCCGTCCAAGGCGTTGATCCACGTCGCCGAACAGTTTCACCAGACGCAGCATCACAGCCAGCATTCGGCGCTGGGCATCAGCGTGTCGGCGCCGACCCTCGATATCAGTAAAAGTGTCGAGTGGAAGGACGGCATCGTTGATCGCCTGACCACCGGCGTGGCGGCGCTGCTGAAAAAGAACAAGGTTCAGGTCATTCAAGGTTGGGCCAAGATCGTCGACGGCAAAACCGTCGACGTCGGCGACACGCGGATTCAGTGCGAACACCTGGTGCTGGCCACCGGCTCGAAAAGCGTGAACCTGCCGATGCTGCCGATTGGCGGCCCGATCATCTCCTCCACCGAAGCCCTGGCGCCGACGTCCGTGCCGAAACGGCTGATCGTCGTCGGTGGCGGTTACATCGGTCTGGAGCTGGGGATCGCCTATCGCAAGCTCGGCGCTGAGGTCAGCGTGGTCGAGGCTCAGGATCGCATCCTGCCGGCCTACGACGCGGAACTGACGCAGCCTGTGCATGACGAACTGAAAAAATTCGGCATGAAGCTTTACTTGAAGCACAGCGTCCAAGGCTTTGATTCTTCTAGCAATACACTGCAAGTTCTTGATCCGAATGGCGACACCCTGAACCTGGAAACCGATCAGGTACTCGTCGCCGTCGGCCGTAAACCGAACACTCAGGGCTGGAACCTCGAAGGTTTGAACCTGGACATGAACGGCTCGGCGATCAAGATCGACAACCGCTGCCAGACCAGCATGCGCAATGTGTATGCCATTGGCGACGTGAGCGGCGAACCAATGCTCGCGCACCGGGCCATGGCTCAGGGTGAGATGGTTGCCGAACTGATCAGCGGCAAATCCCGCGAGTTCAACCCGACCGCCATCGCCGCCGTGTGCTTTACCGACCCGGAACTGGTGGTGGTCGGCAAGACCCCGGACGACGTCAAGGCGGCGGGCCTGGACTGCATCGTTTCCAGTTTCCCGTTTGCCGCCAATGGTCGGGCGATGACGCTGGAATCGAAAAGCGGCTTCGTGCGGGTCGTGGCGCGGCGTGACAATCATGTGATTGTCGGCTGGCAGGCGGTCGGTGTGGGCGTGTCGGAATTGTCGACGGCGTTCGGCCAGAGCCTTGAAATGGGCGCCCGGCTGGAAGACATTGCCGGCACCATCCACGCGCATCCGACACTCGGCGAGGCGGTACAGGAAGCGGCGTTGCGAGCCCTCGGCCACGCGCTGCACCTGTAACCGCTTCATCTGATCGTTCCCACGCTCCGCGTGGGAATGCCTCAACGGACGCTCCGCGACCGCGTTATGGACGCGGAGCGTCCCGGGCTGCATTCCCACGCAGAGCGTGGGAACGATCAAAGGAACGAATTGCGGGCTGCGAAATGGGCCCGGAATGAAGTATTGTTGTCCCCATCCAGAAAAACGTCAGAAGCCTTGAACCGTTTCGGCGGTTGTTAAGCGATAGAGGGTGTCATGGGTAACGAAAGCATCAATTGGGACAAGTTGGGTTTTGACTACATCAAGACAGACAAGCGCTATCTGTCGCACTGGCGTAATGGCGAGTGGGACAAAGGCACCCTGACCGAAGACAATGTGCTGCACATCAGCGAAGGCTCCACTGCCCTTCACTATGGCCAGCAATGCTTCGAAGGGCTGAAGGCCTATCGTTGCAAGGACGGTTCGATCAACCTGTTCCGCCCGGACCAGAACGCCGCCCGCATGCAACGCAGCTGCGCGCGCCTGCTGATGCCACAGGTGTCCACCGAGCAGTTCGTCGAAGCCTGCAAGGAAGTGGTCCGCGCCAACGAGCGTTTCATCCCGCCTTACGGCACCGGCGGCGCGCTGTACCTGCGTCCGTTCGTGATCGGCGTGGGTGACAACATCGGCGTGCGTACCGCCCCCGAGTTCATCTTCTCGATCTTCGCCATCCCGGTCGGTGCCTACTTCAAGGGCGGCCTGACCCCGCACAACTTCCTGATCTCCAGCTACGACCGCGCCGCCCCACAAGGCACCGGTGCAGCCAAGGTCGGTGGTAACTACGCGGCCAGCCTGATGCCAGGTTCCCAGGCCAAGAAAGCCCACTACGCCGACTGCATTTACCTGGACCCGATGACCCACACGAAAATCGAAGAAGTCGGCTCGGCCAACTTCTTCGGGATCACCCACGACAACAAGTTCGTGACCCCGAATTCGCCGTCGGTCCTGCCGGGCATTACCCGCCTGTCGTTGATCGAGCTGGCAAAATCGCGTCTGGGCCTGGAAGTGGTCGAAGGCGACGTGTTCATCGACAAGCTGTCCGACTTCAAGGAAGCCGGCGCTTGCGGTACTGCTGCGGTGATCACCCCGATCGGCGGCATCAGCTACAACGACAAACTGCACGTGTTCCACAGCGAAACCGAAGTCGGCCCGGTCACCCAGAAGCTCTACAAAGAGCTGACCGGTGTACAGACCGGCGACATCGAAGCGCCAGCGGGCTGGATCGTCAAGGTTTGATTTGACGGGACCTGATCCCCAGCGGCACATAACCCATCCATCGCTTTGCCGATGGGTGGGTTTTTTATTGCACAAGGAATGGCGATTCGGGGTCCGTACCCATTCCCTGGTTCACTTGATAAACTAGCCCATTTTTCAGAGCCGAAGGCTAGGGACTGCGCCGTGAATTTAGAAACTTTGACGATGCATTGGAAATCGGAAGTTTCAAACAAGAAAAAACCAGGAAGTCGCATCGGCCTGATCACCAATATTCTTAAACGAACCAGAAAGAGCAACACGCTCAGGTACTTGTTCATATTCAGACTGGCGCAGTATTTAAATGCTCGCAAAGGTTTGTGCCGCGTTTATGCGAAACGGCTGGAAAGAAAGAGCAATCTAAAGTACGGAGTTGACATAAATATCGATGCCCAAATAGGCCCCGGCTTTCGTATCGGCCATTTGCCTGGGATCGTTATCACTGGCCATGTGCGGATCGGCCGAAACTTCTTTATCCGTCAAAACACTACCATTGGCATTAAAACCATGGGACTAGCTGAATATGACCTCAAGATCGGCGATAACGTAAGTATCGGGGCAAATAGTTGCATCATCGCGGACACCCTCTCAATTGGTGATGACGTTACTATCGGGGCCATGTCCTTCGTCAATAAAAACATTCCCGCAGGCACTACTTTTTATAACGCCCGATAATCGTGAGTGCATCCCGTTCTATCTGAGCAAACAACCACTCCACAAACACCCGTGTCTGCGCCGTCACATTAGGCGCGACACCGTAGTAATAACGCGGCAACGGCATTCGCAATTCGGGCAATGGGCAAATCAGGCGACCGCTAGAGAGATGGGTGCCCAGCAAAGAGGTCGGGCACAAGGCAATGCCCTGTCCTTCCACGGCGGCCTCAAGCACCCGGTGCATGTGGTCAAACTGCCGGGTGACCTGAGAGGCTGACTGGCCTTGACCAAAATGCAGGGCCCAGTTGTGCCAATCTTCGCGACGCGCCTTGGCGGTCAGTAACGTGTGACGGCTCAGGGACGCGAGGTCTTCAAGGGCCAGGCGCTCGATCAGCGAAGGTGCCGCGACCAGCAACAGTTCGTCTTCGAAGAGCGCTCGTGCCTCGATCGCCGGTGCCCAGTCATCACGACCACGGCGAATGACGATGTCGAACCCGTCGCGGGCATGATCGGGTGCCTGGGTCTGGGTCATCACTTGCGGCTTGATGTCGGGGTGCTGCGCGATGAAATCTTCCAGTCTGGGCGCTAGCCACAGCATCGCAAAGGATGGGCGGACATTGATCTTCACGGTCGGCAGCGAGGCATGTTGCTTGAGCGCAGCGGTGGCGTTGGCAATCTGCGCCAGCCCGGCACTGACCTGCTCATAAAAGCGTTGACCCGCCGGCGTCAGCACCGATTGCCGGACACGCCGCTCGAACAGCAGCACACCCAGGTGCTCCTCAAGCAATTTGATGTGCCGGCTGACGGCACTGTGACTGACATGCAGCTCTTCGGCCGCCAGGCTGAAACTCTGATGGCGAGCAGCAACAGCAAAGGCGCGAACAGCATTGAGGGGCGGTAGTGGATTGATCATGTGTCTAATTTAGTCACATATGCAGCGCAATTAAAGCGTTTGTCATGCCCACGTCGTCACGCCAATCTGCTCGCACGCAGCCAGCGCCACCTGACGGAGCAAGACATGAACAGCTACGGACTCTTTCTATTGTTCGCCACCCTGACCATTTTGAGCCCGGGGCCTGGCGTGGTCCTGACCCTGTCCAACGCGGTGCGCCATGGCTGGACCGGGGCAGTGCCGGGCATTCTGGGGATCGCATCGGGTGCGTTTATCGTCGCCGCCATCAGTGCCACCAGCGTCGGCCTGATCCTCAGCACTTCCGCCAACGCCTTTACTGCGTTGAAATACGCAGGGGCCGCCTATTTGCTGTACCTGGGTTACAAGAGCTGGCGCTCGGCAGGTTTCAACACGCTGCTTGAAACACGTCCCTCAAGCCCGGGCTACCGCTTCCTGGAAGCGGCTTCGATCCAGTTTCTGAACCCCAAGGCCGTGTTTTTCTTTCTGGCGGTGTTCCCGCAATTCATCGACACCTCAGCGCACTTCTCCACCCAGTTTTTCAAACTGGTCGCCTCCTATGGCGTGCTGGTGATCCTCGTGCATGGCAGCTATGCCTTGCTCGCCAATGCTGCCAAAGGCTGGTTGTCGAGTCCGAAAGGTTCCTGGCTGGCGGCGAAAGTCTCGGGTGTGACCTTCGCCGGTTTCGGCGTGCTGATGGCCTCGGCCAGTCGCTAAGGTGCAGACCTGGCGATCGCTCGACGCCGGGGCTCGGTGAGCGCGGTTTGTGTTGTCGATACCTGAACTGGCAGTTCAACAGCGAACCGGCTGCTGAGCTCCTTGCATCCCGTCGCCGTCAACGTCAGCACGCGGCTGTCCAGGTCTTGAGTTACCCATTTGCGCGTGATCGCCGTTTTCAACAACGCCGCCCCCAGCGATCCACCCAGATGCGGGCGGCGCATGCTCCAGTCCAGGCACGGGCAGGCAAAACGGCGGCGCAGCGTGCTCAAATCCTTGACCTCGATACCCAACCCTTCAAACAACGCCTCACCGCTTTGGCTCAACTGATAAGCCTGTTCATCGGTTGCCAGCAGCCACCCCGCTTCGATCATCCGGTCATGCAGCAGCACCGCCAACGTGCCGGCCATGTGGTCGTAACACGTGCGGGCGAATTGCAGGCGATCCGGGGTGCGCGAATTGAAGATCGGCGTAGCGTTCTGCCCGATCACCATCAACGCTTCCAGCGCCTGGGCGACGCGCTTGTCCGTCAGGCTGTAATAGCGATGTCGGCCCTGCACGTGCAGCCGCACCAGCGCCAACTCCTTGAGTTTGGCCAGATGCGCGCTGGCGGTGGAGGCACTGACTTCGGCAATCGCCGCCAACTCAGTGCTGGTGCGGGCGTGGCCGTCCATCAGCGAACAGAGGATTTTCGTCCGGGCCGGCTCCGCGATCGCTGCAGCCACCTGGGAGACGCCGATGTCGTGCTGTTCTACGTTCATATTTCGTTCCCGGACGAATCAAGGCCCTTTCGGACTGGAGATAGTAGCAACACTTTTCCAACCACGAACAAGGCTGCGACCCATGGACCCGATCATCGCTGCGACTCATGCCGATCCTTATCCCTATTACGCGCAACTGCGCGCGCAGGGCGGGATGGTTTTTCACCAAGGACTGAAAGTGTGGGTGGCGAGTAGCGCCCGAGCCGTTGCGGCAGTGCTGGCGCATCCTGACTGTCATGTTCGGCCGTCCCATGAACCGGTGCCCAAGGCGATAGTTGGCGGGATGGCCGGCAAGGTCTTCGGTCGGTTGATGCGGATGAATGAGGGCGAGGGGCAGCGTTGCCCGAGGTCGGCGATACAGCCAGGGTTGGCGTCTATTGATGCAGATGAAGTCAATGCGCTCGTCGGCGCTCGCCTGATCACTGCAGACGCCGATGGGTTGTACAAGGCAATGTTCCGCGGGCCGGTTTGCGTGGTGGCTGCATTGCTGGGGTTCTCTGCGGCTCAAAGCCGCGCTATCAGCGAGCTGACCGTAAATTTCGTCGCGTGCCTGTCGCCCCTCGGCGATCAGGCGCAACGGGATGCCGCGCACGTAGCGGCGGAACACTTGAGCGGCTATTTGATTGAGCTACTGGATGACCCGAACAATCAGAGCGCCCTGCTCGCCGGGATCCGCCAGCGCTTCGCGGCAACCTCTGGCGACGCTGAAACGTTGATCGCCAACCTGATCGGGCTGTTTTCCCAGACCTATGAGGCCACCGCGGGGCTGATCGGCAACGCGTTGTTGGCGTTGATTAGAACCCCCTCGTTGCACAGTGAATCGACATCCTTGGACGACTTGATCGCTGAAGTTCAGCGCTTCGATCCGTCGGTGCAGAACACCCGCCGGTTTGTCGCTGCGCCTTGTGAAATCGAGGGGGTAAGCCTGAACCCTGGCGACGTGATTCTGGTGATGCTGGCTTCGGCCAATCGTGATCCGCAGCTCAATGACCATCCCGACGTCTTTCTTCTGGATCGTCCAGACCGGCGCAGCTTTACCTTTGGTGCGGGGCGGCATCAATGTCCGGGGCAGGTGTTGGCCTTGAGTATTGCCTGCGCCACCTTGAGGGAGATTCTGACGTTAAAACCTGCGTTGGATCGCCTGACCTGGCATTACCGGCCTTCGCTTAACGGGCGTATTCCGCTGTTTAGTGATTTGCCGTAAGACCACGTCAACACGCAACGGTCACGCCAGTCGCTGCGCAACAAAATCGATAAAGGCTTTCAACTTCGGCAGTGATTTTCGCGAGCGTGGATACACCATCTGTACCGGCTTGGGTGGCGGCGCATAGGCGTCCAGAATCCGCACGAGTTCGCCTTTGGCCAACGCGGCCGACACCAGGAAATCGGGCTGCATCAAAATCCCCTCTCCGGCCACGGCCGCCTGCAGCAGCACTTGGCCGTCATTGCTTTTCAACACCGCTCCTTCGGGCCAGGGAACCTCGCTTGCGCCGTTTTGCAAAGGCCAGGCAAAACGATTGCTCCAGGACGTGTGGGTGAGGATTCTGTGTCGGTGCAGGTCTTCGGGGGACTGAGGTACCTGCCATTTTTCCAGATACCGGGGCGATGCGCAGATCACCATTCGATACGGTGGCAATGGCTTGGCCAGCAGATTCACGCCGATCAGTTCGGAAATCCTGAACGCCAGATCGAATGACGTCTCGTACAGGTCCACCACTTCGTTGCTCAGAATCAGCTCGACCTGGATCTGCGGATAACACTGCATGAACGCCGAAACCAGAGGACCGACCAATGCCACGCCGAGGGTCATCGGTGCGGTGATTCGCAACAGTCCGCTGGGCTCCGGGTTCGACGCCTCCACCCGGCTGAACGCGTACTTCACCTGCTCCAGTGCCCGCTTGGCTTCTTCATAAAACAACCGACCTTCCCCGGTGATGGATTGGCGTCGGGTGGTGCGTTGAATCAATTTGGTATTGAGGGTTTTCTCCAGGCTTTGAATATGCCGTCCAACCATGACCGCCGACATCCCGACATCACTGGCCGCATCGGCAAAGCTGCCTGCCTCGACCACGGCGACGAAAACCTCCATTTGCCTGAGTTTGCTCATGACCATGCCTTGTGAAGGGAGAAAGCGGAACGCTTGATTAAGTACATCAGGTTAAAGGAGTAATAACCGGCAATGCGTTTATCACGAAGGGCGTCCTCCATAGAGTCACATTATTAAAGGTGAACAACGAGGCTCCATTGATGCAAACCCTACTGGACACGTCACTGAGTTGTTTTGCGCGGGCAGAGCTCCTGCAAGGCACCACGCCCATTCAGCGCGCTGAACGCCTCGAACACCTGCTGGGCTTGAAGCCGCAGGGAATCGGCCTGTTTCTCAAGCGCGACGATCATATGCTGATTGGCGGTGGCGGTAACAAACTGCGCAAACTCGAATTTCACATCGGCGCAGCGCTGGCGGCCGGAGTCGACACGGTGATCACTGTGGGCGGCATTCAGTCCAACCATGCGCGCCTGACCGCCGCGGTGTGCGCGCGCCTGGGCCTTGCCTGTGAACTGATTCTGACCCGCGCGGTACCCAAAACCGATGTGGATTACGAACTTAACGGCAACGTCCTGCTCGACCAATTGTTCGGCGCACAGCTACAGGTGCTTGCCGGCGGCAGCAACTCACTCGCCGTGGCCGAAATACGGGCCGCACAACTTCGGGATTTGGGGCGCAACGTGCTGGTGATTCCCACCGGTGGTTCAACGCCGCTGGGCAGTCTCGGTTATGCGCGCTGCGCAGCGGAGATCGCACAGCAAGAGACGGAACTCGGCCTCAGCTTCAATCAGGTCGTGGTGCCCAACGGCAGCGCCGGCACTCACGCAGGGCTCGCGGCGGGCTTCCAGTTGCTGGGCCGAGGCACCTCGATCGTCAAGTCCTATTCGGTTTTGTCCGATCGAGACACGTCAGCGGACAGAACCCGGCAATTGACCCAGGACGCATTGGCACTGTTGGGTAGCAAGGCCGTCGTTCAGGCTGAAGAGATCGCCATTGACGGCAGTCAGTTGGGCGACGGTTACGGTCTGCCAACGCCAGCCATGCAGGAAGCAGTGCGCCTGATGGCTCGCGCCGAAGGCCTGTTGATCGACCCGGTGTACTCCGGCAAAGCGTTTGCCGGGCTGTTGGCCGATCTCAGACAAGGACGCTACCGTACCGGAGACAACGTGCTGTTCGTGATGACCGGCGGAACACCGGGTTTGTATGCCTATCGGGAGACCTTTCAGTCTTAGCGGTTAATCATCCCGCGTCAGCACTTCCAGCAGTTCATAGAGCCACGGACATGTCAGAACATGGAATAAACTCCATCAAGATATGAAAAATGTATTAATCAAGGCAAAAAAAGCCGATATAAAGGGAAACATCCTGGGAGTTAAACAGTGAGTCTTATCTACCACGATCCGTCGATTAGCCATGACGAAGCAGTCGGTCTCTTTGATAGCGGCTTAGAAAAGAACATTATCATCGCGCTGATTTCCATCGGATTAAATGAGCAAGACAGTGCCTGGGCTCAGACCATTTGCCTGAAACATCTCGAAAGTGGCACTCAATCGGTGGCTGCGGCAGCAATCACCGCACTCGGCCATGTAGCCCGCAGATTCGGTGAGCTTGAAATGCAAGCCGTGATGCCCGCCCTTGATTCCGTAAAAGGAAAATTCCCTGCACTTGAAGCCACAGTTGCTGACACGCTCGACGATATTGAAATGTTCACCTGACTCGCTGAATCAAACCAGAAAACATAAAAACCCCACCATTTCTTCTAACTGAGATGGCGGGGTTCGCCATTTCAGCCCACACCCAACAAATCAATCATCCCGAGTCAGCACTTCCAGCAATTCAATCTCGAAAATCAGGTTCGAGTTCGGCGTGATCTTGCCCATGGTCCGTTCACCGTAGGCCAGATGCGCCGGCACCAGCAATTTGCGCTTGCCGCCGACCTGCATGCCCATAATCCCCTGGTCCCACCCCTTGATCACCCGCCCCGTGCCAATCACGCACTGGAATGGTTTACCCCGGCTGTAGGAAGAATCGAATTCTGTCCCGTCTTCCAGCCAGCCGCGGTATTGGGTGGTAATCAGCGCGCCTTTGACGGCGGCTTTGCCGTCGCCCGGCTCAAGGTCAATGATTTGCAACTCGTCGTTCATGATTCCTACTCGTTCACGGTCGCCCGGTGATTGGGGCGCGGACGGAGGTTTTCGCAGAAACCGGCGCGCAAGGCAATCCACGGAACCGAAAGACCGTCCTCCGGCTCACATGAATAACGTCTTCGTTTCAGGAAAGGATGCTCTGATGACCGACTCATCACCGCTGTACAGTTTCATCCCGCCCTACATCCTCAACCGAATCATCGCCTACGGTTCCGACCATCAGCGCTCCAGCGCCCAGGCCACGCTGAGCCATGTCCGTCGTCTGCGGCACAATCCCGGCCCGCCATCGCGGCCACCCGCCAAAGCGATCCTGCCGCTGTCCGGTCGCCCCGGCCTGGCACAGCGCAGTATTCATGACGCGCAAGGCAAAATGCTGCTGCCGGGTATGCCTGTGCGACTTGAAGGTCAGGCGGCAACCGGCGATCCGGCGGTCGACGAAGCCTACGACGCAATGGGTGCCAGCTATGATTTCTTCTGGAAGGTGCTGGGTCGGGACTCCATCGACAACAAGGGTTTTGCCTTGGTCGGCAGCGTGCATTACGGCCAGGATTACGAGAACGCCTTCTGGAACGGCGCGCAAATGGTGTTCGGTGACGGCGATGGCGAAATCTTCGAGCGTTTCACCCGCTCTCTGGATGTGGTCGGGCACGAGTTGACGCACGGCGTGATCGAAAGCGAAGCCGGTCTCGTTTATGCCAACCAGTCCGGGGCTTTGAATGAATCGATATCGGACGTTTTCGGGGTGCTGATCAAACAACATGTACTGGGCCAGACCGCCGAAGAGGCTGACTGGCTGATCGGCGCCGACTTGCTGGCACCGGGCATCAAAGCTATCGGTTTACGCTCGATGGCCCATCCGGGCACGGCTTATGACGACCCGTTGCTCGGCAAGGATCCGCAACCGGATCACATGCACAAGTTCGTCATTACCCAGGAAGACAACGGCGGTGTGCACATCAATTCGGGCATCCCCAATCGGGCGTTTTATCTGGCCGCGATGGCGCTAGGCGGTTTTGCCTGGGAAAAAACCGGCCGCATCTGGTACGACGCGCTGTGCGACAAGCGCCTGAGTAGCGAAGCGACATTCAGTGCCTTCGCGCAATTGACTGTCGAGCATGCCGGGCAAGGATTGGGTGCAACGGCAGTCGAGGCGGTGCGACACGGCTGGTCTGAAGTGGGCGTCGACCTGACGCTGGAGGAACAATGAAAACCTTGCCAACGCTGGACGATAACGCGGTGGTCTGTGTCTCCCGCCAGGGCGGTATGGCGGCGATCCACAGCTTGACCCGCCCCCGAGAGATCGAATTCGCCCAATGCGATGCAGAGCAACGTAGCCGCATCTGCTCGTTGCTCGAAGGTTGCCTGCCTATGACGAGTTCATCCGCCGGCCGCGGCGATCAGCGCTTCTATCAAATCGAAGTGCGCTACCGCAGCGGCGAACAGGACGACCGGATGGTGATGAAGGTGCCTGAAGATAAAGCGCCTGGAGAATTGGTGCATCTGTGGGACAAGGGTGAGCTGCTATAAGTTTGGCGCCTCCGGTAATAGAGGCTGCTGATCGAGGGCCGTGTGAACTAACATAGGCGCACCTCTCCCGATACGGCTGATACGCCACGATGGCAAAACCTGCATGAATGTGGACTGGACCAGCGCCGCCATCGGCTCAGTGATGCTAGCCCTGATCGTCGCCTTGATCGGTCGCGAGCGCTCGCTGCAAAAGCAGCTGGCCGAGTATCGCGTGCTGCTCACCAGCCTGACTGACGGACAAAACATCCGCCAGGACGGTGACGCCGAACGCTTCAAGCGCAGCCAGTATTTTGCCCGTATCGGCACATGGGACTGGGATGTCGACACCGACAAGCTCTACTGGTCGGAAGCTATCTACGGCATGTTTGGCTTCAAGATCGACGAAGTAACGCCCTCCTACGCGCTGTTTTGCTCATGTGTCCACCCGGACGACCGGGCCAGGGTCCGGGCCGGGGAATTGCGCTGCCTGGATACCGGCGACAACCATGACGAGGAATATCGGGTGGTGTGGCCCGACGGCACGATCCGCTGGCTTCGGGAAACCGGCAATGTGGTCAAGAACGACCACGATGCAACGATCAAGATGATGGGTGTGGTACGCGATATCACCGAGGAAAAAGCCTCCGCCAGCTACCTGCAACACCTGGCCCATTTCGATCCGCTGACTGGTCTGCCCAATCGTCTGGTGCTCGAGGAGCGTCTGTCCGAAGCGCTGGAACAGGCGCGCATCAGCGCCACGAGGGTTGCGCTGGTATTTGTCGATCTCAATGGTTTCAAGGCAATCAACGACCATTACGGCCATGCCGCCGGCGACCGGGTATTGATCACCACCGCCACGCGATTGAAGAAAATCCTGCGTTCAACGGATACCGTCGCCCCGATTGGTGGTGATGAATTTGTGGTCATCCTTCAAGGCCTGCCCCAAGGCAACAGCCTGCAAGACGAAGCCCGCAGCATCTGCCAGAAAATCTTCGTCGAACTGTCGCCACCGGTGACCATCGGCAATGATCAACGACACATCGGCACCAGCCTTGGGGTCGCGGTGTTCCCGGACCATGCGCCGAGCATGGACCGGTTGATTCATATTGCGGATCTGGCGATGTATGAGGCGAAGCGCAGTGGGAATAATCAGTATCGGTTGGGTGAACAATCGATGAGTCATAGCCGGGTCGATTGACCCGTTCAGTCCTTGCGCCGGCCGAAAGGAATGCCGTTAAACGTGTGGGTGCAGCAATGACAGTTTGGCGTCATGTGCTCGGCTTTCAGCTCAGGATTGACGATCCGCAGATACCCTTGACCATCGACATACAAGCCGCTGAAGTAGCTCGACTCTCCCAGACACACCTGCGCTTTCCTTTGGTTTTCATGCAAAGCAACCATCCAGAACACCGGTTCAGGCCGATCGAGGCGAGCCACCGTTTCGCTGAAAACCTCATCCCATTGCCTACCGACGCGAGACAGCAGAAACCGGAACAACGGCGTGTAATCGAACCCGTGCCGGCGAGTTCCATGCATCGAACCCCGTGACGCATCGTTGTTGATTTCATTCTTGGTATTGCGCTGATGCCGGTAATGCCCGGTAATTTCGTTACGCCAGACACCCCAAGTGCGGGTATTGACCTTGCGGTAGAGGGATTTCTTGTCCAACGGGTAGCTCCTGACATCCAGTCAATGAAATCGCCGCCGAGCTTTACCGGAACCGCTGGCGATTTCAATCAGCCTTCAATGGCCAAATGTTGCTTGCGGGCTAACGCTCCACTGGCGTGATATCCACAAGCAGGCGCACTCCCACATTTATTTGCAGGGGGCGGAGATACTGTGTCCACCGCAGAACCATTGTGGGAGTGAGCCTGCTCGCGATGGCGGTAGGCCAGGCAACATCGTTATCTGTCATTGCTGACGCATGAAGCATCACCCTTTATCCTTGTCCCCCCGCCATACCGAGTGAATGGAGTTTTTGTCATGCCCCATGAAGGCAACCTGCTGCAAGCCGCTGTCGTGTTTCTGTTCGCTGCGGTGCTCACCGTTCCCTTGGCCAAGCGCCTGCAACTGGGGGCGGTGCTGGGTTACCTGTTTGCCGGCGTGATCATCGGCCCGTCGGTGCTGGGCTTGATTGGCAATCCGCAAAGCGTCAGCCACATATCCGAACTCGGGGTGGTGTTGCTGCTGTTCATCATTGGCCTGGAACTGTCGCCGCGACGTTTGTGGGTGATGCGCAAATCGGTGTTCGGCGTTGGTCTGGCGCAGGTGTTGCTGACGGGCACGCTGATTGGTGTGCTGGCGTTGTTCGTGTTCGGCCAACCGTTGAACAGTGCGATCGTTCTGGGCTTGGGCCTGGCGCTGTCGTCTACGGCATTCGGATTGCAAAGCCTGGCCGAGCGCAAGGAACTGACCAGCCCCCACGGGCGTTTGGCATTTGCGATTCTGCTGTTCCAGGACATCGCCGCTATCCCGCTGATCGCCATGGTGCCGTTGCTGGCGGGCGGCGATCACACCAGCAGCGCGGGTGAAGGCCTCAATCACGGCTTGCGCGTGCTGGGCAGCATCGCGGTGATGGTGATCGGTGGCCGATACCTGTTGCGGCCGGTGTTCCGGGTGGTGGCCAAGACCGGTTTGCCGGAAGTCTCCACGGCCACCGCATTGCTGGTGGTGATGGGCACGGCATGGCTGATGGACCTGGTCGGCGTGTCCATGGCGCTGGGGGCGTTTCTCGCCGGGTTGCTGCTGGCGGACTCCGAATACCGCCACGAACTGGAAGCGCAAATCGAGCCGTTCAAGGGATTGCTGCTGGGGCTGTTTTTCATCAGTGTCGGCATGGGCGCGAACCTGAGCCTGCTCCTGAGCGCCCCGATCACGGTGCTGGGCCTGACCCTGCTGCTGATCGCAATCAAATTGCCGCTGTTGTTCGTTGTCGGTCGGTTGGCCGGTGGCTTGGGCAAGGTCAGTGCGATTCGCCTAGGCATCGTGCTCGCGGCCGGTGGTGAATTTGCATTTGTGGTGTTCAAGATTGGCCGCGATCAGGGGCTGTTCGAGCCGAACCTGTACGACTTGCTGGTGCTGACCATCACCTTGTCGATGGCGGTGACGCCATTGCTGTTGCTGATTTGCGCGCGACTGGTCAGCCCCAAGGTTCAACCGGTGGTGGTGCCGGAGAAATTCCGCGAAATCGATACCGACACGCCACGCGTGGTGATTGCCGGCATGGGCCGTATGGGGCAGATCGTTGCGCGGATTCTGCGCGCGCAGAACATCAAGTTCGTCGCCCTCGACACCTCGGTGGAAACCATCGAACTGTCGCGCAGTTTCGGCGGTGTGCCGGTGTTCTACGGCGACCCGATGCGCCCGGAGATCCTCAGTGCGGCCAAGGTCGAGCAGGCGGAGTACTTTGTCATCGCCACCGACGACCCGGACACCAACATCAAGACCGCCGAACTGGTGCACAAACTCTACCCGCACATCAAAATCATCGCCCGGGCACGGAACCGCCAGCATGTGCATCGCTTGGTGGACCTTGGCGCCGAGGCCATCCGGGAAACCTATTATTCGAGTCTGGAAATGAGCCGGCGCACGCTGGTCGGCCTGGGGCTGACCCAGGCCCAGGCCGATGCGCGGATCAAGCGTTTCAAGCATCACGACGAGCAGGTGCTTGAGGCCCAGCACATGATTTATGACGATGCGGCGAAGGTCTTGCAGACGGCGCAGGAAGCCCGGGCGGAATTGGCGAGATTGTTTGAGTCGGATCAACTGGAAGAAGAATCAGGCAAGGCATAACTGATCGTTCCCACGCTCTGCGTGGGAATGCCGCCCGGGACGCTCCGCGTCCCTTCGCAAGTCGTGACGCAGAGCGTCACAGGATGCATTCCCACGCAGAGCGTGGGAACGATCGACATAAGGAATCCACAATGGCCGCTGACCAACCCGCTCCCGCCCTGAAAGAAATCTTCAACGCCGACCGCCTCAAGCACATCGCCACCGAGATGACCGCCGTCTACCCTGCGTTCAACGCCAAGTCCTTCCTTAAACTGGCCAACGACGGACTGGCCGAATTATCCATCATGCAGCGCATGGCCCGTGTCAGCGAGTGCCTGCACGCGGTCCTGCCGTTGAGCTATGAAGAGACGCTTGAAGTGCTGCGCGCCCTCGCTCCACGGCTGAACAGCGGCTTCGTCAGCATTTCATTACCGCATTACGTTGCGACCTATGGCGGACAGGCCTTCGAGCAGTCGATGGAGGCGCTGAAATATTTCACCACCTTCGGTTCCTCGGAATTCGCGATCCGCTATTTCCTGCGCAGTGACATCGAACGCTCCCTGGCGGTCATGCACGAGTGGTCCCAGGATGAAAACGAACACGTCCGCCGTCTGGCCAGCGAAGGCAGCCGACCGCGCCTGCCATGGTCGTTTCGACTGGAACAGATTCAGGCTGACCCGACATTGGCGGCGGCGATCCTCGACAACCTCAAGACCGACAACAGCCTCTACGTGCGCAAATCCGTGGCCAACCACCTCAACGACATCACCAAGGATCACCCCGAATGGGTGCTGGACCTGATCGAAGGCTGGTCACTGGACAACAAACACACGGCATGGATCGCCAAACACGCCCTGCGCAGCCTGATCAAACAAGGCAATCAACGCGCATTGGCGATCATTGGCGCGGGCGGCAAGCCTGAGGTCGAGATCATCGATGTGAAGGTGGAACCGGCGGTGATTCGTCTGGGTGAAAAAATCACCCTGTCCTTCACCGTGAAATCCAAGGTGCAGGACAGTCAGCGACTGGTGATCGACTACGCGATCGATTACGTCAAAGCCAACGGCAGCACCTCGGCAAAGGTGTTCAAGCTCAAGGCGCTAACCCTTCCCGGCAAAGCGACCGAGTCCATCGCCCGTAGCCAGCAGATCAAGGAACTCACCACCCGCCGGCATTACGCCGGTCAACACGCCGTGCACATTCTGGTGAACGGCGAGCGCCTGGCCAGCACCGGGTTCGAGATTAGCGCTGACGTTGATTGACCGTATTGCCGGATCGACCGGGCAGCATGCGCGTCAGGGTGTTGTCGCGGACCCAATAGTGATGAAACAACCCTGCCGCCGCGTGCAAGCCGATCAGCCAGTAACCGGCGCTGCCGAGCAATTCGTGCCAATGCTTGAACTGCTTGGCCAGGTCAGGATCGACCGCCACCGGCGAAGGCAGGAAAAATCCGAAATAAGGCATCGGCTTGCCACCTGCTGACAGCATCAGCCAGGCCAATAACGGCGTGGCGATCATCAGCCCATACAACGCCAGGTGCATCAGGTGCGAAACGCCTGTCTGCCAGACGGGCAGCGTCGGCGTAATCGGCGGACGCGGGGTGAGCCGCCCGAGCAAGCGCACCCACACCAACACAAAAATGCTCAGCCCGAACAAGCCGTGCAACCCAAGAAACAAGCTCTTCAAGGCGTGTCCCTTTGGCAACAGCCCTTTGATTTCGATGCAGGCATACACGCCGACAAACAGCGCGAGCATCAGCCAGTGCAAGGTGATCGAGAGTTTTCCATACCGGTGAGCGAGTGCATCGCGGGTCATAACAGGCCTCGTGAACGTTATTGTGGCTGTCGAATCATTCGCGCAGCCCGGTTGCGCTGTGTTGCCGAACCGATGGGCGCCACCCTGCCCGCCCAGTCTTAAGGCAATCTGAAGACTGGCCCGAGCGATCTTTCGGCCACCTTCAGACTCCGTTAAGAAATGCCTCCGATACTCCTCCCACACTTACTTGGGGAGGCGTCTTTCAATGCCCGATTTCAACTGGAACATCCCTCTGCCCCTGCATTTGGGACAAGCCGAAACATCGCAGATGAGTTTGGCCAGAGCCCTGCCGGACGAACCCCTGCGTCCCGTCTTCGAAGCCTTTATCCAGCAACGTTTCCGTAAGGCCCACGGTGCCGACATCCGTCATTTCATGCCGGAGCTGTTTGGCATGAACAACGCGTCAGGTGAACTGTGTGCGGTGGCCGGCGTGCGGCTGGCAAATAGCGAACCACTGTTTCTGGAACGTTACCTGGACGAGCCGATCGACCCGCTGATCAGTGCTGCAGCCGATTGTGCAGTAGACCGCACGGGTATCGTCGAGGTGGGCAACCTGGCTGCCAACGACACCGGCAGTGCGCGAATGAGCATCATCGCTATCACTTACCTGCTGGCCATGGGTGGCCTGGAATGGGTGGCGTTCACCGGCAACATCGGCCTGGTGAACAGCTTTCATCGTCTGGGTTTGAAACCCGTAACTCTGTGCGCCGCCGATCCTGCGCGGCTGGGCGACGACCGCCATAGCTGGGGCAGTTACTACGAGAGCAAGCCCTGGGTGCACGTTGGCAACATCCGCGCCGGCTTCATCCATTTGCGCAATATCGGGATGTTCAATCGCCTGGGGTTGCCATCGTCGATCGAGGAATCCAGCCATGTCGCCTGAAACCGAGCGTTTCAAACAGGCCCTACGCAGCCATGCCGAACGCAAGACCAATGCCATCGCCCTGTGGGGCGATCACCTGAAACTGGACTACGCCACGCTGTACGCAGAAGTGACGTATCGCCAGCAGCGTCTGCGCGATGAAAGCGTCAAGGTAGTTGCACTGGCCCTGGACAATGGCGTCGAAGCCATGCTCTGGGACCTGGCCGTGCTGTTTGAAGGCCTGACCTGCCTGACCTTGCCACCTTTTTTCAGCCCGGCTCAACGCAAACATTGCCTGAAGCAAAGCCAGGCCGCCCTGGTGATTGCCGAGCCAGCACTGGAAGCGGAATTGCAAATGGCAGGTTACGAAAAAACCGGTGAATTCTGGCGGTGCACCTTCAGCGGCCCGAACCGGATGCCCGAAGGCACGGCAAAACTGACCTTCACCTCGGGCACCACCGGCACACCCAAAGGCGTGTGCTTGAGCGCCGAAAGCATTCTGCGGGTTGCTCGCGAACTGAATCAGGCCAGCAAACCCACCCACCCACAGCATCACCTCGCACTTCTGCCGCTGGCGATCCTGCTGGAAAATCTGGGTTGCTACGCGGCGCTGTATGCCGGCGCGACGCTAAGCTTGCCCAGCCAGAAAACCCTGGGCATTCAGGGTGCCAGCGGTGTGGAGGTGCCGCGACTGCTCGGATGCCTGGCCACCCGTGTCCCCGAGAGTTTGATCCTGGTGCCGCAGCTGCTGTTGATGCTGGTCAGCGCCGCCGAGCAAAAAGCCTTCAGCCCCCACGCGTTGCGTTTTGCCGCCGTGGGTGGCGGTCGGGTTAGCGAAGAATTGCTGCTCCGAGCGCACCGGATCGGCCTACCGGTTTACGAAGGCTACGGACTGTCCGAGTGCGCGTCGGTGGTGTGCCTCAATCGACCAGAAGCGCGCCGCCCCGGCAGTGTCGGCCGGCCCCTGCCCCACGTGGACATTCGCCTGGCCGACGACGGCGAAGTGCTGATCAAGGGGGCGACCTTGCTCGGTTACCTCGGCGAGGCGCCGCACACCGATGAATGGTGGCCCAGCGGCGATCTTGGCGAGTTCGACCCCGAAGGCTTTCTCTACCTCAAGGGGCGCAAGAAGCATCAATTCGTTACCAGTTACGGCCGCAATGTGAACCCGGAATGGGTCGAGGCTGAATTGACCCAGCGTCGTCATATCGCCCAGGCCTTTGTCTACGGCGAAGCGATGCCAAGCAACCACGCGCTGCTCTGGCCCCATCGCCCGGATTGCACCGACGAAGAACTGGCCGCCGCCGTGGCCGAGGCCAATGAGGCCTTGCCCGATTACGCCCAGGTCCATCACTGGACCCGGCTGGATCAACCGTTCACACCCGCCAACGGTCTGCTGACCGCCAATGGCCGTCCGCGCCGGGACGCCATCGTCGAGCGTTACCGCGAGCAACTGACTGAAGCTGTCTTTTCAGAGGAATCTGCGACATGAGTTTTTTCGATACGCTGCAAGAAGCCACGCAACACGAACGCCATGAACTGTTCAATCTGCCGATCATCCGCGACGCCCTCGAGGGCAAGGTCAGCCTGGAAAGTTACCGGGCCTTCCTGGCGCAAGCCTATTACCACGTGCGCCACACCGTACCGCTGATGATGGCGTGCGGTGCCCGTTTGCCGTCGCGCCTGGAATGGCTGCGTAAAGCGGTGGGCGAGTACATCGAGGACGAATACGGTCACGAACAATGGATCCTCGACGACATCGAAGCCTGCGGCGGCGACAAGGACGCGGTGCGCGACGGTCGTCCGTCCTTGCCGATCGAATTGATGGTCAGCTTCCTCTACGACCTGATTGCCCGGGACAACCCGGTCGGTCTGTTCGGCATGGTCAATGTGCTTGAAGGCACCAGCATCGCCCTGGCCACCCATGCCGCCGACAGCATCCGCGAACGCCTGGACCTGCCGCAAAGCGCTTTCAGCTATCTCAGCTCCCATGGTTCGCTGGATATCGAGCACATGCAGACCTATCGGCGACTGATGAACACCCTCGATGATCCGGCCGACCAGGCGGCTGTGATTCACGCCTCCAAAGTGGTGTACACGCTTTACACCGACATGTTCCGCGGTTTGCCACGCGACGGGGAGAACCTGCATGCACCTGTCTGAGACTCGCGTGGTGTTGACCGGCGCCAGCGGCGGCATCGGGTTGGCAATCACTACTGCCTTGTGTGCCAGTGGCGCCCGGGTATTGGCGGTGGCTCGGCATCGGGAACCGTTGGCGCCGTTACTCGAACGCTATCCGCAGCAGTTGTGCTGGATCGGCGCCGACCTGACGTTCCTCAATGACCGCCGCAAAGTGCTGGCCGCCGCCGAAGCCATCGGCGGTATCAACCTGCTGATCAATGCCGCCGGGGTCAATCACTTCGCCATGCTTGAACAGCTCGATGACAGCGACATCAACGCCATGCTGGCGGTGAACATCAGCGCGCCAATCTGCCTGACCAAGCTATTGCTGCCGCTGCTCAAGCAAGCTGAAAGCGCGATGGTGGTGAACGTCGGTTCGACCTACGGCTCCATCGGCTACCCCGGTTACGCCAGCTATTGCGCCACCAAGTTTGCCCTGCGGGGGTTTTCCGAAGCTCTGCGTCGGGAACTGGCCGACACCCGCGTCGGCGTCTTGTACGTCGCGCCACGTGCCACCCGCACCAGCATGAACAGCCCGGCCGCGCAGGCCTTGAATGACGCACTCAAATCCAGTGTCGACAACCCGCAAACAGTCGCCTCGGCGGTGATGCACGCCATTGCCGGTGACCACCGCGACTTGTACCTGGGCTGGCCGGAACGCTTTTTCGTACGCCTGAACAGCCTGTTGCCAAACCTGGTGGATCGCGGCCTGCGCAAGCAGTTGCCACTGATCCGCCGCCTGAGTCAGAAACCTGATAACGAGAACCTCAAACCATGAAAAAACTCTTTGCCTGCTTGCTGATGGGCGCCTTGAGCCACAGCGCCTGGGCGCTGGACGCCGCCGATCAACAACGTCTCAATGGCATCCAGCAAAGCTGGGCGCACATTCAATACGAACTGCCGGCCGAGCAGCGCACCGCCGCGTTCGAAAAACTCGCCGGCCAGGCCTCGGCGTTCACTCGCGAACGCCAATCGGTGGCCGAAGCCTGGATCTGGTCCGGTATCGTCTCTAGCAGTTGGGCCGGCGCCCAGGGCGGGCTCGGTGCGCTGAGCAAGGTCAAGGATGCAAAAGTCGACCTGGAGAAAGCCCTGGCCCTGGACCCAAAAGCCCTGCAAGGCTCGGCCTACACCAGCCTCGGCGCGCTGTACGACCGTGTACCGGGCTGGCCCATCGGTTTCGGCGACGCCGACAAGGCCGAACAGTTGCTCAAGCAGGCCTTGCAACTGAACCCGAACGGCATCGATAGTCTGTACTTCTGGGGTGATCACCTCTACCGTCAAAAACGCTACAGCGAAGCCCGGGGCGCGCTGCAAAAAGCCCTGCTGGCAGACCCAAGGCCCGGCCGGGAAACCGCCGACGCCGGGCGGCGCAAAGAGATCGAAGCGTTGCTGGCGGACGTGAACAAGAAAATCGACTGACAGGAATCTGTGTGCGCTTATTACTGATTGAGGATGACACGGCCCTGGGCGAAGGCATCCAGCAGGCCCTGGGCCGCGAAGGTTACACCGTCGACTGGTTGCAGGACGGCAGCAGCGCGTTGCATTCGCTGCTCAGCGAATCCTTCGACCTGGCAGTGCTCGACCTCGGCCTGCCGCGGATGGACGGGCTGGAGGTATTGCGTCGCCTGCGTGACAGCGGCTCCAACCTGCCGGTTCTGATCCTCACCGCGCGGGACGCCACCGAAGACCGTATCGCCGGGCTGGATGCCGGGGCCGACGATTACCTGATCAAGCCCTTTGATCTGTCCGAACTCAAGGCGCGTCTGCGGGCCTTGCTGCGGCGCAGTGCCGGCCGCGCGCAGATGCTGATCGAACACGCCGGCATCAGCCTCAACCCTGGCACCCAGCAAGTCAGCTATCAGGGCGAACCGGTGGCGCTGACACCCAAGGAATATCAGCTGCTTCACGAATTGCTCTCGCCACCAGGCCGGGTCATGACCCGCGATCACTTGATGCAGTTGCTTTACGGCTGGAACGAGGAAGCCGAAAGCAACACCCTGGAAGTGCACATCCACCACCTGCGCAAAAAGTTCTCCACCGATCTGATCCGTACCATTCGCGGTGTCGGTTACCTGGTGGAGGAGCGTCGATGACGTCCATTCGACGCCGCACCCTGACGCTGATCATCGGCCTGGTACTCGCCGGTCTGGCGGTGATCAGTGTGTTCAACTGGAACGACAGCAACCACGAAATTGCCGAAGTCTATGACGCCCAGCTCGCACAGAACGCCCGGCTGCTGCAGGGTGTGATGCGCATGCCGCTGGCCAGCAAGGAACACGCCGAGCTGTATCAGGCGTTCAACAAAGCCCTGGGCGAAGCGGTGCCGAGCGTCGATGGCCATCCCTATGAAAGCAAGATTGCCTTTCAGGTCTGGAATCGTCAGGGCGAAGTGCTGGTGCACACCGCCAGCGCGCCCTCCTTCACCGCGCCCCCGTCGAAACCCGGTTTCAGCGATGTGGTGGATCTGAACCACCGCCATTGGCGCGCGTTCATGCTGGAAGACAAACAAACGGATTTACGGATCTGGGTGGGCGAACGCGACGATGTGCGTTCGGACCTGGTGGACCGGATCCTGCGCCATACCCTGTGGCCCAATGTGCTGGGCAGCCTGATTCTGGTGGCGTTGGTCTGGCTGGCCATTGGCTGGGGCCTCAAGCCCCTGGCCGATATGGCGGCGACGTTACGGGCACGGCACAGCGGTTCTCTGGAACCGCTGCAACTGACCCCGCTGCCCAGCGAGCTCGAACCGATGCAAGCGGCGCTCAATCGCATGCTCACGCAAATTCAGGAAGTGCTCGGCCGCGAGCGGCGCTTTATCGCCGACGCCGCCCATGAAATGCGCACGCCCTTGGCGGTGCTGCGGGTGCATGCGCAAAACCTGTTGGAAGCCGGCACCGAACAGGAGCGCCGGGAATCCTTGGCGTTTCTGATTTCGGGCGTGGACCGAGCCAGCCGATTGGTCAACCAATTGCTGACCATGGCTCGCCTTGAACCCACAGCCGTAATGCCGGTGCTGCACTCGATCGACCTGACTCAAACGGTGCGCGACAGCCTGGCTCAGCTAACACCCTGGTTACTGAGCAAGAACCTTGAGCTGGCTTTCGACGTCACTGACCGGCCGCTGAACGTAATCGCTGACGCCGCCGCCATCGACATCGCCCTGAATAACCTGATCAGCAACGCGGCAAATTTTTCCCCCGCGCACGGCGTCATCACCGTGCGCCTCGATCAGGCTGACGGGTTCTATTCATTGAGTGTCGAAGATCAGGGGCCAGGCATCGACGAAGCTGAACGCGGCCGGTTGTTCGAACGTTTTTACAGTCGCGGTAACGTCCAGGGGGCGGGATTGGGGCTGACGATCGTCAACACCATTGCGACTCGGCTGGGCGGACAAATCACCCTGGTCAACCGGCCGGAGGGCGGGTTGCGGGCGACGCTGTCGATTCCGGACGGCCCGTGTTCCGCGATGCCCTAGGTGTTACGTGTGATCGGTGTAGCGAGGCTTACCCGCGAAGAACGAGTAGGCGGGTGTGTCAGGCCTGACCCTTCGCGAGCAAGCTTCGCTCCTACAGCGGATTTGGGCCTAGTAGTAAGTCTTGCTCCGCCTCACACAACCCCACCACGTAATCCCACAACACCCGCAACCGCACGGATTTGTGCAGCTCACGTCGCGTGCTGATCCAGTAGCTGCGCTGAATACTCTCGTCCGGCAGCAACGGCACCAGCCCAGGATCGGCGCTGGCCATGTAGCACGGCAGCACGGCGATCCCCAACCCGGATCGCGCGGCCTGTTGTTGGGCAATGACGCTGGTGCTGTGAAACACCACCTGCGGATTGCGGCAGAAGCTGTTGAGGAACATCAGCTCCTGGCTGAACAACAAATCATCGACATAGCCGATCCAGGCGTGGCGACCGAGGTCTTCACGGCTGCGCAACGGTGGCGAGCGGTCCAGATACTCCTGGCTGGCGTACAGCGCCAATCGATAGTCAGTCAGCTTGCGCGTGACCAGCATGTCGGCGGCCGGGCGCTCCAGGTGGATGCTGATTTCGGCCTCGCGGTTGAGAATGCTGACAAAGCGCGGCACCGCCACCAGTTCCACTTCCAGCCCCGGATAACGTTCGAACAAGCCGTTCATGCGGCTGGCGAGGAACATGATGCCCAACCCTTCGGTCACGCCGACGCGGATCTTGCCTAACGGTGCACTCGACTGAGTGATTTCTTCCTGAGCCAGCAAGGCGACGTTTTCCATGGCTTCGGCGTGTTTGAGCAACGCTTCGCCCGCAGGGGTCAGCTCATAACCCTGGGCATGCTGGACAAACAACGCCGTGCCGAGGCTCTTTTCGATGGCCTCGATGTGCCGGGCCACGGTGGCGTGGGTGGTGTTCAAACGCCGGGCAGCGGTGAGCAAACGCCCGCTGCGCTGCAACTCGAGAAAAAACCGCAGGTCATTCCAGTCGAACATGAACCGTCCTTGAAGTAAGGCTGTTTAAAAACGCACAGCGGCTGCGCAAAAACTAACATTCTTTTGACGAAAGCTAACAACTAGGATGACCGACAACAAGAACAACAACATGAGGTCATGGATGCAGACTTCCCTGGATGAATTCGACTACATCGTGGTCGGTGCCGGCCCGGCCGGTTGTTTGCTGGCCAATCGGTTGTCGGCCGATCCGCAGAACCGCGTGCTGCTGCTCGAAGCCGGCGGCCGCGACAACTATGCGTGGATTCACATCCCCGTGGGTTACCTGTTCTGCATCGGCAACCCGCGCACCGACTGGTGCTTCAAGACCGAAGCGCAACCCGGTCTGCAAGGTCGCACCCTGAGTTACCCGCGTGGCAAGGTGCTCGGTGGCTGTTCGTCGATCAACGGCATGATCTACATGCGCGGCCAGGCTGGCGACTACGACGGCTGGGCGGCGCAGGGCAATCCCGGCTGGAGCTGGAACGACGTGCTGCCGTTGTTCAAAAAGAGCGAAAACCACTTTGCTGGCGACTCGGAGTTTCACGGCGCAGCCGGGGAATGGCGGATCGAACGTCAGCGGCTGTCGTGGCCGATTCTCGATGCCTTCCAAAGCGCCGCCGAGCAAACCGGCATCGCCAGCATCGATGATTTCAACCAGGGCGACAACGAAGGCTGCGGCTACTTCCAGGTCAATCAGAAAGCCGGTATTCGCTGGAACGCGGCCAAGGCGTTTCTCAAACCGATCCGCAACCGCCCCAATCTCACCGTGCTGACCAACGTCGAAGTGGATCGCGTGCTACTGGAAAACGGCCGTGCATCAGCGGTCACTGCGCGTTGGCAGGGTCAGGCGAAAACCTTCAAGGCGCGCAAGGAAATCGTGCTGTGCGCCGGTGCCGTCGGCTCGCCGAGCATCCTGCAACGTTCGGGAATCGGCCCTCGCCCGCTGCTGCAAAAACTGGGGATTGGCGTTGCCCATGAACTGCCCGGCGTGGGTGGCAACCTGCAGGATCACCTGCAATTGCGCCTGATCTACAAACTGGAAAACGCCCGTACGCTGAATCAAATTGCCGGCAGCCTGTGGGGCAAGATGGGCATGGGCCTGCGCTACCTGTATGACCGCAGCGGCCCGCTGTCCATGGCGCCGAGCCAACTCGGGGCCTTCGCCCGTTCGGGACCGGAGCAGACGTCGGCGAATCTCGAGTACCACGTTCAGCCGCTGTCTCTGGAGCGTTTCGGTGAGCCATTGCACGCCTTCCCCGCCTTCACGGCGTCGGTGTGCGATCTGCGCCCGCAAAGCCGTGGTCGCATCGAGATCCGCTCCACCGATCCGCAGGAAGCGCCACTGATTCAGCCCAATTACTTGAGCCATCCGCAGGACTTGCGGGTGGCAGCAGACGCGATTCGCCTGACCCGCCGCATCGTCGCCGCGCCGGCCTTGCAAGCGTTCAACCCGGTCGAGTACTTGCCCGGCGACAGCTTGCAGAGCGACGAAGAATTGCATGAAGCCGCCGCCCGCATCGGCACCACGATTTTCCACCCGGTCGGCACCTGCCGCATGGGCAATGACGTGGACGCCGTGGTTGATGCGCAGCTCAAAGTCCATGGCATTCCGGGCCTGCGCATCGCTGACGCCTCGATCATGCCGCGCATCACCTCGGGCAACACCTGTTCGCCTACGCTGATGATTGCCGAAAAGGCAGCACAAATGATCCTTAACACTTCGACTGTAAACCTATCCCCTGTGGGAGCGAGCCTGCTCGCGAAAGCGGTGGATCATTCAACATCGAGTTGACTGACACGACGCCATCGCGAGCAGGCTCACTCCCACAAGGATCGCACTAGATTCGCGGATGTTGGAATGACCCCTGCAAGGAATACGCAACACCAGTGGAACAAAAAAAACAATCACTGTGAGGGATACCGATATGTCAGAACATGTTCAGCCCCTGGAAGCCGTGCGTAGCGCGGGCACCAGCAAGGAAACCCAGAAAGTCATCTTCGCCTCGTCGCTCGGGACAGTCTTCGAGTGGTATGACTTTTTCCTCTATGGCGCCCTCGCGGCGGTGATCAGCAAACAGTTTTTTGCCGGGGTCAACGACACCACGGCGTTCATCTTTGCGCTGATGGCCTTCGCTGCCGGCTTCATCGTGCGGCCGTTCGGCGCCTTGGTGTTCGGCCGGTTGGGGGACATGATCGGGCGTAAATACACCTTCCTTGCGACCATCATTCTCATGGGCGTGGCGACCTTCTGCGTCGGGCTGTTGCCGACCTACTCGAGTATCGGCATTGCCGCGCCGATCATCCTCGTGGTGCTGCGCATGCTTCAGGGCCTGGCCCTGGGCGGTGAATACGGCGGCGCTGCGACCTATGTCGCGGAACACGCACCGATGGGTAAACGCGGTTTCCACACCAGCTGGATTCAGTCCACCGCAACCCTCGGCTTGCTGCTGTCGCTGCTGGTGGTGCTCGGTTGCCGCTACTTCACCGGTGACCAGTTCGAAGTCTGGGGCTGGCGGATTCCGTTCCTGTTCTCGATCATTTTGCTGGGCATCTCGACCTGGATTCGCATGAGCCTGCACGAGTCGCCGGCGTTCGTGAAAATGAAAGAGGAAGGCAAACTCTGCAAATCGCCGCTGCGCGATTCCTTCGGCAAATGGGAAAACCTGAAAGTCGTGCTGATCGCCCTGTTCAGCATCAACGCTGGACAAGCCGTGACCTTCTACGCAGCGCAGTTCTACGTGCTGTTCTTCCTCACCCAGTTCCTGAAAATGGACCCGGCGTTGGCCAACAGCCTGCTGATCGTCAGTGTGATCATCGGCGCACCGTTCTTCATTTTCTTCGGCTGGCTGTCGGACAAGGTCGGGCGCAAACCGGTGCTGATGATCGGCCTGCTGCTGGCCACCGCACTGTACTTCCCGATCTTCAAATCCATCGCCCACTACGCCAACCCGGCCATTGACCAGGCCAGCCGTCAGGCACCGATCACCGTACTGGCGGACCCGGCCACCTGCACCTTCCAGTTCGACCCGGTGGGCAAGGCGAAATTTGACAGCCCTTGCGACAAGGTCAAAACCTTCCTGGTGAAACAGGGCCTGCCCTATAACAGCGAAGCTCTACCGGCCGGCAGCGCCGTACAGGTGAGCGTCGGTGACGTGAAGCTCGAAGGCTACGATGAAGCGGCCCTGCGTGGCGCCGTGACGTTGGCCGGGTATCCGTCACAAGCCGATACGCAGCAGGTCAACAAGTCCATGATCGTGATGTTGATGGTGGTGCTGATCATCATTTCGGCCATGTGCTACGGCCCGCTGGCAGCGCTGATGGTCGAACTGTTCCCGACCCGCATCCGCTACACCTCGATGTCCCTGCCGTACCACATTGGTAATGGCTGGTTCGGCGGTTTCCTGCCAACGGTGTCGTTTGCCTTGGTGGTGTACACCGGGGATATCTTCTACGGGCTGTGGTACCCGGTGTTGATAACCGGGGTGAGCCTGGTCGTGGGGATGATCTGCTTGCGTGAGACCAAGAACGTGGATCTGGATACCAACTGACAGCAGTGCAAAAAAACGCCCCGCAATGCGGGGCGTTTTCGTTAATCTGGCTCTACGCTCGACGAAACCATCGCCCCGCCACTCACAGACCGAGGCACCATGATCATTTCATCCGCATCTGACTATCGCGAGGCAGCACGTCGCAAACTCCCGCGTTTTTTGTTTGATTACATTGATGGCGGGGCCTACGCAGAGCATACGCTGAGGGCCAATAGCGCTGATCTGACCGGCATCAGCCTGCGTCAGCGCATTCTGAAAAACGTCGAAACCCTGAGCCTTGAAACCACCCTCTTCGACCAACCACTTTCAATGCCAATCATATTGGCCCCGGTCGGCCTGACGGGCATGTTCGCCCGTCGTGGTGAGGTGCAGGCCGTTAAAGCGGCAGAGAACAAAGGCATCCCGCTTTGCCTGTCAACGGTTTCGGTGTGCTCGATCGAGGAAGTCTCGGCACAAAGCCAACAGTCCATCTGGTTTCAGCTGTACGTGTTGAAGGACAGAGGTTTCATGAAAAATGCACTGGAACGGGCGAAGGCCGCCGGTGTGAAAAACCTGGTATTTACCGTGGACATGCCCACGCCCGGCGCCCGATACAGGGATGCACATTCGGGCATGTCAGGCCCTTTTGCATCATCGCGGCGAATGCTTCAGGCCATGACCAAACCCGACTGGGCATTCAACGTCGGCCTCATGGGGCGTCCACACGACCTGGGCAATATCTCGAAGTACCTTGGCAAGGCCGTCACGCTCGAAGACTACATGGGCTGGCTGGCCAACAACTTCGACCCTTCGATCAGCTGGAGTGATCTGGAGTGGATTCGTGAGTTCTGGAAAGGCCCGATGATCATCAAAGGCATTCTTGATCCTCAGGACGCCCGGGACGCGGTCAGCTTTGGCGCGGATGGCATTGTCGTGTCGAACCACGGTGGGCGACAACTGGACGGCGTGCTCTCCACCACCAAGGCATTGCCGCCCATCATGCAAGCCATCGGTAATGATTTGACGGTGCTGGTCGACTCGGGCATCCGCTCGGGGCTTGATGTTGTACGGATGCTGGCGCTGGGCGCAAAAGGCGTATTGCTGGGGCGTTCCATGGCCTACGCACTGGCCGCCGATGGTCAACGCGGGGTGGAAAATATGCTGGATATCTTCGCCAAGGAAATGCGCGTCGCCATGACCTTGACCGGGGTGACCTCGATTAGCCAGATTGATGAATCCACGCTGGTGGATGCTGTTCGAATGAGCTGAATGCAAGGTTGGGGGATATGCCCCCAACCTCAAGTGAACAGCATCACCATCACTGTCAGAAACTCGCCTTGACCGACACCATGAAGTTGCGAGGATCACCGTAGTAATTACCGAAAGTCTCGGTACCGATGGTGGCGTAGTAGCGCTTGTCGAACAGGTTGTTGCCGTTCAACGCCACCGACCAGGTGTCATCAATGCGGTAACCGATGCGCCCGTTCCAAATCGCATAACCCGACTGGCTGATCTTGTTTCCGCTGACCGGAGACACCCGGAAATTATCGCTTTGCGCGTTGACCCCAGCACCGACAGTGAACCGTTCAAGCGAACCGCTCAGGGCATAATCGCCCCACATGCGCAACACATGCCGAGGCACATAACTGTTGAACGCGGCGCCATTGAGGCTGGTGTCGATGTCGTCGAGGGTCTTGGTCTGAGTGTAGGTATAACCCGCAAGCAACTGGAGTCGCTCGATGACTTCACCACTGATCTCGGCCTCGAAACCCTGGGCGCGAACTTTTCCGGCGTTGACGTAGCAGTAGCCATCCGATGACGGGCAACTTGAGTTGTAGTCAGTCTGCGCCTGGTCCTTCTGGATAGTCCGGAACAGGTTGAAAGAGCTGTTCAGGCGACCGTCGAACCAGGCGCCCTTGATGCCCAACTCATAGCTCTGGCCTACGAGCGGTTTGAGAGCGGACCCGTCTTCCGATCGGAAATTGCCTTGCGGGGTAAAAATATCCGAGTAGCTGGCATAGGCCGTCAGGTTTTCGTTCAGGTCCAGCAGCAGGCCGGCAAACGGCGTGACCTGGCCCGTCTCCGTAGTGCTGGAGTGTTCCGAGGTGCCGGAATTAATGAACACCGAATCGGTGTCTGAGCTGTACCAACTCACCCGACTGCCAGCCACCAGGGTCAGAGGATCCGCCAGCTTCAGGCGCAACGTAGAGTAAACCCCCTTCTGCCGGATGACTGAATTGACCGGCCCACCGCGTGACGAGTTGTCGATGAAGTAACTGTCGTCCGGCTCCGGAATATGTTTGTCGGGATTGAACACATTCTGTCGCTGCGGCAGAAACGCCACCGAGTAGAAGTCGTCTTTTTTCGAACGGCTGGCGTTGAACCCCACCACCAATTCATGTTGCTGACCGAACGCGCCGAACTTGCCATCCACGTACGCGTCAAGTCCGTAATCGACCTGATCGTAGTCGTACATGCTACCGAGGACGCCGGTGGTGTCCACGCCGGGCGTCACCGATCCGGAGGCGAACGCGTATTTGATGTCCTGAGTGTTCTTTGTATAAACGCTGGCGACCTTCAACGCCCAGTCTTCATTGATCTGATGTTTCAGGTCGCTGAAGACGGTGGTTCGCTGGCTGCGCCAGGTGTTCCAGGAAGGGTCGAGGCAAGTCGAGCGACTGAGTTTCAGATCACTGCCGTCCTTGTAACGAGGCAGGCCGCCCCAGCAAGGACTGGCGTCAATGTCTTCATAGGCAACACCCAGGCCGAGGGTCGTATCGGGATTCAGATCGACGTCGAGCGCGCCGTAGTACACCTGGTCCTTGCGACTGGCGTCGTCAACGAAATAGTGTCGGCTCTGCTCGGCGACGACGGCGCGTCCGCGAATGGTGCCGGACTCATTCAGCGGGCCACCGGTGTCGACCTGTCCGCGATAGTTGTCCCAACTGCCGCCGGACAGCGTGATGTCGGTATGTGGATCGGCCTGACCGCGCTTGCGAACGAAGTTCACCCCGCCAGCGGTGCCACCCGAGCCTTTCATCATCCCCGCGGCACCCCGCAGGATTTCGACCCGATCGTAATACGCCATGTCACCGCTGAAACTGTCGGCCTGGACATAGAGATTGCCCATGTCCAGCGGCACACCGTCGTACTGGTACTGGCCCGACATCCGGAACCCACGGGAATAGAAATATTTGCCGCCCATGGTCGAGTCGTAGACGGTAATGCCCGGGGTCTTTTCCATGACCTGATCGATGGTGTTGAGGTTCTGGTCATCGAGCATCTTGCGGGTCATCACCGTGATCGATTGCGGTGTCTCTTTCAGGGAGTGCTCACCCTTGCCGATAGTCACCGCTCCCGTCGTGTATGAACCGCTGTTCTCGGTAGTCGCGCCCAGCATCTGCCCATTGATGTTGGTAGCACCCAACTCCAGCGCCGAACCGGCAGCGGGAACTGGCCGCAGTACGTAAGTGCCATTGGCCTGGGGATTGGCTTGCAGGCCGCTGCCGCCAAGAATGCGCGCGAAGCCTTCACTGACCCCGAACACACCTTTGAGCCCGGGAGATTTCAACCCTTCGGTTTGTCGCGCATCAAAGGAAATGGCGGCACCCGCAGCACTGGCGAAATGGCTGAGGACTTCGGTCAGGCTGCCAGGCGCAATGTCGAAGGACTGCACCGAATTTTGTTGTTGCGCCGGGGCTGCGGTCGCTGCAACTGGCCATACGCACATCGACGTTGCCACGACTAATCCGACCTTCACTGCAATCGCCAGACGACCTGGCGTGTACACCCGAGACATGCTTACCCTCCCCCAAAACCAATCAATAAAAACTCACTGAGGGATGAGCCGAACGATGTGTATGAAAAGTGCAAAGGCAACAAAACTTTTTGTGCGCTGCGTGCGCTACTGCAAATCGCTACCCGAAACAGTGACCCAGTAACGGCTGTATCGGCTGACGCGAAGGGAGAAACCGCTCTCCAGCGCGGCCAGCGCCAGGTCGGTGTCATCGATGGGAAACGCGCCAGACACCCTTAAATTGGCAATGCGCGGATCACAACGCAGCACCCCGGTGCGATAGCGCGAAAGGTCGGCCAACAACTCGTCCAAGGGACGATCGATGGCGATGATACTGCCTCGCTGCCACGCGCCTGCCGAAGCATCGTTGCGCCGTACCGTCCCCAGCGAGATGGCATTGAAGCCGATAGCCTGGCCAGCTTCGAGGCGCACGGTCGATCCACCGCCAGAGGTGACTTCCACCGCTTTCTCAAGCACCGCCACCTCGCCACTCTCACTTTGGGACCGAACGATAAAACGCGTCCCCAGCGCCAGCACCTCGCCATGGCGGGTGACCACCTTGAACGGCCGCTGCGAAGGATCGACAGCGGTGGTGACGAGAATCTCGCCCCGCAACAGTTCCAGCACGCGTTGATGAGTGTCGAAACGCAGGTTGACCACGGTGTCGGTGTTCAGCAGCAACGAACTGCCATCCGCCAGACGAAACTCCCGGCGCTCACCCACGGCGGTGCGGAAATCGGCAAGCAGGTCTTGGGTTGTTTCACTGCGCCATCCGGACCAGCCCAGCGAACCGGCCGACGCCAATACCAACACACTGCGCAATACCTGACGGCGGGATCGCTCGGCCCCCCGCAAGGCCGGCGAAGCCAGGGTGCCCGGCACGCTGCTCATCTGCTCGCCGACAGCGGCCATGCGCTGCCAGGCCTGGCGATGTGCAGGATCAGCAACCAGCCAGTCATTCCACGCCGCACGATCCGAATCGGTCGCGACGCCGGACTGCAGCCGGGCGTACCACCGGGCGGCGATGCTGATTGCCTTTAACTCGACGGGCGACAGGCTCATGCGAGCTGCAACCGGATCTGCATCAGGCAGCAATGTTCCATGGCCTTGGCCATGTGATTGTTGACCGTGCGCACGCTGACACTCAGGCGCTCGGCAATTTGCGGATAGGTCAGGCCATCGAACTGAGACAGGATGAACGTTTGCTTGACCTTCGGCCCCAGCCCTTGCAGCAAACGGTCGATTTCCATCAGGGCCTGCAGCAGGATCGCCTGTTCCTCCAACGAGGGCTGTTGCCATTCGGGCATGGCGGCCAAGGCTTCCAGATAGGACTGCTCCAGCGAGCGCCGACGGAACAGATCGATCAGCAAGCCCTTGGCGATCATTGACAGGTAAGGTCGCGGCTCGCGAATCTCCAGCGCGTTGCGCGCCTTGATGACCCGGACGAAGGTGTCCTGCGCCAGGTCCGCCGCATCGAAGGCATTGCCCAGCCGTTTGCGCAGCCAGCCGTTGAGCCAACCGTGATGGTCGCAATACAGATCATTGACAGCGCTGCGCAGGGACAAATCGTTGACGGTCATGACAATAGAATAATTCGCGAGTGATAATGACTCGCATTGTCATCCGTGCAGGCGGTGATTGGCAATAGCCACCTTAGGCAAAAACCACCCTCTCACTCGATGTCCTTGAGCACCTCAAACGTGACTTGATCGGGATAGAAGGCCATATAGCCGCGAATCTGCTCGACCGACACTTTGGGGTCTTCATAGCTCCACACCGCGTTAGCGCCCTCATGTCCCGGGATTTGCAGACTGAAATAGCTGGCATCGCCCTTATAGGGGCAATAACTCGTGTGATCGGTGCGGGCAAAGTACTTTTCATCGATGTCTTCACGCGGTACGTAATACACCGGAGGGTAGTTGGCCTCGAGCAACACCAGCGCTCGTGCGGACGCGGCCACCTGGATGCCGTGAAACTTCACAAGCAGGCAGCCCGGCTGCTCTGCAATGGTGATGACAGGACTAGGACCGGTGCTTTTCATGAAATACGTTCCTCATGACGGTGATGGACCTGCAGGTGCGAGCGATGCGCGATTTATTAGGTATACCTCATGTTTTGCACTCATGACGGCTTCGCAGCCGAACGGGAGAGAGCCTCCTCGCCGATAGCGATCAGTGGGCTGAGAAGTCTGTGCAATGAATCGCAACGCACCAACTGTACATCCATACAGATAAAGATTGCCCCATCGCTCTTCAGCCGCCATCCTGTGCACCTCTCGACAGTTGATGAGCGATGGTGGTTATGCGGCTGTACCTCTGTGAAAAACCTTCCCAGGCCAAAGACATTGCGGCCGTCCTCGGCGCTAGGCGTCGTGGCGACGGCTGCTGGCTGGGAACGGACGTCACGGTAACCTGGTGCATCGGCCATCTGCTGGAAACCGCGCCGCCCGACGCCTATGACGCGCGTTACAAGCGATGGGTGCTGGCGGACCTGCCGATCATTCCAGAGAAGTGGAAAATGACCGTCAAGCCGCGTACGGCCAGCCAATACAAAGCGGTCAAGCGGCTGCTCGGAGAGGCCAGCGAACTGGTGATCGCCACCGACGCCGACCGTGAGGGCGAGATGATCGCCCGGGAACTGGTGGAGCATTGCCGTTATCGCGGGCCGATCCAGCGGCTATGGCTGTCGGCGCTGGACGATGCATCGATCCGCAAGGCATTGGCGGCACTGAAGCCGGGGGCAGAGACCTTTAGCCTTTACCATTCGGCACTCGGGCGCTCGCGGGCCGACTGGCTGATCGGGATGAACATGAGTCGGCTGTTCACGCTGTTGGGGCGTCAGTCCGGTTATCAGGGCGTATTGCCGGTCGGTCGGGTGCAAACGCCGACCCTGCGCCTGGTGGTGGATCGCGATCGCAGCATCGCCGATTTCGTGCCAGTCGCCTATTGGGCCATCGATGTGCAACTGCTGCACGACGGCACTACGTTCACCGCCCAGTGGCGTGCAGCCTCAGAGGTTTGCGACGATCAGGATCGCTGCCTGAATCAGGCGTTGGCGCAGCAAGCAGCGGCGGCAATCGGCACTGCGGCGAGTGCCCGGGTGATCAAACTGCGTACCGAGCGAATGCGCGAAGTGGCCCCCCTGCCCTTCGATCTGGGCACCTTGCAGGAAGTCTGCTCGAAGAAGCTCGGGCTCGGCGCCCAGGAAACCCTCGACATCGCCCAGGCGCTGTACGAAACCCACAAGGTCATCACCTATCCACGCAGCGACTGCGGTTATCTGCCCGTGAGTCAGCACAGCGAAGCTCCGGGCATACTTGCTGCGCTGAGGCAGGCTGATCCGGCGCTGAACGCCTTGAACGATTTCCTCGAGCCCCAGCGTCGCTCAAGGGCCTGGAACGACGCCAAGGTCAGCGCTCACCACGGCATCATCCCCACCGCTGCGGCGAAAAACCTCGAGCGGCTGGCGGGCAAGCAGCGGGCGGTCTACACCCTGATCCGCGCGCGTTACCTGGCGCAGTTTCTGCCCAACCATGAATACGACCGGACCCAGGCCGACTTCGACTGCGCCGGTGAAGCCTTTCGTGCCGTCGGCAAGCAGATCGTCGAGCCCGGCTGGAAACGCGCCCTGCCCGAGGCCCTTGCCCCGGCCAAGGGCCGGGAAGCACCGGCGCCGCAAACATTGCCGGCATTGGCTGAAGGACGTGACTGCGCAGTGGCCGACGTCAAGCTCAAGGACCTCTGGACGCAACCACCCAAACCGTTCACCGAAGGCGACCTGATCAAGGCGATGAAGAACGTCGCCAAACTGGTGGAAGATCCGCTGCTCAAACAGAAACTCAAGGACACCACTGGCATCGGCACTGAAGCGACCCGCGCTTCGATCATCCAGGGCCTGCTCGACCGGGGTTATCTGATCAAGAACGGCAAGGCCCTGGCCGCCACCCCGGCCGCGTTCAGCCTGATCGATGCCGTGCCGCGAGCCATCGCCGACCCGGGCACCACAGCCATTTGGGAGCAAGCGCTGGACATGGTGCAGAGCGGCGAGATGAGCCTGGAAGAATTCGTCACCAAACAGGCCGCGTGGATGAGCAAACAGGTGGCCCGTTGCGCCGGGCTGAGCCTGACCATCAGCGGACCGGCAAGCCCCGCCGGGCGCGGTGCAACACCGTGGAAAAACAAACGCAAGCCCGCCAAACGCAAGCCCTCGACGGGTACCAAACGCGCGGCAAAACCGGCGAGCAAGACCTGAGGGGATTTCGAGCGAGACTGAATGGACTATGTTCTTCAGAGTCAGCTGAGATACTCCCCAAGTTACGCACCAGGCAACAACCCTGCTTTCTGCGAGGTACGATCATGGCGACAATCAGCAGCCAGCCCTTGATTGAACTGCACGCCGCACAGCGCGACGAACTGGAAACGATTGAAAACCTGATGCAGTTCTACCTGTATGACTTCAGCGAGTGGCTGCCGCTGAAGCTCGGTGAGCATGGCTTCTTCAACGCTCAGCCCAAACCGGGCTACTGGCGCAACCCCGCCACCCGGCCGTTTTTGATCAAGGTTAATGGAGAATTGGCCGGTTTCGTGACGGTGGATGATGAAACCCAAGTTCCCGGCGCCGAGTACAACATCGGCTACTTCTTTGTCAGTCGACGCTTTCGTGGCCAAGGCGTCGCGAAGTTTGTCGTTTCCGCCCTCTTGAGCCGGTTCCCCGGTCAATGGCAAATTTTCCACCTCGACGTGAATCAACCTGCGCAGCGGTTCTGGGCTCGGGTCCTGCCTGATCTCACCCATGGCGAGTTCACCCTGCATCAGCAGCCGGTAGACGGTTATCCCTGCACCGTTTACCGATTCCAGACATCGCTGCCATCGTCCTGACTGGCGCGTTCCCCTAGCGCTTTTTAATTCCAAACAACTTTGTCCGACAATATGTAGTGACCAAAAATAATCACTACAAAACCGTTGACGCCTCCGATTTGCCCTTGCATGATGCAGACGTCTCCCCGATCGGGAGTACAGGCAACACGTTTGAGCAAGCTCGTCTGACCGCCGAGCTGTTTTTCCCGGATACACGCTGCCCACAAGGCAGATTGAAGAAGCTGACCTGGCCTGAACGTCCAGTACAAGGACGAGAAGCGCTGGCGATCAATCCTCATGAAGCTTGTGACCGACCCCTGAAAAGGTTGGCAGTGGCCTGAAGGTTTTCGCTGCTTCTCCTCGTTGTGACGCTATTGCGTAGCAGTTATTCAACACGACTACATGCAACAGACGCGGGACCCCGTCAATTTGGCGGCTGACTGCTGACGTCCTGGTTTCGGTGCCAGGGATCAACTAACCGATGGGCTACCTGTATTAGCGAATCAACTTTGAAAGATCACCAAATGGTCAAGGGGCTTACTATGAATCTGAACAATCAACCCACTATCGATGAACTGGCTCATCTGTTCGCTGCGCAAAAAGACAGCCATGACAGCCATATTCTGTGGATCAGCAAGTCGGGCCAGGTGCATATCGACTGCCTGTCGCCTCACGCTCACGAAGCGGAGTTCGACAAGAACAACCAGAACCTGCTCGCCCGACTGAAGATGTACCGTCGCGGCCAAGGCTATGTCGGCAAGAAAGCCGCGGCTGACAAGGACTTCATCGGTAACGTTCTGCAAACGCTGAAACAGGCGTGGGCCTCGATGCAGAACCAGAACGAAGTTCGGGTGATTGACCGGTTCTACTGACACCTGCACACCCCATCCATAAAAAGGCCTCGCTCGTTACATCGAGCGGGGCCTTTTTGTTTGCCTCATGCGCACCAAACACCGCTATCGTTAACCGTGTGCACTGGATCATTGGAGGTTTGTGATGAACATACAACTGACAGGCTTGCTGTTACTCGTAATGGCTAGTGCTGCCCATGCAAACACCGTCACCGGCGTGCCGTTGTTCGATGCTGACTGCCCCGGCAACATCATTGTTCATGCGGATCAGGACGGACCGGTGTTGATCAATAGCAAGGAAGCCGAGACCAAAGCCATTGACGATCGCCGTTTCGAAGCCAGGGGTTCGGGCGTCATCATCTCGATCACTCTCTCCGATGACGACTCGGT
This sequence comes from Pseudomonas frederiksbergensis, assembly GCF_900105495.1. NCBI lineage: Bacteria > Pseudomonadati > Pseudomonadota > Gammaproteobacteria > Pseudomonadales > Pseudomonadaceae > Pseudomonas > Pseudomonas frederiksbergensis. Next base: position 3,649,814 of record NZ_FNTF01000002.1, on the reverse strand, counting down.
CACGGTGTCCTCCACGGGCAAGGCGCCCAATGGTGTGTGTGAATTAATAGAAGACTGACGTCGTCGACTCACCGGCAGCCGCACCCAATACCAGCTCCATAAAAGCCACCGACGCTGCGCTGTGATAGTTGTTTTTGCGTCGAAGCAGCGCGGCCCCTCGTTTGGGCGACTCGCCCAACAACGGGATTTTGCGCAACGCCCGGTCCTCGGTGGCAATGGGCTCCGGAAGAATGGTGGCGATGGCCGTGTGCCGAATGACTTCCAGCAAGGTGCTCACCGAGTTGACCTCGATCACCACCTTCGGCGTGATTTGCTCCTGGGCAAAGTACTCATCAATGCGGGTGCGGGTAACGAAGTCGGGGGTCAGCAGCGCAAACTCCAGTTGCGCGATCTCTTGCACGGACAACGCGACCTGGCTTTCGTATAACGGGTGATCACGCCCCACCATGACGCCCAACGTCTCGGTAAACGCCGGGATCGACTCGATGTCGGCATTTCTGACCTGGGTAAACGCGATGGCGATGTCCAGAGAGTCATCCACCAGCCCCGCCTCGATGTCATCCATCGACAGCTCGTAAATCTGTAGATGGATGTTCGGATACCGCGCCAGGTAATCGCGCACCAGCGGCCCCACCAGGTAAGCCATGAACGTTGGGGTCATGGCCAGTCGCAGGGTGCCTCGGGACAAGTCCTTTACGTCATGCAGCGCACGTTTGCCTGCCTCCAGTTCCACCAGCACCCGACGAGCACATTCGATGTAGGCCTCTCCCGCATCGGTGGGTTTCACCGTGCGCGAGGTTCGATCGAACAGGCTGACGCCCAGGGTTTCTTCCAGTTGCCGGATCTGTTGGGACAGGGTCGGCTGCGAAACGTGAAGTGCCTCGGCGGCGCGGGTGAAACCGCCGTGGTCGGCGACCGCCAGTAAATAGCGCAAATGTCGGAGCAGCATGAGGAAACCACCATCTATAGGCTGTGCTTATGCGCTGCATTGTATATCGGTCTTGGACGCTATGGATCGATCGGCAGAAGATGGCTCCACACCCAAGCAACCTCACTCCCGACAGGAGAATCACCATGCAACAGTCCCACGCCTACAGCGACCCAAGCCTGGCCCTGACCACGTCGATCCTCGATGCAAAAGCGCGCAAAAACCTGTCATGGCAGGACCTGACTGACGGCACCGGCCTCGGGCTGGCCTACGTCACTGCCGCCCTGCTCGGTCAGCACCCGCTGCCGGAAAGCGCCGCCAAAGTGATTGGCGAGAAGCTGGACCTGGACGCCGACACCGTTGCCCGCCTGCAGATCATCCCGTTGCGCGGCAGCCTCTCGGGTGTCCCGACCGACCCGACCATCTACCGCTTCTACGAAATGATCCAGATTTACGGCACCACCCTCAAAGCCCTGGTTCATGAGCAATTCGGCGACGGCATCATCAGTGCAATCAACTTCAAGCTCGACATGAAAAAAGTCGAAGACCCGGAAGGCGGCTCCCGCGCGGTGATCACCCTCGACGGCAAGTTCCTGCCACTGCGTCCGTTCTAAACGGATGACAGGCGAGTCGAGTTTCCACCTGTGACACACGATTCCCTGTAGCAGCTGCCGAGCCTGCGAGGCTGCGTTCGGCTGCGCAGCAGTCGCCTGGATCTGGCGAGGACTACGTCCTCGAACGCAGCCTCGCAAGCTCGGCAGCTGCTACAAAACAATCATTTGATTCACGTAGAGGACATCGCCATGAAAGCGCTCATCGAAGGTTTTTTGAAGTTCCAGAAAGACGCCTTTCCACAACGCACCGACCTGTTCAAGCACCTGGCCACCACCCAGCATCCGGGCACGCTGTTCATCACCTGCTCCGACAGCCGTGTCGTGCCAGAACTGCTGACCCAACAAGAACCCGGTGAACTGTTTGTGATCCGCAATGCCGGCAACATCGTGCCCTCCTACAGCCCTCACCCCGGCGGTGTGTCGGCTACGGTCGAATATGCGGTCGCGGTGCTTGGAGTCACCGATATTGTGATCTGCGGGCACTCGGACTGTGGCGCCATGACCGCCGTCGCCAAGTGCACATGCATGGACCACTTGCCCGCCGTCAGCGGCTGGTTGCAACACGCCGAGTCAGCGAAAGTCATCAACGAATCGCGTCCGCACGCCAATGAAGCGGCGAAGGTGAGTTCAATGGTTCGGGAGAATGTCATCGCGCAACTGGCCAATATCCAGACGCATCCGAGCGTGCGCCTGGCTCAGGAGAAAGGCCTGTTGAATTTGCATGGTTGGGTCTACGACATCGAGACCGGTTCCATCGAGGCACTGGATGCCGACAGCCACCGTTTTGTGGCGCTCGCCGAGTATCCGGACACCTGCGCCCTTCAAGCCCGATCCATAGAAGCAGCAGCCTGAAGTGTCGATTGGCAGACAGGCGATCGACGCAACGCTCCCGGCTCACGGGAGCGTTGCACTGACACCATCGACCGGGTTATTTATCGTCGATCCTTGTTGACGATTGTGGCCGACTCTCAGGGGCCTCTTCCGCGTTGGGTGGTTGTTGAGTACTGCCTGGCGTGAACACGTGAGTCAGCAAGTCTCTGGCATCCACTTCGACAACCCCCGGAACCGAACGGGCCAAAGCAACCGCCCGCTCACACTGTTTATGGGTGTTGACGCGACCGCTCAATGCCACCGTCCCCCCATGGGTTTTCACATGGATTTGCAGGCCAAAGCTGGGTTCGGCCATTGCCAGGGCTGACTTCACCCTGGCGGTAATCCACGTGTCGTGAACGCCCCTTTCCAGATCATGAGAGTATTGTTGGAAGGAATGAAGTTTCATGGTGTAACCCTCTCTCCGTCATCTGGTGCACTGCCCGTCCCTTGGCGGTGCAACCTTGACGCTCGGGCGAGCGTTATGGACATCTGATTCGTTTCGAGTGCTCGCCACGCCCATACGGGCGCACATTAAGTATAGTGCGGCCGTTGACTGGGATCGTGGTGCCGGATCAGCGTTTGACCGACAGATCCATCTGAGTCATGCGACTGCGGATCGTGAACACCCCATCTCCCGAGAGAATCGCGCTACGAGCAAACAGGCGACCGCTCTCCCAGTTCGAAAGCCCCAGTTCCGGCTTGTTCAGCGCGTACTGTCCGTCGACCCAGCGGGTAATCCCGTTGCCGACAAAAGGTGCGTTGACCGCGTTGTAGAAGCGTTCCTGAGCGGCGGCGTCTTCACTGATCAGCGAGACGGTGAACTGCGGGCTATAACAATTGAACAAGGCGATGGCGTTATCCAGGTCATCGACAATCTTCAAGCTGACTTCCGGGGTTTCTTCCCATTCCCACTCGCGGCCCAACTGGTCCTCGGGCAACGGTTCGGCCAACGCTTCGGTCTGATAGCCTTCGGCGCGGTACACCTCAACACTGGCGGTCTGCCAATCAGTCGGCAGGTATTGCTCGCTGCCTTCGACAATGTGCAATTTGCAGCCCTGCCCGCGTGCGGTGCCGGCCTGTTGCAGCGCGTCGAGGAACAGCGGCAACAATTCTGCGACACGGTCACGGTGAATCAGGCAGACATTCATTGTGTTGCAGACTTTGCGATCCAGCGAGTTGCGCACTACCGCGGCAAAGCGCTGGGCATCGGCATCCTTGTCGGCGATCAGCCAGGCGCCACCGGTGCCGTGCAGGCTGACGGCGGTGCCAGCCTGTTGGGCGATGCTGCCCAACTGGCTGACGGCGCGCCCCGAACCACGGGCCACCGCCAGTGACAGGCGTCGGTCGGCGAACATTGCCCAACCGGCCGCGTGATTGACGCTTTCTACCAGCGACACCGCGCCGGCAGGCAACCCTGCGTCGCTCAGTGCCGGATTCAACGCGTGGGTGACGATGGCTTGCGCCGTGCCCAACGCATCGCTGCCGATTCGCAACACCGCTGTGTTACCCGTGCGCAACACACCGGCGGCGTCGGCGAAAACATTCGGCCGGCCTTCGAAGACGAACGCGACGATGCCCAGCGGAGAAACCACTTGCTCGACTTTCCAGCCGTCATGCTCGACGCAACTGACCACCTTGCCGCGCGTAGCCGACGCATCGCGCCAGGCCCTGAGGCCGGCGATCATGTCGCGGCGCATGCGTTCATCCGCCAGAAGGCGCGTGGTGGAGCGCCCGCGGGCCTTGGCTCGTTCGATATCGGCCAGGTTGGCGGCTTCGATCAAAGCCCAGCAGGCAGGGTCTTCCAGGCGTTGGGCGAAGCGATCGAAGAACTCGCTGATGGCTTGATCGGAAACCGCGGATATTGCGCTGAAAGCCGCTTCCGCCCGCTCGATTGCAATGGCCGCCGCTTGCTGGTCGACTACCGGAATCAGTAACAATTCGCCGCTGACCTGCTCCACCAGCAAATGGTCCCCGGGCTGAAAACGCGCGGCCAATTCGGGGCTGACCACAGAGACACGATTCCCGGCGAAAGGGATAGCTGTGCCAGCGACTAGACGTTCGAGCGCAAGAGACATGAAGCGGTTTCACCATGCAGGGGGCGGTCGGAAAATGTATAGGAAAATCCCTGGAGCGTCATTAACCGCACGCCTGGCCACTGATCGAAAACCCGGCGGCCCGTTTCCTCGCTAAAAGCATTTCCGGTTTTCCAGGATGGCCGTCGAGCGGCAGTACCGTGCCTAGAAAACCGACCAGCCAATCCGCTGACTCAGCAGCTCCAGCGCGGCCATGCCCGCGAGGGAGTTGCCGGCGGTGTTCAACTCCGGCGACCAGACGCACACGGTAAATTGCCCCGGCACCACCGCGACAATTCCCCCGCCCACGCCGCTCTTGCCCGGTAAACCGACGCGATAGGCAAAGTTGCCGGCTTCATCGTAGAGGCCGCTGGTGGCCATGATCGAGTTGACTTGCTGGATCTGGCGCGCGGTGAGGATCTGTTCGCCGCTGTGCTTGCAGAAACCATCGTTGGCCAGGAAACAGAACGCCCGCGCCAGATCCACGCAGCTCATGCGTAGTGCGCAATGGCTGAAATAACTGCGCAGCACCGCTTCGACATCGTTGTGAAAATTGCCGAACGATTGCATCAGGTAGGCCATCGCAGCATTGCGCGCGCGATGCTGGTATTCCGACTCGGCGACCTTGCCATCTACCATGACTTGCGGGTTGCCGGACAGCCGACGGACAAAGTCGCGCATCGACAGCGCCGGCGCGGCAAAGCGTGACTGGTTGATGTCGCAGATCACCAGCGCACCGGCGTTGATGAAGGGATTGCGCGGTCGCCCGCGTTCGAATTCCAGTTGCACCAGCGAATTGAACGGTTGGCCGGAAGGCTCGTGACCCAGGCGCGTCCAAATGGTTTCGCCGGAGTGTTCGATGGCCTGCACCAGGCTGAACACCTTGGAAATACTCTGCACCGAGAACAGCGTATGGGCGTCGCCGGCGCAATACAGTTCGCCGTCATTGCCGTACACCGCGATGCCCAACTGATCGGCCGGCACTGTACCGAGGGCGGGAATATAGTCAGCCACCTTGCCCTGGCCGATCAGGGGACGAACTGCGTCAAGGATCTCGTTCAACAGCGCTTGCATGCAGGGTTCCGAAGTCTCGCCCCATGGGATCGCGGGGACACAGACGCTAGACGCCACTGGTCAGTGCTGGATCACAGTTTCCTGCAGGAGCATGCGATATCTGCACGACTGAAACACTACCCCTGTAGCAGCTGTCGAGCCCTAGCGAGGCTGCGTTCGGCTGCGAAGCAGTCGTGAAATCCAGCGGCTCGGTAGTCCAGGTTAATCGCGTGCACTGGGTTTACGGCTGCTTCGCAGCCGAACGCAGCCTCGCTAGGGCTCGACAGCTGCTACAGAGCTGAGCGCAGGCTCGACAGCTGCTACAGGATTTCGGGTTGGCCGAGAAATTTCAGGGTTACGTATCACAGTGTGTACAGCGCCCCTGCCGACACACCCCGCCCCTAAAACCCCTCGCCAAAGACACATCGCAGATACACCTGCTTGATGAACTGTGCCCGTCGATTGGCCGCGCCAATCAAAGCGTTCAACTCACTCAATGCTACGGAGTATCACCATGTTCAAACTCTCGACTTCTTCCTTGACCCTCGGCCTGATCATCGCTGGTGGCCTGGCCCTGTCCAACGCGGCTTCAGCCTCTGAGTCCGAGGCGTTCAGCATGAAACAACTGACCCACGGCTATAGCCAGGCCCAGGCCGACTCGGCAGAAAAACCGGCGGAAGGTAAATGTGGCGAAGGCAAATGCGGCGAAGGCAAGTGCGGCGCCAGCAAGTAACCTTTTGCGTGGGGCACCGCGGTGCCCCTCCTCCCTGACTGAACGGAGATCTCCATGACCACCTCACTCTCGTCGGCCGTAAAAGGCTTGCATCTGAAGCTCGACTGCGTCGGTAGCTGGATCGCGCCACTGACCCTGCGGGTATTCCTCGCCTGGGAGTTCTTCGAATCAGGCCTGGAAAAATTCAATGGCGAAAACTGGTTCGCCGATATTCAGGACAACTTCCCGTTCCCCTTCAACCGCGTGCCAGCCACGCTGAACTGGGAACTGTCGATGTGGGCTGAACTGATCTGTGCCCTGGCCATACTGGTCGGCCTGGGAACCCGGATCTCGGCGTTGATTTTGATCGTGGTCACGGTCGTCGCGACCGCCGCCGTTCACTGGCCAGCCGATTGGTCTACATTGAGTGAGCTTGCTCAGGGTTATGCCATCAGCAACAAAGGTCACGGCAACTTCAAACTGCCGCTGATCTATCTCGCGGCCTTTATGCCGCTGTTGCTCTCGGGTGCCGGCAAGCTCAGCCTCGATGCGCTGCTGGCTCGAGTCTTCTGGCGTCGCGACAAGCGTTGAAGCGCCACCGGTATTGGCAGTGGACGGCTTCGCCGAATGATGGAAACGTATGCAGGCGCTGCCAAGCCTCAAGACTACGCAGCCCAGTAACCTTCACCCCACTCACTTGCGAAGACAGGAGCCACCATGAGCGTGACCACCCAATGGATCGAGATCGACAGCGCTGACGGCAAATTCGGCGCTTACCTGGCCATTCCGCATACCCGCAAAGGCCCGGGGATCGTGCTGATCCAGGAAATCTTTGGCGTGAATGAACACATCCGCTCGGTCGCTGAACAATACGCTGCCGACGGTTACCTGGTGATTGCACCGGACCTGTTCTGGCGCAACGGCCACCGTATCGAACTGGGTTACGACGAGGCCGGCTGGAAACGCGCCGTCGAGTTGATGAACGCCACCGACGTCGGCAAGGCACAGACCGACATCGAACTGGCCATCGACGCCTTGAAAGCCCAACCGGGGCTGGACGGTGGGATCGCCTCGATTGGTTACTGCTTCGGCGGTTTGCTCTCGTACCACACCGCCGCCAATGGGCTGGTGGACGTGGCCATCGCCTATTACGGCGGCGGAATCCAGAATCAGCTGGACCGCGCCGATGAAATCGAAGTGCCGCTGCTGATGCACTTCGGCGAACAGGACAGCCATATCCCACTGGAAGCCGTGGAAAAGATCGCCGAACGTTTCGAGAACAACGATAACGTCGAAATTGTCGTGTACCCAGAGGCCGAACATGGCTTCAACTGCTCGCATCGCGACAGCTACAACCAACGCGCAGCGGCAGAGGCCCATGGCAATACGTTGATCTTTTTGGGTCAGGAACTGTAAGGCCGGAGTTTTTTAGCGCCTGTAATGGCCCCATCGCGGGCAAGTCGGATCATCGCATCGCACGCTCCCACATTGGAATGCATTTCCCCTGTGGGAGCGTGGCTTGCCCGCGATGGGGTCGATACGGTCTCAGCCGCTTAACGACAGGTTTCTTCTACCACCTCGCTCACTATCAACTTCGGATGTGCACTGCGTTCATGCACATGACTCGTCGGTGTACGGTCGATCAGCAGGCTCAGCAGTTCCGGGCGGCTGTAGTGACCGCGCGAATCCATCATGCGTTTGCGCCTGTCGATCAGGCCCATGTCGAGGTCGGCGATCACCTCGCCTTCGCCTTCGGTCAGCGAGCCCAGCACCACGCCGTCCGGGCTGATGATCGCGGTAAAGCAACCACCGGAAATCGGGCCGATGGGGCAACCGGTGTCGGCCATGATTTGTGCCTGTTGTTCAGGGTTCAGCCAAGCGGTGGAGTTGACCACGAAACATGCCGCCTCCAACGCATGCTGGCGAACGCTGACTTCCATTTGTGAAGCGAACAAAGGCCCCGCAAACGATCCTGGATACATCGCCGCATGGATCTGTTCGCCGTCAACCATCAAGGCATAACGAGCCAGCGGGTTGTAATGTTCCCAACACGCCAACTGGCCGATGCGCCCTACCGCGCTGTCGGTGGCGCGCAGGCCTGAGCCGTCGCCCATGCCCCAGATCATGCGTTCGTGATAGGTCGGGGAAATCTTGCGCCGATGCTGAATCAGGCTGCCGTCGGCGTCGAACAACAACTGCGCGTTGTACAACGTGCCGCCGTCACGTTCATTGACACCGATTGAAACCACCATGCCCGCCTGTCTGGCGGCGGCGCCGATGGCCTCGGTGGCAGCCGAAGGAACAGTGACGGCCTGATCCAGCAGTTTGAGGTGTTCAGCCGCCATTTCGAAAGGCGACTGAACGAACGAAAAGTACGGGTAGTAAGGCACGATGGTTTCCGGGAACACGGCGAACTGCACGCCCTGCTCGCCGAGTTCGAGAATCTTCTGCACCACTTTGTCGACGGTGCCTTCACGGCTGTAAAGAACGGGGCTGATTTGGACGGCGGCGGCTTTTACGAGGGTCATGGCGGTGATCTCATTGAGGGAATGGACTTCAACGAGATCAAAATTACGCCAATAATATTTGGGCCGAAATGTCGAATACACCACCTTTTAGGACATCCCAAGCATCACCCGCGGTAATCGATGAGTAACCTGTGGCGAGGGAGCTTGCTCCCGCTGGACTTGCGCAGCAGTCCCCTTCTTTTTTGGGGTAAGGGGGCCGCTTCGCGACCCAGCGGGAGCAAGCTCCCTCGCCACAGGTTCAGTGTCACGTTTGACTGACTGGCATCAACCGCGATTGGCGCGCTGGATGACCTGTGGTGGCTGGCCAAATGCGCGGATAAACGCCCGACGCATCCGCTCTCGATCGCCAAAACCGGTATCGGTCGCCACCACGTCGATGGGGTGCCGACCGGTTTCCATCATCAGACGCGCCGCTTCTACCCGCAGGTTTTCGATGGCCTTGGCCGGTGATTGCCCGGTTTCGGCATGGAACACACGGCTGAATTGCCGGGGGCTGAGGTGGGCGGCACTGGCCAGTTCCTCGACCGACAGTGCAGCCTTCAGGTTCTGCTTGGCATAGGCCAACGCGGCCTGGACGCGATCGGTCTTGGGCGCCAGTTCGAGCATTACCGAAAACTGCGACTGCCCTCCCGCGCGTCGGTGATACACCACCAATTGCCGGGCGACCCGCCGCGCCACTTCCACGCCCAGGTCGCCTTCAACCAGGGCCAATGCCAGATCGACACAAGCGCTCATGCCCGCCGCCGTCCAGATGTTGCCGTCATTGATGAAGATCCGGTCTTCCTCGACCTTCACCTGCGGGTACGCCTTCTGCAGCGCCGGCGCGTGACACCAGTGAGTGGTCGCCCGCCGACCGTCGAGCAACCCGGCCTCGGCCAGCGCAATCGCGCCGGTGCAGATCGAGCCCAGACGCCGGGTGGTCCGACTGGCGTTGCGCAAAAACGCCACCATGCCCGGGGATACCGGGCGGATCAGGTTGTCGCCCATCACCAGCAGCGTGTCGAACGAGCGCTGGTCGAACGCCGTGGTTTCCACGCCAAAACCGGCGGAAGTCTGCACCGTGCCGCCGAGCTCGGACAGCAAGGCAATGTCGTACGCCGGCTCGTCGGTGGCCATGTTGGCCAACTCGAACGTGGCGCACATGGCCAGGCCCAACACCTGAAAACCGGGGTAAACGATGAGTCCGATGGTGTGCATGGTGGCGGCTTTCTTTTGACCTTAAAAGTGGTCTGTCTGATTTAACAGCCACTGACATCGCGTCGCAAGATGGTCATCAGGTACTGATGCTGACCGGCATCGGCGGCTCGGCCATTGTCGATGCGTTGAACTATGCGAAGTTCTAGCAGCAACGGGTATTGCATTTTCCACGGCCGAAACGGGCCTCCTGACGCTCTCGAAAAAACGCTGAATAGCTCATGACCGGCTCGCCGGGATGATTGAGCGCCATTTGCGCAACGTAGTTATCGTAATCGGGCACTCCGACCATCAAACGGGCGCTCTGGCTGAGGAACTTCGCGACCTGCTGCAGTTTGCGGTACATGGCAATTCTCTCTATGAGTGGGGGCTGGCCCATGAAAGCGCACTGATGTATCTGCACTGTGTCAGCACCGGGGTCTTTTGTATTTTCAAGTATCAACCGCAGCGGCGATCAACGTCCGGCTCGTTCTCACGCTAGGCTGAAGATTAACGACATCGTGGAAGGAGGCGTTCGAGATGCAACTCAGCACGTTGAAAATCGATAAACCGGAAGCGACGAACTTCATTCTGGGGCAGACGCACTTCATCAAGTCCGTCGAGGACATCCACGAAGCGTTGGTCAATGCCGTGCCGGGAATCCGCTTTGGCGTGGCCTTTTGCGAAGCTTCCGGCAAATGCCTGGTGCGCTGGTCCGGCACCGATACCGCCATGATCGAACTGGCCCAGAAGAATGCGACAGCCATTGGCGCGGGCCATAGCTTCATCGTTTTCCTCGACGATGGCTTCTATCCCGTAAACGTGTTGAACGCCGTCAAAATGGTTCCAGAGGTGTGCCGTATTTTTTGTGCAACGGCCAACCCGACTGAAGTGATTCTCGTCGAGACGGAGCAAGGGCGAGCGATTCTGGGCGTGGTGGACGGCTTCTGTGCCCGTGACATTGAAGGCGAGGAAGACATCCTGTGGCGCAAGAGCCTGTTGCGGCAGATTGGCTACAAACTTTGAGCACCTTGCGTTATAAACGGGCGCTGAACTCATACCATGCACTTGTCTAATCAAGGAAGAAACGGCATTGAAAATAGCTTTTGGCGCCCTGTTGTTGACCGGGCTGACGACTCTCGCACTCGCTGACGAGAACCCTGTCGGCTTCCACGCTTCCACACTGGCGGACTCGCACAATGACCGTGCGCTAGAAATGGTCGTCTGGTACCCCAGTGCAACTACCGCTGCCACGCAAATGATTGGTGATGATGCGGTGTTCGTCGGGGCTTCTGCCGTTCGTGACGCGCCGCCTGCTGCTGGCAAGCATCCATTGTTGGTGCTCTCCCACGGGTACAGAGGTAACTGGAGCAACCAGATCTGGCTTGCCAGTGCTCTGGCTCATAGGGGTTACATCGTCGCCGCAATCAACCACCCCGGCACTACCACTCATGACCGTAGCCCTCCAGCAGCGGCGCAGTTATGGCAGCGGCCCGTTGATTTGCGCAGAGCTATTGATGGGGTCACGACTCAACCTGAAAAATTCGGCTTGGTCGCCAATGACCGAATTGCGGTGGTGGGCCATTCACTCGGCGGCTGGACCGCCCTGGAAATCGCCGGCGCCCGGTTCGATCCAGACCGCTTCGCCCATGACTGCAAAGCCCACCCGCAGTTATCAAGTTGCACCGTCTACGCAAAGATAAACCCCGCAACCACCTCGGAATCAAAGGCCGCATTGACCGCCGATTGGCGCGATAAACGCGTCACTGCTGTGGTTACCTTGGACCTGGGCCTTTCACGGGGCATGACCGATGAAAGCCTGGCAACGCTGCCGGTACCCGCGCTGGTGATCGCTGCCGGCGTACCGTCGGAGGAGCTTCCCGCTGAGTTGGAGTCTGCCAATCTGGTCAAACGCCTGCCTTCGGCATCAAGCCGCTACGTCGAAATCAGCGATGCAAGCCATTTCAGTTTCTTGTCGATGTGCAAACCTGGCGCGCAGGCATTGCTTGAAGAAGAAGTACCAGGCGATGGCATCATTTGCCGAGATGGCAACAACGCTCGCCCGCGCGGGGAGATTCAACAGCAAATTACATCGCTGATAGCAGAGTTTCTTCAGTCGTCTATCTACAAAGAAGACAGTTTGTAGAATCGGGGTACGAGAAACTGTCGCAGTTCAAAAAAACCGCTTGAGTAGTTTCAGCGTTCAATAGGTGACAGATTTATTTTTTCGCTAAATAGATCCGTCACCTTTTATCGGATCGGCTGTTTTTACGACCAAGCGATCACCGATGTTCCGCTGCCAACATTGACCTGAACTGAGAAATGATTTCCGAAGATAGCCCGGCACCTTCGAACACTGCGCAGGTGAAACTAACGGGTGCAGGGCCTGGAGCAGTGATGATGCGGTCTGCAACCACTGCGACCGGACTGTTTTGATAAAGCGTGCCCCCTTCATAACCTACGGCATGCTGTTTTAAGAAATCAGCGCTGTTTGAAGTATGAGGAACCGTGTCGAGAAGCCCGGCCCTGGCAAGTGCCAGCGTTCCCCCACAAATACCGGCAATTGCAGCTCCACTTGAACGACTGGCGTGAAGAAAGGCCCGAATATCCGGTGCGTCTGAACGCTCCCAGACCATTCCTCCAATGACGACAACAACGTCCGGTTTCCAGTCCAGACATTCTTGCAAACTGCTATCGACCGTTACTGCCAATCCACCTTGCGAGCGGAACTGCCCCGCAGCAGGAGCGAAAAACCTGACGTCGATCCCGTAAAACGGGGACGCAGTTCCAGCAATGAAAGCGTATTCCCAGTCCGCAAAACCGGGTGTCAGTATCAATCCCACGCGTGCCATCAGTCAGAATCCTCCATGAGTGCCAATAATAAATGGCGACAACAAACATACATCAGGGGCTGGTTTGGGCCGATAGCTGCCCATCGCGAAACGGTGCAATCCCCCTGTATGCGCACGCAATGGTTTTGAAAGGCTTCGAGGGCATCTGCCGTCCACGCGGTTGAGTTCACTGACAGCTAGCCACTTGGTAGCCGATCGACGAGGAAATCCACTAAAGGTTTTCACCCTTCGGATCGGCGTGCCAACGGTAGTGACCTAAAGAAGCGACTAATTGTTGTGTTGGACCTCCAGCATCCTGAACGTCACTTTTCCGCCCTCGGTGGGATAGCCGGTGTTGTCCTGCACATATGCGCCCGCTTTGAAATACAGTGGCTTGGTCTTCCAGCTCGGGTCGATGGTGGTTCTCCAGTTGTTTCCTGCTGCGCTGATGCCCAGCGCGCCCTTCGGGCTGAGGTGGAGCTGGTAGGAAAAGTTGCGGCCGAGCGGCACACCCGTCGCAATGGTAATGACCTGGCCCTCTTCATCGTCGGCGCGCATGCGCACCTTGGCGACAATGTTTCCCGTCGAAGCCGACGTTTTGTATTGGTATTCCAGCTTCACCATGGGACTGTTGCTGTCCTTGTTGTGAATCTGACCAATCACGATCTTGCCGGAGCTGGGCACCTGATTGACGCTCAGATTCGCCCGCAGAATGTTATCCGCCGCTGAATACTGCCAGTTGCGTAGCCTTCCATCGCTATAGGTTTCCCGCAACTCGCTGCGCGGGTAAATAGCGTTGGCCGTCCTGGAACCGGTTACAGGTGCCCAGAAAGAAAGGGTAGCGGCTTCAGAACTGAAATACTGGCCCTTGAAGCCTTGCGCCAGTCGAGGCGTTTCTATGGTGGCCGGTGGGCTGCCTTCAGGGATGCTTAAATTCCAGGTGGCGAGGTCGATCATGTCAATAATCCTGTATGCGGGGAATGTTGCGGCCACAGTTGCGCTCGAACCGACGCTATTGAGCTGTGTCAATTGGGTCTGCTGATCAGGAAAACGGTATGGCAGTAGATTGACGTCAAATGATCGTCGAGGTGATTAGTGCAGGCTTTGTGCCTGCCGGGGTTACCGTTGGTCGGCTATTTTGAACGTTGACGGAACTAATTCTGGTTGCTTGCGGCGAAGGGACCTGAGCCATCAGCGGTGCACAGGTCGGCTAGGATGAGTGGATGCACTGGACCAAGAACACGTTCAGAAGCCGGTTCTGAATAACCGGCGCGCCGCGCCATAAAAACAGGAGACCGCTCATGAGCCACCGAAGCAGTTTTGCGCTGTTGAGCTTTGATCCAGCGTTTGCGTCGTTGCGCAATGGCCTTTCGGTCGCTCAGCAGATTGACGACACACTCTGGGTGGCGAACGACGAAACCACGAGCCTGGAACGCCTGAAAATCCAGGATGCTGCGCCCGGCGGCGTCGTAAGGTGCGACGAGCACAAATCGTTTGCGCTCCTGGAATATCTGGATCTGCCCATACCGAAACAAGACGCCGAGATTGATATCGAAGGCTTGGCCTATGTCCCTGACAGTGGCTACCTTTGGGTGGTGGGCTCCCATAGCCTGAAGCGAAAGAAAGCCGAGGCCGGCACTTCTGCACAGAAGAATATCAAGCGCCTGTCGACAGTAGAGGCGGACGGCAATCGTTTCCTGCTGGCCCGCATCCCTGTGGTGCAGCAAAACGACAGCTATGTACTCGCCAGGAAAGTGGATGCCGATGGACGTACAGCGGCGCAACTACCGGGCAACGAAACCGGTAACGACCTGACCGCGGCCATTGCTGAAGATCCTCAGCTACGCGACTTCCTGCGTATCCCGGGTAAGGACAACGGCTTCGATATCGAAGGGTTGGCGGTGATCGGCTCGCGCCTTCTGCTGGGGCTGCGTGGACCGGTGCTACGCGGCTGGGCCGTGTTGCTGGAGATAGAACCTGAGCTGAACGACGCCTCGACTGACACGCTGGTGCTGAAGAAGATCGGTCCGGATGGGCGCCGCTACCGCAAGCACTTCTTCGCGCTCAATGGGCTGGGCTTGCGTGACCTGTGCACCCGCGGTGACGATCTGCTGATCCTGGCGGGCCCTACGATGGAGCAGGACGGTCCGGTAACGGTCTTCCGCTGGCGCGGCGGTTTCGCGTCCGACGAGGAAAGCGTGGTCTTCACCGATCAATTGGAGAAGGTGCTGGAGGTGCCTTTCGGGCAAGGCAACGATCACGCTGAAGGCATGTGTCTGTTCCAATCGGGCGAGCAGCCCGGGGAGGTTCTGATGATCGTCTACGACTCTGCGGCAGAGAGTCGTAAACACGGCGATACGGATGTGGAAGGAGACCTGTTCATCCTGGATTAGCCACGCACATCTACGTCAACGCGGCCTGTAGATACACGGTGGTGTTGTCGGACTTCTCCAAACTGCTGGCCATTCCGTTACGCGACGGCTGTGACTTGATGGATGTGATCGGCCGACGCTTGCGGGCTCAAGCAGCGGAATAAATGAAAACGGGCGCCGTGACGGCGCCCGTTTTTTGTGTCCCGCCTTTTATCGTCCCTCCCCCGTGCGCAGGCCCAAGCCGCGCTCAAGGCGTCATCGCAGACTATTCTTGATCTGGGTACCCGACCGGTCGCACCGAAGGAGGTCACTCGTTTATGCGCTGTGCCCTTTTCAAAATCCGCCGCAGTTCGATCTGATGCATGAAGGCAAATCGAGCCGCGCCGTCATCGAGTTCCGATGAACTACCGGTCTGGGGCACGGCCCAGGCACTCTGTCACCCTGAAACGGAGACGCCAGCATGAGCACCTTGCAACTTCACCCCGCACTGGACAATGGTATCCAACCCGCCGCCGAGAATTTCGCCGGTGGCACCCTGCAATGCCTGTGTGCGACCGACAAGGTCGAGGTCAAGATCGACGCACAAACGCTGCATAACCACGCGTGCGGTTGCAGCAAATGCTGGAAACCGCAAAACGCGATATTCGCCGTCATCGCCGTGGTGCCACGAGATAAGGTCAGCGTCATTGCCCATGGCGAAAAACTGGAGATTGTCGACGAAAACGCAACCATCCAGCGCCACGCCTGCAAGCAGTGTCACGCCCATTTATTCGGGCGCATCGAGAACAAGGACCATGCATTTTATGGCCTGGACTTCGTCCACACCGAGCTTTCGCCACAGAGCGGATGGGCTGCGCCGGGATTCGCGGCGTTCGTGTCCTCCATCATCGAAACCGGTACGCCGCCAGCGCAAATGAAGGCTATCCGCGAGCGCCTGCGCTCGATCGGCCTGGAACCCTATGACTGCCTGTCCCCGGACTTGATGGACGCACTGGCGATTCACGTCGCCAAACAGAAAGGCCTGCTCCCCGCCGCCTGATTGATCGGTCGCCGCGGTTGCCTTTTCCGGGCCGCGGCTCCGATTCTCCCTCTAATATTGTGCAATTTGATTCGGGTGGAAAGCGGACGCTGGAGCTACCAGATCCGTCATGCCCATAGGTCTATCTATAAAACCGTTTGTCGCGGCGTTAAACCCTATTTCTCTCCTGATTGGTCGAAAAAACTGTGACGGCATGATGTTGCCAAGACCGTTGACTGAT
This sequence comes from Pseudomonas frederiksbergensis, assembly GCF_900105495.1. Classification (NCBI taxonomy): domain Bacteria; kingdom Pseudomonadati; phylum Pseudomonadota; class Gammaproteobacteria; order Pseudomonadales; family Pseudomonadaceae; genus Pseudomonas; species Pseudomonas frederiksbergensis. Next base: position 3,633,399 of record NZ_FNTF01000002.1, on the reverse strand, counting down.
TGGGGATTGCGGTTATGAAAATCGCACAAATAGCGCCACTGTACGAATCAGTCCCCCCTTTTCTCTACGGAGGAACTGAAAGAGTAGTCGCTCATTTAACGGATGCTTTGGTCGAACTGGGACATGACGTCACCCTCTTCGCTGCGAATGGATCCCGTACATGCGCGACATTGGTCGCCGCCCGGGATCAAGCGTTGCGGCTTGACGGCACGCCCTTGAAGTCAGAATTGGCAAGCCATTTGAACTTGCTGTATGAGTTGCGACATCGAGCGGCCGAGTTCGATGTGCTGCACTTTCATATTGATTTATTGCACTTTCCGTTTTTCGAAGATATGGCCCATAAGGTCTTGACTACCCTTCATGGCCGCCTGGATATCAAGGACCTGGATGGCACCTATTCTCGATGGCCTGCCTATCCCCTGGTTTCGATCTCGCAACATCAGCGCCAGCCGTTACCCTGCGCCAATTGGATCGATACGATTTATCACGGCTTATCGCAGTCCAGTTTGACGTTCCAGCCGAGACCGGGTGCTTACCTCGCCTTTCTGGGGCGTATCTCACCGGAAAAACGTCCTGACCGTGCTATCAGCATTGCCCGCGCTGCCGGGCTGCCGTTGAAAATGGCTGCCAAGATCGATGCGGCCGATCGCGAGTACTTCGAACAGCAGATACGCCCCTTATTGACGCTTCCCGGTATTGAATTCATCGGAGAGATTGGCGACGGGGACAAGGCCGAGTTCCTCGGTAATGCCAGGGCGCTGCTGTTCCCCATCGATTGGCCCGAACCTTTTGGCCTGGTCATGATAGAAGCCATGGCTTGTGGTACGCCGGTCATCGCCTGGCGCTGCGGATCTGTCCCCGAAGTGCTTGATCATGGCGTAACCGGCTTCATAATCAATAGCGAACATGAGGCGGTTCTCGCTACCCGCCAAGTGCTTGAGCTTGATCGACAAGTGATACGTGACGTATTCGATAGACGTTTTTCAGCCAAGGTGATGGCGCAACGTTATGTCGACCTCTACCGGACACTTACCGATAGGGTTTGATTTCGTGGTGCCTTGATTTAGCCCATGAAAAAATCATCCAGCGTTCCTGAACAGCCTCAACACGAACAGTGCGCAAATGAACCCATTGCCCAAAACCTGTTTGTGCTGGTCGACCACAACACGTACCTGGTAGCCAACGCGTTTGGCGATATCGACGGCGGCGCCGTGGGCATGTTTCACCACGACACTCGTTTATTATCCAGGTACCAGTTGACCGTGGCAGGCCAGCGTCCATCGCTGCTCTCCGCAGCGGTCAGTCAGGACAATGTCTATTTTCGTTCCCATTTGACCAACCACCCGCTCCCGGCACTGGGAGAAGAAGATACGCCACGGGGGGTCATCCATATCGAGCGCAAACGCTTTTTATGGGAAGAGCGAATGTTCGAGTGCATCAGCCTTTTCAACTACAGCGACCAACCTGGAAAACTGCCGATCGACCTGCGGTTTTGCGGCGACTTTCTCGACATGTTCGAGGTCCGCGGCCAAAGCCGGCCACTGCGCGGCACCTTCTCTGAGCCTGAAATATTCGAACAAGGCGTAGTGCTTCATTACAAGGGATTGGACAATCAGCAACGTTGCATGGCAATCAGCTTTTCTGAGTTTCCAGGACACATCAGCGGCGACAGTGCCAGTTTCCAGATCTATATCGGCGCTCATCAGAGCCACGAACTTTATATTGAAGTGGGCTCCAGCATCGTCCAGCCCGGGCGGACACGCTACCGGTCCGCCGCCGCTCAAGCTTGCCGGTCCATGCGCAGGAAAGAGCAACGAGGCGCGCGCATCAAGGCTTCTGGCCGGTTGTTCCAGGCATGGGTGAACAAGTCTCGTGCCGACCTTGCTTTACTGACGGCCGATCTTCCCTCTGGCCCCTATCCCTATGCCGGAGTCCCCTGGTACTCCACGCCTTTTGGTCGCGACGCCGTGATCACCGCTTATCAATCACTCTGGCTCAATCCGTCCCTTGCGCGAGGTGTGCTCGCCTACCTGGCGGCTCATCAAGCCAAGGAGGTTTCGACCTTCAGCGATGCCGAACCAGGAAAGATCATGCACGAGACGCGTCAGGGAGAAATGTCGAAACTCAACGAATTACCCTTTGCGCGCTATTACGGGGGCGTCGATACGACGCCTTTGTTTGTGATGCTGGCCGGAGCCTATGCAAAACGGACCAACGATCTGGCGTTCATTGATGCGCTTTGGCCCGCATTGGAATTGGCCACGCTCTGGATGGAAAGCAATGCGTTGAAGAATGCCGAAGGCTTCATCAGCTATCAGCGCGGGGAAGTCACCGGCTTGGCCAATCAAGGCTGGAAAGACAGTCATGATGCTATTTTTCATCGCGATGGCCGTAATCCCGAAGGCCCCATCGCTTTGGTAGAAGTGCAAGGTTATGCATGGCGTGCATTTTTGAGCATGAGCACATTGGCCAGACAACGAGGCAATGAACACGCCGCGGTTCGCTGGCAAAACATCGCAGTCAGGTTACGCCAGGCAGTCGAGCGGTGCTTCTGGATGGAGGATCAGCAATTTTACGCAATAGCGCTCGACGGTAATGGCAAGCGTTGTGAGGTAAAAGCTTCGAACGCCGGCCACCTGCTGTTCACCGGATTACCTTCGCCAGAACGGGGGAAAACCGTTGCCCGGCAATTTCTGACCAGTATTTTTTATAACGGCTGGGGCGTTCGAACACTCGAAACCGGAGCCGTGCGGTTCAACCCGATGTCATATCACAACGGTTCGGTCTGGCCGCACGACGTAGCCCTGTGCGCAGCGGGTATGGCCAGGTATGGCGAGCAGCTGGGCGTTGTCCGTGTCCTGAGCGGAATGTTCGAGGCAGCGACCTTCTTCGGGATGCGGTTACCAGAACTGTTTTGCGGGTTCAAGCGCGGTCCGGGTGAGGCGCCGGTTGCCTACCCGGTGGCCTGTTTACCCCAAGCCTGGGCGGCAGGCTCCATTTTTATGCTGTTGCAGGCATGTCTGGGCATCACCATCGATGCCTCAGACTATCGAGTAGTTATCAGACAACCTCGACTGCCCATTGGTATTGACCGTTTAGAGGTGCGGGAACTGACGTTTAATCAACACCGTGTCGATCTCGGTTTCCAACGGATCGGCGAACGCGTCGCCGCTTACATAGAGCGGCAAGACGGCCCGAATCTGATTCGGCTGGACGTAAAACTTTAAATTAGCTGTCAGCCAACAGAGTTCTGACAGGGAAGCTCTGTTTTCAAAGCCAGCATTTCACCTCGTAATTCGCTGATCAACTCCGCGATAGCACGGCTGGACGTTAGTGTTTCGGTTCTGACACCAGTGACCAACAATTCCACGTGACCCGTTGACGGGTCGATCACTTTTATCATGAGCGATCCATCCGGATTTGCGGTGCAGGTGCAAGAAAGAGGCAGAAAACCACATTCAATGATGTGGCGAAGCTCAAGTCTGGAGATCATGACTCACGCCCTCAAAGTCAAAGGTGGTTTGCGTTTCTGTCTAGTAATAATAGGCAAGCCGCCTCGCGGCTGACCGGGATCGCGACCAATTGCATCAGTGGGGCTCCGACCGGCCAATGCCTGCCTATCTCGACGTTTTTTTTTAAAGAGCCCGACTCTCGACAGTGGCGACCTCCGGAGAGGCCGCCATTTTTCAGCGGGTTTGATCAGTTGCCGTTAGGCAGTGACAAGTTGATGCCTTCTTTTTTCAGCGCATCACGCACGTATTGGAATTTCTGGTATTGCGACAGCTCGATCGGTCCGTCATAGCCCATGCTTTGCAATTTGCGTGGCGGGTAATCAAGGTAGGTTTTCATCAGCTTCATGATCGCTGCCGAGATCGGCACCATGGTCCAGGTCCGCTCGGTAAAGTTGTTCATGAACAGGTCGTAGCGTTCTTGCGGGTCTTGCCACAAGTCAAAAACCTGCGGCACGGTGGCCACATACTTTTGGGCGCCTTTCCAGCCCAGGTTAGAGTCCACGGCGAGACCGCCTGTTTGTGCGCCATCGTCGCCTCGCAGGTTGAATACCGCTTTGTAGTTCCCGACACGGGCCGCGCCCGGGGACAATTCATTCTCGGTAAAGTAGAACCACTCCTTGCGCGGCGAAGGGGCGCTACCGGTGAGTACTGGCGTCATGTCGTAACTGTCGAAGATGATCGGTTGACCTTCGCGATCCTTCTCGGGCAGCTTCACTCCAGCCACTGAGGCGAAAGTCGCCATCAAATCCAGGCCACCGAGTATCTCGTGGTTTTTCGTATTCGGCTTGATCTTGTCTGGCCACACGGCAATGGCCGGTACCCGGTTCCCGCCCTCACGCACCGTGCCTTTGGTGCCGCGAAACGGGGTGTAACCGGCATCCGGATAAACGTCCTGCCAGGCCCCGTTGTCGGTGGTGTAAACCACCAGCGTGTTCTTATCCAGGCCGAGAGCCTTGAGCTTGTCCATGATGCGGCCAATATGGGTATCGAGTTCGACGACCGAATCGGCATATTTGGATTTGGACATCGATTTATGAACGAACTCCGGGGCCGGCAAGTTCGGTTGGTGCACTTTCATGAAGTTGACGTTGATGAAAAACGGCTTGTCCGATTTTGCCGCTGTGTCGAGAAACTCCAGCGCAGCCTTTTCGACATAGTTATCAAAAAAAGGAATGCCGACCACGCCGGGTTTACCATCCACGACAGGCGTATCCACGTATTGACCATTGACCTTGAATTCTTCAACCACCTTTTCGCCGGCCTTGCCGGACAGTGCGCCTTTGGTCACCTTCTGGAACATCTCCCGGGTTTCCGAATCCATGTCGGGGAACCATGTTGGGTCGGCGTAGGTATAGGCATTCAGGTGATACAGGCCGACGTACTTCATCACGTCATAGCCCTGGGCATTGGGCAGCGCATAGTCGGCTTCGCCCAAATGCCATTTCCCAGTGAAATAGGTGTCGTAGCCGCCGGTCTTCAACACGGATGCCAGTGTCCATTCGGCTGCTGGCAAACCACCGCCCTGGCCCTGGAAAGCCACGGTGGTCATGCCGCTGCGATTGGGGATGCGCCCGGTTTGCATGGCCGCCCGGCCAGGGGTGCAACTTGGCTGTGCATAGAAGGAATAGAACGTCACACCTTCTGCCGCCAGCTCATCGATTTTGGGTGTAGGCATGCCGCGCCCGATCCCACCGCCATAGGGGCCCAAATCGCCATAACCGGTGTCATCGGAGACGATGAACAGGATATTGGTCTTTTCTGTTTGAGCGGCGTGGGCAAGCCCGTTCAATGACAACAGTGCAGCAAACACGACAGACAACTTGAAACGATCCGATAGCTTATTCATACCAGCAACCTCGTTGTTTCATTATGTTGGCCGGTGACAAGTGCACAACTGCATTGATTCTGGGTGCAACGACCACCGTGCGATTAGCCTAAGTACTGCATACAGAATCATTCCCCCTTGTTATATGAGCCCGTACGGTTTAAGGCGCACGAGGGAGTCTAGTGCGGTTTTTGCCGTTCAGCGACGGGCGCCTATTTGGGACGCCCGTCATTTATGGCAGCTGATCAGCCACGGCGTTAGTGTCAGCTCCTTCTCACAGAGCAGCTGTCCGAACGGCAACATGTTCAGTTGTTCATCGCATCATTTTCAGCGCTTTGCCTGCGCGACATCGCCGCAAAAGATATCGACGCTGCCATCTTCGGGTGATGTCCGTACGACGATGGAATACTTTCCGGCAAGCAACTCTGATGTTGCGACAGGCGCATTACGGTAAAAGCTCCAACCCTTGGAACCGGCCTCATTTTTTGTATTGACCTTATCGTTCATTGCATATGCGACAGGCCCGGGTTGCTGGCAACTGCCTTTGTTGATGAACGTGTAAATGCGCGGGGGCAGCATGGTTCCGGTCGGAACACCCGTGATATAGAAGTCAAAATTGGTTTGATTGCCTTCGGCGGTCAATATGGCGTTGCCAGTGTGACCCACATTGGCGTGGGTGGCAGCCAGAGGCAAATTCATTGAGTGGTTTGAAGCGGTACTGCAACCGAACAGACTTGCCATGAGTAGCGCGAACGGGACGATGCGGGTATTCATAAACAACCTCCAAAAGTGGAAGAAGTGCATGGGGGAATATTGGGTATAGCTCATAACTGTTCTCAATAAACGGGCAGCGCTGGCAACTTTATTCGTATCTTGCCCCTTCCAATATCGAGAATATGAACTACCACTTATGAGTGATCGAACCATGCTGGTTCAATGTTTCTCGATGATGGCTATTACCCTTATTTCGAAAATGCACACTTGCCGGGATCTAATCCATGCAAACCAGATCAGGTGCAATGCCCGCCTTCACGTTATTGGCCCTGTGCAGTCAGCAAGCCTGGGCCGGCGGTATCATGCTCTACGAAATCGGCACCGATAACGTTGGCCTGGCCAATGCCGGTGCCGCCGCCCGGGCCCAGGGTCCTTCGACTATTGCCAGCAACCCGGCGGGACTGAGCTACCTGCCAGGCACGCAGATTACCGGTGGCTTGCAGGTGCTGTATGGCGACCTGAGCTTCGATCGCGATGCCGACACCAATGTGCCTGGCAGCGGCAGTGGCAATGCCCTCGATCCGATTACCGGCGGCAGCTTTTTCATCAGCCATGAACTGGACGACCACTGGAGCGTCGGCTTCGGCCAGTACGCCGACTTCGGCCTGGCGGTCAACTACGACAACGAGTGGTCCGGGCGCTACTTCGCGCAGAACGCCAGCCTGGGTGGTTTGTCATTAGTGCCCAGCGTGGCTTACCGCTTTAACGAGCAATGGTCGGTGGGGCTCGGCGTAAAAGCCATGTACGGCATGCTCCAGGCCCAGACCGCGATTGACCGTTCGCCGTTCGGCTTTACCGACCGCGGGGACGGCCAGTTCAAATACAAGGATAAAGATTGGGGGTTCGGCGCCAACGTCGGGTTGATTTACGCCCCGCAAACCGGCACTCGCATTGGCCTGACCTACACCAGCAAGGTCGACCTGGATTTCGAAGACGGGCTGGATGTCAAAGGCAACGGCCCGGCGCTGGATCGCCTCGACGGCCTGAACACCCAGCTCGACATGACCGTTCCACAGACGGTCACCCTGAGCCTGTTCCAGCAACTCGACCGACAGTGGGCCTTGCTGGCTTCGGTGAACTGGCAGGACTGGTCGGAGTTTGGCGACATCGCCGTGCAGGTGGACACCACGGCCCTCGGTGCTCAGTCAACCACGGTCGACGCGCACTTCAAGGACACCTGGCACCTGTCGCTCGGCGCGCAATACCAGGCCACGCCGCAATGGCTGTGGAACGTCGGCGTGGCTTACGACAGCAGCGCCGTGTCCGACCATAATCGCACCGTGACCGTGCCAATGGCTGAATCCTGGCGCCTTGCAACAGGAGCCACCTATGCGCTGAACACGTACACCGACGTCAATGTCAGCTGGGCCATGATCTGGATTGGCGACATGCCGGTGGACCAGACCAAAAACGTTTCGGGCCATCGCATTTCCGGTCAATTCGACAGTGCCTGGATTCAAGCCGTGACCGGGAACATGACCTGGCGTTTTTGAGTGTCTTGCCATTCCCGGTAGAGAAGTGGCTGACATGGCCACTCACTGATTCGCAGACCCGCTAACGGCAAAAATGTTGCAGGGCACCTGGTACAGAACATGCTCTGTCGTACTGCCCACCCATTTGCCCAGTCCCTTGCGATGCGCATTTCCCATGACGATCACATCGGCCCGGTGATGGGCTGCAAAGTCGGCCAGGGCTTTGCCAGGTGGCCCTTCAACGAAGTGTTGGCGCTCAGTGGGCACGCCGTAGTGGTCGGCCAATGCGCTAAATGACTTTTGCAGTGACTTGCGCACTTCATTGCTGAAACCTGGCATCGTCACGGCACCAGCGCCTGCGTCGGATATATGGGTCAGCGACAGATCGTAGGCATGCAGCAAATGCAGTTCCGCGCTGCATTGCATGGACAATCCGTTCGCTGCCTGGATGATGCGCTCGTTGATGCCCGTGATCTGAGTCTCAGGTTGTGAGGGATCGACTGCCGCCACGACCACCCGCGGAAGTGGGCACCTGATTTCACTGACCAAATGCACCGCCACCGGACATTCGCGCAACAGGTGCCAATCCAGAGGCGTAATGAAAACGCGCTTGAGTGCTGATTCGTGTTGCACGTCCTTGATCACCAGATCCGGCTGCATTTCTGCCACATGTCGAAGTATTTCTTGCAGCGCAGTCCGCGTAACAAGCACTTCGGTACTCACCACGACCCCGCGCGCGCGTATCAGATCGGCCTCATCCTGCAACCATTTTTCGTTTTCTTGCTGACAGGCCTCACGAAAACGTGCACCCGCGCTCTTCAAACCCAACAGGTGGGACTCTTCGATAAACACCGTGATGTGCAGCGCTGCGCCAGTGGCCTGGGCTATGGCGACAGCTCGCTCCAATGCCGGAGTGTGACGCATGCCTGGACCGGCTATCAGAAAGAGTCGTTGATACTGGCTCATGTAACACCTCCAAACGTTCCGGGATATCTAGCTCCCCCAGCGCTCTCGCCTGTCACACCACCGACGATTTACCATCGCCTCAACTATCGGGATCGACACTATCAATATACGCCTAAGAATGGCGAAGACCTCGCTCAGGCGAACATCCCTACTTCGCCGCCCCGGCACGCGGTTTATAAAAAAGAAACATCGAGGTCTCGGTGGTCTTGATGTATTTCCTGGCCCAAGCGGGTTTCACATTCCTGTCGTGAAAATACATTGCGCCGTGGGTTCGGTCGTTCAGTTGCTTGTTTAGCGCCTTGCGCGCGATTTCCTTGGCAATCGTGTATTGGGACTCTTCCTCGACCTGATCCGAGCGTCCATCGCACCACCACGAAAACTGACAATTTCTGGTTTCAGAACCCTGCTTGACCACGGCGCATACCGTGTCCGGAAAGCCCTCATGGCCCAGGCGGTTCATGACGACACTGGCCACGGCTTCCATGTCGGTGGTCGATTTGCCTTTGGCTTCCCAATAGATGGAGCGGGCCATACAGGTGATTGCATCGTCCAGCGGCGACGCACCCGCGGGATCGACTGCCTGAACTTCGGAAGTGGTGATGGCTTGGGACTTGGGCACTGGTACATCGCTGCCCTTCTCCGCCGCTTTTTGCTCAAGAACTTCGGCCTTATCCTCAGCCATATCCTTTTTTTGATCCTGCTCAGACGAGATGGCCTGGCCGGTGAAAAGGGTTATTGCCAAGCAGGTGGCTATCCAGACAACTCGCATGATCGACCCTTCGGACGGAACCGCAAGCACGCCGAACTGGCGACTTTGCTTGATTGTAGTTGTCAGAATCGATTCCAACAGACGAACAAAAAAACTGTCTTCGGGCGTGAAAGTCATTGCGCTCGCGGGGCGGAAATCGCGCATCATGAGCGCAGTCAGCCCAAGGGGATTTCCATGCGTTTCAAATCATCTGCTATGCGTCTTGCCACGTTGTCACTGGGGATGTTATTCGCCGTGAATGCGTTGGCGGTCGACGAGAAACAACTGATTGATTCGATCAATCTCTACCGCAGCCAGGTGCAGCGCTGCGCAGGTCAGGTCTCGCAGGAACTGCCACCGCTGGCCGGCGACCCACGGCTGGCGCTGAACGCCAACAGCGTCGGCAATCTGCAGCAGGCAATGGCCAGCGCGGGTTATCCGATGAAGAATGTGCAGGCGATCAGCCTGTCCGGGCCGCGTGATGCGCCATCGGCGATGAAAGCCATTCAGGAGAGTTTTTGCCAGATCGTGCTGGACCCGCAATTCGTCGATGTCGGCGTCAGCCATCAGGACCGCGAGTGGCGCATCGTGCTGGCGCGCCCACTGTTGAGCGCTCGCCTGGGCGACTGGCAGGCGGAAGGCCAAAAACTACTGGCCGAGCTCAACATCGTACGCAGCCAGCCGCGCCAGTGCGGCACGCAATCCTTTGCCGCCGCCACGCCACTGACCTGGAACGCCACGCTGGCGACGGCGGCCGAGGAGCATGCCCGGTCAATGGCCAACAACAATTACTTCGATCACAAGGACCGCGATGGCCGCATGCCGGGTGACCGGGCTGAATTGGCCGGTTACAGCGGCGGGCAGGTCGGCGAGAACATCGCTGCCGGCCAGGACACAGTGCGCAAGGTGGTCGAGGGCTGGGTGTCCAGCGCCGGTCACTGCGCCAACCTGATGAACCCGCAGTACCGGGAGTTGGGCGCGGCCTATGCGGTTGATCCGAAGAGTGATCCGGGGATTTACTGGACGGCGATGTTCGGGGCGCAATAAGTTCGGAACGCCCGATAGAAAAAAACCGGAGCCCTGTCATGGGGCTCCGGTTTTTTTTGCAATCAAATCCTTCATCGACCCTGTCGATCAGCCGGTCACTAATAGTGATTGGACGCCCTCTACAGTTGCTCTTAGTCTGCGCACAACAATTCCGGGGCTAGCGGAATACTCATTTCACGGATGCAGGCGAAGGGTTCATGTCAGAGCGAGTCTTGATCGATGGGTTTTCCAGGCGAGTGGACTATCTGCGGATGTCTGTCACCGACCGCTGCGATTTCCGTTGCGTGTATTGCATGGCCGAAGACATGCAGTTTCTGCCCCGACAACGGGTACTGACCCTGGAAGAAATCTATCAACTGGCCGAAAGCTTCGTGGCGTTGGGCACCCGCAAGATCCGCCTCACGGGCGGCGAACCGCTGATCCGTCCAGGCGTGGTGCAACTGTGCGAAAAGATCGCCGCCCTGCCCGGCCTGCGTGAACTGTGCATGACCACCAACGGTTCGCAGCTGGGCAAGCTCGCAACGCCCTTGTTCGAGGCCGGGGTCAAACGGCTCAACATCAGCCTCGACAGCCTGGACCCGCAACGCTTTCGTGAGCTGACGCGCACCGGCGATCTGGCGCAGGTCATCAGCGGCATCGACGCGGCCAACGCCGCGGGATTTCGCCACACCAAACTCAATTGCGTGGTGATGAAGGGCCGTAACGACCATGAGATCAACGATCTGGTGAGCTTTGCCATCGACCGACATCTCGACATTTCTTTCATCGAAGAAATGCCGCTGGGCACCATTCATGAACACAGCCGCGCCGAGTCGTTTTACGCAAGCAGCCAGGTCCGTGAGCGGATCGCCGAGCGCTACACGTTGATCGAGTCCGCCGAGTCGACCCAAGGCCCGTCGCGCTACTGGCGCCTGGCGGAGGCACCGCAGATTCGCCTGGGGTTCATTTCCCCCCACAGCCACAACTTTTGTGGCACCTGCAATCGGGTTCGGTTGACGGTGGAAGGCCGTCTGCTGCTGTGTCTGGGCAATGAACACGCCGTCGATCTCAAGGCCGTGTTGCGCAGCCATCCCGGACATCCCGAGCGCCTGGAAAAGGCCATCATCGAGGCGATAAAACTCAAGCCCTATCGACACAATTTCGAAGTGAACGACGATGTCCAGGTGGTTCGCTTCATGAACATGACGGGCGGCTGAACTCACGCCTCCACCTGCACCACCTCAATCCCGAGTTTCCGATAGTCCTCGACATTACCCGACGCCACGTGGCGTTCGGTGATCAGGGTATGAATGCGCTGGCATGGCGCGACCACGAACGGCTCCACCGCCCCCAGTTTGTCGGCGGTGGTGACAGCAACGACATAGGAGGCGCTGGCGAGCATCGCCTGTTTGACAGGCACCTCATCGAAATGCAGGGAGCTGATGCCGACTTCCGGGTGAATCGCACAGACGCCCGTGAACAGCAGATCAGCCTTGATGCCCTCGATCAGCCGCAGGGTTTCATGCCCGCTGGCCGACATGGTCGCGGGGTTGAGTTGTCCGCCGGCCAGAATCACCGTAATGCCTTTGTATTCGGCCAAGGTGATCGCGATCATCGGCGAGGCGGTAATAGCCGTAATGGCAATGTCCGACGGTAGTGATCGGGCGATCTGCAGTGTCGTGCTACCCGAATCGAAAATCACAATCTGGCCGTTGTGTACCTGGCGTGCGGCGAGTTGTGCCAGGTGAGTTTTCACCTCGTCGGTTTCACTGACGCGGGTGAAATAATCCTTGCCGGTGTCCTTGGGCCGCGGCAACGCCCCGCCATGCACCCGCTGCACCAGCCCGGCGGTCGCCAGTTCCGCCAGGTCACGCCGAATGGTGTCTTCGGACACCGCGAAATGCTGGCTCAGCTCGCCCGCCATGACCTTGCCGTCACGTTCGAGAATCAACAGGATTTTTTGCCGGCGCAACTGAGGGAGTTCGGCGGCCGTGTGTGAATCGTGCATGTTTTTGCCCGCTTTTGCGCGTAATTGCGTGTTTGTGCGAGACTAGCCAAATCACGGGGTAAACACAAACCAGCCGGACATCAATTGTTTCGATGATACAAATCATAAAGCCGAATTTTTTATTTCTTTGTGACCTATTCAAGATGGCGCCATCACATGTGTTTTGGATGAAAACTTCATGAATCTAAATTTTGTCTTCGCCTGCATGATCGTGGTCTCGTTCGCGATTGCGTTGGGTCACGCCTGATCGGCGGAAACCAAGGGCAATTCGCCTCCTCCTCCATCCAGAGTCAACACATGCTGTGCTCCCTTGTATCGAACGGTGCTCTCGTCACGCCTGAAAGGCTGGATACAACAGTGCCCTGGTGGAGTTTTACCAAAACCGTTCTCGCCGCCGCGGCGTTGTCACTGGTGCGTGACGGGTTGATCGAACTTGACGACGTCGTTGCTGAAGGCCGCTTCACGCTGCGCCAACTGCTGCGGCACGAGGCCGGGCTGGCGGATTATGGCGAGCTCGCTGACTACCACAACGCCGTGGCCCGCCACGAGGCGCCGTGGTCAGCCGATGACATGCTGCAACGCCTCGATGCCAGCCGGTTGCGCTACGCACCGGGGGACGGTTGGCGTTATTCGAACGTCGGCTATCTGTTCGTCGTGCGACTGATTGAGCGCATGACGGGGCGCACGCTTGATGATGCGCTCACGGAACGAGTGTTCGCCCCCCTCCGCTTGACCCGCGTACGCCTCGCCAGAACGCGCGCCGATCTGCAGGGCGTGAACATGGGGAGCGCGCCAGCTTACGACCCTGGCTGGGTCTATCACGGCTTGCTGGTTGGCCCGCTTGAGGATGCCGCCCGTTGCCTGGACGGTTTGCTGGCCGGGCGTCTTCTGCCAAACCCACTGCTGCAAGCGATGCAATCGGCACGCGTCCTCGGCGGCCCGATTCCCGGTCGCCCATGGACTTCCCCAGGCTACGGCCTCCGCCTGATGCAGGGTCTGGTCAGGGGCGATCTGATGTTGAGCGGACACACCGGCACCGGTCCGGGCAGCGTAGTGGCGGTCTATCGCTGCATGGATGGCGAAAACGCGGCGAGCTGCGCGGTCTTTCATGAAGGCGTTGAGGAAGGGGTTGTCGAAGCAGAAGTGGTCGAACGTCTGTCGGCGGTCCTTGGTAAAAACCGTTAAAAAAGCCGTAGCCCATGCTCGATAACCCGTGTCCACATGATGTGGATCAGGGACCATTGAAGGCTGCCTCGCTAAATTGATCTCTTGAAAAAAGCCGACAAGTGACTGTCCGCCAGGAGATTTCCCCCGCATGAAAGCAGCCCTGAAAATTGCCGCCAGTGATTCCTCGTTCGAGTGTTTCCAGACCTCCCGAGAAGTCATTCCGCTCAATCAAACCGACTACACCGATATCGCGGTTGCGGTGTTCTCTGTCGAGGATGTGATGGCGGGCGCCCTGGACACCTTGCAGCGAACCGGTTTCGACATCCCCATTTTCCTCGTTGCCTCCCCCGGTTCCGGCAACCGCGCCCGGGACGTCTACCAGCACCTGCAAGATGTACTGCTTCAGGTGAATGGCATTTTTGACCCCTCGCGCAACAACGCCGAATACCATGGCAACCAATTGGAGACCGCGGCAAAAGCCTATGAAGACAGTCTGCTGCCGCCGTTCTTCGACGCCCTCAAGCACTACACCGAGTCAGCCAACGCGACCTTCGCCTGCCCGGGTCACCAGGGCGGTCAGTTTTTCCGCAAACACCCGGCTGGCCGGCAGTTCTTCGACTTCTTCGGCGAAACCCTGTTTCGCGCCGACATGTGCAACGCCGACGTCAAACTCGGCGATTTGCTGATCCACGAAGGCCCGGCGCTGCTGGCGCAAAAACACGCCGCGAAAGTGTTCAACGCCGACAAGACCTACTTCGTGCTCAACGGCACCTCGGCCTCCAACAAGGTGGTCACCAACGCGCTGCTCACGCCTGGCGATCTGGTTCTGTTCGACCGCAACAACCACAAATCCAATCACCAGGGTGCATTGATCCAGGCTGGGGCTACCCCGGTTTACCTGGAAACCGCACGCAATCCTTATGGGTTCATCGGCGGGATCGACGCCCATTGCTTCGAAGAAGGCTACCTGCGCGAACTCATCAGCGAAGTCGCACCGGACAAGGCCCGACTGCCACGGCCGTTTCGCCTGGCGATCATTCAGCTGGGCACTTATGACGGCACCGTCTACAACGCCCGGCAAGTCGTCGATCGCATCGGCAAACTGTGCGACTACATCCTGTTTGACTCGGCGAGGGTGGGCTACGAACAGTTCATCCCGATGATGAAGGACTGCTCGCCGCTGCTGCTGGACCTGCATGAAAACGATCCCGGCATCTTTGTCACGCAATCGGTGCACAAACAGCAGGCGGGGTTTTCCCAGGCCTCGCAGATCCACAAGAAAGATCGGCACATCAAGGGCCAGGCCCGTTATTGCAGCCATGCGCAGCTGAACAACGCCTTCATGGCCCAAGCCTCCACCAGCCCGTTCTACCCGCTGTTCGCCTCACTGGATGTGAACGCGCGCATCCATTCCGGCCGCAGCGGCCTGCGCCTGTGGGAAGACTGTGTGAAGTTCGGCATCGACGCGCGCAAGTTGATCCTGGAAGCGTGCACCCTGGTTCGCCCCTTCGTGCCGGACACCATTGACGGTCGCCCCTGGCAGGACCATCCGACCGAAGACATCGCCAACGACATCCGGTTTTTCGAGTTCCATCCGAAGGATCGCTGGCACGCCTTCAGCGGTTACGCCGACAAGCAATACTTCATCGACCCGTGCAAGTTGTTGTTCACCACGCCCGGCATCGACCCGGTCGATGGCAGTTACACCGACTTCGGCATCCATGCCGGCATTCTCGCCAACTTCTTGCGCGAGAATGGCATCGTTCCGGAAAAGTGCGACCTGAACTCGATTCTGTTCCTGCTCACCCCGGCCGAAGACTGGGCAAAAATGACGCATCTCGCCTCGCAGATTGCGCGCTTTGAACGTTTCATCAGTGATGACGCGCCGATGAGCCGGGTATTGCCGGCTATCTATGCACAGCATCAGGAGCGCTATCGCAACTACACCATTCGTCAACTCTGCCAGGAAATGCACGACCTCTACCGCACCCACGACGTGCAGCATTTGCAGAAGGCAATGTTCCGCAAGGAACACTTCCCGAAAAAGGCGATGAACCCGCAAGCAGCGCAGTTCGAATTCATCCGTGGCAACGTCGAACTGGTGGCGCTGGCTGACGCGCAGGGTCGCATCGCTGCCGAAGGTGCCCTTCCCTATCCACCCGGCGTGCTCTGCGTGGTGCCCGGGGAAATATGGGGCGGCGCGGTGCTCAAGTACTTCCTGGCGCTGGAAGAAGGCATCAACTCACTTCCTGGCTTCACACCGGAGTTGCAAGGCGTGTACCTGAAACAGGAAGGCGATCGCATTCGAGCCTATGGGTACGTGATCAAGACCCTCCCACATTAAGTAACGCGCACATCATTTGTAGGAGCATGGCTGCCCGCGATGGGGCCGTCGGGAACGCCAACAGCATCGCGAGCAAGCTTTGCTCCTACAGGGCTGGTTTGCAGAGCCCGCAACCACTGATGCGCCGGATCGCGATGCGGCTCACGCGGGGAATCGGTCTTGGGATGAACTTGATGGCGAGTGGATATCTGCGAGAAGCCGATTATGCTTCAGTAAACCTTGCAGCGATGCGAGGCCGTCAGCCTGTGTGCATGCTTCGCGCAATCCGTAATCCGACGACTTCAGCCCCGGGGCCTGGGTGCGGCAATAAGGTAACGAGGTACTCCGGCCTATAACAAAAACGACGGAGAAGACTCATGGCCGCAATCGACAACACTTCCACGGGCAGCACGCCCCACCACGGGATCACCAAGGAGGAGCGCAAGGTCATTTTTGCCTCGTCCCTGGGCACCGTGTTCGAGTGGTACGACTTCTACCTTTATGGGTCTCTCGCGGCGATCATTGCCAAGCACTTCTTCGCCGGCGTCAATGAGACAACTTCCTTCATCTTCGCGCTGCTCGCGTTCGCCGCGGGCTTCGCGGTACGCCCATTCGGCGCCATCGTGTTCGGCCGACTGGGGGACATGATCGGACGCAAACACACCTTTCTCATCACCATCGTGATCATGGGTATTTCCACCGCCGTCGTGGGCTTTTTGCCGGGCTACGCGACCATCGGCGTGGCGGCACCGATCATCCTGATCACCCTGCGCCTGCTGCAAGGCCTGGCCTTGGGCGGTGAATACGGCGGCGCAGCGACCTACGTGGCCGAGCATGCGCCGAAAGGCAAACGCGGCTACTTCACCTCGTGGATCCAGACCACCGCGACCCTCGGCCTGTTCCTCTCGCTACTGGTGATCCTCGCCTGCCGAACCATTCTCGGCACCGAAGCGTTCGAGGCTTGGGGCTGGCGGATTCCCTTCCTGCTGTCGATCCTGCTGCTGATCATTTCGGTGTACATCCGCCTGCAACTCAGCGAGTCACCGGTGTTCTTGAAGATGAAGGAAGAAGGCAAGTCGTCCAAGGCGCCGCTGACCGAATCCTTCGCCCGCTGGGAAAACCTCAAGATCGTGATCATGGCCCTGCTCGGCGGCACTGCCGGCCAGGCCGTCGTCTGGTACACCGGGCAGTTCTACGCGCTGTTCTTCCTGCTGCAAACGCTGAAGATCGAAGCGCAGACCGCCAACCTGCTGATTGCCGGCTCTTTGCTGATCGGTACGCCGTTTTTCGTCATATTCGGCAGCCTGTCCGACCGCATCGGCCGCAAGGGGATCATCATGGCCGGCTGCATCCTGGCGGCAGTGACCTACTTCCCGATCTTCAATGCGTTGACCCAATACGGTAACCCCGACGTGTTCGTCGCACAGGAGAAGAACCCGGTCACGGTGGTCGCCGATCCCGGCCAGTGCTCGTTCCAGTTCGACCCGGTGGGCAAGGCCAAATTCACCAGCTCCTGCGACCTGGCCAAGACCGTGCTGGCGAAAAGGGCCATTCCCTACCAGAACGAGAAGGCTGAACCGGGCACCGTCGCGCAGGTCCGCATCGGCGGCAAAGTGATCCAGAGCTTCGAGGGCACCGGCATGCCGGCCGCCGACTTCAAAGCCAAGAACGACGCCTTCGCCGCCACCCTCGGTACCGCGCTCAAGGATGCCGGCTACCCCGAGAAGGCCGACCCGGCCAAGACCAATTACCCGATGGTGCTGCTGCTCCTGACCATCCTCGTAATCTACGTGACGATGGTCTACGGCCCGATCGCCGCCTGGCTGGTGGAACTGTTCCCGGCGCGCATCCGCTACACCTCGATGTCGCTGCCCTACCACATCGGCAACGGATGGTTCGGCGGATTTCTGCCCACGGTGGCGTTCGCCATGGTCGCGGCCACCGGTGATATCTACTACGGGCTGTGGTACCCGATTGTCATCGCCGTAATGACGGCCATTCTTGGCACGTTCTTCCTGCCGGAAACCAAGGATCGGGACATTCATCACACCTGAGGCTGGCGCTCGCCCTCTCCTGCCAGGGAGAGGGCGATCCAGAGACGGTCAAACGGTCTACGCTCATCGACATGGCTTCGGGGCTCTTTCCCCGCGCACTGATGATATTGCGCAGTAATGCAACTCGCACTATGTAGCAGCTGGCGAAGCCTGCGTTCGGCTGCGAAGCAGTCGTGAAATCAGACGATGCGGTGTTTCAGACAAAACTTGCACTCAGGTTTACGACTGCTTCGCAGCCGAACGCAGGCTTCGCCAGCTGCTACCAGTGCGGGGTGTTATTGATCTATTTGTTTGGCTTGTTACGAGCGCAACACGCCAATCGCCCGCCGATATTTTTCAACGCGTTCCAGGTCTTCCCACGACGGCTGCGCGATCCGCGACAAGTCGCTGTTCTCTTCCAGGTCCGCCAGTTTCACCACCCGGCCTATCGGGTTCTGCGCCGCGCGTTCGACGAAGGTTTCATAGGACTCGCCCGGCACTTTAGTGACGGACTCGATGGCGGTCAGAACGGCTTCGCTGAAGCCTTCCTTGCGCAGGTCATCAAGGCTGAGGCCGCAGTCTTCGACCACGTCATGCAGCACCGCGACGATGCGTTCTTCCAGCGTGTTGACCCGCAACATGACTTTCAGCGGATGCAGGATGTAAGGACTTCCGCCCTTGTCGACCTGGCCCTCGTGCGCGGTGGCGGCGATGGCAATGGCGCGTTCCAGTGTCTGGCTCATGTCGCTCTCCCTGGGTAATCGGCGTTCGCATTGGAGCTCGCCGTAATAACCGTGAAAATCGGGGCTCAGCCCAACAAATGCTGTGAGATAAGTTTGGAAATCTCGACCATCGACGTCCTGCCGGTGAATTCAAACTTCACTCTGCCCAGCGCCGAGAAATAGATTTCCAGCTCGGAATCCAGGTCGAAGGTGCCCGAGGTTTCCACGGAATAAGCGACGATGTTTTTGTAGGGCAACGAAGTGAAGTCTTTTTTGCTGCCGGTGATGCCTTGGACGTTCACCGCGATGATTCGCTTGTTGGTAAACACCACGCCATCGCGCATGGATTTATAGGCATCAATGACCTGTTCACCGTCCAGCAGCAGCGCGGTGACTCGCTCCGCGTACTCGTTGTTTTGCTTGAGTTTGAAAAAGCCTTTGTTGTTGAAATCGATCATCCGCCATCCCTTCCTTAAAGAGTGTTCCCTGGATTGCCAGCGCGTGGCGCGGCGAGCATACCATCGGGCCTGCGCTTTTTGCGCCCCCTCCCACAGCGGATCCGAAAACCAATGGAACCCCGCGCTTCATCGCGTTTTCAAAACCGTATCAGCGCTGATTTTGTTCAAACAAGGCGCCCCATTGGAGAGGAAATCGCGATGAACAGTAGACTGCTGCTTCTGCTTGCCAGCCTGAGCCCGACCCTGGTCATGGCTGAAGGCTGTGATGTGCTGACCCGCTCTCAAAGCCCTTCGGTGCCGGTGGTCGAAACGCATAGCTGTTATGAGTACGAAAACATGCCGGTGAACGCGATCGATTGGTCATGCAGCAACGAGAGCAAAGAAATGCTGACCAGCACCAAGAAAAAAGTCGAACAGTGCGCCGATCATTCTCAGGCCACTTGCGTCGCCACGTTGACGCAAGAGTCACTGGCCAATCCTCACTCCACCAGCAAGGACAAGAGCAGCACATCGCTGATTATTCCGAACAATGCCAAGGTCACTACGTATTACTACGGCGCTGAACACTTGGGTCAGGCAAAAATTGATTGCGAGTCGGGTGGAGGGCACTGGAAAACCCAGTAGCCCCCCAAGCAGGGTCGGTTAACCCTTAACAGCCGCTTCAATCGCAGCGATGTCGATCTTTCCCATCTCCATCATGGCGTCGAACGCGCGTTTGGCCGCGGCTTGATCAGGATTGGCTATCGCAGCGCTCAGAACCCGTGGGGTGATCTGCCATGACAATCCCCACTTGTCCTGGCACCAGCCGCATACGTTTTCCTGGCCGCCGTTTCCGACAATCGCGTTCCACAAGCGGTCCGTTTCGGCTTGGTCGTCGGTCGCCACCTGGAATGAAAAAGCCTCGTTGTGCTTGACCCCCGAGCCCCCGTTCAGCCCGAGACAAGGAATGCCCATCACCGTGAACTCAACCGTCAGGACATCGCCCTGCTTGCCTGCCGGATAGTCACCGGGTGCGCGAAGAATAGTTCCCACCTCGCTGTCCGGGAAGGTTTTGGCGTAGAACGTCGCAGCCTCCAGCGCGGTGCCGTCGTACCACAGACAAATCGTGTTTTTGCTGATCATCCTGGTTCTCCAGAAGAGGAATGGGTTCGCTCATTCTGGTACGGATTGTCTCTTCGCGCACCTTGAAGGCAGGAAACCCCAAACGACTCGGCGCCGATGCGACTCAGCGCGCGCCCTCCGCTGGATGGATCATCAGGTAGCTGTCGACGGCATTGCCGATGGTTGGAAAGAACGCCGTTTCGCCAAGCCGCGCGAACAGCCCGAATCGCTTCAGCTTGTCCTTGACCGGGTCTTTCATCTCGGCCACGCACAACTTGATGCCCGCCGCGTGCAAGGTGTCGTCCAATTCAGCCAGCATGTCGGCGGAGGTCACGTCCACACTGGTGACGGGTTCTGCCGCCACCACCAACCAGCGCACGGGCGTAGGCGATGCTGCCACCGCATCAAGCACTCGGTCATTGAACAGTTCGGCATTGGCGAAGAACAACGGCGCATCCCAGCGAAACAGCACCAGGCCGGGGATAAGGTGCGCGTCGGGATAGCGCTGGATGTCGTGGTAGCCCTTGACGCCATCGACTCGCCCCAGTACCGCGGAATACGGCCGCCAGCCATCCCACAGAAATTCGATCACAGCGATCACGATGGCCAGCCCGATGCCCTCGATCGCACCGAACACGGCCACCCCGACGGTGCAAACGATCGAGAGCCAGAATTCCCAGCGCTGGATGCGATAAATACGTCGCAGGTCAGCGACTTCAATCAGGCCGATGGCCGACGCGATCACGACCGCTGCCAGTGCGCTGGTGGGCAAGTTCTGCAACAGGTTGGGCGCCACCATCAACAGCAGGGCAACGGCCAACGCGCCGACCACCCCGGTCAACTGGGTTTTGGCGCCAGCGGCTTCGGCCACGGGGGTCCGTGAGGAACTGCTGCTGATCGCAAAGCCCTGGAAAAACCCAGCCGCCAGATTGGCAAAACCGAGCCCCGCCATTTCCTGGTTCGGATCGACATAGGTGCGGGTCCGTGCCGCATAGACACGCGAGAGCACGCTGGTGTCGGCGAACGACACCAAGGCAACGGCGCACCCGCCGATGAGCACGGGGACAATATCGGCGCGGGTAATCCAGGGGATGGCGAACGCAGGTAACCCTTGTGGCAGAACACCGAGGACCGACACACCCGCACGCTCGGCAAGGTCCAGCACACCGACGGCGATGGTGGCGCCCGCCACGGCGATCAGGATGCCCGGTACGCGCTTGAAGCCCTTGAGCAGCAGGATCACGATCAAGGTAGCGGCGCCGATCGTGAACGCAGCCCAGTTGGTCTTTCCTTCAATCACCGCGTTGAAGATTGCCCATATGTTTCTCAGCGGGCCATCGGACTCAATCGAAAAACCGAAAAACTTGGGCAGTTGGCTGATCAATACGGTCAGCGCGATGCCGTTCATGTACCCGTAGCGGATCGGCTTGGAAAGCAACTCGGTAATGAAGCCCAAACGCATGATGCCCGCCAGGATACAGACGACGCCTGAAACGATCGCCATCATGCTTGCAAGTGCGACGGCGCGATGCGGATCACCGCCCGACAGGGGCAGGACGACAGCCAGGATTACCGCGGCCAGTGAAGAATCCGGACCCAGCACCAGAATCCGGCTAGGCCCGAACAATGCATAAGCGAGTAGCGGAACGATGGTCGCATAGAGGCCATAGATGCCGGGTACGCCCGAAGCCACGGCATAGGCGATGCCGACGGGCACCAACATCGTGGTGAGCACCAGCCCGGCCATGATGTCGTGACGCAACCAGGCAATCTGGTACTCGCGCAACGTGCGAAGCCCGGGAAGCCAGCGGCTCCAGCCGGATTGCCCGCTGGTATTGCGGTGTGCAATCCGGCCCGGTTCCGGGACGGGAGACGAAGCATCCGAATCGCTCATAAAGCTATGGCCTATAGGTGTACCGCGCAGATCCGCTTGAACGTGCCCGTCAGAATTTTTCGGGTACTCGCCGGTGCGGATAATCCGGCTCTTTATAGCCAGCTGGTTTCTGCCGCTTGGGCAACACCACCTCCTCGCGTGGGACTTCCTTGTACGGGATGCGGCTGAGCAAATCGGAGATGATGTTAAGACGCGCTCGCCGTTTGTCGTTGGAGTTAGCCACCAGCCACGGGGCATGATTGGTGTCGGTTGCCTGGAACATGTCGTCACGCGCGCGCGAATAGTCATACCAGCGGCTGTATGACTTGAGATCCATGGGGGTCAACTTCCAGATTTTGCGCCCATCCTTGATGCGCTCCTGAAGCCGGCGGGTCTGCTCATCTTCGCTGACTTCCAGCCAGTATTTGAGCAGGATCACCCCCGAGTCGACGATTGCCCGCTCCACCAAAGGCGTTGTCTTCAGGAAACTGGCCACCTGCTCTTTGGTGCAGAACCCCATCACCCGCTCGACGCCCGCCCGGTTGTACCAACTGCGATCGAAGATCACCACTTCGCCGGCCGCGGGAAGGTATGGCAGGTAACGCTGGACGTACATCTGGCTTTTCTCTCGATCACTCGGCGCCGTCAGCGCCACGACCCGAAAGACACGCGGGCTGACGCGTTCGGTGATCGCCTTGATCGTTCCGCCCTTGCCAGCGCCATCGCGCCCCTCGAAGACGATGCAGATCTTGACGCCCTTGGCTTTTACCCACTCCTGTAACTTGACCAACTCGACATGCAGGCCACGCAGTTGCTCAAGATAATCCTTGCTTTTAAGTTTCGCGGTTTCAGCAGCTTTACTCTTGGGGGCTTTTTTCTTGTCTTTTGCCATGTTCGAGACCTCACCAATAAACAGCCTAGGGTTTGCCATCTGCTCATCCGCCGAGGGCGATGATCGCAGTAATCAGTACAGCGCCGGTGACGGCCATCGCGAGTCCGCCTTGCCACGGTTTTGCGCCGGCATACGTCGAGAGCATCCAGCCGGCGATGAACAGCACCACAAGTCCGACCAGGTTAGACATGCGCACAGCGAGCGCTGTCTGGTCGAGCAACAGAAACGGCACGACTAGCGGGAATGTCGAGAACACCACCAACAGGAAAACGCCGAAAGCGCCCTTGAAATCATCCCAACCTAGGTTCGGTTGTACTGGCATGGATGAATACTCGACCAGGCGGCGGCGCAACGATTCCAGCTCATCAGGGCCGGCCGCTGCGGCAAGACGCGGGGGTAACGCCTCGGCAATGAGCGCTTGCCCGGCGGCGGCATCCGTCGCATCACGCAGATTGGTGCGAAGCGTACGGTTACGCGTGCGCTCGATCAGGGTTCGCAGCAAATACATCACCGCGTCTGCCAACCCCCAGGCGAGGTTGCAACCCAGCGCGGCGATCATCATCGTCCGTTCCTCCTCCTGACCAGATGTGGCCACGCTGATCGTCCCAGTGAACGTCATTGCCATGAGCAGGCCGAAAATGACCTCCGTGACACGGTCAACCGGATCAAGAACACGGGCCCGCTTTTGCTCTCCAGTGCTTTGCATGCGCTCATCCTCGCCACGGCGGCCGTGTCAGCGTGATCCTGGTTTTCAGCCGTGCCGGGGCGGTCAAGACCCGCCATCGGCAAGCACATCGAACAGCTTAGTTCAGACTTGATCTATCACAACGCGACCTATCCACAACGACTGATCTTTTGCGCTTGCACCTTGTTTTCAAGGAGATTTCTCTGAGCGCCATTCCCCGTGTCCGGACTCGATGCCGTTCTGCATCAGTTATTTATACTCAAATGCCAGCTTAATAATATTTTACCGATACCAGGGTGATCCCTAGTCTTGACCCCAAGAAATGGCAGGCCGTTACCGACCTAAATCCAACTTCGAAGGGTATAGAGATGACCACTGAAAAAATAAAAACAGATACGCTGATTGTTGGCGCCGGTCAGGCTGGCGTGGCCATGAGTGAACACTTGAGCAAACTCGGCGTGCCGCATTTGGTACTGGAGCGCAACCGTATCGCCGAACGCTGGCGCACCGGACGCTGGGATTCGCTGGTGGCCAACGGTCCGGCCTGGCACGACCGTTTTCCCGGTCTCGATTTCGACGACCTCAGCCCCGACGACTTCGCCCCGAAAGAGCGGGTCGCCGACTATTTCGAAGCCTACGCCAAAAAATTCAACGCCCCGATCCGCACCGGCGTGGACGTGCTGAAGGTTGAGCGCAATGTCGGTCGCCCGGGCTTCACCATAGAAACCTCTGAAGGCGTGATCGAGGCCAACCGCGTGGTGGCTGCCACCGGGCCTTTCCAGCGTCCGGTCATCCCGCCGATTGCGCCGAAAGATCAGCCATTCACCCAAATCCACTCGGCCGAATACCGCAACCCGGCGCAACTGCCCGAGGGTGCAGTGCTGGTCGTCGGCGCCGGTTCGTCGGGCGTGCAAATCGCCGATGAACTGCAGCGTGCCGGCAAGAAGGTGTACCTCTCGGTCGGTGCCCACGACCGCCCTCCTCGCGCCTATCGCAACCGTGATTTCTGCTGGTGGCTGGGTGTGCTGGGCGAATGGGATCAGGCCGCCATGAAACCTGGCCGGGAACACGTCACCATCGCGGTCAGCGGCGCACACGGCGGCCGCACGGTGGACTTCCGTGGGCTGGCCCATCGCGGCATGACGCTGGTGGGTTTGACCCAATCGTTCAACGGCGGCGTAGCGACTTTTCAACCGAACCTTGCCGAGAACCTGGCGCGCGGCGATGAGAACTATCTGGCGCTGCTCAACGCGGCTGACGCCTACATCGAGCGCAACGGCCTGGACTTGCCGGAAGAACCTGAAGCGCGCATGACCTTTTCCGATCCGGAATGCGTGACCAACCCGATTCTTGAACTCGACCTGGCCCAGGCCGGCGTGACCTCGATCATCTGGGCCACCGGTTTTGCCACGGATTACAGCTGGCTCAAGGTTGATGCCTTCGACGACAACGGCAAGCCAGCGCATCAGCGCGGCGTCTCGAGCGAGCCGGGCGTGTATTTCCTCGGCCTGCCGTGGCAGTCCCGCCGCGGGTCTTCGTTCATCTGGGGCGTTTGGCACGACGCCAAGTACGTGGCGGATCACATCGCCATCCAGCGTTCCTACCTCGACTACCACGACGCCGCGCAACGCGAGGCTGAAACCGTCCCGGCCGCCCAAAAAGCAACCGTCAGCGCTTGAGCCATTTTTCTTTAGGAGCTTCAAATGTCCACGCCAACTCATACCCGTATTCGCATGTTCAACACCAAGGAAACCTACCCGAACCAGAGCCTGGACAATGACCTGTGCCAGGCCGTCCGGGCCGGCAACACTGTGTATGTTCGCGGTCAGGTCGGGACTGATTTCGAAGGCAACCTGGTGGGCCTCGGTGACCCGCGAGCGCAAACCGAGCAAGCCATGCGCAACGTCAAACAGTTGCTGGAAGAGGCTGGTAGCGACCTTAGCCATATCGTTAAAACCACCACTTACCTGATCGATCCGCGGTATCGCGAGCCGGTTTATCAGGAAGTGGGCAAGTGGCTGAAGGGCGTGTTTCCGATTTCGACCGGGTTGGTGGTCTCCGCACTGGGGCAGCCGCAGTGGTTGATGGAGATTGATGTGATTGCGGTGATTCCCGAGTAGACCGAGTCGCGGCCATCGCAGGCAAGCCAGCTCCCACAGGTTAGTCGTCGTACACAAATCTGTGGCCACTGAAGATCCCTGTGGGAGCGGGCTTGCCCGCGAAGGCGTCCGCCCAGACACCCACTTCGCCAAGGCAATACAAGGAACAACCCCATGACCTTCTCCATCGCAGCACGTTGCCCCGAAACCGGTCAGTTCGGCATTGCGATCAGTTCCTCGAGCATCGCCGTCGGCGCCCGTTGCCCTTGGCTGCTGCCGGGCGTCGGCGCCGTCTCCACACAAAACATCACCTTGCCGTCACTCGGCCCGGAAGTCCTCGCCCTGATGGAACAGGGCCTTGCACCGGCCGAGGCACTGGACAAAGTCCTGACCCGCAACGGCTACAGCCAATATCGCCAGATCACGGCGATTGACCACCTCGGCCGCACCGCGCATTTCAGCGGTTCGCAAACCCTGGGCAACCACAACGCCGTATCCGGTGATCAATGCGTCGCGGCCGGCAACATGCTGGCGGACCGTGCAGTGATCGAGGCCATGGTCGAGGCATTCGAGCATGGCGAAGGCCAACTGACCGACCGTCTGCTCGCGGCCATGAAAGCGGCCATCGCCGCGGGTGGCGAAGCCGGGCCGGTGCATTCGGCGGCGGTGGTGGTGGTCGGCGAATTGACCTGGCCTATTATCAACCTGCGGGTGGATTGGGCGGATCACGACCCGATCGGCCAGCTTGAGAAACTCTGGGACGCCTATCGCCCCCAGGTCCAGGACTACATCGACCGCGCCCTCGCCCCCGACAAATCCCCCGGCTACGGCGTTGCCGGAGACGACCGATGAGCAACAGCCGCGATTTGCTGAAAACATTGGTGGCGTTTGACACCACCAGCCGCGAATCAAACCTGCAGCTCATCGAGTTTGTCCGCGACTACCTCGAGCGCTTCGACGTGCCTTGCGAACTGGTCTACAACGAGCAGCGCAGCAAGGCCAATCTGTTCGCAACCATTGGCCCGGCGGATCGGCCGGGCATCGTGCTGTCGGGGCACACCGACGTGGTGCCCGTCGACGGCCAGCCGTGGACCGTTGCTCCGTTCGAACTCACCGAGCGCGACGGCAAACTGTACGGTCGCGGCACCGCGGACATGAAAGGCTACATCGCCTGCGTACTTGCGCTGGTCCCGCCGCTGGTGAACGCCACGCTGCGGCTGCCGGTACACATCGCGCTGTCCTACGATGAAGAAGTCGGCTGCCTGGGTGTGCGTTCGTTGCTGTCGGAATTGGAAAAGCGTCCGGTCAAACCGATGCTCTGCATCATTGGCGAACCGACCGAGCTCAAACCGGTGTTGGGCCATAAAGGCAAACTGGCGATGCGCTGCGACATTCACGGTCAAGCGTGCCATTCGGCGTACGCACCGCTTGGGGTCAATGCGATTGAATACGCCGCCGAACTGATCGGTGAACTGGGGCGGATCGGCAACCGGCTCAAAGCCCCCGAGCATCACGACGCCCGTTTCGATCCGCCGTTCAGCACCGTGCAAACCGGGGTGATTTGCGGCGGCAAGGCCCTGAACATCGTCCCCGCCGATTGCCGCTTCGACTTCGAAATCCGCGCCCTACCCTCGCATGATCCGAGCGACGTTGCGCAGGAGCTCAAAGCTTATGCCGAACAGCAAGTCTTGCCGCGCATGCGGGCGGTGAGTGAACAGAGTGAAATTCGATTTAGCGAGTTGTCCGCGTATCCCGGGTTGGCGACCGATGCGCAGAGTGAAGCGGCTGAGTTGATTGCGACTTTCTGCGGCTCCCGAGAGTTCGGCACCGTAGCCTTCGGAACCGAGGGCGGCCTGTTCGACGCCGCAGGCATTCCCACAGTAGTGTGCGGCCCCGGCAGCATGGACCAAGGCCACAAACCCGACGAATTCGTCAGCCTCGAACAACTCACCGCCTGCGACACCATGCTCCAGCGAATGCTGCAATCAATCAGCTAACTCGCCCCCACAAAAACGCGTCCGCAACAGGTTCCTGTAGCAGCTGGCGAAGCCTGCGTTCGGCTGCGAAGCAGTCGCAAAATCTGACGACTCGGTGCATCAGGAAAACCGCGTGCGCAGGGTTTACGACTGCTTCGCAGCCGAACGCAGGCTTCGCCAGCTGCTACACGTTGCGCGGTGTTTCGACGATCCAATCCCCTGTACCCCACAGGTTTTCGGCGACCACCCGACATACATTTTTTAGCGTCTATACCCACAAACTTACTAATTTATCTCTCACTCACCACCGCACATCATCAACTCCAACAAGAAAAGCGTCGCCTCCGCGCGGCGCTCACCGAAGTACGTCCACGTACTCAAATTGCCTTGGAGTCCGTCATGGTTACCGCAGCAACAACCTCCGCCCCGCTCATCGAAAAACACACCATCGGCTACGTGCCACCCGAAGATCGCCACGGCAAAACCCGCGACCTGTTCACCCTCTGGTTCGGCGGCAACATCGCCCCATTACCCATCGTCACCGGCGCCCTCGGCGTGCAAATGTTCCACCTGAACCTGGTGTGGGGCATCGTCGCCATCCTCGTCGGCCACCTGGTCGGCGGCGTGCTGATGGCGCTGCACTCGGCGCAAGGCCCGCAGATGGGCATCCCACAAATGATCCAGAGCAGGGCCCAGTTCGGCTCCCTCGGCGCGCTGCTGGTGGTGCTGATCGCCGGCATCATGTACATCGGCTTCTTCGCCTCCAACATCGTCCTCGCCGGTAAATCCCTGCACGGCGTGGTCGACAGCGTGCCAGTGCCGGTGGGCATCGTCATCGGCGCCCTCGGTTCGGGCATCATCGGCATCATCGGCTACCGCTTCATTCACGTGCTCAACCGCATCGGCACCTGGGTGCTCGGCGCCGGAATCGTGCTGGGCTTCGGCTACATCTTCACCCACGTGCAGACCACCGACTTCCTCACCCGCGGCAGCTTCAACATCTCCGGTTGGCTCGCCACCGTTTCGCTCGCTGCGCTCTGGCAAATAGCCTTCGCGCCCTACGTCTCCGACTACTCGCGCTACCTGCCCGCCAATGTGCCCGTGGCCGCAACGTTCTGGACCACTTACCTCGGCACCGTGCTCGGCTCCAGCCTCTCGTTCATCTTCGGCGCCGTCGCCGTCCTCGCCACACCCGTCGGCATGGACACCATGGAGGCCGTCAAACTCGCCACCGGCTCCATCGGCCCACTGATGCTCGTGCTGTTCCTGCTCAGCGTCATCAGCCACAACGCCCTCAATCTCTACGGCGCCGTGCTGTCGCTGATCACCCTGGTGCAAACCTTCGCCTACCGCTGGATCCCCACCGCCAAAAGCCGCGCCGTCCTCTCCATCATCGTCCTCGCCGCCTGCTGCTTCGCCGCCGTCGGCGCCTCCGCCAACTTCATCGGCCACTTCGTCGACATGGTGCTGGTGTTGCTCGTGGTACTGGTGCCGTGGACCGCGATCAACCTGATCGACTTCTACGCGATTCACAAAGGTCAGTACGACATCGGCTCGATCTTCAAAGTCGACGGCGGGATTTATGGCCGGTACAACCCGCAGGCACTGTTGGCCTACGCGATTGGCATCGTGGTGCAGATCCCGTTCATGAACACGCCGCTGTACGTCGGCCCCATCTCCGAACACATCAACGGCGCTGACTTGTCCTGGCTGGTAGGCCTACTCATCACCTCCCCGCTCTACTACTGGCTAGCCAACCGCGACACCGCCTACAAACGCCGCCTCTCAACCGGAAAACTCGCCACCAGTCTGTAATTGGAACCCAATCCCCTGTGGGAGCGAGCCTGCTCGCGAAGAGGTCATGACATTCAACACTCATGTCGACTGTCACACCTTTAGCGAGCAAACCCGTTTTCGCTTCACCCGTCCTCGCCACAAAACCCCAAAATTTAATGAACCCTGCCCACACCCGTTCGCCTAACTGAATGACTATCAGGAGGGTGACCAATGCAAACCGAAACCATCTGGATCGTACTCACAGCAATTCTTTTGCTCATCGAGCTATGGGCAATCAACAAAGTGCGCAAAGCCGAAGGCAAATCCAGCAACAAACTCGTATGGATGGTGGTAATCGTGTTCGTACCGCTGTTCGGGCTGATAGCGTGGGCACTGGCCGGACCGAAACACACCGATCAGAACCCGCATTCACCGCAGGCCAGGCAATAACGTTGCATGCTGTGCGGTAAGGATTTTTTGAACGGCGCAATCGCAAACAACAAAGCCCCGAAGATTCGGGGCTTTGTTGTTCCTGGCCACCCGATTTCATAAACCTGACATCCGAAATTCGCGTAGGAATTCACCCTTTGTGGCGAGGGGATTTATCCCCGTTGGGTCGCGAAGCGGCCCTAAAACCTGCCTCCCATTTCCCAAGGGCCTCCACACGACCCGAATCACCGCGACAAGCCCGAAAACAGTGGTATTCAGCCTTGTCAAAACAAACGCCAAACCGTCCTACAGCCCGGTTGTGAGCAGCAAAATGGCCGCCTATATTCGACCTGTCGCTGACCGCAGTTAGCGATAGGGTTTCGCAGCCCTCGAGATTGACACCAAAGCACTGTCAGGCATGATGCAGCCGACTTCGACTGCATCGTGTTTTATGGCGGTTGTGTGCGGGAGACTTACGGGTCTGCCGGAACTGGTGTAAATCCCCCGGTCTGCGAACCCGCACACAGCTGCCACCCATTTGTTTCGCAGCAGAAAGGTGGCAATTCTTCTTTTGTGAGGATTTACACCATGAAAACCCAAAACCCGCCCCACCGCTTCACCCCTATGTCCCAATTCGCCACCGACTACCCCGTTCTGCTCATCGACAGCGACGCCCCACTCCAAGAACTCCACAACTGCGTCAGCGAACGCCTCAGCGCCGTCCTCAAATACCTGCACCTCATGGCCTGCACCAGCCTGCCGGACTATGCCGAGAACGACATCAACACCGTCACCAACATCGCCCGGATCATGGTCCAGGATGTGAGCGATGTGTTTCGGGTGATTGAGCAGCGTGGGTTTGATACGCCAAAAGGTCAGTGATCATTTCAACCCCAATAAAAACCCGCGTTGATGCGGGTTCTTATACTTGATCATTACGGGCAATGACGGTGGAGTTTCAGGCGATCGCGGCAAGCATCTACCGATCATGATCACTAAGAATGTCGATAAAACTTCTGAAAGAAAAAAGTGACAGATCTATTTATTCAAATAGATCTGTCACCTACGCCATCATTTCTCCACTAATAAGATGGTGCAATTTCCATATAGAGAATGCAATCAGATAAAAGCCACTCAGCCAGCTTAGTATTTTAAAATTCACCCGACCAGACAATGTATTACTTACAGCACCCCCTCCTAACACATACACCATTTGACAAGTAAAGCTACCGATAAAAAAGCCTGAAAGAAAGGCAGGAATATTGACCGCTGCGCCACCCGAGTGATTGGCAAAAACGTAAGAAGTAATTGCCACGATGGTCAGTGGATTAGTAATCGTCAAAGCAAAAACGGAAATAAATCCAGCCTGTTGCGAAACCGATATGTCAGCACCCGCAGACATGAATATTTTTACACCCAAGTAAAACAGATAAACTATAGATGCAATAATCAACAGACCTTGAAGTTGAAACACAAAAACACTCACAAGTGTGGCACTCATCAATGCAACTGCGGCATATAAAACATCGGCGATAGCGGCACCTAACGCACTTGGCACTGCACTCATTCGCCCAAACAAAACTGATTGCCTCAATACAATTAAGGCAATCGGCCCAAATGAAATCGATAGCATCATAGAAAATAGCAGAGACTGCTGAAAATCTTGCATTACTTTTCGACCACCTTAAATACTCCACGCTGGCGCGATAATGAGGACGATTAAAATCTTCAGCCAGCAATATTATTGCAAGTAGCATCGTATAACGCTTGTTCATTTTCCCTTATATTAAACGCATTCCTGAATGCTCATCAGATTCTCTCCGTGTATTCCTTGGTTTTATTATTGTCGATCCTTGTTGCGCTGTCCTGCGCCGGAGAAATATTCAATTTCACAAAAAAAATGTCAACAGTTTTTTCTAAAAATACTCTCGAACCCGTAGATGCCTATGTTGCAGTCCTAGCCTGAGACGTCCGAGCTAGAGGGTCGCGACTATGAAGAAATCCAAATCTGAAAATCAGCGATTGCTAGTAACTAACTTGTACGAAATATGAGTCAGAATATTCATACCTTAATTTACTACCTTTTTTAAGTAAGTCGTCATTCACATAAATTAAGAGTCTGCTTGTAGGATTATTCCTCGCCTAAATTCTTTACCCGCCGCAAGACAAGTCTGAACTTAATTAGTTGCTGAATCACCTCGCCATACTCCCTCTAATGCAAATGTTACGCTCGAAACAACGCGAGCAGCTGACTATAAGGAGTGGCACATATGGCTAATCACGGTTACATGAGCATGACCGGCAAACGACAAGGTTTGATTTCCGCCGGTTGTTCTGGCCTGAATTCAATCGGCAACAAATGTCAGATTGATCATGAAGACGAAATCATGATTCTCGCGTATTCGCACAACATGATTACGGGCAATGACGGTGGAGTTTCAGGTGGTCGCGGCAAGCATCTACCGATCACGATCACGAAAAATATCGATAAATCTTCACCGTTGTTGGCCAGCGCACTTCATGAGCGCGAGGAGATAGAGTGCACGATCCATTTTTATCGAACATCACCAACTGGCGGCCAGGATAAATATTATTCAATACGGCTCACGGGTGCGAAAATTGCGCATATCAACCTTCAAGTCACTCATGCCATTCATATGAATGATGCACAACCACAAGAAATGGTATCCATTCGTTATCGTGATATTAGCTGGACGCACATTCAGGGAAGTACGTGTGCTTATAGCACTTGGGGAAATGAGGATGAGTGATGAATCCTGTGACATTCACGACGTTACTAAAGCTGCATCGAATCTTGTAGCGTTCGGGTGCACTATCGGCGCTACGCAGTTATACGATAGCTTTTTGCAGCTTCAATTTAGTTCGATTGTTTCATCTTTTGCTAACGAGATTATCCAAGCGGTTGATGAAGGCTTGATCAGTGCGCAGCAGGGCTTGCAACAGCTCAGAGAAGAATATGCCGATTTGACGGCCAAAGCGATGTTTTACACTCAAAATGGCATTGGGATCTTAGCGGGTGCAATTCAAATTCAAACTGGGGTTTCATCACTCGCAAACTCAAGAGGTATTAAATTAGCCAGTGGGTTAACCTACGTTGCGCATGGAGCAAACAATATTTATGAAAGCGCAGGAAATATATACAACGGACCTGACGCGCCCAGCACAGTAGGGCCAGTTAGAAAAACATACCAACATCTAGCCAAAGACACTAAAATCGGAAACACTATCTATTATTCTATGGACTTAGGGCTATCAGCTTTCGGCGCAATGAGTTTAGTGCGTAAAACCGATACGCTAGAACTTTTCAGGGAAGATCCTATCAACTATGAACGAGCGTACAAACAAATGGGGAAACTAGCACTGGCCTTTGAAGCATTGATCGATACAATCACAATAAAAAACATAGCAGAAGAAACAGCTTTAGAATGAATTCAATCACATCACTTTCTTCGACGCAGCCTCATTATATAAATGCATAAACAGGCAAAAACCAACATAAAAACAGCCACATTAACGATAAACGAAAGATTGCCTTGCGGCGAAAACTCTTGATCAATTTGTAGAGCAATAACGGCAGTCCAGAACAAAGAACCGATAAAAGCGCCAAAATACGCAACCCAAGCAGAGTCTCTTTCGGGGTTAAAATCCCGCCCAAGTAAAACATCAATATAGCTGGGAAAACAGTAATAAAAATTAACAAACAACAAAAAAACAAAAAAAACACCCAGCACCAGCCAATAATAAACCCCACTTATAGGGACCACTTTTTCTATTAACCAAACAAGCAATGCCGCATAAAACATCGAAAGCATGACAGCTAGTGAATCCGAAATTAAAACGGTAAAGAAAACCCGCAACCGCATTAACACCCCCTCAAACAGTCTGATGGTTTTTTGAGCTTCGATACAACCAGTTCATGCACCCAAAACTATAATCATATTATTACTATTGCTCACTCTAAAAACGCCCTAAACGAGCGACGATCCGAAGAGCCCTACACACCACTTCTTTTTTTCTTACGTATTTTTCCCAACGCCACAGACGCAACTCACCAAAAAACCAGGGCTATAGAGGATCTTCAGAATGGAAAGCTTTTGTCTGAGTAATAAAGATGTTTTTAAAGCGGCGCATAAATAAAAAGTCCGAAACCTGATCAGGAATCGGATTTAATAAAAAAAGGTGACAAAAAAAGGTGACAGATCTATTTATCCAAA
Organism: Pseudomonas frederiksbergensis; assembly: GCF_900105495.1. Taxonomy (NCBI): domain Bacteria; kingdom Pseudomonadati; phylum Pseudomonadota; class Gammaproteobacteria; order Pseudomonadales; family Pseudomonadaceae; genus Pseudomonas; species Pseudomonas frederiksbergensis. The sequence goes on along the minus strand of NZ_FNTF01000002.1, from coordinate 3,599,299 downwards.
TAGATCTGTCACCTTTTTTGCTGGAATTAATTAGTGCCTGCGACCCGGCTTCCAAACATAGTGAGAAAAAACAGAAACGGCACATGCAAAAGCAAAAAACAAAACCCCAATGGCACCCCAACGAGGTAAATCACTCAAGAATTTGATCTTATCAATCTGAGGGATAAAAATTATGGTCCCAATTGAAGCACCGATGAAGATTGCTATCCTGGAAGCTCGCACACTGGTGTACCTGCCATTCAACGTCTCATCGAGTTCCATTCTCCGCAACCTTGGAACGTAGTAGCGCAAGCCGAGAAAGCAAAAAACCACATAAACTGCAAGGCCTACAGCATAGAACTGCGTGTCTTCCAGGATTATTACCTGCATCAACCCCAACATAAGTATCACGGAATAAAACGCTGCACAGGCGAAGACCATGATCCATGCCCAGAGGTAATAGCCAATTGTTCGAATATCCTTCAACACATAATCCATCATGAGTACAACGTTCAAAAACTTCAGGGCCCTGCATCCAATGCAGGGAAACACTGAAACAGTTAACTAATTAGAAGTTAGCCGGCGTATTCGCACTAATAATCTCCGCCTCATCCGCCCCAATATTCCGAAACCGATGCGGCAGCGTCGTCGGAAAGTAATACCCATCCCCAGCATTCAGCACACTAATCTGCCCATCCACCGTGAGCTCAACCGTCCCCCGCGTAACCAGCCCACACTCCTCCCCTTCCGAATGCACAATCGGTTCTTCCCCCGAACTCGCCCCTGGCGCGTATTGCTCGCGCAAAAGGCGCATCTGCCGACTCGGCACCGAAGCGCCAATCAGCAGCAACCGCAGCCCATGACGGCCTAGATCCGGCTGTTCGTTGGCGCGGAACACGTATTGGTGTTCGCGGGGCGGTTGGTCGAAGGTGAAGAAGTCCGCCAAGGACATGGGGATGCCTTCGAGCAGTTTTTTCAGGGAGCTGACGGAGGGACTGACGCGATTTTGTTCGATCAGGGAGATGGTGGCATTGGTGACGCCGCTACGCCGGGCCAGCTCGCGCTGGGAGAGTTTGTAGCTTTCGCGTACTAGTTTGAGTCGTGAGCCCGTGTCCATGACAGCCTTATGCGAGGAATACTTAAGGGTTATGGGGGTGGATGGCGGGCGACTTTTGGCCGCGAAAAACACCGCTTCCCTGTCCCGGAAATTTGAAAGGCGGGTATTAAATCACGTTTGGTTGTGTTGCTCAGCAGGTTCGATGAATGGGTGGATGAAAAGGTTGTTTTAGCCTGAAGTTGGGGGGATTTGGGTGTGAAAGGTGTAGGTGTGGTTGCTGTGTGTCAGTTGGGGTTGATAGTGACTGGTATGGCCTCATCGCGAGCAGGCTCACTCCCACAGTTTGGATTTGGTTGGTCGCAGATTTTGTGTAGGCCATGGATCTCTGTGGGAGCGGCGGTGCGACGATTCGACTTGCTCGCGAAGGCGGTGTGTCAGCTACATCATTGTTGGATGTTAAGCCGTCTTCGCGGGCAAGCCCGCTCCCACAGGGATTGTGTTGACGACTAGATGCCGAAACGGTCCCGCAGCGCGTAGTACGCGGCACCCATGGCGGTGAGTGGGGCCTGGAAGGTGCGGCCGCCGATCATGGGCATGTGCGGGAGCGAAGCGAAGGCATCGAAGCGTTCGGCGTCGCCGCGGATCATTTCCGAGATCAGTTTGCCGGCCAGGTGCGAGCAGGTGACGCCGTGGCCGCTGTAGCCTTGCATGTAGTAGGCGTTTTTCTCGATGCGGCCGAATTGCGGCATGCGCGACATGGTCAGCAGGAAGTTGCCGGTCCAGCGGTAGTCGATCTTCACGTCCTTCAGTTGCGGGAAGGTCTTGAGGATTTTCGGCTTGATCAGTTGTTCGATGTCGTCCGGTTCGCGGGCGCCGTAGACCACGCCGCCGCCGTACAGCAAGCGGTTGTCGGCGGTGAGGCGGTAGTAGTCGAGCAGGTAGTTGCAGTCTTCGACGCAGTAGTTGTTTTTGATCAGGCTGCGGGCAACCTTCTCGGACAACGGTTCGGTGACGACGATTTGCGAGCCGCACGGCATGCTTTTGCGCGTGACGCGGTTATCGAGGTCTTGCGGCAGGTAGGCGTTGCCGGCAATCAGCAGGTACTTGGCGCGAACCACGCCTTTGGCGGTGCGCACGGTGATCGGTTCGCCGTAGGTGATTTCCACTGCGGCCGATTGTTCGTAGATTTTGCCGCCCAGGCCGATGATGGCCGAGGCTTCGCCGAGGGCCAGGTTCAGCGGGTGGATGTGGCCGCCCTGCATGTCGAGCAGGCCGCCGACGTAGTTGTCGCAACCGACTTCGCGCTTGATGTCCGCCGCGTCGAGCATTGTCAGGTTTTTGTTGCCGTAGCGTTCCCAGCTGCTTTTCTGCTCGGCCAGGCCTTTGAGCTGCTTTTTGTTCAGCGCGGCGAAGATGCCGCCCGGGCGGTAGTCGCACTGGATGTCGTAGTGCTGGATGCGCTGACGGATGATGTCGGCGCCTTCGAAAATCATGCTGCCGAGGACTTCGGCGGTTTTGTCGCCGTAGCGTTCTTCGATGACATCGACGTCGCGGCTGTAGGAGTTGACCAATTGGCCGCCGTTGCGACCGCTGGCGCCGAAACCGACTTTGGCGGCTTCGAGCACGGTCACGCTGTAGCCCGCTTCGGCGAGGAACAGCGCCGAGGACAAACCGGTGTAGCCGGCGCCGATCACGCAGACGTCGCATTCCACCAACTCTTCAAGCACCGGGAAGTCGCCGGTGAAGTTGCGGGTGGCGGCGTAGTAGCTGTTTACATGTGTTGTTTGTTTCATAGGTTTCTCCGATGGCCGCTGGCACCTGCCGGCGACCGTCGCTTTTTTATAGGTGTTAGAGCTTGATCCAGGTCGCTTTGAGTTCGGTGTATTTGTCGAACGCGTGCAGCGATTTGTCCCGACCGTTACCCGACTGCTTGTACCCGCCGAACGGCGCGGTCATGTCGCCGCCGTCGTACTGGTTGACCCAGACACTGCCAGCACGCAAGCCGCGCGCGAAGGTGTGGGCCTTGCTCAGGTTGCTGGTCCAGACGCCTGCGGCCAGGCCGAAGATGCTGTCGTTGGCGATGGCCAGCGCTTCTTCTTCGGTGTCGAAGGTGATCAGCGACAGCACCGGGCCGAAGATTTCTTCCCGGGCGATGGTCATGGCGTTGGTCACGCCGTCGAAGATCGCCGGTTCCACGTATAGGCCACCGGTGGCTTCGAGGGTGCGGCTGCCGCCGGCGATCAGTTGCGCGCCCTGGTCTTTACCGATCTGGATGTAGCGCAGCACGTTGTCCAGTTGACGCTGATCGACGACCGCGCCGACGGTGGTTTCCGGATCGAGAGCGTGTCCCGGTTTCCAGGCTTGCAGCGCTTCCACCAGCAGCGGAATGAACTGCTCGCGAATCGAGCGCTCCACCAGCAAGCGCGAACCGGCGGTGCAGACTTCGCCCTGGTTGAAGGCAATCGCACCCGCCGCCGCTTGGGCTGCCGCGCGCAAATCCGGCGCGTCGGCGAACACCACGTTCGGGCTCTTGCCCCCTGCTTCGAGCCAGACGCGTTTCATGTTGCTTTGGCCGGAATAGATCAGCAGTTGCTTGGCAATTGCGGTCGAGCCTGTGAAGGCCAGCACGTCGACGTCCATGTGCAACGCCAGCGCCTTGCCGACGGTGTGACCGTAGCCCGGCAGGACGTTGAATACGCCTTTGGGGATGCCCGCTTCCAGCGCCAGTTGGGCGATGCGAATCGCGGTCAGTGGCGACTTTTCCGAAGGCTTGAGGATGAACGAGTTACCCGCCGCGAGGGCTGGAGCGAACTTCCAGCTGGCCATGATCAACGGGAAGTTCCACGGCACGATGGCGGCGACCACACCCGCAGGTTCGCGGGTGATGAGGCCGAGTTGGTCGTGCGGCGTGGCGGCGACTTCGTCGTAGATCTTGTCGATGGCTTCGGCGCTCCAGCGGATCGCGTTGGCGGTCGCCGGGATGTCGATGTTCATCGAGTCGTTGATCGGCTTGCCCATGTCGAGGGTTTCGAGCAGGGCGAGTTCTTCCTGGTTGGCCAGGATCAGGTCGGCGAAGCGGATCAGGATGCGCTTGCGTTCGGCCGGGGCGAGATTGGCCCAGATGCCGGATTCGAAGGTGCGGCGTGCGACGGCGACTGCCGCATTGGCGTCGGCTTCGTCGGTGCTGGCGACGTTGGCCAGGAAGCGGCCGTCGACCGGGCTCATGCATTCAAAGGTGTCGCCGCTGAGTGCCGGGCAATATTGGCCGTCGATGAATGCGCGGCCTTCGAGTGTTAGGGACTGGAAGCGTTGTTCCCAGTCGCTGCGAGTGTTTGTCATGGTTGTGACTCGACGCAGAGGAATAAGTAGTTGTCGGATTGAAGCCAACCAGCGAACACCGCCACTCCCTGTGGGAGCGGGCTTGCCCGCGATAGCGGTGTGTCAGGCAAAATCAATGTTGGATGTGCTGCCGTCATCGCGGGCAAGCCCGCTCCCACAGGGATGGGAGGTGCACACTTGTTTTGTGTGCACCCCATGACCCATAACTGCCGGGTAATAGCCATCAGACGGTGTGCAAATACCAGTTGTACTCAAGGTCCGAGATGGAGTTTTCGAACTCGGCCAGCTCGCTTTCCTTGCACGCAACGAACACGTCGATGTACATCGGGTCGATGTAACGGGCCATGACTTCGCTGTCGTCCAGCTCGCGCAATGCATCGCGCAGGTTGTTCGGCAGGCTCTGCTCGTTCTGCTCGTAGCTGTTGCCTTCAACCGGTGCGCCCGGTTCGATTTCGTTGGTCAGGCCGTGGTGGATACCGGCCAGCACCGACGCCATCAGCAGGTACGGGTTGGCATCAGCGCCCGCTACGCGGTGTTCGATGCGCACGGAGTCCGGCGAACCGGTCGGCACACGTACCGCAACGGTGCGGTTGTCGATGCCCCAGCTCGGCGAGTTCGGCACGTAGAACTGCGCGCCGAAACGACGGTACGAGTTGACGTTCGGGCACAGGAACGCCATCTGCGCCGGCAGGGTCTCGAGCACACCGCCGATCGCGTGTCGCAGCGCGGCGTTCTGCTCGGGATCCTCGCTGGCAAAGATGTTGTTGCCTTCTTTGTCGAGAATCGAAATGTGCACGTGCAAACCATTGCCCGCCTGGCCCGGATACGGCTTGGCCATGAAGGTGGTGTCCATCTCGTGGTCGTAGGCGATGTTCTTCACCAGACGCTTGAGCAACACCGCGTAGTCGCAGGCCTTGATCGGGTCGTTGACGTGGTGCAGGTTCACTTCGAATTGCGCCGGGGCGCTTTCCTTGACGATGGCGTCGGCAGGGATGCCCTGCTCTTTCGCGCCTTCAAGGATGTCTTGCAGGCAATCGACGTATTCGTCGAGGTCGTCGATCAAATACACCTGAGTCGACATCGGACGTTTGCCGGAGACCGGCGAGCGTGGCGATTGCGGACGACCGTTCACGTTATCCTGGTCGATCAGGTAGAACTCGAGTTCGAACGCGGCGCAAATGGTCAGGCCCATTGCATCGAACTTGCTCACGACCTGACGCAGCACTTCGCGCGGGTCAGCGAAGAACGGCTGGCCTTCGAGTTCGTGCATGGTCATTAACAGTTGCGCGGTTGGGCGCTTCTGCCAGGGCTCGATGCTGAGGGTATCGGGGATGGGGAAGCAGATTCGGTCTGAGTCGCCGATGTCCAGACCCAGGCCGGTGCTTTCCACCGTAGAACCGTTGATGTCCAGAGCAAACAGAGAGGCCGGGAGGTTGATGCCTTTTTCGTAAACCTTATGAAGACTGGTGCGCTCGATGCGCTTGCCGCGCACCACACCGTTCATATCCGCAATCAGAAGGTCGACGTACAAAACCTCAGGATATTTCTTAAGGAATGCGTTTGCTTCGTTGAGTTGAACGGTACGCAGAGGGACCGACATGATGCACCTATTAGCTGTTAATTATTATGTTCACTACCTTGTTGCGAGCCCAGTCAACCCGAACGGCAAAGTGAAGTCAATAGCGAACACTCAGCCTCTCAACCTTTATTTTCGGGCCTTTCTTGGGCACGAGAGTGCCTAATCAGTCTTGCGCACCGTGTAAATCCTGAAGATCGGACGTGCGGCGTTTAGAATTTTTTACATGAGAGTTGTTAATTAAAATCAACAAGGCTAAGCTCCGGAAAAGCTCGTTCAAGTGTGAAACTTCGAGGTGATAAAAATGGCACTCAAGCCATTGATCGGCGTTACAGCCTGCGTCAAACAGATTGGCCTGCACCCTTACCACGTCAGCGGCGACAAGTACTTGCGTGCTGTCAGCGTCGCGGCTTTGGGGCTGCCAGTCATCATTCCTTCCTTAGGCGACCTGACCGAAATCGATGACCTGCTCGCGCAGCTCGACGGTCTGCTGCTGACCGGCTCACCCTCGAATGTGGAACCCTTCCACTATCAAGGCCCCGACAGCGCTCCCGGCACGGATCACGATCCGCAACGGGACGCCACCACCCTTCCTTTATTGCGTGCGGCCATTGCGGCAGGCGTTCCAGTGCTCGGCATCTGCCGGGGCTTTCAGGAAATGAACGTGGCGTTCGGCGGCAGCCTGCATCAGAAGGTCCACGAACTCCCGGGCATGCTGGATCACCGGGAAGCGAATCATCCGGACCTGGCGGTGCAATACGCACCGGCGCATGCAGTCAACGTGCAACCGGGCGGTGTGTTCCAGGCGCTGGATTTGCCGCAGGTGTTCCAGGTCAATTCGATTCATAGCCAAGGCATCGACCGACTGGCGCCCGGCCTGCGCGCCGAAGCGATTGCGCCGGACGGTTTGATCGAAGCGATTTCGGTTGAACACAGCCCGACTTTTGCCGTTGGCGTGCAATGGCACCCGGAATGGCAGGTGCTTTCGAATCCGCCCTACTTGAGTATTTTCCAGGCGTTCGGTGATGCATGCCGGCGACGGGCGGCGCTACGTAACAAGCGCTGACTTCAAACACAACTAAATCAATTACTGCCCCCGAGAGTCAGGCGGGCGTGCCTTTGCGCGCCGGTCCCTCACGACAACGACAAACGCGATAACAACAAGTACCACCAGGCAGCCAGGACGGCGGCGCCGAATAAGCCCGAGCATGGGCGATGCCAGTGAAGTAAGCGCAAATCCCTGTGGGAGCGGGCTTGCCCGCGAAAGCGGTGTGTCAGGTAACGATGATGTCGACTGACACACCGCCATCGCGGGCAAGCCCGACTCCCACAGGGTCCGCAGTTGAATTGACTGACACCGTACAGCTCGGGCTTGCAATCAACTATTAAGTCAGGCCGCGTTGGCCCGACGACTGAAACCTGTTGGGAGTTTCACATGGCAAACGCCTCCAGCATCTACAGGAAGGCTCTTGAAGGTCACCAGTCACCGAAAAAGGTGCTGGTGAAAGTCGACCGCGTCACCAAGAAATTCGACGAAACCACCGCGGTGGACGATGTCTCGCTTGAGATCCATCAAGGGGAAATCTTCGCCCTGCTCGGCGGTTCCGGTTCGGGCAAATCGACCCTGCTGCGCATGCTCGCAGGCTTCGAGCGCCCGACCGAAGGGCGGATTCTGCTCGACGGTGTCGACATCACCGACATGCCGCCGTACGAACGGCCGATCAACATGATGTTCCAGTCCTATGCGCTGTTCCCACACATGACGGTGGCGCAGAACATTGCGTTCGGGCTCAAGCAGGATCGTCTGTCCACCAGCGAAATCGACGCCCGCGTTGAAGAGATGCTGCGACTGGTGCACATGACCCAATATGCCAAGCGCAAACCCCATCAATTGTCCGGCGGCCAGCGTCAGCGCGTGGCCTTGGCTCGCTCCCTGGCCAAGCGTCCGAAGCTGTTGCTGCTCGACGAACCGATGGGCGCGCTGGACAAGAAGCTGCGCTCGCAGATGCAACTGGAGTTGGTCGAGATCATCGAGCGCGTCGGCGTGACCTGCGTGATGGTGACCCACGATCAGGAAGAGGCCATGACCATGGCCCAACGCATCGCCATCATGCACCTGGGCTGGATCGCACAGATCGGCAGCCCGGTAGACATTTATGAGGCGCCGGTCAGCCGCATGGTCTGCGAATTCATCGGCAACGTGAACGCCTTCGACGGCACCGTTGTGGAAGACCTTGAAGGTCACGCGATCATTCACAGCCCGGACCTGGAGCAGAAGATTTACGTCGGTCACGGCGTCAGCACCTCGGTGCAGGACAAGTCGATCACCTACGCCATCCGCCCGGAAAAACTGCTGGTCAGCACCACCCAGCCGGATACCCGCTACAACTGGTCCAGCGGCAAGGTGCATGACATCGCCTACCTCGGCGGCCACTCGGTGTTTTACGTGGAATTGCCTGGCGGCAAGATCGTGCAGTCGTTCATGGCCAACGCCGAACGCCGTGGCGCCCGTCCGACCTGGGACGACAAGGTCTACGTGTGGTGGGAAGACGACAGCGGCGTGGTACTGCGCTCATGAAAACACTCAATCAGCGGTTTATGCGGCTGATGCCGAGTGGTCGAAAGCTCGTCATCGGGATTCCTTTCCTGTGGCTGTTCCTGTTCTTCATGCTGCCGTTCTTCCTGGTGATGAAGATCAGCTTCTCGGAAGCGGCCCTGGCCATTCCGCCTTACTCGGAGATCTACACCTTCGCCGAGCAGAAGTTCCAGCTGCTGCTGAACCTCGGCAACTACACGTTGCTGACTCAGGATGAGCTGTACATCTCGGCGTATTTCGGCTCGTTGAAGGTGGCGTTTTTAAGCACGTTGATGTGCCTGGTGATCGGTTTCCCGATGGCCTATGCGATCACCAAAGCGAACAAGGAAACGCAAAACGTTCTGCTGCTGTTGATCATGATGCCGACCTGGACTGCGATCCTGATCCGCGTCTATGCGTGGATGGGCATCCTCAGCAACAACGGATTGCTCAACGGTTTCCTGATGTGGACCGGGCTGACCGATCACCCGATCGAGATCCTCAACACCAACACGGCCGTGTACATCGGCGTGGTTTACGCCTACTTGCCGTTCATGGTGTTGCCGCTGTACGCCAACCTGGTCAAGCACGACGGCAGCCTTCTGGAAGCCGCTTCGGACCTGGGTTCGAGCAACTTCAACAGCTTCTGGAAAATCACTGTGCCGTTGGCCAAGAACGGGATCATTGCCGGCTGCATGCTGGTGTTCATTCCGGTGGTCGGTGAGTTCGTGATTCCTGAACTGCTGGGTGGCCCGGAGACGCTGATGATCGGTCGCGTGCTGTGGCAAGAGTTCTTCAATAACCGCGACTGGCCGGTGGCATCTGCCCTGGCGGTGGTGATGCTGTTGATCCTGATTGTGCCGATTCTGCTGTTCAACCGCAGCCAGGCCAAAGAGATGGAGGCACGGGGATGAAACGCTTCGGATTTTCAAAGTTCATGCTGATTTTCGGCCTGTCGTTTATCTACCTGCCGATGTTGATTCTGGTGATCTACTCGTTCAACGCCTCGAAATTGGTAACCGTGTGGGGCGGCTGGTCGTTCAAGTGGTACGCCGGTCTGCTCGATAACTCGCAACTGATGGGTTCTGTGGTGCGCTCGCTGGAAATCGCCTGCTACACCGCGATTGCCGCGGTAGCGCTGGGGACGTTGGCAGCGTTTGTGCTGACGCGCGTCACGCGCTTCAAGGGCCGCACGTTGTTCGGTGGTTTGGTGACGGCGCCGCTGGTGATGCCGGAAGTGATCACCGGTCTGTCGCTGTTGCTGCTGTTCGTGGCGATGGCGCAGATGATTGGCTGGCCGATGGAGCGTGGCATCGTCACCATCTGGATCGCTCACACGACGTTCTGCGCAGCGTATGTGGCGGTGGTGGTTTCGGCGCGTTTGCGTGAGCTGGACCTGTCCATCGAAGAAGCGGCCATGGACCTCGGGGCGAAGCCGTTCAAGGTGTTTTTCCTGATCACCATTCCGATGATCGCGCCGTCACTGGCGGCCGGCGGCATGATGTCGTTTGCCCTGTCGCTGGATGACCTGGTGCTGGCGAGCTTCGTGTCCGGCCCGGGCTCCACGACCCTGCCGATGGAAGTGTTCTCGGCGGTGCGTCTGGGCGTGAAACCTGAGATCAATGCCGTGGCCAGCCTGATTCTCCTCGCCGTATCGCTGGTGACCTTTATGGTTTGGTACTTCAGCCGCCGCGCCGAAGCGACCCGCAAACGTGCGATCCAGGAAGCGATGGACCAGACCGCCAGCGAGTCCTGGCAGCAACCTAAAAAGCAGATGGTAGAAGCGACGGCATAGTGTCATTGCCGATGAGGTAAGTGAACTTCATCCTGTGGCGAGCGAGCTTGCTCGCGCTGGGTTGCGAAGCGACCCCAAGGATTCTGGCAACCCTGCCAATTTTGTGAGTGCTGCGCACTCAAGCGGGAGCAAGCTCCCTCGCCACAGGGTTTGTGTTCGCTGCACAGGTTGTATGTTCACTGCCTTTTTGCTGTGTGATTTTGAATAAAAAAAGAAATGGAGTTGTACCGATGAAAATGTTTGGCAGGACTCTGCTGACACTGTCCTTATTGGGCGCGATGACCACCGGCGCCCAGGCCAATGACAAGGTACTGCGCGTCTACAACTGGTCGGATTACATCGCCCCGGACACCGTCAAGAAATTCGAAGACGAGACCGGGATCCGCGTGACCTACGATGTGTTCGACAGCAATGAGACCCTTGAGGCACGGCTGCTCGCCGGCAAATCCGGCTATGACATCGTCGTGCCGTCCAACAGTTTCCTGGCCAAGCAGATCAAGGCTGGGGTCTACCAGGAACTGGACAAGTCGAAGCTGTCGAACTGGAAAAACCTCAACCCGGTCCTGCTGAAAAATGCTGCCGCCAGCGATCCCGATAACGGCCACGCCTTCCCGTACATGTGGGGCTCGATCGGCATCGGTTTCAACCCGGAGAAGGTCAAGGAAGTGCTCGGCAGCAACGCGCCGACCAATTCCTGGGACTTGCTGTTCAAACCGGAAAACGCCGCGAAGCTGAAAGCCTGTGGCATCAGTTTCCTCGATTCGCCGACCGAGATGCTCCCGGCTGCCCTGCACTATCTGGGCTATGCGGTGAACTCTCAGGACAAGAACCAGATCGCCGAAGCTGAAGCGCTGTTCATGAAGATTCGCCCTTCGGTGGCGTACTTCCATTCGTCGAAATACATCTCCGATTTGGCCAACGGCAATATCTGCGTGGCGGTCGGTTACTCCGGTGATGTGCTGCAAGCCAAGGCCCGTGCCCAGGAAGCAGGCGATAAGGTGAAGGTCGATTACAGCATTCCCAAGGAAGGCGCCGGCAGTTTCTACGACATGGTCGCTATCCCACGGGACGCGGCGAACGTGGAAAACGCCTACCTGTTCATGAACTTCCTGATGCGCCCGGACATCATCGCCGAGATCACCAACAACATCGGCTACAGCAACGCCAACTCGGCAGCCACGCCTTTGGTGGATGAAGCGATCCGGGATAATCCAGGCTCGTATCCGTCGCAGGTGGTGATGGCGACGTTGTACGCCATTCCAGACGTGCCGATTGGCGTTCAGCGAGTGATGACCCGCGGGTGGACGCGGGTGAAGCTCGGCAAGTAATTCACTCGAAGCCGCCATCGCGACATCCAACATCAAAATTGCAGCCTACCGTGATCGTTCCCACGCTCCGCGTGGGAATGCAGCCCGGGACGCTCTGCGTCCCTTCCAGAGCCGAACGCGGAGCGTCCGTGGAGGCATTCCCACGCGGAGCGTGGGAACGATCGGTATAAAAGTTTTCCGTTCACGCAGCGCCTTACCACCGCTGCACTCCTGTCTGTAGAACGGCCTCACCTGGCTTCCTCGGTTAAGGTGAATTTGGGCGCCCTCCTCGGGCGCCTTTTTTTATGAGGTGACGAGCGGCCACTCGGCCAGCGCTCGGTAGCGGCCCTTATGGGATTCGAACAGGGTGAAGTGATCGGCCCGCAGATAAAACTCGGGCGGTGTCGCGGACTCTGGCACCGGCACTTGGTAATCACGCATCAATGTCAGATGCGGCCGGAACTCCTTCGGCGAGTCCTCAAACCCGAACGGCAGCATGGCCTGCTCAAGCGCATACACCAACCGCAGCAGCTCCGGGGATGCCTGCTCCGGCGCGAGCACCAACACCCCTGCTCTGCGCCAGACATCCAGCCGATCGAGCGCCACCCTCAAAGGCACGCCCGGCGTTCGAATACTGGCAGCGGCTGTGCAGATATCGGCGATTTTTGCCACCTCGACAGCGCCCAAGAACATCAACGTCAGATGAAAGTTTTCCACCGGCACCGGCCGGCCATCCCTGAGCCCGAGTGCGCTGCGCCATTGGGCAATGGCTCGACGTTGCTCGGGCGTGCAGTTCAAGGCAAAAAACAGGCGTTTTAACGGCTCATGGGATTCGTCGCTCATCGCTGGCACCTCCTGACATCCAAGTTATAGTTCATGCAAACGATTCAACTGGAGGGGGCCATGCGCGAGATCATCAGCAAGGAACCGTGGTGGGCCGTACCACCGAAACCCGGTCAGGATGAGTCCGAGCTGGAATGGGGCTGGCTGGTTCATTACAACGAAGGTGAGCCGCGCTTCGAATTCATCAAAGAGCGGCCGACGGACAGCGAGATTCGTAATCGCAAGAGTTGCAGGATCACCCCGACGCCGGAGTGATCCGCAGTCGGTTTTCAGGCCTTCACGATCATTTCGAAGCCACCGAAAATCATCCTTTGGCCGTCGAACGGCATCGAATTCATGTCCGGCTGTATCCGCGGATCGGCCATGACTTTTTCCATTCCGGCATCACGGGTGGCCTTATCGGGCCAGACGATCCAGGAAAACACCACGGTTTCGTCATCCTTGAGTTTTACCGCCATGGGAAACGACGTCACTTTGCCCTCTGGCACGTCGTCACCCCAGCATTCGGCAAGGCTGAGCGCACCGTGTTCGATGAAAACGGCGGCGGCGGACTCGGCGTGTTGCTTGAACTTTTCGCGATTGGCGGTGGGTACGGCAATAACAAAACCATCAACGTAGGACATGGTCGTTCTCCTTGGGTTATGGGGCGATCTGCTGGTTAGTCGATTCCGGCGGCGCCCAATCGACAGATCCGCTGCCCGAGCTGACCGACGGTACTTCGGCGCTCCCCGCCAGATTGCCCTCGATCTGCGCCGCCATGTACAACGTACCGGCCATCACGCCGCTGGTCGGGTTTTGCACCAGCTTGAGCCAGGCCTTATCGAACGTGTTACCCAGACTGCTGCGAATCAGCGCCTCGCTGTCGGGCCGATCATTGGCCTGGATAAGCGCGCGAATCCCCGCCACCCCTACGGAAATCAAGCCCCCGGCCAATTTTCCCGCAGCGGCAGCCACGGCACTGGCGGCACCTCGCGGGATCATTTCGGCTTCTATCCGTTTACTGGCGCGCTTGGCCACCGGTGCCATGGCGGTGTCTGTCGAATCAACGCCCCTGTCGCCACCGGCCTTGTGGATTTTCTCGATCAGCGCCGCATAGGCCGGCAACGTATTCAGGGGCTGGGTGTGCACGACCTGATAAAGCGAGGCGTTCCTGGCGGGGGGCGGTCCCAGGGCGATGGCGGGGATTTTCTGGATCCGCCCGTTGAGCTGAGCCATCGGCACGCCGTGGCGCTTGGAGATTTTCTGCAGCTCTTCCTGAAGAATGTCGACGTAAAACGCGGTTGCCAGGCCGAGAATCGCGTCGGGATCGATTTCCACTGCGACCGGCGCCAGCACGCGCCGCTGGTATTGCTCCAGCAGATAGGCCGCCAGGCGCTTGGCAGAGGCATCTTGCTCACCCTTGGCGTTGAGGGTGTACCAGCTGACCTTCATCGACAGCCATTCCTGGGTCCAGTAACTGCTGAACCAGGGTATGAAGTTTTCTTCGGTCAGTTGATAGACCCGCGTTCGCCAGTATTCCATGGCACCGCGCGAGTAGATTTTGGTCTGTTCGGTGGCCGATTGCGACGCCGCGACAATCTCTTGATCGACGATCTGCCAGGTGCTGGGGGAAACAATCACCGGCACCACTGGCACCGGGGCAGGCGCAGTCGTGACGCATCCCGCCAACACCACCAACACGGCGACGATCAGCGAACGCACGTTCAAGATCGCGGTTCCTACAGACTTGCCCGAACGGGATGTCCGGTGTTCAAAGGTCTATTAATTTGAGTATAGGTGTCGGTGTTTGTTCGTTTGGGTTGAGGGTGTTCTTGCTCGCGAATAGGCCGGAACAGTCAGCGATAATCCCACCATCACTTATGTCGATATCCACCATCGCCACGAATGCCTTTCGCTCGAAAATCGTCAGCGTAGGATCGCCCCTAACCCAACGCAAAACCCCGCATCGGAGGGGCGAATCATGATTATTCATCTCTTGACCTGCCTGGCCCTGACGGCCGTCACCCTGAGCGTTTTTTCCTGGTACGTCCTGTCCGAGGAGCGCACGTCATGATTCATTCCGTGACCCTGGCCGTGAGTTTTGCGGCGTTCGGCAACAACTACTATTCCCAGTCATTCGTTTCGCGCAAAACGCTCGAACTGGTGTTCGACGAAAACTTTGAGGCGTTGTTGATGCCGTCCGCCGCCAATCACTTCAACAATGAAGTGATCGGGCTCAATGATCAGTTCCGATTCTTGAGCGATGTGCTGGAGGAGCACCTGCTGGCGACTGAGATCGCCGCTACCGCCCCCCGGAATCGATACTTCTGAGCAACTGCCCCAGGCCCTCGGAAAAACAGGTCGGCGAGCGCAAGGAAAAACGCTCAAGCAGGCGACTGTTGTCGGCCCGCGAATGCTTGATATCACCGGAACGCGGCGTGTCGTAGTTCAACGTCAGGGACCGCCCCAAAAGCTCGCTCAAGGTCGCCGCCAGTTCGTTAACGCTGGTGGATCGGTTAAAACCGACGTTGACCGGCTCGTTAATCGGTTCTGACTGACTGACCGCCTGTACCAACACTTTCACCAGGTCATTGACGTACACAAAATCCCTTGTTTGCTCTCCATCACCGTAAACCGTGATGGGGAGCTTTTTTTGCGCCCTCTCGCTGAAAATGCTGATGACACCGGAGTAAGGCGATGAAGGGTCCTGACGGGGACCGTAAATATTGAAAAACCGCAGGATGACCGGTTCGAGCCCATGTTGGCGGCGATAGAAATCAAGAAAATGTTCGCCGGCCAGTTTGTCGGCGGCATACGGCGTCAGCGGATTCTTGGGCGTGTCCTCAGTGATCGCCATGCCCTCGCCATTGTTGCCATAGATCGCCGCACTGGAGGCGTAAACCACTCGTCGTACGCCCGCCTGGCGCATGGCTTCGCAGATATTCAGGGTGCCGACGAAATTACTCTGGTGAGTCGCCACCGGATCATCGACCGACGCCTGCACCGAGGCCACAGCCGCCAGATGCACCACCGCGCTGCAGTCTTTCATCGCCCGCTCCACCGTCGGTGCGTCGGCGACATCGCCCACAACCAAGGTCAAATGGCAGCGATCAACCGGCAAGTTCGACAATTTTCCACTGGAAAGATTGTCCAGAACCCGAACGCTATAACCGCTTTCAAGCAGTGCTTCGACCAGGTGCGAACCGATGAAACCGGCACCGCCCGTCACGAGAATTCGTTCAGCAGTCATGATTTATTTACTCCCCGGTGCAGTGGTGGGTGTTTTATCCATTGCAATGAAGTCGCCTAACTGTTCAATGAGCTCACGGCTGTCACTGAGCATTCGTTGCCAGTCGGTGGGAAAACGAACATTCAACGGCAGTTGATCGATTCTCCAGCGCGGCGACAGAGGACGATCGAACCGGGCGGCAACCTGCAGACCCATCTCGCTGGCAGCGAACGGCCCACGCAATACCGTCGGCGTACGACCGGCGCTGTCGACAGCCTGGACCACATGGGCGGCCAACCACTCGCCATCGGGCATGCGAACGCGCAGCGGCTGGCCAATCGCGGCGTAGCTGATATTCAGCGGTTCCAGATAAATCCACAGCAGAGGCTCTTCCAGCCGCTCAAGGCGCATCAACAAGGTACCCGCCCCGACGTTTTCGCCAGGGGTGACCAACACCTCCGCAATTCGACCGCTCTGCGTAGCCTTGACCGACAACGCGGCTAGGCGCGTTTTCAACCACTGCTGCTCGGCGGTCTGTTGAATGATCTCGCGCTCGACGCTCAACGGCGATTGACGAGCCAGTTGTTCGCGGCGCTCGAACGCCAACAGGTCGGCTTTGAAAGCGTCGAGTTCGGACTGGGCGGCCAGCACTTCTCCACGAGAGACCGCGCCTGATAAAACCAGGTCCTCGAGTACCTGCACGCGCTCCTCCGTCCTGCTCACCCGGGTCCTGAGCAACTGACGCTCGCGGGTGTCCAGTTTGGCGTTGGTGGCGGGCACCGATTTCTTCGGCATTGCGGCAAGTTGCGAGAGCCGCGCACGCCATTCGGGATTGTCGAGACTGACCAACGGCTGATCGATCTGGACCTGCTCCCCGGCCATGACGAACAGCTGATCGACCCGGCCGGCATCCCGTGCGCGCACCTCAAGAATCGGCAGGCGCAATTGCGCCGGCGCGTCGATCATCACCAGGCCATACGTCAGCTTCGCGCCCAGCCAGATCAACGGGCTCGCGACCAGGAACAGGATCAGATACCACCGCGCGCGAAACGCCATGCGTTTGCCCGGCGCGTAGAGCACAGTCAAACCTTGTTCCTGGGTAGGGTTGAGTTCTTTGCGACTATCGAATCGAATCTTCATGACGGCTCACCGTTTTGGAAAGTCTCGCCAGGCTTGCCAGTCAATACCGGCAATCCCCCGTGGTTGCAGCTGTTCGCGCCAGACGCTGGTCTGGTGCTGCAACTGCTCAGTCGACGCGCCGGCCCAGGATTCAGTGGCATCCAGTTGCGGCTCTGTGCTTTGCGCGAGGCGAAATTGCAGGTCAGGCCAACGTTGGGCGATCTGCTCTGCCTTGCGTGCACTGTTTTTCGGATTACGGGTGTAGATCATAAGGCTGACCTGACGCACGCCCGCCTCGGGAAGCGCGCACGGCAGACAGGTTTTCCCGGGTTTTGCCTCTTCAAACCAACGATGATGGCTGGAGATTTCTACCGGCCATGGGCTGGCTGCGGAGGCTGCATGCAAGGTGTCGAGCAAATCCTTCAAGCGCTGATCCGGAACCGGAACGCCCAGTTGTTCGAGTTCCAGGTCCAGGTGCAGGCTGGTGAATGAAAGCCCCTTCAGTTTTGCCAGTAAATCGGTGAGCTGATGGCGGTCCTGCGGCTCCATCCAGGCCGGATCACCGAGCAACAGGCTGACTTGCACCCCCTTGCCGGCCGCGTCCTGGAGCAATTGCGCCAGCCGTTGGCGCGTGGTGGCAAGGTCTTTCAACTGGGAGGACTTGAGGCCAAGGTAGATCTTGTCCATCCCGGCCTTACGCAATTGTTCGAGTTCCGCCTTGCGTTGATCGGGATCGAGCAATGCTTCGCTGTCCCAGACATAACTGCCTTGGGACCATTGGCTCGACGGCGTCACCGCCGCCTGGGCCGCCAAGGGTTGTGCGGCCAGTATCAACGGGGGTAACGACAGCGTCAGCAGCATAAGTATCGATCGCATAATCAAAACCTCGTGGCTCGTTTAAGTACCCACCACGGCGCCATAGAGCTTTCTTCGTGACCCCTGCGAAAGATCTCGTTGAGCATGGCCACTGCGCTCCAGCACCGCAGGATTAGCATGAACAGCGGGAAGAAAGGCACCAACAACCCCAGAATCATGTCCTTTGCAGGTCGATCGGAGACCATCAACAACATGGCGCCGAATAACATCGCGGTGATCGCCAGGTACAACGCATAAATCAGGATGAACAGGAACAACAGCGTCTTGCCCGGCAGAACGAATAGCGCCAGCAAGGTGTAGCTGAAGATGAGAAACGGCAGCACCAGCTGAAAAAAGAAGCCGCTGAGCAGGATCATCAGAAAGCTCGGCCAGCCCAATAAATTGGGGCTGATGTTGTGGTTGTGCTTTCTGATGTACAGAAAAAACAGGTCGCCATCCCAGCGCAAGCGCTGCATCAGAAACTGACTGAGCGTCGACGGTGCATCGGTGTGCCCAATCGCTTCCGGCTCGAAGGGGATCCTCAAGTCGTGTCGCTTGAAGTAACTCTTGATGCGCAACGTCAGGTCCAGATCCTCGGCGGTGTGCGTGTTCCAGCCACCGATTTTCACCAGGAAGCTGCGACGGAATGCGCCGAAGGCCCCCGAGACGTTATTGACCAGGTTCCATTCGGCCAGACCGATTTTCGACATGTGAATGGACAACAGGTATTCCAGCGCCTGCATCGCGGTCACCCATGACGCCCAGACATTGCGCACTCGCAGGCTGCCAGCGACCGCCGGCACCGACGGGTCCTCGAAGTGGCGCACGATGGAGCTGACCATGTTGTTGTCGAAGGACGTATCGCCATCGAGTGCCATCACGATTTCGCCGCTGGCAAGCGACAGGCCGGCGTTCAATGACGACACCCGCCCGCCCCTCTGCCATTTGGCGATCGGGCGCAAATGGCGTCTGGGGTACAACTTCGGGTCCACGTTGAACTTGCGAACGGCGCTGAGCGTCGGCTGGTTCACCGTGGCTCCGTCCACCACCGGAATCATCTCGATGTGGCCGGGGTACGTCTGCTCGCACAGGCTTAACAGCGTGGTCTGAACGTCCATCCCTTCGCTGTAACAGGTAATGATGCAAGAGACCTTGGGCCGATAGACACTGATCTTCGGTACACGGGTACGCCGACGTGCGAACCAGCGCAATACCCCCAGCATCACCATGATCATCAGGGGTAATTCGAAGATCAGAAACAAAGGGAAAAGCATGAAGAACACCCGGCTCAAACCATCCGGCCCCATGAGCCCGCTGAATGCGCTGAAGAGTTGCTCGAAGAAAGGGCTCATGGCGGTCACGCCAATTCACTGGCCAGACGGGCCAGTAGTAGTTCGCCATCTTCCTGCTCGAGCAGATCCTGGGGCGCCGTGATGCTGACGACACGCAAGGAAATGTCGCTGACCTCCGGTGCTGAAAACAACTCGGCGACCCGGCTCAAGCGTTGTTTGACAGTTTCCAGGCCCGTGTCATCGGTATGCGGAAGCATGATCCAGAAGTACTCTTCGGTACTGCGAGAGCAGCGGTCCGTGTCCCGGACGGTTTCTTTCAACCGTTCGGCCACGCTATCGATGAAGGCATGACCGTGATGTTCACCCAGGCGGGACAACGTACTGGCCAGGTTGACGAAGCGCAGGCCGAGCACTGAGAAAGCCGGCACCGGGTAGCGGCGCACGACCTGGATCTGCCAGGTCAGCAGGTCATAGAAATCCTTGCCGCCTAACAGATTGAGTCGACCAAAGTGCCTGACCGATTGATCGCTGAATTCCTGACGGCAGCGGAATCGCCCGGCCTCGGCCAGGCGAAAATCCCTGACCTCGCGTACTCGCAACTTGTCAGGCGTGTGCGACAGGCCGCAGTCCAGGCAGCGCGCCTGCACGTCGGCATCGACAAAAAACGCCTGACAGGAGCGACAGCGATAGTTTTCCATTGGACGGTCGTAATCGCTGCCGATATGCCGCAACCGGTTCAAGCAGTTGGGGCACAGCAATACCCCGTCTTTGAGAAAGTTTTCCTGTGGCCCCACGTGCCCACAGGTAAAGCAGTGCAATGAAGGTTGCCGCGAAATGTCCAGGGCCTGGCATTCGGCACACACATCGATGTAATTGAGCCGGCCCGAGCCACACTCCGAACACAGGCGCACGCGATCGACCAGGACCCCTTCTTCCAGCCAGTCTTGCTGCACCATCAAACTGAGCCAGACAAACGGGTTGATCTGCTCGCTGTCAGCCAGGGCGTCCAGCAAGGGGTAGCGATAGTGCTGAGGCACCTCGGGGTCTCGCAGGGCATAAATGTGCGCGTTGTCGCGCAGCCACAACCATGAAAGCACCCGACTTTCAAAACGCTCAGTGGCAGAACCCTGGACGAACAATTTGTAGCGTTCGCGCCATACGCCCCAGAGGGCTCTTATTTCGCTGGAATCGACAGGGCACGCGCCATCACCCAAGGCTTCACACCAGCCGTTCTGATCACGGCAACAGTAAATGAGGCTGTAGCGATAAGGGGGAATCGTACGCAACTTTCGAAGCACCCGCCCTGCGTAAGCGGCGGGCAGATCCAGCAACACGACATCGAATGCGGGGGCAGCCAACAAGCTGGCTATATCGGCAAAGTGTTCAAGTTCTGGACTATTCAAGCTTGGCGCTCTAATACCCAGTATTGCAATCCGTGGAATTGGAGACGGCATAACGCACGGCCTCTGCAGACAGACAAGTACGATTAAGTGGAGTTAGAAACACTAGCACCGCAGCAGAAAAACGTCAGCATTATTATGAAGTTATTTTTCAATTGCTCGACTGCCAACATTTTGTCATCGGCGTTCAGCCAAGCGGCCTATTCAACTGTGCCGCGACACGATTTTAACTGCGATAAAACCAAATTAATATTTTCTTGTTATTCATATACTTACGCCAACTAAGTAACTCCTGCTTTACAACCATTTTCACTGCTAGTTAATTGCCATCAATTGATAGCGTTGCGCCACTTCATGGATTAGTAGTCAATTCGCATTTACGATAAACCACCCGCAACACTTGTCTACCATCGCCGTTACCGCATATGCATTAATAAGTTCAAACTCTTTTTATAGCAAAATCGCACACCGTTAATGTCGGCGCTATCAGCCAGTCGTTACATATATGAAACACTGAGTGTTTCAACAATGAACACACGCTAAAAATTGACAACTTTCTTAATCCGCACAAACATCCCGAAGGCAACTGCGCAACCAGCGATGCACAGGATCGGCATCCAGCCGCGGATGCCAGAGCATGGCGACGGTGAACGCCGGCAGAGACAACGGCAGGGCAAAACTGTACAGGCCGGCGCGCAGGCTGGCGGTGTGGCGTTCGGGAACGCTGGCGATCAGGTCAGTGGTCCGGGCGAGCGCCAGCGCGGTGGAGAAGCCTGCAACGATGGTTGCTATGTGCCGCTCCAGTTCCAGCAGCTCAAGAGCCTCATCAATGGGGCCTTTGTCGAGCCCTCGCCGGGAAATACTGATGTGGCTGCCCGCCGCATAACGTGCGGGGGTTATCTGGCCGTCGCTCAGCGGATGCCCACTTCGCACGACGCCGATAAAACGATCCCGAAACAAGCCTTGGGTACGCAACTCCGGCCCGGCGGCCTTCCCCACCACCCCTGTTTCCAGATCGACCGTCCCGTCGCGCAGTGCCGCGCTGTCCTTGTCGGGTTTGTGCATGAAACGCAGCCGCACGCCTGGGGCTTGCTCGGCGATGCGGGCAATCAGGTCCGCGCCAAAATTCTCGACAAAGCCTTCACTGGTGCGCAGCGTGAAGGTGCGGCTCAGCTGTTTAAGGTCGGGTTGCTCGGCAGGCCGAAGGACCGCTTCTGCGTCCTGCACCAGCTGACTGACTCGCTCGCGCAGTTCGAGCGCTCGCGGGGTGGGCACCAGACCCCGTCCGGCCCTGACCAACAGCGGATCGCCGGTGGTTTCACGCAATCGCGCCAGTGCCCGGCTCATGGCCGACGGGCTCAGCCGCAAGCGTTTGGCGGCGCGCGCCACGCTGCCTTCGGCAAGCAGCACATCAAGGGTGATCAGCAAGTTGAAATCGGGAGTGGACATGCGGCGCCCCGTGGCAGAGTGACATGGCGTTGGACGCACGTATGAAGTGCAAACGGTGCGCCTTCCGCCATGTTAGGCCGGGGCGTAGCTTTCTGATAGCTCCGCTTCGGGAGTGGCCAGAAAAGAGGAACCGCATGAAATCAATCAGCGCAGTTGCAGAGCGTGCGCAACAAACACTGTCGGTTCGGTGGGCGTTGGCCAGTCTTTCACTGTCGATGCTGCTGTCCTCGCTCGGCACCAGCATCGCCAATGTGGGTTTGCCGACCTTGGCCCAGGTGTTCAACGCCTCCTTCCAGCACGTGCAGTGGATTGTCCTCGCCTACCTTCTGGCGATTACCACCCTGATCGTCAGCGTCGGGCGGATCGGTGACATTACAGGCCGTCGGCGGCTGCTCTTGGTGGGCATCGGCGTGTTCACCCTCGCGTCGGCCCTGTGCGGTTTGGCACCCACGCTGTGGTTGCTGATTGGCGCCCGGGCGCTGCAGGGGATTGGTGCAGCAATCATGATGGCGCTCACCATGGCCTTTGTCGGCGAGACGGTGACGAAGGCAAAGACCGGTAGCGCCATGGGCTTGCTCGGGACGATGTCGGCGATTGGCACCGCGATGGGACCGTCGCTCGGTGGCCTGCTGATCGACGGGTTCGGCTGGCAGGCGATCTTCCTCATCACCGTACCGCTGGGCTTGCTGACGCTGGTGCTCGCGCATCGCTACTTGCCCGCCGATCGCCAGCAGCCCAAGACCGATCGCGCCGGTTTCGATCCGCTGGGCACATTGCTGCTGGCATTGACCCTCGCCGCTTATGCTCTGGCAATGACCCTTGGGCGAGGCAGCTTCGGCCCGCTCAACATCGCCTTGCTGTTGGCGGCGGGCGGCGGCGCCTGCCTCTTTGTGTTCACCGAGGCGCGAGTCACCTCACCGTTGATTCGCTTGGCGGTGTTCCGTGATCCGGTGCTCAGTGGCAGCCTCGCCATGAGCCTGCTCGTCGCGACCGTGATGATGGCAACGCTTGTGGTCGGCCCCTTCTATCTCGCGCATGGGCTGGGGCTCGATGCCGCTCTGGTTGGCCTGGTCTTGTCGGTCGGGCCGTTTGTCGTGGCACTGACGGGTGTGCCCGCAGGCCGTATTGCCGACCGCTTTGGCGCCTACCGCATGACCCTCGCCGGGCTCTTCGCCATGGCGATCGGGTGCCTCATGTTGTCTGTACTGCCGGAGTCGTTCGGCATCGGCGGCTACCTCTTGCCGATGGTCGTGATCACGATTGGCTATGCCCTGTTCCAGACCGCCAACAACACGGTGGTCATGGCGGATGTTCAGCCGGACCAGCGCGGCGTCATCTCCGGCATGCTCAACCTGTCGCGCAATCTGGGGCTCATCACGGGAGCGTCCGTCCTGGGCGCGGTGTTTGCGCTCGCATCGGCTGCTGCCGACATGGCAACGGCGCGACCCGAAGCAGTGGCCAGCGGTCTGCGGATCACCTTTGTCGTGGCGCTGGTGTTGATCGTTGTCGCACTGGCCACCGCGCTGGGAAGCCGCGCGTTGGCTGTGCGCCGTGACCGCCGGTAAGCCGACGGCTCGTTTACTTTTCCAGCACGACCAGAGGCGTGTCTTTCTTCACGATGTACGTCGCCAGCTCAGACGCTTTGCCCGCGCCGACGTTCTTCGCGACATGCGCCGTGCCTGCGGGGATGTACAAGGAGTCGCCAGCCTTGAGCGTTATTGGAGGCTGACCTTCGAGTTGATATTCAAACGTGCCTTCAATGACGTGGGCCACTTCCACCCCGGGATGCGAATGCTTGGGAGACACCACGCCCGGATCAAAATCAACGAGGACCTGGATCACTTCACGACCGGCGACGTCGAGGTCCTGGCGCAGCAGATCGGTGCGGTGAAGACCCGCCTGCCAGCTTTTTGCCGGCGGCGCCTCTTGGGCTTGAGCGAGGCCCGCGAAGGCGGTGAGTGCTGTGGCAACGGCGATGCCAAACATGCTGGCGCCCATACGGTGGTTGAAACGGAACATGGCATTTCTCCAATCTGTGCGCGGGAATGTCGCGCGGAGCCTGCCGCGGATGCGGTGGCTCTATTGGGAGGTTGCCGTGTATCGCGCAAGTGTCGCCAATGCCCTGGTTTTGTATGCGAAGGTAGCTGCGGGTGGGCGGGATACGTTCCGATACAAACCGTTCCGGCGGACATTAAAAAGCCCGCACAAGGCGGGCTTGGTAAATCGAGTAGGTGGCCGGTGCTGGTCTCCGGCTTACAAGGTTTATCAGGCTTCCCACAGAACAGTTTTGTGCTGTCCTGCTTCACACGGCATAAGGGCTGGATCTCAGCGCGGAGATCTTTCTAACCGTGTACCCTTCGGAACGCGCCCCACGTTTCCTCGCCATCCGCTTGCGCATCAGTCTGCGTCTTCACCTACAACTTCAAGGTTAGTACAAACTCCAAAGCGCAAGGCGGGCTTTTTAGAACGATTTTGCACAGCGGCAAGCGCAGCAGGATGGAAAAACACTAATGCCCGTACTCCCTCACGGGTTCGGACCGGGCGAATGGCCTGCGCACGGGAAGTCAGCAGGCCAGGCGCGTCGTCGTTTACAGGTCGGTGATTTCCTTATGGCGTGGCACCAGCGCCTTCATCACGCTCCATGCCACCAGATAGGCCAGCGCACAGATGGCAAACATGATCATGTAGCCGGTGTGGATATCGCCGATCAGTTTGTAATGGTCGATCACCCAACCGCCGGTCTTGGTCATCACGACGCCGCCCAAGCCGCCGGCCAAACCGCCAATGCCGACCACCGACGCGATGGATTTTTGCGGGAACATGTCAGACACCGTGGTGAAGATGTTGCACGACCACGCCTGGTGCGCCGACGCGCCCACGCCGATCAACAGCACCGGCACCCAGTAACTGATGTAACCGAATGGCTGCGCCAGCAGTACCAGCAGCGGGAAGAAAGCGATCACCAGCATGGCTTTCATGCGACCGTCATACGGCGCATCGCCGCGTGACATGAAATAGCTCGGGAACCAGCCGCCGCCGATGCTGCCGATCATGGTCATGCTGTACAGCACGGCCAGCGGCAATACGATGGCCTGGCCCTTCATGCCGTATTGCGCCGACAGGTAGGTCGGAAGCCAGAACAGGAAGAACCACCACACGCCGTCGGTCATGAATTTGCCGAAGGCAAAGGCCCAGGTCTGACGGTAGGTCAGCAACTTGAACCACGATACTTTTTTGGCAGCGGCACCCGAGTCGGTGCCGGTGAGCGCTTGCGCGCCCTGATCGCTGCGGATGTAGGCCAGTTCCTGCACCGACAGGCGTTTTTGCTGCTCCGGCTTTTCGTACAGCGCAATCCATACCACCACCCAGACGAAGCCCAACGCACCGATCACGATGAACGCCGCTTCCCAGCCCCAAAGGCCGGCGATCAGCGGCACGCTGATCGGCGCCAGGATCGCGCCCACATTGGCGCCGGAGTTGAAGATGCCGGTAGCGAAGGAACGTTCCTTCTTCGGGAAATATTCGGCGGTGGCCTTGATCGCAATCGGGAAGTTCCCTGCTTCGCCAATCGCCAGTACGGCGCGCGACAGCATGAAACCTGCAATCGAAACCGGAATGACGGCAAGGCCCAAGGCGCTGCTGATGCCGGCAATACCCTCGCCCATCGGCTCTGCAAAGGCGTGCATGATCGCACCGGTCGACCAGATGCAGATCGCAATCACATAGGCCTTCTTGGTGCCGATCTTGTCAACGAAACGGCCGGCGAACAGCATGGAAATCGCGTACACGAACTGAAAGACAGAGGCGATGTTCGCGTAATCGGTGTTACTCCAGCCAAATTGCGTCGACAGATCCGGCGCCAACAGACTCAGTACCTGGCGGTCCAGGTAATTGACGGTGGTGGCAAAAAACAACAGCGCGCAAATCGTCCAGCGGTACTTGCCGACGGCTTGGCCGACGCGTTGCACATTGATGGGCTCGTTCAGATTCATGGCATCACTTTATTGTTGGATTAGGGTGATGATCTCTCGGTTTCAAGCGAGATCTAGGATGTCGTGAAGCATCGTCAAAACGCGATGGAGCCACGCCACGGTATTGCGGGATCGAAAATGGGACTCCAAGCTCAGCGGCTGGAGTCGGACATTTGGCAAGAGCTATCGAGCGTTGGGCGGGACAGTCGTATGCGACGGGCCTGACCGTGGGGATGGGCAAGCAGTCGAGGTCGAACCATAAAAAGCGGCATTCAAGGAGATGCGCGGGCGGGTTGTATTCATGATGTGGCCGACACTCTTTTTTATTTTTAGTGTTTAACAGTCGATAATCGTCTGTCGTCGTACAACTGCGCCTTTTATATCGAGTTCAATGCCGGGCTGTCAATCTGAAAAAACAGCCGTTCGTCTCGACAAAGTCTGCCCATTAAAAGTGCAAATTCGTACAGATGCCGCTGGCTGTAGGGCCATCAGCTTTTTATTTTTCGGGTGTTGCTCGCTAGGTCTGAGCGTCTTGATATCAAAAAAAGTCGTACGACAACGCCATCCAGCATGATGACAGGCCAAATCCAGACCGTATTGCCTCGCCGACCATTGCTGCACCTGCTACAACAATGAACTGCAATTACCCTTACTAGTGCTTCACTGGCAACTCATTAGACTCCCAGCACGACCAACGCATCGGGAGTTCCAAATGGTAAGCACCGTTACACTTCAGGAAACTGGCGGGCCTCAGGTTTTGCAGCTCGAAAAAACCACGGAGCAAGCACCGGGAGCCGGAGAAGTCTGGCTGGCGCAAGCGGCCATCGGGGTGAACCCTTTGGACGTGAGCCAACGCTCCGGTGCTGCCCGTGTTCCCCTGCCCTCAGGACTTGGCCTTGAAGGCGCCGGACAGGTGACGGCGATAGGTCCAGGCGTCACCGAAGTTGCCGTTGGGGACCGGGTCGCGTACGCCACTGGCCCGATGGGTGCTTATGCAAGCGGTCGCCTCTATCCGGCGAATCGGCTCGTGAAGATTCCCGATGACCTCGGTTTCGACGAAGCAGCGGCCCTGCTCTTCAAGGGCATCACTGCCCACTATTTGCTCAAGACGACCTACCCCGTTGGCCCAGGCACCAGAATGCTGGCGTATGGCGCCGCGGGTGCGTTGGGGCAAATCATGGTGCCCTGGGCCAAACACCTTGGCGCCTTCGTGATAGGTGTGGTCTCGAAACAGGACAGCATCGAGCGGGCCAAGGCCGCCGGTTGTGATGAAGTACTGGTGTTCGACGCAGCGACATTGGCCGCCCAGGTTGCCGAGGTCACCCACGGGCAAAAGGTTGACGTCGTATATGACCCTATCGGGCGGGTGTCTTTCGAAGCCTCCCTCGACAGCCTTCGACCGCGTGGCTTGATGGTGTCTTTCGGCATGGCCTCGGGCATCCCGCCGGCTGTCGAGGTCAGCACCCTCAACGCCAAAGGTTCTCTGTTCCTGACCCGACCGTCTCTCGCCGCGCATACGGCCACCGCGCAGGAGTATCAGGAGCGCGCACAGGAGGTGTTGCAAGCGGTCGCCGCCGGTATCATTCAACCTCGAATCTGGCGTCGCTACCCATTGGCTGACGTAGCACAAGCGCACGCTGATATGGAAAGTGGACTGTCGCAAGGTGCAATTGTCCTTACGCCCTGAGTAGAACCTGGGACGATGCCTGCGGCCCGTGCCCTTGTTCCTTGAATTTGCGAGGTTTGCCGTTGCATGGATCTGTTCGATAGTCGACAGGCAGATGAACTCGCCACCCTCTTGGCGCTGTCCGAACACGGCTCTTTTGCGGCCGCCGGAAGGATGCTGCAACGGCATCCGTCGGTGCTGTCCAAACGGCTCAGTGCCTTGGAACTTCGTCTCGGAATACGTCTGGTGGAGCGGACGACAAGGCAACTGCGTTTTACCGACGAGGGACAGCGTCTGGTCTCACAGCTTGGTCATGCCGTCAGTTTAATTACCCAAGCGGAGCAAGAGGCGGCCCAAGGCGCGGCACAGGTCAGGGGACGATTGCGACTCGCCCTGCCAGCCGCGATGGGGCGATTATGGCTCAGCGCGATGGTGTCCGAGTTCGCCCTGGCTTACCCCGAGGTGACGCTAGAGGTTGAATACTCGGAGAGATTCGTCGACATCGTCGCGGAGGGTTTCGATGCCGCGATCCGAATCGGTGAGCTGTCAGACAATCGACTGGTGGCCAGGAAGTTGTGCGATCACCGCCGAATCCTCTGTGCGGCACCCGCCTACCTGCAACGCCAAGGCGAACCGACGACACCGGCAGACCTCGCCGAGCACAATTGCCTGGGCTTCACCGGGCTGCATTCGTACCCGGAATGGAAGCTGACACGCGATGGCGATCAGCAGAGCATCAGGGTGCGCAGCGCCATGGTCAGTAACGACAATGAGGCCCTGCTGTCCGCCGCCCGCATGGGGCTGGGCATTCTTGCCGGCGGTGAGTGGCTCATGACGAGGGACATCGATAGCGCTCACCTCGTCAGAGTGCTTCCCGACTGGCAGCTGGATGCAGACGCGGGTGTCTATCTGGTGCGCCCGTCGGCCAAGTACAACACGGCAACGACGACGGCGTTCAAGCACTGGATCGAGGCAGCGTTTGCACGAGGCGCGCCCTGGCAGTTGCCCCAACCGTAGCGCTTGAAACCGAAGCCTGTCAGCGAGGCCGCGTCAGGGTTTCGCACGCCTGCTCGTGTTGAACGCCACGGCGGCGAGAATCAGCGCCTTCAAGGCGTTCTCATCGAACGTGTCGCCCTCATGCAAATCGATGGCACGTCGGGTGTTGCCTTCCAGGCTGGCGTTGAAGAGGCCGGAAGGGTCTTGCAGCGCGGCGCCCTGGGCAAACGTCAACTTCACGACCTGCTTGTAGGTCTCGCCGGTGCAGATGATTCCGTCGTGCGACCACACTGGGACCCGCCACTTCCATTCCTCGACCACGTCGGGGTCGGCCTGGCGGATGAGCGTTCGGACCCGGGCGAGCGTCTCGCCCCGCCAATCGTCCAGTTCCTTGATTCTCGCGTCGATCATCTGAGAGGCCGAAGCTCCCCTCTCTTCTTCATTTGCACCGCCCTGCTCTTTCTTCATGGTGGTTGTCGCCTTCTTCACGAGGGTGTCCAAAACCGCGTTTACAGTGTTTTTTGACTGTTGCCGAGGGTCTTGGCCTTTTCGATCCCCCAGTCAAAGGCAGCCTCCATGTCAAGCAGATGCGGTTTGGGATCGTGATCCTCAACAATGGCCGTGCCGTCCGGCCGGTAAACACCGATGAACATCCCCAGTGAACCGTCCTTCAATATCTCGGCTTTGACTTCGATCCTGCATCCGTTCGACAGCGTTTCCTTGTGGTGCATATGGCGTTCAGTCATGGCTGCATTTCTCCTGTTGAAATCCGAGTTGCGCATTTACCCATTGGCCATGTTAGCTCAGCGCGGCCCACTCAAAGGCCTGCCAGGACAGCGGCGTAATGCCACCTATACTAGAAGCCACCGCCCCCTCGGGGTCTGCACTCCCAACAATAAAAAGCAGAGGTGGAACATGGTCTGGCAGCAAATCTACGATCCGTTCGCAAACCCGATACTTTCAACCCTCATGGCAGCCGTGCCGGTCGTGGTGATGTTGGCAGCCCTGGCGTTTTTCCATGTGAAAGCGCATCTGGCCGCATTGATGGCCCTGGCGTCTGCGCTGGTGATCGCGATCTTCGCCTTCGACATGCCAGCGGACATGGCCGGCTCGGCCGCCCTGTACGGCGCCGCCAACGGCTTACTGCCGATTGGCTGGATTGTGCTCAACATTATCTTCCTGCATCGGCTAACCACCGAGAACGGCTCGTTCAAAGTGCTGCAGGATTCCCTGGCGCGCATCACCGACGATCGACGTTTGCAATTGCTGCTGATTGCCTTCTGCTTCGGTGCATTCTTCGAAGGGGCTGCGGGTTTTGGTACGCCGGTGGCGGTGACCGGGGCGATTCTGATCGGGTTAGGCTTCTCGCCACTGGCCGCCTCTGGCCTGGCGTTGATCGCTAACACCGCGCCCGTGGCGTTCGGTGCGCTGGGTACGCCGATCATCACTCTGGCCAAGGTGACCGGCCTGGATGAAATGGAACTGTCGATGATGGTCGGCCGGCAATTGCCGTTCTTCTCGGTGATCGTGCCGTTCTGGTTGATCTGGGCCTTCGCCGGCTGGCGCAAGATGCTGGAAATCTGGCCGGCGATTCTGGTGGCCGGGGTCAGTTTCGCCGTGCCGCAGTTCCTGGTGTCCAACTACCACGGGCCGATGCTGGTGGACGTGATCGCCGCACTGATTTCCATGGCCTGCCTGACCGGTTTCCTCAAGGTCTGGAAGCCGGCCACCGTACATACCTCCGCAGCACTGTCCGGGCGCGTCGACAACTCAAAAATTGCCGAAGAGCATGACGAAAAGCCCGTCGCCAGCGCGGCTTTTGCCAACGATGCCAAGCCTGCGGTGATGCGCGCGTGGATGCCGTGGATCATCCTCACCGTGTTCGTGTTCGCCTGGGGCACCCAGGGTTTCAAAAACATGTTCGATACCCGTCCGGCGATTGATCCGGTCACCCACTCGGCCAAGCTCGACCCTCAAGGCAAACCGATGCGTGAAGCCAACCCGATCTTCGCTCCGGTCGTGACGTTCACCACGATTCACCAGCAGATCGAGAAGGTCCCGCCTGTAGTGCCCGCGCCTAAAACCGAGGAAGCGGTCTACAAGTTCACCTGGTTCACCAGCACCGGTAGCGGCATCCTGCTGTCGGCGATTCTCGGCGGGCTGCTGATGGGCTATTCCATCCCGCAACTGATTCACCAGTACCTGCGAACGATCTGGGTCGTGCGCTACTCGCTGATCACAATAGTCGCGATGCTCGCCCTGGGTTTCCTCACCCGCTATTCAGGACTGGACGCCACCATGGGCCTGGCCTTCGCCGCGACGGGCATCTTCTACCCCATGTTTGGCACTCTGCTCGGTTGGCTTGGCGTGGCGCTGACCGGCTCGGATACGGCGTCCAACGTGCTGTTCGGCGGCTTGCAACGGGTGACCGCCGAGCAATTGGGCATCAGCCCGGTGTTGATGGCTGCCGCCAACAGCTCCGGCGGGGTCATGGGCAAGATGGTCGACGCCCAGTCGATCGTGGTCGCCTCCACCGCCACCCGCTGGTACGGGCATGAAGGGGAAATCCTGCGTTATGTGTTTTTCCACTCGATCATCCTGGCGATTCTGGTCGGTGGTTTGGTGACGTTGCAGGCGTATGTGGCGCCCTTCAGTCATATGGTGGTGGGTGGGCATTGATGGATGCAGTTCGGCGTGTACACCCCGGTGATCGAATGATCATCGGGGTACGCGGTGTCGACCAACTTCTAGAACTTGAGTAAAAGTCCTCAAAGCCGAAACCGATCCACCGACTGCGAGAGCTTGCCCGCCAGGCTAGACAACTCATCGGTGGTAGAGGCGGTCCGGCCGATGACCTTGCTATTGCCTTCGGACATGCCGGCAATCATTTCGACCTGATGGGCGATTTCATTGCTGGCCAGGCTCTGCTCACCAATGGTGCGGGTGATGTCGTTGACCAGTTGCGTAGTGTTCAGCGTGGCGTCGAGGATTTCGCGGATGGCGCGCTCGACGTCGGCGGTCACCGCCATGCCTTTGTCGACCTGCGCCACGCCCGCCTCCATGCTGGTCACCGCCTCGCGGGTGCTTTGCTGAATGCGTGAAACCATCGTGGCAATTTCCTGGGTGGAGGCGCTGGTGCGTCCCGCCAGGCTGCGCACTTCGTCGGCCACCACGGCAAATCCACGACCCTGCTCACCGGCACGAGCGGCTTCGATCGCGGCGTTGAGCGCCAGCAGGTTGGTTTGATCGGCGATGCCCTTGATCACCTGGATGATGCTGAAAATCCCTTCGGACTCCTTGTCCAGTGTGCGGATCACCTGGGCCGACTGCTGCGCCGAACGCGCAATACCGTCCATGTCGTTGACCACCTGATGGATCACACGACCGCCATCCTTGGCCAATGCCTCGGCCTGATTGGCCATGTTCAACGCACGTTCGGCATGCCGGGTGATTTCCTCGATGCTCGCGGTCATTTCGCTGGCAGCCGCCGCCATGGTGCTGGCGGCAACGCTTTGCTGCTGACTGCTACCGGCCACTTCGTGACAGCCGCTGCTCAATTGTTCACTCATGCCGCTCACGCCGTGGGCGTTGCTGCGCACGGCTTCGATCATGCCGCGCAGGTCGCGCTGCATGGTCGCGAGGCTGCGGATCAGGGCGCTCGCTTCGTCGTTGTGAGTGGGCTCGACAATCGGTTCGCTCAGGTTGCCATGGGCGATGCTGTCGGCGATGCGGCTGGCGGTCTGCAACGGCCCCATGATGCTCAAAATCACCCAGCGGCCTTGGGCCAACAGCAATAGCAGGCTGGCGATCAGGACGCCGCCGAGGGTGAAGTTGGCGTTACTGATGACTGTCTGAGTGCCGACGCTGGTCTGGTGGGTGTTGGTTTCGATCAGCTCACTGAGCGCGGCCATCTGAACTTCCAGCTGGCTGAATACGCTACTGAAACTACCCAGTTGTTGCTGCGCGGCCTCCGGATTTTCCAGCGCCTGCGCGACGATGCGTTCGGCTGCGCTGATGTAGGTATCGAGGCTGGGCTTGATCTTGTTCAGGCCCGCTTTAAGAACGTCGTTGACCGGCAGCTTGAGGTTTTCACCGAGCATTTCACGAAAGTGCGCCGCATGCTCCTCGGTGGAACTGCGCACCTCGGCTTTGCTGCTGGTGCTTTTACCCAGCCCGACCAGCATCGCCGACAGCACGTCGGCGCGTAACGCGTCGTGCATCATGTCGGCTTCGAGGTGATTGCGCAGCAAGGCCATACTGACCTCGTTGTCATTCACCGCCTCAGCCATCCGGGTATTTCCCAGGTAACTGACCAGGCTCATGAGCAACGCAGTAATCAGCCCGGTGCCAATCAGCAGAATCAAACGTAATTTTATGGACACTCTGGGGTTCCTCTCGCGGATTGGGTCGCTCAAGAGGTTATCGACCGGCAAGAGTGGTTAATGAAGCGAATGTCCATACGCGCATGTCTTTACGACATGCGGTATGTTTTTTCGGTTTTGAGGGCGCCTGAATCAGGCAGCGGAGAAGAAGTAGCGCGTCAGGTGAAAGAAGATCGGCGCCGCGAAGCAAATCGAGTCCATGCGATCGAGCATGCCGCCGTGACCTTTGATCATGGTGCCCCAGTCCTTGGCGCTCAGACTGCGTTTGATCGCCGACATGACCAGACCACCGAGGAAGCCCATCACCACGATGACGAACGACATCAGCAGTGACTGCCAGAAGCTGAAGGGAGTCATCCAGAACATGCAGCCACCAATCAGCGTTGCAGACAGCCCGCCACCGACCAGACCTTCGACTGTTTTTGACGGACTCACCAGCGGCGCAACTTTGTGCTTGCCCAAGAGCTTGCCGAACACGTACTGCAACACGTCACTCAACTGAACGACGAACACCAGATAGAACAGCAGCAGCGCGTTTTGGCCGGCGAACCCTTCCAGGTCCAGCAGCAAAAGTGCGGGCGCATGGCTGATGCAATAAATGCAGATCATCACGCCCCACTGGATCTTCGCCGTCCTTTCCAGGAAGCCGTCAGTGTCCTGGCTCAGCACCGCAATCGCCGGTAGCAGGAGGAATGAATACACCGGAATCAGCAGCGTAAACATCGAATACCAGTGCGTGCCGATGAGGATGTATTGCAGCGGGATCAGGATGAAAAACGCCGAAAACAGAGCGTTATGATCACCTCGCCTGGTCGGTGTCAGGGTGATGAATTCCCTGAGCGCGAACAGTGAGATGAAACCGAACAGGACGACTGTTGCATTACCGCCCAGCAGGTAGGACACGAAGAAGATGATGACCATCCCCCACCAGGCATTCACGCGCTGATTGAGGTTTTCGATGGTCGAGACCGCACCTTCCGTTTTGGCCCGCAGGGCTAACAATCGACCGGCCAGCGAAGCAATTGCCAGCAAGCAGGCCAATCCGAAAAAGAACCACAAAAACTTTGCATCAAGAGTCATTTCGACAGCTCCACGATGGCGTTACGCGCGCGTTCCAGAAACACCTGTTTATCCTCGCCAGCAATCCTTTCCATCGGATTGCCGATACGGATCGTGCAGATGATCGGCAGAGGGACGTGTTTGCCTTTGGGCATGGAGCGATGAAGGTTTTCCAGGTAGATCGGCACCAGGTCGACATCGGGAAAGGTCTCGGCCAGCCGGTACAGACCTGATTTGAATTCCCCGGGCAGTGCCTCGGATGAGCGCGTGCCTTCGGGAAAGAAGATGATCGAATGCCCCGCCTGCACCACATCGAAAATGGGCTCCAGTGCGTTTTTACCGGGCGCCGGTTTACGGTCAATCAGCACCGCATTCAGGCCTTTCTGCGAGATGTACGACAGAAACCGGTTCTTTCCCCAGTAATCGGCAGCGGCAATCGGCTTCACATTCAACCGGGCCTCGGGCGGCAGGGCCGCAATGATGGCCAAGGTGTCCATGTGACTGGTGTGATTGGCGAAATAGATTCGCTGACGGGTGAGATCCGGCGGGCTCTCCCATCTGGCCGTGACGCCAATCAACAGTCGAAGAACAGAAATCAGCGCATTACTGATCCACATGGTCGGCCCCTTTCAGCTGCCTGGCGATTGCCAGCGTTCGCGTGACGCAGGTGGCGACGGAGCCGATGGCGATGCCAGCCAGTGCGATCAACAGTACGTAGTGAGTGCCATAAACGCTGGCTTCGACGGCATTCAGCAGCAGTCCTGCGGTCATCACGGCCATTCGATGCTGCTTGGCCATAGGGCCGATGAAGGACTGCTTGAGGCCAATCGAGCCGCCGAACACCCTGACATATGCGGTCAGTGCTGCCGCAAGGGCAGCAAACCATCCGAGGTCGGATTGGCCAATGGCATACCCGAGCCCGACGATCAGCAAGCTGTCGGCGATCCGGTCCGGGAATTCGTTGTAGAGGCTGCCGATATCCGACTTCTTGCCGCCCTCTATCGCCACCATCCCGTCGAAGAGGTTGCACAGCAGGCGCAACTGAATGCCGATCGCGCAGCAAATCGATCCAACGACACCGCTGTCAATATTGAGGGCCACGACGCCGACAAACGCGAAGGCGATGCTGGCGACGGATATCTGATTGGGGGAAATGTCTCTTTTCACCAGCATGTCGGTGAGGTGTCTTGCCCAGCCCGCAGAGCGCGTCTTGATGGGCCTTCTGTTGTCATCCACTGGCCAATATCCCTATAAGTGATGTGTTACTGCGTATTGCATTGTAATGGCGAGTTGCGCTGACCACATCCAGCAATATGAAGACTTTGCCAACAAACCCTGCTTCACCCCATCAAAAATTTTCTGTTCATTTTCGGGATGTCGTTCCGACTTTCAAACCTCGAGACAAGCCCTCAACACCTTGTTCGTTTTTTTCCATGCCTCGTGCTAAGTTGTACGACGACCGACAAGCAACCACCCAAAACAACAAGGAAACCCCCATGAAAAAAGTGAAAGTGCTGATTGGATTCTTGTGCCTCTTCAGTGGCTATGTAGCAGCCGCCCCTGCTTCCGCGGACAAGGATGTTGCGCAAGCCGTCGATCATCTGACACAAGCCATGTTGCACAAGAACATTGCCGAGCTGAACGCGCTGACCGCCGAGAACCTGACCTACGGGCATTCCAGCGGGAAGATCCAGGACAAGAAAGCATTCATCGCCGATATTGAAACCGGCAAAAGCGCGTTCAAAACCCTGGAGATGCAGAACCAGACCATCACCGTATCGGGTGACGTAGCGTTGGTTCGTCATCACTTCTCGGCACAAGCGCTCAAAGGCACCGAAGTGGTTCCAACCGAAATCGAGAACTTCCAGATCTGGCAAAAACAGAAAGGCCACTGGTTGCTGGTAGGCCGACAAGCGTTCAAGTTCTGATTTTTGCGTAACGAAGGGATACCGGTCAGCCCGACTGCGGTGTCCCGACTCTCTCCTTGCTCCGTTCCAGGGCCAGCCCGCTGCCGATCAACTGCTCAGCTTGCCGGTCACTGGGGCGCGGTGAAACGCTACAGCAAAGGCCAGCGAGCCTGATAATTCCGGGCCTTCTGATCGAACAGATCGGGCTGATGATTCACCGGATTGATCCCTTCTTCGACATCTCCGCTTTTCTAGCCAGCAGTCTTAAAAAATAAAATACATCAATGATCTCAGCTCACTCGGTTGCGCCCGCTGCGCTTGGCTTGATAGAGGGCATCATCGGCACGAGTCAGAAGGCTTTCCACATCGTCACCAGATTTGGCGACGGCGACACCCAAAGACGCAGTTACAGTATCCAGCACCTCATCCGTGCCACGAACCTTGATCCGCAGCGCCTGAATTTTCAGGCGCAGCTGCTCAGCAAAAGCATGAGCACTGGTGAGATCAAAACACTCTTGCAGGACTACACAGAACTCTTCACCCCCATAGCGTGCCGCCAAGGCCTGAGGCGGGATTGAGTTCCGTAACACCTGACCAACATGCTCAAGTACGCGGTCGCCCAAAGGATGGCCATAGCGGTCATTGAACTGCTTGAAATGATCGATATCCAACATGACCAATGCCACCCCATGAGGAGCGTTGATCAATGCATGCTCCAGCAAGCGAGTGAAGGTAGCTCGGTTCAACACCTTAGTCAGACCATCCAAAGATGCAGCCAGTTGGGCTCGCTCGAGCTTGTCTCTCAGACTCTTGATTTCATTTTGCGCTGAGTGCAACTGGGACAGGAAAAGCTCTTGCTGATCCTGCATGACCTGGGTGCTCTGTTGCAGCTCGCTCAGAATGGCAGGCAACCTCTGGTCAACCGGCTCCGCGAGCATTTCCATGCAATGGCCAAGACTGGCTTGAAAGTTGGAACTGCCATTCACACTACGCGAGACATTACGCTCCATGTCGTCAACCAGATCGATCGCTTGTTGTTGCCCTGCGCGCGCCTCCTCCAATTCGTCACGAATGATGTAGTCGCGAAAAAGCTTCGTAGCGGATTCTGGAGGGAAACAGTCGAAGTCTTTGACCACCCTGTCCAGATGGCGATTAAGCTCTGGCTCCTGACCTTTGCTGTAGGTGTACCAGAGAGCATAGTGCACGGGGTTTGGTGGAATGTTGTGACGCACCATCAGTGGTACGGCCTGCTTCAGCAGGGCCGCCGCCTCTCGGGAGTCCTCTGGATACAGCGTTAGGGCAGTCGCACGCGTCTCTAGTTGGCTCATAACGTCACTGTGGTTGGTTTTTATTGGCATGCATGAAGTCGGGGGCAGCATATCCTTACGTACACCAACCAGCCATACATAAGGCGTCCCTACCCGGCTGACCCACCGGGATAGCTCGGACGGGTCAACGCGCCCTTGGCCCAAGCCCAACGCAGCATACAGACCAAGAGACGTCACCGAGAATGATCACGCGAGCTTTATGGCTCCGCCCTGGATATCGTCACGCGCCGCTCGTAAGTCCATGGCGTCCTGGTTGAGTCGGTGAATCATGTTGAGCAACCGCTGGCGTAGCACTTCGTCTTGGAGATGCTCTGCTGCGCGCATCATATCTAGCGCCGCTACCTCATTGTTAGTGGCGACGGCGTCGAGCAGTTTGCGCATGCTTCTTGATGGTCGATTCATCTCCAACTCCCTGGATTTCAGTGACGCGAATCATATGGCCAGAATGTTTCGTCAGTATTTCAGCTGCAGGAACCATCTCTGTTTGCAACAACCGCCAGCAGACGCACTGAAGGCGGGTTGTCCGGACGCGTTCAAGTATTAAAACCAGGTTTCCATTTGTATCCCGTATTGCCACACACCTCCGGCGTTGAAGTCCGTCTTGCCGAAGTTGTCTGTGGAACTGTATCTGTCCAGGTCCGAAGACCAGTTCATGAGACTTGCGAACACTCGCAATTCGGGACGTGTGAGAAGGTCTCCAAAATCAGGCTTGAATGTCGGAGCGACCGTGAATTTCCAGAAGTTACCGTCGACCGCATTGCGTTGCATGTAACCCTTGGGGTCGAGGTCCATGGTTTGCCAGCTCATTTCGTAGGCCATCTCGAAATTGCTGTTGATTTCATTGGCCAACCGCACGTTCAGGGTCATCCAGCGGTAGTCGTCACCCTTGACGTATCTGTCCTTGCTCTGTTCGGCCAACAAACTGGGGCCGATACGCCAGCCGGGTGCAATGGGTGTCTCACCATAAAGCGCCAGGCGCAGAGCGCGGGCGTCGTCGATCAGTTCGCCATCCG
Organism: Pseudomonas frederiksbergensis; assembly: GCF_900105495.1. Classification (NCBI taxonomy): domain Bacteria; kingdom Pseudomonadati; phylum Pseudomonadota; class Gammaproteobacteria; order Pseudomonadales; family Pseudomonadaceae; genus Pseudomonas; species Pseudomonas frederiksbergensis. The sequence goes on along the minus strand of NZ_FNTF01000002.1, from coordinate 3,561,183 downwards.
AACCGATGTTCTTGACCTCTGCCCCCAGACCTTGCCCATAGAGCAGTGCTGTTTTGAAGAAGCCTTCCCTGCCGAAAAAGTTTTTCTGGTGATTGGCCAGCATGCTGTGCAAGCCGGAATCCGCAGGCGCCAGGCCCGCTTCATTGCTGCGAGTGCCAAAGTCGTTTTTCTTTGAGCCAATGCCATTGAACATCCACTGCCACTGACCACTGTCGAAGAACTGGTTGGAGGTCAGGATGTAGCTTTCCACATCGGCGTTGATACCGCCTTCACTGAAATCCCCGTAATTACGCCCGATCAAGGAGTAATTCGAGCGCCAGTCCTTGTTCATCTGCACATCGTAGATCCCACCCCCGGTGCCGGCCAGAAAGACCACGTCCGAGTCCAGCCAGTGGATATCGAAATTGTCCCTGTCGAATCGCTTGCCCGCCCACAGAGTGGAGTTCTCGAACACTGAATTGCCCTTGAAGGCGGCGAGATGATCGAGTTCAGTAAATACCTGACGCACGTTCAGGTTGCTCTCGTCGGCCGTCCAGTCATTGGAGCTTTCCACACCGTCGGCGATGGACACGGTGAATTTGGATCGGGTGCCGTTCTGCGCATGCATCTCTTTCGACAGGTCTATGCGCATGTAGGTGTCGTCTTCGTTACCGAGTCGCCCGACGGCACCACCGACTGAACCGGCAGGCGTTGTATAAGGGCCACCACGACCACCACCCAGCCCATCGTTGATCAGCAATCCGGAGCGGGCGTAGCCCTTGAAGCTGAAGCCGTCAGTGAGGTGTCCGCTGCTGCCCTGCTTTTCCATGCTTTGCTGACGGGCTTCGAGTTTTGCCAGTCGAGTGTCCAAAGCAGGCGCCGAAATGGCTGCTGCAGTAGACGTAGCGGGCTGCAAAGCGGGAGCTGCGAGTTTGATTTGCAGCAATTCCCTGGCAAGTGCCTGGGTTTGCTGTTCGGCTGCGGCTGCACGCTTTTCCGCTGCGCTGGTACGGGCTTCAAACGCAGCCATGCGTTCTTCCAGAGTCGCGGCCTGCGAGGTTGCCGCCGATGTGCCGAGCACGCCTGCGAGTAGCCAGCCTGATGCTTTGTGCATGTGGATTTCCCTGTTTTGTTTTTATTGTTTTGTTCCCGCGACCGGCCATTTTTCGTGAGTTGTAAATTGTCGCAATCAACGAAAAAAAGGATGCCTCATCGCAAATACGCTGCTACATTTGGCGATGTTAACGTTAACTTTTCTAAAAACAAAAATAAAGAGGGCTCTATGAAACAGCTGAAATCTCTTCTTCCAGCAGCACTGCTCACCCTCTGTGCCGGGCTTCCATCCCTCTCGAGCGCGGCCAATTTGACGATCTCGTGCGGTGCGGTGGGTGCTGAGTTACAACTCTGCAAGGAGGCTGTCGAGGCGTGGTCGAAACAGACCGGCAACAACGTCGAGGTGGTTTCCACGCCTAACTCGGCGACCGAGCGGTTGTCGTTCTACCAACAGATCCTCAGTGCGCAGTCCGCCGACATCGACATCATTCAAATCGATATGGTGTGGCCGGGAATGCTGGCCAAACACCTGATGGATCTGCGCGAGGTGCTTCCAGCCAATGCGACCCAGGGTTATTTCCAGGCACAGGTGGATAACGCCACAGTGAACGGACAGCTGGTGACGATGCCGTGGTTCACCGATTCAGGCCTGCTGTATTACCGCAAGGACTTGCTCGAGAAATACGACAAGCAGGTTCCCCAGACCTGGGAGGAAATGACCTCTACCGCAAAGGATGTTCAACAGGCTGAACGCAACGCCGGGAACCCCAATGCGTGGGGTTACATCTTTCAGGGACGCGCCTACGAGGGTCTGACGTGTAACGCGCTGGAGTGGATCAGCAGCCAACCGGAAGGCGGGCTGGTCAATCCAAAAGGTGACATCGTGGTCAACAGTCAGGCCTCAAGAACGGCTTTGACCCTGGCGAAAAGCTGGGTAGGCGACATCTCCCCGCGTGGCGTACTCAATTACACCGAGGAAGAAGGCCGTGGCGTATTCCAGTCGGGCAATGCGCTGTTTATGCGTAACTGGCCGTATGTCTGGGCTCTGGTCCAAAGTCAGGACAGTGCCGTAAAAGACAAGGTCGGGGTCGCTCCCCTGCCCCGCGGCGGCGAGACCGGCAGCCATGCATCCACTCTCGGTGGCTGGGGCCTGGCGGTATCGCGTTACAGCGCCCATCCAAAACTTGCCGCAGAACTGGTGAGCTACCTGACCAGCGCTCAAGAGCAAAAACATCGTGCCCTGATTGGCGCCTATAACCCGGTTATCGAGTCGCTGTATCAAGACCCCGAACTGCTCGCGGCCATGCCTTATTACGCTCAGCTGCACAGCATTCTCAACGATGGAGTCATGCGCCCCGCCTCCATCACTGCCGATCGTTATCCACGGGTCTCCAATGCGTTCTTCGATCGAGTGCATGGCGTGCTGGCGGGCGAGTTGCCTGTCGATCAGGCGCTGGCCGAACTGGAAAACGAACTCACGCGCATCAAACGCCGGAACTGGTAAGCCACAAGGAAGGAAATCACCATGTCTGTCTCTTCTACCCATGCCCCCTGTGATGAGCTGCTGCTCACCAGGGAAACGCCCGTACAACGACGCCGAGTACGCGCTGCCTGGCTGTTTCTGACGCCGATGTTGCTGTGTCTGGCCCTGGTGGCAGCCTGGCCGCTACTGCGCACATTCTGGTTCAGCCTGACCGACGCCAATCTGGCGGATACCGGTGGCGGAACCTTCGTTGGCTTGAGCAATTATCTATTCCACAACGGTACCAACTGGTCGGGCATTCTGGTCGATCCACAATGGTGGAACGCGGTGCGCAACACCTTGCATTTCACCGTGGTGTCGGTGGGACTGGAAGTCGTACTGGGACTGCTGGTGGCGTTGCTGCTGAACATCAAGTTCACCGGCCGTTCGCTGGTGCGGGCGTTGATTCTGATTCCCTGGGCGATTCCGACCATTGTCTCGGCGAAGATCTGGTCATGGATGCTTAACGACCAGTTCGGCATCATCAATCACCTGATGCTGAGCCTCGGCCTGATTGACGCGCCTCTGGCCTGGACGGCCGATGCGGATCTGTCGATGTGGGCGGTGATCATCGTCGATGTCTGGAAGACCGTCCCTTTTGTCACGCTGCTGATGTTGGCCGCCTTGCAGATGTTGCCAAGCGATTGCTACGAAGCCGCCAGGGTCGATGGCATTCATCCACTGAAAGTGTTCTGGCGTGTCACGCTTCCCCTGCTCATGCCCGCACTGCTGGTGGCGGCGATCTTCCGCATCCTCGACTCGCTGCGAGTATTCGACGTGATCTATGTGCTGACCTCGAATTCATCGAGCACCATGAGCATGTCGGTGTATGCCCGCCAGCACCTGGTGGAATTCCAGGACGTCGGTTACGGCAGCGCGGCCTCGACGCTGTTGTTTTTGGTGGTTGCAGTCATCGCCCTGCTTTATCTCTACCTCGGACGCCGTCAACTGGAGGTCCGGTCATGAACCTGCGCCTACTGAAAAAAGCCCTGTTGCGCCTCGGATTCTGGTGTCTGATCGGGGTGTTGCTGCTGTATGCGGTCTTCCCTTTCTACTACGCCATCGTGACGTCGCTGAAGCCGTCCAGCGCCTTGTTCGAGGTGAGTTACTGGATCGAAAACCCCGACTTCTCCAATTACGTGGCAGTGCTCAATCAAGCCTCATTCCTGCGGGCGATCGGCAACTCGCTGGTGGTTGCGCTGTGCGTGGTGACATTGGCGCTGTTCCTCAGCCTGACCGCCGCCTATGCCTTGGGCCGGGTGAAGTTTCGGGGGCGTGGCACGGTCTTGATGATGGTCCTTGGCGTGTCGATGTTTCCTCAGGTCGCGGTGTTGTCGGGGCTGTTCGAAGTGATCCGTGCACTGGGTCTGTACAACACCTCCTGGGCGTTGATCCTGAGCTACACGATTTTCACCCTGCCCTTCACAGTCTGGGTACTGACCACGTTCATGGGGCAACTGCCCCATGAACTGGAAGAAGCGGCAATCATGGATGGCGCCTCGCCCTGGGTCACGCTGACCCGCGTGCTGTTGCCGTTGCTCTGGCCCGCACTGGTCACCACTGGCTTATTGGCCTTCATCGCCGCGTGGAACGAGTTCCTGTTTGCCCTGACCTTCACCCTCACCGACACGCAACGCACGGTGCCGGTCGCCATCGCCTTGATTTCCGGCGGCAGTCCCCATGAGTTGCCTTGGGGGTTATTGATGGCCGCCTCGGTGGTGGTCACCGTCCCACTGGTGATTCTGGTGCTGATCTTCCAGCGCCGAATCGTTTCTGGTCTCACTGCCGGCGCGTTAAAGGGTTGATGCCCAACAAAGACAAGGAACAGCATCGTGATCAAATTGAAACTGGACAACGTGAACAAACAATTGGGCGGCATGCGCATTCTTCGCGACGTCAGCCTGGAAATCGCGGCGGGTGAATTCGTGGTGTTCGTTGGCCCTTCGGGCTGCGGAAAGTCGACCCTGCTGCGACTGATCGCCGGGCTGGATTCGATCTGCGGCGGCGACCTGCTGATCGACGGGCGACGGGTCAACGACCTGGAGCCGCGCGAGCGTGGTGTCGGCATGGTGTTTCAGTCTTATGCGCTGTACCCGCACATGAGCGTCTACGACAACATCAGCTTTGGTCTCAAACTGGCCAAGACGGACAAGACCAGCCTGCGCGAGCGCGTGCTGAAAACCGCACAAATCCTGCAGTTGGACAAACTGCTGCAACGCAAGCCAAAGGAACTGTCCGGTGGGCAGCGTCAGCGTGTGGCCATGGGCAGAGCCATGGCGCGGGAACCGGACATCTTGTTGTTCGATGAGCCGCTTTCCAACCTGGATGCGTCCTTGCGGGTGCAGATGCGCAACGAAATTGCCCGACTGCATGATCGGCTGGGCTCGACCATGATCTACGTCACCCACGATCAGGTTGAAGCGATGACCCTGGCCGACAAAATTGTCGTGCTCAATGGCGGGCGCGTAGAACAGGTCGGCTCACCGCGCGAACTCTATGAACGCCCGGCCAGCCGCTTTGTCGCCGGTTTTCTCGGTTCGCCCAGAATGAATTTTCTGCCGGCGCGCCTACAGACGCCAGGCGAAACCAGCCTGGTGGATACCCTCGTATGGGGTATCACGCCCCTGCCCTTCGACAGCTCGAACCTGGCGACGAGCACGCAGCTGAGCCTGGGGATTCGCCCGGAGCATGTGTCGCTCAAACCGGCAGATGGAACTGCCGGCGTCGTCGTTACCGCGGTCGAATACCTGGGCAGCGAAACCTATGTGCACCTCGAGACAGGTCAAGACGAGCCATTGATCTGTCGTTGCGAAGTCAGCGCCGGATGGCAAGCGGGCGATCGGGTTGAGCTGCAGCTGGACATCGACAACCTGCACCTGTTCGACGCCGACGGCGCGGCCTTGAAGCGTCACCCGCAAACCATTGAAACCCTGCCGGATGGCGTCCCTCTGCGCTCGGCACGAGCAAGCGCCCTATGACTGTGTATTTGAATCCCATGAACGACCCAATGTCTTGCGCCCTTGACCTTGCGCAGCATGCGCTGAGTGATGGCCTGTCTCGCGTCAGCGATGATTATCGTCCCGGTTATCATCTTGCCCCCCCAGCGGGCTGGATGAACGACCCTAACGGGGTGGTGTACTTTCGTGGCGAATACCATGTGTTCTACCAACACCACCCCTTCGACGCGAAATGGGGCCCGATGTATTGGGGGCATGCCAAGAGCGCCGATCTGGTCCATTGGCAGCATTTGCCCATTGCGCTGGCACCCGGCGATGAGTTCGACCGTGACGGTTGTTTTTCCGGCAGCGCGGTGGTGTGCGGGGAGACCTTGGCACTGATCTACACCGGGCACACCTGGCTGGGGGACGTGGGCGACGAGCGCTCGATCCGTCAAGTCCAGTGCCTGGCGACCAGCAGCGACGGCATCCGGTTCGTCAAGCATGGCGCCGTCATCGAGACCGCGCCGCAAGACACGATCATGCACTTTCGCGACCCAAAGGTATGGCAGGAAGATGACTGTTGGTACCTGATTGCCGGCGCACGTCTGGGCGATGTGCCGCTGCTGCCGCTGTACCGTTCCACGGATCTGCACGCCTGGGAATTCCTCGACTATGTGGCCAGCGGCAGCGAGGGTGATGGCTATATGTGGGAGTGCCCGGACCTGTTCCGGCTGAACGGGCGCGATGTGCTGCTCTACTCCCCTCAAGGCATGCAGCCCCAGGGTTACGATCGGCTCAACAAGTACCAGACCGGTTATCGAGTGGGCCGACTCGACAGCGAATGGCACTTTACTGGCGGGCCTTTTATCGAGCTGGATAACGGCCACGATTTCTATGCGGCGCAAACGCTACTGGCCGCCGACGGTCGGCGCCTTGTGTGGGCGTGGCTCGACATGTGGGAAAGCCCGATGCCGAGCCAGGCTCATCACTGGTGCGGCATGCTCGGTTTGCCGCGCGAACTTGAACTGCACGCAGATCGCCTTTGCGTCTATCCGGCACGTGAGCTCACCGCTCTGCGCAAAGCGCCATTGCAGGGCACGCTCTGGTGGGGTGAGTCGGGTACGCGGTCGGTGCCGGAAGTGAATGGCGATATGCTCGAAATCCATGTGCATCTGGATCTGCTCGGCTGCACCGATGGCCACCTCGGAATCGCCTTGCGTTGCAGCGATGATGGCAAGGAAGAAACCCTGCTCTATTACGATGCGTCACTGCAGCGCCTGGTGCTTGACCGCAGCCGCTCGGGTGCGCAAGTCACCGGTCAGCGCAGCGTGGCGATAGACCCGACACAAGGGCAACTGGAACTGCGGGTGTTCCTCGATCGCTCGTCCATCGAGGTGTTCGACGAAAACGGGCGCTTCAGCCTCAGCAGTCGCCTCTATCCGCGGCCCGACAGTCTGGGCGTGAAGCTGCTGGCCAGCGGGAGTGGCGGGCGTGTCTCCATTCCCAAGGCATGGCCTCTGGCCTCGGGATGGTTATGAACAGCGTCAATCGAGTCGCGAGAAGCGCGGGCCCTGTGTCATGATCCTGCGTCAACCTGACCGGCCTCGCCTCGCATGACTTCAGTGAAAGACGTTGCACAGCTGGCCGGCGTGTCCCTGATGACGGTTTCTCGAGCGCTCAACACCCCGGAAAAACTGAGCCCCGAAACCCTTCAGCGGGTACGTCGCGCCATTGATGAACTGCAATTCGTACCGAGCCTGTCGGCGCGCAAGATGCGCGGCGACAACCTCCAGTCGCGCACCATCGGAGTGTTCGCGCTGGACACCGCGACTACACCGTTCGCAGTCGAGTTGCTGCTGTCCATCGAACAGACCGCACAGCAGGCGGGCTGGAATGTGTTCATCCTTAACCTGTTGAGCAACCCGCCCACCGACCAGAACATCGACCTGATGTTGTCGCACCGTCCCGACGGGTTGATCTTCAGCGCCATGGGGTTTCGCCACGTGAACATTCCCGAGCGCTTGAAGAGCAAACCCCTGGTACTCGCCAATTGCCTGGCGGATGACAGTCGCCTGGTGAGTTATGTGCCCGACGACGAAACCGGGCAGTATCGAGCCGTACATCATGCGTTAAGCCAAGGCTATCGGCGCCCTCTGTGTATCAATTTGCCAAAACAGAGTCTGGCCTGGGACCTGCGACAAAAAGGCTTGCTGCGTGCCTGTCAGGCATTCGGTCTTGCGCCTGACGCACTCCTGCAATACGACCTTTCCGATCATGATGCCTATGGTGAAACCGCAGCCATCCTCGACCGGCACATCATTGATGGTCGTCCCCAATTCGACATTCTGATCTGTGGCAATGACCGCATTGCATTTTGTGCCTATCAGCTGTTGTTGGGCCGAGGCCTGAAAATCCCCGACGATGTCGCCGTACTCGGCTATGACAACATGATCGGTATCGCTGAGCTGTTCATCCCGCCGTTGACGACGGTGCAACTGCCGTACTACGAGATCGGTCGCAAGGCTGCCCGGCACCTGATCGAGACCATTGAGGTATCAGGAGCTCAGCCAGTTGATTGTCCATTGGTGGTCAGGGCATCACTGTAAGAATGAGCTCATTCGGTGATTACACGCCCGCTTGCTTTCGATGGGTCGTGAAAGAGCTTCGGGCGGCAACGATGAGGATGCATCAAATCCTGGGGGCTGCCGATGCATTAAAACCGCCTGACGAAAGACCGGGCTCTTGGGTTTCACTCAACCCGGCAGACCGCTAAAGTGGCGCAACCGACACCTGAGAAACGATGAACATGGATGTACTTCACCAAGGAAGTTGCCTGTGCGGCGCAGTGAAATATTACGTGGCCGCCGAGCTGAAAGCGGTTACCCATTGCCATTGCAGCCAATGTCGCAAGGGCCACCGGGCAGCATTCGCGACGTATGCAAGCGCACCCAGGTCGGCGATTACAATCATGGCGGGGGTCGAGACGCTCAAAACCTTTAACTCGTCTGGAGGCGTCGCACGACAGTTCTGTGGCGACTGCGGCTCTTCGCTGTTCTGGTCTGATTCCAAAGGCGAGTTTTCGGATTGGATGTCCGTGGCGATAGGCACGCTGGATACGCTGTTTCTGAATGAAAAACAGAAACACGTGTGTGTTGCATCGAAAGCGCCGTGGTACTCAATCGAGGATCGGTGGCCGCAGACGGAGTGAACGCTTTTGGCCAAAAAAGCGAAAGCACATGAGGTAGATTGAGACCTGATGCCAAATTCACTGATGGGAGGGACCGTACTATGACGACGCGAACTGAAACTGCCATCCTGGCCGGTGGCTGCTTCTGGGGCATGCAGGATTTGCTGAGACGCTACCCCGGCGTAGTGTCCACGCGGGTGGGCTACTCCGGCGGCGATGTGCCCAATGCGACTTACCGCAATCATGGCACGCACGCGGAAGCGATCGAGATTGTGTTCGATCCGGACCAGATCAGCTATCGCCAGATCCTCGAGTTTTTCTTTCAGATTCACGACCCGACGACGAAGAATCGTCAGGGTAACGATGTGGGTATGAGCTACCGCTCGGCGCTCTTCTATCTCAACGATGAACAGAAGCAGGTGGCCGAGGACACGGTGGCCGATGCTGATGCATCCGGCCTCTGGCCCGACAAGGTCGTCACTGAAATCATGCCCGCAGGCCCGTTCTGGGAAGCAGAACCGGAACATCAGGACTACCTCGAACACTACCCCAACGGTTACACCTGCCATTTCATTCGGCCAGACTGGAAACTGCCCAAACGAGGGTAATGGTGCGGCACACTTGCGAAGAGTCGGAGGCAAGATGATTTGTATCGCTCTGTATGTTCGCGGGCGATCTTACACAGCCATACACAACTGCCGGATCAGGACACATACGCAGTACATGAAGGTGAAAAAGTGGGCGGCGTCGCACACCTGATGTTCTCCGATGAACCCAGGCTAAAGAGCCCACCCCCAGCAGGAGTCACCTCATGATCAATGAAATCGAAACCGTGCTTTACACCGGCAAGACCCACACCACCGGAGGCCGTAACGGCGAGGCGCGAAGCGACGATGGACGTTTGGACATCAAGCTTTCCGCCCCTGGTTCGTCAGGGAGTGGCACCAATCCCGAACAGCTGCTGGCTGCGGGTTGGTCGGCCTGTTTCATCGGTGCAATGGCTAAGGCGGCTGTCGCGTTGAAGGTGACCCTGCCGAGTGACGTTGCCGTCGATGCCGAAGTGGACCTGGGCAAGACCGAAGACGCCTTTTTCCTCCAGGCGCGCCTCAATGTCAGCCTTCCGGGTCTGGACCCTGTTGTCGCACGGGCAGTGGTGGATGGTGCCCATCAGCGGTGCCCGTACTCGAAGGCGACCCGTGGCAACATCGACGTCACGATCAATCTGGTTTGATGCTGTTCACTTAGGGTTGGGGGACATATCCGTTTCTGCGGTGATGCCCCCCGACCTTAAGTGAACACCCAGCGGCTGCACCGGCCACTGCAATCAATCATCCTCATGCAACTTGATACCGCGAGCATGCAGCACATACGGAACCAACAGCACCAGCAGCGTCAGCGCAAGGAACGCAGCCGATATCGGTTGCGTCACAAACACCAGCCAGTCTCCCTCGCTGATGGACAACGCATTGCGCAGCTGCTTTTCAGCCATCGGCCCCAGCAGCATGCCGACGATCACCGGCGCGACGGGAAAGTCGAAACGACGCATCAAGACCCCGCCCCACCCAATCGCCAACATCAGCAAAAGATCGAAGGAAGAGTGACGCATGCCGTACACCCCGATGGTGGCAAACACCAGAATCCCCGCGTTCAGGTACGGCCGGGGAATCTGCAGGAGCTTGACCCACAGCCCCACCAACGGAAGATTCAACACCAACAAAATCACGTTGCCGACATACAGCGAAGCCACCAGCGTCCAGACCAATTCTCCCGACGTCTGGAAGAGCATCGGCCCCGGTTGCAGGTTGTAGTTCTGGAACGCGGCCAACAGAATCGCCGCGGTGGCGGACGTCGGAATGCCGAGCGTCAGCAGTGGTACCAAAGAACCCGTCGCGCTCGCGTTGTTGGCCGCCTCGGGTCCGGCAACCCCCTCGATCGCCCCCTTGCCCTTGTTGCCCGCAAACTCTTTCGGGTATTTGCTCAGTTTGCGTTCTGCCGAATAGGACAGGAACGTCGGAATCTCAGCGCCCCCCGCAGGAATCGACCCGAATGGAAAGCCGATCAACGTGCCGCGCAACCAGGCAGGAACCGAGCGTTTCCAGTCAGCGCGCGTCATCCACAACGAGGTTAAACGGTGCCGGCCAGACGCTTCTTCTTTCTGATAAAGCAGGCTATACAACGCCTCACCCACGGCAAACAAACCGACCGCCACGAGCACAACTTCGATGCCATCCACCAACTCCGGCACCGCCAGGGTGTAACGAGCGATGCCCGAGGTTGAGTCCAGGCCGATCAAGCCGATGGTCAGCCCAATCCCGAGCGAAACAAAACCGCGCAGCATCGAAGCGCCGAGTACCGCAGACACCGTGGTGAAGGACAGCACCAGAATCGCGAAATACTCGGCAGGACCAAACCTGAGCGCCAGCGTCGCAACAATCGGGGCAAATAACGTCAGGAACACCGTCGCGATGGTGCCGGCCACAAATGAGCCTATCGCAGCCGTCGCCAGGGCCGGTCCTGCCCGGCCGTTGCGCGCCATGAGATTGCCTTCCAGGGCCGTGACCATGGAGGACGATTCACCGGGCGTATTGAGCAGGATGGAAGTGGTCGAGCCACCAAACTGCGCGCCGTAATAAATCCCGGCGAACATGATCAAGGCCCCCGTAGGATCGACCTTGGCGGTGATCGGCAGCAGCAGCGCAACGGTCAGCGCCGGCCCGATACCCGGCAAGACACCAATGGCGGTGCCGAGCAAACAGCCGATAAAGCCCCACATCAAATTGATCGGGGTCAGCGCAGCGGAAAAACCAATGGCCAGGTTCGCGAGAGTGTCCACCTTGTTTACCTCCTTCGGCCCGGATCAGATCCAGGCGTTGACAAGGGGCGGCAGGGAAACCCCTAGCCCGGCATTGAACAGCCAGTAAATCGGCAGGGTCAGGGCAATGCCGATGGCGAGGTCCTTCACCGGCCGGCGACTGCCAAACCCCCGCGCCGAACAGGCAAACAGCAGCCCGGCAGCCAATACGAAGCCGATGAGGTTAATCAGCACGGCCACCCCCACCAGCCCCGCGGTCACCCAGGCTGCGCCGGCTTTGCCGCCGGGCAGCGCTTGGGCAGATTCGGCGCTGTGGTCTGCCAGCTCGCGAAAACCACCGGTGACGGCCTGATAACACAGCAACAGCCCGACCACACCCAGGAACACCGCGACACCGTACGGATAGACGTGGGCTCCCAGGATGACGAACCCCATCTCGGGCGGAAACCGGAATGCGCCCACCGCCAACACGGCGCTGATGGCAATCACGCCCACGCCGATCGCCAGTTGTACCGGCACGATTGCGCGAGGCTGGGTCATTTCGAAACCAGCCCGACCTCGACCAGCATCGCACGCAGCCGCACATGCTCTTCGTCGACGAATTTGCCGAACTCATCGCCGGTCAGGACGTTGGGTGACCATTTGTTGGTGTCGATATTGTCTTTCCAGACTTTGCTGTTGCTGGCGGCCACGACAGCGTCGATCACTTCCTTGCGCTGCTCGGGCGTAAGGCCTGCGGCACCGTAAACACCCCGCCAGTTGCCAATGGTCACGTCGTAGCCTTTCTCTTTGAGAGTCGGTGCATCGATGCCTTCAACGCGTTCTGGTGCGCCGATGGCGAGTACTCGGAACTGGCCGTTCCTGATGTATTGGCCAAGCTCGGCATAACCACCGGTGATCACCTTGATCTGACCGCCCAATGCCTGAGCAACGACTTCACCCCCACCCGCGAAGGCGACGTAGTTCACCTTGTTGACCGGGACACCCATTTTCGCGGCCAACTCGGCAATACCGATGTGATCGATCGACCCCTTGGAGCCACCGCCCCAGGAAATACTGGTCGGCTTGTCCTTGAAGACTTTCAACAAGTCCTCCAGGGTTTTGAATTCAGACTCCTTGCGCACGGCAATCACGTTGTATTCGGTGAACAGACGGGCAATCGGCGTCACGTCCTTCAAGGTGATTTGCGGCTTGTTCTGTTCAATGGCAGTGACCATGATCGCGCCGACAACCAGCAGCGCATTCGGATCGCCCTTGGTGCTGTTGGCGAACTGCGCCAGCCCCAACGTCCCCCCTGCTCCGCCCTTGTTCTCGAACGTGGTGGATTTGGCCGTGTTGGCCTCGACCATGGCTTTGCCCAGAACCCTGGCGGTCTGGTCATAGCCACCCCCCACGGAACCCGGGGCCATGAACTTGACGGTGTCCAGCGCAAAGGCCGGTGTCGCGAGCGCAGCTGCGGTAACGGCCGTTGCGATGCAGCGGCTGAATCGACGGAACAAAGCGGACATAAGTTGTCTCCCGATTGCATTGTTTTTATAGGTGCCGGGGCAATCGACCAGGGCGAAAAGCCTGCTCGATGCACATTGGCCTGCCAATAAGCGTAGGCCATGGTTAGGGAGACAGCATTTAACGAATTCGCTATCGTCACTCGCCTATGAAACGGACTCGCTCGAACCAGGAAGATGAACACATGACCAACCCTCATACCGATGACCGCAGCAGCGCGTGGTCGGTGTTTTTGATCTTCCTGCGCCTCGGGCTGACTTCTTTCGGCGGGCCCATTGCACACCTGGGTTACTTCCGTGAGGAGTTCGTCACACGACGACGCTGGCTGACCGAGCGCAGCTATGCGGATCTGGTCGCGCTCTGCCAATTCCTGCCGGGTCCGGCCAGCAGTCAGGTCGGCATGGCGCTGGGTCTGTCTCGGGCGGGATATCGTGGGGCGCTGGCCGCCTGGACGGGTTTCACGCTACCTTCGGCCATTGCACTGATCCTGTTTGCACTGGGCATTTCCCATTTCGGCACGGCCCTCGCGCCCGGCGCGTTGCACGGCCTCAAAGTGGTGGCTGTCGCGGTGGTTGCGCAAGCGGTCTGGGGCATGGCACGCAACCTGTGCACGGACGTACTGCGAGTCACCCTCATGGTCAGTGCAGCCTGCGTCGCCCTGCTTGAACCGTCCGCCTGGGGACAGGTCAGCGTGATTGCCGCTGCGGGCCTGGCCGGCCTACTGTTGTTCAAACCCGATCAGAGTGCCAGGCACGAGCCTCTGCCGATCACGATCAGCCCCCGGGCCGGGGCGCTCTGGCTGTCGCTGTTCCTGGCATTGCTGGTTGGCTTGCCGCTCTTGACCCAGTTGCTGCCCAGTCAAACCGTGGCGATGGTGGATGCCTTCTACCGGTCCGGCTCACTGGTATTCGGCGGGGGGCACGTTGTTTTGCCACTGCTGCAAGCCGAGGTGGTGCCTTCTGGCTGGGTCGACAACGAAACCTTTCTTGCCGGATATGGTGCCGCGCAGGCCGTTCCCGGCCCCTTGTTCACCTTCGCCGCGTTCCTCGGCGCCTCGATGAACCTCGCCCCGTCGGGCTGGATCGGCGGCATGATCTGCTTGTTGGCGATCTTTGTGCCGTCCTTTCTGTTGATCGTGGGGGTCTTGCCTTTTTGGGAGCGCTTGCGCCGCAGTTTGCGCACACAGGCCGCGCTGGCCGGCGTCAATGCAGCGGTGGTCGGCTTGTTGTTGGCGGCGCTGTACCAGCCTGTCTGGACCAGTGCCATTTTCAAGCCGCAGGACTTCGGTTTGGCACTGATCGCTTTGGTTGCATTGATGTTCTGGAAACTCCCGCCGTGGCTGGTAGTGGTCGGCTGCGGGGTCGCGGGGTGGCTGTTGAATATGCTGTTGTGAGGAACAGGACAATAGCCGACAAGCAAGCTATTGATATTCAAACATCTACTTCTTCAGAAACATTTGCTCGGCGCAATGCTGAAAAATGTCGGGCTATTCTAAAAACCTCTGTGGCGAAAACACGTCAGGACTCACGTTGATCAATGATCTGCAACAGGAGACTTGCCATGAAAGGCATGCTCGGCAGCATTGGATTGTCACTGTTACTGGCTGCGACGGCGGCGTTCGCGCATCACGGCTGGAGTGAATACGACTCCAGCAATCCCCTGCAGCTGAACGGCACGATAGAAGAATCCGGTTACTCCCATCCGCACGGCTTCGTGCGTCTCAAAACACCAGACAAAACCTGGAACGTCGTCCTGGCACCGCCCTCGCGCATGGAGAACCGCGGCCTTTCCCGGGAGATGCTGAGTGTGGGTAACACCGCCAGCGTGGTCGGCTATCAGAATCGCAACAAACCCGATGAGATGCGCGCCGAACGCATCACGGTCGGCGACAAGACCACCGAGTTGCGGTGATGCAGGCCAGTGATACCAGCGCCGGATCGAGTCCGGGCAGCTGGCTGGACTGGGTCGGCGAGTCGCAGCTTGGCGCGGCCATGCGCGGTGACCTGTGGCTGTATCCGATGGTCGAAGTGGTTCACATCATCGGATTTTCAGTGCTGGTCGGCTCTGTCGTGATGTTCGATCTGCGGGTCCTTGGGCTGTCGAAAGAGATTGCCGTAACGGCCCTGGCTCGCCACCTGCTGACCTGGTCCGTCCTCGCACTGCTGTTGATCGTGCCCGCCGGGCTGATGATGTTTTCCGCCCATCCCCACGACTTCGCATCGAATGACATCTTCATCCTGAAACTATGTCTGATCGCTACTGCCGGGCTCAACGCTGCGCTTTTCCACGTCGGGATATACCGCTCGGTCACCCAGTGGAACACGGGTGCTGCGGCGCCTGGAATCGCAAAAATCCAGGCGCTGCTTTCGATTGGGTTATGGGTCAGCGTGGTGTTGTGCGGTCGGTTATTGGCCTACACCTGATCATCAGGTATTGGTTTTCAACTTGGTCCACAGGCGGGTCGTCAGCCGTGCGATGGCCGCGGGGAGTTCCTCTACGGTAAACAACTTGTCCAGCACACCTGTCGGCGGATAAATCGCCAGGTCCTGCTTCACCGCAGGAACAACATACTGGTCCGCCGCCAGGTTGGGGTTGGCGTAATGGATGCTGTTGCTGATGTTGGCAATGACTTGCGGCGTCAGCAGGTAGTTCATGTAGGCGTAGCCATTCTTTTCGTGCGGCGCGCTCTTGGGCATGACCACCATGTCGAACCACAGTGTCGAGCCTTCGTCAGGGATCGAATAAGCGATTTCGATGCCGTTGTTGGCTTCCTTGGCGCTGGCGGCCGCCTGCACGATGTCGCCGTTGAAACCGATCACCGCGCAGACATTGCCGTTCGCCAGGTCGCTGATGTACTTGGAGGCGTGGAAATACTGGACATAAGGTCTGATCTTGAGCAGCGCCTGCTCGGCTTTCTTGTAATCCGCCGGCTCGTGACTATGGGACGGCAGCCCCAGGTAATTCAGGGTGATCGGCAGGATCTGCGTAGGGTTATCGATAATCGCCACGCCGCACTGGCTCAGTTTCTTGATGTTGTTTTCATCAAAAAACAGATTCCACGAATGGGTGACATCGGTGTTGCCGAAGATCGCCTTGATCTTCTCGACGTTGTAGCCGATACCCGCCGTGCCCCACATATACGGATAACCGTACTGGTTGCCCGGATCATTGACCTCGAGTTTTTTCATCAGCGCCGGATCGAGGTTTTTCCAGTTCGGCAGCTGGCTTTTATCGAGTTTCTGCACCGCCCCGGCTTTGATCAACCGGGACAGAAAATGGTTTGAAGGGCTCACCACGTCATAGCCGGTGTTGCCAGTCATCAACTTGGATTCCAGCACTTCGTTGCTGTCGTGAATGTCGTACGTTGCCTTGATCCCCGATTCCCTGGTGAACGTGGTCAAGGTGTCGTCGGCAATGTAGCCGTTCCAGTTTGAAATATTGACGACTTCGTCAGCGTAGGTGGCTGCCGACAACGTCGTAAGCACGACCATCAGGGAAATGTTATTGACGCGCATGTTCAATCACCGTGTGTTGGATGAGTTTTTATTGTTTGATCGCCGGGTATTCTAGATTTCTGTTTTGGCCCTGATCGCCTCCACGCGCATTCGAAGCATGGCACCGATATCGAGAAAGGGGCGCGGCGGCAGCCACCCCGGTTGGGCCCTGCGCATCACCGATTCGAGGATGGGCGAGCTGTCACCGGATGCCAGTTCGGCGATCAAGCGCCCCCAAAGGGTGCCGCGTGCGACGCCCGAACCATTGCAGCCGGCCACCGCAAACACCCCTTCGTCGACCTTTGAAAAATACGGTTGCCCGGTGCGCGAAGCGCTCAAGTGTCCGGTCCAGGTGTATTGAATGTCCTGCTCGTTCAAGAATGGAAAACGGCGTTGCAAGCCCAGCACATGGTGTTTGCGACGGTGCAGCAGCTCACTGTCGGATATATCCCGGGAACGGTATTCCGCGGTGTTGCGGATCATCACGCGGCGGTCTGGAGTCAGTCGCACCGTAGCGCCCAATGGCCGGGTGGACAGCACGCCCCAAGGCTCAACCGCGCCGATGGACGTGAACTCGGCGTCGCTGAGCGGCCGTGTCAGGCTGGCGCTGAGTTCCATCGGGAACGTCCCGCTGTCCTCTATCCCTGAGCGCGGAATGAACGCGTTCAGGCACACCAGGACTTGCCTGGCCTCGATGCTTCCATCGGCACCATTGGCGCGAATACGCCCTTTGCCCAAGCGCTCCAGGCCGGTGATATCGGTGTTTTCGAACAGGGTTACGTTAGCTGGCAGCGTATCCAGCAGGCCCTTCACATATTTCGCCGGTTGCAGCAATGCGTTGCCATTGCCGCACCAGATCGCGGCCTGGTAATGCGCGGTGCCCAGTTTTTTGCTCAGCGGTTCAGCTTCCAGAAAATCCGCAGAGGCGCTAACAGCACGTAGCGTTGCCAGTTTGGCCGCGACGTCGGTCAACTTGCCGGGATCGTTGACGGCGAAGAAGTAGCCCGATTCCCTGAATTCACATTCGATGCCCAGATGAGCGATGCGCTGACGCACTTCGTCACTGGCGGCACGTGAAATCGAGGTATCGACTTCAAAACCAGCAAACCCCGGGTTGCCGATCAACTCATCCTTGGAGGGATGTTCATGCCCGACCACGAAGCCCGAATTGCGCGCCGAAGCGCCCTGCGCGGCCCGCTGCCTGTCGACAATCACGATCCGCGCCTGCGGGTGCATTTCAGCGAGTGTGTGAGCGGCGCACAGCCCGGTGATACCGGCACCGACAATCAGCCAATCGGCTTTTTGCGTGCCTTTGAGAGCATCGCGAGCGGAAGAATTCCCCGCCTGCGCAATCCAGCCACATACATTGGTCATGCATCACCTCGTCTGCCTGTAGTTCCGCAAGCGCCGCACATGACGTCATCGCATGAGTCTTTCCGGCCGGCGCTGGCTAGAGCTAGAATCTATAAGGCCTGTAGTGATACAACCAACGTTATAAACTCATCGAGCCATTCAAAAAGCGCATGGATAAAATTCACCACGTTCCTTCTCTCCAGGCCTTGCAGGCGCTGGTCGAGGTCGCAGGCTCGGGCAGCTTCACGCAAGCGGCGCAAAAGCTCTGTCTGACCCAAAGCGCAGTGAGTCGAAAAATCCAGCAGTTGGAGAGCCACTTCGACTTGCCGATGTTCGTCAGGAACAGCCGCAGTGTTCGGCTGACACCAGAAGGCGAACAGGTGCTTGCGACCGCCCGAAGTATCCTGGCGCAACTGAAAACCCTGGAAGATCGGCTGACACCGCAAAAACGCCCCTTCCGCATCCGCATGCATGTATCGCTGGCGGTTCGATGGTTGCTGCCAAAGTTGAGCGAGTTCTATCGAAGTCATCCGCAGGTTTCGCTGTCGATCGAAACCGTGGCCACGGAAGTAGTGGAACCGGCCATCGACAGCGACGCCTACATCCTCTATCTGCCCGAGCCGTCCCGCGATCCTGACTGCCTGACCTTGTTCGAAGAGGCGCTGGTGCCGGTGTGCGCCCCTGGCCTGGGCAGCACGACCCAGCCGTTGGAATCGGTGGCCGATCTTATGCGGTTCCCACTGTTGCATCGCTCGGCGGACAAGCATGACTGGGGCCAGTGGCTGCACGCCAATGACGGCCAGTCACTGGAGGACTACCGCCATATCCCCTTCAACCTCGACGAGTTGGCGCTCGATGCGGCGGCGCGAGGGTTGGGCGTCGCCATGACTGACCTGACCCTGGCAGGCGAATCACTGGAACGAGGCGTGCTCGTCGTTCCGTTCGGCCACCCCTTGAAGACCCGCGGCATTTACGCCTTGAACCTGCAACCTTCCGCCGCGGCTCATCCCGCCTGCTCGCTGATCATGCAGTGGTTCGCCCAACAGGCCGAACGGCCAACAGGCGAAGTTTGACCATCAGGATTTGACCCCTACGTTCCGCGCCCCAACCCTTCTGTCGCATTGGCAAAAGCAGCGCTCGCCTCTTGAACCAGCTTGCGCCATTCAACGCTGTTGATGAGCCCGGTGCGCTCCATTTCATCGGCAGCCTTGAGCAACTGGTCATATTGCTCTTCGGCATCCATCCGGATTTCGGGCACTTTCAGCAGCTGATACCAAGCCGCCAGGGCTTCGCTCTTTTGATCATCACTCATGCTCAAACTCCCAAAGACAGTCTTCGTTTCGAAGTTTTTTCATGAGTGACGTTCCTCGCTCCCGACATATGGCAGGCAGGAGCGCGACCACCATCGAGCTGCCATCGAGCCACATGCCTTGAAGCCGCCGGTCGCCCCCCGTCATTTCGGCGCCGTTTCATTACAGAATTGACATTCAACCGTGGGTCGATTGTGCGGATCGACTGGCTGACCTGGCTTCACTGCCAGGCAACCCATCGGCAGCCAACCCGCCCCTGAATAGAGGAAGTCATCATGAAAATGTTAATCCTCGGGTTTGCTGCTCTCCTCGCCACGAGTTCGGCCGTTGCCGATACCCAGACCGCCGAACCTGTCATTCACGACAAGACCGGT
Source organism: Pseudomonas frederiksbergensis (assembly GCF_900105495.1). NCBI lineage: Bacteria > Pseudomonadati > Pseudomonadota > Gammaproteobacteria > Pseudomonadales > Pseudomonadaceae > Pseudomonas > Pseudomonas frederiksbergensis. The sequence goes on along the minus strand of NZ_FNTF01000002.1, from coordinate 3,541,654 downwards.
TTCTTCGTCCACCTGGATATCGCCAAAGACCTGTCCAGCAACATCATCACGCAGGATTGCGGCATCGTCCCCGCGCAGCTGATATACCTCGACCATCAGGGTCGCAAACACGTGCTGGATTACCAGGTCCAGGGCATGGGTTGCATCGGCGCTAACTGATCAGTCGCCTGTATTCGCAGAGGACCGGGCTACATTGGCGCCACTGGCTGACCTCTGTAGCCCGCCGCTGTGACAGGTCAGGTTGCCGACACCGCTTAAGGTTTGGGTACATATCCGTTTCAGGGAATAGGCTCAATGAAGCTGACGATGTCTCTGTAGCTCCGTCTTCAGCCAGGTGCTCGTCGGCTGAACGCCAGTTGCGCACCGCACTTCATAGGCTTTGCCAGACATGCTGCTTTTAGTGGCAGCAAGATCGATGAAGTCTTCTGCGCTGCTCACCAGGTTCTTGCCTTCGAGATAATTCAGCTTCTTTTCGAGATGTGCCCGAGCCTCGGGTCCAGGGTACTCACTGCCGTTGCGCACGAACTTGCACTCGCTGCGCTCCACAAAATCCAGCAAGCCCTTGATTTCCTGGTTCGCCTGTGTCGAGGTTTGAGCCTGTACACCGCCCGCCACAAAAAGGCCGATAGAAGCAGCGATCAGCCATTGGCGGAAAATGGATTGATTCACCGCTTCTTTCAAAATCCACATGATTACTTCCTTGTCCTGAAAGGGGTGACTTTCTGTGGAAAAAAAGGGGATCAATGAGCCCAATGCCTGTGCGCGAGCAGTTGGCCAAAGTCGCAGTTACTTATCCCTGTATCGGCATCAGACTCATTGATCGTTGCCCAGCTCAATGTTGGGCGATTTCCATCTAACAGAATGGAGATGCATTGGCGCGTCAACAGCGACCATGCACTATTTTTTTAGCAAAACTACTTCTGCACGTCTAATCACCTTTTTCCCCCGCCTTATAGGCTCAGGAAATATCCCGTTAAAGCCCCGCCACCACCATTCGTCGCATCAGAAACCTGGTGCGATTTTTTTGACAATGACTGGCTCAAGGTTTGCACAAGACGCTCCTAGCTGCCCCAGAACGACGTAATTCTGACGCGACAGCACTTACTTAACGCTTAGGACGCCAGCGATGCGCTTGGTCAGTCACCGGGAGATGTAACGTGTCAACTCTCAACGAAATCGCAGCGAACCACGCGAGAATGGCCAAGGCTCTTGTCGAAGCGTCGACCGGGCCGAGTGAGCGCCACACCCAGATTGTGGAGACTTTCGAAGTTCCAACCCTGGATGCGCAACACATGCCTCTGCACCTTATCGCCAGCGTGCAGGACAACCCTTTCGGGCAAGCAACGGCTTATTTGCTCTGACAAAGTTTGATCCGGCCAGCTTGTCGGGCAAGCGGAAAAGGTCCGCTTGCCGGCGCGGTAAGGTCGTGTACCACTTATTGGCCTAAACTCACTTGACTAGCCCGTTGGGGAGCTGCCGGAGTGGCATTCCCATGCTCGAAAATTTAGAGATGTCACGCGTCAAGCGCTTCGCTGCAAACGTTGCCGGCCGGGATTTCGCGGTCGGGGATATTCATGGCCATTTCACTCGGTTGCAGGATGCTCTGGATGCCGCCGGGTTCAACCACCTGGTAGATCGCCTGTTCAGTGTTGGCGATCTGATTGACCGTGGGCCCGAATGCCATGATGCCCTCGATTGGCTGGACAAAGCATGGTTCCACCCGGTGCGAGGCAACCATGACGACTACGTGGTTTACTTCGACACCTGCGACGTCGACAGCTGGCTCGACAACGGCGGTTCATGGTTCATGGACCTCCCTCTGATCGAGAAGCACGCCTTCGCGGCGCAGTTCGCCAGGCTTCCTATCGCGATTGAAGTCGAAACAGCCTACGGCCTGATCGGCATCGTGCATGCCGATTGTCCATTTCCGTCATGGCAGCAATTGCGAAAGGAACTGGAGTCGCCGGAAAGCAACAGGCGTCTGCAGGAGGTGCAGCACTTCTGCATGTGGTCACGACGGCGGCTCGATCAGCAGGAGACCCATGGCGTCGAAGGCCTGCGCGCACTGGTCGTGGGGCATACGCCGCTTTATATGCCCGTCAGCCTTGGCAATGTGATTCACATCGATACGGGAGGCTGGAGGCCGGACCGTGGTTATTTCACCCTGCTGGATCTCGAAACGCTCGAAACCATTCCCGCAAGCTGACTCAACACGGATCGGCCACTCAAAAAAAACCCGGCTTCATCAGCCGGGTTCTTTATTAGCGATTCAGGTGGCATTACTGCCACCGTCCATCAACAGCACTTCGGTCCAGCCTTGCTTCCGTAACGCGCTTCCTGGCGTTCCCGAAAGAACACCTCATAACTCATCACCGGTTTGTCCGGGTGCTTGGTCTGCATGTGCTCGACGTAGGTGTCGTAGTCGGGCATCCCGACCATCAGGCGCGCGGCCTGACCGAGGTATTTACCTAGGCGACTCAGGTCATTGAACATGCTGCACTCCTCGATCAAGCATCCGGCAGAGCCTGGAATGGCGCTTCTTTGTCCGTACGTTCCTTGCTGCCCCAGGCGGCAATACCGACCTTGAGTGCAAAGAACAGGATGCTGAAGACCACCAGCAAGAACAGCGCCGTCAGCGTTGCGTTGGTGTAGGCGTTGTAGATCACGTGTTGCATCTGGTCGATGCTCTTCGCCGGAGCGAGAATTTGACCGTTGGCCAGGGCATCGCTGTACTTCTTGGCCAAGGCCAGGAAACCGATCGCCGGGTTGGCGTCGAACAGCTTGATGAAACCTGCCGTGGTGGTGCAGATCAGCAGCCACACAGCCGGCAGCATGGTGACCCAGACGTAGCGCTGGCGTTTCATTTTGATCAGCACGACAGTCGCCAACATCAGCGCGATACCGGCCAGCATCTGGTTGGAAATACCGAACAGCGGCCACAAGGTATTGATGCCACCCAGCGGATCGATCACGCCCTGGTACAACAAGTAACCCCACATCGCCACACAACCGGCGGTGGCGATCAGGTTGGCGGTCCAGGATTCGGTGCGTTTCAGCGCTGGCACGAAAGAACCGAGCAAGTCCTGCAGCATGAAACGCCCGGCACGGGTACCGGCGTCTACAGCCGTCAGGATGAACAGCGCCTCAAACAGGATCGCGAAGTGGTACCAGAACGCCATGGTGTTTTCACCCGGCAGAAGCTGGTGCAGGATCTGCGCGATACCGACCGCCAGGGTCGGCGCACCGCCGGCACGGGCCAGGATGGTGGTTTCACCGATGTCCCTGGCGACCGCTTGCAGCGCTTCCGGGGTGATTGCAAAGCCCCAGCTGCTGACGGTCTGAGCAACCGTAACAGCATCAGAGCCGACAAGCGCCGCCGGGCTGTTCATGGCGAAGTACACGCCCGGCTCGATCACCGACGCGGCGACCATGGCCATGATGGCAACGAAGGATTCCATCAGCATGCCGCCGTAACCGATGTAACGGGCATGGCCTTCGCTGGCCAACAACTTCGGTGTGGTACCGGAAGCGATCAGCGCGTGGAAACCGGAAACCGCACCACAGGCGATGGTGATGAACAGGAACGGGAACAGACCGCCCTTCCACACCGGTCCGGTGCCGTCGACGAACTGGGTGAGTGCCGGCATTTTCAGGTCGGGCATGGTGATCAGGATGCCGATCGCCAAAGCCACGATGGTGCCGATTTTCAGGAAAGTCGACAGGTAGTCCCGCGGCGCCAGAATCAGCCACACCGGCAATACCGCGGCGACGAAACCGTAGCCGATCAGCATCCAGGTGATCTGGATCCCGGTGAAGGTAAAGGCCTTGGCCCAGACCGGATCAGCAGCAATCTGCCCGCCGAGCCAGATCGAACCGAGCAGCAACAGCACGCCGACGATGGAGATTTCACCGATGCGGCCCGGGCGGATGTAGCGCATGTAAATGCCCATGAACATCGCGATCGGGATGGTCGCCATCACCGTGAAAATCCCCCACGGGCTCTCGGCCAGGGCTTTCACAACGATCAGCGCCAGCACCGCGAGGATGATGATCATGATCAGGAAGCAGCCAAACAGCGCGATGGTCCCGGGGATGCGGCCCATTTCCTCACGGACCATGTCACCGAGGGAACGGCCGTTGCGGCGGGTGGACATGAACAGGACCATGAAATCCTGAACGGCACCGGCCAGCACTACGCCGGCAATCAGCCACAGCGTACCGGGCAGGTAACCCATCTGCGCCGCCAGCACCGGACCGACCAGCGGCCCCGCACCAGCAATGGCTGCGAAGTGGTGACCGAAGAGCACGTGTTTATTGGTCGGCACGTAGTCCAGACCGTCATTGTTAACGACAGCGGGCGTGGCACGATTGGGGTCGAGTTGCATCACTTTGGTAGCGATGAACAGGCTGTAGTAGCGGTATGCAACGAGATAGATAGCGACTGCTGCGACTACGATCCAGAGGGCATTGATCGCTTCGCCGCGGCGCAGGGCCACGACACTTAGCGCAAACGCTCCCAGGACAGCCACGGCAAACCAGGCGAGGTGTTTAGCCAGACGGGGCATAGCGTGTCTCCTGCCGACAGCCAATGGACTGCGGCGGTAATTTTTATAATTGTGTCCGCTGTGCGGAGCTGGCCCAATATCCCCGCATGCCGTCTACAAATAAATCCGCGTTACTACGTACGCGACTTCTACGTAGTTCTACGTAGAAGACCGCGAGCTACTTGTTGGAGCGGCAGTGCGACGATCGACTTGGTCGCTAATGCGAGTTGTCATTCAAGATTGATGTCGTCTGATATACCGCTATCGCGAGCAGGCTCACTCCCACAGGGAAATGGTGTACACCTGCGAGTAATTGGTCGGCTGTCAGGCCGCCTTCGCAGGCAAGCCAGCTCCCACAGGGATTGGATGTTTGGCAGGAAGTGATTGGTCGGCTGTCAGGCCGCCATCGCGAGCAGGCTCGCTGCCACAGGAGATCGGCGTACGCCTTTCGCCTTTCGCCTTTCGCCTTTCGCCCCTCACCACTCATCAGGCCGAGCGTTAGCTCGCCTGCAGCTCTTGATCTTGATCCACCCGCCCCTTCGGGAGGCTGAGTGGAGGTGTTCATCTGGGGGGCAGGCGCGCAGCGCCGTTCGACGCAGTCGAACACATCGAGAGGAGGTCGAAGCGAAGCCGACCGGAGGCGATGCCCCCAGATGAACACCGGAACGAAGGAACGCCGAGCCCAAGCGAGGGGCCGGACGCCGGGGCGAGACTTTTTGGTTCCTTTTGTGGCGTTTGACAAAAGGGACTCGCCGTAAGGGCGAAACCCTAAGCCACCGTTACCGCAGCAATGGATATGTACACCTGAAAGAGATTGGTCGGCTGTCAGGCCGCCATCGCGAGCAAGCTCAGCTCCTACAGAAATCCAAGCCACAAGTCATTCCGTCCAGCACCGCTACTGGCCCCGCATATCTTTGGCATATGATGCCGGGCCTTCGCCTTCCCTCGGTCCGGACAGGAGCACAGATGCAGCTCAAACACAAAATCGTCGCGCTCGGGATTCTGCCGCTGATGCTGGCCATCGCCGTCATCTGCGCGCTGGTGATTTCCATGAACCGGCAACTGGGTGAACAACAGGCGCAACTGATCGAAGACAGCATTCTGGCCAGCAAGCGCGCAGAACTTAAGAACTACGTCGAAATGGCGCAAAGCCTGATCGAACCGCTGTACGACGACGGCCACGGCGACGAACACGCCCAGCAAAAAGTGCTGGAAGAACTGCGCAAGCTCAGCTTTGGCATCAATGGCTACTTCTTCGTCTACGACCACGAAGGCCGCAGCCTGATGCACGCGCGCCAGTCCGAGCTGGTAGGCAAATACCTTTGGGACATGAAGGACCCTCACGGTTTGCCGGTAATCCAGGCATTGCTCAAAAGTGCGCAATCGGGCGAAGGCTTTCAGCGCTACGCCTGGAACAAACCCTCCTCCGGCCAAGTGACCGACAAGCTCGCCTATGTAGTGATGCTGGATCGTTGGGGCTGGATGCTCGGCACCGGCATCTACCTTGAAGACGTTGAACGCGCGACCCAGCAGGCGCGTGACGAAGTGGCCCAGGGCATTCGCAAGACCATGCTGGCGATTGCCGCGGTGGCCCTCGTGGCGGTGCTGTTTGTCTTCGCCAGCGGCATGACACTGAACGTCAGCGAGCATCGTCTGGCCGACAAAAAACTGCAGCGCCTGACCCAGCGTATCGTCAGCTTGCAAGAGGAAGAACGCTCACGGGTTTCCCGTGAACTGCACGACGGCATCAGCCAGTTACTGGTCTCGATCAAGTTTCAGTTCGAACTGGCCAGCCACCTGCTCGAGAATGGCCAAGCACATGACAAGGGTTTGAGTACGCTAAGAGACGCCACGGAGCGCCTGGGCGAAGCGATTGGCGAGGTTCGCAGCCTCTCCCACGACCTGCGTTCCTCGCTGCTCGACACCCTGGGCCTGCCGGCGGCGATCGGTCAACTCGCCGCAGAATTCGAGCAACGCAGCGGCCTGGTGGTGACTTTTAACGACAACGAATTCGACTGCCACCTGGTCGATGGGGCAGCGGTCTCGCTGTTTCGCATCGTGCAAGAAGGCCTGACCAATATTGAACGACACGCCCAAGCTAAAAACGTCTCCATTACCCTGCACGGGTCCGAAGATTCAATTCGGTTGACGGTGGTCGATGACGGTATCGGTTTCAACGTTGCCCAGGTCGAACGTCGTCATACGGGCATTGGCCTGCGTAATATCCGTGAGCGTGTCGAGCATTTTGGTGGACGATTCGATCTGATCTCGATGCCGGGAAGAAGCGAGCTGGACGTTTGGCTGCCAATGAAAACGCCCGGTACAACACACTGACTCGCCCCCACAACAAGAGTGAATACCCGCGATGAACCTGCCCTACCCGATCCGCGTCGCCCTGGTCGACGATCACGCCCTGGTCCGCGACGGGATCAAAGCGCTGCTGGCGGTCATGCCTCCCCTGGAAGTCGTGGGCGAAGCCGAGAGTGGCGCGGATGCCATTGAAATGGTCGGGCGCTGCCAGCCGGACCTGTTGCTGGTCGATATCAGCCTGCGGGACATGAACGGGCTCGAGCTGACCCGGGTATTACGCAGCCAGTACCCGTCGCTCAAGGTGCTGGTGCTGAGCATGTACGACAATAACGAATACGTAAGTGAGTCCGTTCGCGCGGGGGCCAGCGGCTATGTCCTGAAGAACTCACCGTCACGGGAAATCATCGCGGCGATCGAAGCCATCGCCAGTGGCGGCACGTTCTACAGCGCCGAGATCGCCCAGCGGCTCATCGCCGATAAAAATACCGACAACGAGCTGACACCGCGCGAGAGCCAGGTGTTGTACAAGATGGCTCAAGGGCTGAACAACAAGGAGATGGCCCGTGAACTGGACATCAGCGTTCGCACGGTAGAAACCCATCGCCTGAGCATCCGGCGCAAACTCAACATCGACAAACCCGCGGCCCTGGTCAAATACGCGATCGATCACGGGATCATTTCGCGGTAGCGGATATACATTTGTCGCGAATTTCAGGCAAAAAAAATCCCAGGCAGCTGATGGACGCCTGGGACTCAAAATGCATAAACCGTGGTGGTGAACGCGGGCGAATATTACTTAATATTTCTGCCTGCAACAAGATATTTTGGCTCACCAACCAGTTACTAAATCGTCTAACTCATTCAATATCCACACATTTTTTATGGGCGCACCGTAACAAGGACTCACTTAGAGGTACCAGCGATACTCCCGCGCGCTGATGTCCTGCAGGAATGCCAAATGGTCCTGGCGTTTGTTTTCGCAGTAGACATTCACAAACTCGGCCCCCAAACCCTCGCGCAGTTGCACATTGTTTTGCATCGAACGCACGGCCTCCAGCATCTCCAGCGGGAAGTCGACTCCGCTGCCACGATCTTCGTTGAGGGATGCAATCGGTTCACGACCCACTTCCAACCCGTGCTCCAGCCCGACCAGAATCGCCGCCAACACCAGATATGGATTGGCATCCGCGCCCGCCAGGCGATGTTCGATGCGCAGATTCTTCGCGTCCGACTCAGGCACCCGCAGGCAGGCGTCACGATCTTCAAAGCCCCAACTGGCGCGCGTCGCCACATTCACCGTGCCGCTCAAGCGCCGCATGGCGTTGTGATTCGGTGCAAAGATCGGCATGCAATGCGGCAACACTTCAAGGCAACCGGCCACGGCATGGCGCAGCGCCTGCTGATCGTTTGCCGCCAACAGGTTGGTTCCCGCCTCGTCGTAAAGGCTCACATGCACATGCATGCCGCTACCGGGATGCTGCAAATAGGGTTTTGCCATGAAGCTGGCGCGGTGATTGTGCTTGAGGGCCACGCCCCGCGTGCTGCGGCAGAACAGGGCCGCCCAGTCGGCCGCACGCAGGCCATCGTCAAGGTGACCGAAATTGATTTCGAACTGGCCCGGGCCCAGCTCCGCAGTGATCACCGTGGCATCAATGCCTTGCGCCCTCGCCGTCTCGACCATGTCATCGAGTACCGGTGAAAATCTCGACAGCCGTTCGATGTGCATATTCGGCTGATCATCGGCATCGTCAGTCAGCTGATCGCGAGGGAACTGTGGCAAGCCGTCACGTAGCTGTCGATCGAACAGATAGAACTCCAGCTCGAACGCGACGACGGGGAAAATCCCTTTTCGGCCAAGGCGCTCGAGCACCTGCGCCAACACCTCACGCGGCTCGAAAACGATAGGCTTCTCAGTACCGCTCGAGGTAATCAGCATTTGCCCCAGCAGTTGGTTTTCCCAACTCACGGGCTTGAGCGTACCGGGCACCAGGCGGCGGGGAGCATCCGGGTCGCCGTCGTTGAAACAGTAGTCACCGATTTTGAACAGACCGCCCTGCGTACCCAGCAACACGCAGTTTTGCGGCAGCTTGAGCGCGCTGCCAGCGGCGACCTTCTCGAGCATTTCTATCGGGTAGCGCTTGCCATAAAAATGCCCGGGAATATCCAGGGAAATCAGGTCAACGTAACGCACCTGCGGGAAGCGCTGGCGAAACGCGCGAACCTCAGCAACCAGATCAGAGCAGACAGCATCCATCGTTAGTGTTCCTTGTTGTTTTTATCAGGTGTAAACCCAAAGCACCCGGGCGAGCCGATCCGAGAGGTTGCCGTAGCGGCAATGTGTGTGACTGGCCAGCTGGAAACTGTCGCCGGTGCGCAACGTCACCGGTTTGTCGTCATCCAGCCATAGCGTCAGCTCCCCCTCGAGGACATAGCCACCCTGCTCCGAGCTGTCGTTCATGTGCCGGTCACCGCTGCTGGCGCCGGGCTCCAGTTGGCTTTCAAGCATTGAGAAGGACGCCCGCATCTTCGGCGAGACAAGGATGTCGGTGATCCCGTCGGCGTAATACAACGTGCGTCGCTCATCCGGACGGGTCACCCAAGGCAACGCCATGGGCTTGGGCAAGCTATAGAAATAGGTGGTCGGCACGCCGAGGGTTTCGCTGATGGCGGTCAAGTCCGCCACCGTGGGACGTGATAAACCCCGTTCTACTTGCGAAAGAAAGCCCACCGAACGACCGATTTTGTCCGCCAAGTCTTTCAGGGTGTATTTTTTGTGTTTGCGCAGGTCCTGGATCAGGATCGCCAGCGCCGAGATTTCTTCTTGCATGTCCATCAGAAGGTTTCCGGAAATTGATGTTTCAAAGGCTGTCGCGCAGGCGATACCAGGCTTTGCCGATGGCTTCCAGCGGTGCGGCCAAATACTTCCCTCCGGGAAAGCTGCCGTTGATCAACCCCTGGTACAACGCCAGCTCATCGGGCTGGCCAAGAATCGCGTCGGACACAGCACGCGCCCCGGCCAACGTCGGCAGCACGCCATGCCCTGAGTAACCCTGTAGCCAGTAGAGGTCGCCACGTCGACCGATGTCAGGCGTGCGCTTGAGGGTCAGATCGATGTGCCCTCCCCAGGCGAAGTCCAGTTCTACGCCCTTGAGTTGGGGAAACACGCGTTCCAGATAGGGCCGTGTCGCAGCGGCGATGTCCTTCGGCATGCCGCCCAGGTAAGTGCATCCACCGCCGAACAGCAGGCGGTTGTCTGGCGTACGGCGGAAATAATCGAGGACAAACTGGTTGTCGGTGACGCACACATTGCTCGGTATCAGCGCAGTCGCCTGTCGCTCTGAGAGTGGCGCGGTTGCCACCTGATAAGTGCCAACCGGCAACACACAACTCGACAGCTTCGGATCAAGCCGATCAAGGTAGGCGTTGCACGCCAGCACCAGCACGTCGGCGCGAATCTGCCCGCGCTCAGTGGCAACTACATACTGACCGCCCTCTTCGCGATAACTCAGCGCCTTGCTCTGCTCATGAATGCATCCACCGGCCTGCTCAATCGCAGCGGCGAGGCCGAGCGCCAGTTTCAGCGGATTCAAATGCCCGCCTTCAGGATCGAACAGGCCCGCCTGATAGCGCTCACTGGAGACCCAATCAGGCAACGCCTCACGCGAAATGAACTGCAAATTATCGTGGCCCCACTTGTGGCTGGCCTCGTGTTGCCATTCTGTCAGCAGACTCACTCGACGCGGCATCACCGACGTCCACAGGTGACCAGGCCGATAGTCGCAATCGAAACCATGGCGGCCAGGCAAGTCTCGCAACTCCCGGGCAGCCCAACGCATGCTGTCCCATAACCGGCGCGCACGCTCATAACCCAACGCAGCCTCCAACGGCGGCATGTCACACGACCAACCGAGAATGGCCTGACCGCCATTGCGCCCTGAGGCGGCCCAGGCGACCCGACTGGCTTCGAGCAACGTCACGCGCTTACCGGCCAGGGCCAGACGCAACGCCGTATGCAACCCACTGAAGCCGGCCCCGATGATCAACACCTCGGTGTCCTGCTCGCCGTCAAAAACAGCTCGAGCCACCAAGCGATCCGCGCAGGTGTGGGCGTAATAGCTGGCGACGTGCCGGGAAGATTGCTGGAACATACAGCCTCGTGAATTTTTATACTTTTAATTTCATGAAAAAGTACACACTAAATTTCACGACCGCAACCGTTCAAGGCGCAAAAAAAAATCCCTCCCAGGAAACCCTGGCGGGATTTTTTAAACAGACAGCGTTATCGAAGCAACGCTGCCGAGATTTCAGGCAACAGGAATCATCGGATCCGCAGAAGCCAGCGCAGTGACACGATCAGCTGCGGGCGGGTAGATCCACATTGTGTTGATCTGGGTCTTCAACGCCTTGCCTTCCTCCTTGACCAACTTCACCTGGCGGTCCCAACCCTCGGTGTAGACGGCGCCCCAGGCGCCCAGATCCAGGCAGGTCACGTATTTAGGCTGGCTGTATGGAGTCGGGTCCACGCCTAGAATCTGTGCGGCAACGTTGTTGCCGGCATGACGACCCAGCGAAATAGCGTGCTGGCAAGTCATCAATGCGAAGTTGCCGATGTCATCGCTGGCGGCGTAGGCGACGTCGCCGGTGGCGAAGATGTCTTCCTGGCCAATGACTTTCAAGTGCGCGTCGACGTGCAGACGACCGAGGTGATCGCGTTCGGCCGGAATCTGCTCGGTCAACGAGCTGGCGCGCACACCGGTGGTCCAGACCACCGTTTTAGCATCGATGCGCTGGCCATCGGTCAGGGCCACGCCATTTTCATCGACAGCCACGACCGACGATTTCAAGCGCCATGTCACGCCCGTTTCAATACTGGCTTCAACGATCGACTTGGCGATCTCGGCGCCCATGGACCCGCCAACTTTCTCGCCACGATCAACGATGATCACTTCGATGTCGGCGCGATCACCGAGGATGGCGCGCAACCGCGCAGGCATTTCAGTCGCGGTTTCAATCCCGGTGAAGCCACCGCCGGCCACCACTACGGTGTTGCGAGCCTGGCTTTCTGGCAGGTTGACCAAGGACTTGAGGTGATTTTCCAGGCGTATGGCCTGTTCGATCTGATCCACGTCGAAGGCGTGTTCCGCCACACCTGGCGTGTTCGGCAAGGCCAGGCGGCTGCCGGTCGCCAGAACGAGTTTGTCGTAGTTGCACACCCGCTGGTTGCCGGACGCATCAACGTAGCCGACCCGTTTTTGCTCAACGTCGATGGTTTCGGCAGAGCCCTTGATGAACTGGACGCCAACCGCATCGAACAGTTCGCCAATCGGTGCAGCCAACTGGTGCGCATTCGGCTCGTAGAAGCGCGGACGCACTCGCAGCTCGGCCTGAGGAGCCAGAACGGTCACTTCAACGTCGTTGTGGCCATGAATGTCGAACAGACGCGTGGCGCTCAAAGCCGTCCACATGCCACCGAAACCTGCGCCAATAACCAGGATGTGTTGTTTCATTTTTAACTCCGGGGAAAAGACCAAGTGATGAATTCGTTAAAGGTCACGCGCTTCGGTAGCGGCTGCTTCCCAATGCGGACCTGACAACGGCGACTATATTGATCCTAGTTACAGGGCACAAAACGAAATTACTGATGGTTGGTATCGAAAAGTTCGATTTGTCCGAAAAAGGGCTATCGAGAGGCAAAACTGCCGCGCGACGCATAATGAAGAAGCGACAGGACGCGTTGCCCAGCTCGCGTCCCGCTGTTAGCATTTGCGACTACTTTGGTCGGAGATAGATATGTCTCTTTACAGCGCAGGCGTTGAGTACGGCATTCACTGCCTGGTTTTTCTGGTCGGCACCAGCGGCGACACCCGTGAGGCGAGCGTGCGCGACCTTGCCGAACTGCAAGGCGTGCCACAGGACTATCTGGCAAAAATCTTCACCAAACTGGCCAAGGCAAAACTGGTGGTCGCCACTGAAGGCGTGCGCGGCGGCTTCAAGCTGGCCCGGCCTTCTGACGAAATCAGCATTCTGGATATCGTCAATGCCATCGACGGCCAGAAACTCATCTTCGATTGCCGAGAGATTCGGGGGCGTTGCGCTTTGTTCGAAGGTTCCGCGCCAGCGTGGGCGCTGGCGGGTCCATGTTCGGTGCATGCCGTCATGATGACCGCGCAGAAACGCATGGAAGACGCCCTCGCCCAGCAGACCATTCTTGATCTCGCCAGAAAGGTCGGACGAAAAGCGCCAGCGCAATTCAATGCTCAGGTGGACAACTGGATAAACGATCGTCGGGAAAAGAAAATCAATGCGAGCACTCAGGCAAGCGCCGACGCGATCATCCAGGCAACCGATATCACCGACTAAACCTTAAAGACAATCACGCACTGCCTGACGCAACGCCCCGGATTTCGCCCAGGGCGGCCCCTGATAAAGCGATACGTGACTGCCATCCTTGGATTTCACGATATCGACAATTTCGTCGGCCGTGATAATGCTCGGCGCGGTGACTCTGTAGCCATTGGAGATCGCCGATTGGGTCGTGTTGGGTATCTCCCGCTGCCACGCCGGCAGAACGCACGCGGCATAGTCTTTCGGCACCTTGTCGCTGTACTTGCTGACGTTGGGTTCACCCGGCACCAGGGACGCGGGCAATGAACAGCCCGCCAGCAACGCCAACCCCACTCCCCCAATCAATTTGCGCATGACGCTTCCTTATCCCGAAAAAGGGGAATGTAGCGTGTCGCTGTCCAGACATCCATCCGTTGCACTGAACTCAGCAAGGGGCGTTGTGATCGCCGGTTTCCGGGTATGACCTCTCGTTCAGATAAGTCATCCATCTTTCATACGCTTCGTGCTGCCATTGAGTGACCCGCTCCCATTCCGGGCCGCTCAGCTGATGTGCAGAAATCAGTTTCATCATTTCCGTGGTGGCCGCGTCCAGATCAACGATCAGCTCATGGGCATGAAATCTAAACTCATCAGTCGCCGTCATTTGAAGTTGCCTCGCCCTAGCAAAAATTGACTACCTCACTACGACATCAAATCTGCGGGTTCGCGTTCATCTTCCCGACAGAAGGTTGCACCAACGGTCCAGACGAACAAAACGCCCTGGCCCGGGAAATGGGACTAAAATTTTGTAGCGGAGATTGGCAGGAGGTCATCATGTGGCTTAACGAATCTGAAAACGAACTTCGGCGTGACCTGCAAGGGCTTGCGTCGGATCTGAGATGGTCAGCCGTAGAGCTTTTACGCATCGCAGAGCAGCTACGCCTGACTGGCAATGACGTGGATGCGCAAGCAATCCTGAAGCTGTGCGAACTTTTTCAGGGAGATGAAGAACGACTGAAGGGGTATGCCGAGGAAGTGAAGGCCAAGATCATCACTCGAACAAAAGCTCAATAGCAGAGCATTGCCATGCACAAACCTCCAGGCGCGCTGGTCGTTGTACTGGCGGCGTTGGGTGGCTACAGCTCCGAATCGCGTGTCTATCGGGATCGAACGCTGGTTGCAAAGGGCGAGACCGGCATGAGCAAGGATCAAGTGCACAAAGAAAAGCCCCGGCGAACCAGGGCTTAAAGCGTGCTATTTGTCTGATTGCTGGCTGCGTGCAGGCCGACTCGCCTTGGCCTTGTAGCCGGGAAGAGCGGCCGCAAAGGCCAGTGCTTCCTCTTTACTGCCAAAGGCTCCAAGCCGGTCACCTTTGGTGCACACCCGCCACGGGCCGTTGTTCACGCTGAGTACGTCATAACCGTTCATGTGCATTTTGGTCAGCATCGGAACGCTCATAGTCACCTCCATTTCGGCAGTGATGATCCTGGATTCACTTGAATACCTTACACCCGCCCCTTCAAGAAGTGCCGACCAGACGTCGCGCCAGTATTTCGAAACGCGATTGCACTTCCAGCCTCGTCCATCACTCCAACCATTGAGGCAGACACCTCGGCTCGAATATTGCATTTTTATGACTGTTTTATGACAAACAGCAATCGGGTAACACATGAAAGTACGCGCGACCGTCATTTGCGAGCAACACCGACACATTCTCCTGGTGCGCAAGCCAAGGAGTCGGTGGATGCTGCCCGGCGGAAAGGTTGAACGTGGTGAAGCCATTGCCGACGCCGCCACACGAGAGCTCCAGGAAGAGACCGGGCTTGGGGTCGCTGGGATGCTGTACCTGATGGAATTGCAAACGGCCAGCACCCAACACCATGTTTACGAGGCCTCCGTGGAGAACGCGGATGAGGCCCGCCCACAAAACGAAATCTTCGATTGCATCTGGTATCCGCTGGACGCGGTCCAGAACCTGAACACCAGCAACGCCACGCTCAGAATCATCAAAGCGTTTCAGCGTCGCTTGTAAGTGAATCAACCGAGGTCGCCGCCACCGACCGGCATGATCATGCCGGTAATGTAAGACGCTTCGTCGCTGGCCAGAAACAGAATTGCGCTTGCCTGTTCATCCAGCGTGCCATAGCGCTTCATCAAACTGCTGTCGAGCGTCTGGTCGACTATCTGCTGATACCAGACCTTCTCTTGTTCGCTCTGATCAGCGCTGTTGCGCGGAATGACCCGCGGCGGCGCTTCAGTGCCACCGGGCGCGGTGGCATTGACCCGAATCCCGCGACCGGCGGTTTCAAAGGCCAGGCAAGCGGTCAGCGCGTTGACCCCTCCCTTCGCCGCACCGTACGGCACGCGATTGACACTGCGCGTGGCGATGGACGAAACATTGACGATGGCGCCGCTGCCCTGCTCGAGCATGAACGGCAGCGCGGCATGACAGCACCACAGCGTCGGAAACAGTGAACGGCGCACCTCAGCCTCAATCTGCGACGCTTCGTAATGCTCAAAAGGCTTGGCCCAGATCGTCCCCCCCACATTATTGACCAGCACATCCAGACGCCCGAAACGCTCGACGGCGGTTTGCATGACGCGGCTGCATTCGCTGTATTGCTCAAGATCGGCGGTCAGCGCGAGCACCTGGCTGCCCTGCCCCAATTGCTGCTGAACCTCGAACACCCGCTCGGAGCGATCGACCAGAATCAACCGCGCACCTTCCACCGCCATGCGCTCGGCAACGCGCCGACCAATGCCTTGGGCTGCGCCGGTAATCAGCGCGACTTTATCTGTGAATCTGTTCATAAATACCTCGATGCGAAAATCAATTTCGCAGGGAACGGCTATCTGTAGCAGCTGCCGAGCCTGCGAGGCTGCGTTCGGCTGCGAAGCAGTCGTGAGATCAAACAATGCGGTGTTTCAGGAACACCGTGTCGTCAGGTTTTACGACTGCTTCGCAGCCGAACGCAGCCTCGCAGGCTCGGCAGCTGCTACAGAGACGGTGTCGTGCTGATGCTTATGCGGCGCTGGCGGCAAATTTCTCGTAGTAAAAGTTTGTCGGCGCGATGCCTTTTTCACGGATGAACTGGCTGACCGCCTCGACCATCGGCGGCGGGCCGCACAGGTAGACATCGACGTCGCCTTCGTTCAGATGCTGCGGCTCGATGTGCTGGGTCACATAACCCTTGAGCGGATGCTGACTCTCTGGGTTGGCGACGCAGGCACTGAAGCTGAAGTTCGGGATTCGCGCGGCAAAGGCTTCCAGTCGATCCATTTCCACCAGATCGAAATCGTTGGTCACGCCGTAGATCAAATGCAACGGGTGTTCACTGCCCTGCTCGGCAATTTTTTCCAGCATCGCGGTAAACGGTGCCAGCCCCGTACCGCCGGCCAGCAGCAACAACGGACGGCGAATGTCGCGCAGATAGAAACTGCCCAACGGCCCCGCCAGGCTCATGCTGTCGCCGGCTTTGGCCATGCCGGTGAGGAAGCTGCTCATCAAGCCGCCGGGCACGTTGCGGATCAGGAAACTGACCTCGCCGTCGCGCTGCAACGAGCTGAACGAATAGGCGCGGGTCTGCTCGCTGCCGGGAATCCCCAGGTTCACGTATTGCCCCGGCAGGAACGCCAGTTTGCTCAGGGCTTCGCCCTTGATCGACAGCGCGATGGTGCTGTCGGACAACTGGCGCACGGCACTGATGGTCGCGTCGTAACTGGCCTGGCGGGTGCGGCATACCTCGGATGAGGTCGGCACGCGCACTACGCAATCGCTCTGGGCGCGCATCTGGCAGGTCAGGACAAAACCTTGTTCGGCCTCTTCCGCGCTGAGTGCATCTTCGATGTATTCCTCGCCCAAATCATAACGGCCGGCCTCGGCGAAGCATTTGCAGGTACCGCAAGCGCCGTCGCGGCAATCCAGTGGAATATTGATGCCCTGGCGATACGCGGCATCGGCCACGGTTTCGCCGACATTGGCGTCGATGAATCGGGTGACACCGTCTTCGAAATTGAATGCGATGGAATGAGTCATGACCGCTGCCTCACAGGTGGTAGACATCGATGACCTGGCGAACGTAATCGTTCTTCAGGATCACTTTCTTGGCCTTGATCAGCGGGTTTTCACCGCGCACATCGAGGGTGTAGAAACTGCTGCCGAAATAGCTGTCGACGGTCTTGTAGCGAAAGCTCAGGGTGTGCCAGTTGAAACGCACCTTACACATGCCGTCGGCCTGTTCGAGCAGCTCGATGTTGCTGATGTTGTGCGAGGTGCGGGTGTCCGGCATGGTGGCGCTGGAACGCTCGGTCTTGATGCGGAAGACGCGGTCTTCCAGGCCGGTGCGGTTGCCGTACCAGATCAGCGAGATTTCCCGCTGCGGGTCTTCGGTCAGCTCGTCGTTGTCGTCCCAGGACGGCATCCAGAACGTTGCATCCTGGGCGTACAACTCCAGCCATTCGTCCCACTGCCGGTCGTCGAGGTAGCGCGCTTCGCGGTAGAGAAAATCACGCACGGCGTCATAGGTGATGGTCATTGCACGGCCTCCACAGGAATCAGTTCGGACTGCTCGGCGGCCAAGGCCTTGAGCATGGTCTGCTGCCAATACTTGTGTTGCAGCACGAACAGGCCTTCGTCTTCGGTGCGCACACCGCTGAGCAGCGGATGCAGGTCGATTTCCCTGGCCGCCTCATCGGCGCCTTCGATCCAGTGTTCGGCGCCACGGGACATGTCGTTCCAGGCGGTCACGCTGCCCTGATAACTGGTCTGGCAGGAACGAAACTCTTCCAGGTCGTCCGGGGTCGCCATGCCGCTGACGTTGAAGAAGTCTTCGTACTGACGAATCCGGCTCGAACGGGCGTGGTCGCTTTCGCCTTTGGGGGCGATGCAGTAAATGGTGATTTCCGTGCGGTTGACCGAGATCGGCCGGGCGATACGGATCTGCGAACTGAACTGGTCCATCAGGTACACGTTCGGGTACAGGCACAGGTTGCGCGAGTTCTCGATCATCCAGTCGGCGCGGGCCTTGCCGAAGTCCTGGGCCAGTTCATCGCGACGCTCGTACAACGGGCGATCTTCAGGGTTGGCCCAACGGGTCCAGAGCAGCATGTGGCCCTTGTCGAAGGAATAGAAACCACCGCCCTGCTTGGCCCAACTGCCGGCACTCATGGTCGGGTTGCAATCGCCGGCCTCGCGTTGCTTGCGCTGGTTCTGGGTAGCGGCGTAATTCCAGTGCACGGAGCTGACGTGATAGCCGTCGGCACCGTTTTCGGCGGTGAGCTTCCAGTTGCCTTCGTAGATGTAGCTGGAAGAACCACGCAGCACTTCCAGGCCATCGGCGGACTGGTCGACGATCATGTCGATGATCTTTGCCGACTCGCCCAGGTGTTCAACCAGCGGCACGACATCGGCCTTGAGGCTGCCGAACAGGAAACCGCGATATGACTCGAAACGCGCGACTTTGGTCAGGTCGTGGGAGCCTTCGCAGTTGAAGCTCGCCGGGTAGCCCGCTTCGGCCGGATCCTTGACCTTGAGCAGCTTGCCGGAGTTGTTGAAGGTCCAGCCGTGGAATGGGCAGGTGTACGAACTCTTGTTGCCGGATTTGTGCCGGCACAGCGTCGCGCCGCGATGGCTGCAGGCGTTGAGGAACGCATTGAGTTCACCGTCCTTGTTGCGCGCGATGAAGATCGACTGGCGCCCCATGGTGGTGGTGTAGAAATCGTTTTTGTTGGGGATCTGGCTTTCGTGGGCCAGGTACAGCCAGTTGCCTTCGAAGATGTGCTGCATCTCGAGATCGAACAGCCGCGGGTCAGTAAACATTTCGCGCTTACAGCGATAGATACCCTGTTCTTTGTCATCTTCGAGCAGGGAGTGAAGGTATTCGGGTCGCAGGGACATGGCCGCCGCCTCCATTGTTTTTATTCAGGCAGGGCCATGCTAGGACGGGGGGATGGGGTGGACTATCCGCTGGGTGCAGACCTGTATCCGTTTTGTGCAGCAGGATTTTTGATCGTTCCCACGCTCTGCGTGGGAATGCCTCAAGGGACGCTCCGCGTCCGCTTTTGGGACGCAGAGCGTCCCGGGCTGCATTCCCACGCGGGAGCGTGGGAACGATCAGCAGCCATGCTCCCACAGGGATGGGCGGTGTTTGCCAGGTCAGTGGCGGCGTTTGAGGGTGTCCGACGGCAACTCGCCGAACTGCTTGCGGTAGCTGTCGGAAAACCGCCCCAGGTGCAGGAAGCCGTAATCCATCGCCACTTCCGTGACATTGCGCACGTTGCAGGTCGGGTCGCTCAGGCAGGCGTTGATGCGCTCGAGGCGTTTTTGCCGGATGTAGTTTTTCGGCGTGGTGCCGGCGTTGCGTTCGAACAATCCGTACAGCGAGCGCAGGCTCATCCGCGCCTGGCGTGCCAGTTCTTCGCTGTCGATGTCCTGTTTGAGGTGGCCGGCGATGTAGTCGGCAATCACCTCGAACGTGGCCGTCTGTGAGCCGAGACTGATCCGGCTGACGTTGGTCTTCATCAGGCTGAGCATCTTGCTGACGATGATCTGCGCGTAGTGCTCCTGCACCTTGGGAATCTGTTCGGTGGCCTCGGCTTCCTGGCAAATCATCGCCAGCAGACCGACAAAGCCTTCCAGCTCATCGAGCTGGTAACGGTTCTCCAGAAACCGCACGCCCTGCCCCGGGTACCGCCAGCGCTGCTCATCGCATACGGATTCCAGCAACGGGGTGGGGACTTTGAGGATGAATTTTTCGCAATCGTCGGAATACGTCAGGTCCACCGGATCATCGGGATTGATCAGCAACAGCTCGCCGGGCGCGAAGTAGTGTTCCTGGCCATGACCGCGCCACAGGCAGTTGCCGCGCAGCAACACTTGCAGGTGATAGATGCTTTCCAGCGCACCCGACGTGACGCGCACGCTGCCGCCATAGCTGATGCGGCACAGGTCGAGGCTGGCAAACTTGCGGTGATTGAGGCTGGCCAGCGGTCGCCCGGCCCGGGGCATCAGAATGCAATGGTTACCGACATGCTGATTGACGTAGCCCGACACCGCGTAAGGGTCGGCATGGTCGAATACGGTGCTGCGCTGACTCAACAGTTGCGCTTGCATCATCGGGGCACTCTCATTGTTGTTATAGGTTACGTCGGGCCAATCCAGGGCAATGATCGAAACGCCGAAGACCACGAGATAAACGGTCGGTTATCTCGTGGCCCGGTTCCGCTGTTCGAGGATATCAGTCCTCGAGTGCGCGGACCCGCTCGTGGCGTTGCTGCTCGTCGGGTTGCGCGGTGGTCTGCAAGGTGAAATCGAAGTCGATTTCGGCAAAACGACCGCTGACACCATGGGCCGCCGCGCGCTGTGGATCGTCACTGAAGGTGATTTTGGCAATCAGCTCATCGCGAGTGGCATAGGCGAAATCGTCGTGCAGGTACTGATCGCCATCGAGGTTGATCTGGGTGGTCAGGTGACGATGATCCGGCGCGGAAATGAAGAAGTGAATGTGCGCCGGCCGTTGCCCATGACGGCCCAGTTGATCGAGCAGTTGCTGGGTCGGACCGTCCGGCGGGCAGCCATAGCCCGACGGCACGATGCTGCGAAAGCGATAACGACCCTCGGCATCGGTGACGATACGACGACGCAGGTTGAACTCCGATTGAGTGGTATCGAAGTAGGAGTAAGTGCCGCCAGTGTTGGCGTGCCAGACGTCCACCACCGCACCGGCCAACGGTTCGCCGGCGGTGTTCTTGACCTGGCCCTGCATGAACAGCACCACCCCCGGATCGACGCCGTCATCCAGTCGCGCTTCGCCTTCCGACAGCGGCGCACCCGCCACGTACAGCGGGCCTTCGATGGTCCGCGGCGTGCCGCCGGCCTTGCCGGCCTGCTCGTCTTCGGCGTCCATCAGCAGGTCGAGGTAGTGTTCGAGACCGAGCCCGGCCACCACCAACCCGGCCTCTTGACGCGCGCCCAGCACGTTGAGGTAGTTGACGGCTTTCCAGAATTCTTCCGGGGTCACGGCCAGGTCTTCGATGATGTTCACCGAATCGCGCAGAATGCGGTAGACCAGCGCCTTGACCCGCGGGTCGCCGGCCTCGTTATGCAGGCCGCTGGCCTCTTCGAGAAACTTCTGGACACCGGCAGTGTGGGAAATCTTGACGTTCATTTTGGTGGGTTCCTCATCTTGTAATTATTAGCGTAGCGAACTGAACAGGCTGGGTTCAGCGGTCATCCTCGCGAATGGAAGAAGGATGCCGGCACAGCGCCTCGACCTCGATCGCCATGTACGGAAACAACGGCAATTGCATGAGCAGGTCGTGCAGCTCCTGCACGCTGTCGACGTCGAAAACGCTGTAATTGGCATAGTGTCCGGCGATGCGCCACAGGTGACGCCACTTGCCTTGCTCTTGCAGGCGCAGGGCCAGGGCCTTTTCGTCAGCCTTCAGCTTCGCGGCTGCTTCGGGATTCATATCGACCGGCAGGTTCACGGTCATTTTTACGTGGAACAGCATGATGCTCTCCTCAGGCTTGATGAATGGCAGTAGACGTTTTGTCTCGGCGGAAGAACGCCAGACGTTCTTCATCGAGGTTCAGGCCCAACCCCGGCGTTTTCGGCACGTGCAGCTCGAAATCGCGATAAACCAGCGGCTCGCTGAGAATGTCTTCAGTCAGCAGCAGCGGACCGAACAGCTCGGTGTCCCACGCCAGTTTGTTCAGCGTGACAAAAGCATGGGCCGAGGCCAGGGTGCCGACGCCGCCTTCGAGCATGGTGCCGCCATACAGACCGATACCGGCCGCTTCGGCGATGGCCGCAGTTCGCAGCACGGCGCGCGGGCCGCCGTTCTTGGCGATTTTCAGGGCGAACACCGAGGCCGCGCCTTCACGGGCCAGGTTGAAGGCGTCTTCCACGCACTCGATGGATTCGTCGGCCATGATCGGCGCCGGGCTCATGGCATTCAGGCGCGCCATGCCGGAGCGGTTATTGCGCGAGATCGGCTGTTCGATCAAGTCGATGCCGTTGGTTCCCAGGATCCGGCAGGCGCGCAGCGCGACCGCTTCGTCCCAGGCCTGATTGACATCGACCCGCACGCTGGCGCGGTCGCCCAAGGCTTTCTTGATTGCAATGACGTGAGCCAGGTCGCGGTTGACTTCGCCGGCACCGATTTTCAGTTTGAAAATCCGATGGCGTCGCAGGTCGAGCATTTTCTCCGCTTCGGCGATGTCCCTGCCGGTGTCCCCACTGGCCAGGGTCCACGCCACTGGCAGGGCATCGCGAACGCGGCCGCCCAGCAACTCGCTGACCGGCAGCCCAAGGCGTTTGCCCTGAGCGTCGAGCAAGGCGGTTTCGATACCTGATTTAGCGAACGTGTTGCCACGGATGCTGCGCTCCAGACGCAACATCGCAGCATTCACGTTGGCGCTGTCCTGGCTCAGCAACAGCGGCGCGAAATGTTTGTCGATGTTGGTCTTGATGCTCTCAGGGCTTTCGTTGCCGTAGGCCAGGCCACCGATGGTGGTGGATTCGCCAATGCCTTCAATGCCGTCGGCGCAACGCACGCGAATGATCACCAGGGTCTGGTTCTGCATGGTGTGCATCGCCAGCTTGTGCGGGCGGATGGTCGGCAGATCGACGATGATCGTCTCGATCGATTCAATGGCTGTTGCAAGCATGTCGATACCTGTCAGGTTCTTAAAGTTCTGGAACCGATTCTGGTACGGCTTTTTTCGGGAAGCCAATATAGAATTGGTCTGACTTGATACCTTTAAGGTATGCAACCGACTTGCGACTGGAGGCCCCATGGAACTGCGTCACCTGCGGTATTTTCAGGTGTTGGCTCAAACCCTCAATTTCACCCGTGCCGCCGAACTGCTGCACATCGCCCAGCCGCCACTGAGCCGGCAGATGCAGCAATTGGAGGATGAACTGGGCGTGTTGTTGCTGGAACGCGGGCGGCCGCTGAAGCTGACCGATGCCGGGCGGTTTTTCCATGAGCACTCCACCGCCCTGCTCGAGCAACTGAGCAAGGTATGCGACAACACGCGGCGGATCGGTCTGGGCGAAAAGACCTGGCTGGGCATCGGTTTTGCACCGTCGACGCTCTACGGAGTGCTGCCGGAACTGATTCGCCGTTTGCGCAGCGGCGAGCCCCTGGAGCTTGAACTGGGGCTCTCGGAAATGACCACGCTGCAGCAAGTGCAGGCGCTCAAGGCCGGGCGCATCGACATTGGTTTCGGCCGAATCCGCATCGATGATCCGGCGATCATCCAGACGGTTTTGACTGAAGATCGACTGGTCGCCGCCCTGCCCGCCGGGCACCCCTTACTGGCCGGGCCGATCAGCCTTCGCGAATTGGCGAAAGAACCTTTTGTGCTGTACCCCGGCAATCCGCGCCCGAGCTACGCCGACCATGTGATCGCGTTGTTCGAATCCTATGGCGTGAGCATTCATGTGGCGCAATGGACCAACGAGCTGCAAACAGCCATCGGTCTGGTGGGAGCGGGAATCGGTGTCACCCTGGTGCCGGCCTCGGTGCAATTGCTGCACCGCGACGACATCGGTTTCACGCCGTTGCTGGAAGACAACGCGACCTCACCGATCATTCTCAGCAGGCGCGTGGGCGACGTATCGCCGGGGTTGAATCATTGCTTGCAGATGATCGATGAACTGCAACCGCGGGCCTGATCCGCGATGCGATCCGCTTCAGCCGGCGAAGGCCCGGCGACCGGCGCGCATCTCGATGCGCAACTCGCCAATCAGATTGGCGATAGCGCGAACGCTGGTCAGTCGTTCGGGCGATACACCGGTAATCAACAGAGCAATGCGCCCGGTGGCGGGTTCATAGACTTTGATCCGTAACGTTCCGTCGGGATTCACTGTGCAGGCGCAGGAAAGCGGTTGAAAACCGGACTCGACAATGCGGCAAAGCTCAGGAACTGAAACCATGACTGGCGCCTCCGTGGCAGGTTAATCGGATCCAACTTGCTCAGCATAGATGGGCTTTCCCCATCCTGCGCCCGCCAATGCTCAAAATAAGTGTTAGCTGTTTCTCATTTTGGCGACCTTTCAGTGAGAATCCGCACCCCAGATCCAATTCCAGAGCCCGGGTAATTTGACCGGCTCTGAACTGTCGCGAACCGTACGCGCCATGGCGGCCCGTTGCAGCGCAGCCGTGTCGTCGTAAAACGGCTTTTCTGCGGTTTTCACACCGGTAGCCCGTGCGCTGTCGAGGAGGATTTGCAGGTACTCGCGAGTATGCCGGGCGGTGTAGCGATTGAGGTCGTGGAAGGTCACCACCACCGGAATCACCCCGTCCACCACCGGTAATTCGCCAAGGGCGATGCGTTCGCGCACTTCGGACATTGTGCGCAAGAAGTGGGCCCGCCGCTGGGGGCTGGCGTTGAAGCCCCAGATCTTGCCGTCATTGGCGCTCAGGTCGGTCAGCAATAGGTGCATGCCGTGCTGCTGATAGGCGGCGAAAACCCGGTTGTCATAGCTCCAGAATGGTGGGCGCACCAGGGTCGGCGGCGCGCCGGTGATCGCGGCGATGTCTGCGGCGCCTTTGCTCAGTGACTGCTCCAGTTCTTCCGGGCTCAGGGATCTGTGATTGGTGTGCGAGCGGGTCGCCGAGTGGAAGCCCAGAATCTGCCCGTCTGCGTGTTCACGGCGCATGACCTCGCGTCCGATTTCGCTGTTGCCGGCACGTGGCGCACCGGTCTGCACGAAGAACACCGCTTTAAGGTTCGGTTGCACCGGGTTGGTGGCCAGACTGTCGAGCACCGTCATCGTCGGATTCCAGAAACTTGAGGCGCTGGGACCGTCGTCGAAGGTCAGCAGAAAACGGATCGGCGGTTGCGCGCTCAGGCGCTGTTCGGTCTGCGACGTCATTTCAATGGGAGAAGCGATGCACCCCACCAGCCCAGTGGCGATGATGAGTGCAGATAGAACCTTGAACAGCTGTTTCATGTTTTGCCCATTTATCCTTCGTCGTCCGCAGGTCGCTGCGGGCCGAGGTTGGATAAGGGTACACAGTGTTTGGTTCCAGTGCGCATCCTGTGGGAGCGAGCCTGCTCGCGAAAGACGTGAACGATAACGTGTGCTGTCTGAATGAATGCGGTGTCCGGACGTTTTTCGCGAGCAGGCTCCCACACAGGTACCGCGTCAGGCTTTGGCTTTTGATCTTGATCTGCTTGCCCCTTTCCCAGAGGCCGAACGCAGGTATTGCGCAGTCAAGGCTTCAACGGCCATTCCTGATCGCGATCCGACAGTTCTTTCCCATCGTCGGGATGCTTCCAGTCCGGCGTCGAACGCCGCTGCCGCTCAATCTCCTCTTCCGTGGGTTCGTCATCCACCTCTTCATCCGGGTCCGGACGCTTGGGATCATTAGCCATGCTCACCTCTCTTCCTGTAGGGGTCCCTTTTAAGCGTAGAACAGTTTCGACAGGGACGACTTAGAACCACCAACGCAGCAAAAAGAAGAACCCCATGCTCAACAACATGCTGAGCAAGGTATTGCGGGTGTAAAGCACCAACCCCACCGCCACCAGCGAACTGAGCAGGTACGGGTTATCCCATTGCAGATTCAGCTGCTTGTCCGGCATGAACACGATCGGCCCGCAGATCGCCGTCAGCATGCCCGGCACCGCAAAACCCAGGAATTGCCGCGCATTGCTGCTCAAGCGCACGGGCAGCCGCGGCTCCAGAAACACATAGCGATTGAGGAACACCAATAGCCCCATGCCGAAAATCACCGCCCAGACCATCATGTGCGTCCACCGTAGAATTTGTTGCAGATAAAGCCCGCGATCATGCCCGCCAACCCCGACAGCACCAGCGCCGAGCCCCATTGCCAATAACTGAACAGCACCGAGCAAAACAACGACACCGCCACGCACACCACGGTCGGCACGTTCCGCACCACGGGGGTGATCAGGGCGATAAAGGTCGCGGCAATGGAGAAGTCCAGTCCCAGGTGTTCCAGCCCCGGAATGCTGCTGCCGAGCACGATGCCGGCCAGGGTGAAGAGGTTCCAGGCGATGTAGAACGTCAGGCCGACACCCAACGCGTACCAGCGGTTGAACTGTTGTTTGTCATGCGCACTGGTCAGGGCGAACAGCTCATCAGTGAGCAAAAAACCCAGCCCCACACGCCAGCGTCCAGGCAACGGCGAAATCACCGAACGCATGCTCATCCCGTAGAGCAAATGCTGGGAGGTCAGCAGCAGCGTGGTCAGCAGAATCGAAAAGATCCCGGCACCGCCCTTGAGCATGCCGATCGCCACCAGTTGCGCCGCCCCGGCAAACACGATGCTCGACAGCCCCTGGCCTTGCAGGGGCGTGAGGTTGGCCTCGATGGCCATGGAGCCGGCCAGCAAGCCCCAGGGCGCGGTGGCCAGGGACAACGGCATGATCGCCGCGGCGCCGCGAAGAAAGGCGCTGCGCGGCATGAGTGAATTGGACATAACGCTCTACAACCAGGGAAAGACCCCAGACTGTGCCAGCAGTCGCGGCCGCTGGCTTGAACGATCTTGCGCACTTGGTACGCGAACTTGTTCCATTCATCGGCTACACGCTTGATTCACTCCAGTAGTAGCAACATGATGGCGCAGTTTTTTCATCTTTGAGATCCGGCCCCCTCATGAGCTCAATCGAAACCGACAGCGACGTCTACAAAACCCTGCTTGAGTCGACCAAAGCAATACCATGGCGGATCGACTGGAAGACCATGACTTTCAGCTACATCGGTCCGCAGATCGAGCGTCTGCTGGGCTGGAAACAGGACAGTTGGGTGGGGGTCAATGACTGGGTCGAACGCATGCACCCGGATGATCGCGACTACGTGGTGGAGTTCTGCGTATCGCAATCGCGGGCGGGTGTGGATCACGAGGCAGACTATCGGGCGCTGACCCGCGACGGTGACTATGTGTGGATCCGCGATGTGGTGCACGTGGTGCGCAAGGACGGTGAAGTGGAAGCGCTGGTGGGTTTCATGTTCGACATCAGTGAGCGCAAGAAAACCGAAGAGCACTTGAGCCGCCTGCAAAAGCAACTCGAAGAATATTCCTTCCAGGACGGGCTGACCGGCATCGCCAACCGGCGCATGTTCGACACCGTGCTGGAGCGCGAATGGAGCAGCGCTCAACGCACGGGATCAGCGCTGTCACTGCTGATCCTGGATATCGATTACTTCAAACAGTTCAACGACCATTACGGGCACATCAAGGGTGACGAATGCTTGCGGCGCGTCGCTCAGACCTTGTCCCTGGCGGCCAATCGGCCACGGGATTTCATCGCGCGGATCGGCGGTGAAGAGTTCGTCTGGCTGCTGCCGGAAACCGACGCCGAATCCGCCAGGCTGGTGGCAAATAAATGCCTGCTTCTGATTCGCCAGCAGCACATTCCCCATGAGTTTTCTGCGGTATCGAAGCGGCTGAGCCTGAGCCTGGGTGTCGGCACCACCACCGCAACGCCGCACGCGACGGCGCTGGAATTCGTCGAGCAGGTCGACAAGTTGCTCTACAGGGCCAAGCACAACGGCAGGATGCGTGCGGAGTTCGTTGATTTTCGCGATTGACGAAAGGCGTGCTCGCAGCGCCGAACAGCAGCAATCGATAGAGCATCAGCGACCCGCCCGAGTACCATGGAGCCATTCGCATAACGCACCAGGGAGTCGACATGCTTTACCGAATCGCCGCCGACGGGCTGGTCCTGTTCCACCTGTTGTTCATTCTGTTCGTGCTGTTCGGCGGGCTGTTGGTGCTCAAATGGCGCCCCCTGGCCTGGTGGCACCTGCCCGCGGCTGTGTGGGGCGTGTCGGTGGAAGTCTTCCACTTGCCCTGCCCGCTGACGCAGTGGGAAAACCTCATGCGCGACGCAGCCGGGCAAACCGGTTATGGCGGCGGTTTCATCGAACATTACGTGTGGCCGGTCATTTACCCGGCGGGCCTGACGCCGGCGATCCAGCTGGGATTGGGCAGCGTCGTGCTGGTGATCAACGTGCTGGTCTATCTTCGGTTGATCAAGCGGTGGAAGTTGCGTCGCGCAGCCTGAAACCGATTCGGATCATGTTATCGATTGAAGGTCGCACCTGGCTGGAAGCCATCCGGGCCGTTGGCAGCCTTGTTTGAATTCAATTGGCAATGACGCTCATGTTCCGACCGCTGGCCTTGGCCACGTACAGCGCCTTGTCGGCAGCCCCCACCAGGTCGCTGGGCTGGGCTTGTGACGCCGGATTGTAAGCGGCGACCCCCAGGCTGACCGTCACCGTGCCTTCAACCCCTTCACTGTGCCGGATGCCGGCCAGATGAACCGCGCGGCGGATTTTTTCCGCCACCAGAAACGCTCCCACATAGTCCGTCCCGGGCAGTACCACCGCAAATTCTTCACCGCCATAGCGAGCAGCCAGATCGCCGGGGCGCTTGATGTTGTCCCTGATGATCGTGCTGATGTTGCGTAAACACTCATCACCGGCCACATGGCCGTAAAGATCATTGAAGCTCTTGAAGTGATCGACATCGATCATCAGCAGCGCGAGATGGGTCTGGTTGCGTCTGGCGCGGCCCATTTCGGCGAGGATGAACAGATCGAACTGACGCCGGTTGGACAGCCCGGTCAGTGCGTCCTCCAGCGCCAGCAACTCAAGACTGCGGTTGACCTCGATGAGTTTTTCCTGCGCGTCCAGCAATACGCCCTGCACGTGATTCTGCTGCCTCATGAGGCGAATCAGGCGATAACCGAGGACCCCGAGAAACCCCAGGAATAACGAGACGATCCCGGCACTCAGCAGTACCTCCTTGCGCCAGGCGGCCAGGACTTCATCTTTATTCAGCGCCGCATAGATGATCAGCGGATAACCGTCGACCCTGCGAAAACCGACCACCCGCTCGACGCCATCCACATAGGACGGGACCATCGCCGTGCCTGAATTGCCCTTGGGCAACAGTTGCGTAAACAGCGGTCCCTTGGCGACGCTGATGCCGATTTCAGTTTCTTTGAACGGCCGGCGAACGACGATACTGGCGTCATCGGCGATCAGATTGATCACGCCGTTTTGCCCCATGTCGATACTGTCGTAGAGCCCGAGGAAATGACTGAGATAAATCGTTGCCAGCGCCACGCCGGCAAACCGGCCATCCGGATGATTGACGCGACGGGACACTGTCATGATCCATTCACCGCTCGAACGGCTCTTGATCGAGGGACCGATGTGAGGGCCACGGTCGGGATGATTGCGGTGGAAGGTGAAATACTCACGATCGGCGTTGTTGGCACCGGGCATGACGGCACCGTTGGAGTTGGCAATCCAGCGCCCGTCTTCGCCGTAGACAAACAAGCCATGGAGCTGGCTCAACTCACTGCGCTGGGCCTTGAGCAAACGCTCCAGTCGGGGTACCCGAGCCTGGTCGATGCCATCGTTTTCAAGGCGATCCACCAGGGTCAACAGCAACATATCGGCTTGCTTGATCGACGCTTGCGCTTGCGAGGCCAAAGTCTGGGCAAGGTTGGACATCGCCACTTCTTTGTCGTGCAGATGGTACTGGCGCGAGTTCCAGGCTTCCCAAATCACGATAGCCGCCATGGACAGGCACACCGCGACCAGCAGAATCACCGCAGAGCGAACCTTGAGTGTGACCCCGGCTTGCTCGGCGACCCGAGGCACACCATGGCGGGATTGTTCAATTCGATTGTTGACGGACGGATGACCCATGACGTTCCCTGAAATATTGATCACAGGGCGAATCTTCCCGTTCGCCCTTTTTACGACCCCTGATGGGTATGAGCTGCCTGGTGCCAGGCAACTATGCTTCATCAAACACCCGAAAGCTGATTTGCGCGAGAACTAATCTCACCTACGGCTCGCCAAGCCTGCGGCTCAGCAGTTCAGCGGTTGTCGACGAATCAGGGTTTATCCCGAGGCGTCTGCTTCACGGCCTCGATCCAGGCCGGATTCAATCGCGTTTGATCAGTCTCGATGCCTAGCGCTTCCATCCGTGCCTTGTGCTGATCCATCTCGCGGGTCAATTGGCTGTGATCACTGGAGTTGCCGTCCAGCTCGTGCATCTGACTCAATCCCAGATGGTAGAAACGCAGCAGCTTCATGGCCGTAGGATCTTCCTTCTCCACCGCCGCCGTCACCTGATGCATGACGTTGGTGATGCTCATCAGGCTGCGCTTGAGCTGCCAGCCATAAACCGCCGGGGCCATCCATGGCTGGGTCCAGAAGGTGCCGCGCATCAGGGCGGCCATCAGCAGCACCGACACAAACACGCCGCCGACGTTAAATCGCAGATTGTCGCCACCGGGTTCGCCGAACAGCGCCACCGCCGTGGTGGACAACACCATCGCCAGGGCCAGGAAAATCAAGGCTATGATTATCGTGCTGCGTCGCGTCTGGCTTCGATAGCGTTCGGGGTTCTGCGGCTGGATTTCGAACATCGCGACGGGGTTCCTTGAGGGCGTGGGTAAAAAGGCTGCGGCGCATTATCGCCTCTGCAGGGGATTTAGCTATGCTGGGGCTCCTTTTCATCTTTTCATCGTCAAACGGGGAAATGGCGATACAGCGCAGTTCGTGCCATCTTCTTTCATGGATACATACTATTCGGATGCCGGTTATCTGTATGAATGGCATCGTTTTAAGGATCATTGAATGACCCAACGACAAGTAATCAACGCCTCGGTCAGCCCCAAAGGCAGCCTGGAAACCCTTTCTCAACGTGAAGTACAGCAACTGAGCGAAGCCGGATCCGGCAGCACCTACACCTTATTCCGCCAGTGCGCCCTGGCCATCCTCAATACCGGCGCCCATGTCGATAACGCCAAAACCATCCTCGAGGCCTACAAGGACTTCGAAATCCGCATTCACCAGCAGGACCGCGGCGTACGCCTCGAACTGCTGAACGCCCCGGCCGACGCCTTCGTCGATGGCGAAATGATTGCCAGCACCCGGGAAATGCTCTTCAGCGCCCTGCGCGACATTGTCTACACCGAAAACGAACTCGACGCCCAACGCATCGACCTGAGCACCTCCCAGGGCATCAGCGACTACGTGTTCCACCTGCTGCGCAACGCCCGCACCCTGCGGCCGGGTGTCGAGCCGAAGATCGTGGTGTGCTGGGGCGGCCACTCGATCAACACCGAAGAATACAAATACACCAAGAAAGTCGGCCACGAACTGGGCCTGCGCAGCCTCGACATCTGCACCGGTTGCGGCCCTGGCGTGATGAAAGGCCCGATGAAAGGCGCGACCATCGCCCACGCCAAACAGCGAATCCACGGCGGCCGCTACCTCGGCCTGACCGAGCCGGGCATCATCGCCGCCGAAGCGCCCAACCCGATCGTCAACGAACTGGTGATCCTGCCGGACATCGAAAAACGCCTGGAAGCCTTCGTTCGCGTCGGCCACGGCATCATCATTTTCCCGGGCGGCGCCGGCACGGCCGAAGAGTTCCTGTACTTGCTCGGCATCCTGATGCACCCGGACAACGCCGGCCTGCCCTTCCCCGTGGTCCTCACTGGTCCGAAACATGCTGCGCCGTATCTGGAGCAACTGGATGCGTTTGTCGGCGCCACCCTGGGTGAAGCCGCCAAGCAACACTACGAGATCATCATCGACGACCCGGCTGAAGTCGCACGTCAAATGACTCAAGGCCTGAAAGCGGTCAAACAGTTCCGTCGCGAGCGCAATGACGCGTTCCATTTCAACTGGCTGCTGAAGATCGACGAAGGCTTCCAGCGCCCGTTCGATCCAACCCACGAAAACATGGCCAACCTGAAACTGAGCCGCAACCTGCCGGCCCACGAACTGGCCGCCAACCTGCGCCGCGCGTTCTCCGGCATCGTCGCCGGCAACGTAAAGGACAAGGGCATCCGCCTGATCGAAGAACACGGGCCGTACCAGATCCGTGGCGATGTGGCTGTCATGCAACCGCTGGATCAGCTGCTCAAGGCCTTCGTCGCCCAGCACCGGATGAAGCTGCCAGGTGGCGCGGCGTATGTGCCGTGTTATCAAGTGGTTGCGTAACTCGGCTAAAGATCGTTCCCACGCTCCCCCGTGGGAACAATCAGCAACCTTGAGCTGTAACGTCTATGGAAAGAGAGTTTTTTGATGCGCCAACGCAACTCTGCACGACTCCTCGTGATCAACCCCGCCCGCCAGGTCTTGCTGTTTCGCTTCCAGCACAAGGGCGATGCGCTGGACGGATGTGACCATTGGGCTACGCCGGGTGGCGGTCTTGAGGAAGGTGAAACCTTTGAAGCCGCCGCCATACGCGAATTGCACGAAGAAACCGGACTGCACATCGACGCGGTGGGCACTAGCGTGGCAGAGCGCAGCTTTCCGATGATGTTGCCCAGCGGCGAAACCGTCTTGTCCGTGGAACGCTATTTTTTCGTCCGCGCCGACGGTGAGCGGCTGACGCGTGATGGCTGGACTGCCGATGAAGCCCGGGTGATGACTGAACACAAATGGTGGTCCGTCGCCGAGCTGCAAGAGACCGCTGAAACAGTCTGGCCAGAAAACCTGATCCAAATGATGGAGCAGGCCTGACCAGTGCCTGACGAATAACAAAAATCGAGTAAAGATCGTTCCCACGCTCCCGCGTGGGAATGCCTCAACGGACGCTCTGCGTTCGGCTGTCGAGGGACGCAGAGCGTCCCGGGCTGCATTCCTTTGCTGCGCGTGGGAACGATCTCGCGGCACTCATCTCAGAGGTGATCCGCATCGATCACTGCCTTGGCAAAGGCTTGCGGATCTTCCTGCGGCAAGTTGTGGCCGATACCACCGTTGATGAGTCGGTATTCATATTTGCCGGTGAAACGCTTGGCATAATCCTCGGCTGCCGGATGTGGCGCCCCGTTGGCGTCACCTTCCATAGTGATGGTCGGCACCGTAATCACCGGCGCCTTGGCCAGCCGCTGCTCCAGCGCTTCATATTGAGGTTCGCCCTGAATCATGCCCAACCGCCAGCGATAGTTGAAGATCGTAATAGCCACATGATCGGGGTTGTCCAGGGCCACCGCGCTGCGGTCGAAAGTCGCGTCGTCGAACGTCCACTTCGGGGAGGCCAGCTCCCAGATCAACCTGGCGAAGTCGTGGCGATTTTTTTCGTAACCGGCCTGGCCGCGTTCGGTCGCGAAGTAGAACTGGTACCACCATTGCAGCTCGGCCTTGGGCGGCAACGGATTCTTGCCGGCCGCCTGATTGCCGATGAGGTAGCCGCTCACCGAGACCAACGCATCCACCCGCTCCGGCCAGAGCGCCGAAACGATGTTCGCCGAGCGCGCGCCCCAGTCGTAGCCACCGAGCACCGCCTTGTTGATCTTGAGCGCATCCATAAAGTCGATGACGTCACTGGCCAACGCGGCGGGCTGGCCGTTGCGAACAGTCTTGTCGGACAGGAAATGCGTGTCGCCGTAGCCGCGTGCATACGGGATCAACACCCGGTAGCCTTTGGCCGCCAACAAGGGCGCCACTTCGCTGTAGCTGTGAATGTCGTAAGGCCAACCGTGCAGAAGAATCACCACCGGACCATCGGCGGGGCCGACTTCGGCGTAAGCCACATTCAGCAATCCGGCGTTGACATGCTTCAGCGGGCCAAACGAATCCGCCTTGAGGGTGCCAGCGCTGGCCAACACTGGCTCTGGCGTTGCGGCCTGCGCATGGGCAGCACCAAAGGCACCTGCCTGCATCAGCGCGAAAGCGAGGACCGACGGGGCAAAGAAACGACGACGCGAGTCGTTTTTTTTGCTCAACACATTCATCTTCATGGTGGTTTCCCTGGAAGTCATTGACCTGCTGTTCTGGACGATGTGAGTCAGCCAATACGGGCTGATGAGCAGACTGCGCGGTCATCGTCTTTGACAGCGATCAGCGTAGAAGAAAGATCAGCCGCCCTGATTGCCGCACTCTGCGAATTTGCTGTAATCGAGGGCTTTCTGCATACCGCTGGAATCGAGATAGGTCAGGCGGGCATCGACAATGCCGCAATTGCCATCGCCGTTATCGACGACGGAAATCACTTTCTTGATATCCAGGTGGGTGCCGTGAGAAGTTTCTTGCGACGGCGCTTGAACATCGGCCTGGGCCGAAAACGCTGCAACGTTCAGGACTGCAAAGAAGCTGGCGGCAATCAGTGCGTTCCAGTTCATGGTGATTTCCTCTGGGTGGCAATGGGCAGTGGTTGTGAGGCAAGTCATCTTGTCTCGATGGAACCCATTTAATCGGCCCGAGGTATCTGCCATGTGTCGTAGAACCGGAATTAATAAGGCGTAAGGTGTCTCCGGGGGCATCAGATACAGTGCGATACAAAACCAACAACAAGAGGCTGAGCGATGGAACATGTGGACCACATCCTGATCGTCGACGACGACCGGGAAATTCGCGAGCTGGTCGGCAATTACCTGAAAAAGAACGGGCTGCGCACCACGGTGATTGCCGATGGCCGGCAGATGCGCAGCTTTCTGGAAACCAATCAGGTGGACCTGATCGTGCTGGACATCATGATGCCCGGCGATGACGGCCTGCTGCTGTGCCGCGAATTGCGCTCGGGCAAACACAAAGCCACGCCGATCCTGATGCTCACCGCACGCGACGACGAAACCGATCGCATCCTCGGCCTGGAAATGGGCGCCGACGACTACCTGACCAAACCCTTCGCCGCCCGTGAACTGCTGGCGCGGATCAACGCCGTGTTGCGCCGTACCCGGATGCTGCCGCCCAACCTGCTGATCACCGAGACTGGCCGGTTGCTGGGCTTCGGCCGCTGGCGCCTGGACACCACCGCCCGGCACTTGCTCGACGAAGACGACACGATGGTGGCCCTCAGTGGCGCCGAATACCGTCTGCTGCGGGTGTTCCTCGATCACCCGCAACGGGTGCTCAGCCGTGACCAGTTGCTCAACCTGACCCAGGGTCGCGACGCCGACCTGTTCGACCGCTCGATCGATTTGCTGGTGAGCCGTCTGCGCCAGCGACTGATGGATGACTCACGGGACTCGACCTACATCAAAACCGTGCGCAGCGAAGGCTACGTGTTCTCCTACCCGGTGGAATTGCTGGGCGCAGAATCATGAAGCTCTCCCCCAAGCAAACCTGAGGAGACTTTTTCATAGGGCTTTGTATCCGTCTGTATAAGAACCCGCGACAGATACGCAGACACCGACTTCGGCGTGTTCGAGCACACATCACCGATACACCCGAGCGTTTAACTGTGATCACCGGATAGCAACAGCTACCGACCCACTCAAACTAAACGCACGGAGAATTACCCATGTTCAACTTCTCGAAAGTCTCGTCCCTGGCACTCGGTCTGGCCCTGGTTAGTGGTCTCGGTCTGTCGAGCCTGGCTTCGGCCACCACTGGCAATGCCGCGTCCCCTGGCCAGGTTAAACAACTGTTGGTTGAAGGCGGTTCCGATCGTCTGATCGAGAATCGTGTGGCCGAAGGCGGTGCCGACCGTTTGCAAGAGCTGCGCGAACGTGTGGCGCTAATCAGCCCGAACAACGCCGTACTCAGCGGTGTGGTCGTCGCGGAAAACCGCGCCGAGTTCGGCTCGAAATATCAACGATATTGATTGCCAGGGCTTTTGGCTGAGCTTGGCGATCCCCATGATCATTCCCGCGCTTTGCGTGGGAATGCGTTCAGACAATGAATCATCGCTCTCGATAACAACTATGCGTCAGAGTGTTTTTTCATCGCGCAGCTCCAGCACTAGAGTGGCCCCCATCTTCTCCCCACACTCTGGAGCAACTTCATGAAAAGCATCATCAGTCTTGGTTTCGCCCTTTCGGTTCTTGGCGCCACCTCCGCCATCGCCGCCCCACACGCCACCCCGCAGGTCGTTGCAGCGGCCAAAGTCAGCCAACCGGCCACACTGAACGTGAACGCCGTCGGTGTTGATCACAAAGACAGCCAGGCGAGCACACTCTATGTCGCTGAAAACCGCCCTGAATTCGGTTCGAAGTATCAGCGTTATTGATCAATGGCTTTGCGCCGCTTGAAACAACAAACCCCGGGGAGATCCGATCTCCCCGGGGTTTGTTGTCTTTAGTGTTGAAATACAGGCTCGAGATATTCGTAGCAGCTGCTACAGGGACGGCGTTGTTGTCAGGCGAGCGGCGAGTGCCTTGGCCTGGCTCGCGACGTCGGTCACTGCGGTGCTTTCCCACCACATGCCGCGCAACGGTGGGCCCATGGCGAATAGACGGCTCGCGGCTTGTTGATCGGCGCCCAATACCGCGCCATCGACTGCCGCCGCAATCCCCAGCGCCAACGGCCCCGGCCGGACAAGTCCGCGGGCGAGCAGTTGCTGTGGCAGAGGTCGGGCGACGCGTCGCCAGTCGTATTCGATGCCGCTGGAATTGATCAATGCCGCGCCGCTGACAACGCTGCTTTCTGCTTCGCCTCGACGCCGAAGGCGGATGCTCACTGCTCCGTCCGCTGAGGGCTCCAGCCCTTTGAACGACGCCGCCTGAATCCGCAACCGCCCCTCTTTGTGCAACCGCGCCACCAGTTCGGCACTCAACGGCGGCGAGCGATGGTGATGACTTTCCCACCACGGCCGCACATGCCGCACGAACTGTCGACGCTGCACGTCCGTTGCCTGATTCCACAAACGGCCAATATGCGCGCGCACGGTGTCGAGCGGTGCCTGCCAGTCGATGCCTTGAGCGATGGCGTCCCGGCAATGCCGACGCAGCTCGCGCATCAACTGTCGCGGTGTACGAACGCTCTGATCCTCGGCGAGAAAATCCACCCAGGCCGGTGGCTGCCGACGTACATGAGGCAGCAAACCATGCCGCGAAAACACTTCGATCGGCCCGCGATGCCCGGCCTGTTCCAGCGACACCACTGCATCGACCATGGTCAGGCCCGAACCGATGATCAGTACGGTCGACTGCGGATCGAGTTGCTGCATGGCCGCGACGTCCCACGGATCAAGCGCCGCCGCGTTCAAGCCGCTGGACTCGGTCTGTGGCGTACGCGCAGCGGGGAACATCCCCGTGGCCAACACCGCATAAGCGCCCTGCAAGTGTTGCCCGTCGCTCAACGTCAGCAACACAGAATCGTCCCCGTTCTGCAGGTCAACCACCTCGGCCCGCACATGCTCGACCGTTGACCCGTTCAACGCCCCCACCGCTTGCGCTTCGGCCAAGCGCTGCTGCACGTACAGGCCGAAAATCCCCCGGGGCGGGAACAATTCGCTGACCGGCATTTGTTGCTCGTCAGACTCCGGCCAACCACCGGCCGCGATGTATTCGGTGAGCCATTGGGTCAGGTCATCGGCGTTGTCCGGATCGACGCTCATCCGCGCCGCATTGCCGTTGAGCGTATGGCCCAGTTCGACCGCGCTGTACGCCTCGCCCCGTCCCAGTTCGGCGCGGGGTTCGATCACCAGCACCTGGCGTTTGCCCGGCAGGCGCAGCAACTGCGCCGCCAGCATCGCGCCGCTGAGGCCGCCGCCGACGATCAGGATGTCCGCATGGCGGATGGCGTCGGTGGCCAGTCCGCTTTGGGTTTCAGTCATGGCGTTCTCACTGCTCAGTGTTTACCTAAATGGAAGTCATGCCGCCGATGCGTATTTGAGCGCCACAAAAATGTTTTGCTCGGCCATCAGGAAGCTCACCGACTCGGCGCGATTGAGCTGGGCGACGATCTCGAAAGTCTCCGGGACGATCATAGGCGCCAAAGCCATGGAAGGTTCGTCAAGCAGTACCAAAGTAGGACAGGAAAATATCGCTGACGAATCTTTGTATTGAGCCTCTGCGTTCGGCGTCTGTGGGCGATAGCTTCGGCGTGAGAATGGATGACGTGGGCGCTGCGAGAGGGTGAGACTGAAATTGTCATGGCGCGCCCCCGGCGACGGGTGAACACCCAAGAGCCAAGACAGAGGTCGTGCCAATTGATTTTTACCTATGTCAATGTTTTATCATAAACAACTAAATCGATTTGCAAGAGCACGCGAAACAAACTCCAGATTCACTGTTGCCAGTTAAACATTAATAACAGCAATTGTTCGACATCATCAGCGAAGTCGAACAACTGCTTTTGAGTAACTCGTCAAGAATGCAAAATGTCATACTCGGTTGATTCAGAGTAATCTGCGTTACCACCACCTTCAGCGTACAAGATATATGTAAACGCCTTATTCAGTCCTGTGTGATTCAATAAGCCGCTCCTTGGCACCAGGACTTTATAAAAACCGCTTTCTGGTTCCCCAACGGGTTGCTGGGCTACAACCTGGTCAGCAATTAACACTTCGATATTGCTATTAGGATTCGGATTTAGAGGTAGCGGAATGCGTGCGGTAGCGCCTTGAACCGGAACATTCGTCAGTTTGATTTCCTTTCCTACAGCCTCTTGGATTTCAAGCCGTTCCAATGCCATTTTTAAGTTTCCTTCCGTTGACGTTAGAAAAAGTTATTCTGCCCATCAGGCAAGAACTGTGAGCAGCGCGCTGAACTCCATTTGAAGAGCAATCGCGCGGCGCGTCTACTGTCATAAATAACAGGTATCTCATCATTTCCGATGAACGGTTACCAACTATCAGATCACCACATTTCGCACAAACCACGCCGCCCCCTCGTTGCGATAGGCACGGAGCTGTTGCTGGCAAACTTGTAGAAGTGGCCGGCAGCGATCAATCGCTGCTGCCCTGCCAACAGCCAGGCCTGCCTCACAAGCGCATCGACACGCCTAAATCGAGCACTTCGCTTTGTTGGAATGGATCGTCGACCCAATATCGAATCCGCATTCCCACACTGTTAATAAACGCGCAAGCAGGAATCACAAATAATGCCCCACCACCAGTAAGTGGGGTCGTTAATGTTTTGGAAGTGCCGCCATTGCTGTATTCGAGGGTCACCTGGATGCCCGGATAAACACCCCGGTTCAGTACAATCTTGACCTGAGCGCCGGCTAAGACATCTTCGAGAAAGACCATGTCACCGCAGGCCACCGGCAGTACGGGTGCAGGTAAAAGCGCTGACGACTTTCTGTGATGAATAGGCATACGTGAACCCAATGTTGAGGAGTGGACCGCCATCCGCCGGCGCACTCATCATTGTCTGGATCCAAAGCCAATCGTCTACTGTAAGAAGTAACAGGTCTATATATGTTTGATGTGGAATCAGCGCAGATCAAATCACCACATTACGCACAAACCGCGCCGCCACCGCCCCATCGTTGCGATAGGCGTGTGGCTGGTTGCTGGCGAACATGTAGAACTCGCCGGCAGCGATCTCATGGGGTGTATCACCCAGCATCAGGGTCAGGCAGCCTTCGAACACGTAGATCTGCTCACTCCAACCCTCGGCGTCCGGTTGCGACGGGTAAATTTCCCCCGGTTGCAGGCACCATTCCCACTGTTCCACTTCGCGGACAGCCGTGGCTTTGGATAACAAAACGGCTTTGCTGCCAGGAATTTTCCCGGCCCAGGCCACTTCGTTGATGCGGCTCGGGTCTCGGGCATCCGGGGCCTGGATCAGGTCGCTGAATGCGACATCCAGCGCTTCGGCCACGCGGTCGAGGGTGGTCAGGCTGACGTTCTTTTCGCCGGCCTCGATCGCCACCAACATCCGGCGGCTGACGCCGGATTTTTCCGCCAGCGTCGCCTGGCTCATGTCGGCGGCGTGGCGCAAGCGTCGAACGTTCTGGCTGACGTGCTGGAGGACCGAAGCCCGCTGGGTAGAATCTTTGTGCACTATATTGCTCACTTGATGGGGTTGGGCAGTATACTGCGCAACATTCGGCGCATTGTGCGTCCCCCTCAGGTAGCGCGCAAGGTCATGACGTCGGTGAATCCCCCTCACACTTCCTCCCGTTTCTCGCGGTTCAGCAAAGCCGAGTGCGTGCTGGTGCTGATCACCATGGTCTGGGGCGGCACCTTCTTGCTGGTGCAGCATGCGATGACGGTCAGCGGGCCGATGTTCTTCGTCGGCCTGCGCTTTGCCGCAGCGGCTATCATTGTTGCGCTGTTTTCCTGGCGGCATCTGCGGGACCTGACCCTGTTCGAACTCAAGGCCGGGGCCTTTATCGGTGTGGCAATCATGCTCGGTTATGGTTTGCAGACCGTCGGGTTGCAGAGCATTCCCAGCAGCCAGTCAGCGTTTATTACCGCGTTGTACGTGCCCTTCGTCCCGTTGCTGCAATGGCTGGTGCTGGGACGGCGTCCGGGGTTGATGCCGAGCATCGGGATCATGTTGGCGTTTACCGGGTTGATGTTGCTGTCGGGACCGGCCGGCGCTTCGTTCAATTTCAGCCCTGGCGAAATCGCCACGTTGATCAGCGCCGTGGCGATTGCGGCGGAGATCATTCTGATCAGCACCTATGCCGGCCAGGTCGATGTGCGACGGGTGACGGTGGTGCAATTGGCGGTCACCTCGGTGCTGGCGTTTTTGATGGTGGTGCCGACTCAGGAAATGATTCCGGATTTCTCATGGCTGCTGTTATGCAGCGCACTGGGGTTGGGCGCAGCCAGTGCGGCGATTCAAGTGGCGATGAACTGGGCGCAGAAGAGCGTTTCGCCGACCCGGGCAACGCTGATCTATGCCGGTGAGCCGGTGTGGGCCGGGATTGTCGGAAGGATTGCCGGGGAGCGGTTGCCGGCGATTGCGCTGGTGGGTGCGGGATTGATTGTGGCGGCGGTGATTGTCAGTGAGTTGAAGACCAAGGGTAAGGCTGTTACGCCTGAGACCGAGGGCGACCCGGAAGGCGAAGCCGAGCATTGATCGTTCCCACGCTCTGCGTGGGAATGCCTCAACGGACGCTCCGCGTTCGGCTCTAGAAGGGACGCGGAGCGTCCTGGGCTGCATTCCCACGCAGAGCGTGGGAACGATCAAAGTCCCCCCTTGGAAACAACGGGAATCAGGCTTTTTCCGCCTACCTTGTAGGATTCTGCGACAGCTTGGCGTTTGGTGATCCGGGAACTGGCACGTATGATGCTTCACAAACTTCCGCAGATTAGAAGCCTATGTCCCTGATAGTTCTACTGCTTCTGCCTTTTATCGGCAGCTGTCTGGCAGCCTTGCTGCCGCACAACGCGCGTAACACCGAATCTTTGTTGGCTGGCCTGGTTGCCTTGATAGGCACCGTTCAGGTCGCCCTGCTGTACCCGCAAATCGCCGATGGCGGCGTGATCCGCGAAGAATTCTTCTGGCTGCCCAGCCTGGGCCTGAACTTCGTCTTGCGCATGGACGGTTTCGCCTGGCTGTTCTCGATGCTGGTGCTGGGCATCGGCACTCTGGTTTCGTTGTACGCCCGCTACTACATGTCGCCGGACGATCCGGTGCCGCGGTTCTTCGCGTTTTTCCTGGCGTTCATGGGCGCCATGCTCGGGCTGGTGATCTCCGGCAACCTGATCCAGATCGTGTTTTTCTGGGAGCTGACCAGCCTCTTTTCATTCCTGTTGATCGGCTACTGGCACCACCGCGCCGATGCGCGACGCGGTGCTTACATGGCGCTGATGGTCACTGGCGCAGGCGGTTTGTGCTTGCTGGCGGGGGTCATGCTGCTCGGCCATGTGGTCGGCAGCTATGACCTGGACAAGGTCCTGGCCGCCGGCGATCTGATTCGCGCACATGCCCTCTACCCTA
The DNA here is from genome assembly GCF_900105495.1 of Pseudomonas frederiksbergensis. NCBI lineage: Bacteria > Pseudomonadati > Pseudomonadota > Gammaproteobacteria > Pseudomonadales > Pseudomonadaceae > Pseudomonas > Pseudomonas frederiksbergensis. The sequence continues at coordinate 3,499,891 of NZ_FNTF01000002.1, read as the reverse complement.
TTCTGCTGCCCCTGATCCTGATCGGCGCACTGAGCAAAAGCGCACAATTCCCCTTCCACTTCTGGCTGCCGCACGCCATGTCGGCACCGACACCGGTATCGGCCTATCTGCACTCGGCGACCATGGTCAAGGCCGGGGTGTTTCTCCTCGCACGGCTTTGGCCGTCGCTGTCGGGCAGTGAACAATGGTTCTACATCGTCAGCGGCGCCGGTGCCTGCACCCTGTTGCTCGGCGCGTACTGCGCGATGTTCCAGAACGACCTCAAGGGACTGCTGGCTTACTCGACCATCAGTCACCTGGGCCTGATCACTCTGCTGCTGGGCCTGAACAGTCCGTTGGCCGCCGTGGCCGCGGTGTTTCACATTCTCAACCACGCCACGTTCAAGGCCTCGCTGTTCATGGCCGCCGGGATCATCGACCACGAAAGTGGCACCCGGGACATTCGCAAGCTCAGCGGCCTGATCAAGCTGATCCCGTTCACCGCCACCCTGGCCATGGTCGCCAGCGCTTCGATGGCCGGTGTGCCGCTGCTCAACGGCTTCCTCTCCAAAGAGATGTTCTTCGCCGAAACCGTGTTCATCAATGCCACGGCCTGGATCGAGATGACGCTGCCCATCGTCGCGACCATCGCCGGCACTTTCAGCATTGCCTACTCGTTGCGCTTTACCGTCGACGTGTTCTTCGGCCCGACCGCCACCGACTTGCCGCACACCCCACACGAGCCGCCACGCTGGATGCGCGCGCCGGTGGAGTTTTTGGTGTTCGCCTGCCTGGTCGTGGGAATTTTCCCGGCGCAGGTGGTCGGCCCGTTGCTGGCCGCGGCGGCCTTGCCGGTGGTAGGCGGCACCTTGCCTGAATACAGCCTGGCGATCTGGCACGGCTGGAACGCGCCGATGATCATGAGCCTGATCGCCATGTCCTGCGGCATCGTGCTTTATCTGCTGTTGCGCAATCAGCTCAAACTCGGGCGTTTCAAGTACCCGCCGGTCATTGGCCGGTTCAACGGCAAGCGCCTGTTCGAACACAGCCTGGTGATCATGATGCGCCTGGCCCGTCGTCTCGAGCGGCGGATCAGCACCAAGCGCCTGCAAACCCAATTGTTCCTGGTGGTGTTCGCGGCCGTGTTGGCCGGGTTGATCCCGATGCTCCACAGTAGCCTGAGCTGGGGCGACCGGCCGAAGATTCCGGGTTCGATCGTGTTCGTGACCCTCTGGCTGCTGGCGATTGCCTGCGCCCTCGGCGCGGCGTGGCAGGCCAAGTATCACCGTCTCGCGGCCCTGACCATGGTCAGCGTCTGCGGCCTGATGACCTGCATCACTTTCGTCTGGTTCTCGGCGCCGGACCTGGCGCTGACGCAATTGGCCGTGGAAGTGGTGACCACGGTGTTGATCCTCCTGGGACTGCGCTGGCTACCGCGCCGGATCGAAGAGGTCTCGCCGCTGCCGAGCACCCTGCGCAAGGCGCGCATTCGCCGTATCCGCGACTTGCTGCTGTCGACCGTGGTCGGTGGCGGCATGGCGCTGCTGGCCTATGCGATGCTGACGCGCCAAACGCCGAACGATATTTCCTCGTTCTACCTCAGTCGCGCCCTGCCCGAAGGTGGCGGCAGCAACGTGGTCAACGTGATGCTGGTGGACTTCCGCGGCTTCGACACCCTCGGTGAAATTACCGTGCTGGTGGCCGTGGCCCTGACCGTATTCGCCCTGCTCCGACGCTTCCGACCTCCGAAAGAAAGCCTGCAGTTACCGGCCCAGCAGCGGTTGCTGGCACCGGACGTGGTCACCGATCTGGTCAACCCGCGTCACGCCAGCGATACAGCGCTCGGGTTCATGATGGTGCCGGCGGTGCTGGTGCGTCTGCTGCTGCCGATCGCGTTCGTGGTGTCGGTCTACCTGTTCATGCGCGGCCACAATCAACCGGGCGGCGGTTTTGTCGCAGGCCTGGTGATGTCGGTGGCGTTCATCCTGCAATACATGGTCGCCGGCACCCAGTGGGTCGAAGCGCAAATGAGCCTGCGACCGCTGCGCTGGATGGGCACCGGCTTGCTGTTTGCCACGGTCACCGGGCTCGGGGCGATGGCCGTCGGGTATCCGTTCCTGACCACCCACACCTGGCATTTCGAACTGCCGGTGTTCGGTAACATTCACATCGCCAGTGCGCTGTTCTTCGATATTGGCGTGTACGCCGTGGTGGTCGGTTCGACCCTGTTGATCCTCACCGCCCTCGCTCACCAATCGGTACGGGGTCACAAGACCGCTGCCCTGCCTCGATCCGTCGCCATGCAAGGAACCGTCTGATGGAAGAAGTCATCGCAATCGCCATCGGCGTGCTGGCCGCGTCCGGGGTCTGGCTGATCCTGCGGCCACGGACGTTTCAGGTGGTGATGGGCCTGTGCCTGCTGTCCTACGGCGTCAATCTGTTCATCTTCAGCATGGGCAGTCTGTTCATCGGCAAGGAACCGAACATCAAGGACGGCGTCCCGCAGGATCTGTTGCACTACACCGACCCGCTGCCGCAAGCACTGGTGCTGACCGCCATCGTGATCAGCTTCGCCATGACCGCGTTGTTTCTGGTGGTGCTGCTCGCTTCCCGGGGCCTGACCGGTACCGACCATGTGGATGGCCGGGAGCCTAAAGAATGAATCTGATGCCGCACCTGATCGCTGCACCGATTCTGCTGCCACTGCTGACCGCCGCCCTGATGCTGATGCTGGGCGAAAAGCACCGTCCGCTGAAGGCCAGGATCAACCTGTTTTCCAGCCTGGTGGGGTTGGGCATTGCCGTGCTGTTGCTGCAATGGACTCAGGAGACGGACGTCCCCGGTTCCATCGGCGTGTACCTGCCGGGCAACTGGCAAGTGCCGTTCGGTATCGTGCTGGTGGTCGATCGGCTGTCGGCGCTGATGCTGGTGCTGACCGGGATCATCGGCGTCAGCGCCCTGCTGTTCGCCATGGCCCGCTGGGACGGCGCCGGTTCGAGTTTCCACGCGCTGTTCCAGATTCAGATGATGGGCCTGTACGGCGCGTTCCTGACGGGGGACCTGTTCAATCTGTTTGTGTTTTTTGAAGTGCTGCTGGCGGCCTCTTACGGCCTGATGCTCCACGGTTCGGGTCGGTCGCGGGTGTCGTCGGGACTGCATTACATTTCGATCAACCTGCTGGCCTCGTCGCTGTTTTTGATCGGCGCGGCGCTGATCTACGGCGTCACCGGCACCCTGAACATGGCCGACCTGGCGTTGAAAATTCCACTGGTGCCGGAAGCCGATCGCGGCCTGTTGCATGCCGGCGCGGGGATTCTGGCCGTGGCGTTCCTGGCCAAGGCCGGGATGTGGCCGCTGAACTTCTGGCTGGTGCCGGCCTATTCCGCAGCGAGCGCACCGGTAGCGGCGATGTTCGCGATCATGACCAAGGTCGGCGTCTACACCTTGCTGCGTCTGTGGACCCTGCTGTTCTCCGGTCAGGCTGGCGCGTCGGCGTACTTTGGCGGCGACTGGCTGATCTACGGCGGCATGGCGACCATCGTCTGCGCCGCCGTGGCGATTCTCGCCGCACAACGGCTTGAGCGCCTGGCCAGCCTGAGCATTCTGGTGTCCGCCGGGATTCTGCTGTCGGCCATCGGTTTCGCCCAGCCGAACCTGATCGGCGCGGCACTGTTCTACCTGGTCAGCTCGACCCTGGCGTTGAGCGCGTTGTTCCTGTTGGCCGAGTTGATCGAGCGTTCGCGTTCGGCCAATGAAATGCCGTTGTTCGATGACGGCGATCTGCCGCGACCGATGGAATCCTTGCAGCCGCCCAAAGGCATCAACCTCGATGACGAGCAGAAAGCCGTGGTCGGCCAGGTGATTCCCTGGACCATGGCTTTCCTCGGGTTGAGCTTCATTGCCTGCTCGCTGCTGATCATCGGCATGCCGCCACTCTCGGGATTCATTGGCAAACTCGGCTTGCTCAGCGCCCTGCTCAATCCGCTGGGCCTGGGCAATGGCAGCGATGAGCCGATCTCGAACGCCGCGTGGGGCTTGCTCGCGTTGCTGATCCTGTCCGGGCTGGCGTCGTTGATTGCCTTCTCGCGCTTGGGCATCCAGCGGTTCTGGACGCCCGAGGAGCGGCCTTCACCGTTGCTGCGACGTTTCGAATGCGTGCCGATCATTGCGCTGCTGGGGTTGAGCATTGCGCTGACCTTCAAGGCTGAACCGCTGCTGCGCTACACCCAGGCGGCCGCCCAAACCTTGAACAACCCGCAGCAATACGTGATGGCGGTGCTCGGTACCCGTGCGATTCCAAGCCCGGAAGCCAAAGCCGCGGTAGCGGAGCTGACACCATGAAGCGTCTGTTTCCTGCTCCCTGGTTGTCGCTGGCCCTGTGGTTGCTGTGGCTGGTGCTGAACCTGTCGATGAGTCCCGGCAATCTGCTGCTGGGCGCGGTGCTGGGGTTCTGCGCGCCGTTGATGATGCGCAAACTGCGACCACTACCGATCCGCATTCGTCGGCCGGGGGTGATTGTACGTTTGTTCTTTCTGGTCGGGCGCGATGTGGTGGTGTCCAACGTCGCCGTGGCCTGGGGCGTGCTCAACGCCGGCCGCCGACCACCGCGCTCACGCTTCATCAAGGTGCCGCTGGACCTGCGCGATGCCAACGGCCTGGCCGCGTTGTCGATGATCTGCACCGTGGTCCCCGGCACGGTCTGGTCGGAACTGGCGCTGGATCGAAGCATCCTGCTGCTGCACGTCTTCGATCTGGATGACGAAGCGCTGTTCATCCAGCACTTCAAGGCGACCTACGAGCGCCCCTTGATGGAGATCTTCGAATGAGCGCCTTGCTGTCGAACGCAATCCTGCTGAGCCTGTTCTTCTTTTCCCTGGCGATGATTCTGACCCTGATCAGGCTGTTCAAGGGGCCGTCGGCCCAGGACCGGGTTCTGGCGCTGGATTATCTGTACATCATCGCGATGCTGATGATGCTTACGCTGGGCATTCGTTATGCCAGTGACACTTACTTCGAGGCGGCGCTGCTGATTGCGCTGTTCGGCTTCGTCGGTTCGTTTGCCCTGGCGAAATTCCTGCTGCGCGGCGAGGTGATCGAATGAGCGCTGAACTGTCTCTGTGGGTTGAAATTCCGGTGGCAATCCTGCTGGTGCTCAGCAGTCTGTTTGCGCTGATCGGCGCCATTGGCCTGGTGCGGATGAAGGACTACTTCCAGCGCATGCACCCGCCGGCGCTGGCGTCGACCTTGGGCGCCTGGTGCGTGGCGCTGGCCTCGATCATTTATTTTTCGGCACTCAAGTCCGGGCCGGTGCTGCATGCCTGGCTGATTCCGATTCTGTTGTCGATTACGGTGCCGGTGACCACGCTGTTGCTGGCGCGGGCGGCGCTGTTTCGCAAGCGTATGGCGGGGGATGATGTGCCGGCCGAGGTGAGCAGTCGGCGCACGGAGAGCGGGAGTTAAACGCGAAAAAAGATCGCAGCCTCGTTTCACTCGACAGCTCCTACAGAGGAATGCATAACCTATGTAGGAGCTGTCGAGTGAAACGAGGCTGCGATCTTTTGATCTTGCATTACCTCAGATCAAATCCAGGCGACTGCCAACAACCCCGCCCCCAACACCACGCACAACGGCGAATAAGCCCAGGTGTCGAGTCGGGCAAACTTCGAGTCCTTCACCTGCTTGAAGAACCCCATCAGATGCGAGTCGCCGATCGCCCTGGCGAACATCAGCATTGCAATCGCGCTGATCACCCATTGCAGCGACCAGTGATGCACCGCCGGCAGATACAGGCCGACTCGCATGCACACCAGCATCGCAATCAGCAGCAACCCGACCGCCACCAGTAACGTGGCAAAGCCTGAAGGCTTGAAGGCCGGCCGGGCTTGCGCGCTGTCCTCTGCGGATATTCGCGGGACCGCCGCCTCGCTACCCAACTTGCCGCCCGCCGCCCAATACAGGTGGATCAGACTGATCAACAGGAAGATGGCAGCCATCCATTGCGCGATCAATAGGCTCATGTTCGGACTTCCAGCGTGAAATGTCGCAGCACAATGAACTTCCTTGAACGATTTTGTAAGGGTATTCGTCAGCAATGGCGCACGGCCATCAGCGCTGATCGATGACTTTGCGTCGCCATGGCCCATCCTTTACTTCAATTTTGCGGACACCTTGTCGGCCACATCCTTGGGCACCCAGGCCTGCCACACGTCCGGGTGCGCCTTCATGTACGCCTGCGCCGCCTGACGTGGCGGAGTGTGCTTTTCGCTCATCTCGGCCAGCGCCTTGTTCAATGAATCGATTGGCAAGTCGACCTTGCTGAAGAACTCGGCGATCTGCGGATACTGCTTCTGGAATGGCGTCGACACACCGATGGACAATTTCGAGGGCAGCGAGCGTGTCGGTTTCGGATTCGGGTTGTCGGCGTCGGTCAGGGTTTTCCAGGCATCAGCGTCGAACGGCGGCTCTTCAAGCTGAATCAGTTTGAAGCGGCCGAGCAAAGGGGTTGGCGACCAGTAATAGAACAGCACCGGTTTGCCGCGCCGAATCGAAGAACTGATCTCCGCATCCAGCGCTGCTCCTGAACCGCTGCGGAAATTCACATAGCTGTCGTCCAGCCCATACGCCTTGAGTTTCTGTTTGTTGACCACTTCCGACGTCCAGCCGATCGGGCTGTTGAGGAAGCGCCCCTTGCCCGGGGTTTCCGGATCACTGAACACGTGCTTGTATTTCGGCAGGTCGCTGACACTGCGCAGGTCCGGCGCCAGCGGCTTGATGCCTTTCGCCGGGTCGCCTTTGATCACGTATTCGGGCACCCACCAACCCTCGGTGGCGCCCTTGACCGTATCGCCCAGACTCGCGACTTTGCCTTCAGCCTCAGCCTTGACCCAGACCGGACTGCGACCGGCCCATTCTTCGCCAATCACCTGAATGTCATTGTTGGCCAGTGCGGTTTCCAGGGTAATCGTCGTCCCCGGCAAGGTATCGGTCGGCAGCCCGTAGCCCGTCTCGACGATAATCCGCAGGATATCGGTGATCAGGCTGCCACTTTCCCAGTTCAGGTCGGCGAAGTGGATCGGCGCCTGGGCAGCGAACCCCGGAACGGGTGACACCAACAATCCGAAAGTGGCCAGGGTAGCGGCCAGCAACCGTCGAAATCCGTTCATGCTTTTGCACCTCGTGCTGTTCACAGCAATAGCGGGATGGCCTGGCAGAAGACCGCAAAGCCTCTGAATACTCAGTCAACTGACTGTAGTAGAGGTTCCTGCTTTCGAGGGAGGTCAATCAATTTTCGGAAAGTTCCTGCAAGTGCGCCAACGCTCTTCGTACCATGCTGGCGTACTCCGCCGGACGCAACGTATAGATCTGTGACGCCACCCAACCCAGCCATGCACCTTGCAAAACAGCCTTTTGGTCGAACAGTCGCTGGGCTTCGGCTTGCGCACGGGCCTGGTGCAGTTCGTGGAAGTCGACGCGGGCCAGGGTCACTATTCGCTGGCCTTGAAGGTCACCAGTTCCCCTTTGCGCCACTTGGCAGCCTTGGCGGTCACGGCTTTCAAGGTTTTGGTCAGGCCTTCCTGCAACTGTTGGTGAGCGGCGAACACCATCACCACGCCATGACCTTCCTTGAATACGATCCCGTGGCCATCAGCGGTGGTGACGAACGCGTAATCACCCAGGCCGTACACCGTCAGTTTGATTTCACGGAACTTGATGTCCAGCTTGCCGCCTTCGCGACTGGGTAATACGGAGGCGCTGAAATGATCGCCGACCTTGAGCTTAAGCCCTGGTTTGTCATCGACCACCAACGCCTCTTCGGTGTCGATCTCGGCAATATAAATGCCTTCAGCGCTCTGTTCGGTGATGTAAACAAAACGTGACTGGAACTGTTTAACCAGCTTTGCGCGCAAATCACCCAGCACGAACAAAGCATGCATATCGAGATTACTTACTGCCAAGGAAACATCCCCACATTTGAAAATGATGCTGCACGCAGGAAAACAGCGCACAGCAGAAAAAAGCGGCAATGCCGAAGGTGTCGCAAAAAGACCCGGGTTGAAATCCTGAAACGAGCAGAGGGCTCATCCATCGCGAGGCTTGAGAAGACTACTGGAACCACACTCACGTCGTCTTGCCCGGCGTTCGTCAGAGGTTGAAGGAAAAATCCCTTCCGACGGCCAGAAAAACGGGACTACCAACCTTAGGGAAAAATCTCTTTAACAAAAGCACTTTTCCGACATATCGCCAGCAAAAAATTGCTTTAGATGAACATCGATCGCCAGACACTCACGGTGATTCTAGAGCAGCGATGCTCATCGAGACTACCCAAAACCACGTACGCACGTCGGTAAAACAACGAAAAGGACTTCATATGTGCACGCTGACACATTTTGCTTACCCTCAGGCGCCTGACACGAACAGCTCGACGCCCCTGCCCCCCGGGATGTTTCAACCGTATGAATACTACCCTGAACAGCTTGCCCGGCCACGCTTTCAGGTCATTCTGGCCGGCAATGCCTTTTTTCATATCAAGGAAATTTCCACCGGCCGCGTCAGAGGTTTCCGCGGCAATCATAACGACGCCTGTGCCCTTGCCCGCTCGCTCGAGTTACGCGGTTGACGGTCCCGCCACGTTCATTTCCATAGACGCTTCGTCATGCCGGCGACTTATCTCAGCCGCCGGCATGCAACTACTGCCATACTGCCCGACCAATGAAACCCGCCCCCAGGGTGGGCTGCGCTCAAAACAACAGAATATTTTCAAGGGAAGGCTGCTACGTGACGGAATTTGATATCGGTGAATTTTTTATCCGGGGCGAAGCCAGAGAAGTCGAAGGCGAATTCCAGGCAGTCATTATCATGCGCGCCAAACCACCGCTGACTACCGTGACGTATCACCAGGTCGAGAAGGATCGCTGGTTCAAGACCTCGGACGTCGCTGCCGTTGCCGCCCAGGATGCCGCCAAGGCGCTGAAGGTTGCCGTCGATGAAGGGGCCTTGAAGGCCTGAGATGGGGTGCACAAGTCCGGGAGCCGCGCTGGATCAGCGCGATTTTCATGACCGTCAGCGTGCTGTAGCAGACCAGGGCCTGCCTCGCCGGCAGAATCGACACCCCGGCCCGTGAGGTGTCTGCGGCGTGCCAACCTTGCACAGATTGCACGCCTTCATGTCGACAAATGATCAGATCAGCTTGCGCTTGACCGCTTCATCCAGCGTGCTTTGGGTCAGATGCTTGAGCAACACGTCCCCTCGTTCATTGAACGGCAACCCGACAATCAGCAGGATCTGCATCCAGGTGCGAGTGCTCTCCTGTTTGACGATTTTACCCAGCACCTTGCCTTCCTGATCCTTGAACACCGTTTCCAGCGTGAAGGTATTGCTGAACGTCGTCGGGATCACGAACAACGTGAACCCCGTCAGCCAGGCACTGGCGATATTGCCCTGCTCGTTGTTGGTCAAGGTACTCGTGACGTACAGGTTCGAGTCGACTTTGTCGGTGGTCACGTTTTTGAACTGTCCGGATTCCTTAAAGGTTTCCAGCATGTTCTTTTCCACCAGCGCCGCATTGCCCACGCCCCCCGACAGTTCACCGTTGAACTGCTGCTGAGTCGTCACGTGCAGATAAGCACTGGGCTTGTCTTGCCTGGCCTGGGTCGGTGGCCATTGATCCACCGGTGGCAAGTCATGCTGGGAGTAGGAAATGCAGCCCGTCAGGGCGCTGCTGACCATCAACAGCAAAACCAAAAAGTATTTATTCATGTGCAGCCAATTCCTTTGACGGTGTACGCAATTGAGGGGTAGCACTCGCCAGCAAGTGAGCGATCAACTCACGCAACTGGGTACCGCCCAGGCGGGGATTGAGGTAATCGGCGTTCCACAGGCCGACATTCTTGTCGAGCTTGACCTGCTCGACCGACCTGGCCAGTTGCTTGCCCTGACGGTCTTCGATGACCAGTTCGCCCGCGAGGTCGTATTTGTCGACGTAGATCGGACCGTCAACCCAGATCCAGAGGGTCAAGGTCACCAGCGCACCGGGAATATAAGCCGGATGCATGGTGCGTTTGCCTGCCAGCGAGGTCAGGTTGAACTTGAGCACCACGTCGTCCTGACCGGCCTTGGCCGGGAATACTACGATTCGCTTGAAGTAATCGCTTTTATCGACATAGGTGCTGATCTGCTCGGTCAACTGCCGGCTACCGGCGACACGCACCTTATCGTCCAGCTCGGGGGCGGAAATCACCACGTCACTGATCTCGGCACTGCGATCAAGAGTGGATGGCGCGGGGCTCAAGGGTTCGCCGATGGGACCCAGCGGGGTGAAAGACACACAACCCGTCAACGACAGGCCTAGCGCGACGGCCATCAGATAAACAAGACGCTTCACTGCATACATCCTTTTCATGCGGGATCGGGGATGCGTCGGCTCGAAAGAAAATCGTGCAAGGGATGGGCAATTCAGTACTGAACGGCGGTAAACCTGAGGGACCGAGTGTCGCCTACATCCTTGTTCGAACTCTTTGAATGGCGGCTCAGTGACGCCAAAAACGCGACGGCATCGTAATCGGTGGACCCCCCGACAGGCAATAGCCCAGTGCTATCACGGTGGCAAATCCACAGAAAGCTGCTAAACCCCTATCGAACTCTTGGCGCGCGGTTCCCTCAGATGCAATGACGCTGCACTGCCGATTGCGCACTCGATGCGACTGAATACTCTCAAGGAGATGAAGATGGATTCACCTACACACGACTTGAAAGGCTTGTTCGACCAACTCGGTCTGGACTCCAGCGAGAAGGCCATCGACGATTTCATTGCCAGCCATTCACCCCTGGCCGACGACAAGAAACTCATCGATGCCGAGTTCTGGACCCCGCAGCAAGCAGGCTTCCTGAAAGAACAATTGCGTGAAGACGCGGATTGGGCGCGGGTGGTCGACGATTTGAACCTGCGTATGCATCAGATCCACTAACCACTGATTCCATGCAGGCTGTCGGGTGTTTTGGCGTTCAGTTGCGCCAACCAGGCAGCCCTGCACGCCTGCGCTTCTTCGCGACTTGAGAATGCCGTTCCGCGGCGCTCGCCATTAAGCAGCACCACCCAACAGATGCTCTTGCCCAGCGAACGCAAACTGGCAGGCACACCGCTGCCTATCATGACCGCGACATCGACTCTGCTTTGCATGCTGACCTCTCGAACTTCATTAGCAACCTAACTATGTGGGCATGGTAATGAGTTCATCGGTGAGGAAACAGCAATGCAACTGCACAGCTTTGTTGTTCAACCGGTAACAATGGGCGGTGGATCAGGGGCTGACCTGTTTTTTGTTTTTTGTGTACATATCCGTTTCTGCGGTCACGGCGGCTTATGGTTCCGCTCTTACAGCGGGTCACTTTCGAAAAGCCTGCGCGGCCCGGCGGAAAGTAACAAAAGCGCTTCTGCCCCTTTCGTTCGGTGCCTCGCCTAGGCGAGGCACCGAATGGAGGGGCAAAGCCTTTTGGTTCCTTTTTGGCGTTTGAAAAAGGGACTCGCTGTAAGAGCGAAACCGTAATCAGCCATCACCGCAGAAACGGATATGCACCCCAACCTTAAATGAACAGCCGGCCAATCAACGAGGGCTTTCCGGCTTGTAACCCAACCGCAAACCACCCCAATGCCGGCCCTTGAGCATGATCGGCACCGAAAGGTCGTGCATCAGTTCCCCGGTGTCGCGGGTGTAGGTTTGCAGCAGTACGGCCTGTTGATGGCTGCCGCAGCGGATCCCGGTGCGGTCGGCGAATTTGCGTTTGGTGCGGTTCTGCAAGGTATCGACCTGGGCATCACCAGTCAGGGGTTGGCTGAAGACCTTGTTGTGGGTCGGCACATAACCCTGCTGCGTACAGGCGATGGCGAACACCAGGCCTTCATGACGCGGCAACAAGGGTTCCTGGATCGCCGGCAAGACCTGATCGGCGTAGCGATCGAAGCGGGTCTGGTATTTGGCCGGGCTGGTGCCGGGAATGGTTTGGTAATTGCGGTCGAACAGGTCATCGAGGCTCACGCGGCCCTCGTCGATATCCGCTTCAAAGCGTGCCGCAATCTGACTCGCGCCTTCGCGGGCCAGGTCATAAACCCGCTGGTGATAGTCATCCAGCCCGACTTCGGCGAGGCGTTCGCTGATGGTTTCGGCCTGACCTTCCATTTGCACGGCGGCCTGGGCCAGGCGTTGGGTCTGTTGATCGCTGATTGCAAGGTCGCTGCGCATCTGTTCGATGGCGTGGAACAGGCTATCGAGTTGTTCGCGGTTGGTGTCGGCGCCCTTGGCTATTTCCCCCACCTGGCTTTCGACGCCGGCAGCCAGACGCGCAATGTTCTCCAGATGCTGACCGGTGTGCTCGACCTGCTCGACCCCGGTGTCGAGGTCGCTGGACAATTGACGGATCTGCTCCACCACTTGCGCGGTGCGTTGCTGAATATCAGCGACCATGTCCCCGACTTCGCCAGTAGCCGTCGCCGTGCGCGCGGCCAGACCGCGAACCTCATCGGCCACCACCGCAAATCCGCGACCGTGCTCGCCGGCCCGGGCCGCCTCGATAGCCGCGTTCAATGCCAGCAGATTGGTCTGGCTGGCGATGGACTGGATCACCAGGGTGACCCGCTGGATATCATCACTGCGCAGGCTCAGGGCTTCGATCAGTTCCCGGCTGTTACTGGCGCGCTGACTGAGTTGATGCATACGGGCGATCGACTCGATCAGCTCCGTACGCCCTGCCGCGCTGCTCCGATGAGCCTCACTGGCCGCACTGAGGGCTTCCCGGCTGAGTGTCGAGGTGGCTTGTTCGGTCGCGATCATCACTTCGGCGTTGCTGACAATTTGCGCTGCAGCACCGAGTTGCGACTGCAGTTTGTCGGCCAGTTGCTTGACCGAAAAGGCCACACCGGCGGCAGACAACGCGTTATGACTGGTGGTGTAGGAAAGATCGCGAGTCAACTCGGCAATTGCACTGGCGCTGTCGACGGGGGTTGCCTCAGGGAGGGCGCGCGAGCGCAAGCGAGGTAGCCAGATAATCAGCACGGCCAATGGCAGGCCAAGGTAAAGCGACCAGCCGCCCAGCGTCATGCCGCACAACAACAGCATCAGGGCGATGCTTTGCAGGGTCGGCGTCAACCAAAGGTTTTTCGGCAAAAGCACGGGTGCAGACGATGCTGCAACCAGAGATCCGTCACGCGTCATCTTCGTCACCCATTATTCTGATTGTTGTATCGGCATTAAACGCCACTACAAGGCCATTATCTATGGTCCCTTAGTAGTGGGCATTGCAGCAGATCAATAGAAGTGCGGGGGTTTTTCACAGACGAAAAAAAGCATCGCGGGCCAGCCTTGCTCCTGACAGGAGTGAGGCTTGCCCGCGATGCGGGGCGTTACGAAATCAGGCCTGACGCTGGTGCTTGTCGATCTGTTCGTGACGCTCTTGAGCTTCGATGCAGTACTTGGTGGTCGGGCTGATCAGCAGGCGCTTCAGGCCAATGGCCTCGCCGCTGTCGTCGCACCAGCCAAAGCTGTCTTCCTTGATGCGTTCCAGAGCCTGTTCCAACTGAGGCAGCATGCGCTGGTCGCGATCGATCGCGTTCACCAGCCAGGTGCGCTCTTCTTCAACAGAAGCAGCGTCGGCCGGATCGGCCGGAGTGTCCAGGCTTTCGATGGCGATGCGGTTCTGTTCGATGCGCTCATGGGTTTCGACTTTCATGTTCTGCAACAGCTCAAAGAAAAAAGCATGTTGCTCGGCATTCATGTAGTCATCCGCCGGCATGGCCAGCAACTTGTCCTTTGTCATTGATATCTCTATAAAAAAACGTGCATTAAGGCGAATTAGGGAGCGTTCCGGCGGACCTGGGTCGGCCATCGGAACGGCGCCGTTTAATTCCAAGCGCCACCCGGCACTCAATTTACGAGGGGCGGCAGTCTAAGGCCGACTTGAGGCCTCAGCAACTGAAAAGACAGCGAATTTGTCCGACAAAGCCCTGAAAGTGCTCTAAGGCAGCCTTTGCGGTGGTTATCGGAGTGCGTTTATAGCAAGAAATTCAATCGAGCGGCTGTATATAGAAGACAAATGGTTGCGCCACGCGGGTCAGGCGTGGCGCGTTGGCTGCTTTAGTCTGAGGCTCAGCGCTTGAGTTTGCGCTTGTTGCGGTACTGATCGATGACCACAGCCACCACGATGATCAGGCCTTTGATGATGTCCTGAATGTAGGCATCGACGCCGACGAAGGTGAAACCGCTGGCCATGACCCCAAGGATCAGTGCGCCGATGACCGTGCCGGTGATGCGCCCTACTCCGCCGGCCAGGCTGGTGCCGCCGATCACTGCCGCGGCAATCGCGTCCAGTTCATAGGACATGCCCATCCCGGCCTGCCCGGTCGCGGCCCGTGCCGATGCCACCACACCCGCCAGGCCTGCCAGCAAACCGGCGATGCTGTAGACGATCACCAGATGCCGCTTGACATTGATCCCCGAGGTGCGCGCCGCCTGCATGTTGCCGCCGATGGCGTAGGTGTACTTGCCATACTTGGTGTAACGCAGGGCGATGTGAAAGATCACCGCGACCACCAGGAAAATGATCACCGGCATCGCGCCGTGTCCGATCGCCGTGTAGGAATCCGAGAGCATGCTCACCGGTTGACCTTCGGTGTAGTAACGCGCGAGGCCACGGGCCGAGACCATCATGCCGAGGGTGGCAATGAACGGCGGGATACCGGTAATGGCAATGATGCTGCCGTTGATCGCCCCCGCCAGCAGCCCTACCCCGAGCCCGACAATCACCGGGATCCACACTGGCAAGTCAGTCAGCGACGGGAACACCGCCCGGGTGAAGTCCGATGTCTGCGCCAGGCTGGCAGCGATCATCGCCGACAGCGCCAGCACCGAGCCGGAAGACAGGTCGATACCCGTGGTGATGATGACCTGGGTCACGCCGATCGCCAGCAGACCGATGATCGACACCTGCAGGATCATCAGCACCAGACGCTGGGAGTTCATCAGGAAGCTCTGGTCGCGCACGATCCAGCCAAACACTTCAAAGACCAGGCCGATGCCAATCAGCACCAGGAAAATACTCAACTCGGTTGGAAAGCGCCGGCGACTCTTGACCGGTGCGGTTGCTGGCTTGTTTTCCAGTATCGCGTTCATAAACACTCACCCTTCTAAAAAATCCGGCATCGAATACATACCCTGTGGCGAGGGAGCTTGCTGTGGCCACAGAATCCCTACTCACCCCTAAACTGCGTCCACCCTTGATTTAGTGAACTGCGGACATACCCGAGGCCAATTGCATCACTCGTTCCTGGGTCGCTTCGCTGCGGTCGAGGGTGCCCATCAGGTCGCCCTCGTGCATGACCATCACCCGGTCGCTCATGCCGAGCACTTCGGGCAATTCCGAGGAAATCATGATCACTGCCATGCCTTCGCTGGCGAGATAAGAAATAAGCCGGTAGATCTCGGCCTTGGCGCCGACGTCGATACCGCGAGTCGGCTCGTCGAGAATCAGGATTCGTGGGTTGGTCATCAGCCAGCGCGCCAGCAAGGCTTTCTGTTGATTACCGCCGGAGAGCGTGTCGATGCACTGCTCCAGCGACGGGGTTTTGACCCGCAGCTTCTTGCACATGTCTTCGCACAAGGCGCGCAAAGCTTTTTGCTGGATGAAACCGTGGCCGGCGTAATGCGGCAACACCGCCATTTCCATGTTCTCCAGCACCGACAGGCACGGGAACAGGCCGCTGAGCTTGCGATCCTCGGTCAGTAACGCGAAGCCCTTTTCGATCGCCATGTGCGGATCGCTGATGCGCACCACTTCGCCGTCGAGGCGAATCTCGCCACCGTCGCTCGGGGTGATACCGAAAATCGCTTCGGCGACGTTAGTCCGCCCTGAGCCCATCAACCCGGCAATGCCGAGGATCTCGCCGGCGTGCAGGTCGAAGGAAACATCCTTGAAAATGCCGTCCAGTTTCAGGTCGCGCACCGACAGCAGCAGATCGCCGATCGGTTTTTCACGCACCGGGAACAACTGGCTCAGCTCGCGGCCGACCATCATCGAAATCAGGCTGTCGCCGTCCATGCTGTCGGCCCGTTGCAGGCCGATGTAGGCGCCGTCGCGGAACACCGCCACTTCATCGGCGATGCTGAACACTTCGTTCATTTTGTGGGTGATGTAGATGATGCCTTTGCCCTGGCTCTTGAGGTCGGCAATGATCGAGAACAGATGCGCGACTTCCTTGTCGGTGATGGCCGAGGTCGGTTCATCCATGATCAGGATGTCGGAATCGTAGGACACGGCCTTGGCGATCTCGACCATCTGCCGTTCGGCGATGCTCAGGTTGCCGACCAGCTCTTCTGGATCGAGGTTGATCCGTAGGCGTTCCAGCAGTTTCGCTGTGCAGCGGTGCATTTCACGGTGGTCGATCATGTGGAAACCGTTGAGCTGCTCACGGCCGATCCAGATGTTCTCGGCGATGCTCATATGTGGCATCAGGTTGAGTTCCTGGTGGATCATCGCGATCCCGGCCTGGAGCGCAGCCAGTGGCGTTTCGAAAACCACCGGTTTGCCGCGCAGGCGTAATTCACCGGCGTCCGGTTGATAGATGCCGGCAATGATTTTCATCAGGGTGGATTTGCCCGCGCCGTTTTCGCCCATCAGCGCCAGCACGGAACCGGGACGTACCCGAAGCTGTACATCGGACAAGGCCACCACACCGGGAAATCCCTTGCTGACGTTGATGATCTCCAGCAGGTACGGCTCATCGACAGGTGTTGCAGCTGGCTGGATACCCACCAACGGGGTGCTCGAAGCAGTCGCTGAAGCGAACATGATCAGGTACTCCATCAGCAAGGTCGCGGTCGCAACCTTGCGTGTTTATTGTTGTTATTGAACGGACGGGGCTATTTGAACGTGTCGACGTTCCGCGGGGTGATCAAGCGGTATGGCACCCACACGGCCTGTTCGACCGGCTCGTTTTTGGCCATTTTCACAGCGGTGTCGATCGAACCGTCGGCCTGACCCTTGGCATCCTGGAACACCGAGACGGCCATGTTGCCTTTCTTGATCGCATTCAGACCGTCCGGCGTTCCGTCGACACCGGCGATCAGCACACTGCCTTTCTCGACGCCGGCCTGTTGCAGGGCCATCGCAGCACCAATGGCCATTTCGTCGTTGTTGGCGATGACCGCGTCGAACTTGCGGCCCTGGGTCAGCCAGTCGTTGACCAGGGTCATGCCCTTGTCCCGCAACCAGATACCAGTCTGCTCTTGCTCGATCTTGATGTTCGGGTATTTGGCCAGAACGTCTTTGACGCCCTTCGTACGGTTGGTGGTGGAGTTGTTCGCGAGGTCGCCCAGCAGAATCACGATGTCGCCCTTGCCGCCCATTTTGTCGGCCAGGTACTGCATCTGCATTTCACCGGCCTCCAGATCGTTGGAGGCGACAGTGACCACGCCTTTGGGCAGCTTCAGGTCATCGGGGCGGCGGTTGACGTAGACCAGCGGGATGCCGGCCTTGACCGCGGCTTCAGTGATTTTTTTGGTGGCGGCGGTATCCACCGGGTTGACCACGATGGCATCGACCTTCTGGCTGATGAAGCTTTCGACCTGGCTCAACTGCTTGACCACGTCGCTGCGGGCGTCTTCGAATTGCAGCTGCACGCCCTCGGGGTAGGACTTGGCTTTCTTGTCCATGGATTCGCGCAGGTAGGTCAGCCAGGTGTCATCGAATTGGGACATGCTGACGCCGATCTTCATATCGGCAAGCGCCGCGCCACTGGCGAACATCAGGGACAAGGCAAGTGAGGCGAAGCGGATCTTGGTCTTCATGAAAAGTCTTTCTCCACATTCTTGTTGGTTTTATGGATGAGGCGTGACGATTTCAGTAAGCAGGCAAGCGGGAAAAGGGTTGAAACAGGTGGCGAGGCAGGTCGCTGGAAATGACTCTATTAGAATATAATTTCTATATCAACTCATTTTAGAATTTTATTCTAATTTTATTCCATGACTCTTGAACGGGCTCAATTCCACCGCCTGATGCCGCTCGGCACTCAGTCGCGCAGCGTCTAGCACGCGGGTGGTCGCCAGTGCATCACGGGCATCCACGGGCAGTGGGCCACCGCTCTGCAACGCGGTTTGTAGCTGTAAATAGAACTGATTCCAGCAGCCGCGCTCGGAAGGAACCCGCTCGCGCACTTCGCCCTGCTCGAACCAGCCCCAACGGCGATGCTCTTCAACGCCCCAGCGCTCACCTTCGGTTTTCGGCGAGAGCCCGGCGAGCGCCGATGCTTCTTGCCCGTCCAGGCCATCGACGCTGTAACAGCCTTGGCTGCCGGTCACCCGAAAGCGCGGGCCAGGGGTGTTTTGCAGGCAACTGCCACCCAGGTGGGAGGTGACGCCACTGGCGTGGGTCAGTGACATAAAGAAGCCGTTATCGAAAACCTGGCCTTTTTCCAGGTAATCCAGTTCGGCGTAGACCCGTGTCACCGGGCCGAACAACAGCAACGCCTGATCCACCAGATGGCTACCGAGATCACGCAGGAAACCACCGCCACTGCCGTTGTTCACCGCCTGCGGCGAGTAACGCTCGATCCGCGATTCGAAACGGGTCACCTGGCCCAGCGCACCGGATTCGATGAGTTTGCGCACAGTCAGGAAGTCCGAATCCCAGCGCCGGTTCTGGTAGACGCTGAGCTGCACGCCCTGGCGCTCGGCCATGGTGATCAGGGTTTGCGCCTGTTGCGCATCGGCCGCAAACGGTTTGTCGCTGACCACCGCTAAACCGTGTTCAATGCCATCGAGCACCAATGCCGGGCGGCCCTTGAGTGGCGTCGACACCACCAGCACATCGATCCCGGCCTCCACCAGTTGGCCGATGCTGTCGAACGCCGGCACCCCAGGGTACTCGGCCGCCAGCAACTGTCGGCGCTCCGCTGAACGGGTGACCACACCCACGAACGTCGCCGCCGGCAAACTGCTGATCAGCGGAGCATGGAAAAACCGGCCGCCATGGCCGTAACCGACAAGTCCGATACGCATATTGTTCTCCTGATGATCGTTCCCACGCTCTGCGTGGGAACGATCATTACCGGGGGTTAGCCGTAGAAGTGTGGGCGGTCAGGGAGGGCAACTTTGACGATGGCCCCGCTGTTCTGGGCTTCGATGCACGCGTCTGCTGCGACGGCGGCGGCAAAGCCATCCCACGCCGACGGGCCACCGACCTGCCCGGCCCGCACACCATCGATGAACGCCTGCAACTCAACGTCGTACGCGGCAATAAACCGATCCTTCCAGTCCATCAAAATCGCATTGGACAACTTCGCCCCGCTGCGCAACTGAACCTGCGACGGTTCCGGCAGTTTGGCGATGCCGGTCTCCCCCACCACTTCGCACTGGATGTCGTAGCCGTACTGGCAATTAACGAACACCTCCACATCGATGCGCGTGCCCTTGGCGGTTTCCAGCAGCACGATCTGCGGGTCTTTCAAATGCGCGAGCGCCTTGCTGCTCTTGCGCGGGAACACCACTTGCACCGAGACGTAATCGTCATCGAGCAACCAGCGCAACACGTCCAGCTCATGGATCAGCGTGTCGGTGATCGCCATGTCGGTCTTGTAGTTTCCCCCCACGGTCGGGTTGCGGTGCGCGCAGTGCAACATCAACGGCTCACCAATCTGCCCGCTGTCGATCACCGCTTTGAGTGCCCGATAGCCCTCGTCATAAGGGCGCATGAATCCGACCTGCACCAGGCGTTTGCCGTGGGCCACTTCGGCCTCGACGATTTTGCGGCAGCCATCAGCGGTGACCGCCAGCGGCTTCTCGCAGAACACCGGCTTACCTGCCGCAATCGCCGCCAGCACGAACGCTTCGTGGCTCGGGCCCCAGGAGGTGACGAGGATCGCTTCGACCTCCGGCGCCTGGATCAGCGCGTGGCCGTCGGGATAGACCTCGGCGGTCAGTTTCAGGTCGGACACGACCTTCGCGGCTTGCTGCAAGTTGATGTCGGTCACCGCAACGACCTGGCTATTAAGCAAGGTCTGGCTGCAACGACGGATATGGTCCTGGCCGATGGCCCCGGTGCCGATGACGCCAAGCTTCAAAGACATTTAATGACTCCTAGATTTGTTGTTGTTCGTTCAGGGCAATCAGTACTGACGGGCCTTTGCCAGTCGTTCATTCAGGGTCTTGGCCACCGCATCGGTGCGAGCGCTGGTGGAGACTTGCGCCACGCCGACTCGCCACCACGACAGGTAGCCATGAATCATGGTTTTGGGCAGGACCTTGATGTCGATCAGCGTCGACACCGTCTGCAAGCGCGCATCGGCCAATGCGGCTTGCAACTCTTCAACGGTGTGCACCTTGTAGGTCTTGCAGCCATAAGCCGCCGCGCTCATGGCGAAATCCACCGGCACGAACCCGCCGTCGAGCTTGCCGGTTTCCGGGTTGCGGAACCGGAACTCGGTGCCGAAGCTGTCCATGCCGTTGCCCATCTGCAGGTTGTTGATGCAACCGAAGGTCATGTTGTCCAGCAGGACCACGTTGATCTTGCGTCGCTCCTGAATCGAGGTCGCCAGTTCCGAATGCAGCATCATGTAAGAGCCATCGCCGACCAGCGCATAGACCTCGCGATCCGGCTCGGCGAGTTTCACGCCCAGTGCGGCGTTGACCTCGTAACCCATGCAGGAATAGCCGTACTCGACGTGATAGGTGTTCACGCCCTTGCTGCGCCAGCTGCGCTGCAAGTCACCAGGCAAACTGCCGGCGGCGGCGACGATCACGGCGTCATCGGCGAGGGTTTCGTTGAGCACGCCGAGCACGCGGCTCTGGGTCAGGCAGGAACCGGTCAGCTCGATGAATTCGCGCAGCACCGTCGGGTCCATGTGGTCGTTGATTTCCGGGATGAAGTCTTTGCTCTGGTATTCGACCTGATAGAGGCGGTCGACTTCCTCGTCCAGTTGCGCCTTGGCCTGACGCGGTTGATCGCCCCACGCAGAACGATAATCGCCCAAGGCTTCAGCCAAGGCTTGCAAGCCGACTCTGGCATCCGCCAGCAGCTGCACGCCGTCGAGTTTCAAGGCATCGCAGGGGCTGATGTTCAGATTGAGAAATTGCACGTCGGGGTGCTGGAACAGGGATTTCGACGCGGTGGTGAAATCGCTGTAGCGGGTGCCGATGCCGATGATCAGATCCGCGTCTTTGGCCAACAGATTCGCCGCCAGGCAACCGGTTTCGCCAATGCCGCCGACGTTCAGCGGGTGACTGGACACCACCGCACTCTTGCCGGCCTGGGTTTCGGCGAAGGGAATATCGAAGCGCTCGGCAAACGCCTGCAACGCGGCATTGGCACCGGAGTATCTGACCCCGCCACCGCAAATGATCAGCGGCTTGCGCTTGCCTTTGAACAGCGCCAGCGCATCACCGAGCATCGCTTCTGTCGCCGGACGACGCTCGATGCGGTGCACGCGTTTTTGCAGGAAATAATCGGGGTATTCGTAGGCCTCGGCTTGCACATCTTGTGGCAAGGCCAGGGTCACCGCGCCGGTTTCGGCAGGGTCGGTGAGCACGCGCATAGCGTGGATCGCCGCCGTCATGAGTTGCTCGGGACGGTTGATACGGTCCCAGTATTTGCTCACGGCTTTGAACGCGTCGTTGGTGCTGATGCTCAGGTCGTGGAACTGTTCGATCTGTTGCAGCACCGGGTCTGGCTGGCGGCAGGCATAAACGTCGCCGGGCAACAGCAGCAAGGGAATACGGTTGGCGGTCGCCGTCGCGGCGGCGGTCAGCATGTTCGCCGCGCCCGGCCCTACCGATGAGGAGCAGGCGTAGATCTTGCGCCGCAGGTGTTGCTTGGCGAAACCGATGGCCGCGTGGGCCATGCCTTGCTCGTTGCGCCCCTGATGGACGATCAGGTCGCCGCTGTCCTGTTCCAGGGCTTGCCCCAGGCCCAGCACATTACCGTGGCCGAAAATGGTAAAGATCCCGGCGATGAATTTGCTCTGGACCCCATCGACCTCGATGTACTGGTTATCGAGGAATTTCACCAGGGCCTGGGCCATGGTCAGTCTTGTTGTGGTCATGCTTGCACCTTCCTTTGAAGCTAAATCCGGTGTGGGCTGTTGAATGCGATCAACTGTGGGAGCGGCAGTGCGGCGACCCGACTTGCCCGCGATAGCGATCTACCTGACACATCAATGTTGAATGTGCTGCCGCCATCGCGGGCAAGCCCGCTCCCACAGGGTTCTCCATTAACCTTGGGATTTCTGCAGGTGATCCATACTCGCGCCAATCGCCGTCTGGATATCCGCCAGGCCATGGACGCTGTCGGCGAACGGCTCGAACGACAGGTAGCCGCTGTAGCCAGTAGCGAGCAAGGTCTCGATCTGCGCCGCGTTGCCGAGGATATCGCCCTCGCCCACCAGCACCCGATGGCCGTCGCGGATTGTCGCCAGTGGCGCCTCGGCATCTTCGACGCCGGAGATGTGCACCAGCCCGGTCAGCTCGGGGAAGAATTCATGTTCGCTGGCCAAGTGATGGTGAAAGGTGTCATGCACCAGACGGAACACATCCAGCCCACCGATGGCCTTGATCGCGTCGACCGCCGTGCGTTTGCGCCGCAACGAGCACTCTTCGAAACCCAGCGGTTCGATGAAACCGAGGATGCCGTGATCGCGCAGGATCGGCGCCAGTTCAGTCAACGCCGTGCGCAGGCCCGAAGCACGTGCGGCCTCGGTACGCGGGTCGGCACGGTCGTTGAGCGGGCACATGACCAGCCCTCGGGCGCCGCAATCACGGGCATAAGCGGCCAGCTTCAAGGCGTGCGCACGGCGCTCGTCATTCCACACATCAAACGGATACAGCGCGTTGATCGACAGCACCGTGATGCCTTTGGCGGCGCACAACTCACGGACGCGCTCGGGGGCGGTGCCGTCTTCGATCTCGACGCCTTTAAGGTCGTTGCGAATTTCGATGGCGTCGGCCTTGAGGGTCACCGCCAGCTCGATGAACGCGGGCAGGGACAAACGTGGGGCGACCATACGGTTCAGGGCGAAACGCAGGGGCTTGCTCATTATTGTTGTTCTCCGCACAGGTGAATTAGTTGGCCGTCGGCATGCTGAATTCAGGGCCCTTGGCAATGCTGTCGGGCCAGCGCTGCATCACGCTTTTGTAGCGGCTGTAGAAGCGAATGCCTTCCTCGCCGTAAGCGTGGTGATCGCCAAACAGCGAGCGCTTCCAGCCGCCGAAAGAATGCCAGGCCATCGGCACCGGAATCGGCACGTTGATGCCGACCATGCCGACCTTGATCGTGCGGGCGAAGGCCCGGGCGATGCCGCCATCGCGGGTGAAACAGGACACGCCGTTGCCGAACTCATGGGCGTTGATCAACGCGACGGCACTGGCGAAGTCCGGCACCCGAACGATGCCCAGCACCGGGCCGAAAATTTCCTGTTGGTAGATGCTCATCTCGGTCGTGACGTTATCGAACAGTGTCGCGCCGACAAAAAAGCCGTTTTCGGCGCCCGGCACCTTGAAGTTGCGACCATCGACAATCAGCTGCGCGCCCTGGGCCACGCCTTCGTCGATGAAACCTTCGACTTTGGCCTTGTGCTCGGCGGTCACCAGCGGCCCCATGTCACTGTCAGCCTTCAAGCCATTGCCGACTTTCAGTTGATCGATACGCGGCAGCAGTTTGGCAATCAACTGATCGCCGACATCGCCCACCGCCACGGCAATCGAAATCGCCATGCAGCGCTCGCCGGCCGAGCCGTAAGCCGCGCCGATCAAGGCATCCGCCGCTTGATCCAGATCCGCATCCGGCATGACGATCATGTGATTCTTCGCCCCGCCCAGCGCCTGCACACGCTTGCCGCGGGAGGTGGCTTGCTGGTGGATGTACTCGGCAATCGGCGTCGAGCCGACAAAGGAAATCGCCTCGATGTCCGGGTGTTGCAGCAACGCGTCGACGGCAGTCTTGTCGCCCTGGACCACGTTGAACACACCGTCCGGCAAACCGGCTTCGCTCAACAGACGGGCCATCAGCACACTGGCGGACGGGTCGCGCTCAGACGGTTTGAGGATGAAGCAGTTACCGGTGATCAGCGCCAGCGGGATCATCCACAGCGGCACCATCACCGGGAAGTTGAACGGCGTCACGCCAGCGCACACGCCCAGCGGTTGACGCAGGTTCCAGTTATCGATGCCGCCACCGATGTTGTCGCTGAACTCGGTTTTCAGCAGGTTCGGCGCACCGCAGGCGTACTCGACGATTTCGATGCCCCGGGTGACTTCGCCCTTGGCGTCGGAAAACACTTTGCCGTGTTCGCGGCTGATGATTTCGGCCAGCTCATCGTGATGTTGGTCGAGCAATTCCTTGAACTTGAACATCACCCGCGAACGGCGCAGGGACGATTGTTCGGACCAGGCCGGAAAGGCTTTCAGGGCCGAGGCGACCGCTTCGTCGACGGTCTTCTGGCTGGCCAGCCCGACGCGTGCCTGAATGCTGCCGGTGGCCGGGTTGAAAACGTTGCCGAACCGTTCGCTGCTGCTGTCTTGCACTTGACCGTGGATGTAGTGGCCGATGATCGGGGCGTTGCTCATTGATCGTGTTCTCCGTGCAGAGGTTGGAATTCAGAGATCCATCAGCCAACTGTGCTGCGGATCGTTATGGAACTGCCAGACGCGTTTGGGTCCGGCCATCACGTTCAGGTAGTACGACTCGTAGCCGTACGGCACGCTGACCGGGTGATAGCCTTTGGGTACAACCACGAGGTCGCTGTTTTCCACGGCCATGGCCTGATCGATGCTGCGATCGTCGGTGTACACCCGCTGGAACACGAAGCCCTGGGGCGGGTTGATCTGGTGGTAATAGGTTTCTTCGAGAAAACTCTGGTGCGGCAAATCGTCGGTGTCGTGCTTGTGCGGCGGGTAGCTCGACGAGTGCCCGGACGGCGTGCGCACTTCCACCACCAGCAGCGAATGGGCCGGCTCGGTGTCCGGCAGAATGTCGCAGACGTAACGGGTGTTGGCGCCTTTGCCGCGCACGCTGCGCTTCATTGCGTCGGGTTTGATCAGCCGCGGGCCGAGGCCATTGCTCGTTGAACCGGGCGCGGCGCAAACAGCGATTTGCACATCGCTGAGCGCGACCACTTGCGCCTGACTGCCCGGTGGCAAGTACGCGGCGAACGGGGATTTGTCTTCGAACACAGACTGACGATCGCCGATGTTGTCCCAGTCGAACGCCCCCTGCCCCGGCGCTTCACCCTTGATGCTGACCCGGCCACTGAGCAGCACCAGGCACAGTTCCTTATCACCGGCCGACACCGGCAAGGTCTCGCCCAGACTCAAGCGATAAGCGGCGAAGCCGACGTATTCCAATTCACCTTTCCCCAGCTCGACCATGGTCCGGCCACGGGCGTTGCTTTTGACCAGCAGGCTCATATCGCAACCCTCTCGTCGAGCAGCGCACGCAAGGTGTCGTAGCCTTTTTTGGCGTAGACATAACTGGGCGCCACTGCCGGGTCCTGTTCCGCTTCGACCACCAGCCAGCCGTGGTAACCGGCTGCCAGCAGCACGTCGAGCAAGGCGCCGAAGTCGATGTCACCATCGCCGGGCACAGTGAAGGTGCCGTTGATGATGCAGTCCGGGAAACTCCACAGGTTGTTGCGCGCCAGTTGCACCACCGGTTTGCGCACGTCCTTGAAATGCACGTGGCAGATGCGTTCGATGTGTTTGCGCAGCACCTGCAACGGTTCGCCGCCACCCATGTAGCAATGGCCCGAATCAAACAGCAGGCCGACTTCACTGCCGGTCAGCGCCATCAATTTGTCGATGTCGGCCGGGGATTCGACGTAGGCGCCCATGTGATGGTGGTAGGCCAGGCGCACGCCTTGGGACAAGGTGAAGCGCGCCAGTTCGGTGAGCTTGTCGGCGTATTCCTGCCAGGCGTGTTCGGTGTGAAATCGCGGGCGTTCCACCAACGGAATGCGCTGGCCTTGAATGGAGTCGGCGACTTCGCCGTACACCAGCACCTTGGCGCCGTTTTTGGCCAGCAGCTCGACATGGCTGCCAATGGCATCAATTTCTTCGGCCACCGAGCGGCGGGCCAGACGGCTGGAATACCAGCCGGACACCAGCGCCAGGTCATAAGGGCGCAGTACGTCGCCGACACCTTTGGCGTCCTTGGGGAATTTGCCGTTGAGTTCGAAACCTTCGTAGCCGATTTCCTTGCCTTCGCTCAGGGCGGTGCTCAGCGGCGTCTCGCCACCGAGGGACGGCAGGTCGTCGTTGCTCCAGGAGATCGGGTTGATGCCAATTCGAATAGCGGGCATGGCTGCACCTTTTATTGTTTTACATAACCATTGAATGCGGCGCGAAACCCTGTGGGAGTGAGCCTGCTCGCGATAGCGGTGTGTCAGGCGACTTTAATATTGACTGTCTGTCCGCTATCGCGAGCAGGCTCACTCCCACAGGTTCAGTGTTCACATATTGAAAATATTCAACTCCGGGCCGTGCGCCAGGCATCGATCAGTTCAACGAACGTGCCCTGCACCTGACGGATCAGCGCTTCATCGTCGATTTCACCGGCCATCCACGCGCGGCTCGGCTCCTGGAAAATCGTCCGGCCGACTGCAAACCCACGACACGTCTGGCTCTGGCTGGCCTGTTGAAACCCTTCGGCCAGTGCCGCTGCCGGTGCATTCAGCCCCAGCAACACCACGCCTCGGCAGTACGGATCACGTTCCTGGATCAGCTCGTCGAGTTGCTTCCACTCCTCGGCGCTCTGCGCTTCGATCTTCCACCACGCCGGGTAGATGCCCAGGTTGTAGAGCCGTTTGAGGGCGCGATACAGCACGTCCGGATGGGTCGACGGATGATCCTTGGGCGGGATGATTTCCAGCAGCAGTTCATGACCGCTGACCTGAGAGGCCTGGTACAAACCCTTGATCTGCGCTTCCTGTTCCAGGCGCAGCAGCGGCTCGTCGTCGGGGTGGAATTGCACCAGGCACTTGATGATTTGCTCCTGCGGCCAGGCGATCAGGTTGCTGCCGATGGAGCGCCCATGTTCGAAGGCCAATGGCCGCGAACCCTGCACTTCCACCGGACGCGCCACCCACCAGCCGCGACCGGTGGCGGCGTTCAGCGAATCCTGGCCGAAGCGTTGATCGGCCAGCAACCCGACATCAGCCTCGACGCCCTGCTCGCGCAAATCGGCTTCGACCCGTTCCACAGCCTTGATAAACAGTTGCTTGAGTTCGCCGATGGCGCTCAGGTCGCGACCGCCCTTGTGCGCCAGCTCCACCAGTTGCCCGCGATGGTCGAACGCAAAGATGAACAGCTGCTTCCACTGTTTGCGCGGCACGCTGACCTGATGCAGACGCTGCAACACCGCATCTTGATCCGGCCGGGTAATCGGCACCGGGCTGTTGAATAGATAGTCGAGTTCGGCGCGGGTCGGCATGGCCGGCGCACAGGCATGGCGCGACACCACCAGGCCGCCACAGGCATTGGCCAACTGGCAGCAGCGCTCGTCGCTCGCGTCCTCCAGCCAACCGGCAAGGAAGCCCGACATGAAGGCATCGCCGGCCCCCAGCACGTTCAACACTTCCACCCGGACGCCGGGGTAAATGGCGCCGTCTTCAAGACGGTCCGGGATCGCTCCGTGAATCACCGTGCAACCTTGCGGGCCGAGCTTGACCACCAAGGTCGCCGCGCTCAGGCGCCGCACATTACGCAGCGCGGTGAGCAAATCTTCGGAGCCACCGGCAATCAGGAATTCTTCTTCCGTGCCGACGATCAGGTCAAAACGCGGAAGGATTTTCTGCACATGCAAGCTGACGTTCTGGTCGGCAACGAAACGGGTTTCGCCGTCGGCCTTGCCAGCCAGGCCCCACAGAACCGGGCGATAGTCGATGTCCAGCACCCGTTTGACGTTGTGCTTCTCGGCGTAATCCAGCGCCTGGATGCTCGCCTTGTAGACGCCGTCGGTGGAGAAATGGGTGCCGGTGATCAGCAAGGCTTTGCTGGAAGCGATGAAGGCTTCGCTGATGTCTTCGGCCCGCAGCGCCATGTCGGCGCAGTTTTCGCGGTAGAAGACCAAGGGAAAGGTTTCGCGATCCTTGAGACCCAGCAAGACCATGGCAGTCAGGCGCTCCGGATCGACCTTGATGCCGCGGACATCGCAACCTTCGCGGGTCAGGGATTCAATGAGAAAGCGGCCCATGTGGTCGTCCCCTACCCGGCTCAGCATCGCCGATTTAAGGCCCAGCCGAGCGGTGCCGAAAGCGATGTTGGCAGACGATCCGCCGAGGTATTTGGCGAAGCTGCTCACATCCTCCAGCCGCGCGCCGACTTGCTGTGCATAGAGGTCGACGCCTAGGCGCCCCAGGCAAATCAGATCCAATTGACGCCCACTGGCAAAACGAGTCTGGCCCATGCTGGCTCCTGTTATTTTTATCAGCCTGCGTTCGGGGCGATGGCCGCGCCGAACACTCTTGGTGGGATGCAGACTAAAACGTCCGGGGCCGAACAATCAATAATTATTCCAAATAATTTTTACGTGGAATATTTTTTCCAATAAACTTGGCCACAGGTGCTCCAGGGGCAGTGCATCGTTTCAGCACACCTCGTACTGACCGCAAGCTCAAGATTTTTTTCCGGCCTACCCTGTAGACTGCGCACAGCCAACCTATTGTCAGGGGATGACGCTTTCTGTCGTCCCTATAAGAACAAGCCAGAAGGATTCCTTATGACCCGCACCGATCAGCCGGCGACGACCGAGAGCACGCCCGACAGCGATCTCGCCAGCCCTCCGATCAACGCCGAGCGTCTGCTGCAACTGATCACCAACGAATACGAAAGCCTGCCGCGCCAGCTCAAGCGCATCGCCAGCTACATGAGCCAGCAGAGCGACCGGATCATGGTCGACCGCATCAGCGACATCGCCCGCGAGTGCGAAGTGCACCCGTCGGCGATCGTGCGGTTTTCCCAGCGTTTCGGCTTCAGCGGCTTCAGCGAAATGCAGGCACTGTTCCGTGAGGCCTATACCCACAAGACCACGCCGGTGCAGAACTACCAGCAGCGCATTCGCAGCATGATTGCCAACAAGTCGCAGAAGGCCAGCGGCGGCGACCTGGCGCGCGAGTGCATCAATGCGACCCTGTCAGGTATTGAACGGCTGGGGCTGGAACTCGATGACCAGGCCTTCGACAAGGCTGTCGACCTGGTGGTAAATGCCGACAACATCTACGTGGTCGGGGTGCGCCGTTCGTTCGCGGTGGCCGATTACCTGGTCTACAACCTGCAACACACCAACAAGCGCATTCATCTGGTCTCGGGGCTCGGTGGCAGCTACCGCGAGCAGATGCGCAGCGTGCGCGCCAATGACCTGGTGATCGCCATCAGCTTCACGCCCTATGGCAAGGAAACCCAGCACTGCCTGCGTATTGCCCAACACAACCAGGCGAAAACCCTGATCATCACTGATAGCAACCTCTCGCCCTTGGCCAAGCGCGCCAATACGGTGCTGCTGGTCAACGAAGGCAGCTCGTTTGCCTTCCGTTCCCTGAGTGCCACACTGTGTTTATGCCAGGCGCTGTTTATCGCCGTGGCCTATCGCCTTGAATTGAAGGTCGATGAGATTCACGAACAAGTCGGCTTCGAGGATTAGCCCGGCGCCAGTTGCAGGTCGCTGAACCTCAGCTAAGGTAGTCCGTCCTGAAACGGACATCTGAAGGAGGAGCGGTTAAATGAAGCTGATCGGCATGCTGGATTCGCCCTATGTGCGGCGCGTCGCCATTTCTGCCAAATGCTTGGGGATAGACCTGGAACACCAGCCGGTCTCGGTGTTTCGGCATTTCGAGCAATTCCAGCAGATCAACCCGGTGGTCAAGGCGCCCACCCTGGTGCTGGACGACGGTGAGGTGTTGATCGACTCGACGCTGATCATCGAATACCTGGAAGCCTTGGCCGGACCCGGCAAGAGCCTGATGCCCGACGATCTCGATCAACGCTTGCGCTCGTTGCGCCTGATCGGCCTGGCGTTGGCGGCGTGTGAAAAGTCCGTACAGCTCTACTACGAACGCAATCTGCGGCCAGCGGAGATTCAGTTTGAACCGTGGGTGGAGCGGGTCGAAGGACAATTGGCGGCCGCCTATTCGGCGCTGGAGCGCGAGCTGGAAATGCAGCCGCTGAAGACTGACGGGACGATTGCTCAAGACGGGATTACGTTGGCGGTGGCCTGGAGTTTCACCCATCTGGTGGTGCCGGATCAGGTGGATGAAAATCGGTTTCCACAGATCAGTGCGTTTACCGCGTATGCCGAAGGGCTTGAGGGTTTTGTCAGTACGCCAATTGAGTAGATGGATTTGTTGTGTCCGATATGCCCTCATCGCGAGCAGGCTCACTCCCACATTTGATCTGTGTCGCTCAGATCTACTATGGGAGCGAGCCTGCTCGCGATAGCGCAATGACAGTCGACATCAAAGTCAAGGTCAGTCCCGATTACACAAAAACGCCGCTTCCACCCAAGGCAGAAGCGGCAAAGACCTGTGCCCCAACCCAAGTCACATGAACAGGGCGATCAGGATGATGATCGGGATCGGTACGCCGAGAAAGAACAGCAGTAATGAGCGCATGGTAGTTCTCCTGGTTTAGCGAACAGAGGTGGAAGTGTTGGTCACGTAAGTGTCGGTTTCGATGTACTCGACCGCATCCCGACGACGACCGCCAAAGGTGGCAGCGAGGCTGGCGAAAAACGCACCGATCAGCAGCGCAATGAACATCCACAGCGACGTCCAGGCCGCGACTTTGGCGGCAGTGTCGGCAGCTTCCTGGGCGGCGAGTTTGGCGTCGGCCACGGCTTTTTGCGTGCGGGCATACACTTCATCAACGCGACGTTCTGCGTCCGCTTGGGTAAGGTTGGTCCGCTGGGCCACCAGTTGCGCCAGGTAGATGCGGTCTTCGGCAGCCAGTTGACCGTTGTTCCTCAGGCTGCGCACGAAGATGCGCGTCACGGTGCCTCGAACAGCGTCATCACTGACTTCTGCCGGACGATCATCGCGGAACAGACTGTCGACGAAGTATCCATACTGATCATTGTCTGCGTTGCCGACAGCCGTACCGGCTGCTTGAGTCGCGGCACTCGCAGCGCCGCCAACCACACTCGCTCCGGCCTGCACGCCACCGCCGATGATGTTGCTGACCGAACCGACCAACAGCATCGCCGTCACCAGCGTCGCCACGCACCAGGCCAGGAAGCCATGGGCAGTGTCACGGAAGTAAACCTCATCACCGTGCATGTACGCCCACTTCACCCGCAGACGACCGGCAATGTAACCGCCCAGCCCGGACGCCACGATTTGCGTAGCGGCCAGCCAGACAATCGTTGAAATGCCCAGGCCCTTGGCGCTCATCCCTTCATTGGCCCACGGCGATACCGCCGAAAAACCCAGGCCAAAGCCGAGCAACACGAGGATCAGCGACAACGCCGCCGCCGCAGCGGCCCCCGCGAAGATCGCGCCCCAGGACACGCCAGAGACCGTGCTCGTTTCTTCGAGGGCCGGATAGAAACCATCAGAGGATCTATTCATTGTGATATCGCTCCAGGCAGGAAAGATGGTGTTACAACTCTTCAAGGGAGCAAGTGCAGTCACCGTGCCAGTCGGCAACTTTAAATAAATTGCTTACTTTCAATCAGTTATAAAGTTTGAACTTTCAATGGCCTTGCATTTTGCAAGGAACTCTCTGTATCGGCGGGTTTTATGCATTGACCGGGATCGGTGTTTTCAATGGAAAAATCCCTTTCGTTTCACATGAAGTTTTATTTAGAAAGCCTGCGGTCATTTCTTGGCAAAATGCCGTTCAATGTTGAGCACTCCTAATCAGGCCCGCCCTATGACCCGCATCTTGACCATAGAAGACGACGCCGTGACCGCCCGGGAAATCGTCGCCGAATTGAGCAGCCACGGCCTCGACGTGGATTGGGTCGACAACGGCCGCGAAGGCCTGGCGCGCGCGGTCAGCGGCAACTATGACTTGATCACCCTTGATCGCATGCTCCCGGAGCTCGATGGCCTGGCGATAGTCACCACGTTGCGGACCATGGGCGTGGTCACGCCGATCCTGATGATCAGCGCCCTCTCCGACGTCGATGAGCGTGTGCGCGGCTTGCGGGCGGGCGGTGACGATTACCTGACCAAACCGTTCGCCACCGATGAAATGGCCGCCCGGGTCGAAGTCCTGCTGCGCCGGCAGAACACCGTGACCGCCAAGGCCACCACCTTGCGGGTGGCAGATCTGGAGCTGAACCTGATCAGCCATGAAGCCAGCCGCGACGGCCAGCTGCTGACGCTGTTGCCCACCGAGTACAAGTTGCTGGAATTCCTGATGCGCAACACCGGGCAGATTCTGTCGCGGATGATGATTTTCGAAGAGGTCTGGGGTTACCACTTCGACCCCGGCACCAACCTGATCGACGTGCACATCGGCCGGTTGCGCAAGAAGATCGACCCGCCAGGCAATGTCCCACTGATTCGGACCGTGCGAGGCTCGGGTTATGTCATTGCTGAACCCCTCTAACGGCTGGCGTTCGTCCAGCAGCCGTTTGCTCGCGCTCTACAGTTCGCTGTTCGTGGTCTGGAGCGGGATTCTCATGGGGGTCATGTACTACGAGGTTTCCGCCTACCTGGACAACCTGGCCAAACATTCGCTGATGCAACGCCAGCATTTGTTTTCGCACTTTCAGGGCGACCAATTGGCGGATGCCCTCGCCGTCAGCATGACCTTCGACATTCGCGGCATCGACGCTTATGGCCTGTTCGATGCTCAGCACCGCTACCTCGGCGGTGCGCTGCGTCACATGCCCAAAGGCCTGCCGCTGGATGGCAAGATTCACATGCTCGGCGACTGCGCCGATTCTGACGACCCAAGCCTGCCCGCCGACAGCTGCGACGCGGTAGCGACCCAGACAAAGGACGGTCGCTGGCTGGTCCTGGTGCGGGATAACGGTTCGTTGTTTGCCGTGACCCGGATCATTCTGCACGCGCTGCTCTGGGGTGTGACGCTGACCATCCTGCCCGGCATCGCCGGTTGGCACCTGTTGCGGCGGCGTCCGTTGCGGCGGATTCGTGCGATCCAGGCCAGTGCCGAGGCCATCGTCGCCGGCGACCTGACCCGCCGCCTGCCATTGTCCGATCGCCGCGATGAGCTGGACATGCTCGCCGCCATCGTCAACGCCATGCTCGAACGTATCGAACGCTTGATGAACGAGGTCAAGGGCGTCTGCGACAACATCGCCCACGACCTGCGCACGCCGCTGACGCGCTTGCGGGCGCAGCTGTACCGGATTCAGCAGCAGGCTGATGAGGGTTCGACGCTGGCGGTGCAACTGGACTCGGTGCTCGGTGAAGCGGACACCTTGATGGCGCGCTTTCGAGGGTTGCTGCGGATATCCGAGCTGGAAGATCGTCAGCGCCGCTCGGGTTTTGTGCAGCTGGATCCGCTGCCGTTGCTGCAAGAGCTGCACGACTTTTATCTGCCGTTGGCGGAAGAAGGCGAGCTGGTTTTCAAGCTGCAATTGCCGACGTCGTTACCTTCGCTGAACGGTGATCGAGCATTGTTGTTTGAGGCGATAGCGAACCTGCTGAGCAACTCGATCAAGTTCACGCCTCCGGGTGGCGAGGTGATTTTGCGGGGGGTCAATGAGGCGGGATTTACGCGGATCGAAGTGCTCGATTCGGGCCCTGGTATTCCGATGGCCGAACGAGAGGCAGTGTTCCAGCGCTTCTATCGTGCCGAGGGCGGCAACCAGAAAAGCGGGTTTGGGTTGGGGCTGTCGATCGTTGCGGCGATTGTCAGCTTGCATGGGTTTACGCTTGAAGTCAGCACCAGTGAACTCGGCGGTGCGCGGTTGGTGCTTGATTGTCAGCAACGCTTGATCCCCCAGACGTGACGCTAACTCAAGAACAACGTAGACCAGGCATACGCCAACGGCCAGGCCAGCGGTGAAACCTGCAACGGTCGGTCCAGCAACAACCGGGCATCGCTCAGCGGCAACGGTTCGGCCTCGGACTGCTGCAGCGCCATCTCGACCCACTCGTAAACACCGCCATCGCGGGCAAGCCGGGCTCCTACAGGGGGCAGCGTCAAACCAGATCTTCCTGCCACCGGGATTTCGTCGCTCCAGACGGCGGCCCACGGCCCCCGGACTAAACTTACTGCACGCAGGACGTGCTTATCGTCCTGTTCATTCCCACGACCACGGTTCAGAGGTGAACGCCTCGAAAAACAAGGCCTCTGGACTGTGATCCTGCTGAAGGAGCACATGTGATGGACGAGGCCAGACTCAATGATTTCATGGGCAAACTGGTGAACGACATGGGCGGCGCAGCGATGCTCGCCAACGTCATCCTCGGTGAAGAGCTCGGACTGTACCGGGCCATGGCCGACAGCCAGCCAGTCACCCCTGAAATCCTCGCCGACAAAACCGGCTGCAACACCCGCCTGCTGCGCGAATGGCTCAGCGCCCACGCCGCTTCCGGTTACATGGAACACCGCGACGGCCAGTTCCGCCTGCCCGAAGAGCAAGCCCTGGCATTGGCGATCGAAGACTCACCGGTCTATATCGCGGGTGGCATCGGGGTGGTCGCATCGTTTTTCCATGACAAGGACAAACTGGTCAACGCCATGCGCGGCGACGGTGCCCTCGCCTGGGGCGATCACCATCCGTGCATGTTCAGTGGCACGGAGCGGTTCTTCCGGCCAGGTTATAAAGCGCACTTGGTCGCCGAATGGCTACCGGCGCTCGAAGGCGTGGTCGGCAAACTGGAGGCTGGCGCCAAAGTGGCGGACATCGGCTGCGGCCACGGCGCATCCACCGTGATCATGGCCCAGTCGTTCCCGAATTCGCGATTCGTCGGTTTCGACTACCACGCACCCTCCGTCACCGTCGCCACCCAGCGCGCCGAAGAAGGTGGCGTGGCCGGGCGTGCGCGGTTCTTCCAAGGCACGGCAAAAAGCTTCCCCGGCGATGACTATGACCTGGTTTGCTATTTCGACTGTCTGCACGACATGGGCGACCCGGTGGGCGCGGCGCGGCATGCTTATGACGCACTGAAACCGGACGGCACGGTGCTGCTGGTAGAACCGTTCGCCAACGACTCGCTCGACGACAACACCAACCCGGTTGGCCGCTTGTTCTACGCTGCCTCGACCTTTATCTGCACCCCGAACTCGCTGTCCCAGGAAGTCGGCCTCGGGCTCGGCGCCCAGGCTGGCGAGGCGCGGCTGCGCAAGGTTTTCACCGAGGCCGGGTTCAAGACGTTCCGGCGGGCCACGGAAACGCCGTTCAACCTGATTCTGGAGGCGCGCAAGTAAACACCGCTGACGGCTGACGGCTGACGGCTGACGGTCTACTGTAGGAGCTGCCGCAGGCTGCGATCTTTTGATCTTGATTTGGCGATGCTCAAATCGCTGAAGATCAAAAGATCGCAGCCTGCGGCAGCTCCTACACGTCCACCGGAGTGTTGAACATGCTCGACAGCCTCATCCGCGAACAACTCGATCGCCTTCAGCAGTTAATGGCTGACCAGCCGTTTGTGGTCCTGACCGGCGCCGGCATCAGCACTCCGTCGGGCATTCCGGACTACCGCGACAATCAGGGCGTGCGGCGTGGCCGGCAACCGATGATGTATCAGGAATTCCTATCCGCCCCCGAATCCCGGCGACGCTATTGGGCGCGGGCGATGCTCGGTTGGCCGCGAGTGCGCCAGGCCCAGCCGAACGTGGCCCATGAGGCCTTGGCCAGTTTGCAACGCTCGCAGCAGATCAGCGGGCTGATCACGCAAAACGTCGACACCCTGCACGACCAGGCCGGCAGCCATGACGTCATCGAACTCCACGGCAGCCTGCATCGAGTGTTGTGCCTGGACTGCGGAAAACGCAGCGAACGGGATTCGATCCAGCAATTGATGGAAACGCAGAATCCGTATCTGGCCGGCGTGGATGCGGTGCAAGCCCCGGATGGCGACACGCTGCTGGATGCGGCGTTTGAGGCGCGGTTTCAGGTGCCGCAGTGCCCGTACTGCGCGGGTGAGCGGATGAAGCCGGACGTGGTGTTTTTTGGCGAAAATGTGGCGCAGGTGACAGCGGCCAAAGCGATGGCAGCGGTCGAAAAGGCGGCGGGGTTGCTGGTGGTCGGATCTTCGTTGATGGCGTATTCGGCGTTTCGGTTATGCCGGGCGGTGGCGGATCAGGGCAAGCCGTTAATGGCGATCAATTTGGGGAAGACACGGGCGGATGACTTCCTTGATTTGAAAATAGAGGCGTCGTGCGAGCAGCTACTCCCCCTCCTGACACAACACCTGTCCCAATGATCGTTCCCACGCTCCGCGTGGGAATGCCTCAACGGACGCTCCGCGTTCGGCTTTGGATGGGACGCAGAGCGTCCCGGGCTGCGTTCCCACGCGGAGCGTGGGAACGATCAATGGAGGCGTTGGCCGAGGTTTTCGGCTTTAAGGATATCGAACAACGCCTGCGCCGCCGCCGACAGTTCCACCCCTGGCTTGGTCAGCACCCCGATCGCCCGCTCCACCACCGGGTCGCGCAAAGTGATGCACCGCGCTCCGAGTTCCAGCATCTGCCCGACACACAACGCCGGCACTGCACTCACCCCCAACCCGCTGGCGACCATCCGCCCCACCGTCGCCAACTGATGACTTTCAAACTCCACCGGCAATTTCATCCCGCGTGCCTGCAAGTGCTCTTCGAGCATCACCCGCACCGTCGACGGTCGCTGCAAGGTGATGAACGGTTCCTCGAGCAGGGTCTGCCAATCGATGTCTTGTCGTTCGGCAAAAGGAGAATCTTTCGGCACCACAGCCACGAAACGGTCCATGTATAACGGCGTGAATGCCAGCGATGAACTCTGATTCGGTTCAAACGCCACTCCCAGTTCAACCTGCCGGTCACGCACCATCTCCAGCACCTGCTCGTTGATCACGTCATTCACCGTGACGTTGACCTTGGGGTAGCGCGCCCGAAAGGTTTTCAGGATCGGCGGCAGCAGGTTGCCGGCAAACGAGGGCATCGCCGCCAGCGTCACGCGTCCACGCTGGAGAGTGAAGCGTTGCCGCAGCTCATCCTCGGCGTTATCCCAGTCAGCGATCAGCCGACGTGCCAGCGGCACCAGTGATTCCCCCTCTGCTGTCAGCGCGACATTGCGCGTGGTGCGGGTGAACAGGCGCCCGCCCAACCCCTCCTCCAGCGCCTTGATGGTCAGGCTTAATGCCGATTGCGACAGGTGCAATCGCTCGCAGGCCACGGCAAAACTCAGACTCTGGGCCACGGCCAGGAATGCGCGGATCTGCTTGACTGTCATGTGCGAATTGCTCCAGTAATCAGGAGCACGGTTTACCCGCGATGGCTTCCTTGAAATTGCCATCGCGAGCAGGCTCGCTCCCACAAGGGTTATTGGTGAGTTTTATCTATCAATCAACCTTAAAAATCAACTTAACAAATAAATTCTGCAGCGCGACACTCCTACCCCAATACGGCTAGCCAGCCGCCCACAAAGAATAAAAGAGGTGCATATGGCAGGTTTCGACAAACGCGTGAGTTCCTACGAGGAAGCTCTGGCAGGTCTTGAAGACGGCATGACCGTGATCGCTGGCGGCTTCGGTCTGTGCGGGATTCCGGAAAACCTCATCGCCGAGATCAAGCGCAAAGGCACACGCGACCTCACCGTGGTTTCCAACAACTGCGGCGTCGACGGTTTCGGCCTCGGCGTGCTGCTGGAAGACCGGCAGATCCGCAAGGTGGTGGCGTCCTACGTCGGCGAGAACAAAATGTTCGAGGAGCAACTGCTCAGCGGTGCTATCGAAGTGGTCCTGACTCCCCAAGGCACCCTCGCCGAAAAAATGCGCGCAGGCGGTGCCGGCATCCCGGCGTTCTTCACCGCCACCGGCGTCGGCACGCCGGTAGCCGACGGCAAGGAAGTTCGCGAATTCCATGGCCGCAAGTACCTGATGGAAGAATCCATCACCGGTGACTTCGCCATCGTCAAAGGCTGGAAAGCCGATCATTTCGGCAACGTCATCTACCGCCACACCGCCCAGAACTTCAACCCGCTGGCCGCCACCGCGGGCAAGATCACTGTGGTCGAAGTCGAAGAAATCGTCGAACCCGGCGAGCTGGACCCGGCGCAGATCCACACCCCTGGCATCTACGTCGACCGGGTCATTTGCGGCACGTTCGAGAAGCGCATCGAACAGCGCACCGTGCGTAAGTGATCCCCTGCCCCCGGACCGAATGAAGGAATAACAACAATGGCACTTTCCCGCGAACAAATGGCTCAACGCGTCGCCCGCGAAATGCAGGACGGCTTCTACGTGAACCTGGGCATCGGCATTCCGACCCTGGTCGCCAACTACATCCCCGAAGGCATGGAAGTCATGCTGCAGTCGGAAAACGGCTTGCTGGGCATGGGTCCCTTTCCAACCGAAGACACCATCGATGCCGACATGATCAATGCCGGCAAACAAACGGTGACTGCGCGTATCGGTGCGTCGATCTTTTCCTCCGCCGAGTCCTTCGCGATGATCCGCGGTGGTCATGTCGACCTGACTGTACTCGGTGCGTTCGAAGTGGACGTGGAAGGCAACATCGCCTCGTGGATGATTCCCGGCAAACTGGTCAAGGGCATGGGCGGCGCCATGGACCTGGTGGCCGGCGCAGACAACATCATCGTCATCATGACCCACGCCTCCAAGGACGGTGAGTCCAAGCTGCTGTCCAAATGCAGCCTGCCGCTGACCGGTGCCGGGTGCATCAAGCGTGTGCTGACCGACCTGGCTTACCTGGAAATCGAAAACGGCGCGTTCATTCTCAAGGAACGTGCGCCGGGCGTCAGCGTCGAGGAGATTGTCGCCAAGACCGCCGGTAAACTGATCGTGCCGGATCACGTTCCGGAAATGCAGTTCGCTGCCCAGTGAGGAATCATTCCATGCAAGAAGTCGTCATTGTCGCCGCCACCCGTACCGCCATCGGCAGTTTCCAGGGTGCCCTGGCCAACGTGTCCGCGGTTGATCTCGGTGCTGCGGTAATCCGTCAGCTGCTGGCGCAAACCGGCCTGGACGTTGCTGAAGTCGATGAAGTGATCATGGGCCAGGTGTTGACCGCCGGCGCCGGACAAAACCCTGCGCGCCAGTCCGCGATCAAGGCCGGCCTGCCGTTTACCGTGCCGGCGATGACTCTGAACAAGGTCTGCGGCTCGGGCCTCAAAGCATTGCACCTGGCTACTCAGGCAATTCGCTGCGGCGATGCCGACGTGATCATTGCCGGCGGCCAGGAAAACATGAGCCTGTCCAATTACGTCATGCCCGGTGCGCGCACCGGCCTGCGCATGGGTCACGCGCAAATCGTCGACACCATGATCAGCGACGGCCTGTGGGATGCGTTCAACGATTACCACATGGGCATTACCGCCGAGAACCTCGCCGACAAGTACAGCCTGACCCGCGAACAGCAAGATGCCTTCGCCGCGGCCTCGCAGCAGAAAGCCACGGCCGCCATCGAAGCAGGGCGATTTGCCGACGAGATCACGCCGATCCTGATTCCTCAGCGCAAGGGCGATCCGGTCGCCTTCCAGGTTGACGAACAACCACGGGCCGGCACCACCGCCGACTCCCTGGGCAAACTGAAACCGGCCTTCAAGAAGGACGGTTCGGTGACTGCCGGTAACGCCTCGTCCCTGAACGACGGTGCCGCCGCCGTGATCCTGATGAGCGCGGAAAAGGCCAAAGCCCTCGGCCTGCCCGTGCTGGCGAAAATCGCCGCTTACGCCAACGCGGGTGTAGACCCGGCGATCATGGGCATCGGCCCGGTCAGCGCGACTCGTCGCTGCCTGGACAAGGCCGGCTGGTCCATCGACCAACTGGACCTGATCGAAGCCAACGAAGCCTTCGCTGCGCAATCTCTGGCGGTGGCCAAGGACCTGGAATGGGACTTGAACAAGGTCAACGTCAACGGCGGCGCTATCGCCTTGGGCCACCCGATCGGTGCGTCGGGTTGCCGAGTGCTGGTGACGCTGCTGCATGAAATGATCAAGCGTGACGCCAAGAAAGGCCTCGCCACCCTGTGCATCGGTGGTGGTCAGGGCGTGGCACTGGCGATCGAACGGGCGTAAACGTTTTTTCGGTCACAAGGATCGTTCCCACGCTCTGCGTGGGAATGCCTCATCGGACGCTCTGCGTTCGGCTTTGGAAGTGACGCAGAGCGTCACGGGCTGCATTCCCACGCAGAGCGTGGGAACGATCAAACAGCGTTCAACAGATGGCGCGGGGACCCACGAATATCCGTTCGCCGTCTGGCAAAACACCCGGCGCGACTCACGTCGCACCGGGTTCTTTTTGTCTATCGTCAGGCGAATTTCACCAGGTTCAGCGCAGGCAAAGGACCGCCCGGAAACTGCACTAGTCGCGCCCCGACGCTCAATTCCCCAAGATCAATCCCGAAGAAGCCCAACTGTTCGATCAGCGCTGCCACTTGTGCTTTCGCATCGGCATCATCACCCGAGAGAAACAGCACCCGGCGCCCGCCCTCCGCGGTCGGATCACTCTCCAGAAAATGCGCCTGAAGGTGATTGAACGCTTTCACCACCCGCGCACCGGGCACCCATTCGGCAAACACTTCGCTGGACGTCCGCCCCTGCAAATCCACCGCTTTGAACGATGGCGCCTCGATTGAGTTGTTGGCGTCGATGACAATCCGACCGCCAAAATCCGGCAGGCCGGCGAGCGCGGTCGGCAGCTTCGACCAGTTCACCGCGACCAGCACGATGGCTTGCGCAGCGGCTTCCTCGCGGGTTCCGGCACGCGCCGTTGGCCCGAGTTCTGCCACCAGCGAGGCCAGACTTTGCGGCCCACGGCTGTTGGCGATTACCACTTCAATGCCTTGACGCGACAGTGCTCTGGCAAAGGCTGCGCCGATTGCGCCGGCGCCGATGATTCCGATGGTGCTCATGGTTGTTCACTCCGTGGGTTGTCGTTGGAGTGAATACTGCACTTGCCATTAGCGCTTGATTAGCGGGTAATGCCTTGAATGATCTTCAAGCATGACTATCAGGTGATGTCCATGGAAACCCTCGCCAACCTCGAATCCTTCGTCCGCAGTGCCGAGACCGGCAGTTTTTCCGCCGCCGCACGGGTGCTCGCCCTGACCCCTGCCGCTGTCAGCCGCAACGTGGCGATGCTCGAACGCAACATCGGCGTGCGGCTGTTCCAGCGTTCGACCCGCAAGTTGTCGCTGACCGAGGCCGGGGAACGCTTTCTGACGAGCATCGGCGGCAATCTGCAAGCGTTACAGACCGCCATCAGCGCGGTGAGCAGCGACCAAGGCGAGCCGGCGGGCGTGCTCAAGGTCAGTCTGGCGCCGACCTTTGGCATCGATCATGTGTTGCCGCTGCTGCCGGCGTTCCTGGCGCGCTACCCATTGATTCGCCCGGAATGGCACTTCGAAAACCGCCCTGTGGATCTGATTGCCGAAGGGTATGACGCGGCCATTGGCGGCGGTTTCGAGTTAATGCCAGGGGTGGTGTCGCGGACGTTGGCGGCGGCGCATGTGGTGGCAGTCGCCTCTCCCGCCTACCTTGCAGGACGCAGCCTGCCCGAGAGTCCGGCAGACCTGTGCGGACACACCGGCATTGTGATGCGCGGCACCCGCACCGGACGGATTCGCCAATGGCTGATGCACGATGGCGCGGGCAACGAAGCACCGGCCAATCTCAACGAACACATTGTGCTCAACGACCCGGCCGCCATGCGCCAAGCGGCGATCCTCGGCCTGGGCGTGACACTGCTGGTGTTGCCGGATGTGCTGGCGAATATCCAGCGGGGCGAACTGGTGCGCCTGCTGCCCGACTGGCACGCCGACGCGGGACCGAT
Organism: Pseudomonas frederiksbergensis; assembly: GCF_900105495.1. NCBI lineage: Bacteria > Pseudomonadati > Pseudomonadota > Gammaproteobacteria > Pseudomonadales > Pseudomonadaceae > Pseudomonas > Pseudomonas frederiksbergensis. Next base: position 3,457,980 of record NZ_FNTF01000002.1, on the reverse strand, counting down.
TTCGCTGTATTACCCGAGCCGGACGTTAATGCCGGCCAAGACCCGGGTGTTCATCGATTTTATCGTTGAGGCGCTTAAGCACGACTGATCGTTCCCACGCTCTGCGTGGGAATGCAGCCCGGGACGCTCCGCGTCCCTGCCGAAGCGGACGCGGGGCGTCCATTGAGGCATTCCCACGCGGCGCGTGGGAACGATCAAGCATTGAAGCCCTGATATTTGTATACAAAATCACGACATCTATAGAGCAATCGCTCCCACGCAATGCTAACGTTGCCGCCTCACTCAGGTCGGAGGTACGTGCGTGCTGCTACTCAAACTGCTGGTCATCCCAGGGTTTCTCTTGCTGATTTCCCTGGCCGGTAAACGCTGGGGACCGAGTGTCGCCGGTTGGTTGTCGGGGTTGCCGGTGGTGGTCGGGCCGATTCTGTTCTTTCTCGCCATCGAGCAGGGCCAGGTGTTCGCCGCTCAATCGGCGACGGCAGCGCTGTCGGCGATGTTCGCGATGATTGCCTTTTGCGTGACCTACGCTCAGGTTGCACAACGCGCGAAATGGCCGTGGGCGCTGGTGATTTCGCTGTTAGTCTGGGCCACGGTGGCCGTTGTGCTGTCGTTGATTCCGCCGTCCCTGGTGTTCTCGGTGATCGCCGCCGCGACCGCTCTGCTGGCGGCGCCCTATCTGTTTCCCTCGGTACAGCCGATCATTTCTGGCCCGGCGCCGAAGTCCGACAAATTGCTGTTGCGCATGATTGCCGGTGCCCTGCTCACCCTCGCCGTCACGTTGCTGGCCAGCACCGTCGGCGAACGCTGGAGCGGTCTGCTCGCAGTGTTCCCGGTGCTGGGCAGCGTGATGGCGGTGTTCTCCCAGCAAACCCGCGGCCCCGCGTTTACCGCGGCATTGTTGCGGGCCACCGCAACCGGGATGTATTCGTTCGCCGCGTTTTGCCTGGTGTTGGCGCTGACGTTGCCGAAGTTTGGTTGGTGGGGATTCGCGATGGGAGTGGTGGTTTCATTGGGGATGTTGCTGGTGACGAAGAGACTGCTAATGAGTTCAAAAGACAGTTCGACCGTATCGAAAAACTTGCAGAAGGCCAACACGTAACACCATGGTCTTAAAGAGAACTCTCTAGCCGCAGAATCAGGCGTAACACCGCTGTCCCCCTGCTACAGGGCTGAGGGCTGCCAGAAAGTGGATTCCATGGGATGATTGCGCCGAACGCGCGACCATCCCTGGAGTTTCTGAATGTCATTGTTGAGTAAAAAAGCCGTTGTGCTGTTGTTGACGGCGGTTGCCAGTCTGGGAGCGCTGAATGCGCAGGCCGCCAAGGCCACTGCCAGCGATACCGCGCCAGCACAGAAAGTCTCGATGCTCGGCGGCAAGTTCAAGTTCACCCTGCCCAAAGGCTTCGTCGCCAACCCGTTGCCTGCCGGCGACGCGGCCACCGGCACCGGCGGGGCAACGGGCACCATGTACACCAATCAGGCGACTAAAACTGTCGTGATCGCCGCTGAAAACACCATCCCCGGCGGCCTCAACGTCAAAGACAACGACGGTCAGTTCCTCGACTCCGTGGCGTCTGACTTCGCCACCCAACAAGCCACGGCGCTGCCGGACTTCACCAAGCTCAGCGAAAAGAGCCTGACCCAGAAAGGCACGGGCCTGGGACTGCGACAGATCGACAGCACCGCCACCCAGGGCGGCGGCAAAACCCTCGACACTACGCTGATGGCCGCCTCCAACACGCGCATGGCGATCGTTCAGGTGATTTCCCGCCTCAGTGACAATGCTGGCCACGAGACGCTGGTCAAACAGATCGTCAGCGGCAAGTAAGCGTCAGGGATTGAGACGCTGCAACCAGGCGCTCAAGTCTTGTATCTCGGTGGCAGTAATGCTGTGACCGACGCCAGGGTAGGCATGAAATTCAGGCTTGAGTGACAGGCTCTGCAACAGGCTGTCGGCGTCCGTGCCGTCCTTGTAGGGAAGGAGTGTGTCGGCGGTGCCATGACCAATGAAAATCGCCAGCTGCTGGCGTTTTTCATCGGGTTTCAACCCGGACTTGAGCACTGGCAGAATCCGCCCGCTCAACGCCGCGATCCCGCCCACCGCCTCAGGATGACGCAGGGCCACCTCGTAGGACATCATCGCGCCCTGGCTGAAACCCACCAGGAATACCTTATTAGGTTCGGTGTGATACTTCTTCGCCGCCTGTGCGACAAAATCCAGCAACACTGCGCCGCTGGCCTTCAAATCATCTGTCTCGCCGTCATAGGCGCCATCACCTTTCTGGCGAAACCACTGATAACGGCCCTCCTCTATCACCATCGGTGCGCGTACCGACAGGTAGTTGTATGACGCGGGCAGTTCATCCTTGATGTCGAACAGGTCTTCTTCGTTACTGCCAAAACCGTGGAGGAAAATCACCAGGGGCTGATGGCGCGATTCAGAGTTGGCCTGCTCCAGGTACTTGAGCGGCAGATCGGTTTGCAGCGGGGTTTGAGCGTGGACGGCGGTGGACGCCAGGAGTGTCAGCAGAGCGAGAAACTTCAACATAAACCTTCCTTCACAAGTGCAGGATTCGGGGCAGAGCCTAACACCTCTTTTGGCCTTTGATCGTTCCCATGCTCTGCATGGGAATGCAGCCCGGGACGCTCTGCGTCCCAGAAGCCGAACGCGGAGCGTCCGTTGAGGCATTCCCACGCAGAGCATGGGAACGATCAGTGAGGATCTTCAATCGTTGACGAGTTTCCCGACCCGAATCGGCTCGCGCCCCGCCACCTTCGCCTGCCAGGTCCCCGGTTGCGTATAGCGCCCACGGTCAATCGCAAACAACACCCCACTGGTCCCGGCGCAAACAGTGGTGACCCGATCGTTCAATGGATCGACCACTTCGAACAGCGCATCCCCTTTTTCCACCCACTCACCCGAGTCGCGCAGAAAACTGACGACCCCATGATGCGGCGCGAACAGGTATTGGGTGCCTTCGAACGGCATGCCTTCACAGCATTCGCTCGGGGCCGCAGGCCAAGCGCCTTTGATGAAACCCTGCTCGGCGAGGAAGCCGAGAATCGCCTCGCAATTGGCTTGGGCCTGATCGACGCGGGTATCACCCATGCTGCCCAGTTCCAGCGTTGTCGCCAGGTTGGCCGGCGGTATCGCGGCCTCTGGGAAAGCCCTGGCCAGGCGCAACCACGGGGTTGAACACGACTCATCGAATGAACTGCCGCCGGAGTCTTCGCAGAGCAACGCCACCCCGGCCTTCAAACGCGCCGCCAGGGATTGCCACTGCGGCCAGTGTTGCGGCAAGGCGTACAGATGAATCGCCGCGTCGAAATCACAATGCAGATCGAGAGTGATGTCGGCCTCACAGGCGTGGCGCAACAGCAAACGGTGCATGGCTTCAAGCTGCGAGGCCGGTGCCGGCAAATCGTCGAGTACCTGGCCCATGGTTTGGCGAATCAGCGCAATGTTGGCCGCCGCGTCACTGCCCAAGCGATCACCGATTAACTCGGCCACCGGTGCGCTGAGTTCGACGAAGGAGCGGTTGAAGTTCTTGCCGCTGCCCAGCTCGAAGCGGCCCATGTGGCTGCCTTGCAGGTGTTGATCGAGGCCGATGGGATTGGCCACCGGGACCAGTTCGATCACGCCCTGCAACTGGCCCTGGGTTTCGAGTTCGGCCAGACGCTTTTTCAGTTCCCACGCCGTGCGCATGCCCGGCAGTTCATCCGCGTGCAGGCTGGCCTGGATGTAGACCTTGCGAGTGCCCGCGCCATAACGAAACACGCTGAGGGTGCGTTCGGTGCCCAAGTGACTCCAGGGCAGTGAATGGTCGATGCGTTGCATGGAAACTCCTGAATATCTGAACGGCGAAAATCACCTGTAGGAGCGAGCCTGCTCGCGAAAGCAGTGTGTCAGGCAAAAGACTTACCACTGAAAAACCGCTTTCGCGAGGCTCACTCCCACAGGGATCTTATTTCAACAGAGAGAGCATAAAAAAAGTGGCAACCGCGTCAACGGTTGCCACTTTTTTGAACGGCGTGATTAATGGCCGTAAACGTCAAAGTCGAAGTACTTGTCTTGCACTTGCTTGTACTTGCCGTTGGCGCGGATTTCGTTGATGGCAGTGTTGAATTTCTCAGCCAAAGCGGTATCGCCCTTGCGCACGGCAATACCGGCGCCGCCGCCGAAGTACTTGGCGTCTTCGTAGGTCGGGCCGACGAAAGCGAAGCCTTTGCCGGCGTCGGTTTTCAGGAAACCGTCGTCCAGGTTGACCGAGTCGGCCAGCATCGCATCGAGACGACCGGCGACCATGTCCAGGTTGGCTTCCTGCTGGGAGCCGTAGCGAACCAGGTTGATCCCGGCCGGCACCAGCACTTCAGTGGCGAAGCGGTCGTGGGTACTGGCGCGCAGCACACCGACTTTCTTGCCTTTGAGTTCGGTCAGCGGATCCTTGATGTCGGTGCCTTCCTTCATCACGAAGCGCGCCGGGGTGTGGTAGTACTTGATGGTGAAGTCGACGTTCTTTTTGCGATCGTCGGTGATGGTCATGGAGGACAGGATTGCGTCGATTTTCTTGACCTTCAGCGCCGGGATCAGACCGTCGAACTCTTGCTCGACCCAGGTGCATTTCACTTTCATCTGCTCGCACAGTGCGTCGCCGATGTCCACGTCGAAGCCGGTGAGTTTGCCGTCAGCGGTTTTCATCGAGAATGGCGGGTAACCGGCTTCGATACCGAGGCGGATCGGCTTGGCGTCTTCGGCCACGGCCGTCAGGGACAACATCGACAGTGCCAGGGCACCGAACATCACTAGCTTCTTCATTTATAACTCCTGTGTGCGGAGGCTTTTATTGGCAGCTTTCGATTGGCATTCGGTGGCGGGTTCCGATTGGAAAGCACCGAAGTGGCCGGCAGTCTAGAGCGGCTTCAGGAGGGTCAATTGTGTTTAAGCGACAAATACTTATAGAAAAGCAGCCGAGGGATACGAGTCCCTTGAAGCGTGCGCCAAGCCGGTGCAAAGACTGTAGGACAAGTCCTTTTTTCAGACAAAACCTACAAGTAAAAACTACAAGAGAGCCCTTATGGCCACGTTGAACCTGATCCAGCACCACCCTGCCGAAGGTCCCGGCGCCATTGCCACGTGGGCCACGTCCCGAGGTTTGACCTTGAACGTGTTTCGCGCCGACCTCGGCCAGTTGCCGCCAGTCAGTGCAGCGCCCGTCATTCTGTTGGGCGGGCCTTATGAGTCCAACGCCGGGCCGGCCTGGCTGGAAGCTGAACGCCAGTGGTTGGCCGGCAGCCTGGATCAAGGCGCGGCGGTGTTTGCGATTTGTCTGGGGGCGCAGTTACTGGCGCGGAGCCTGGGCGGGAATGTGCGACGGATGGATCGATGGGAGACCGGCTGGACGCCCGTGACCTTTGTCGATGGCCAGACGTTACAAGTGCTGGAATGGCACGAAGACGCCATCGACCTGCCGCCAAACGCGCAGTTGCTGGCCAGCAGTGATCAGTGCGAGCAGCAGATGTTTTGCGTCGGGCCGACGCGGGTGGGTTTGCAGTTTCATCCGGAATGGACGGCTGAATCGGTGGCAACGCTCAATGAACACTTTGGCGACGAGTCACCGCTACCTCGGGGTCAACAGGACAGCGCCGCCTATGCAACCGTGTTCGAATGGTTGCAGGTGACGCTTGATGGGTGGTGGTCGGCACAGGTTTAAAGAAGCAAGATCAACAGATCGCAGCCTCGTTTCACTCGACAGCTCCTACAGGTCTACGCGATTGCCTGTAGGAGCTGTCGAGTGAAAACGAGGCTGCGATCTTTTCGACTACATCAACATTCGCAACCGATCACGCTGCTGGCAGGCCGTTGCACAGCAACGCTCAACTCAAACCCTTCATCCAGCCACCCGGTCACCCCGCCGATCATTTCCTTGACCGGGTACCCCAGCGCCGCCAGTTTCACCGCAGCCTTGTTGGCACCGTTGCAGTGGGGCCCGGCGCAATACACCACGAACAGGCTGGTTTTCGGGTAGGCCGCCAGGCTTGCAGCGTTCAGCAGTCGCCCCGGAATATTGATCGCTCCCGGCACATGGCCACGCTCGAACGCGAGCGGGCCGCGCACGTCTATCAGGACAAAATCCACTTCGCCGGCCTGTTGGCTGCCGTGAACGTCGGAACAGTCGGTTTCGAAGGTCAGACGGTTACTGAAATGCATCAGGGCGATGGCCGATGGGGCGGCGGGAATCTCTCGGACCAGGCTGGTCATGGGCTGTACTCCAAAGTCTCGGTGGGTGTGAGAAGACTTTATCCACCCGGCGCTTGCGGCTACAGTGGCGCACAAGACACTCACCGGGAACTTTCCGCCAAATGCAGCCCACCCCAGGATTGGTCGCGATTCTGGCCTACGACGGCCTCTGCACATTCGAGTTCGGCATCGCCGTGGAGATCTTCGGCCTGGCCCGTCCGGAATTCGACTTCCCTTGGTACGAGCACCGGATCGCCGCGGTCGATCAGGGCCCGATGCACGCCATGGGCGGTATTCAAGTGCTGGCCGATGGCGGCATGGAGCTGCTCGAAGATGCCCGGACCATCATCATTCCCGGCTGGCGTGACCGCAGCGCCCCGGTGCCTGAGGCATTGATCGCGGCCCTGCGCCAAGCCCATGCGCGGGGTGCGCGGCTGCTGTCGATCTGCTCGGGTGTGTTCGTGCTGGCGGCCACCGGTTTGCTCGACGGTCACGGCGCCACCACGCACTGGCGCTACACCTCTGAGCTGGCCGAGCGGTTTCCGAACATTCTGGTGGACCCGGACGTGCTCTATGTCGATTCAGGTCAGCTGATCACCTCGGCCGGCAGCGCTGCCGGTATCGATGCCTGCCTGCATCTGGTGGCGCGGGACTTCGGTACGCAAGTGGCCAACTCGGTGGCGCGGCGGCTGGTGATGTCGCCGCAACGCACCGGCGGCCAGGCGCAGTTCATTCCGACACCGGTCAGTCCTACGCCGCGTAGCGATTTGTCGCGCGTCATGCAGTGGGCACGCGAGCGTTTGCATGAACCGCTGGAGGTGCGCGAGCTGGCGAGTGAAGCGGCGATGAGTGAACGGACGTTTCTGCGCCGCTTCACTGAAGCCACCGGCATGCCGCCCAAGGCCTGGTTGCAGCATGAGCGCCTGGGCCGGGCTCGCGAGCTGCTTGAAAGCACGAGCCAGAACACCGACCAGATTGCCCAGCGCTGCGGATATCGCTCGGTGGAGAGTTTTCGGGTGGCGTTTCGCAGCGTGGTCGGCGTGCCGCCGTCGGTGTATCGGGAGCGGTTTGGAGTCAAAGGCGATTTTTTGAGGTGTTCTTTAGGGCCTCATCACGAGCAGGCTCGCTCCCACAGTTGACCGAGTTGTCTGGACGGACGCGGTCTAATGTGGGAGTGAGCCTGCTCGCGATGAGGCCAGCCCAGACAACAATTTTCTCAAGGCTTGCGCAACAGATAGGTATCCATAATCCACCCATTCTCCAACCGGGCCGCCTTGCGCACTCGCTCGATCTCATCCGCCACATCCTTGAGCTTGCCGCTGATCAAAATCTCATCCGGCGTGCCCAAGTAAGCCCCCCAATAAATCTCTGTCTCCTGATCCGCCACCTGATGGTAGGAATCTTCTGCATCGAGCATCACCACCAGGCTGTCGGCATCACTCACCTGCCCCGCCGCCAGCCGTCGGCCAGTGGTGATTTCAATTGAGCGGCCAATGCGGTTCAGCGGCACTTTATGTTGCGCCGCCAGCGCCTGGACACTGGTGATGCCGGGGATCACTTCAAATTCGAAGACGCACCGGCCCGAGGCCAGAATCGCCTGCAAGATCCGGATGGTGCTGTCGTACAACGCCGGATCGCCCCACACCAGAAAACCGCCGCACTGCTCGTCAGTCATTTCCTCGCTGATCAACCGTTCGAACGTCCGCTGTTTAGCCAGATTGAGATCTTCCACGCTGGCCTTGTAGTCCACATCACCGCGTTCGCGCTCCGGGCTGTGGGCTTCGACGAAGCGGTAGTCGCGATCGGTGATGTAGCGTTCGCAGATCTCTCGGCGCAGGTCGATCAGCTTGTCCTTGCTCTGCCCCTTGTCCATGAGGAAAAACACGTCGACGAGGTTCAGCGCTTTCACGGCTTGCATGGTGATGTAGTCGGGGTTGCCGGCGCCGATGCCGATGACCAGAAGTTTTTTCATCAATAGGCTCCTTCAGGCTCAGTGCCCAACAAGCGTAAACGCCAACGGCCGTTGAACCGCAACTCGATGGCCGACAGCGGTTCAACATCGATCAGGTTGAACGCTGCGCTTTGCAGCACCTGCGTCAGCGCGGCGCGAATCACAAACGGATGGGTGATGGCAACGATGTGTCCCGGTGTGGCCTCCAGGGTTTTCAGCCACGCGGCCACCCGTCCTGCGAGTTGCGCCACCGACTCGCCGCCATGGGGCGCCGAATTCGGATCATCGAGCCAGGTCTGCAGCGCTTCGGCTGCGTTTTTTTGCAGATCGTCGATCCGCACGCCTTGCCAGCGCCCGAAATCGCAATCCCTCAATGCCTCGACAATTTCCACGGCGCTGCCGAACAGCTCGGCGGTTTGCCGGGTTCGCAGTTCAGGTCCACATACTAGTCGCGGCGTCCCCTTGAACTGAGCACGACGCGATCCCCTTGCCGATTGCCAATCCATTTCTATTGGCTCATTTGTAGGAAAACACGCCAATTTTTGTGCGACGGTTCGAGCGTGGCACATCAAAGTCAAACGGGTTGCCTGCACGAAGGATCACTCTGTCGATGGAATGGAAAACGGCAACACGCCGCAAACAATTGGCCAATTGTGCCGCAAGAAGCGCGATCCAGGGCGTTTCGTTTGATCGGGCAAACACAGGTTTCAACCCACACCCGCCTGAAAAAATCAGCGATATCCGACACCACTATGGGCGATGGCCTACAAGCTCTGTCGACTTCCATGTAGCCCACAGCCCACGGGGTTTTCGCCCTTTTTTCTAACGTTAAAAATCCATTGAAAAATTCACTAGACATGTTGAGTCCGCTACATAAATACTGTTTTAGCAATTTATGAAATGAAACCGACATATCCATCCAGCAGGAGCCCGGATGCCTTCTCTCAGAGACCTGATCACCGATCCCGGCCTGGACCTTACGCCGTCGGAACGCAAAGTGATCCGTGCCTTGCTGGACCAGTACCCGCGTAACGGACTGGGCCCGATGTCACGTTTGGCCGAACATGCCGGTGTCAGCGATCCCACCATCGTGCGACTGGTCAAAAAACTGGGTTTCAGCGGTTATGCCGATTTCCAGGATGCCCTGCTCAGCGACATGGACCACCGCCTCCGTTCTCCCAGCACCCTGTTGCAACCCCGTGCTCATCTTCAGAAAGGCGACGCCTGGAGCCAATATCTGGCGCACAGCCATCGAGCGCTGGTGGACACCCATGCGCTGACCCAACCCGAAGATGTGCGAATTCTGCTGGAATGGCTGCTCGACACCCGCCATCAGGTGCATTGCTTCGGCGGGCGCTTCAGCAGTTTCCTCGCCAGTTATTTACTCAATCACTTGCGCTTGCTGCGTCCGGGCTGTTTCGCCCTGGAAGACAACGCGCAACTGCCCGACCGTTTGTTCGACGTGCAGCGCCAGGACGTGGTGCTGGTGTTCGACTATCGCCGCTACCAGTCACAGGCCCTGCGCGTGGCCAATGCGGCGAAAAGTCGCTATGCACGCGTGGTGTTGTTCACTGACATCTATGCTTCACCGTTGCGGGAAATGGCCGACCTGATCATCAGTGCGCCAGTGGAATCGGTGTCGGCCTTCGACACCCTGGTTCCGGCGCTGGCCCAGGTCGAGGCGCTGATCGCCTGCCTGACCCTGCGCAGTCCGGACCTGGCCGATCGCCTGGAAGGCATCGACGCCCTGCGGACCGACTTCGACACCCACCTGCTGGAGGAAAAATAAGGATGTTCAAGCTCCCCCACCACTCACCTCGGGATTTGCCCTTCGTCACCGATCACACCGCGCTGTTACTGGTGGACATGCAACGCGCCTGGCTTGAGCCGCAGTTCGACCCGCACCTCAACGGGCCGGATGCCGAATACTTCCTGACCCGCACCCACATGCAGGTGGTTCCCAATCAACGCCGGCTGCTCAGCGCTTTTCGCAGCGCCCGGCAAAACGTGCTGCACACGATCATCGAAAGCCTCACCGCCGATGGCCGCGACCGCTCGCTGGACCACAAGCTCTCGGACATGCACTTGCCCAAGGGCAGCCCGCCAGCACGGATCATCGACGACCTGACCCCGGCAGAAAACGAAATCGTGCTGCCCAAGACCTCGTCCGGGGTCTTCAATTCCACCAACATCGACTACGTGCTGCGCAACCTCGGGACGCGGCACCTGATCATCGCCGGCATCGTCACCGACCAGTGCGTGGACATGGCCGTGCGTGATGCCGCCGACCGCGGTTATCTGGTGACGCTGGTGGAAGATGCCTGCGCGACTTACACGCCTGCGCGGCATCAGGCGTGCCTGAATGCAATCAGGGGTTACTGCTGGATTACCGACACCCAGACCGTGCTCGGCCGGTTGCAGGAGATGCAGCCATGAGCGAGCGCCTGCTGCCACTGCCCATGACCACCCTCGTCACCACCGACCTGATCGGCGTCACGCGTGGACGCTCCTTTCCCACGGACGAACTCGAGCGCTATCTAAAGATGGGGTGTGGCTGGGTGCCGGCCAACAGTGCGCTGACCCCGCAAGACATCATCGCCTACGCCAACCCGTGGGGCGCTTATGGTGATTTGCGACTGATGCCCGATCTGCTCAGTCGAGTGACGGTCGACAACGGCCCGGATGCCAGTGCCCCGGCACTGGATTTCATGCACAGCGACATTTGCGAAACCGATGGCCGCCCGTGGGGAGCCTGCCCGCGTACGTTGTTGCGCAACGAGGTGGAGCGTTATCGCGCCGAATTGGGCTTGCAAATCAATGCAGCGTTTGAGCATGAATTCAACTTGAACACCGGCGACGTTGAACACCTGGCGTTTTCCCTGCAAGCCCAGCGTCAGGGGGCCGAGTTTGGCGGTTGGCTGCTCGGCGCCCTGCGGGCCGGTGGCGTCGAGCCGGAAATGTTCCTGCCCGAGTACGGCAAGCATCAATACGAAATCACCTGTCGCCCGACCCTTGGAGTGGCCGCTGCCGATCGCGCGGTGAACGTGCGTGAAATCACTCGCGAGATCGCCCGGCAAATGGGCCTGGCGTTGAGCTTCGCGCCCAAGACCTCGGAGCATGCGGTGTGCAACGGCGTGCACCTGCACGTCAGCCTGCTGGATCTGGCTGGTCAGCCGGTGATGTATGACGCCGGCACCACCAATGGCTTGTCGACTCTCGGCCAGCACTGGGCCGCCGGCATCCTGCATTACCTGCCCGCACTCTGTGCGTTTACCGCGCCGACGCCGGTATCCTACGAGCGTTTGCAGCCCCACCACTGGAGCGCATCCTACGCGTGCCTCGGGCAACGCAACCGTGAAGCGGCGCTGCGAATCTGCCCGACGACAAGCCTGGGCGGCAAATCGGTGGCGTCGCAATACAACCTGGAATTTCGCGCCATGGACGCCACGTCCTCGCCGCACCTGGCCATGGCTGCGCTGCTGATTGCCGGCCGGTTGGGCATCGAACAACGCCTGGCCTTGAACGCAATCACCAATGAAGTCCCCGACGCACTGAACGAAGAACAACGCCAGGCGCGCGGCATCGTCGCCCTGCCCGCGTCCCTTGCCCAGGCCCTGGATTGCCTGCGCAACAGCGAGGCACTGATCGAGGCCCTGCCGAGCGCGTTGCTGGAAACCTACTTCGCCCTGAAAACCGAGGAACTGACCCTGACGGAACAGCTGTCGCCCGCCGAACGCTGTGAGCACTATGCGCGCCTGTACTGAATCTGCTGAGTTCGGTCTTTACACCGGGCCCGCGTACACCCTGAGTCGGGAAGACTCCGATCACCCGTTGATTCTGGTGTGCGAGCACGCCAGCCGTTTTATTCCCGCCGGGTTGAATGACCTGGGCTTGAGTCACGAGGCGGCCCGCGAGCACATCGCCTGGGACATCGGCGCCCTGGCGCTGGCCGAGGGTTTGTCCCGCGCATTGGGCGCAACCCTGTTGGCGGCCAATTATTCGCGGCTGCTGGTGGACCTCAACCGACCGCTGCAAGCCCCGGACAGCATTCCGGCACAGAGCGAAATCTATCAGGTGCCGGGCAACCGGGACCTGGATGAAGCCACCCGCGAGTACCGTCGGCAATCCTTGTTCGAGCCGTTTCATTCGCGTCTGACTGACTTGATCGACGAGCGTGTCGCTCAAGGACGAGCGCTGCGGGTGGTGGGAATTCACAGTTTCACACCGGTCTATCACGGCCAGCCCCGTACGCTGGAAGTCGGCGTGTTGTTTGGCAAGAGCATGGAATATGCCCAGCGTTTGATCGATGGCTTGGGCCGGCATCCATTGAAGGTTGCCGGTAATGAACCGTACAAAATCAACCCGCTGGGCGACATGACCGTGCCGGTCCATGGCGATGCACGAGGGCTGGAATCGGTGTTGATCGAGGTGCGCAACGACCTGCTGCGCACGCCTGAAAATGTCCGTCGTTTTACCGAATACCTGGCGCCACTGTTGTAAAGCAATCGCTTCAAACTCGCAGCTTGCAGCTGCTTTCATCCCAAGGAGAAAGGCTTCATGGAAATAGAAGAATTCGGCTACAAGCAAGAGTTGAAACGCAGCCTGTCGCTGACCGACCTGGTGGTGTACGGGATGATCTTCATGATCCCCATCGCACCGTTCGGTGTGTATGGCTACGTCAACGCCGAGGCGCCAGGGCTGGTACCGCTGGCGTACATCATCGGCATGGTGGCGATGCTCTTCACGGCCCTGAGTTACGGCAGCATGGCACGGGCCTTTCCGATTGCCGGTTCGGTTTATTCCTACGCGCAACGGGGCCTGAACCCGCACGCAGGGTTTATCGCCGGCTGGCTGATGCTCCTCGATTACCTGCTGATTCCGCCGCTGCTGTATGTGTACGCGGCCATGGCCCTGAATCATTTGTACCCGGACATTCCGAAGGTCGGTTTCATCCTGGCCTTCCTGGTCAGCGCGACCTTCGTTAACTTGCGCGGCATCACCTTCACCGCGCGAATGAACATCATCTTTCTGCTGGCGCAACTGGTGGTGCTGGGGATCTTCCTGTTCTACGCCTGGAACGCACTGCACAGTGGCGGCGGTAACGGTCAGCTGACACTGGCGCCGTTGTACAACCCCGAGACATTCAACTTCGCCCTGCTGATGCAAGCGGTGTCGATTGCGGTGCTGTCGTTCCTCGGTTTCGATGCGATTTCCACCCTCGCCGAAGAGATCAAGGGTGACCCGGGCCGCAGCGTCGGCAAGGCCGCGCTGATCACGCTGGTGGTCATGGGCGTGATCTTCGTCGTGCAGACCTGGATTGCGACCGATCTGGCGGCCGGTATGGGTTTCAAAACGGCTGACACGGCTTTTTATGAAATCGCTGAACTCGCGGCCGGCAGCTGGCTGGCCACCCTCACCGCCGTGGCGACCGCACTGGCCTGGGGCGTTGCGGTGGCAATCACCTCCCAAGCGGCAGTGTCTCGCCTGCTGTTCGGCATGGCCCGGGACGGCAAGTTGCCAAAGGTTCTGGCCAAGATTCATCCCAAACACAACACGCCGTACGTGAGCATCTACCTGGTGGCCGTGCTGTCGCTGCTGATCTGCTACCTGTTCATCAACTCGGTGGACACCCTTACCTCGCTGGTGAATTTCGGCGCACTGAGCGGTTTCATGTTGCTGCACCTGACGGTCATCAACTACTACTGGCGCCGGCAGAAATCCGGCCAGGTCATCCGTCACCTGATCTGCCCGGTGATCGGCTTCGTTATCGTCGCGGCGATCATGTACAACATGGGCGTCGATGCGCAGAAACTCGGCCTGATCTGGATTGCCCTGGGCCTGGTCTACCTGTTTGTACTCAACAAGCTGGGCAGCCGCGCAGCACTGCCTGACCCAAGCAACGGCTGACAAGAAAAAGAGCGGCGTCTGACAAAAATTCAGGCGACCGCCGATTGAACGCGTGGAAACCGACAGTGATAGTCAGGTTCGGTGTCAACCGCTGAACCCTTTGATACAGGAGTGCATCCATGCTGGTCTTACGTCCAGTCGAGTTAACCGACCTGCCCCAGTTGCAGCAACTGGCGCGCGACAGTCTGGTAGGCGTTACGTCCTTGCCGGACGACACCGAATGCCTGCGCGAGAAGATTCTCGACTCCTGCGCCTCGTTTGAAAAAGACGTTGAGAGTCACGGCCCGGAGAACTATTTCTTCGTGTTGGAAGATCTGACCCGAGAGCGCTTGGTGGGCTGCTCGGAGATCCTCGCCACCGCCGGTTTCAGCGAGCCGTTCTACAGCCTGCGCAACCGGCATTTCACCAGCGCCTCGCGGGAGCTGAACATCGAGCACGGCGTGCCCGCGTTGTCGTTGTGCCACGACCTCAGCGGCCATACCTTGCTGCGCGGTTTTCATATTGACGCAGCGCTGGTGCGCACACGGTTCTCTGAACTGCTGTCCCGGGCGCGGCTATTGTTCATCGCCGCCCACGCGCGACGCTTTTCCGAAGCCGTCATCACCGAGATCGTCGGCTTCAGCAGCGATGACGGGCACTCGCCGTTCTGGGATGCGGTGGGCAAGCACTTTTTCGACCTGCCCTACGTCGAGGCCGAGCGACTTTGCGGCCTGGAAAGCCGTACTTTCCTCGCCGAACTGATGCCGCAATACCCGATCTACGTGCCGATGCTGCCCCAGGCGGCGCAGGACTGCATCGGCCGCATCCACCCCGATGGCCAGGAGGCTTTCGATATCCTCGAGCGCGAAGGCTTCGAGACCAACAGCTACATCGACCTGTTCGACGGCGGTCCGACGTTGTATGCGCGCACTCCCGGCATCCGCTCCATCGCCCAGAGCCAGACCGGCACGGTGAAACCGGGTGCGTCCATCGATGCCCGTGGCAGCTATCTGGTGTGCAACGATTCGCTGAAGGACTACCGCGCCATCGTTGCCGATCTGGATTACCAGGCCGGGCAACCTGTGAGGTTGAGCGGCGAAATGTGCGCCGCCCTGAACGTGACCGAAGGCAGCCCGATCCGGCTGATCGCCCTGTGAGCATCACCCGGCCCCGCGCCCAACGACAGCGCCCGAGCGGGCGTGCAGAAGGAGTTGCATCATGATTGTCCGCCCGGTTCGCGTCACCGACCTGCCCGCCTTGCTGGACCTGGTGCACCAGGCCGGCCCCGGCTTCACTACCCTGCCGGCCAACGAGGAACGCCTGTCCCACCGGGTACGCTGGGCTCAACGAACCTTCGCCGAACAGGTCGAACGCGCCGATGCTGATTACCTCTTCGTGCTCGAAGACGACGACCAGCAATTGGTGGGTGTCAGCGCCCTGGTCGGCGCCGTAGGCCTGCGCGAGCCCTGGTACAACTACCGCGTCGGGCTCACGGTCAGTTCGTCACCAGACCTGGGTATCCGGCGTCAGATTCCGACGTTGTTCCTGAACAATGAAATGACCGGCCAATCGGAGATTTGCTCGCTGTTTCTACGTCCTGATCAACGCCAGGGCAGTAACGGTCGATTGTTGTCGTTGGGGCGGCTGTTGTTTGTGGCCGAGTTTCCGCACCTGTTCGGCGACAAACTCATCGCCGAACTGCGTGGCAGCGCCGACGAACAAGGTTGTTCGCCATTCTGGGACAGCCTGGGCCGGCACTTCTTCAAGATGGATTTCAGCCACGCCGATCACTTGTCGGGGCTGGGCAGCAAGTCGTTCATCGCTGAACTGATGCCACGCCAACCGCTTTACACCTGCCTGCTCACCGAACAGGCCCAGGCCGTGATCGGCAAGGCGCACCCGAACACCGAACCGGCCCTGAAAATCCTCACCGCCGAAGGTTTTGCCCATAAGGGTTACATCGACATCTTTGACGCGGGCCCGGTGATCGAAGCCCCGGTCTCGAATATCCGCACCGTGCGCGACAGCCAACCGCTGGTGCTGGCCATCGGCACACCCGACGAGCAGGCCCCGGTGTGGCTGATCCATAACCGTCGCCTGGAAAACTGCCGCATCACCGCCGCCCAGGGCAGACTGGTGGGCAACAGCCTGATCGTCGACCGCCTCACCGCCAAACGCCTGCAACTGCAACCCGGCAATTCGGTGCGCGCCGTGCCACTGCTTAATCAACAACAGCAGCAGTCAGTGGCGGCGTGACCGACGCAGGTCCATTCGCCTCTGAAAATCGTCATCATCCTTTCCCCGCCCGCGTGATAGCCTTTTGTTCCTTCGGCGTTGACACTTTTGCTCAAGCCTTTCCATGCCCTTTGCAGTGGTGGAACTCATATGTCCAGGCTTTCTCATCAAGATTTACGCCGTAACTTTCGCGAGCTTTTCGCCTCCAGCGCCTGCTATCACACCGCCTCGGTCTTCGACCCGATGTCGGCCCGCATTGCCGCTGACCTGGGTTTTGAGGTAGGGATCCTGGGCGGTTCAGTCGCATCGTTACAGGTACTGGGCGCGCCTGACTTTGCCTTGATCACCCTCAGCGAATTCGCCGAGCAGGCCACTCGCATTGGCCGCGTCGCCCAACTGCCGGTGATCGCCGACGCCGACCACGGCTACGGCAACGCGCTCAACGTCATGCGCACCATCGTCGAACTCGAGCGCGCCGGCGTCGCCGCCCTGACCATCGAAGACACCTTGCTGCCCGCCCAGTTCGGCCGCAAGTCCACCGACCTGATCGGGGTGGCGGAAGGCGTCGGCAAGATTCGTGCAGCACTGGAAGCCCGGGTCGACTCGGAAATGGCAATCATCGCCCGCACCAACGCCGGCATCCTGCCGGTACAGGAAGTCATCAGCCGTACCTGTCATTACCAGCAGGCCGGTGCGGACGGGATTTGCATGGTGGGCGTGCGGGACTTCGACCATCTCGAACAAATCGCCGAGCACCTGAGCGTGCCGCTGATGCTGGTCACCTACGGCAACCCGTTGCTGCGCGACGACAAACGCCTGGCCGAACTCGGCGTGCGGGTCACCATCGATGGTCACGGCGCCTACTTCGCCGCGATCAAGGCCACGTATGACAGCCTGCGGGAACAGCGGCAGATCTTTAATCAGGCGTCGGACCTGAATGCGACAGAGTTGACTCATACCTATACGCAGCCTGAGGAATACATCCGTTGGGCGGAAGAGTTTATGAGCGTTAAGGAATGATTCCTCTCTGATTTCGGCTCCTGAAGCGACTTGTAATTCGGCCGGTAGACGCAATGTCACCGGCGGGATTGCAAGATCTTGAGCCGAATGGCTGTCATCTGTCGCCCCCAAAATACACACTTAAAAACAAACACCAATATTTAATAACAACTCCAAAGTTGATATTAAATATCGCCCTCTATAATCTCCAAACCGTTAAATAACAAAAAATATTTAACCCAGACAGCAACAAACTCAAAGCAATATCGCTACTTATACGACAAGCGCTTTATCCTCACTCAACCCCTATCAAAGGAAACCTTATGAAAACCACTACCAGCAACTGGGAAAACTCCCCGCTATTGCGCGCCGAAGCCAAAGTCATCACCACACCGACAAAATCCACTCACGAGTCCAACTGTCCTGGTTGGGACGGGCTTCGATTTAACGTAGGCAACATTCACGAAATCAAGAAATACCGTAACGTATCAGCCCAGGATTAAGACCTTATAACGATTTACCGGGGTCGCACCCAGCCAGATGTTCGTACCTGCCTGGAAGCACCATCCCCCATTTGTTAAACCGACGTCAGTGGCCACACCATTCAGCCTCTGACGTCTCTTAACAACTGATGGGCTTGATGAGTTAAAAGCAACTACCCTAACAATAATAGACTGAACTATTCCATTTGCTAAAACATCTGTTCCGCCTCATTAGAAACCATAAAAAGCCAAGCAGAATTCTTCATGATAAAAACGTTGCTCGACCCTGACCTTACACCTTCACAACTTATCACCAGCATCAAGACACTGGACATGAGTGTCGAAGTAAAAAATCTCGCAGACCAGCTACCCGAACAAACAGCACACACTTTAGATTCATCTCGCCGTGCTGAAATCATGAAACTGACGAACATCCATACCGGAACATTGACATTACATTGTAATAAAAATGGCAATATCAGCCTCAAGGCACCTGATAACACACCGGCGTCCGAGCAACTTTATTCCGTACCCGGCAACAGTGTTTTATTTGCGATCAACGCAGAATCGTTTTGTATTCAGCTTTACGCGCTCGAAGAAGATCATCTGACTCGCGCAGAGCTGGTCATCGTAGATGCCAGTAACCCGTTGTTCATCGACGGCACGAAGGTCCTGTTCGATAGCAACCCGACTGGATACGGGCATCCGGCATTTATCGGCAGCATCAACCTGCCAGACAGAAGCGCAGACATCAGTGTTTTCGACCGTGTTTCATTGAACAAAATCGCCTGGTTCCCTCATGACGATAGCGCCGCACGGTACCTGGTGAGCCTTGAGCTGCTTGAAGCCGCACAGGATCCCGGGGCATTCAGAGTGGCCGAAGAATTGATCTATCACTACCACCCCGCTGTCGCCTGGAAGGCATTTCAGGTAATACAGCAAACGGATCCCCGCGCCGCATTGCATTACATACCGCTGTTGAGAAATCTGCAAAACAGCCGCCTGAATCTTTTACTCGACCAGAGTGAAGCGGCATGAAACTAAAGACTTTCGTTGAGCGTATGACGACTTACGATCTGGAGCGAGACAAGCCAAAGATCGTGGAAGATCTGCGTCAACTGGCAACAAACCGTACGTTGCTGAGCGAGCACCTTTACACCACTATTCAACAAGCGGGTTTCAGTACCAAAAACAGTCTATACGGCGCTTATGCATTTGTACTGCACTACAACGATCTGTTTACTGTCCGATTGGGTTTTTGGTCTCCGGTCACGTCAAAAGATGAAAGTGAAACGTTCATCTATGACCTGAACCACACCCATGACTTCGAACTCTATGCCGTGGGTTACGGCGGTGACGGCTACACAACCGTCTCGCGAAAGATACTGGATCAAACTCCGTTACAAGCCGGAAGAAGGCCCGTACTCGGTGAAGAGCGAGTACTTAAACTTGCACCCGGGGAAGTTCTGCACATGCTTCCACTACAGGAAGTGCACAAACAGCTTCCACCGAAAAGTATGTCCGCATCGTTGAGTTTGCTTATTCATCCTCAGCAATCGGTTAAAACCGAAGAAGCCTGGTGCTTCGACGAAAACTACGTACCGACTTACCCCGGTATCGCCATGCAGGAAACAGCGCTCTATGAAAATACGCTGTCACTGCTTGAACGAGGATAGTTACTGACTACCCTCCAAATTTAAAAAAGGAATGAATATGAACAAACCACTGAACAACTGGAATGAAACTTCGCTTCTGCGCGCCGGGACTGCCGTAATCAATACGCCAGTCAAGACAACAATGGAAGTTCCGTGCGCCGATTTCATGCCTCGTTATAACGTGGGCAATATCCACGAAATCAAGAAATTCTGGAGCTTGCCAGCCAAAGACTGATATCGCTCTCGTTAAGTGCACTACCAAGGCTGCCGACCCACAAGGTCGGCAGCCTTTTCTTTGATCGTTCCCACGCTCTGCGTGGGAATGCAGCCCGGGACGCTACGCGTCCCATCCAAAGCCGAATGCAAAGCGTCCGTTGAGGCATTCCCACGCGGGAGCGTGGGAACGATCACGTTTCACACCGAATCAAGTAATGAGTGATGTGGTGCGCCATCGCTGCAACAAATGACGCGGTTGCGACCGGTGGCCTTGGCTTCATAGAGCGCCTGGTCGGCGTCGTTGAGCCACAGGGTCGCGTCAGTGTGTGCCGGGTTGAAGGCGGCAAGGCCGATGCTCAGGCTGACTCTCAGCGCCGGGCTCTGCTCATAGCCCAAGGTGGCGAAGCGATCACGCAGCACATCCATGGCGGCCGCCGCGCTCGTGAGCGGAAGGTCCGGGAGGATCACGCAGAATTCGTCGCCGCCGTAGCGCCCGGCAACATCCGCCGCGCGCAGGTTCTGCTTGAGCATTTTGCTCAACTGACGCAGCACGATATCCCCGGCAACGTGGCCGTAGGTGTCGTTGATGGTTTTGAAATGGTCGATGTCGATCAGCGCAATCGCCCCGCCCTGCTGCTGACGTTTGCAACGCTGGAATTCGATTTCCAGTTGATCCTTCCAGGCGCCGTGATTCAACAGGCCGGTGAGGCTGTCGGTGCGGCTCAGTGCCAGCAATTCACGCTTTTGTCGACCGAGGGTGTGGGCCTGGCGGAAGCAGATCCAGCCCAATGCCAGCGGGTACAAACACATCAAGGGCAAACAGGCATACATCTGCAGTTGGCTGGTCTGTGGGACAAAGGTGGGGGAGAAAACCAGCAGTCCGACGCCCATCCCGAGAACTTGCGCCACGGTTCCCGCCAACAGGAAACGCAAACCGCCAATGGCCACATTGTTCATTGCCATCATGGCCAGGGTGGTCGCGGCGGGCAGCGGATTGAAGTGCATGGCTGCGACCCAAAAACCACCGAGAAAGGCATCCACCAGCAGGTTGCGGTGTTCGGCGTGATAAGGCACTGACGCGCGGCGCGCCCATTGATAAGCCAGGTGCGGCCAGAGTACGGCATTGAGCAGCATCGTCACCCAGACCCACGGTGCAGGGTTGAGTGGATACATCGCCGCGCTCACAAGCAACAGCCCCAGGGCTAAACCCAGGATTCGCGATGTATAGAGCCTCCTGGCCAGTGAAAGTCCTTTTCCTCCCGTTTTTCCCATAGAGGCCTCTGCGCCACTGAGACGGAACCTGAAAACACAAGGGGTTCAAGTGTGGTGAGAGTCTATCAGGGAAGCGGCAAATAGCCATCACCGGCGGGCGGCCTGAATACCAAGGCATAGCCATGAGGCGGGCGCCCAATGTTTGGCACCAGCCTGCCCGACTTCCCCAACCTGTTTATCTTCATCGGCCCCAACACAGGCATCGGTCACACCTCGGTGCTGTTCATCATCGAGTCTCAGATGAACTACATTCTTGATTGCATCCGTACGTTAAAAGAACAGGGTTTGCGCAGCATCGAAGTACGCTCCGAAGCAGAACGTACCTACACTGAAATGATCCACCGGGAAATGGAACGCACGGTATGGAAGTCCGGGGGCTGCACAGTTGGTATCAAAGCAAGAGCGGTCATGTGATTGCGATGTTTCCGGGGTTCAGTTTCAGCTATCACCGGTTGACCAGAGCGCTGAAACCCGCCGATCACATTCTGTCCTGATCACGTAAAAGGAAGATGCCTGATGCTTTTGTTGGTTGTCGCAATCGCGGTTTTCGTGGCCTGGAGCTGGTTGAGTTACCCGGCCATCGGTCATTGGCTCTATGACTTGAACATGTCGGTAGAGGCGAAGCTGTATGGACTGCACAAAATTGTCGTGCCGATCGCCGAAATGACCGTCTCGACCTGGCAAGGCGGGCCGTATGAAGCGTCCAGCAGCGTGCTGATGCTCCACGGCTACAGCGCCGACAAGAATGTCTGGCTGCGTTTTGCCCGGCACTTTGTCGGCAACTATCGGGTGATCATTCCCGACATCGCCGGGCATGGCGAAACCGGCTTCAAGGCGGGCGGCGGTTACGACATTCCCTTGCAGGCCAAGCGGATGATCCAGTTGCTCGATGTTTGCGGCGTCGAGAAAGTCCATGTAATCGGCAATTCGATGGGCGGTTACATGGCAGCGTGGCTGGCGGCCACTTACCCGGATCGCATTGTTTCGGTGGCCCTGATCGATCCGGCAGGTGTCACCGCCCCCGAAGCCAGCGACCTGGAGCGGCATTTGGCCAAGGGCCACAACCCGTTCCTGATTCACTCGCGGGAAGAATTCCAGCGTTTCTACGCCATGACCATGGCTGAACCGCCGTGGGTACCCAAGGTGGTGCTGGACGCCATCGCGCAACGCTATGAACAGAGCCGCGATGAGCTGGAGGAAATCTTCAACGACTTCCGTGCCAGTCCGCCGATGGAGCCGAAACTGCCCGACATCAAGTGCCCGGCACTGTTGCTGTGGGGGCACAAAGACCGCTTGATCGATGTCAGCAGCGTGGCGATCTGGAGCAAAGGCATCGCCGATCTGCGAGTGGAAGTCTGGGACCACACAGGCCATATGCCGATGGTGGAACAACCGACGAACACGGCACGGTTGTACCGGGAATTTTTGGCATCACTGCGCTCGGAACTCCCGGTGTAGCAGCCGAACACCGCCCCCCTGTAGCAGCTGCCGAGCCTGCGAGGCTGCGTTCGGCTGCGCAGCAGTCGTGAAATCAGGCACCGCGGTGTGTCAGGAGGAACGTGCATATAGGGTTTGCGACTGCTTCGCAGCCGAACGCAGCCTCGCAGGCTCGACAGCTGCTACAAGCTGCTTCAGCCAGCAGTCCTTTGCAGAATGAAGTTCGTAAGATTCTTCGTTTGTCGGCGCCGCACAAGGCTGCGATCTTTTCTCGCATCCTTTACGTCACCGCGCCAGGAATTCTTTCATGAGTCATCCGAACTTCATCAGCCCTGACCTGATCCGCCAACGCTTTTCCAAAGCGATGTCCGACATGTACCGCGAAGAAGTGCCGCTGTACGGCGCGCTGATGGAACTGGTGGAACAGACCAACCGTCACGTGCTGGACAGCGATCCACACATCGCCCGACAGTTGCACAGCACCGGTGAAATCCAGCGCCTGGACCTGGAGCGGCATGGCGCGATCCGTGTCGGCACCGCTGATGAACTGGCGACCCTCGCCCGGCTGTTTGCGGTGATGGGCATGCAACCGGTGGGTTATTACGACCTGACCCCGGCCGGCGTACCGGTCCACTCCACGGCTTTTCGCGCGGTGCATGAGGCGGCGTTGCAGGTCAGCCCGTTCCGGGTATTCACTTCCCTGCTGCGCCTGGAACTGATCGAAGACCTGGAACTGCGAGCATTCGCCCAGTCAGTGCTGGATAAACGTTCGATCTTCACGCCCACCGCGCTAAGCCTCATCGACCGCGCCGAAACCCAGGGCGGTCTTACGGAACAGGAAGCCCGGGACTTCGTCGAACAGGCACTGGAAACGTTCCGCTGGCACCACACCGCCACCGTGACCGCCGAGCAGTACCGCAAGCTCTGCGCCCAGCATCGCCTGGTCGCCGACGTGGTAGCGTTCACCGGCCCGCATATCAACCACCTGACGCCGCGCACCCTGGACATCGACATCGTCCAGGCGCAAATGCCTGTTCACGGCATCACCCCCAAAGCGGTGATCGAAGGCCCACCCCGCCGTCAGTGCCCGATCCTGCTGCGCCAGACCAGTTTCAAAGCCCTGGACGAGCCTGTCGCCTTCACCGATCAGACCCGGACTCACGGCAGCCACAGCGCCCGTTTCGGCGAGATCGAACAACGCGGCGCGGCGCTCACCCCCAAAGGCCGGGCGCTTTACGACCGATTGCTCAACGCTGCCCGTGATGAACTGAAAGACTTCCCCAATGAGGCCAATGCCGCACGTTACAACGCGCTGATGGCGCAGCACTTTGCGCAGTTCCCTGACACCCTTGAGGGCATGCGTCGAGAGGAACTGGCGTACTTTCGCTACTTCCTCACGGAAAAAGGGTTGGGTGCGGATGAATTGAAATCGTGGTCGCTGGAGGATCTGCTCAGCGGCGGCTATCTGCGGGTTGAGCCGTTGGTGTACGAAGATTTCCTGCCAGTCAGCGCTGCGGGGATTTTTCAGTCGAACCTGGGAGATGCCGCGCAAACCCACTATGGCGTGCAATCGAACCGGCAGGTGTTCGAGATGGCGCTGGGGCGATCGACAATTGATGAATTGGCGCTGTATGCCGAGACGCAACGACGCTCGATCGAGGAATGCCGCGAGGCAATGGGATTGTAGAGTCTGGCTTGACCTTGTGGCGAGGGAGCTTGCTCCCGCTTGAGTGCGCAGCACTCACAAAAATCTGCAATCGTTCGCAGAAAGCGGGGCCGCTACGCAGCCCAGCGGGAGCAAGCTCCCTCGCCACATGAAAGTGTCCGGCCAATATTTTAGCCGTCCGGGGATTAAGCCAGCTTCGCCAACAACGCCTCGGCGGCAGCCTCGGACGACGCCGGATTCTGACCGGTAATCAGCAAACCATCGGTGAGCACATAACTGGCCCAGTCAGCACCTTTGGAATAGACACCACCCTTCTCCTTAAGCATGTCCTCCACCAAAAACGGCACAACCTTCGTTAGTTGCACAGCCTCCTCTTCAGAATTGGTAAAACCCGTCACACGCTTGCCTTTGACCAGCGGCTGGCCATCCGCGTCCTTGACGTGACGAAACACACCGGGGGCGTGGCAGACGGCCGCAACCGGCTTGCCCGCCTGGTAAAACGCCTCGATCAGAGCAATCGAAATTTTGTCTTCGGCCAGATCCCACAGCGGGCCATGGCCGCCCGGATAGAAAATCGCGTCGTAATCTTCAGCTCTCACGCTGCTCAGCAGAGCGGTAGACGCCAATGCGGACTGGGCGGCGGGGTCTTTGCGAAAGCGCTCGGTGGCTGCAGTTTGCGCGTCCGGCTCGTTGCTTTTTGGGTCCAGCGGTGGTTGCCCCCCTTTGGGCGAGGCCAGGGTCAACTGAGCGCCGGCGTCCTTGAAGGCGAAATACGGTGCGGCGAATTCCTCCAGCCAAAAGCCGGTTTTCTTACCCGTGTCACCCAATTGATCGTGTGACGTTAGAACCATCAGGATTTTCATGTCGTGCTCCTTGAGTTCGCAGATGTTCATTGATCTCGGCGCTGAGTTTGACCTCCAGGCCGCCACATTCGTTGCACCTGTCACCCTAGCGGTTCGTCCTGATAAGGCAGCGAATGATGGCCAACCGCTTTGATGCGCAAGAAGTTGCGCACTCAACGCAAAGAAAACCCATTCGGGACCGCTGATCGCCCGGCCTGGCAGGCGCTCCAGCCAAGTGCGCAAGAAGTTGCCCAGCACTGCGCAACTTCTTGCGCACATTCACAGGCGATCGCTGCCGAACATGCTTCAAACGGTCTAAAAAAACTCTCAACCACCTGATTTATATAGCGTTAACCGTTTATGGCACGGACCTTGATAACAGTCAGGCACCCACCGGGGCGATACTGCCTCCCGGGCACCCTTAACATTAGCAAGGAGCACATCCATGGCTACACCCGCGTACATGTCCGTCACTGGCGAGAAACAAGGTCTGATCACTGCCGGCGCATTTACTGCCGACTCGGTTGGCAATACCTACCAGGAAGGTCACGAAGACCAGGTCATGGTTCAGGCTTTCAGCCACGACGTGATCATCCCGCGTGACCCACAGTCCGGCCAACCGACCGGTCAGCGCGTTCACAAGCCAGTCGTGATCACCAAGGTCTACGACAAGGCTTCGCCACTGCTGCAAGCCGCTCTGACCTCCGGCGAGCGCATGAGCGAAATCGTTATCCAGTGGTACCGTACTTCGGCTCAAGGTACCCAAGAGCACTACTACACCACCAAACTGGAAGACGCGATCATCGTCGCCATCAACAACAAAATGCACAACTGCCAGGATCCGTCGAACTCGCACTTCACGCACCTGGAAGAAGTGCAACTCACCTACCGCAAAATCACCTGGACCCACGAAGTATCCGGTACTTCGGGTTCCGATGACTGGCGTCAACCGGTCGTCTGACTCAGGCTGACCGTCTCAAGCATCGGCCAGCTCTGCTGGTCGATGTTGTTTCTGTCCTTCCAGAGTTTTCACCTTGCTGGTCCAGTGACGGAACTGAACCGTCAATAGTGTTGCAATACTGGCGCAGCAGTCTCAGCGAGCAGTTTTGACAGACCGAATATCATCACGGCATGCAAATGCCGCATTGCGGTTCCGTTGATTCAAGCGCTTCACCATGAAAAATTTTCCACCCGGCGCCAAAAAAAAAACGGACGATCTAATGATTGCCCGTTTCATGTATTTCTAGTCAGCAAACTTTTCTCAACCTCGTACTTAACCCCCCACAGACGCCTGCATAACCGCGCTTGCGGATAAGTTTGGTGGTGTGATTGAGAAAGCGAAATGGCAATCGGGGGGAGTTCAGCGAAACAGCGTATTGCTTGCGGGGGAAGTGTATCGAACCTCGATAAGGTGTTCGCCCAGTGTAATGGCCTGGCAATCCATGCACCGGTAAAGAGCCCTGACACTGGGCGAACGGGAAGTATTTTAATGGAAGTTATCGAATATGTCCGCGTATATGAACATGAAATTTATCGAAACAACTTTCGATTAAATGTCGGTCCAAATATTATTTTTACCGATCATCAGAACTCACCAGTTAGACCATCAAAATTGATTGTTCTTATACAGAAAAGTTGTACAAGAACAATCGATATATAGAGTTAATACTCAACTTTCGTGCTTGCTGGTCACTTCCAATATGTCGGTATAGGTCACAACGACACTCTGCCCAACTTTCAGATCTTTCAATTTCGCTTGAACTTCGGGTCTTACAACGTCGACAGTCTTGGACTCGCCAGCGGGGGTTTCGAAGGTTACCTGGTTTTTCTTCACATCGATTTTGGAAATTTTCAGTTGGACCTGCACCTGACGGTAGGCTTCGCCGCCCGGGTTGTCGCTGCCGGGGGCTGCACGGACTTCACCCGCGCGTTCGACGGTGCCTGGCAGGCCTTTGTCGATATCGGTGTCGAGGTAGGCGGCGACAGCGCTAGTCACCTTGACATCCACTTGGTCGCCGACTTTCAGGTTGCCGAGGTTTTTGGCCTTGTCGGTCAATTGCACATGGACCTGACGACCTTCCGGCCCCTCCAGAACCACCTGATGTTTGGCAGCATCGACCGAGACGACTTTGGTGACGACCTGATCGGCAACCACGACGGCAGACAGCGGAATGTCCGCAGCCATGGCGCTAAGGCTGGCGGCAGACAACAAGGTAGCGAGGGTGATGGCTTTAGTCAGTGCATGAAGTTTCATAAGCGATGCATTCCCTGTGAATTGGAGGCAGCAAAGAGCGCTGGACCACCGTCCGGCGCCCTTTGTGCAGATGAGCATAGACGCTGATCAGGGAGTGTTCGCAGTTTCTTGTGCGGTGGATTCGCCGCTCTCTGTGCCCTTGCCGCTTTCCTTGCGCCGGGTCGGATCGGTCGGGCGCAGGGCGTCGTTATCGCGCTCGACTTCACCCGGTGGCCGCGGTTCGTCAGGGTGCTCAGTGGGGGTCGTCGGTTTCATGGGGGTCTCCTCAGGCTTCGGGATCGTCAACCTCATGGGCAACATTCACGGCAGGCGAATCTTTATGGGATTGATCCGCCTTGGCCTTCAAGTCTTGCCATTGTTCCAGGTCAATGGCGCCCTGCCCCAGCAAGTCGTCTGCTACCCGCAGCAGTTCAACGTAATGGGCGTCAGGGGATTGTTGCCAGTAGGCCTTGTCCTCGAACAGACGCTGCCACGAATCAAGGTCTGGCGGTTTCAGGTCTTCGCTCATGGCGGTCTCCTGTGAACGGGCTTCTAGAATTAGGAGGCTAGCGCTCTACCGAGAGTTCCGACTCAATACCCGGTCATTTCCAGATAACCCTGCCCACCATGGCTGCCGCTCAATTGCACCGGACCTTCCCAATAGGGAATGCGCAAAGCCATCCACGCATTGGGATTGAGTGCGCTGATCGTGATGTCGAGATGTTTGTCGGGGATTTTGATCGACCAGCGCACCGGCATCGAACGTCCGGCGACGTTGGCGGTGTCTTGCGGTGTGAGGCTGATATCGGCGGCATGCAGTAGCTGCGTCTGGCCCTGAGCGTCGATCCAGGTGCCGGTGAGGTAAGGCGCGCCGTCCTTGTGCCGCATGCGGTAGAGCATGACTTGTTCGCCGCTGTCCAGGTGCAGGGAAAACCAGTCCCAGCCTGTCTGGTTGGCGGTCAGGGGCTGGCTGCTCCATTCCCGGTCGAGCCAGGCCGGGCCACTGACTCGATAGGTTTTGCCGTCGATTTCCAGCGTGCCGCTGGCCTGGAAAAACGGCTGACTGTAGTAGTACGACGCTTGCCCTTGTTCGGACTTCTGACTGAAGCCTTTGTCGCCCTGAAGCACCAAGGGACCCGTGGAGCTCAGCCGCAATTGATAGCCAAAATGCTTGTCCCGGGCGCTGAGTTGAAGATCCGTCATAGGGTCGGAAGCCTGACTGCTGAAACGCCAATCATCGATCCACGCGTTGAACGGCGCGAGACTCACACCCGCCTGACCAACGCCACCACGGGCGTAACGTTCGGCGGCGTGATGCACCATCGCCGACGTCACGGCCGCATGGCCAAGCCAGATAATTTGATTGCCCCAGCCAGCGACCTCGGGCGTTGCTTTCAAGGCGCTGCGAAACAGCGTCCATTGCGCGCCGAACTCGCGCCCCTGATCGTCCTTGAGGTTGGCGGTGACGTACCACCATTCGATGCGAAAACCGTCATGAGGACCGTGATCCGCCGGAAAGCTGAACACCCGACCGGGCACCACCGGGGTGAATGCTGCCGCTTGCTTGCCGAGACCGGCGAAGCCTTTCTCGACAGGCGCCGAGTCATCGCAGCCGCTCAACAACGCCAATAGCAACACACCGACCTTAATCTTCACGAGCGAACGTCCTCAGCAGATCCGCCGGTTGCGTGCGGTACAACGAATACAGCGGCCACGCCGACGCCAGCAAAGTCGCCAACAGCGCCAATCCCATCAACTGCAACAGCTGCAGCGGAAACACCCGCAGCGGCAAGCGCCAGCCAAAGGCCTGGACGTTGATCACCGTGTCCAGGCACCACGCCAATGCGATTCCCAACGGCAATGCCAGCACCAGCGTCAGCACCGCCAACAACCAGGTCTGTCCCAGATTGAGCAGCATCAATTGCTGGCGAGTCACGCCGAGCGCCCACAGGGGCGCGAGTTGCCCGAGGCGGCTCTGGCTTTGCGTCAATAGGCTGATGAACAGCGCCACGCCCGCCACACAGAGAGTCAGGCTGTTGAGTGCGGCAGTCGCGGCAAAGGTGCGTTCGAACACTTGCGTGGACCAGCCCTTGAGCCGGGCCTGGTCGACGATGCGGCTGTCCTCCAGCGTGAAGCGGGTTTGCAGCGCGGTCAGGAAATCAGGGATCAACGTCGGGTCGATGCGCAAGTTGAAACGGTTCGGGGTCAACAGCGGCCAGCCGCGCAGCAGATGGTCGACGTTGACCAGAATATGGCCTTTGGGATTGCCGTAATCGGCGTAGATGCCGACGATCCGTGGCGACCAGGTGCCGTTTGGTGTGGGAATCGTCAAATGATCGCCAAGGCGCACCTTCAGCCGGCGGGCCAGTTGCTCGCTGAGCATCAGTGCGTCGTCCTTGGCCAGTCGGTCCCAAGGGTTGTCGCCCAAGGCTTCCAGCAGCGGCCAATGCTGGCGATAGGTCGGGTGATCGATCACGCCGAAGACGTCCGCCGGCCAGCCTTGCAACTGGATCGACACTTGCCAGTTGGGCAGCACGGCCGTGAGTGCGGGTTGCTGCTTGAGCCAGGTTTGCAACTCTGTGGCCTGGGCCGGATTGCGCGGATTGACGTACAGTTCGGCGGTCAGGCGTTGTTCGAGCCAATTGCTGAAAGTCTCACGAAAACCGGCGGTCATGCTGCCCGCTCCAATGTTCGCCGCCAGTGCCAGCAACAGCGCCATCAGCGCCAGGCTCAGGGTCGGCAGTTGCTGGCGGCAGTCGGCGAGAAACCATTGGCCGAGCACCGAGCGACTGCGATGCAGCACCCGGTTCAACACCCAATTGAGCACCACCGGCAACGCCAGCGCAGCACCGATCAGCAGTGCCGCCATCAGCACGAAGCCACTGCCCAGGCTGTCGCCAAAGATCAACGCCAGCACTGCAATCACCGCGGCGATCACGGCAACCCAACCCTGACGTCGCAACCAGCGTGCGTGAGCCTGATGCCAGGCTTGCGGGTCGGCCAGGGCCAGCAACGGCAGGCGTGCGGCCCGCAACAAACTGTTGGCCCCCGCCAACAACGCGCCCAACAGACTCAGGCCGACGCCGCTGAGCCACCACCACGGACTGAGGCTCAACTGCCCCGCCACTTCGGCGCCGTACAAACCGCGCAAACTCGCGGCGACATCCGGCAACAGCACGCTGGCCAGCAGGTAGCCGCTGGCGACCCCGACCAGTCCTCCGATCAACGCCAGACCGCCCAGTTCAACCGCCAGACAGGCAATCAGCATCCGTGCACTGACACCGCAGGCACGCAGGGTTCGGAGCAAACCACGGCGTTGTTCCAGCGCCAGGCCGATCGCGGCGTGGACGATGAACAGGCCGACCACGAATGACAGAAAACCCAGCGCATCGAGGTTAAGGTGAAAGCTTTCGGTCAGGCGCGCCAAGTTGTTCTCTTCGCCACTGGTCTTGAGCTGCAATTGACCCTTGAATTGCTCAGGCAGCGGCGCGGTGAAATCCTTCGGCAGCAGCAGGCGTGACAGCTGATCCGGCAGGCCGAGAATCTGCTGGGCGAAGCCGATGTCCACCAGCAACACACCCGGGGCCATATCAGGCTGGGCACGCAGCGGCGGCAAGGCCTGACCACTCAAACTCTCCGGGCGATCACCCTCGTGCAAACCCAGTGCCTGCAACGTCTGCGGCGAAACCCAGGTGCTGCCCGGCGGGCTGAAAAACTCGACAACCTGCTCGATCGGCAACGCCTGCCCCGCCACCGAGGAACCGGCGGGCAGCGACACCGGCTCGATGCCCATCAACTGCAAGCGCTGGTCGTCATGCTCCTTGAGCGTCACCCGACCTTGCAGGACCGGCGACACCGGCCAGCCCAAACGACGCAGGTCGACAAACACTTGCTGAGAAAAAGTCGCGCCACTGGGCGCACTGAGGCTGGCCTGGGGTTCACCGCCGATCAGCTGACTGGCCCGGGCATAGCTTTCCCGCGCCTGGCTGTTCAGCGCCTGCACGCCGGTCAGCAGGCTGGTGGCGAGCCAAAGTCCGGTCAGCACACTGAAAAACTGCACCGGGTGTTGCCGCCAATGACTGAGCAGCGCCCGCAGCGTCTCGCGAAAGATCGGCACCTCAGCGCTCGTCCGCGCCAGCCAGACGACCACCGTGGAGCACCACTTTTTCCGCCAGCCGCGCCGCGACCCGCGGGCTGTGGGTGACCATCAACAAAGTGGTGGGGCTATCGTCGAGCAACTCCAGCAACAACTTCAAAACCTCATCGCTGGTGGTTTCATCGAGGCTGCCAGTGGGTTCGTCGGCCAGCAGCAGTTTTGGCTGCGACGCCAGGGCCCGGCCCAGCGCGACCCGTTGCTGCTGGCCGCCGGACAACTGTTCCGGATAACGCCGCAGCAAATCAGCCAAGCCCAGGCGTTGCACCAGATGCGCCTGCCAGCGCGGATCATGGCGTCCCGCCAATCGCGCCTGGAAGGCCAGATTGTCCTCCACGCGCAAACTGCCGATCAGGTTGAACTGCTGAAACACCAGGCCGATTTCGGTCCGCCGCCAGTTCGCCAGTTGCCCTTCGCTCATCTGCTCCAGCCGATGCTCGCCGCTGCGGATGCTGCCGCGATCGACCTTGTCCAGCCCGGCAATCAGGTGCAGCAAAGTGCTCTTGCCACTGCCCGACTCCCCCATCAACGCCAGGCTACTGCCGGGTTTCAAGGTGAGGTCGACACCTTGCAGAACCGGCAGCGGGCCCTGGGGAGTGGCGTAGCTTTTGAAGACGCCTTGGACCGAAAGCATGGGGGAAACCGTTCGATGTGCGTGGAGCAAGGATAGCGGACGGCAGCGGCACCGCGAAATGCCTGAAACCTATCGCTTCACGGCCACCCACGTAAAACACAACGGCAGCTGCGCCGTCTGCTGCTCATACCGATCATAGAGTTCCTCGCGGTTGGAATGCGGGTACTCCTTGAAGTGACTGATCTGCAATCCCGCCTCAATGGCGCCGGTGAAGATCGCGCCCAAGGTGTGGACGAACCAGTAGGACATCGCGGCCTGTTGATCGACTTTGCCTTCGTAGACGATCGGCTGGTCCTGCACGAAAGGTTCGCTGCGAAAGTACGAGCTGTCCGGTCGATACGGATCGATGGACTCAGGGTCGAACATTTCGAGGAACGGGTGGGTTTCGTACACCACCAGACTGCCGCCAGGCTTGAGGGTTTGGGCGACATGGCGAAAAAACTCGCCGATGTCCGGCATCCAGTTCAACACGCCGATGGTGATCAGGGCCACGTCGAAACGGCCATGAAGTTCTGTCGGCAAGTGATGGATGTCTGCCTCGATGAACTCAGGCGCATGGGGCGAGCGTGACGCCAGTTCCCGCGCCTGATCGAGGAATGCCTCAGACTGGTCGACGCCTGTGACGCTGCGGGCACCCAGCGCAAACAACGACAAGCTTTCGCGGCCATTGTTGCAGCCCAGTTGCACCACGTCTTTACCGTCGACACCGACCTGTTCCAGTAACCCTCGGAGGGTGTCGTCCATGCAGCAAAAATCCCGGTGGCTGACCGCCGTCAAACGGGCCTGCCATTCGGGGGTGTCCTTGTGGTGTCGGGCTGAGTCATTCCAGGCATCGCGGTTG
Organism: Pseudomonas frederiksbergensis; assembly: GCF_900105495.1. Classification (NCBI taxonomy): domain Bacteria; kingdom Pseudomonadati; phylum Pseudomonadota; class Gammaproteobacteria; order Pseudomonadales; family Pseudomonadaceae; genus Pseudomonas; species Pseudomonas frederiksbergensis. Next base: position 3,425,240 of record NZ_FNTF01000002.1, on the reverse strand, counting down.
CTGGCGATGGCTTTTTCTTTTGTCGGCATTTCCATTGCGCGCTCCAGACTGGGGGGCATTCATTAATTGCGTGCTGACACTATAACCGCTCTACAACCCACCCTCAGCCTGATCTAGCCGTTCACGCAAGAACTCGATCAACACCTGCACCGGTCGCGATGCTTGACGGTGCTGCGGATAGACCGCCGACAACGTCAGCGGCGCGCAACGAAATGCGTCCAACACCGGCACCAGCCTGCCGTCCTTCAACGCCGAACCCACAATGAAGGTCGGCAAGTACGTAATCCCCATACCGGCAATCGCCGCATCCCTGAGCAGTTCACCATTGTTCACCCGCATCCGCCCGGTGACATTGACCACCAACGGCTTGCCCTGCCCTTCGAAACGCCATTGCACCTGACGACCATGGCCGTAAGGCAGGCAGTCATGTGCGTGCAAGTCTTCGGGTCTGAGCGGCGTGCCGCGCTCGGCCAGGTAAGCCGGGCTGGCGCAGTACACCCGCTGGATGGAGGCGATGCGTCGGGCGATCAGCGTCGAATCCTCCAGAATGCCGATTCGCAGCGCCAGGTCATAACCCTCACTGAGCAAATCCACCGATCGATCACTGAGGTCGACCTCTACCGTGACGTCGCGATAACGCTGCAAAAACACCGGCAGCAAACAGCCCAAATGCGCCACCGCAAACGACAATGGCGCGCTGATACGGATCGTGCCGCGGGGCTCAGTGGTCTGGCCGGCGATGCCCTGCTCTACTTGCTCGACTTCGCCCAGCAGACGCAAGGCTGACTCGTAATAACTCTGCCCCAGTGGCGTCACGTCCAGTCGCCGCGTGGAGCGATTGAGTAGCCGCACACCCAGACGCTCTTCGAGCTGCATCAACCGCCGGCTGACGAACTGCTTGGACAGGCCCAATTGATCGGCCGCCGCAGTAAAGCTGCCGGAGTCCATGACCTGGCAAAAAATACGCATATCTTCGAACGGGTTCATTGTCACGCTCTGATTGACAGTCAGACACTATATAGCCGCTTTTTGTCTCAGACGAAAATGCCCGCACATTGGCGGGCATCTTTCATTGTGGCGGGACTTACTTCGAAGACAGCACCGAGTAGCTGTTCATCAAATTGCGGTAGTTCGGAATGCGCGGCGACAGCAGGTTGGCCAGGCCTTCCATGTCGTTGCGCCAGTCGCCTTGCAGTTCGCAGGCCACCGAAAACCAGTTCACCAGTTGAGCACCGGCCGCCGCCATGCGCGCCCAGGCCGCTTGTTGCACGGTTTCGTTGAAGGTACCCGAGGCGTCCGTAACAACGAACACTTCAAACCCTTCCGCCAACGCCGACAGCGTTGGGAACGTCACGCAAACGTCGGTGACGACGCCGGCGATGATCAGTTGCTTGCGGCCAGTGGCTTTAACGGCTTTGACAAAATCTTCGTTGTCCCAGGCGTTGATCTGGCCTGGACGCGGGATGTACGGCGCGTCCGGGAACTGCTCTTTCAACTCGGGAACCATCGGGCCGTTCGGACCGTTTTCGAAGCTGGTGGTCAGGATGGTCGGCAGCTTGAAGAACTTGGCCACATCGCCCAGGGCCAGCACGTTGTTCTTGAATTCGTTCGGCGAGAAATCCTGAACCAGCGAGATCAGGCCCGTCTGGTGGTCGACCAACAGCACAACGGCGTCATCTTTGTTCAGGCGTTTGTACGGAACGTTGCTCATGTGAAACTCCTCGATGGATGGGTGTGACATACAACGCCGACGTGGAGGGCCGGCGCTTTTTTGTGATCGTCAGAACGCGAAGCACGAGCAGCCAAACGCGCCCCAGAAACCCGCGAAATCGCTGACCGGCGCATTCGACAAGCGCGCCTTTTCATGGCTATGGGAATGCACGCCGCACGGCCCGCTGCAATGGTGCACCTGCGCCTGCAATGGCGAGGTCGGACGCCAGTGCCCCGGTACATTCACCACCGGCGACCAGTCCGGCAGCACCGGTACGCTGGCCGGCCCGAGTTTTTCAAAATCACCGGCGGCGTACACCACCTTGCCGCCGACCACGGTCAACACCGACTCGATCCACTTGATCGCTTCTTCGTCGACGCTGAAAAAATCCGCGCTCAGGGCCGCGATGTCAGCCAGTTGGCCGACCTTGATCATGCCTTTCTTGCCCTGCTCGGAAGAAAACCAGGCGCTACCGTGGGTGAATAGCTCCAGCGCCGTTTGACGAGACAAGCCCTCGGCATGCAGTTCCAGGCCACCGACCGTGCGGCCGCTGACCATCCAGTACAGCGAGGTCCATGGGTTGTAGCTGGACACTCGCGTGGCATCGGTGCCGGCGCCGACCGGTACACCTTCGGCCAGCATGCGTTTGATCGGCGGGGTCGCTTCGGCGGCTTTGGCGCCGTAACGCTCGACGAAATACTCGCCCTGGAAGGCCATGCGATCCTGAATCGCGATACCGCCACCCAGCGCCCTCACCCGCTCAATGTTCTGCGGCGTAATGGTTTCGGCATGGTCGAAAAACCATGGCAAACCGTTGAACGGAATGTCGCGGTTAACCTTTTCGAACACGTCGAGCATGCGGCTGATGGATTCGTTGTACGTGGCGTGCAAACGGAACGGCCAGCGTTGCTCGACCAAGTGGCGCACCACCGGTTCCAGCTCGTCTTCCATTGTTTGTGGAAGGTCCGGACGCGGCTCGAGGAAGTCCTCGAAATCCGCCGCTGAAAACACCAGCATTTCCCCGGCGCCGTTGTGCCGCAGGTAATCGTCGCCTTGATGCAGGGTCACGCTGCTGGTCCAGTTCTTGAAGTCAGTCAGTTCTTCTTTCGGCTTCTGGGTGAACAGGTTGTAGGCGATCCGCACTGTGAGCTGCTGGTCCTTGGCCAACTGCTCGATCACCTGATAATCGTCCGGATAATTCTGGAAACCGCCACCGGCATCGATGGCGCTGGTCAGGCCGAGACGGTTGAGCTCGCGCATGAATTGGCGGGTCGAGTTGACCTGATATTCCAGCGGCAACTTTGGCCCCTTCGCCAGCGTCGAGTACAGAATCATCGCGTTAGGACGGGCGACCAGCATGCCGGTCGGCTCACCGTTGGCATCGCGCACAATCTCGCCACCTGGTGGGTTCGGCGTGTTGCGGGTGTAACCGGCCACGCGCAACGCGGCACGGTTGAGCAAGGCGCGGTCGTACAGATGCAGGACAAATACCGGTGTATCCGGCGCGGCCTGATTGAGTTCTTCGAGGGTCGGCATGCGCTTTTCAGCGAACTGGAATTCGTTCCAGCCACCGACCACCCGCACCCATTGCGGCGTCGGCGTGCGGTCGGCCTGATCCTTGAGCATGCGCAGGGCATCGGCCAGCGACGGCACCCCTTCCCAGCGCAGTTCGAGGTTGTAGTTCAAACCGCCGCGGATCAGGTGCAAGTGCGAGTCGTTGAGGCCGGGAATGACACAGCGCCCCTTGAGGTCGATGACCTGCGTGCCCGAACCGCGCAGGGCCATGGCTTCGGCGTCGGTGCCGACCGCGACGAAACGACCATTGCTGATCGCTACGGCGCTGGCGCGTGGGTTTTCACGGTCAACCGTATGAAATTGGCCATTGAACAAAATCAGATCGGCGTTCATCACTTTTCCTTGGGCTGAGTGGAAGAGGACAGCCAAGGCGCGAACAAACGCGTCGCCATCGGCATGAACAGGTACACCACCGACACGACGATGGTCAGCGTGATCAGGAACGTCGCGACCACGTAATTGGACAGGAAGGTATTGAGCTGCAGCAGCGGGCCCCAGATCAGCGGCACCAGCAAGGTGTGCGGCAAAATCACCAACAACGTCACCACGGCCTGCTTCCAGCGCGGCGGTGGTGGCGAAGCGGCGTCGGCTTGCGGTGCGAACCAGAATTCGTTGACCGGATTGACCTCGGTCTGGTCGCCGTCGGCGAGCATCGGTGCGGCTTCGTTGACCAGTTCCAGCCGTTGCGGTGAATCGAGCCAGCGCTGCATCGATTCGGTGGAGCAAAAGCGCAGCACGCAGGTGTACAGGTCGAGGCCGGCGCTCTTGCCGCGGATCACATCGACGCCCAAGTGCCCTTCCTGCTGCCCGGCAATGCTGACAATGTTGCGCAACCAGGCTTCGTACGGCGCTTCAAAACCTGCCTTGATCCGGTGCTTGATGACCAGGGTCACGACTTCCTCGAAACGATTGGATTCAGGCATAACGCAAAGCTCCGGCGAATCGAACATTGAGCGCCAGCCGTCCCGGCCCGGCGATAAGAACGCTGGTGAACAGAATCAACAACAGCCAACCGAACTGCCCTTCATCAAGACTCCATTGCGCATGCACCACCAGCAGCGCAATCAGCAACACCGCCAAAATCGGCAGACACGCCAGACGCACCAGCACCCCGGCGATGATCAGCAGCGGGCACAACACCTCGGCAAAAATCGCCAGCATCAGCGTGGCGTTCACACCCAGATGGAAAGGGTCTTCGATGACTTGCAGTTGAGCGTTGTAGTTAAGCAGTTTCGGCAAACCGTGCACCCACAGCAGAAACAAACCACCGCTGACCCGCAAAAATAACAGCCCGAAATCCTGGGCTCGTTCATCCCATCGCGACGTGTTCATGGGCTACCTGCACAAATAAAAAACCACCGGTGTTCATGCGCCCGGACTTGGTTTGATAGTGCCGGTGTGAGGTCGGAAAAAATTGGATGTGTGTGCTCTTTTTGTGGATGAGCCCGGCGACACGATCCACCGCAGATCCCACAGAGATTGGATTCGGCAGGAAGAGATTGGTCGGCTGTCAGGCCGCCATCGCGAGCAGGCTCGCTCCCACAGAAGATCGGCGTACGCCGTTCGCCTTTCGCCCTTCACCACTCAACAGGCCGAGCGTTAGCTCGCCTGCAGCTTTTGATCTTGATCTACCCGCCCCTTCGGAAGGTTGAGTGGAGGTGTTCATCTGGGGGGGGCGCGCAGCGCCGTTCGACGAAGTCGAACACATCGAGAGGAGGTTGAAGCGAAGCCAACCGGAGGCGATGCCCCCAGATGAATGCCGGAACGAAGGAACGCCGAGCCTAGGCGAGGGGCCGGACGCTTGGGGCGAGCCTTTTTGGGTACTTTTTTGGCGTTTGAAAAAAGTGCCTCGCCGTAAGGGCGAAACCGCCAGCCGCCGTTACCGCAGAAATGGATATGTACACCTCAAAGAAATAGGTCGGCTATCAGGCCACCTTCGCGAGCAAGCCCGCTCCCACAGTTGGACTGGGTACATCAGGATATAAACAGGTCGGCCCGAAGACCGCCACGGTCAAGCCGAAATAGGCAAAGGCCTGGACATGAACTCACTGATCCGCGACCGCAACCACCGTTCCGCCGGATCGTTGTCATGCACCCCGCTCCAGGCCATCGAAAGCTGCGCCGCTTCAATCGGAAACGGCGGGGCTTCGGCCCGCAACGCACACCCCTCGACCAACGCACACGCTGCGTAATCCGGCACGGTGGCGATCATCTCGGTCCCGGCCAGCAATGCCCGCAATCCACTGAACTGCGGAACGCCCAACACCACCCGCCGACTTCGTCCGATCTTCGCGAGATCAAGGTCAATGTTGCCGCTCAAATCCCCCGAAAACGACACCATCGCATGGGGTCGTTCACAGTATTCATCCAGCGACAGCGTCCCCGGCCGCTTGTCACCTCGCAGCACCTTGCATGGAATATCCCGCAACGTCTTGCGTTTGGCATTGGCCGGCAGATCCGTGGTGTAACTCACTCCTACCGAAATCTCCCCAGACGCCAGCAATGCCGGCATGAGCAGGTAATTCGCCCGCCGAACGACCACTATGATCCCTGGCGCCTCTTCCCGGAGCTGGCTCAACAATGGCGGAAACAAGCCAAACTCGGCGTCGTCCGACAGCCCGATGCGAAACACATCGCAGCTTGTAGCGGGGTCGAATTCTTTAGCTCGGCTCACTGCCCCGGAAATCACATCCATCGCCGGCTGCAGCTCCTTGAGAATCGCCAGTGCCCGCCCTGTCGGCTCCATCCCGCGGCCGTTGCGCAACAGTAGCGGATCGTCGAACAGGTCCCGTAACCGCCCCAGCGCCGCACTCACCGCTGGCTGCCCCATGAACAGTTTTTCGGCAACACGGGTGAGGTTCTTTTCAAACATCAACGCTTCGAAAATCACCAACAGGTTCATGTCGACGCGGCGCAGATCGTTACGGTTCACAGGCAGATTTCCTTGTGTGTTCAGCCAGGCACTTGGCGCTGGGGCGAAAACCACCAGATAACGTCGATTTTGCACGGTTCGCATCTGCAGAAATTGCAGCAATGTGCTGAGTCCGTGCTGTTGGTTACCCCCGCACACCGACGGAATTAACAACGTTTAACTCGCCTGCCAGAACCCTGCGGCCAAAAATGAAGCTCACCGACACGGACATTTGTCATGGCCCGCTCACAGCAAAACGTCACCCGCGAGACGACCACTGAAACGCGAAAGAAAACGACCGGCGGCCTGACTCCTTGGCGCGAAAGCCTGGTCAAGCAACTGATTCTCGAGCGCCTTGGTGAGACCGTGGAAGTGACCGAACTGGCCCGCGCCTGTGCTCTTTCACGCAGTCATTTCTCCCGCGCGTTCAAGTGCAGCACCGGGCTCTCGCCTCAAGACTGGATTCGCAACCAGCGCATCGCCCGCGCCAAGCAAATGATCCAGAGCACCGACCTGACGCTGACGCAAATCAGTCTCGAATGCGGCTTCTGCGATCAGGCACATTTCTGCCACATCTTCACTCGCAATGAAGGCATCACTCCATTTGCGTGGCGTTGCCGCACCGTGCGCTCCCTGGCTCACCGTCCCGCCTGCACCGCTCAACTTCACGCGCAACAAACCCGCTAACACATTTCTTGTAGCAGCTGTCGAGCCCCGGCGAGGCTGCGTTCGGCTGCGAAGCAGTCGTGAACTCAGCCCCCCGGTGTTTTCAGGCAGGCGGCGCGCTCGCATTTTGCGACTGCTTCGCAGCCGAACGCAGCCTCGCCGGAGCTCGACAGCTGCTACAAAGCTTCCATGGCAGGATCGGGGGGCCAGGGATTAACGCTTAGTCCTTCAAAAACGCCAGCAGATCGGCGTTGAGCTGATCCTTGTGGGTATCAGTCAAGCCATGAGGCGCGCCGGGGTAGATCTTCAACGTAGATCCTTTCACCAGTTTTGCAGACGCAATGCCCGACGCTTCGATCGGCACCACCTGGTCAGCATCGCCATGCACCACCAGCGTCGGAATGTCGAACTTCTTCAGGTCTTCGGTGAAGTCGGTTTCGGAGAATGCCTTGATGCAGTCATAAGCGTTCTTGTGGCCGGAGGTCATGCCTTGCATCCAGAACCAGTCGATCATGCCCTGGGATGGCTTGGCGTCCGGTTTGTTGAAGCCGAAGAACGGACCGCTGGCGAGGTCGATGTAGAGCTGCGAACGGTCGGCCAGGGACGCCTGACGAATGCCGTCAAACACCTCGATCGGCAGGCCGCCAGGGTTGGCTTCAGTCTTGAGCATCAGCGGCGGCACCGAAGAAATCAGCCCGGCCTTGGCCACGCGTTCGGTACCGTGGCGACCAATGTAGCGCGCCACTTCACCGCCGCCGGTGGAGAAGCCGAACAGCACGGCATCTTTGAGGTCCAGCAACTCGATCAACTGCGCCAGATCATCGGCGTAGGTGTCCATGTCGTTGCCGCTCCACGGCTGGCTGGAGCGGCCATGACCGCGGCGATCATGGGCGATCACCCGGTAGCCTTGGGCGGCCAGGAAGATCATCTGCGATTCCCAGCTGTCGGCGTTCAACGGCCAGCCATGGCTGAAGACAATAGGCTGACCGGTGCCCCAGTCCTTGTAATAAATCTCGGTGCCGTCTCGGGTCGTGAACGTGCTCATGCATTGTCTCCTTAGTGAGTGTTGGGGGATCAAACCGTTGAGTGGCTCATGCGTTCAGCCAGCCGCGCCACTCGTTCGCCCAGATGGACAGCGGTCTTTGGGGGGCAGTGGGCGTTAGGGGTCACGGCTTCGGTCATGAAACGGGTGTGCCGGGAGCCACTGTGATAGACCTCCACGTTGCTCATTCCGGCGTCCTCATGACATGTTTAGTCCCTGCTATGGAGTTTTGGGCGTAGACGGGACGCAGGACGAGTTAAACGTTGTTAATTTTCCCTGGCGCGCCAAAAGCCTCAGCGATACCTTCAAGACTGTCTCGCCCAATATTTGCGGAACTCATGAACAAGGGCGGGAAACCAGCAGTCCTGGCGGACAGCGCAGCGTCATCCGGCCAGCGCATTGCGTTGCCGTAAAAACCTGACGAATATGCTCGAAAGCCGCGTATCAGACGGCTGCAAGCAGGAGTGACACGTTGAGCCTTCCCCCCGACCAAGCCATCCATTTCGGCCCCTACCGGATCTATCCCGGACAACGTCTGGTCATGGAGGCCGACCAGCCCCTGCGCCTGGGTCGACGCGCCATGGACATTCTGTTGATCCTTTTGGAACACGCCGGGAATGTGGTCAGCAAACAAACGCTGATCGCCAGGGTCTGGCCGAAAAACATAGTGGAAGACATCAACCTGCGGGTGCACATGGCGGCCTTGCGCAAGGCCCTCGGTGACGGCCAGGCCGGCCAGCGTTACATCATCACTGTGGCGCAGCGTGGGTACAGCTTTGTGGCGCCATATTCTCTGGAGCACATCGAGCACCCTCCGGAGAGAGAAGCGCCCGCGCCGAGTGGCCACAACCTGCCCGTTCGTCGAACCCGCATGATCGGCCGCCAGTCTCTCGTCGATAGCCTGGTGGTCCAGCTGTCGCGCCAGCGTTTCATTACCCTGGTCGGCCCCGGCGGGATCGGCAAAACCACCGTGGCCCTGCGTGTCGCCGAACAACTGATCGGGCGCTACCGGGATGGCATTCGCCTGCTGGACCTGGCGCCGATCAATGATCCGTCGATGATCACCGTTCACCTGGCGACATTGCTCGAACTGTCTTTGCACGACGCTGAGCCGATGAGCGGCCTCGCCGCATTTTTGCGCGACCGGCAGATGCTGCTGGTGATCGACAATTGCGAACACCTGGTCGACGCCATCGCATTGCTGAGCGAGAGCCTCCTGCGCGCCGCGCCAGAGGTGCACATTCTGGCCACCAGTCGTGAGAGCCTGCGGGCCGAAGGTGAATGTGTCCAGCACCTGGAGTCGCTGGACTGCCCTCCCCCCATTGCCGTGCCAGACCGCGCTCAGGCCTTGACCTTTTCCGCCCTGCAGTTGTTCGTCGAACGGGCGATGGCCAGCCACGACAGCTTCGAACTGACCGATAACGAACTACCGCTGGCAATTGAAATCTGCCGGCGTCTGGACGGTATTCCGTTCGCGATCGAATTGGCGGCCACACAAGTCAGCAGCCTCGGATTGAGCGGATTACTGACCCAACTCCAAGGCAGTTTTCGCCTGCTCACCCAGGGTTGTCAGACTACGCTGGGCCGACACCAAACCCTGCGCGCCACACTGGACTGGAGCTTCGAGCTGCTAAATGCCTGCGAACAAGCCTGCCTGCGCCGACTGGGTGTGTTCAGAGGCGGGTTCACCCTGGAATCGGCGGCGGCGGTGATCGTCGGCGAACACATCGAACCGCAAGCAGTGTTTGGCTCGATCACGCAACTGGTGGCCAAATCGCTGCTGAACGTGGAGGTGGGTGACGAAGAGGTGTTCTACCGATTGCTCGACACCACCCGCAGCTATGCCCTGGAGAAACTTGACCAGGCCGCCGAACTGCCCGATACCCGGGAACGTCACGCCAAGCGCTGTCTGGCGGTGATGAATCAGGCCCAGCACGACTGGGAGCTGATCCAGACAGGCGTGTGGATCGAGCGTTATGCCCGTGCTCTGGAAGATATTCGTTCGGCCCTCGACTGGTGTTTTAACGCGCAAGGACCGCGGGCACTGGCAATCCGCCTGACGGCAGCTTCCACCCCGCTTTGGCAGGAACTGTCGCTGCTCAAGGAGCACGGCTTGTACGTGGGCCGGGCGCTGGCGCTGCTCGATGCAACGTCCGATCCCTGTCCACAGCTGAAAATAGCCTTGCATCTCGCCCTTGGCAGCGCCTGTTATCACACTCAGGTCGGCACAAAAGAAACCATCGAGGCATTCGTCAGTGCCAGAATCCTGGCCGAACATTGCGATGATTTGGCCGGTCAGTTGCGGGCGGTGTCCGGGCACATGGCGGTCAACCTCTGTTGCGCCAACTATCAAATGGCTCTGGAACAGAGCCGGCAATTCGATCGGCTGGGGCTGCACGGCGATGCGGTGTTGTCCCTCAGCATGCATCGCTTGCGGGTGCTGGCGTTGCACTTTGCCGGGGACCAGCCGCAGGCCCGGCGGAACGCAGAGCAGGTGCTTCAGCGCATGGCCCAGAGTGGCCACCTCAACCGCTTCACCTACGGTTTTGGCGTGCACTACGACCAGAGCGTCGCCGCCCTGACGATTCTGGCGCGCATCCTCTGGTTGCAAGGGCAACCGGAACAAGCCTGGCGCACCGCCCGGCAAGCGCTGGACATTGCAACCCAGATCAACCACGGCACGTCCATCTGCTACACCCTGGCGCTGGCCGGTTGCCTGATCGCTCACTACAACGGCGATACCCGTACGGCTCGTGAACTCTTGCACCTGCTGCTGGAACAAGCACAGAAACACTCGGTACTGCTGTTCTACACCTGGGCCCGACACTATGCGCAGGTGATCGACCGCGCCGAGGCACACTTGCCGCTTCAGCCGGGCCAGGGGCTGATCAAGGACATCATGGTCACGCTGGATGGCAGTTTCGTCGATGATGCCCTGGTGCAACGCGCCGACACCGGTACGGCCGGCTGGAGCACGGCGGAAGTTCTACGGGCCCGGGCTGATGCACTGCTGGCCGAGGGTTGTCCTCTGAAAACCGAAGCGGCCGAGGCACTGCTGATCAGGGCATCAAGCGTGGCGAAACATCAGGGTGCCCTGGCTTGGGAACTGCGCAGCGCCACCTCACTGGCGCAACTTTGGCAGCGTCGAGGCCTGTATCAGCAAGCTCATGAGCTGCTGGCACCGATCTACAATCGGTTCACCGAGGGATTTTCTACACCGGACTTGAGCAAAGTCCGTCGATTACTCGACGAGCTCCATGGGCAACTGCACGCCTGAGACCCAGCGCGCCCGGCTGATGTAATGCGAATGGCGCCTCTCAAACACTCGCAGGTGGCCGCTGTGTTCGAGCTTCTCAAGAGCATAGGTACGCGTGGTGTTGAGAAAGCGATAACGGGTCGTGCCGTTGACCTGATCCATCGAGAGCAACGATTTGGCGACCAATCGCGTCACCAGTGCCGCCAGTTGATCGGGCTTCATCTCCACGCAACTGCACACGCCAATCGCGGCATCGAGAGTGAAGGACATTTTGAACACCGACAGGCGCTGCAACACGGTTTGTTCCGGCAGGCTCAGCCGTTCATAGCTCCAGTCCAGGGCAGCTTTGAGCGTCTGATGTCGGGGCACCGCCGTGCGCAGACCTTGAGTCAGCAACTGAAGACAGTTATCCAGCTGAGCTTGCAAACCGACCAACGCCAGCGCATGGATCCGCACCGCAGCCAGTTCAATGGCCAGTGGCAAACCGTCGAGCCGCCGACAGATTTCACGGACCGCCTTGAGGTCTTGTTCGCGCAAGGCAAACCCTTGTTGACGGGTTCGGGCACGACTGACGAACAGCTGCACTGCCGAATACCCCATGGCTTGGGCGACACTGTGCAACGCCGACGCGGGCGGCACCGCCAGAGACGGCACACGCTGAACCGTTTCCCCTGCTGCCTGCAAAGGCTCGCGGCTGGTCACCAGAATGGACAGCCGAGGCGCCGACACCAGCAAATCCTCGACCAGGGTTCGACAGCGTTCCAGCAGGTGTTCGCAGTTGTCCAGCACCAGCAACGCGTGCCAGTTTGCCAGCACCTCCAGCGTCGTGCCGATCTCCCGTTCAAGGGTCTGGATCAGATGATCGACCACTCGCGCGGGATCATCGATCGCCGCGAAATCAACCAGCCACACACCCTCTTCATAGTGCTGCAACAGCAGTTCGGCGACACGCAACGCCACGGTGGTTTTGCCGACGCCACCGGGGCCAACCAGCGTCATGAGACGCCGGATCGGCAACTGCCGGACCAGACTGCCGACCAGCGAATCTCGACCGATCACCGGCGTGAGCCGCGCAGGAAGGTTGTGCTGATTTTTTTGCACGGTATCGATCAAGAGTCCCGTGCCCACGGATGCATGGTGCACCGGGGCGATAAAACTGTAGCCGCGCTGGGGAATGTTGATGATGTAGCGCTGGCCATTCTGCCCGTCGCCAAGCGCCCGACGCAGGGCTGCAATGTGCACGCGCAGGTTGATTTCCTCGACCACCGACGTCGGCCAGACGCGGGCAATCAGTTCGTCCTTGTTGACCACGTTACCGGCGCGCTCGACCAGCACCTGGAGGATATCCAGTGCACGACCGCCCATGCGCAGCGGTCGATCGCCTTCAAGGATCAGCCGTTGCCGCAGGTGGAATGCATAGGGGCCGAATCGCAGCACCGCATCGCTGTTTAAATCTCTGAGGCTGTTCATGCACATTCACGTGCTGAAACCTGGCCCGGCTCACAGTGCAGCACCATCACTTGCACCCGCCTTCCAGGCTCCCGCACCTCCGTCGCAAAGCGTTCAGGCTATCTTGGCAGGCATCAGTGACGGTACAACTGCCACGGTGGGAGCGTCACAGCCATCACGGTGCGCATAACGGACAAGAAGGCTCTAGCTGAACTGTTCGCGGTATTGGGTCGGCGTCAAACCAAGCTTTTCACTGAACAGGAAACGCATGTGCCGCACGCTGCCGAAGCCACTTTTGAACGCCACTGTCTTGAGCGGCAAGTCGCTGGTTTCCAGCAGATTCCTGGCGCTGTCGATACGCGCACTTTGCAGAAATTCCATGGGCGTCATGTTCACTTCCCGAGCAAACATCCGGGCGAAGTGCCGCGCACTCATGTTCGCGAGGCTGGCCATGCGTTCGATGCTGAATGCTTCATCGATATGTTCGAGCACATGGTTCTGCACGCGAGTGATCGGCGTTTCCTGTGGTGCGACAGCGGCCATCAACGGGCTGAATTGCGCCTGCCCTCCCTGGCGTTTCATGACCACCAGCAATACCTTGGCGACGTCCTGGGCAACTTTCTTGCCGTGGTCTTCGGCGACCACCGACAGCGCCAGGTCAATGCCGGCAGTGACGCCGCCGGAGGTGATGAGGTTGCGGTCTTGCACGTAAATCTGATCGGTCTCGACGGTAGCCTTCGGGAAGCCTTTGATCAGTCGTTCGGTGTAATGCCAGTGGGTGGTCACGCGATATCCATCCAGCAAACCGGCATGGCCCAGCACGAACGCGCCGGTGCAGATCGAGCCGTATCGCTCGGCGCGACCGACCGCGGCTTTGAGCCAACACAACAACGGTGGATGTTTTTCGTTGTAGGCACCCGGACCGCCCGGCACCAGCAACAGGTCATACGCGTGATCGGCCTGATCGATGTGCAAATCGGCCTGGACGCTGACGCCGTTTGAGGCACGCAGTGCGCCATGCTCGGTGCCGATGGTCGACAGTTCGTAACGATCATTCGGAGCCAGATATCGATTGGCGATGGAAAACACCTCCATCGGGCCTGCCATGTCCAGCAGGAGAAAGTCCGGAAACAACACCATAGCCACGGTTTTCATGGGTTCAAAATCACTGAAGTCAAAAGAAAATCCATCTGCCAAACACCACCCCAGGGTTTGGTGTCGGTATCAGAAGGATGCTGCGCATTATGGCCAAATATGGCATTCAACGCCGGAGAAGAATCCGTCATCGCCTCTTGATAACTGTCAACCTAAAAGGGACAGTATTTCAATTTTCACCTACTTATTGCACCAACGAGTAACCATTAACCTTCTCCTTACTCGGACGAATCAACGTCCCCATAGGAGATTTCATCATGCTGACCCTTCGCAAAGCTTCGGATCGCGGCACGGCCAATCACGGTTGGTTGAAGTCGTTCCATACCTTTTCCTTCGCCAACTATCGCAACCCGAAAGAGCAGGGTTTTTCCGACCTGCTGGTGATCAACGATGACCGGGTTGCCGCCGGTAAAGGTTTCGGCCAGCACCCACACCGCGACATGGAGATTTTCTCTTATGTGCTTGAAGGCGCTTTGGAACACAAAGACACCCTGGGCACCGGCTCGGTGATCCGCCCCGGTGATGTGCAGTTGATGAGCGCCGGCAGCGGCGTGGCGCACAGCGAATTCAACCACTCGGCCACCCGGCCGGTGCACTTCCTGCAAATCTGGATCGTGCCAGACGTCAGCGGCGCCAAACCGCGTTATCAGCAAGAGCATTTCAGCACGCAGAAGAAACGCGGCCGTCTGCAACTGATCATCTCCCCCGACGGGGCGAATGGCTCGCTGAAGGTGCGTCAGGATGCACGGGTGTATGCCGCGCTGATCGACGGTAAGGAAAGCGCTGCTCTGGAATTGGCCACGAACCGCTACGCCTATGTGCACGTGGCCCGTGGCAATGTCGAGCTCAACGGAGTGCCGTTGCAGGAAGGCGATGGCGTGCGGGTTCGCGATGAACAGGTGCTGACCTTGTGCAACGGCGTCGATGCCGAAGTGCTGGTGTTCGATCTGCGCCCTCAAGAACTGCCGGACATGCCATAACGGTCACCCGCGATCCCTGTAGCAGCTGGCGAAGCCTGCGTCCGGCTGCGAAGCAGCCGTGAAATCAGACGCTGTGGTCTTTATGACACACCGCGTTCGCTGGATTTACGACTGCTACGCAGCCGGACGCAGGCTTCGCCAGCTGCTACTGGGTTTTGCGTTTTATTCGCCGGTGCCAGAAAACACCGCGACAATTTCATCAATCACTACACGGACTCTGGCTGTGTGCCGCAGGTCTGCGTGGGTCACCAGCAGCAGGTCATACGGCACCAGTCGCGTGCGCTCCGGCCACAACCTGACCAGGCCGTCCCTCTCCCCCCTGTACACCGGAATTTCCCCGAGCCCGATCCCCGCAGCAATGAATCGGCGCACCAGCAGACTCAGGCTCGAAACAATGCGCCCGCAGCCCAGCGGTTCCGAGACCTGCGTCATGTCTTTGTTGCCTTGCAAATACGGTTGATACACCACCAGATCATGCCCCTCAAACGCCGAACCCGGCAGCGGCACGCCGTAGGCATCGACAAGATCGTCGACATCAACGTGCCGTTGCTGGTGGTCCATGGCCTGGCCGACCCGTTCATGCCATCGCGATTCAGCCAGCAGTTGTTCAATGCCGCCAACGAACCCAAACACCTGTTATTGGTGCCCGGTGGTACGCACAACAACAGCATGAGCCGGGGCGGTACCCAGTATCGCCAGGCGCTCGACGGCTTGATCAAAACAAAACCATCCCAGGTTGCCGGGCCGGGCGTGGATCGGGTTTCTCAGGAGTCTTGAGGTCTATCGGTAACCGCGCGCCTGCAAATCAAACAACTGCGCATAGCGTCCGCCCGCAGCCACCAGGCTGTCGTGATCGCCCCGTTCAAGGATCGCTCCCTGGTCCAGCACGATGATGTGATCCGCATTGCGCACACTGGAAAACCGGTGAGAGATCAACAACGTCATCCGGCCTTCAGTGTGCTCACTGAAATGCTCGAATACCGCGGCTTCCGCTGCCGGGTCAAGGGCAGAGGTGGGCTCATCCAGAATCAGGATATCGGCGTTGCGCCGCATGTAGGCGCGCGACAACGCGATCTTCTGCCATTGCCCGCCGGACAGCTCCTGGCCCCCGGCGAACCACCGCCCCAATTGCGTGGCATACCCTCGATCCAGCCCCTCGATAAAGGGTGCGGCCATGCCCGCGACGGCGGCCTCCTGCCAGCGCTGTTCATCGCTGAACGCCAGGGTATCACCGACACCGATATTCTCACCGACAGAGAATTGGTAGCGGATGTAGTCCTGAAAAATCACCCCGATACGCCGCCGCAGCGCGTCCTCTTCCCACGCTTGCAGATCGCTGCCGTCCAGCAGGATGCGGCCCTGATCAGGACGGTACAGCCGCGTCAGCAATTTGATCAGCGTGGTCTTGCCCGAGCCGTTCTCCCCCACCAACGCCACACTGTGGCCGGGCACAAGGTGTAGATCGATGCCTTCCAGCGCGGCGCGACTGGCGCCCGGATAACGGAAACCGACGTTTTCGAAACGCAGGCCATCACCGGGCACGGCGCCCATGGTGAGGTTGCCGGTATCCGCCACAACTGGTTCAGCCAGGTATTCATAAAGACTGGAGAGGTAAAGGCCATCCTCGTAGAGACCGCTGATGGCACTCAAGCTGCTGCTGACTGCCGTCTGTCCCTGCTTGAACAACACCAGGTACATAGTCATCTGCCCGAGGCTGATGTTGCCGTGGACGGTATCGATTACGACCCAGGCATAGGCCAGATAAAATGCGCCGGTGCCCAGTAGACCGAGGACAAACCCCCAGCCATCCCGACGTAGCGTCAGGCGCCGGTCTTCGGCATAAAGCCGTGCGAACGTGTCGCGATAACGTTGCAACAACAGCGGCGCGAAACCGAACAGTTTGACCTCTTTGATGTAGCCCTCATGGGAAAGCAGCGTCTCGATGTAATTCTGTTGTCGACTCTCCGGCGCACGACGAGTGAACAGTCTGAAAGCATCGCCGGAAAAATGCGCTTCGGCGAAGAACACCGGCAACGCGCCAATAACCAGCAGCACCAGAGCCCAAGGCGAAAAATGCACCAGCAACACACCGAAGCTGATCAAGACGATCAGATTCTGGATCAGCCCCAACGACTTCATCACCAACGCCAACGGCCGGGTCGAGGCTTCACGGCGCACCCGAACCAACTTGTCGTAGAACTCGGAGTTTTCGAACTGCACCAGCGATAACGTCTGGGCCTTCTCCAGAATCATCGTGTTGACCTTCTGTCCCAACTGCACCCGCAACAGCGATTGCTGAACCGACAGCGCCCGTTGAGTCCCGGACAGCAACGCGAGCACGCCCGCTTCAAACAGCACATAACGCACGACCGGCCACAACGGCGCACTGCCCTGTTGTGCGTGCAACTGCATAGCGGTGACGACAGCATCGACAATGCGTTGGCCTAACCAAGCGGCCAGCGCGGGAAGCACACCGGCGATCAATGTCGCCAGTACCAACCCCAGAAACAGTCCGCGAGACGTTGCCCAGACCAGCAGCAAGGCGCGTCTCGCCTGGTCGAGTAAGGAAGTGAAACGATCAAGAACAGGGTTCACTCAGTGAGCTCCCCCTGATACCGGGCCCGATACCGTCCGGGACTTTCCCCCGTCCACTTCTTGAACGCCCGGTGAAACGCGCTTGGCTCCTGAAAGCCAAGCTGTTCGGCAATATCGCTGATACTCGCCTTGCTCTGACGCAGTTGCTCAAACGCAACACCACGTCGTACCTCATCCTTGATCTCTTGATACGAACACCCTTCTCGCTCCAGTTTTCGGCGAAAGGTGCTGGGGCTCAGGTGTTGCTCCTGGGCGAAGGCCTGCAAGGTCGGCCATTGGCTGTAATGACTGTTACGCAGGCGCTGATGGACCTGCGACGCCAGTCCGTGCTGATTACGAAAACGGATCACCAGCCATTGTGGCGCGGTGCGCAAAAACACTTTCAGTGAGGCCAGATCCTGGACCACCGGCAGACGCAGATAATGACTGGCGAATTCGATTTCGGTGCGCTCGGCACCAAAGGTAAGGTTCGGTCCCCAGAGTAAACGGTCATCGCTGAGCGACACACGCTCATGGCGAAAATCTGCGCGATCAATAGGGATGCGCCGCCCCCCCAGCCAGCAGAGCAGACTGATCATCAACACCAGAAACGTCTCCTCGCCCAAACGACTGACGTCGCTGTTTGGTGAGTGGTTTTGCAAGCTGATCACCGCACGTTTTCCGCGCACCGTCAGCGTGCCGCGAAAGTCGTGGAGGAACAGCGCGAAGTTGGCCAGGCACTGGCGCATGGCTCTGTGCAGGTCAGGTTCCTGAATCAATGCCCGGCAGATCAGGGCGAAACCGCCCGGCGGCATGCCATGGGAGTCGAGCCCGAAGAACTCATCGTTGAGCTCGCGGATCTGAATCAGCCACAACGCGGCAAACGCACTCGCCGGTACGCGCGCGGTAGGCTGCGCAATCAACGCCGGATCGATGCCGGCCTGTTCAAGCGCAGCCCTCTGACGTTGCGGATTGTTTCCCAGCCCATGGATCATTGCCTGCACGAAGTAGGCGGAAACCGAGTCCTTTTCCCGCATGTGAACGCTTCTCTCCCCATCACCCGAATGGCAAAAAACACCAGTGCCGTTGAACAGTTTCGGCATAGGACAACCGCCCTGCCGGCTCTAGACTCGCGGCCAATAGTACGCCTTCGGCCACTACGGCGGCCAAGGTATCGCGGGATTTGATCGGAAGGACAGGACATGAATCTGCAAAACATTGGCGTGATCGGCGCAGGCACCATGGGCAATGGCATTGCGCAAGTCTGTGCCTTGGCCGGTTTTAACGTGACCTTGCTCGACATCTCCGAGAGCGCCCTGCAAAAGGCCGTCGCAACCGTCGGTAAAAACCTTGATCGACAGATCGCCAAGGAAACGCTGACGCAAGAGCAAAAACTCGCCGCCCTCGACAAGATCCGCACCAGCACCGACTACAGCAACCTGCAGAACGTGCAACTGGTGATCGAAGCCGCGACCGAAAATCTCGAGCTGAAACTGCGTGTGCTGCAACAGATCGCCGCGCAGGTCAGCGACGATTGCGTGATTGCCTCCAACACGTCTTCGCTGTCCATCACCCAACTCGCTGCCAGCGTGAGCCAGCCTGAGCGCTTCATCGGTCTGCACTTCTTCAACCCGGTGCCGGTGATGGGCCTGATCGAGGTGATTCGCGGTTTGCAAACCAGCGATACCACCCACGCCCTGGCGCTGGACATGGCGACCACGCTCGGCAAAACCGCGATCACCGCGGGCAACCGTCCGGGTTTCGTGGTCAACCGGATTCTGGTGCCGATGATCAACGAAGCGATCCTGGTGTTTCAGGAAGGCCTGGCCAGCGCCGAAGATATCGACGCCGGCATGCGCCTGGGCTGCAATCAGCCGATCGGGCCACTGGCATTGGCGGACCTGATTGGCCTGGACACCGTGCTGGCGATCCTCGAAGCCTTCTACGACGGCTTCAACGATAGCAAGTACCGTCCTGCTCCACTGCTCAAGGAAATGGTTGCCGCCGGTTACCTGGGGCGCAAAACGGGGCGTGGCTTCCATGCCTATGCCTGAGCGTTGCTCGCGCTTTGCCGAGTACCGGGACAAGGTGTTGGAGCTGTTCGCCTGCAAAGGTTTCGGACAGGTCGGCATGCGCGAGCTCGCGACCTGCCTGGGACTCGCTCCCGGCTCGTTGTATCACCATTACCCCAGCAAACAGCACTTGCTGCTCGACCTGATCGAAGAGTTCTACGAAGAGCTGTTGGCAACCTTGGGGAGGATCGAGCAAAAGGCGCCGGCAAAACGTGACAAACTCCAGGCTCTTATCCGAGCGCATTTGAACCTGCATCAGGAAATGCCTTGGCATTTTCGTCTGGCAGAGCGTGACAGCGGCTGCCTGAATGAAGAGCAACAGGAACGGGTTCGGCAACTGCGCGAACAATACCAGCGCAAATTGCTGCTGATGCTCGGCGCCCGGTCCCGCTTCAGTGAACAGGGTCTGCTGGCCGCCGGACATGCAATCGCAAACTTACTCAACGGTGCGCCCGGATGGTTGGCGCAACATTCTCTGGACGAGCGAGAGCACGTTGAGCTGTTGGAGAGTCTTGTGAGTGGAGCCATCGAACGTTTGCTGCGTCCCTCGGCTCCACGCGCAGCAGCTTGAGTCCAGGACGATTTCCCCAGTGACCGCGGATCGACATAGGCATCGGAAGCCATAAGCCATGCTGTTTCAATAGAAAAAACATCTAAACAATTCCTGCCAGTCACCACCTCTAACGCTTTGCTAATGGGAACCCAATCACTGCGGAGCCGGAGGTGAATTCAGCCTCCCTCCGCTTACTCGTTAACGGGAGCAAAGCATGAAAATCAATCCCTACCTGATCTTCAACGGCGACTGCAAAGCCGCCTTCACCTTCTATGCCCAAAACCTGCCAGGCCAGATCGAAGTCATGATGACCTTCGGTGAAAGCCCCGCGCGCGAACACTTTCCGGCGGACTACCACAACCTGATCATCCACACCCGCTTGCTAGTGGGCGATCAGGCGCTCATGGGCTCAGACACAACACCTGATCGCCCTACTGACGAAATGAGCGGCTGTTCGGTTTCACTGAATGTCGACAGCATTGCGGAGGCTGAACGGGTGTTCTCTGCATTGTCGGACGGTGGCAAGGTTGAAATGCCACTGGAAACCACGTTCTGGGCGGCTCGGTTCGGCATGTTGGTTGATCGATTTGGTGTGTCGTGGATGGTGAACTGCGAAAAGGATCAGTGAATTCACTTTTTCAGACCTGAAAAAGCCCAACCTGAAAAGGTTGGGCTTCTTGGCAACTGCCGGCATGCGATCAAGTACCGGCGATGTCCGTTCGCATTTTCCTGCGGACAAAACAAAACCCCTACCTGCATACGCAGATAGGGGTTTCGGAATTTGATCTTGACGATGACCTACTCTCACATGGGGAAACCCCACACTACCATCGGCGATGCATCGTTTCACTGCTGAGTTCGGGATGGGATCAGGTGGTTCCAATGCTCTATGGTCGTCAAGAAATTCGGTAGCCAGGTCGTGGGCCTTTGCAGGTTCACGCTCCAGCGAATGGGTATGTGATAGCCAGGTGTTTTGTGAGTATCTCGAACTTTCGGTTCGTTTCGTCTTCACACACCGCAATCTGGTGCCCTTTGCCTTTCAGCTCGAAGCATGCAAATTGCTTGGGTGTTATATGGTCAAGCCTCACGGGCAATTAGTATTGGTTAGCTCAACGCCTCACAGCGCTTACACACCCAACCTATCAACGTCGTAGTCTTCGACGGCCCTTCAGGGGACTCAAGGTCCCAGTGAGATCTCATCTTGAGGCTAGTTTCCCGCTTAGATGCTTTCAGCGGTTATCTATTCCGAACATAGCTACCCGGCAATGCCACTGGCGTGACAACCGGAACACCAGAGGTTCGTCCACTCCGGTCCTCTCGTACTAGGAGCAGCCCCTCTCAAATCTCAAACGTCCACGGCAGATAGGGACCGAACTGTCTCACGACGTTCTAAACCCAGCTCGCGTACCACTTTAAATGGCGAACAGCCATACCCTTGGGACCGGCTTCAGCCCCAGGATGTGATGAGCCGACATCGAGGTGCCAAACACCGCCGTCGATATGAACTCTTGGGCGGTATCAGCCTGTTATCCCCGGAGTACCTTTTATCCGTTGAGCGATGGCCCTTCCATACAGAACCACCGGATCACTAAGACCTACTTTCGTACCTGCTCGACGTGTCTGTCTCGCAGTCAAGCGCGCTTTTGCCTTTATACTCTACGACCGATTTCCGACCGGTCTGAGCGCACCTTCGTACTCCTCCGTTACTCTTTAGGAGGAGACCGCCCCAGTCAAACTACCCACCATACACTGTCCTCGATCCGGATAACGGACCTGAGTTAGAACCTCAAAGTTGCCAGGGTGGTATTTCAAGGTTGGCTCCACGCGAACTGGCGTCCACGCTTCAAAGCCTCCCACCTATCCTACACAAGCAAATTCAAAGTCCAGTGCAAAGCTATAGTAAAGGTTCACGGGGTCTTTCCGTCTAGCCGCGGATACACTGCATCTTCACAGCGATTTCAATTTCACTGAGTCTCGGGTGGAGACAGCGCCGCCATCGTTACGCCATTCGTGCAGGTCGGAACTTACCCGACAAGGAATTTCGCTACCTTAGGACCGTTATAGTTACGGCCGCCGTTTACCGGGGCTTCGATCAAGAGCTTCGCGTTAGCTAACCCCATCAATTAACCTTCCGGCACCGGGCAGGCGTCACACCCTATACGTCCACTTTCGTGTTTGCAGAGTGCTGTGTTTTTAATAAACAGTCGCAGCGGCCTGGTATCTTCGACCGGCATGGGCTTACGCAGTAAATGCTTCACCCTCACCGGCGCACCTTCTCCCGAAGTTACGGTGCCATTTTGCCTAGTTCCTTCACCCGAGTTCTCTCAAGCGCCTTGGTATTCTCTACCCAACCACCTGTGTCGGTTTGGGGTACGGTTCCTGGTTACCTGAAGCTTAGAAGCTTTTCTTGGAAGCATGGCATCAACCACTTCGTGTTCTAAAAGAACACTCGTCATCAGCTCTCGGCCTTGGAATCCCGGATTTACCTAAGATTCCAGCCTACCACCTTAAACTTGGACAACCAACGCCAAGCTGGCCTAGCCTTCTCCGTCCCTCCATCGCAATAACCAGAAGTACAGGAATATTAACCTGTTTTCCATCGACTACGCTTTTCAGCCTCGCCTTAGGGACCGACTAACCCTGCGTCGATTAACGTTGCGCAGGAAACCTTGGTCTTTCGGCGTGGGTGTTTTTCACACCCATTGTCGTTACTCATGTCAGCATTCGCACTTCTGATACCTCCAGCAAGCTTCTCAACTCACCTTCACAGGCTTACAGAACGCTCCTCTACCGCAT